>CP085710.1:2542731-3814096 GCA_023823795.1 Bacillus sp. F19
CCTGAAAATGGCTTCATATTCTTTCCGTAAAAAATTTCGTCCATTTCAATTTTTAATCGGTCTGTAATTTCGTTTCTCTCATTTTTACTGAGCTTGTCCTTCGTATAACCGAATAAATAATTATTTAAATCAAATTCCTTCAGTTTGCATTTAGTGTGGAAGATATTCTGAGGGTACACATTTACATCGATCATGTCGTATGCGTCCTTCACCTTTTCCGGGATGTAATTTTGAATAGAATTGATGTCGTGGTCAATAAACAGCTTCTCGCCGTTAATATCCCTCGTGAAACCTCGCACCCTGTAATCCATTGTCATTATATCTGTATCAAAGGAATGGATTAAATAATTGAGTGCTTTAAGGGGTGAGATTTCCCCGCAAGTTGACACATCAATATCCGCTCTGAAGGTGCTGATTCCTTCATTCGGGTGGTATTCAGGATATGTATGGACGGTAATATGGCTTTTATCAAGCTGCATAACGACCGAATCAGGAAGCGGACCTGGTGATTCTTCGTACGATTCATTAGGAACTTCTACAACTGGACCCTCGGATACGAGAATTGTCACGCTTGCCCCCTGCGGCACATAGTTTTGCTGTGCCACATTCAGTACATGCGCACCGATAATATCCGTAACATTTTTTAAGATTTTGGTTAAACGCTCCGCATTGTACTGCTCATCAATATAGTGTATATAAGCTTCACGTTCTTCTTTTGTTTTCGTGTAACAAACATCGTACATATTGAAGCTCAGCGATTTTGTAAGGTTATTGAATTCATGCAGCTGAATCCTCTGTTCAGAAGTTAGTTTCAAGATTTTGTTCTCCCTTCGATTTAGAAAAAATCTCTCTTAAGATGCTAAGTTTTTAACAGGTCATTTTGTTAATATATTACCCACTTTAAAGAGGAAGAAACGGACCGTTCTCAATTCAGAAAAACATTTCCTTGAAAATAGGAGTGTTTATTCACATTGTATGGGATTTTCGCCAATTCAACTATCTATACTCATTCATATAAATAGAGTATATAAACTAAAAAGGAGATCATCTTATGTCAGGAAGGAAGAACATTAAAAAAAGGCGGCGCTGTATTTTCCCTGAATACAGATGGTGTGGTCCCGGCTGCAGCGGCCCAGGACTTCCGATCAACGATGTGGATGCCTGCTGTCAAAGACATGACCGCTGCTTAGACCGCGGAATTTCATCTTGCGAATGCGATTATGCTTTTATTGAGTGTCTTCGCCCGAAAATCAACAACCATACTCAAAAGGGACGAAACGCTGCGCTTATGTACAAAGTAATGAAATTAAAAACATTATTTACATGCGGCGGCTGATTTGATTTTAGATATCTGCCGTAATCAACAATCATAAAATATCCCATATGCTGTAATAATGAAAGATTTATTATGGCCGCGAGGTGCCTGCATGAAAGAAACTTGCATGAGAAGATAGAGGAGCCTTCATCAGAGGCTTCTCTTTTCGTTTCCTCTCTTAAAATTTCCTGTTGATTTAGCTAACAGAAGCTGGATATCTTTCTCTGTTTCTGCCGAGTCTGCATTCGAAAGGAATTTAGCTGCTGCCTTGCCTTTCAAAGCTTTTATTTGTTTTTTTCCAGACCAATAAATAAGGACCGTTTTATCTTTTGATGTCTGATAACTAAAAACCCCTTCATTTAACTTATTTCTCTTATCCACATTTCCCATTTATTTAATCTCCTTTCAATTGACAATCTTTCCATTCATTCGTTTAGCGGAAAGCAAATTGGGTATTGAATGATTACTATGATTTTTTAGGAGGCTAATCTTATGACTTGGAAAAAGAAATGCCTTGCAGGCGGAATGACTCTTGCTATTATGCTTGGAGGCCTGGCTGCTTGTGATGATGGCGAACAGGATGAAATGAACAATGATGTTGAAGAAGAAGTGGAAGAAGAAACGGATGGCGATATCACAGATGAAGATAATGAAGAACTGGAAGAAGAGGGACAATAATGTCCCTTTCATTTTTTTAAGAGATGTCTAGCTCCATCGCCCAGCTCCTCAGCCACTGCCAGATAACTTATCGGCCATGCCTGAGTCAAATAGGCTCTTGTTCTTTTCTATTCTTCTCGTTCAATGGTTAATTCAGAATGTCTCTTGTTCATCTGCACTGCTTTTTTTCGATTTTCGGCTGATTCGAAAATGATGTCAAAATCGTAATCCTCAGGATAAAGGTCTTTAGCTGAAATATGAAGCTGCATTCGTTTATGATTGACGGATCGTTTTGTCCCTTTCACAAAGACCGTGTAATTTCCGCCTTTATCTGGACCAGTATAAACGATAGCATGCTCATTTGTTGCTTTTATAAGCACGTTATCTCCTTTTAAAAAAGTCTGAACCTCCGCCTCTTTTGCTTTTGGCTGTTTCGTCTTGTAACGATTAATTGAGATTTGTTTATCCAGTTCCTTTTTTTCATATAAATCATATTGATCTTTCCCATACTTTTTTGTCTCTTTATAAGTGATAGCATGGGCTTTTTCAATTAATTCGGGATGCATGCCTAAGCGCAGTGCGATTGAAAATGCCTGACTCTCTCCGCCTTCGCCTATCTTCAGATTATATGTGGGCTGAAGGGTCTCTAAATCAAAATCCATCGATCCATTTATGAATCCTTCTTCACTTTCAGCAAAATCCTTTATTTCACTGTAATGTGTGGTGGCAAGCAAGGTGGCGCCTTTTTGATGAATCTTTTCAAGGATGACACTTGCAAGCCCCATTCCTTCACCCGGATCTGTTCCTGAACCTAATTCGTCAAGCAAAACAAGGCTATATTCATTTGTTTTCTTTAAGATTGAAATAATATTCGTCATGTGAGAACTAAACGTGCTCAAGTTTTGTTCAATGCTTTGACCATCGCCAATATCCAGCAGAATCTGCTGATAGATGCCGATATAACTTTCCTTATCAGCAGGTATATGAAAACCGGATTGCGCCATCAGAACAAGTAGACCTACCGTTTTTAAAACCACCGTTTTTCCGCCCGTATTTGGACCGGTAATGACGAGTGCCTGAAAATCCTTGCCGATTTCGAAAGTCAAAGGAACGGCTTTGCTGCCTAAGAGCGGATGCTTGGCATTTTTAAGATAGATCATTTTTTGATCATGAACAGCTGGTGCGGTTCCTCCAATAGCGCGGCTGTATTTTGCTTTTGCAAATAAGACATCGTAGTGCACCATCACTTCTATAGATTGAAGAAGCTGTTTTTCATGGGACTCTGCCAAGCCTGTTAAATAGCTTAAAATCTTTTCAGACTCCAGCTCTTCCTGTGACAATAAAAGATTGATCTGATCCTGAATGGCGGCTGCATCTTCCGGTTCAACATAAAGTGTTGAACCGGAGGCTGATGCATCAAGAACGGCTCCTCTGATTTTTCCTTTATATTCTTTTTTAACAGAAACACAAAAGCGGCCGCCTCTTTCACTTATAATTGCATCCTGCAGATAGCTCTTATATTTTGAAGACTTAATGATGGAATTCAGTTTTTCTTTCAAACGTTCATTTGCAATCGCCAGCTGCTTTCTTACTTTTGACAGTTCTTTGTTCGCCATGTCGTCAACTCTTCCGTTGCGTATGCATCTGATGATTTCAGCAGCGATCTCCGGAAGCTCTTCAATCCCAAATACATACGAAGAAACACGAGGTGCCAGCATTACTTTATCTTTCATGAAACGTTTCATTTTTAAGCCATCTTCAATAAATGACAGGAGCTGGGAAAAGTGATGCGGTCTTAAAGCAACACCTTTATTGAACTGCTTTACGATGGCTTCAATGCCCTCAAGTCCTGAAATAGGAACACTGGAACTTTTCTCTATAATTGCTGCTGCTTCGTCTGTCTCTGATAAAAGTGCCTGTATTTGCTTTACATGATTAAGCGGCATAATGGCTAAAACACGCTGCCTGCCTGAATCTGTCATTGCATAAGTGCTGATTGTTTCTTTTATAGTACAGTAATCTAAAATGTTAAAAGTATTGTCGTTCATTTGAATATCCTCCTTAGTAACGAAAAAAAGCCGCAGTGAACAAATGTTCATTGCGGCTGAAATGGTATATAGAGCGCTTTTTCTCCATACTGCTCTCATCCTTTTTTGGACAAATAAAAAACTGTGCATAAAAACACAGCTGAGCAGGCACCTCTCATATGCTATGATTTGTTCTTAACTCATCGATCTGCGCATAGTTAAATAAGCGCTGCAAAAACTTTTTTTTGCACGCTGGACACAGAGATGACCGTATGAAATTACGGATTAGTTAAGAACGACACCTAACATATAACAAAACCCCTTTTTAAGGATGATTGTATGGAGAATGATAAAAGCTTACCTCAAATTTACTTCACTTTCCTTTTCTTGTCAAACCCAAATTATTAAAAATCTTATTTGAATTCTGAGCGCTCTTATTATAAGATGAACTACATCTAATATGAATAACTTATTCATATTTATACATCAATTTTAGGAGGTGCTGAAATGGAGTTTACCCTAAGTCCCTTAGGTGATGCCGCAATAATTATCGAACTTGGAAAGAAAATTGAAATGAATATTCATGAAAACGTTCAGCATGTTTTCTCCTATTTTGATCATCATTCGCCTGATTGGGTGATTGAATGCATTCCTGCGTTCACAACAGTCACGCTTATTTATGATCCTATTAAAGCAGGCAGGGCCAACCAGCATTCCCTTCCCTATCAGATTGTTTCAGAATACATAACAGAAACGATGAAAACCTTGGATAAAACACAATCTGAGTTTGGAAGAACAATTGAAATCCCAGTGTGCTATGGCGGAGAGCTCGGTCCGGATCTGGAATTTGTAGCAGAGCATAACAAGTTATCAGCTGAGGAAGTGATCGGCATTCATTCAGCCAACGAATATTTAGTGTATATGATTGGCTTTGCTCCCGGTTTTCCTTATATTGGCGGAATGTCTGAAAAAATCGCAGCACCAAGAAGAAGTTCTCCAAGATTAAAGATACCCGCTGGCTCAGTTGGAATTGCAGGAAGCCAGACAGGTATCTATCCGATTGAGACACCAGGCGGATGGCAATTAATTGGACAAACCCCTTTAAAACTGTTTCAGCCTGAAAGGAAATCTCCTAGTCTATTAAAAGCCGGGGATGTTATTCAATTCAAACCGATCTCATATGATCAATTTCTTGAAGAAAAGGAGAAAATGATATGACGATTAAAGTCAAAAAATCAGGACTTCTGACATCTATTCAAGATCTTGGCAGATATGGTTCCCAAAAGTATGGTGTAATCGCAAGCGGTGCGATGGATACCCTCTCTCACAGAATCGCCAACATGCTTGTAGGAAATTCTGAGAACGAGGCAGCAGTTGAAATGACGATGCTCGGAGCCCATTTTGAATTTCAGTCAGATTCACTGATCTCTATTTGCGGCGGAGATTTATCACCCGTTCTGAATGACCGGCCTGCAAAAATGTGGCGGCCGTTATTTGTGAAAAAAGGCAGTTTGCTTACATTTGGAAGGGCTAAAAAAGGATGCAGAGCTTATCTTGCAGCCGCTGGGGGATTTGATGTTCCCGAGGTGATGGGAAGCAAATCAACCTATTTACGAGCAGGAATTGGCGGATATGCAGGAAGAGCTATCGAAAATGGGGACATACTATCTTTTGGAAAGATGTCTGAGCAGTCCACTACCCTTTTTGAACGTTTTTTTGACTCTGCTCCTTATTCGGAAATTGATTGGTCCGCATCTCCGGAATTTTTTCCTTTCTTAAGAGAGGATGTATGCGTACGTGTTGTAAAAGGAAGGCAATTTGATGACTTTACAGAGGAAAGCCAATCTCTGATCTTCTCTGAACCTTTTAAAATCACGCCTCAATCTGACCGCATGGGCTACCGGATGGAAGGTCCCAAGCTTACATTAGAAAACAAAGCAGAAATGATTTCGGAAGCTGTCACCTTTGGAACCATTCAAGTTCCTGCTGACGGGAACCCGATTATTCTGCTTGCTGACAGGCAAACAACGGGAGGATATCCGAAGATCGCACAGGTAGCATCTGTCGATTTGCCCTACCTTTCCCAATTCAAACCTGGAGAAGTTGTTCAATTTAAGGAAATATCGCTCGACGAAGCTCAGGAGCTGCTGATTGATAGAGAAAGAAGATTGCAGCACTTAAAACAGGGGCTGTTCCTAAAAACGAGTTAGGGAGATGATTATCATGCATAAAGTTGATTTAAACTGCGATATGGGAGAAAGCTTTGGCGCTTATAAAATGGGGAATGACGAAGAAATATTGAATTACGTTTCTTCGGCTAATATTGCCTGCGGCTTTCATGCCGGTGATCCCTCAACAATGAGAAAAACGGTTAAACTTGCGATTGATAAAAGCGTTGGAATCGGGGTCCATCCCGGTTTTAATGATTTATCAGGGTTTGGAAGAAGAAATATTGACCTCACTCCTAAAGAAGTATATGACCTGGTTGTCTATCAAATTGGAGCATTATCTGGCTTTGCCGCAGCTGAAGGAGGATCTCTCCAGCATGTGAAACCGCACGGTGCCCTTTATAATATGGCTTCTGTAGACAGCCACATCTCAGAAGCCATTGCTGAGGCGGTTTACAAAGTTGATTCGAACCTGATTCTCTTCGGCCTTGCCGGCAGTGAATTAATTAAAGCCGGAGAAAAATTAGGTTTAAAAACTGCAAGTGAGGTCTTTTCTGATAGAACGTATCAGGATAATGGCACGTTAACCTCAAGACGAGACCCCCGCGCATTGATTGAGGATCACGAAACGGCAGTAGCTCAAGTGATACGAATGGTGAAAGATGGGAAAGTCACATCGCTTTCCGGAAAGAACCTGTCAATTAAAGCAGATACTATTTGCATTCATGGAGATGGCGCACATGCCCTTCAATTTGCAAAATACATATCCGATGCCCTGCAGCATGCAGGAATAAGCATCAAAAAAGCAAGCAAAGTTCTTACTTAAAAACATTCAGGAGGTATCACCATGAAAAAACAATCAAACTTCAGCCTGCTGCTTGGAGCAGCCTTTTTGATGGCAACTTCTGCCATCGGCCCTGGATTTTTAACTCAAACCACTCATTTTACACAGGTTCTAGCTGCAAGTTTCGGGTTTGTGATTTTGATGTCTGTCATTATTGATATTGGTGCACAGCTGAATATATGGCGCATCATTGCAGTGGCTGAGAAACCAGCTCAGGATATAGCGAATGCTGTACTCCCTGGTCTTGGGTATTTTATCTCTATCTTAATCGTGCTTGGGGGACTTGCATTTAATATTGGGAATATCGGCGGAGCTGGACTAGGCACAAATGTGATGTTCGGGATGTCTACTCAAACAGGAGCCATCCTGAGCGGCATCATTGCAATTGGGATATTTCTTGTAAAAGAAGCCGGTAAAGTGATGGACCGTTTTGCACAAGTAATGGGTTTTGTCATGATTGCCCTTACCCTTTATGTCATGGTTTCTGCCCAGCCGCCTTTAGCTGAAGCAGCTATAAAAACGGTTAAGCCTGACACTATTGATTATCTGGCGATTGTCACTCTTGTAGGAGGAACTGTTGGAGGATATATCACATTTGCCGGAGGACACCGATTGCTTGAAGCTGGCATTAAAGGACAAGCAGCCCTGCCTCAAGTAACGAAAAGCTCCATCTCTGCAATTGGCATTGCATCTATCATGCGCATATTCTTATTCTTAGCTGCCTTAGGTATTGTTGCTCAAGGGCTGGTTTTAGATCCTGCCAATCCTCCAGCTTCTGTTTTTAAACACGCTGCAGGAAATGTCGGATACAGAATGTTCGGAATTATTATGTGGGCAGCTGCTGTGACGTCTGTAGTCGGTGCTGCTTATACATCTGTTTCTTTCATAAGAACCTTCAACCCAATGATTGAGAAATATCATAAATGGTTTATTGTTGGATTTATTGCAGTCTCCACGTTTGTATATGCTATAATCGGGGAACCTGTTAAAATTCTTATTCTGGTTGGTTCACTCAACGGGTTAATTTTACCTATCGCCCTTGCAGTTATGCTGATTGCTGCACATAAAAAGAAAATTGTCGGTGATTACAAGCATCCTGTATGGTTAACTATTTTTGGCGCATTGATCGTTGTAGCCATGTCACTTATGGGCGGATACTCGCTTATTAATGGAATTCCGAAATTATTTGAATAAGTATAATACCCCGTCTGCCATCCAAGCAGCCGGGGTTTATTTATAAGATCTATTTATCATGAACAACAATATAGGATGCTTTTATCGGCCCGTGAACCCCAACAATCAGATTAAGTTCGATATCGGCACTGTTGCTTGGTCCCGATATAAAGTCAACACATGACGATAAATGATTACCCTTTTTAATTAGGGCACTTATTTGTTCAGCCGCTTGAGTCAATCTTGGTACAATCGTGCTTTTTGGAATGATGCAGAGACAGGTTTTAGGAAGGAGATTTATGGACCTGCCTTTGCTTTTATCACTGAACACCACAACGGTTCCTGATTCAGCGAGGGTCATGTCGCTGAATATGATTCCGATATCGGCTCTTTCCGAAGCTTCAATATTTTTCTCTTTTAATTTGTGATCCCATTCGTGAACATGTATGCCAGAATTTGGCCATGCTTTCGTGATTTCATTAACCAAACCAAATTCTAGAAAGCGTTCGTCTTTGGCGATTACCGCTGATTTTACCTCATATTCGTCAAAAACATGCATCATTTTATCAGAAAGCTGAGAAGCAGTCGTTTCAATAAACTGTGTATGGATTAACAGACACTGCTTTTTTAAAACTTCTACTAGCTCATCTGCATCCGCATGTCTTAATACTTCCCATTGAGGAGTAGTGGACCAATCGGGTTTAGTAACTTCTTTTCTTCTGCCCCTGCCGAGTTTTGCAGCAACTGTTTCAAGAAATGGATCCCGATTTTGTATGTTGCCTTTTATCATTTCTCCTCTCTCCCCTTCATCCAATCTCTAAATCTCTCTTTACTTGGAGCAGGAAAGTCCCGTACATCTGTCCAAGGCTTGATAGGGCCAGGTCCTTTTTTGATGCTGCCTGAACTCGTAAATGGCGACATCACCGCTGATGCTGATTTTGTTCCAGCTCCATATAAATTTGGCGAGCTTGCAGCCAACTGGTAGCCTTTCATTGCAAGCTTTTCCCCAAATGTCGATTTCCCTTCATCTTCGACAATTTTTCGGCGGTGCTTGATTAATAGTTCATGCAGAGGAATTTTAACAGGGCAGGCATCTGTACATGCTGCACATAGAGATGATGCGAAAGGAAGCTCTTTGTAATCTTCATAGCCTCCAAGCAGCGGCGAAAGGACGGCACCGATTGGACCCGCATAGATTGATCCGTAGGAATGACCTCCAATATGACGATAAACAGGACATACATTTACACAGGCAGCACAGCGGATGCAATGAAGAGCACTTTGAAACTCAGTGCCTAGTATATTTGAACGGCCGTTGTCTACGATAACGAGATGAAATTCTTCTGGACCGTCTGCATCCCCATCGTCTTTTGGACCAGTTAATCCCGTAATATAGCTCGTTAACTTTTGTCCTACTGCGCTTCTGCACAGCAAACTGACTAACACATCAAGCTCTTCCCATGTAGGCACGATGCGCTCCATCCCCATCACCGTTATTTGTGTTTTCGGCAATGCTGTTACAAGGCCTGCATTTCCTTCATTCGTTACCAAACTGATTGAGCCGGATTCTGCTACTGCAAAGTTACATCCCGTGATGCCCAAATCTGCGCTTAGGAAATCCTTGCGAAGCTGCTCTCTGGCGAACAGGGCGAGCTCTTCAGGCATTTCTGTTTTTTCGTAGCCGCGTTTTTCTTTAAATGTATCACGAATTTGTTCTTTGTTTTTATGAAGTGCAGGAACAACAATATGCGAAGGGGGATCATGGTCATCAAGCTGAAGAATATATTCCCCAAGATCTGTCTCAATCACTTCACAGCCTGCTTTTTCCAAAGCATCATTCAGGTTGATTTCTTCTGTTACCATCGACTTTGATTTGACAACCTTTTTTGCTTGTTTCTGCATAGCAATATCTGTTATGTATTTGTTAGCTTCTTCTTTTGTTGCGGCAAAAAAGACATGGCCGCCGCGTTTTGCAACATTATCACTCAGCTGCTCCAAATAATAATCCAGGTTTTCCATTGTATGTGTGCGGATTTCTTCCCCAAGTTTCCGCCACTCTTCCCAATTACCAAGCTCTTCCGTTGCCTGAAGGCGTCTTCCCTGCATTCGTTCTTGTGCAGAAGCAACGGCATTTCTCATGAACGGATTGTTTACTCCTTTTTCAACCCGGTCGAAAAAAGCTTCGTTTCCTATTTTCATTGGCATGTCATTTCACCCCGCTATTCAGTACTTCTGCAATATGCATCACTTTTATAGGAATCCCTTTGCGGTTGATTCTGCCGCCGATGTTCATCAAACAGCCGCAGTCTGCACCTATTAAAAGTTCAGCATCCGTATCTTGAATATGCTTTACCTTCTCGTCTACCATTTGCTCTGAAATAGGAACCATTTTAACAGAAAACGTTCCGCCAAATCCGCAGCAATCATGACTGTTGGGAAGCGGCGTAACATTTAAACCGCTTACATTCCGAAGTAATGTTTCAGGAGCATCCGTCACCCCTATGAGCCTGGTCATATGACACGATTTATGATAAGTAGCATGGACTGGAAGATACGCATTTACATCTTCAACTTTCAGCACGTCGACTAAAAATTGTGTAAGTTCAAATGATTTTGCAGCAAGCTGATGTGCCTTTTCTCTCCAATCAGGATCATTTGCAAACAGTCCCTTATATTCATGCAGCATGGCCACACATGAACCGGATGGCCCTACAACATAATCAGATTGTTCAAAAGCTGTGATCATATGCTTTGCCACTTCTTTTGTTTCCTTATGATAGCCGCTATTATAGGCAGGCTGGCCGCAACAGGTCTGACTGTTTGGGAAATCAACCTCACAGCCAAGCTTTTCAAGCAATTCAACCGTGCTTTTACCGACATTTGAATAGAATACATCTGCTAAACATGTAATGAACAAGGATACTTTCAAAAAAACTCCTCCTATTCTTTTAGTCTATTTCTTTATTATACACTATTTGAATATTTGGATATTTCTAAAAGGTTCTATAATGATATAGAACCTTTTACCTCATTATTCAGTTTCAATTGATTCAATCAGCAAATCGGCCAGGTGAATGGCACGGGTATTTTCTTCAAGTCCTTCTCTAACAATGCCAAGCTTCATTTGCAGCAGACATCCTGGATTTGCCGTTACAATGGTATGCGCTTTTGTTTCCTTAACACGCTCCATTTTATAATCAAGAATCTGCATGGACATTTTTTCTTCCGTCAGATTGTAAATGCCTGCTGAACCGCAGCACTGATCGGCTTCTTTCATTTCTCTGAATGTGACTCCCGCTATTGAATGCATTAGGATTCTCGGTGCACTTGATGTTTTCATAACATTCCGCAAATGACAGGAATCCTGATACGTGATGATTTGATCTGGCAGTGATAAATCCTGTTCCATGAAATTTTGCAGTATCAAGATTTCTGAGAAATCTTTCACTTTTTCAGAAAAAGCCTTTGCCCGGTCTTTCCACTCCTGCTCATCCTTTAACAGGTGATCATATTCAACAAGTAAAGCACCGCAGCCGCCGGCATTCAGAACGATATCATCAACTTCGAGTGATTCAAATGCTGCAATGTTTTGCTTTGCAAGTTCCTTAGCTGCCGACTTTTCTCCGCCATGTGCATGCAAGGCTCCACAGCATACTTGCATCTCTGGAAGAATGACGTCACACCCGGCCTTTTGCAAAAGCTTTATGGTTGCATTGTTAGTATCCATGAACATCGTATCCATTAAACAGCCCGTGAAAAATGCAACCTTCCTCACTGTTGTTCCTTCAGCTTTAAATGATGATGGCCGGTTATTCAGTTCTTTTTTTCCTGGAATAACAGGCAGGATTTTTTCCATGTCAGCTAAATTACCCGGCAAAATATTCAGTACTCCCGTTTTCTGAACCGCCTTTTGTATTCCGCTCTTTTGATAAAAACTTAATAAATAATGAACTTTCTTTAACCGCTCTTTATGTGGGAAAAGCTGATCAAACACTACATGTCTGAGTACTTTGACAGGCCACTTGTGCTTCTTTTTCTGCTGAATGATATCTCTTGCCTCTTCAAGCAAATGTCCATATTTCACGCCAGAGGGACAGACCGGTTCACATGCACGGCAGCCCAAGCAGAGATTTAATTGCTTTTCAACCGAGTCATCAGGCTCAATTAAGCCGTCAACTACTCCTTTCATAAGCGCAATTCTCCCTCTTGGTGATGCAGCTTCATACTGATTGGTTTGACCGTAAGTTGGGCAGGAAGGCAGACAAAAACCGCAGCGCATGCAGTTCATGAGCTCGTCATAGTCTAGTCGTTCTTTAAATTCAGTTTGAATTTCTTTAGCAGTTGTTTGATTCATGAAGAGATCACCACTCTTTTTCTTGAATCCTTTGCAAATATCTTTCCGGGATTCATGATTCCATGTGGATCAAGAGATGATTTGATTGCTTTCATGGCAGCTATTCCTTCTTCCCCTATTTTCATGGCTAAATAAGGAGATTTCATTTCACCTACGCCATGCTCACCAGTAATAGTGCCTCCCAGTTCGATCGCTTTTTGAAAAATTTCCTCAAAAGCAAGTTCCACCCGGTGAACCTCTTCCTTATCACGTGCATCTGTCAGGCAAGTAGGATGAAGATTTCCGTCTCCGGCATGGCCAAATGTACATATCTTCAGGTTGTATTTTAAAGCAATCTGATTAATCGCTTGAACCATTTCACTTATTCTTGAACGAGGAACTGTTGCGTCTTCAAGAATGGTTGTCGGCTTCATTCGTGCCAGGGCAGACAAAGCTGATCTTCTTGCCGTACTCAGTGCTTCTGCTTCTTCTTTTGATTTTGCAATTTTAACAGAAACAGCGTTACCCTGTTTGCAAATCTCTGAGATTGCCAATATATCACGTGCAACTACCTCTGGAGGACCATCTTGTTCGATCAGCAAGACAGCGTTTACATCAGTCGGCAAGCCCACCTTTGCAAAATCTTCGACTACCTCGCATGTAGGCTGATCTAAAAATTCCAGGGTAGCAGGAATGATTTTATTTGCGATAATGGCTGAAACCGTTTTGGCTGCTGCATCCATGTCTTCAAAAAGAGCCAGAAGTGTTTCCTTTGTTTCTGGGATTGGAATCAATTTCAAGATGGCTTCCGTCACAATTCCAAGTGTTCCTTCCGAACCAACAAAGAGACTGGTCAAATCATAACCGGCTACATCCTTAGCGAGTTTTCCTCCGGTACGAATGATGTCTCCGTTAGGCAAAACGACTTCAAGGCCCAGAACATAATCCTTCGTTGTACCATATTTAAGACCTCTCAATCCGCCAGAACACTCATTAATATTTCCGCCGATTGTCGAGATTTTCATTGAGCTTGGATCTGGCGGGTAAAACAAGCCTTTTTCTTCAACGGCTTGAATGATATTCAGCGTAATCACGCCAGGCTGAACAATTGCTGTTAAATTCTCTTCATCAA
Source organism: Bacillus sp. F19 (assembly GCA_023823795.1). Classification (NCBI taxonomy): domain Bacteria; kingdom Bacillati; phylum Bacillota; class Bacilli; order Caryophanales; family Bacillaceae; genus Bacillus; species Bacillus sp. F19. The sequence continues at coordinate 2,556,381 of CP085710.1, forward strand.
TTTCCAGAATTTTATTCATGTGATTAAACAGCAGAACGATGCCGCCTTCTGTCGGACAAGTGCCTGCACTTAAGTTAGTGCCTGATCCGCGTGGAACAATCGGTATACCTGTTTCGCTGCATATTTTTAAAATCGCTGAAATTTGTTCTTTATTTTGAGGCATGATGACTCCGTCTGGCATCGCTTGAAAGTTTGGCGTAGCATCATATGAATATACCAGTCTCGCTTCATTCGAATCTTGAAAATAGTCCTTTCCTACGACGTCGATCAATCGTTTCTTTATGGATTCATTAAGCATTTTGAACGCCCCTCTCTATACTATTCATTATAAAGAGAACTATGCGAAAAACCTATGTATGAACATACAAAAAAACATATAAAAATAACTATATTTTTGTATGTTTATCTTCACTTAAAAAAGACAATGCGAGATAAAACATAGCAATCCCCTCAGCACATTTTGGATCGATACCCGTCAGTTCTTTTATTTGCTTAAGTCGATAATGAAGCGTATTAATATGGATATGAAGAGCATCAGCAGTCTTCTTTAATGAATGATTATGTGAAAAGAAGGATTTTAAGGTGATCAGCAATTCGGCATCATTTCGGATTGATGAAATGACTCTGTCTAAAAAGACCTCTCTTGTCTCCTCAGTCACTTCCTCTAAAACAATATCCAGCAGCAGATCATCATAGCAAACAGCACGATTTCTCTTTTGAGAAACTTTTAATGCTTTTCCAGCCTCCTGATACGATTTTTGTACATTTTCAATTGATTTTCCGCCGCCAATTGAAATGGAAATTTGACAGTTCGTTAAAAAATCCAAACGAAGCGCTTCCAGCTCCTGTTTTAAAATCTTCACCGATTTTGAATGGCGTGTATCTTTAAATAGGACAAACCGTCCATGACCCCAGCGCAAAAGAAAGTCATTTTTGCAGGCTGCAAATTTTGAGTCAAACCATGATGAAAGTTTAGTTTGAACTTCTTTATACTCTTCTGCAGATAAGGATTGATCCACTTGAAAAAGAAGACATAAATAGGGAATTGTTAAGTCAACGCCCAAAATATGGCCTCGATCAATAAAATCCTGATCTATGTTATTCGTATAGATCCATTCATAAAAGAATGATTCAAGTCCCCTTTGTTCCCATTCTCTTTTCTCCACAAACGCGGCCTCGCGGATGATGAGTTCGGTCATTCTTCTGATTATTTCTGCATAGGGTTCGACATTTGAGGGAATTCCGGTGATGCCGATGACGCCAATAACTTCATGTTCAAAAAAGATTGGTAAATTGATGCCTGGTTTCACTCCTTTAAGTTTTTCAGCTTTTCCTTCTGTTATGTACAGCTTCTTTTTAGTCTCCATCACTATGGATGCGCCTTCATGAAAAGAGTTCACCCTCTTTTCATCTGTTGAAGCAATGATCGTTCCGCTTGGATTAATGACGATGAAATCTTCGGAGATCACACGCTGCACTTCATTTATGATTTTTTTTGAAAGTTCAGGCACAAGCTGCACAGGGACACCTTCTTCATCTAGTTTTCTTAAGTTTAGCAGGTTTTTTTATAAAAAGACTGCAGGAAAGTCATTCCTGCAGTCTTTTTTGAGTTATCGGCATCGGTTATTTGCGGAACGTACAGACGCCTGCGCTCGCTGCTTATACGTTTGCTTCTTTTTTTACATTTAATAGTTTAAAGAATTCTCTCATAAATCCAGGTAAATCAGGCCATGCATGCCCTGTAACTAAATTTCCGTCCACATGTAGCATTTCTTCTATATATGTAGCTCCGGCTGCCTCTACTTCTGGACGACATGCTGAATACGCAGTCATTTCACGTCCTTGAATGTATTCTCTGACAGTTGTTAAAACTAGCTGTCCGTGGCAGATGACGCCCAGCGGTTTGTCTTCTTTTAAGAAATGGGCAGCAATTTCCTGAACCTTTGTATTCATTCGGATATATTCCGGTGCACGTCCTCCCGGAATAATCAATCCGTCATAGTCAGCTGGATCAATGTCATCAACAGAAGCATGAGAATCTATTTTATATCCCCATTTTTCTGTGAAGGTTTCCATCTCAGGTAGAAAATCATGAACAACGGTCTGCAGCTTTTTTTTCACAGGTGAAGCAATGGTACAATTAATATCATCTTCCAGACAGCGATAATATGGATAAAATACTTCCAAAGCCTCTACAGCATCCCCAGTTAAAATTAACACATTTTTACTCATAACTATTCATCCTTCCCATTCCTAAAATTTATTTCAAGAATGCAATGCATTCATGATCCAAGTTTTATCTTTCTGCAGGTTTTGCTGGTAAATCATACAGACCTCTGCAGTACTGGCCTCCTATATCCATACTGAGTTCGTTTTGCTCCAGGCAAATACTCTGAAAATGTTTCTCGAATGAGTGCATCCCGTCAGGAGTAGTAAAAGCAAGGGATGTTTTATGGTCAAATAATTCTTTTTTGGACAACTCATTTTTAAGAAGATATTTTATTATTTTTTCCTGTCTGGCATAAAACGCTTTTATTTGGAAGGTTTGACGCAGTTCCTCTAAATCACCGCCAGATAATTTGCTGAAAGACTCACTGAAGCGTTTCCGGTCTTTCACACCATTGTTAATTTCATCTGAAGCACAGTGATCAATTAAATTGACCTTTACCTCTTTAACCCAGCCTAATTCGGACACATATTTATTGATATCCTCTGCCATGATGAAAGCGAAGTTGGATGAACACCAATAGGCTGGCAGACGGAATATGACCTCTACACTATCCTGATCAATATCTATAGAATCAATAAATCCTAATTCTGTTAAGGGCTGATCTAACTCAGGGTCATGAACTTTATCAAGCCTCTTATATACTTGTTCTTCTTTGTTCATCGGAACACCTCCCTGTTTTAATAGATTTCTTTTTATACTCTATGAGCTGCAAGTTCACAGCCGCTTAATAGTACTTTCTGTGCTTCAATGTCAATGTTATATAGCCTTGCTGCATTTTCAGCCCTACATGCTCCACAATAAAATTCAGCTCTGGAAATGCGCTTGCAGCATGATCGATATCAGCAACATTGAAAGCATCTCGATTAAGAGGAGTCACGATAGGACCTTTAAAGTTAATAAAACGATGTCTTAACAACGGGTTCTGTAAATGATATCTGTATATTTGTAATATTCCAACTGAATTATAGTAGCCGTTTTGTGAAAATGATATATAGATAAATCCAAAATTAAGAAGAGATTACTCATTAATTTTTGTAAAAAGAAACAAATGCATTGGATAAAAAAACATGTGCAGTCTAATCAGCACATGTTTTTTCTGCATCTCACTATTTGTTATTTTCCTTCATTAAGACTGTTTTTTTATTAGCATCTAAAGTAATTATGACATCGGCCATTTTTGTAAACAAACCATTTTCGACTACACCAGGGATCATATTAAGAACGGTTTCCAATTCATTAGGCTGTGAATTTTCAGGAATCTCACAGTCGAAGATATAGTTGTGATTATCAGTAATATAAGGATTCCCATCCGAGAGCCTCATTTCAGGGATACAGCCAGTTGAGCTGATTTGTTTTGCAGTCTGCTCATATCCAAATGGAATCACTTCAACTGGAAGCCGAAATGACCCCAGTTTTGCTGACAATTTAGACGAATCTGCTACAACTATAAAGGTATTAGCTGCTGCCGCAATGATTTTTTCCCTTAATAGGGCTCCCCCGCCTCCTTTTATCAGATTAAGGTCAGGATCTACTTCATCCGCACCATCGATTGCCAGATCAAGATAAGTGATCTCTTTAAAACTTGTAAGTGGTATTCCGAATTCTTGTGCCAGTTTTTCTGTTGCCTTTGAAGTAGGGATCCCTTTCATTTGGAGTCCTTCTTTAACCAGCTGACCAAGCTTCTCAAGCGTGTAGTATACAGTTGAGCCAGTACCAAGACCTACGGCCATGCCGTCTTTAACGAATTCAGCAGCTTTTTCACCGACTAGTTTTTTTTCATTCATTGGTTTCTCCTTATACATTTGAATTAATCATATCCTATTTCTTTTAAATCCCTGTTTTCTGAAAGGTTATTTTTACAATTAAATTTGTTTAATTGAAGGGTATATGGTGTTGACAGAATGTTTTTGGATCTGAGCAAACTGGTTCTTTTAAAATATATAACGCTATATTAATCGCACATCCAGCAAAGCAAGCCGCGGACAGAAAGAAACGACATGTTAAGAATTGTTTTAGGTTTTTTATCTAATAATTGAGTTCTCATCTTATATCGTCTTTACTTTGCATCGTGAAAAATAATTCCCAATCCATATCGCGTTCCAGTTAACAGGGTGCTGACCCCATGTCGTACCGTATTTTTGTAAAAGCCGCGCTTTCCTTCTACCGGCCGGTGGCTTGCAAGGAAAAATAAGCGCTTCCCCTTGTTCTAATGTAATCACATGCCCCCTGCAAGAATGGATTCGCCACCAGTGTAATCCTCTCCTCGCTTGCTTAACGTAATCAGAACTTGAAACGGAAAAAATACTTCCCCATATAAATCTTGATGCAGACAGTTATAACCCCCATCTTCATATTTCAGTATTAAAGGTGTTGGGCGGTTCTGTCCTTTTTTATGGCAAACTTCTAAAAATGCTGCCAGTGTATCTGGGTATTCAGCTTCCTTGCCCAACAGCTCTAACCATCGATTGGCTGCTTTTGAAAGCTCCGGGTAGAATGAAGTGCGCAGCACCTGCAATAATGAAGGTAATGGAGAATCAAAATATTTATATTCCCCTTCACCGAAGCGATAACGACTCATATTTATAGTGCTGCGATACAGCCCTTCTTGTTCATACAGCATCATAAACTCTCGACATTGTTCAGGATTAAGCAGCGGGGGCAATTTTACAAACCCTGCCTTGTCTAATGCCTGATGAATTTTGTCCCAGCTGAGTGAATTAATTTTAGAACTCACTTCATTATGCATTTGGCATCCCCACATTTTGAGTTTCTAATTGGAGCAGATATTGTTTCATTTCCGTGCCTCCCCTGTAACCTGTTATAGCTCCATTCTTTCCAATGACACGGTGGCACGGAACAGTAATCAAAACCGGATTGGCACCAATTGCTGTTCCAACAGCACGGACCGCTGCAGGTCTTTGAACGAGCGCAGCTATATCTGAATAAGAACATGTTTTCCCATAAGGAATTTGCTTTAAGGCTTCCCAAATTGCTTCTTGAAATGGTGTTCCTTTTACATCTAATCTTAATGAAAAAGATTGCCGAATACCTTCAAAATATTCTCGCAGTTCATTCATATATGGCATTAAAGATTCTTCATTTTCGATTAGGCTCGCATAAGGAAAGCGTTTTTGCATCAAGGCGTAAAGCTCCTCAAACGTTTGACCTGGTGAACCTATATAACAAAGTCCTTTTTCAGTCTTAGCTACATATAATTGCCACTGGCCGTATTCCAGAATGCCCCATTTAATGATTTGTTTTTCCGTGTTCATCTCTATTCACCGGCTCCTTCTTCAAGTTTTGGCGGTAAGCTATTCGATAGCCTGATGGTGTATATCCCAACTTCTTTTTAAATAGCGTAATAAAATATGGTGTGCTTGAGAATCCCACAGCAGGCCCGATGTCAGATATCGATAACCCGGTTGTCTCAAGCAGATAGATTGCTCTTTCCAGACGTATTTGCTGTACATATTCAGATGGTGATATGCCTTTAACACGTTTAAACAATCGCTGCAGGTGATAAGGACTGCCATGGGATATATCCGCCAATGTTTGCAATGTTAGAGACTCAAAATAATGCTGATCAATCCATTGAACAATTTGTTCGATCCATTCCTCAGCAGGCAAATGCAAGCCGTCGGGTTTACATCGTTTACAAGGTCTGAATTTTTCTTCTAAAGCAATGTATGCATTTTTGAAGATTCGCACATTTTCTTTATTGGGCTTCCTTGATTTACAGGAAGGACAGCAAAAGATGCCTGTCGTTTCTACACCATAGTAAAACTTGTCATCATACGCTGAGTCACATTCTGTAATGGCCTTCCAGTAAACATCAGAAATGTTCGGTTTTTTCATATCCAACTCGTTCACCTCCGTTTTCAGTATATACTTTTAACGTTGGGAACCAAACACTTACTCAATATAATAGCAAGATAAAGTAATTTAATAATAAAACTATTAATAGCAGATTTTTATATGATTCAGAAAGGTGCTTCCTTTCAACTATACCTTCTTGCAATAACAGAAAAAGCCTATTTCATCTAACATAAAAAGCTGCCATTTAAAATGGCAGCTTCTGCAAAAATAAATCCTATGATTTCATATTTCGATCATTGCCCACAATCAATGCTGCACGCTTCTGATTCGTTGCCACTATATAAATGGCAGCCATTGCAATCGCTGCAGCAACATAGGAGCCAAGATTGAAGATTCCTTTTTGTGAATACCATACAATCGAATAGCCGACTGCACCAGATAAAAGAGCATAATAACAGAATGGAAATAACGTTTTCCTAATCACAACTCCTTCTTTTCCAATTAACCCTACTACCGCTGATGCCGCAACGACATTATGAACACAAATCATGTTTCCTGCAGCTCCTCCTACGGCTTGAAGCGCTACAATCCAAGTAGGATCTACACCAATTTGTGAGCCAACATCATATTGGAATAAACTGAACATCATGTTGCTGACCGTGTTGCTTCCGGCGATAAATGCTCCAATTCCACCTATGAAAGTAGCGAAAAACGGCCAAAATTCACCTGCTATTGCAGCTGCTCCGTTTGCGAGTTCGATTGGCATCGCGTCAAAACCCGCTGCTCCTCCTTTTGAATTTGTAAATACCTGAACCATTGGCACTGTAAATACAAGTGCTGTAGAAGCGGCTAATGTAGTTTTAGCTGATTGAGACCATGCCAATTTGTATGCGCTCCCATTCATCCCATGAAGAAAGAAAGTAATGAGTGATACTAAGATAAAGATGGTTCCAGGCAAATAAAGCGGCTGAAAGCTTGCACTGACTTCAGAGCCGAACATGTTCGGAAACGACACAACCCATGATTGAAGCCAATCTATTACAGGAAGCGCTTTCAATCTTGAAATTACTAAAAATGCTCCAACTAGAATATAGGGTGCCCACGCTTTAAGCATGCTCATATTTCCGCTCTTGTGAGTGATATCTTTCATTTCAAGTGAACCCGTCCACTCAGGATCCCATTTTGACTTTTCTTCAAAATCCCATGCTTCTTCTTTTGGCGGCATCAGGAAACCCTTTTTAGCAGCGAAAACTACAATTGCAAGTCCGGTCAAACCGCCGACCATTGATGGAAACTCGGGTCCTAAAGTATTTGCTACGATGACATATGGAATCGTCATAGCAAATGCTGAAAACAATGCAAATTTCCAAACTTTCAATCCTTCAGTAAATGATTTGTTTTTACCGAAATATCTGGTCATCAATGCGACTACGAACAGCGGAATCAGCGTTCCGGCAATCATATGTAAAATCGCAACCTGACCTCCAATTTCGGTGACAAGTGCAAGGAAATCATCCGTAATGCCAGCATCTGCAGATAAGCCTGTTTGAACGCCGACAAGCATTGGTGTTCCAACGGCACCAAATGAAACTGGAGTACTTTGAATGACCATTCCAGCAATAACAGCTGCCATTGCCGGAAATCCAAGTCCGACCATCAAGGGTACAGCAACAGCGGCCGGTGTTCCAAAGCCTGATGCTCCTTCAATAAATGAACCGAACAGCCACGCGATGATGATGACCTGAATGCGTCTGTCCACTGAAATATCCGTAAAGCCCTGACGAATGGTTTTTATTCCTCCGCTCTCCTGCAGTGTGTTTAACAGCAGGATCGCCCCGAAAATAATATACAGCAGCGTGGCTGCTACCACTAGTCCATTGACAGATGCTGCTGCAACTGTTGCTCCAGGTACTTTCCATACAAACAGCGCAAGTCCAATCGCGGTTAAATACGATATTGGCATGGCTTTGCTGGCTGGCCACCTGAGACCTACCAAGAAGATTCCCACAACTAAGATCGGCAGCAGTGACAAAAATCCCAACATCCCGGTACTCAAAAACATTTCCCCCTTTTTGTTTCGAAATGCGCAGCATTTACAAGTAAAGAAACATGTTATACAAAAATATTTATTATTGTTGTATAACAAAAGTTACCTCGATAATATTTGGAATATTTAATTTCTTTTATTTCTCAAAAAAAATTTGTCCGGTATACCTATAAAAAAGTGAACCCGAACAAATCATACAATTTAAGATCATTCTTTCTTTTCAAAGCCAAGTCTTGCGGATATTTGCCTGCCGATGTGCTGCATGCGGGACTGAAGCTGTTCCAGCCTATGTTCTGTCATTCGTATAGTTGGACCTGAAATACTGACAGCTGCGATTGCATTGCCTATATGGTCAAAAATCGGCACGGCAATGCATGTGATCCCGTTTTCATTCTCTTCAAGGTCCAAAGCATATCCCTTTTGTCTGACGGTATTCAGCTCCAAAAGGAAATCATCTTTATTTGTAATCGTTTTGTCCGTATGCATTGGCAGGCCTTTCCGCTCTAAAATATCCAAAACCACACTTGATGGAAGATGGGCAAGAATCGCTTTTCCAACTGATGTACAATGCATTGGAGCACGCTTGCCGACTTTTGAGTGCATCCGCAGTGTTTCACTTCCATCAAGCTTTTCTATATACACAACCTCACCCTGATCATACACGACTAAATGGATGACCTCATTTGTTTCATTTTCAAGCTCCTGTAAATACATTCTTGCCTCAGCTCTAAGATCGATTGATTCAAGCAGCTTTGAGCTGATTTCCAGGAATTTATAGCCAAGCTTGTACTTTCCCGTCTCAGCATCCTGTTCTGCATATCCGTATTGCACTAGCGTAGACAATATCCTGTAAACGGAGCTTTTGTTTATATCGATTTGATTCGCTATTTCGGTAACCCCAAGTCCGCCTTTTTTTAAACTTACGAGCGTGATTATATCAAGTGCCCGGCTGACGGACTTTACCATATTTTCTCGATCCAATGCTCTCACCTCTGGTGCAAATTGACTTTAACTCTAGTATATCCTGCCTGATTCCGGGTAAAGAAAAGGATCATTTAACTTTTAACGCTTTCTCGTGCTTTGGCAAATGAATTCCTCAGAATGCCGATTTCCTTGATTTCGCATTCAATGACATCACCTGTATTGACTAATTCTGCCCCAACAGGACTTCCTGTTAATATCACGTCCCCTGCATTTAGGGTCATAACGCTGGTCAAATAGGAAATCATTTTTCGAATCGAAATAATCATGAGTTCGGTCGGGCTATCCTGTTTCAAAGTCCCGTTTAATCTGGCTTCCACATTCACATTGAATGGATCCAGCTCTGTTTCAATCAATGGTCCTAAAGGCGTGAATGTGTCAAATGATTTTCCGATTGTCCAGTGTCCGTCTCCGTGGAAAAAGGCTGGAGCTGTTACGTCATTTCCTACAGTGTAGCCAAATACATAGTCCAGAACATCTGATTCACGGACATTTTTTGCCTCTTTCCCGATGATAATTGCAAGCTCTGACTCGAATTTCACCTGTTTTGCACCATCAGGTATGACAATTTTTTCTTCCGGTCCAATTACGGATGATGTCGGCTTGAAAAAAAATACCGGAATTTCAGGCAGAACCTCAGGCAGATCCTTCTTATCAGAAACATAGTTTGCACCTATTCCGATAATCTGATTTGGCTGTAAGGGCGCTAGAAGCTGAGCCTGTTCTCTTTGAAAAGAACGGCCTGTATACTCCCAGTCTTTAAACATATCACCTTGTATTTCTTTGATTTCAGAGTCTTGTAAAACTCCATGATAGATAGCTGACTGATCTGTAAATCGGACAAATTTCATGGCTGTAATCCTTTCAAACAGTTGATTTGCGGGCAGCTCCAGATCTGACGGCTGCTTTTGCAACAGCTTCTGATACAGCGGCGGCAACTCTTTTATCAAAAGCATGCGGAATGACATACTCATATTCAAGCTCTGATGGTGTAATTAAATCCGCAATGGCATAGACAGCAGCCATTTTCATTTCCTCATTGATTTCAGTGGCATGCACTTGCAGGGCGCCTTTAAAAATCCCTGGAAATGCCAGGACATTATTGACTTGATTAGGCAAATCTGACCTTCCTGTTCCAACGATCACTGCTCCAGCCGCTTTTGCAGCTTCAGGCATGATTTCCGGATCAGGATTCGCCATGGCGAAAATAATTGCATCCTTATTCATCCCTTGAACCATTTCAGATGAAACAGCTCCCGCAGCAGAAACGCCAATAAAAACGTCCGCATTCTCTAAAGCCTCGCCGAGCGAACCTTGGAATAAGCTTTTATTTGTCAGCTCTGAAATCAATTCTTTCATCGGATTCATGCCGGAAGATCTTCCTTTGAATATTGCGCCTTTCGTATCACACATGATGACATTTTCTGCTCCCATTTCAAGGAGCAGCTTAGTAATCGCAATTCCGGCAGCACCGGCGCCATTTACAACGATTTTCACTTTTTCAAGGCGTTTATTAACCATCTTTAGAGCATTTATCAGTCCTGCTGCTGTTACAATTGCTGTTCCGTGCTGATCGTCGTGGAAAACCGGGATATTCATTTCCTGTTTTAAACGTTCCTCAATGATAAAACAATTTGGAGCTGAGATATCCTCTAAATTAACTCCGCCAAAAGTAGGTTCCAGCGCTCTCACAATTGCAATGATCTCATCAGGATCATTCGTATTCAGACAAAGCGGAAAAGCATCAATGTCGGCAAATGCTTTAAATAAAGCGGCTTTTCCCTCCATTACAGGCATTGAAGCGGCTGCTCCGATATTCCCTAAGCCTAATACAGCTGATCCGTCTGAAATGACAGCTACCAAATTGCCCTTCATCGTATAGTCGTATATTTTTTCTGGATTTTGATGAATTTCTCTGCAAGGCTCTGCCACCCCTGGGGAATAAACAAGACTTAAATCATGTGAATTTTCTACAGAAACTTTAACAGTAACACTTAATTTCCCATTTGAACGCTTGTGAAGTTCCAGCGATTTTTCCCGAAGGTGCTGCATTGCCTCATCTCCTTAAAATAAATGAATAGGTTATTGCTTTACAGCAAATTTAGCTTTAGCTTCTAAACGGCGTCGATGCAGAATTGGTTCTGTGTATCCATTTGGCTGATCGTAGCCTTCAAAAACAAGGTCGCATGCTGCCTGGAAAGCAACCGAATTTTCGTAATTAGGCGCCATCGGCAGATAACGCGAATCTCCTTCATTCTGTTTGTCTACAACTTTGGCCATGCGTTCAAGTGTTTCTTTCACTTGCTCTTTCGTGCAGATGCCATGGTGCAGCCAGTTTGCAAGATGCTGACTTGAGATCCTGAGCGTTGCACGGTCTTCCATCAGGCCGACATTATAGTAATCGGGCACTTTTGAGCATCCGACGCCCTGTTCGACCCAGCGAACAACATATCCAAGTATTCCTTGTGCGTTATTATCAAGCTCCTGCTGAATTTCCTCCTTGCTCCAGTTTGCTTTTTCTGCAGCAGGAATGGTGAGGATGTCATTTCTTAGATCCTTCACATCATCCTTAAGCTGATTCTGGACTTCTGTTACATCTATCTTGTGATAGTGCAAGGCATGAAGTGTAGCTGCTGTAGGTGAAGGAACCCACGCGGTGTTTGCTCCTGCTTTTAAATGGCCAGACTTTTGCTTAAGCATCTCTGCCATTAAATCCGGCATCGCCCACATGCCTTTGCCAATTTGGGCACGGCCCTGAAAGCCGCTTTCAAGGCCTGCATAAACATTTGATTTTTCATAGCCCTGAAGCCATGCTGAAGATTTCATATCATTTTTAGGAATCATTGGGCCAGCTTCCATAGAAGTATGAATTTCATCGCCGGTGCGGTCCAAGAATCCTGTATTAATGAATGCGATTCGGTCTTTAACTTCACGTATTGCTGCTTTCAAGTTTAGAGACGTCCGTCTTTCTTCATCCATAACCCCGATTTTAATGGTATTGCGTTCAAGCCCGAGCAAATCCTCGACTTTATTAAAAAGAGTGTTGGCAAAAGCAACTTCTTTTGATCCATGCATCTTCGGTTTAACAATGTAGACAGATCCTTTTGAAGAGTTTTGATATTGTCCGGTTCCGAGTAATGAGTGTTTTGCAAGCATTGCAGTCATCACGCAATCGAGGATGCCTTCTTGTATTTCATCACCGTTTTCATCAAGAATGGCATTGTTCGTCATAAGATGACCTACATTTCTTACAAACATGAGCGATCTCCCTGAAAGAGTAAACTCTTCGCCATTTACTGAGGTATACGACCGGTCAGGGTTCAAGGTCCGGATCATTGTTTGGTTGCCTTTATTGAAAGTTGCTGCTAAATTTCCTGTCATTAATCCTAGCCAATTTCGATAGACGATAACTTTATCATCAGCATCAACAGCTGTAACGGAATCTTCACAATCCATTATAGTGGTCAGCGCTGCTTCAAGCAGAATATCTTTTACGCCGGCTAGATCTGTTTTGCCGATTGGATGCCTGCGGTCAATTTGTATTTCAAAATGCAGCCCGTTGTTTTTTAATAGGATTGCAGCTGGAGAATTTGCTTCCCCCTGGTAGCCAGCCAATTTTTCTTTCTCTTTAAGAACTGTTTTTTGACCGTTGCTTAACGTGACTGATAATATTCCATCCATAATCACGTATTCTGCAGCATCTTTATGGGATGCATCTTTTAAAGGCACTGTTTCATCAAGGAAATTGTGCGCAAATTCAATGACTTTTTCTCCGCGCACTGGGTTATATTGTCCTTTGCTGTGTGCACCGTCCTCTTCACTGATGGCATCTGTACCGTAAAGGGCGTCATATAGGCTGCCCCAGCGTGCATTTGCTGCATTGATGGCATAGCGCGCATTATTGACCGGCACGACTAATTGAGGTCCAGCCTGAACAGCAATCTCATCATCAACATTTTGTGTTGTAATCTTAAACTCTTCTGCCTCAGGCTCCAAATATCCAATTTCATACAAGAATGCTTTATACGATTCAACATCAAATGTTTTATTGTTTTCCCTGTGCCATGAATGAATTTTGTTCTGAATCTCATCGCGGATTTTCAATAGTTCTTTGTTTTGGGGAGTCAGCTCCTTAACAATGGCCTCAAAACCTGACCAGAATGCATCCTGATCTAAACCTGTCTGCGGGAGTGCTTCTGAATTAATAAATTTATAGAGAGTGTCTGCTACCTGGAGATTGCCTTTTTGAATATAGCCTTTCATCATTCGTTCCTCCTTGTGTTTGTTATTACGAAACGTTGTTTTTCTTTTTGTTAAAAAAATAATAGCATGAAAATCAAAGCGGTTTCAATCATTTTCAGAACATTTTACCAATTTATTTTACAGCGCTGCAGCTTTCATTTCTTTTTTCACTTCAGCACAGCGTCCCGGACTTGGAAATAATTTACCTGCATTCAATAGATTATCAGGGTTAAAGACTTCCCGGACTTTTGTTTGGGCTAAAATCTCTTCATCCGTAAAGACAAACCGCATTTCTTCTCTCTTTTCAATACCCACCCCATGCTCGCCTGTAATGGTTCCGCCAACTTCAGCACAAACCTTTAGACATTCACTGCCTGCTTTTAAGGCTGCTTCTGTTTGACCGGGAATCCTTGAATCGAACAAGACAAGCGGATGTAGATTGCCGTCTCCGGCATGAAAGATATTGGCGATCCGAAGACCCGATTCTTTGCTGATCTGATTGATTTTTTCAAGGACTTCTGGAAGTCTGCTTCGCGGAATGACTCCATCCTGTACAAGATAATCCGGTGAAATAGCCCCCATTGCTCCAAAGCCTGTTTTTCGGTTTGCCCACCATCTTGCACGCTCTGCTTCACTTTCAGCAGCCTTTACTTCACGGACATTCCATTTTGTGCACACCTCAAGAATCTGCGCGATCTGTTCATCGATACCGGCGGAAATGCCGTCTACTTCTATTAATAAAACAGCTTCAATGTCTCTTGGATGGCCCACTGGAAAGGCAGCAGCTTCAACTCCTTCAATTGCAGCCTTATCCATCATTTCAAGTGCTGCTGGAACAATTCCTGCTGAAATAATATCTGAAACAGCTCCGCTGCCGTCTGAAACACTATCAAAGTAAGCAAGAACCGTTTGCTTTGACTCTGGATTTTTTAAGATTCTAACAGTGATCTTTGTGACGATCCCGAGCGTTCCTTCTGATCCAGTTATTAATCCAAGCAGGTCATAGCCCGGCGAATCAGGGATTCCGTTTTTTCCAATTTCAATAATCTCTCCGTTCGGCAGTACAACCTCCAGTCCAAGGATATGATTTGTCGTTACACCATATTTAAGGCAATGGGCTCCGCCTGCATTTTCAGCAACGTTGCCTCCGATTGTGCAGCAATATTGACTGGACGGGTCCGGTGCGTAGTAATAACCTTTATCTGCAATAGAATTTGTTAATTTTAGATTAATAAATCCGGGTTCAACCACCGCACGTCTATTTTCAAGATCTACACTGATCAGCTTTTTCATCTTTACCAGACTGATTATGACTTCACCGTTAATTGGAATGGCGCCGCCGCTTAAACCTGTTCCGGCACCTCTCGCAAGGAATGGCAGCTGATTTTCTGAACAGTATTTGACAATTGACGCAACTTCCTCTGTATTTTTCGGAAAGACAACCGCTTTTGGCAAATGTTTGTGAATGGTAAAACCATCGCAATCATAGGCAATTAAATCTTCCTTATGATAGAGAATGTTTGATGGACCCCCAGTCAGCTTTGCAAGGCTATGAATATGTTTATCTTTCGTTTTAAGTCTTTTAATAGCCATTACAGTTCTTCCTTTCCTTTTTTCTCCATTTGATAGGCCCAATCCAGCAGCTGGACAGTATGAACAACCTTTTGATTTCTTCCGAATTTTTGAACACCCATAGCCATTTGCAGCATGCAGCCCGGGTTGCCCATTGAAATCATTTCAACATCATCAGGGACATTTTCCATTTTGCTTTCAAGCACAGCCCCTGCCATTTCCGGATTTGTTATATTGTAGATGCCTGCACTTCCGCAGCATCTGTCAGCGTTTGGCATATGAACCATTTCCACGCCCGGAATATCGAGTAAGATATCGCGGGGCTCTTGGCGCACTCCCTGTCCATGTGCCAAGTGGCATGCATCGTGATACGTGATTCTAGTGTTTAATTCAGCTTTAGGCTTTTCATAGCCGGTGCCATGGAGGTATTTCGAAACATCCACTACTTTTGCCGCAAATTCTTCTGCTTTCTCATGCCATTCTGTCTCTACTTCTCTGAATAATTCCCCGTACTCCTTAAGCATGCATCCGCAGCCTGCTGCATTCACAATGACTTTATCCGAATCTTTAAAAGCCTCAATGTTTTGCTTTGCAAGTTTGCGGCCTGTATCTCTGTCGCCCGCATGAACGTGAAGGGCTCCGCAGCATGTCTGATTTTGCGGAATGGTGACTTCATTTCCGTTCTTTGTTAACACATTTATTGTAGATTCATTAATATCACTGAACATAACGTCCATTACACAGCCTGTCAGGAAGGATACTTCAGTCTTTGTCTCCCCCTGTGCCGAAATGACCGTATGATTTTTGTACTTTTTGCGGACCGGCTGCTTGATTTCCGGCATAATGGCTTCCATTTCAGCAAGATGTTTTGGCATGACCTTCAGCATCCCCGTTTTGCGCACAGCTTTTTGCATTCCGCTTTTTTGATAAAATTTAAGCAGACTGCCCACAGTGTTCAAACGGTTTTGATGAGGGAACAGCCCATTTAAAAAAAATTTGCTTACGGTTCCTTTTACACCCGTTAATGGCATAGCCTGACGGATTTGGCCCCTTGCTTCTTCAATGAGACCCCCGACATCCACATCTGCCGGACATGCCGTCGTACAGGCTCTGCAATCCAGACAGGCGAAGACAGGATCCATGAATTGTTCGTTTACTTGAAGCTTCCCATCTGCTACTGATTTGATCAGATGCACCCTGCCTCGCGGAGAGTGCTGCTCCTGACCGGTGATCTCATAGGTTGGACAGGACTCCAGACACATGCCGCAATGGACGCAATCTGCCCACTTGCTCTCGTCCGGATGATCCTTCCACAAATAATTGCTGAGACTTGTGTCCTTGCATGCCGGGGCAGCTTGCTTTAAGTCGCTTTCTCTTATGCTCAACTAGATCCCTCCCAAGTAACGTTTGTAATTCAGGACTGAATGTGGATCAATTGCGGTTTTAATTCCTTGAATCAGAAAGAAGCAGGATGGCTTTTCTCCCCATACTTCCGTTTTGTGGCGCAATGCGTAAGGCAGATGCTTAATGATTGTATAGCCTCCCAATTGAGATGCAGCTTGCTGTATACGCTCAATTGCATTCATGACGTCATTGCTGCTTCCCTTCAGGATGACTTGGCATAATCCGTGTCCTAATCCGCCATGAGCTTCAATAGACGACGCCGTCTTGTGCAATTCGGCACATTCCTTCACGATTTGGAAAATATCCATGTTTTTTACGCCTATTTTTAAGCAAGCTTCCGTAATAGAACCAGGCTTTGAGGTAACACCATTAGGCGCTGTCTTGTAAAACGCATCCCAAAACAATTCTGCTTCCGCTTGGGGCAGGAGAGAGAACAGTGAACCCGCAGGCACAATGCTTTTAATAAATTCTTCCTGATAGCGGACTGATGGCTCGAAATCCTCAAAACTAATTGCAAGCGTATACATATCGTGATTTGTTAAACGTTTAGATATGGCAGGGCTCAGCAGTTCTAAAGCAATGGGCTCCATCATGGAATCCAGCAGTTTAATCACAAACAGCCTCATTTCTTCCTGAAGTTCAATTGGAAAAGATAAAAGAATAAGACTTTCGTATTTTGGGATCGGCCTAAGCTTTAAAGTTATCTCCGTCACAACTCCAAGCGTGCCCATTGATCCTATAAAAAGTTTATTCATATCGTAGCCAGCAACGTTTTTTACCACTTTTCCGCCAGAGCGAATAACGCGTCCATCAGGATAAACGATTCTAAGACCAATAACTGAATCTCGTGCTGATCCATATCCAAGCCGTTTGGGACCGCTTTCATTCGAAGCGATAATTCCTCCAATAGTTGAATACTCCGGCCAAGCTGGATCGAGTGAAACTTTCTGCTGATGCTTTGCTAAATAATCCTGCAATTCTTTAAATGTTGTCCCTGCTTTTACGGTTACTGTCATATCACCGGGAGTATGCTCTGTAATACCGCTGTAATGAGTCATGGATAATTGGATATCTGCATATTCTGATAATCCTCCAAATCCGCGCTTTGTCCCGCCGCCGATTATGGAAACTTTTTTGTCATTCTGATCAGCAAATTTAAGGACTTGTATGATTTCCTCTTCTGTAGTTGGAAAAACAGTCATTTCTCCATTATTGCCAAGCAAGTGATTTGCCTGTCCCTCCGTCTTTACTTTTTCTTCAGGTAAAAGAGAAATTAATTCTGTCAATATCAAAACCAAACCTCCTATTGTTTCGTAATAACAAACAACGTTTCGTTTTATTTTCAAAAAAATTCAGCTTCTCTGCTGAAGACTCTTGTGAAGGATGGATTCTACGAATGTTAAATGCTGCAGCATGTAATCATTTGATAGATTTGGAGTTCCGGATGAAATGCTTTCGAAGATGCGTTCATGGTGTTCTGCAATGGTTTCTATCGCCTCAGAATCACTTTTGATAAATTGGTGAAAATCAATCATTGCATTTTTAATCGTGGTGGAAATAACTTGTACAAACTGAATCAGCAGCGAGTTTCCGGTTGCTTTTGCAATCGATAAGTGAAACTGATAATCATCATCCCAGGGGGCATCTGTCTGAGTTGTTAAGATCATTTTCATTAGCGTAAGATCTTTTTCAGAGCGATTACATGCAGCCATTTCAGCCATGCCAGTTTCGACGATTTTTCTTACTTGAAAAAGCTCAGTAATATCATTCGCATTTGGAAGCATAACAGCTTTGTTGAAAATCTTTGAGGAGTCAAACTTGCTGACGTACGTGCCCTCGCCCTGTTTCACTTTTACAAAGCCTTTTCCTTTTAAAACAGTTATGGCATCACGTACGGCTGATCGTCCTACTCCAAACCTCTCGCAAAGCTCTCTTACTGATGGAAGCTTTTCGCCTGCAGGTATCGAGCCGTCTAAAATTATTTTCTCGATTTGCTCGCTGACGGTATCTGAAACTTTCTTTGTTGAAATTTTTTCAATTAGCACCTATTCACAGCCTTTCTTTTCAGACATCACATATCTGACAAGTGATCAGTTATAATTACATTTAAACATTATGAATTACATTTTTCAATTAATTATTAGAATTTACTGAATAAATATAAAAATCAGCATAAAAAAGCAGCCTGCTGTTATGCAGACCGCCAGAAATAGTTTTTTATAAACCCAATGCCTGTTTGGCCATAATATAATGCTCATCTGCCCCAGTGGTTAAAGCAAACTCAGCAATATCGATGCCATAGGCAGCCTTAAATTCCATAATATGCTCTCTCATTTTTGGCCATACTATTCCGCCGGATTTTTCATACTCTCCCAATAAATAGCCGAGTTCTTTTTCTCCAAAGATAGTAGCAAACAAGACAAAATCCTTACCAGGATCTGTCACTTTTGCTTCTGTCCAGTCGAGAATTCCGCAGACCCTCTCCTCTTTATCTATTAATATGTGAGGCGGATGCAGGTCTCCATGGATAAATGAAGAATGTCCCGGCCAAAACGAATCATCTGATAGCCATTGCTGCCATCGTTTCCACAGTTCATCAGCTGTCCCTATTTCTTTTTTCACTTTATCCATTCGTTCACTGAGTGATTGACGTACTTGGTCAGGGCTTAATACTTCAACTCCGCATTTGGCTGCTTCAAAATGGTCTATGTTATGCAAGGCAGACATCACTCCTGCCAATGATTGAACAAATGATCTTGAAAGGTTTTCGGTGTTTATATTAAAGACATAGTTACGAATGTTCATATCAATCGAACCTGTCTGGATTCCCGGAACCGTCGGATAGGCAATTAATTCAGGGGTATTTAATTTCCACTCTGGCACACTCACAGGGAGGTGTTTTTGAACTAAATTCAAAACTTTCCCTTCATTACCGCCTCTTTGAATAACATCAGGACGTCTCGGCTTTCTGAGAACCCACGAAACGCCGCTCTCATCTTCTGCAATTAAGACCTGAAAATCCATTCCTGACTCATTCAATACGGCCGTTTCTTCAATCAGGTTTAAACCATTCTTACGTGCAAGCTTTAATATATCAACAGTCATTCGTTATCTCTCCTCTTTAAGATCGGAAGAGGACCCGCCTTTGGCTGAAACTTTTTTTGCAAAGCAAAAAGAGGCAGAAAGCTCTCCCTCTTCTTTAAAATACTATTAGAATTTCTATAAAAGGCAGACCTATCCGATTTATTTGTCACTATTCAATTAGCAGAACAATGTACGCAGTCGGATACGCATGAATGCCATTAGAAATCCCTCCGTTCAATAAGGTTACACCCAGTGTAGCATTTAACAGCTTAGTTAATCCAGCTTTTTTCACATAGTAAAATGCTCGAGAACAATTTTGCCGATTGTTTTTCCAGACTCAAGAGATTGATGTGCTTTCTTTATATTTTCAGCATTTATTGGGGATAAGGTTTGATTTATAGTTGTTTTTAGAATTCCCTGATCAATCAATTCGCTGATTTTGTTCAGCAGGATCTGCTGCTCTTGCATATCTGCCGTTTGATACATCGCTCTGGTGAACATAAATTCCCAGACAAAGGTAACACTCTTGCTTTTTAACAAATTCAAATCAAGAGGCTCTCTGTTTTCTACGATTGAACAAATCTTTCCTTGTGGCTTAATGATTTCGCTCATGCCACTCCAATGCTGATCCGTGTTATTCAGACAAAAGATATATTCTACTTCTGAAATTTGGATGGTTTTAAGTTCAGCTTTTAAAGATTTATGATGATTTATGATATGATCTGCACCGTACCGCTCTGCCCATTCTTTTGTTTCAGGGCGTGAAGCTGTTGCAATGACTGACAGTCCGGCCCATTTAGCAAGCTGAATGGTTATAGAGCCCACTCCCCCTGCACCGCCAATAATCAGAATACGTTTCCTGCTGTTTCGTTCTTTGTCAGCGGGATCAATTTCCAGGCGATCGAACAGCCCTTCATAAGCTGTAATCGCAGTCAGCGGAAGAGCAGCTGCTTCTGCATGGGTAAGAGCAGCAGGCTTCTTTCCGACAATTCTTTCATCAACAAGATGGAATTCGCTGTACGTTCCCTGTCTCGTAATACTTCCTGCATAAAACACGTCATCGCCAGGTTTAAAATCTGTACAATCCTCACCGGTTTCGACAACTGTGCCGCTTGCATCCCAGCCGAGTATTTTAGGCTCTTCCTCTACTTTTTCTTTTGGTGAACGTACTTTTGTATCAACAGGATTGATGGAAATGGCTTTAACCTGGACCAGCAGATCTTTTCCTGAAGGGATTGGTTTTTCAATTTCAATGTCGAGCAAGCTTTCTTCATGTTCGATTGGCAAATATTTATGCAGTCCAATTGCTTTCATAAAATAATTCCTCCACTCCTTTTTATATTATTTAGTATGAGGAGAATATTGTTATAAATCAATTAATTCAACTCGTTTAACATAACAAAAAACGCCTAAATTCATAGGCGTTTTGGTAAACTGACATACTTAAACAAATACCGGAACCTTAATATCTACTTCTTTACCTAGAGCAGAGGAACGGAGCACTCCGTCAATAATCGCCTGATTGATTAAGATTTGTTCTGCAGGAATTGGGGCTGGACGATTTTCTTTTATCGCTGACACAAAATCTCTTACTTTTTCATGGAAAATATCTATTTTATGATCAATTACAGGAACCAGCGTTTCGGAATGCTGTCCGACAATATCATGGAAGAGTGAGATACTTCCAATACCGCCGTCCCAGACTCCGCTCCAAGGCCCTTGCCCTGCAGGTGTCAGTTTAAGTCCGGCGTTTGTACCGAGAAAAATGGTAGGGCCTAATGAATCCATGTGCATCGCCCATGAAATTTTAAAATTGAGCACCTTCCCTCCCTCTAAACGAACCATAGCTACACCAAAGTCTTCTACCTCAAATCTGCCTGCTTCATGATGATACAATGGATTTTTGCCAAAATGACTCGATGTATAGGCTGAAACTGTTAAAGGTTTAGGATAATTCAATGCATTTAAAGCTAAATCCAGGGAATAACAGCCGATATCCGCCATTGCGCCAGCTCCTGCCAGCTCCTTATTAATGAAGGTTCCCCCCGGCATCCCCCTTCTTCTTCCTCCGCCTGTTTGAATATAATAGACATCGCCAAGCTGACCTGATTGAACAATTTCTTTAATGGTTTTCATATTTGGATCGTATCTTGGCTGAAATCCTACTGTCAGCATTTTCCCAGTACGGCGTGAGGTCTCAACCATTTCAATGGCTTGTTCTAAGGTGACGGCCAGCGGTTTTTCAACTAAAACATGTTTATCCGCAAGCAGTGAATCAATGCTGGTTCTGTGATGTGTAACATTTGGCGTGCAGACACTTACACCATCTAAATCAAGTTCAAGCAATTCAAGATGACTGTCGAATGCCTGGGCATCGTGAATTCCAAGCTGTTCAATAAACTCCTTTGCTTTTCCGGGAATGACGTCTGCAACTGCAGCAATCGTTACATCGGTCATTTGCAAGTAAGCTTTGGCATGTACTGCAGCAATTCCTCCGCTTCCAATAATCCCAATTTTAATGTTTGACATCTGCCATTCCCCCTGTGTTCTTTTTATGAAAAACGTACTGAAGAAAATCTTTAGCACGCTTAATGCCTTCTTGTTCAGAAGCAAGAGTACCCCAATAATGATGATCCTCAAGCTCGATGCTGATTGGACCTTTATACCCGAGAGCATCTAATCTGACAGCGACCTTCCTCCAATCAACCTCCCCATGACCAGGAATCGTATAGCGCCAGGCTCCTTCAGAAAAGTCATACTTAGAATCGAATACGCCAGGCAAATTGCCTAAATCATATTGTTCCTCATTGAGCAGCGCTGTATCTTTTCCATGACAGTAAAGAACTTTTTCCCCAAACTCATCAAGAAAGCGAAGATAATCAATCCCAAGTCTCACCAAATGAGATGGATCATAGTTTACTCCGAAATGCTTGGACGGCACCTCGTTGAACATATATCTGAGCACTTCTGGCGTCGCTCCAAGCGTTGGATATGCCGGTGCAGGACCAGGCCAGCCTTCAAGTGCTAGATAAAGATTGTTTTTCTCGGCTAGCCCGACTACCTCTGGAAACGTTTCTTTCCATATTTCTAAGCTTCTTTTTTTGGGGATCAGGCTGTTTTCCGGCACAAGACACATGAAAATTACCTTTCCTCCCAATGCTGATACTTGTTCAAACTGTTCCTTTAAAGAGAGGACTGCATTCCAGCGTTTCCCTTCATCCTCGCTTAAAAGATCTGTGTTCCCAACACTCCCTTTTCCGTCGATTGAGCCAATATCTAATTGATAGTTTGATACTATTTTTTTAACTGACTCATCAAGGTTTGGAAGGTCAAGTACCTCAATCCCATTTTCATTCGCCCATCTTGCTGTGAATTCAATCCCTTCTTTCCCGAAATACGGGGGTATCCTCATGCCGATTTTATTGTTCATTTTTATCCCTCACACTCTCTTAGATTGATAGTCAATTTGAGATTTTTCAGTACCAGCTTCATAGATTGCTTTTGTAAACTTCAAAACCTGAACGGCAAATTCGCCGGGAACTTGGACCTCTTCATCCCCAGTAATGGCGCTGATGAAGCTTTTATCAGTGTTTGTACTCGCAGCTTCAATGCTTTGTATTTCAGGCGCTTCCCCGTTTCGAACGAGTGATACCTTTCCATTCTCGTAGAAGATGGCTCCTTTATCTCCTAAAAATGAATACGTTTCATGCCAGCAAGGCGACATGCCTGCAATCGTGATCGTTCCCATTACATTTTGTGTGTATTTGACTGTTGTAAATGAATCAATATCTACTTCTGTTCCGCGCTGATGAATAAATGATTTTGTTTCAACCGGTGTAAGTCCAGTAATCCATAGAATAGAATCTAAAATATGACTGCCTGAATCAAACAGCATGCCGCCGCCTGATAAAGCTGGGTTCTGTCTCCATGTACCGGCTGACAAGTAAATCCAATCCTGATAAAGAGATGCATTTACACTAGTAAGTGTGCCGATTTGATTTTCTTCGATCAGCTTTTTTATATGAAGAAATTCAGGCTGATAATGACGCTGGTACGAGATTTGCAGCACGCATTTTCTCTCTTTGGATAGGTCAATCAATTCTTCCGCTTCGAAGGCAGAACATACCATTGGCTTCTCAAGCAATACGTGACAGCCTTTTAAAAGAGCAGCTTTGGCATGATTGTAATGAAGCGTATGAGGAGAGCAAATAATCACTCCTTCTACTTCAGATTGATTCAGCATTTCTTCAAAATCATCAAATTCCAAAGCTTCAATTTCATGAGTTTGCAGGAAACTGCGCCTGCTATCAGGATTCGGGTCGGCAATTGCTGTGATAAGGACATTCTCTAATTCTTTTAAATGTGAGGCATGGTAATGGGCAATTCCTCCAGAGCCTATAAAACCAATTCTGATCTTTTCCACGCGGATTCATCTCCTGTCATCCTTTTATACCGCTGAACGTAATGCCTTTAATAAACGTTTTTTGCAGGAAAAAGAATAAGATAATGATAGGAAGCGTCATTAATGTTGAGACTGCCATCATCAATCCCCATTCTGTTCCTCTTTGGCTCTGAAATTGCTGCAGGCCTAAGGAAAGGGTGTAAGATGTTTCGTCAGTCAGATAAAGCAGCGGTCCTAAAAAGTCGGTCCAGCTTCCCATAAATTGAAACAGACCTACTGCAAGCACTGCTGGTTTTGCAAGCGGAAGCATAATCTGCCAGTAAATGCGAAATTCTCCTGCACCATCAATTCTCGCTGCATCCATTAACGTATCAGGCAATCCGAGAAAGAATTGCCGCAGTAAAAAGATGTAGAAAGGAACACCGAAAAAAACAGGTACAATCAGCGGGAGAGGGCTGCCAACCCAGCCAAGTTTTTCAAATAGGATGAACAGGGGAATCATTGTAACTTGTCCAGGGATCATCATGACGGCAATGGTCACTATGAATAAAGCATTGCTGCCTTTAAATTTTAATTTCGCAAAACCGTAAGCTACCAAAGGGCACGTGATAACAGCACCGATTGTGCTGAAAATGGTAATCACAACTGTATTTTTCAAATAGCTGAAAAAAGGAATATATTCTACAGCCTCCTGATAATTGCTCCATTTAAAAGGGGTTGGAATCCATTCAGGAGGAAACGAAAAAATTTGCGTTTGATCTTTTAACGAAGTAGACAGCATCCAGAAAAACGGAACTAAAAAGAGAATCGAAATCAGAATCAGAAATGCATGTGCAAAAATACGGTTTGAAGTTTTTGTTTTCATCGTATCCCTCCTTATTTTCCTTGATAATGAACCCACCTTTTAGATGTAGAAAAGATAACGGCTGTTAAGATCATAATGATGGCAAAAAGGATCCAAGCCATTGCTGAGGCATAGCCCATTTTGAAGAATTTAAATCCATTGTCATATAAATACATGACATAAAACGTTAAGGAATTTGCGGGAGTACCCTGTCCGCCTGTAAGCGCGTATGGCAAGGCAAACTGCTGAAATGCGCCAATGACACCCATTACGAGGTTAAAAAAGATCACAGGAGTTAACAATGGCAAGGTAATATGTAACGTTTTCTGAAGCCAATTTGCCCCATCCACTTCAGCAGCATCATAGTAATCTTCAGATATATCCGTAAGACCTGCCAAATAGATAACAACTGCCTGTCCGATGCCCCAAAGCGACATCATAACGATAGATGGCTTAGACCAGGTTTCACTGCCTAACCATGCGGGACCTTGAATTCCCAGAAGATCCAGCATTCCATTGACTAACCCAAACTGCGGGTTTAAGAGCCACATCCAAAGTACGGCAAGTGCAACCTGAGGCACTAGTGTTGGCAAGAAGAAAATCGTGCGGTAAACTGTCATCCCTTTTACCTTTAAGTTCAAAATCATCGCCAGACATACACCAAATATGATGCTTAGCGGAACATAAAAGACTGCGAAATAGATGGTATTTGAAACAGACTTCCAAAAAAGATCATCACTCATCAGCTCTTTATAATTCTGCATTCCCACAAACTCTCCGGGCTGAAGGATGCTATATGTTGTGAAACTGAAATAGATGGATGAAATTAATGGAAAGGCATAAAAGATTATAAGTCCTAAAATCCAGGGTGTTACAAAAAGCAACCCGTATAAGGATGATTTGTTTCTCCATACTTTCTTTTTTATGACCGGAACCTCTTTTACAGTGGCTGAGTTTTTTATAACTGGCTGCTGCATGAAAACATACCTCCTTTAGTTTTGTTTCAGGGATTCCCCAAATGGAGAATCCCCTTGCAGCCTTATTTTAATGATTTCGTGACTTTATCATTTACTTTTTTCAATAATTCCTCAGGCGTGCCATTGCCTCTGGTGGCATTTTCAACTGCACTTGCAAGTTCGTTCCAATACAAGCTTCCTTGTGTCATTACAGGTCTGTGCTTGCTTGAAGGCAAAATCTCAACAAATTCTTTAAGTATTGGATCATCTTTGTACCCTAATTCTTCATTTACAGAATCAATAATTGAAAAGTCTTTTGCAATTCCGCTGAATATTTTTTGTCCTTCTTCTCCACTGAAGAACTTAAGAAATTCCCAGGCAGCTTCTTTTTCTTTCGCACCTTTTGGAATGACAACTGACCAGCCCCCAGACCAGGTTGAGTAGTTATCACCTGTTGGAGTAGGGATAGGGAATACACCATACTCTAAATCGGGCTTGAATTTATTGATTGCAGATACTGTCCATGGACCGCTTACTTTCATGCTTATTTGCCCAGTTAAGAATGGATCCATCGCACCAGTGCCTTGTGAATTTGTGAAAGCTGTAATGTCCTCAATATTGTATTTTTTAGAATAATCTGTGATCCACTTAAGTGCTTCAACATTTTTCGGATCATCAGCTGTTACTTCCTTTGTTTCAGGATTATAAAATTCTCCTCCAAAAGCCCATCCCCAGCCGTAGAACCAGCCTTGGTCAAGCCATGGAATAAATCCGATCTGAGAGAATCTTTTTCCTTTTTTTATCGTTAATTTTTCTGCAGCTTCTTCAAGTTCTGCAATTGTCTTAGGAGGGTTTTCTGGATCGAGTCCAGCTTTTTCGAAATGTTTTTTGTTGTAGTAAACTAAGCGGGAATCTGTCGTTGTAGGTAATCCGTAAAGTTTATTTTCAAAGGTAGCTTCCTCCCATGCAAATGGGTAGAAATTTTCTTTGGAAATATTATCTTTCTTGGCGAGATCACTCAAATCTTCAAGCGAGCCTTGTGCGGCCCAGGAAGCTATCTCAAATCTGTCGAAGTAGGCGACATCTGGAGGATTTCCTCCGGCAATGGAAGAAAGCAGTTTTTCATTAGAGCCTTCGCCTTGGTTTGCAATATAAACTGATTTCACTTTAATATCAGGATTTTCTTTTTCAAAAGCTTTTACAACCTCTTTAACCGCATCACCAGTAATATCTGTCATTGGATGCCAAAATGTAATCGTCGTTTTGCCATCAGCACTTTCCTTGCTTGATGCTGAGTCAGAACTGCATCCTGACAAAAGGAGTAAAAATGAAACAGCTACTAAAAAAATACTTTTCAAATGCCTCATGAAAAATCCCCCTTTATTCTTTTAATGGAATAACGATTGTTAGTAAAAATCCCCCTTTCCGACATAAAATAAAGCGCTTACACATAATATAATGACATGTCATGTTGTTATGTTTTATAGTTACTATATTAATAGCTTGGGAAATTGTAAGTCAATATATTTTTTCAGAATTTTTAAAAATAAATAAAAAAGGCCTGATTATTCAGACCTATTTCATAGAAAAAGCTTTCGCTGTTTCTCCTTCAATAATCGTGTGAGGAATAAATATCTGCTGCACAGCAAAGTCTGAATCCAGCATTTTTTCTTTCAGAAGATTTACCGCTTTAATAGCAATACTCTGTTCATCCTGTTTGATATGAGTAAATTGAATTCTCGAATTCTCCGGCGAATCAAAACAAACTACAGACACCTCATCCGGCATTCGCCTTCCAAGTCTCGATAATCCTGCTGCTACTTGTTCTCCAATAGAATGTTCGCAGGCTACAATGGCTGTTATACTCCGATGCTTTTTCAGGAAATTGTCTAAAATTATGCTGTCCTCTTTAAAAACGTCTGAATCTGTTAATTCGTGTATTGGCATATTGTTTTTAATTTCAGTCAAGATATAGTCTCTATTCAGCTTCACGCCTTGTTCTGAATGGGCAATATGAAAACCCATCACTCTCTCCTCAATAGCTGTCGTTCCCTCTGAAGGAGAAGAAATGAACCCGATTTCTCTGTGTCCCATCTTAATTAAATGATTCGTTAACTCTACCGTTGCTTTTCTGTGATCAGTACATACAAACGATGCAGGAATCCCTTTTATGAATCGATCAATCAAAACGACGGGAAAATTCTTTGAAACCAGCTCAAGAAGTTTATTATTTACATGCTCTCCATGAACCGGAAAGACAATCAAACCTTCAGCCCCCATATTCAGGAAATCATTCACTGCCTGTTCCTCAATTTCCTTCCTTCCATAGCTGAGTTTCAAAAGAATCGTAAAACCAAGTTCACTGCATCTCTTTTCAATCCCCTTTACAAGTTCTATTCCATAGCTCTCATCAAAACCCGGCAGAATAAATCCGATTAAATGGCGTTTTGAATTATCCTGCTTTGCAGAATAAGAAGCATCACTAGTAGTGTCAGGATGAATAACAAATGAACCCTTTCCTTGAATTCTTTCTATATAGTTTTCTTCTGAGAGAAGATCCAATGCTTTTTTGGAGGTAATACGGCTTACTTCAAATTGATCTGCAAGCTCTTTTTCAGAAGGAACCTTATCTCCCTGCTTTAATTTTCCGCTCTTAATCTGGTTTAACAGTAAATTATACACTTTTAGGTAAAGAGGATTAAAAGTTGTCATAGCGTCACCTTTCAACGGTTGATATATTCAATATAACAACTATTTCTTCTACAGAAAAGTGTTTTGTATGGTAAATAAGAATATTCATACATTATTTTAAAAAAACCTCAATAAAACATAAAAAAAGCAGGATTCCTCCCGCTTTAGCTCAATTGTTCAATTTTCTTTGGAATGGAAATCCATTTCTTTTCTTTAGATGAACGCTCAATAGCATCAAGAATGAGCTGATTCTGCAAGCCATCATAAAAATTAGGCTGTTTATGTTCATTTTTCGAAATCGCTTTCATCAATTCAGATATTAAGTTCACAAATGTATGCTCATAGCCTATAATATGACCTGCGGGCCAGTATGCATGGGCATAAGGGTGCTCTTCTTCCGTACAGTTAATGACCCTAAAGCCCTGCAGGCCTTTGTCATCTTCACTTAAGTACACATGCAAATTGTTCATGTTCTCAAGGTCCCATTTGATGGATCCAAACTCAGCATTGATCTCAAAACAATTACGATTTCTATTTCCTGCTGCAAAACGAGTTGCTTCAAATACTCCCATTGCTCCATTTTCAAATTTTGCGATGAAAGAAGCAGCATCGTCTACATCAACCTTCCCTTTTTTCCCTGCTTCCCCTTCAATCGGCCGCTCTTTTATGAATGTCTCCATTGCACCAACTACCTCTGAAATCTCACCAACTAGAAATCTTGACAGATCAATGATATGTGCCCCGATATCACCCAAAGCTCCAGAGCCAGTGACCTCTTTTTTTAATCTCCATGCAATCGGGAAATCAGGATCCATAATCCAGTCCTGAAGATATGTTGCACGAACATGATAGATACGCCCAAGCCTGCCCTGCTGAATCAGCTTCTTCGCATATTGAACAGCTGGGGCAAACCGG
This sequence comes from Bacillus sp. F19, assembly GCA_023823795.1. Taxonomy (NCBI): domain Bacteria; kingdom Bacillati; phylum Bacillota; class Bacilli; order Caryophanales; family Bacillaceae; genus Bacillus; species Bacillus sp. F19. The sequence continues at coordinate 2,585,565 of CP085710.1, forward strand.
TAATTATGCGAGATCATATGAATGACCTTATTTCGGGTCACTGCTTCAAGCATCCTTTTTGCCTGATCAACATTTAATGCTAAAGGCTTTTCACATATTATATGTTTTCCGGCTTCGGCAGCTGCAATTGCTATTTCTGCATGAGAATTATTTGGAGTGACAATATCAATTAAATCAATATCGTCTCTATCTATCAATTTCCGCCAATCTGTTTCATAGCTTTCAAAGCCAAGCTCATCAGCTGCCTTCTTAACACCCTCTTCCCTGCGACCGGCAATTGCCTTGAGTACAGGCCTTGCTGCTCCCGGAAAAAAGAATGGAACATTCCGATAAGCGAGACTGTGAGCTTTTCCCATAAACTTATACCCAATCATACCAACTCGAATCTCTTTCATCACAGATCACCAGCTTTCATATATTAGTTGTTATAAAAATGCTGTCATTATAATCACTAATTAGTCTTAAAAAGGAAAAGTCCTCTTTTTCTCGTCACAATTTTTTGATTTGGACCAATAAGACTAGATTTTTTTAAAAAAGCCTTGCTTTGAAAGCAAGACTTTTCCTTTATTTATCGGCCAATATATCTTCAATTCTATCAAGCTCAGCCGCAGTAAACTCAAGATGATTCAGAACAGCAACATTCTCTTTGATCTGGCTTACTCTGCTTGCCCCAATAAGTGCTGAGGTCACGCGTCCTTCTCTTAAAACCCATGACAATGCCATTTGGGCAAGGTTCTGGCCGCGGTCTGCTGCGATCTCATTAAATTGTTTGATTTTATGTACCATTTCTTCAGTCACACGTTCTTCATTAAGGGCGCCAGTTGATCTGGCAGCTCTTGAATCAGCAGGAACTCCAGATAAATATTTGCTTGTTAATAAGCCCTGTTTTAGAGGACAAAAGGCAATTGATCCTATCCGATTTTCCTGAAGAACATCCTGCAGGCCATTTTCAATCTACCGGTTCAGCATCGAATAACTTGGCTGATGGATGAGCAGCGGTGTGCCGAGACTGTTAAAATTTTTGCTGCTTCTTCCGTTTGCTCAGCTGTGCAGCTTGAAATTCCAACGTATAAAGCTTTTCCCTGACGCACGATTTGATCTAACACCCCCATTGTTTCTTTAAGAGGTAGGTGTATTTGGATCAGGACGGTGGGAATAGAAAATATCTACATAGTCCAGACCCATTCGTTTTAAGCTTTGATCTATGCTTGAAATCAAATATTTTTTTGAACCCCATTCACCATATGGGCCTTCCCACATGTGATAGCCTGCTTTTGAGGAAATGATTAATTCATCCCGGTATGATGCAAAATCCGTTTTCAGAACTTGTCCAAACATTTCTTCTGCAGATCCAGGCGGAGGTCCGTAATTGGTTTGCGAGATCAAAATGAGTAATCCCGAGATCAATTTTCCAATATTTAAAAAATGAAATTGAAACGTCACTCGGCGAGCCTTATAGAATAAGATAAGAATATGCCACGACAATGGAGGCGGAATCATGGCAGTTGTGAAAGCGACAAACTCAGATATTGATTTAATGGCCAGATTGCTTCGAGCCGAAGCTGAAGGCGAAGGAGTCAGAGGCATGCAACTGGTAGGAAATGTAGGGATTAATCGGGTTAGAGGAAATTGTTCGGACTTTAAAAACATACGTACCATACCTCAAATGGTGTATCAAGAACACGCCTTTGAAGCTGTACAGCACGGTTATTTTTACCAAAGAGCAAGAGAAAAGGAAAGGAGGCTGGCGAGGCAGAGTATAGCGGGAGAAAGGTATTGGCCTGCAAAATTCAGCTTATGGTATTTCAGGCCGCCTGGAGACTGCCCTCCTACATGGTATAATCAGCCGTTCGTCGCACGCTACAAGCTGCATTGTTTTTATCAACCCAGAGCTGGTGAATGCGATAATATTTATAACACGTTTTAGAACGAAAAAATCCTCGTCATTAAATGAGGATTTTTTGTTCATTATAATGGCAGTAAGCAAGCTTTTTCTTTTGTCTCCAAATTTCCGATCATTTCTGCCCATGCACCCACAATCTCTCCATTGTTAACGGCAACAAAAAAATGCGAATACCCGGATCTTCAAGCCTTTCCAAAGATCAAATTCAAGTACTTCCTCAGTAAGGGAGACTTTTTGCAATCATTCATGCATGGATTTGAACAAAAGAGTCAGCAATGCTATTTATTTTTTTATATTCCATACTTTTTATTTTTTATAAGGATTTCTCCACTCCATTAACGTGCCATAATTGCACGATTCCTCGTCCTCTAAATAATTGGGTACAACTTGGACAGGCGTTCTTCCGCAGCGCAGCAAGAATGAGATAACTGGATCTTTTAAATTTCCCTCTACCACACAATCAATATATTGCTCTGGCGTCCATTTATCTGAATGCTGCTTATAACCAGGCATTCTTCCCCCGCCAAGCAGCCTATCCAATCCCTTGTGTACAACCACATCATACATGGAAAACATCAGCCATTTTCCAAGTCCTGCCTTTCTGTAGGCGGGACGAACACCAATATCAACTACATAAAGAGTATTTCCGTTTGGATCATGAGTACGAATATACCCATTGTCTGTGATCTCCTCCCATGTTTGCACAGGGTGATTTGGATCAAACTGTACAAGCAGTCCTGTCATGGAACCCGAGACTTCTCCATTTATTTCAATACAAAGTGCGCCCTCTGGAAAGAGCGTGATATGATTTGTCAGCTGTTCATCATTCCACCACAGTTCAGACGGAAATGGAGGAGGAAAGCTCTCCTGCTGAATGCGTATTAATGCATCAAAATCCTTTTCCGTATAGTTTCGAACGACTGCTTTAACAGGCTTGTCACCATCAAAAACAAAAAATTCTTTTACATACAAGAGAACTCCTCCTTATAGCAGAGTCCGATCCCCCTGCTTTGCTTCCCAATCAGGGTATAAATCTGTACGGCGATCACGCCATGTTGTAACTGAACCGCTCGCACGGACTTTATAAAGAAGCTCAAGATCAAGATCTGCCGTTACAATCATAGGCTGATTGATTTCACCTTCAGCCGCTATCCCTTTCGGAGGAAAAGGTACATCATTTGGTGTAATAACAGCTGCTTGACCAAAGTTCCCTCTCATAAAGTCAACAGTTGGAAGGGATCCTACAGTACCAGTAGTTACTACATACACTTGATTTTCGATTGCCCGGGCATGACTGGTATAACGAACTCTGTGGAAACCGTGACGATCATCGGTACAGGATGGACAAAAAATAACATCTGCACCTTTTGCTTTTGCAATACGGACTACTTCGGGGAACTCGATGTCATAACACGTCAGCATGGCGATTGTTCCTTTTTCTGTTTCAAATACTTCAAGATTGTCTCCAGGCGTCATATTCCACTCATGTACCTCTGTCGGTGTAATGTGAAGCTTTGCCTGTTCAGCCACTCTTCCATCCGGATAAAATAAGTGAGCTACATTATAAAGGCGATTTTCTCTTTTAGTAACATGCGTCCCTCCGATAATATGCATACCAGTTTTTTGCGCAAGGTTTATAAATAATTCCCGATATTGATCTGTAAAATCAGGCAATTCGTTTATGGTTAAAGCATTTCCATCTGCATCACCTATGGACATAAGCTGAGTTGTAAAAAACTCCGGAAATAAAACGAAATCAGAACCGAATTCCTCTGCTGTTTTCATATAATGCTCCACCTGATCTGCAAATTCTTTAAAGGAACGGATGCTGTGAAGATCATATTGTACTGCGGATACTCTAAGTTGCATAAAACCCCTCTCTTTCTCTTTCACTTAATAAAAACATTATTAGATAAATAAGCAAATTTAACAAGTACGCACTTTTGTGTTAGTTAGTCAAAAAAGTATACTGTATGAGATTTTTTTGAAAGGAGAAAATAATAGAAATCCATTATAACGAGGGAACTATGCTGGCAAAACATGAATTTAATAAAAAAAAACTGTATATATACCTTGCTCTAAACGTATTCATGATCACCCTGCTTTTGATAGAAACATTTTTAACACTAAATATACCTCATTACATACTTTTAATAGCTTTATTATTTATGCTCCTCATTTGTTTGTTTTTTCTTTTTGAATTTATTATCACTATCCCCAAAACGGAGGAAAGCCTTCAAAGCATCTTTACAGGCTCTGGCTTTCTTCTCTCATTAATTATTACAACTTATGCAAATCTTTTTATGCAAATATACCGGATTAAAGGAGAAAAATCCTTTAAGTTCTCGGGAAAAGAGCTTTCAGGTGATGACTTTTTGTACTACAGCATTACGACGTTTACAACAACTGGATATGGAGATATTACTTCGATTGGTGTAGTCTCTAATATGATTGCTGCTTCTGAAATGCTGATTGGATTTATTATCAGTACTTTATTTATGGCGATTATCACTTCAAAATTAATAAAGAATTTAAAATAGACCTGGATTCTATTCCAGGTCCTCTTTTATGCGGTAATATGCGGAAGTGATAAGGAGAACCGGGTCGATTGCTCATCAGAAGAACATTGAATCGTCCCTTGATGACTTTCAATTATTTTTCTGCAGATGTAAAGGCCGATTCCCGTTCCTAATTCTTTTGTAGTGAAAAACGGTTCAAAAATCGATTGAATTTGCTTTGGCGGAATCATTGGACCATTGTTTCCAATATATACATATGTCATGTTATCAATCATTTCAAATTCAATCGTAATCGTACGGTCAGACTCTATTTTCTGAAGCGCATCAATGGAATTAAGCAAAAGATTTAAAAATACTTGCCTTAATTCATCTTTGCTCGCCATAACCGTGGTTTCTCTTTTGGAGATTTCCTGCACTTTGACGCTACCGTCAAGAAGACTGGGATACATAAATGATAGAACCTCATCTAATAATTCACTGAGGTCAAGCAGTTCACGTTTACTCTCTATCGTCTCTTTTTTGGATGCATGGAGAAATTGTGACACCCTAAAATTCAGCTGATCAACCTCATGACTGATGATGTCCAAATACTTCAAATCAGGATGATCATTTTGCATCAGTTTTATGAAACCTTTTACTGCTGTCAGCGGATTCCTGAATTCATGGACAAAGCTTGATGACATTTGACCCAATATGGTCAGCCTCTCTTTATGGCTTTGATCAATGAATGAAATTTTTTCCTGCAGTATTTCTTCTTTAACCTCAGTGTATTTCTTCACAGCAAAATAAGAAAACTGATCAAAAAGAGCATTGATTTCTTCAATATAAGGCTGCAGGTCATTTCGCGGAATTCCAGAACTGACAATATACCCGATCACTGCACGTCTTCCAAGATTCACATTATTTATGAAATCACCCATGTTTACATTTGCTTCTACTCTTTCTAGAGCTACTTTACTAGCCAGAATATCAATTTCATATGAGCTTAACGGCTTCTGAATGGTTTTTTTTACCAATCCGTACATCCTCATCCCGTTTTTCTCTACTTCTTCCTGATGAAGATCGTCTTCTGAAATCGTAATATTTTGCCTCCATGCAGTGATAAAACTAGAAATATTATCATCTAAAAACCGAATTAACTCTGAAGCTGTCATAAGTAAAAGCACCCCTAATTCTTGCAAAAGAATCATATGTATTTCTATTCTTGTTTAGAAGAGGAATAATAAATAGGGCTAAAGTTTGGAATATTCCTGCTAAACTATACAATTTACATTCTATCATAATATGTATTATTACGGTATTTCCCTTTTTACTTTTGGTATAATAAAATGTGCGGAAGGATGTGTCTGCCATATATGTTAAATATTAGAATGAAACAATTCGTTACCCTATTATTTAAAATAATCCTAATCATTCTTGGCAGCTGCAGTATTGCAGCTTTACCCTCTTTAGTCTTCTTAGAAAAAGATGGTTTTCCTGTTGAATTTGGATTTTTCCCAGTATCCTATCTAAATGCCATTGGGCAAATAACTGCTGAGATTCTTACTCCTTTTGATTTAACGTTTGAAAGCCATGGAGATAAGCTTGAATTAGTTCCTTTTATTTTTAATGCCTATTTTTATTCCATCAGCATATTATTCCTTTCATTTTTGATTTCACTGGCTTCAGCATTTTTACTATCAATCATGTATATCCTTGCTTCATCCCATGTGCGGAAAATCGCTCGCGGCATCCTGATGATCTTAGAATCAATACCAGATGTTATATTGATTTTGGCCCTTCAATACGGAGTTATCTCATTTTTCAAAAGCACGGGAATAAAGATGCTTCAGATTTATGGTTTAGAAGATAAGGTTTACCTATTTCCGATTCTGTGCCTAAGTTTTGTTCCAATCGCCCTGATGGTTCGCTCACTTATCAATATTTTAGAAGAGGAGCATGAAAAACTATACGTCCAGTTTGCAAAAGCCAAAGGAGTATCCAATTTGCATATTCTCATTAAACATGTTCTGCGAAATGTTTTTATTTCTTTGCACCATCACATTTCCTCTATTTACTGGTTTATGCTTTCCAGCTTAGTGGCGGTTGAATTTCTTTTTCAAATGAATGGCATCACGGGATTTTTATTTGGATATAAGGAACAGGAAGTAATCGCAATTGGCATTCTGCTTATCCTGATTCCATTCGGGTTACTGCAGTTGATTTCTAAAAAATGGTATTCTTTGTTATTGAGAGGTACTCAGTATGAATAAAAAGAAGCTATTATTTGTCTTTTTTCCCTGCGTGCTTATTGGGCTGCTTCTCCTTATGAGTTTTATTTATGAGTTTGGATTTAAAAGCCAGACAACTTCTGTGATGATAAAATACGATGAAAATGGCGATATTGCGGGCAGAGCTCCTTTTCCTCCATCTCTTAAGCAGCCATTTGGGACAGACAGAAATGGAAATGATTGAGGACTCAGATTATTGGAAGGAGCAAAATACACTATTACTTTCGCTCTTGGCGTTTCGATTCTAAGAACACTGGCTGCTGTGGCTGCGGGATCTGTTTTTGCCTTTTTGCCCAGGTCCATCCAATCATTCGCAAAGTGCTTTTTGATTCCTTATCAGTACATACCTGCGTTTATTTTGGTGTTTGTCTTGATCTGGCCTGTGAATTTTATTAGAGATGAAATTGGGTATACATCTTTGGTTGCCTTTCAGTTTTCAGTTATTGTCATCGTTGGAATTGCACCGGTCATGCTGCTGGTTTCCGGCGAAATTAAACAAACCCTTAAAGAACCGTATATTGAAGTTTCCTATCATTTAGGGGCCAGCAATAGACATGTTATTTTTAAACACATATTACCCGTACTGAATAAACGAATTCTGATTATCTTTTTCCAGCAGATGATTCAAACCCTTTTGTTGCTCATTTATTTAGGGATATTTGAAATTTTTATTGGCGGAGATAAACCTGGCGGGGTTTTTGGAGATGACGAACGCTCTCTTTCTCAGTCAGGTGAATGGGCAGGCATGATCGGCCAAAGCAAATTTGATTTGATAACGGCGCCCTGGATTGCATTAGGCCCAGGAATTGCATTTATCATTTTGATTTTACTTTTAAATATCGTATTAAACTATTTGCTCTATCCTGAGAAAAAGTAAAATGCAGAGGCTGCCCTCTGCATTTTTCACACTGAAGCATCTTCTTCATTTGTACCTGTTCTTTTATAAGTTCCTGTGTAATCTGTATTGTATCCTGCTGCAATTTTGCAAGTCTCACTTTCGACAATAGCCAGATTGATTAATCCTTTACGCGGAGGAATAACCTGAACTGTACCAGGTATTTTCTGATTAAAGCATTCCCACCTTAAGTCAGCAAACGCACTTTCTTCTGTTAGCAAAACAATCTTTAGTTCCAATCGCAACTCAAGCAGAAGCAGTAATGATTGATGGAATTGATAAAGAGGACATTGAATCGCCCCTATTTAGATAAAAGATAATTTCAAGCTTCACTTTTTTTCATTCTTTCCCTTCTCACCTATCTATAAATATCCCCTGCAAGTTTTCGCAGTTCACTCTCATTCATTACTTCATAAGCATTCTCACTTTTTCGGATTGTTCCTTTTTTACAAAGCAAATCAAGTGTCCTCAGCAGATGGCGATAGCTGGTGCCAAGCATTTCAGAGAGGTACGTCAGGTTTTCTTTAAACAGGATGCTTTCCTTTTTACCACCAGTAGCTAAAATATAGCTTGAAAGTCTATGTTCAAGCGGATAATACAGATTGATGGAGCTATTTTTTGAAAGCCTGTTCAGCTTGTCGGATAGAGAATATCCCATAAAGGTTAAAAAAACAGGATCCCGCAGCAATTTTTCTCTTACTTGCGGCAAATAAATGCCAATACAATATGTATCGTCAATAGCCTGAACACTTGATGCTGCTCCCCGCACCTGGAATAGTTCTACATCTCCCAGCACTTTAAATCCTTCATAAAATGAGAGCAGCAGGGATTTCCCGTTGCTTAATGTCGTGAAAACCTTCGCACGTCCATCTACAAAAAAATAGAGATAATCCATTTCTGCTCCTTCCCGGCATAAATATTCATTTTTTGAAAAGACGTACAGTTCCATCCATTCTTTCATATCCTCGGAAAAATACCCGGCAATTTTGTTCACCGCAATGTACTCTTCAAACAATTTCTGATTTTGTAATTTTTTCATAAAAAAACCTCTGGCAATGTGACATATGTCATCATTATATCTCTTTTATATATGGATAATGAAACAAGACATCTATAGAAGGAGTGAATATTTTTGTACAACCTGATCTCTGCTGCAGTTGGCGCTTTTATTGCCATCATGATTGTATTAAACGGAGAACTCTCAAATGGCATAGGAAATTACACCTCTAGTGTTGCTATTCATCTCGTCGGGCTTCTTGCCATTTCCGCCGTTTTCTTATTTATAAAAAAACCGATTCATTTTCAAAAAGGACTGCCGCTTTATTTGTATAGCGCTGGCGCCATTGGAGTGCTTACCGTCCTTTTTTCAAACATTAGCGTCATGTCGCTCGGAGTTTCTGTTACGATTGCCCTTGGATTGTTAGGGCAGTCACTGGCTGCCATTATCATCGATCACTACGGGCTGCTTGGCATGAAAACAGTAAAATACCACAAATCAAAATGCATTGGTCTGGCATTTATTCTGCTGGGCAGTGCTGTTATGACGTTTTATTAAGGAGGTATTTACAATGGTCTATTTAATTATTTCTATTTTAGCGGGTGTTTCAATTGTTATCGCAAGAATTATCAATTCCAACCTTGCAGACAAAATCGGGTTACTAGAAGGAACACTCATCAATTTTGCAACAGGTCTGATGTTATCCTTGGTTTTTCTTTTCTTCAGCAGCGAGGCTGTTTCCTTTTCGTCTTTAACCTTGTCTGAAGTTCCAAGCTGGGCATATTTAGGCGGTGCAGCAGGAGTCATAGTCATCTTTCTCTCAAGCTACCTCACGCCGAAAGTATCTGCTTTTTATTTAACTCTCTTTATTTTCATTGGACAATTATTTACGGGGATCGTGATTGACTACTTTACACTTGGTGAATTGTCTCAAGGGAAAATACTTGGAGGATTGCTTGTATTATTTGGTCTTGTGTTTAATTTAAGAATTGACAGGAAAGAAGAAGTGGGATCTGCATAAGATCCCATTTCTAATTAATCTTCCTGATATGTATATGAATTTTTACCTGCATTTCTCACTAAAGCAACAAGTCCTCTTATGGTTAAAAGTGTAAAGCTGATACTTGCAAATGTATGAAAGACAGACCACTTCTTCCATTTAAATAAACGGGTTGTTTTTTCCATATACCACTGGGCAATGGACATCGGCACGCTCCAGGTTAAGCTTTTCAACAGAACCCCAGGTAATTTATCTTTGTATGATTGACGGACCCAAATCACACTTAATAACGGAAAAAACAACATATCAAACAGAATATTTGTTTTGAAAATTTTTGAAAAGGGCCTTACAGGGTACTCGACTCTTTTAGTGTTGACAACATTAGCATCAATAATGGTAGACAATATACCCTTGGCAAAAAAGACAATCAGCATTTCCTTTACATTTGGCTTCCGTATTACAAAAGGAAACAATACCGCACAAAGTGCAAACAGCCCTTTGATCATCGTTTTTTCCATCTTCAACATCCTTATCATTTTTTTGATAGTATTTGCTTTTATCAAAAAAAATAATACGGATTATACAGGAACTTATCCGTTTATCCTGAATATGCTAATGATGATCATCTTGAGGAGGTTTTACATTGTATCATTACATGCCATATCCATACGCACGATATCCTAAGCCAGTCATGCAAAAACTAAAATCATCAACATTAAGTGCTGTTCAGCCATTTGTACAGCATGGTTTAAAAGAAGCACATTTCACTTCGTACCAGCATGCTCTAATGGAGGTAGCCGCCATGTCCTATCTGCTCGGAAAAGGATATGATTACAATGCTGCCTATCAATTAGTAGAAGCCTGGGAAGTAAATGAATCTTTTTAAAAGGCTGGATATCTAGCCTTTTTTTCTGGAATGAACCCTCTGCCAATAAAATTTGCTCCAACAGGCTCCCTCCCAATGTCCCTTGCCCAGACAGACAGCTGTCCCGCGTGATGAATTTCATGGGCTATGACATGGCGGATGATTTCCCCTTTTTTATAGGTGCCGTCCATCCAAGGCGGAGATACATTTTCATTTTCCCATGCGATGTTCCAATTCTTTAGATACGTGATCATTTCTGGCTGCAGCTCTCTGGATAATCGGATAATCTTTTCAAGTGAGTCGTATTCCCTGATTGTAAAATCGATGACCGCATCACTCTTAAGTACATTGATCCAGCTGTATTCTACATCAATGATATGAAGCAGTGTTTCGATAATACTACCTGCCCCTCCTGACCGTTTTTCCTGCAATTCTTCGCCATTCAGGTCTTTGCACCATTCAAACCACTCTTCTCTGACGCGCCAATTGTATTTAAAAAATAGCTGCATTACTGATTACCCAGATATAAGGGGATTTTTTCTTCTTCGTATATCGAATCTTCTGATTTATTGACAAAAAATGCTTTAGCATCCTGTCTGGAGCTGACGATTTTATAAATTTTTTCATCTGTAAAGTGAATCGCAGCACCATCATCAAGGCCGTATCCTGCTTTCATTTTTCCGGATAAAATATGTACCTGATAAGCAGGTCTGCGTTTTTCCTCCCCATCATAATGAGGGCAGCAGCTGCCATGCAGGAAGCCAAGTCCGTTTAATTTATACAGCGGAGCGTTCATGGGATCTGTCAGCCCCTCTTCAAACCAGCAAATAGCCTCCGCACTCAAGCCTGCAAGAATGGTCCCGTTCTCATAAGCCTTTTTAATAATCGAATCCAAACCCCACTCTTTCCATAAAACAAGCAAGTTTCTCGTACTGCCGCCTCCAACATAAAGAATATCCTGCGACATGACAAAATCCTCCAGATCATGAAAATGGGGATCAAACAATGCTAGATGATCAGGAATACATGAATAGGAATGAAAGGCATCATAAAACCTTTCTATATATTGATTCTGATCTCCGCTCGCAGTCGGCACAAAACAAACTTTCGGAAGATCCTTCATGCTTTGCTTTACTATGTATTGATCAAGCAGCGGATTTTCAGGCTCCATCGAAAACCCTCCGCCCCCCATCGCAATAATCTGCCTCACTGACAACATCTCCTCCTGTTAAATTAAAACTTCCCTCAGCAGCAAGCCAAAGAAAATGCCAAGAAACATGGATGTTAATGTCCCAAGAAGAAAATACTCAGCCCAATTCCGGTCGTCCATCTGCTTAAATCGCGCGATCGACTTAGCCGTTACAATAAATGCAATCGCAGGATAAGCACTATAAAAAGTTAAAATTATGACAAGCAGCCTCTCGATGTACCCAATCAGCTTTCCCCGCGATAGATCATGTTTATTAAAAGTATAATAATTGTACTCCTCTACAAGTCCGCCGGCTGAATTCATCTGCTCCTCTTTCCGCTCATTCTTAAAAGCATACCTGCCCTCAAACGAAAGCAGCTGAGCCGGCAGCGTTCCGAGCAAGATCCGTATTATATGCCCGCTCACACTTGTCACCAAAATCACAATGATGATTATAAAAAGAACGGAATTCAGTATACTTAAAGAAGAATTCTCTGTTAAGAGCTCAATTCCTTTTTCCTGCAGTTCAGAAAAAGTCACCTTAAAAAACAAATGACAAGCAATGATAATCATTGCCAGATGGATGATCTGATCTGCAATAAAATAGAAAAGCTTTTTCATGTTTTGCTGGCCGGCTGTTTTGTCCAGCAGCTTTATTTTTAGAAAATCGATCAGAAAATGAGTGCCTAATAAAAATAAAATCGGCAAAACTACATATTTCAGAGGCTTTGCAAAATCAAAGGACAACGCCCAGAACACAAGCGATACCGGTAAAAGGACTATAAAATGATGCAGCATATGCTTTTTCAAATTCTTCAGCTTTTCTCTCACCATCTCATCCGATTGGAGAAAAAAATCAGCAATTAAATGAGCCAGAATGAGACTTAATAAAATCATGTGTTCCCCTTTCCTTCCTCTTTTGAATACCATTCGCTGATGTGCATCTGTAAATGGGTGCGGATGGACTGCTGCAATTTTGGCAGAGCTGGATGTGAATCAGGGAATTCTTTTTGCTGAAGCAAGTTCATAACAATGATCAAATTATTGAAAATCATTCTCAAATCATCCCCGCTGCCTTTCTTAAAGTGACTTGATATTGTGGATGGGGATTTATCTAAGATGCTTGCTGCTTTTCTCTGCTGATTAAAAATCTCCAATAAGGAAAACACAAGCTTCTGCAGATCTGTTTGTTCATTCACCAGCTTTTGATGCATCATCAGCAGGGAATTCATCAAAAGTTGAACCTCAGCCCTGTTTTCTTTTATATAAAACTTGAACTGAGATCTGTTATCTCCCTCTTTTTTCAGAGATTCATTGGCTTCCCTCGCAAGCTTGATCATAGGATGAATCCACGTTTCAATCTCGATCTCTTTCAGTTCTCTATTGATGTCTCCAAAGGAAACTCCGAAATATGGAGGATTGTCTGGCAGGTTCCATATGATGCTGATGAAATGGGCAATTTCATATGCTGTTGAATACCCATTTGCAATCAAGATGATTTCATCTCCCCTGCGATGTTTCACAATCACATCTTCATTTGTCCAAGTCTTAATCCATTTTACCATTTTTTCTAAATAGGCTGATAATTCTTCACCCATTCCCTCTGCAGAGGAATTTTGGATGTCCATGATGAAAATTGAGGCTGGGTGTTGGGGCATTTAATGAAACCTCCTAGAAATTCGATTATATAAGCAAATATATCAATAATTCGATTATATAGTCAAACTTTTATAATGTGCTACTATTTAGACGAATAATCATTAATTCTTTAAAAATGTGAAAATAGTACTGTTTGTCGAAAAATAAAACTACCATCGGACGTTAATAAGAACTATAATTTATTTTATAAAGAACAAAAGTCTTCTATGCTATTCTGAAAAAAATAACTACAAGCATTTTGTTCTTTATAAAGAATTATATTAAGAAATGAGGACTACTATGAAGAATGAACGTGAAGGAAATGTATCACGTCCAATGGTTTTAAGTCACCAGCCGGTTCGGTTTGAGACAGCTCAAAGCTGGAATAAAGGCCATGGAAATGTGGATCACCCTGGAAATGGAAATGGCGGGATTCATTATCCTAATCCACCATATACCGGTCCCCGCCATGATAATGGGGGAGGAAAGGGAAAGGGAAAGGGAAATTAAAATCCACAATAAAGAAGGTCCATATGTCTTATGGCCTTCTTTATATGATGATTGAGGAGAACTATATGACCTTTATAAATACTAAAATTGGTGAGTATAACATTAGACTGCATTGTGAAAATAAGAAACTAGTTAAATTTTTAACTCACCAATTCCTATTAATAGATAATGGCAGAAATATAGATTTATCGGTATTTATTGCTGAAGGCTACGGTCAGCCCTTTAAAAATTATGATGTAGAGATTTCTGAAACCCGAAATTCCATCACTTTTAAAAGAGCAGATTACAAAATTACAGTTGACCCAAATTACACGCAAGCGGAACTACATGTTCACAACGAACTAGCACTAAAACACGCTTTAATGAGCCTTTACAGTTCATTTATTGTTCACAAAAACTGGGGGATTCTTCTTCATTCTTCTTGTGTCCTTGAGACAAATGGTGCACACATTTTCACAGGACATTCTGGAGCAGGAAAATCCACAGCAGCAAAACTGTCTTCTCCCCGCCCGCTTTTGTCTGACGAAGCAACAATCATAAAAATCGAAAAAGACGGAGTTAGGGCCTATGACTCACCATTCAGAAGTGAATTGCATGGACATGCACCAGTTTCTAATACAAAACTGCTGAGCATTGACCTTCTCCATCAATCTCTTTCAATTGAAAGAAACCGGGTCGATAAATCATCAGCCCTTTTAGCATTATTAGATAAGGTATTCTATTGGCCCAGCAATAAAGAAGAAACGAAAAAAATTCTTACCATGCTGCGATTTCTCGTAGAGCATGTTGACATTTATGATCTTTATTTTCAAAAAAACAATCGATTTTGGGAGATGATTTCATGACAACTTATTATAAACAAGCACCAGATTGCGAAACAGTAGAAATCGATGGAGAATGGATGATTCTTCACTCCGTGCATTTCACCATTACAAAGTTAAATGAAACGGGCGGATTCTGCTGGTCATTGCTAAAAGATGCACACACTGTAGACGAACTGGTTCTGACTTATCAAACTCAGTTTAACAACAACAAACAGAAAACAAAAAATGAGCTTCAGTGCTTTCTAAAAGAACTAGAACATTACGGATTGATTGAGCATGCGGTTTGATCAGAATACAATCAATCTATTGAAAGCGACCATTGAAAAACACGGATGGATTGACTTGCCTGCTGAAGGCTTCAGCATGTATCCCTTTATTCAAAAAGGTGAAATTTGCCGATTTATAAAATTCGATAATAGTAACCTTAAAAAAGGGCAGATCCTTCTCTTTTATTCAAAATCAGGGAAGTTGATTGCCCACAGATTATACCGCTATGAAAAGGGGCATTACATCCTAAAAGGCGATACAAACGAATGCCTGGATGAGCCAGTATCACCTGCTCAAGTGATTGGCTGCCTGGAATCTGTTCAAAAACAGAAAGGCATGATCAGTATGTATAAGCCTTTTGCATTTCTATACAGTCAAGCAGTCGTTACATCTCCCTTCTCAGCACGGCTGTTCCGCTTCTATTTAAAAAGAAGACTCGGTAAAGCGCTATGATCAAAAAGAAATGGACCACATTCAAAAACATGTTTTTAATAGAAGATATCCGCAGGACATTCACTTTGCTTGGTCCCTATCTATTAAAGTACAAAAGTTTCTACATATCTCTTTTTTTGATTATGCTCTCACAAATTTTATTAACGATCGGTTTTGCTTGGTTCTTTGGAACAATCACAGATGCTGCCGTTCAAAATGAAACGGATAAACTAAAATGGCTGCTGCCACTGGGTCTTGGCTTACTAAGTATAAGTTTGGCAACGACGTACTCTTACACTTATTTAGAGTCCATAACAATCAATAAAGTAAAACTTGAACTCAAAAAACAAGTATTAAAGCATCTTCTACTTTTGCCCGTGAAAAAAACAGCAAACATGCGAACTGGAGATTTAATGACCCATTTTACAAACGATGTCAATTGCATCGAAGGAGTCATCGGCAGCAACCTGCTTTATCTCATTCAGCTCCCTTTAACATTTGCTGCTGTTTCTGTTTACATATTTATCATCAATTGGCAGATGGCTTTAATAGGTTTTACTGTGATCCCTCTTGCCATTATTATTGGGGCTGTTTTTGGCATCCTGCTCAGAAACAACAGCAGAAAAATGTTTACTCAAATCAGTGATATTAACAGTACACTTAATGAAATTTTCCAGGGTTTATCCGTTATTCGATCTTTTCTTTTAGAGAAAAAAATGTCTCAAAAGCAAAACAGTCAAAACCAGGAACTCTTTACATTAGAAATGAAAAATACAAAGCTCCGCGGCTTTTTTTATATTGGCGGAGAAGCCATTACTTCCATCACATATATAACTGGACTTTGCTTGGGAGCTTATTTTGTTTCTAAATCAATGATTACAGTTGGTTCGCTGCTCACCTTCGTTACTCTGATGCAGCACCTGATCTCCCCGCTTACCGGTTTAGCAGGAATTTGGGGCAGCTTCCAAAGTTCAGCATCAGCAGTTGAAAGACTATCAAACGTATTAAATGAAGAAGTTGAACTAAACCATTTTCCTGAATACGTTCCATCAAAAATTAAAGGCTCTATTCAACTGAAGAACATTACCTTCAGTTATGATCAGCAAAAAAATTCGATAGATAACATGACATTAGACATACCAGCCGGCCAAACAGTTGCGATTGTCGGTCCAAGCGGTGCAGGAAAATCAACACTCTTTCACCTTATCCAAGGCTTCTATCAGCCAGACAGCGGAACGATCATGCTGGATCACAATCCAGAAGAACACCTTCCGCCCTCTGTGGTAAGAAGTTCTTTCGCATATGTTGCGCAAGAGACCTTTCTTTTCTCTGGAACAATCAAAGATAACCTCTTGCTCGCACGGCCAAATATCTCAAATTCAGAGCTGATCACTGCAGCAAAACAAGCAAACATTCATGATTTTATCATGTCATTGCCAAATCAATATGACACACAAGTTGGAGAAAGAGGCGTCCGTCTTTCAGGAGGGCAAAAACAAAGGCTTTCTATTGCAAGAGCCATCCTAAAAAATGCACCTATTCTGTTACTAGATGAAGCAACATCCGCACTCGACAGTGAAAGTGAGCTATTAGTTAAAAATGCGCTGGAAGCTATTAAAAGTAAAACAACTTTAATTATCGCCCATCGCTTATCAACTATACAGCATGCTGATTTTATTGTAGTTATGGATGAGGGGAAAATTGTTCAGATGGGGAGACATGAGGAGCTGATTACTCAAGAAGGTCTATATAGAAAATTATCAAACCTGCAATTTAAAACAAAAGAAAAACTGCCTTCATTACAAGCAATCTCACAATAAGGGATGGATGAAAGATGATCATACACTTTTTACAATCATTATATAATCAAACAAAATTACCAGAAATAGAAAGCGATTATCAATATTTAATAGAAGACATCCATCACTTTTCAATTGAACCTCAAGTTTATTACCTATTAAAACAACATGACCGTCTTAATGAAACACCTGCTTTTTTCACTGACTACTTAAGGAAAGTAACAGATCAAATCTTGCTTCAAAACCTTTTTATTAAAGTACAAATGGAAAAGATATTAAAATTATTTGAAACTCAAAAAATAGACACCATCCCTTTAAAAGGTGTCTATTTTGCGGAAAAATACTTTGGCCATATCGCTGCAAGATCTACTTCTGATATTGACTTACTGATACATCAAAAGGACAGACAAACGGTTGATGAATTACTAAGAAATCGAGGATTCATCTATGAAGATGAGGGTCCTAAAGATCACTTTCACTGCAGCTACAGATTGTATTTGCCTGGTTCTTCCATTCCATTAAGAGTCGAAATACATTGGAACCTATTAAAAGAAAATACCTCAGATCTGGACATTATTGAGTTTTGGAATGATGCGGTTCCTATAACGGCTTATCAACATATTAAAGAACTCTCCAACCAGCATGCTTTTTATATGATTGTGCTTCATGCATGGCGTCATAATTTAGATTCATTGAGGCATTTTATTGATGTTGTACAAATGGTGAATATTTTGGATGAAAAGATTTGCTTTGAATCTCTTTTTAACCAGGCAAAGAAAGATAAAACTTTGAAAAGAGTTCAGAGAACGTTAAAAATCGTTTATAGGGTGTTTGGAGAAATAAAATATCCTGAACAACTATCTGTACAAAAGAATTACGGTAAGTGGTGGGAATATGAAAAGATTAGGGATCGGGAGTATCGGAGTTTGAGGGTTTATTTGGATTTCGTGGATTACTTATTGTTTAGTGTTGATAAAATAATATAAATAAAAGCCACTATGAAAGATTAATAGTGGCTTTTAACGTTATCATTCAACTATTAGACGTTAAAGGCTTGCATCTTTTTGATTATTTAATAATTTCCCAAAAAGATTTTTCTTATCTTTCGCCAGCTGACCAAACTCACCTTTTTGGATGACATTCCCTTGATCTAAGACAATAACCTGATCCGCGTTTCTTATTGTTGACAGTCGATGAGCTATGACAATGATTGTCATACTTCCTTTGAGCCTTTCTAATGCTCTTTGAATATTTGCCTCGTTTTCGGTATCTAAAGCACTTGTAGCTTCATCTAAAACAAGTATAGAAGGCTTCCTTAATATTGCTCTTGCAAGGACAATTCGTTGTCTCTCCCCACCTGATAGACGTATACCCCTATCTCCAACTAATGTATCTAATCCATTTGGCAGTTTTTTAACAAATTCAGCAGCTGATGAAAATTCTAATGCTCTCCATATTTCTTCATCTGCAGCTTCAGATTCAACCATTAGAAGGTTTTCTTTAATACTCGCATTGAATAAAAATGGATCTTGCGGCACGTAACTAACTGCTTTACGCATTGAAAGAAGGTTTTCACTTGTCAGAGGTGTGCCGTCAATTAAAACTTGACCTTTTTCTGGAAGATTTAAACCCATTAAAATATCAATTAATGTACTTTTTCCTGCGCCAGATCTGCCGACAAATGCAGTCATTTTATTTGCAGGAATAACAACATTTATATCTTCTAAAGCATATGAGTCAGAAGGGTTCTGAGAATAGCGAAAATATACACTTTTACATTCAATCTCTTTCTTGATTCGAATAGGAATAATTGTAAGGTTCTCATAGTCTTTGAATTCAACAGCTTTTCTGGATTCATTTTGTAGATTCTTTACAGCATGAAATGAGGGAAGCATAGTAGCAATCTGCTCTAAAGAACTTTGAATTCCTGCCACTCTTGGCCATAACCTTGAAAAGATCACAACAATCAGCATTAATTCCCCCGCCTGTGCATGAAACATGTTTACTGCAATGAAAATAAACACAGCTATAAGTATAGAAGAAGCCACTTTGTAATATAGTTGGGACATGGTCCTTAATGTGGTGTATTCAATCTGTTCATCTTGCATTCCTTCAGTTACGTTTAGAAACCAATTCATTTTGGATTTTTCAAGAGTATTACTTTTAATATCCTTAATACCATTAATTTGATCGGTAATCCCAGCAAGGTATTCTTTCCCCAGAGAATAATTTTTTTTCCCTAAAGCCAGTGACATCCTTAAAAATTTCCTGTTTAGAAAGACAATAAGAGCCCCGCAAAGCAATAAGAAAAACGTAATACTGGGAGAAAGAAAGAAGGCTAGACCGATTTGAATAACGGTAAAAATAAGAGATGCCAAAAATTGCAGCAGCGAATGAGTTCCGGCGCTAGAACGGGCAACTTCAGTTGTTAATAAATTGATTAAGTCTGATTTTCTATTTTTTATAAAAAAAGCCCAGTTTGCGTGGAGCAAAGAATGGTAAGTGTTTACTCGCAAGTGGCGAAAAAAACCATGCTGGATTTTTATGTTCTGAATCGTTATGTGACGATGTAAAAAATTTTGTAAGATCACGATAAGAACAAAATTTAATAGAATAAATGGCAGACCGAAACTGCTTGGAATACGGTCAAAAAAAGAGAAAATCTCGTTAAAAGGGGTATTCCCCACATTAAAATCGAT
Source organism: Bacillus sp. F19 (assembly GCA_023823795.1). NCBI lineage: Bacteria > Bacillati > Bacillota > Bacilli > Caryophanales > Bacillaceae > Bacillus > Bacillus sp. F19. The sequence continues at coordinate 2,605,372 of CP085710.1, forward strand.
AATGCCAGTAATGCTTATCATGGGAATAAGCAATAAAATACCTACACCATCTAATAAACTTATAAACACAGTAGCTAATAAGTTAATATATAGTCTTTTCCCAGCATAAGATTGTATTTGCTTCAGAAAATACAAGATTAGATTCAAGATTTTTGCCCCCTAAGGTATCTTGTTTCTCTTTTCGTTTTCCTCCATGCCCATAAAAAGGGGCGTAAAAGGAAATACAAAAAATGAAGCCGATTTGGCAACGGGAGTGTTTCGGCGTCTTCTGGCAAAGGATGAATGCAACTAAGTAGAAAGAGTAATTTTTGTTTTGGCGACATTAAACTAAATAAATGTTTTGCATGATATTTACAGATATCATCAGGCACAGGATCTGTATGTAAGTTAACCATTCTTTCAAAATAAAAAATTGCCTCCTGAGCGAGTCCTCTTGATTTTTTATTTTCCACCATATGTGTCATATCGGTATTAACTTCTGCATTTAACAATTCCGATGCTAAAACCAAAGCCTGTGAACCTTGATTAATGAAATGGTACTTTTTTAGCAATACCTGTATTCTATTCCAGTCTATATCCTGCCCCATCATATGCTGAATATCTGACAGCCACCTTAATCTTGACCATCCATGTCTTGCTCCGTGCGACACCAGAAACAAAAATAAGTCTTCTTTTCCTAAAAAGTAGATTGGTGAAAATGTCAGGTTACTTTTACGTCTTTCCTTCCATAGATCATCAAAATGAGGTTCAGGGCCAGGTCCTGGATTCAATCGCCAATGAACCTCAGCTTTAATTTTTTTGACTGGATGAAAATAAGTAAAATGATGATGTCTCCACTTCCAATCGCCTAGCACAGAATGTATATATTCATCTTTTTTATAACCAAGGCTTTCCAAAAGTTCTTCTGTGATTTCAAGTTTTTCAAAAGGTACAAGAAAGTCCAGATCACTAGAAGTCCGGAGAGAAATATCTCCGTATAAATCATGGGCAATTACTGGCCCTTTTAAAAAAAGAACACGTATCTGTTCTTCTGTTAATTTCATGCTCAGCTGCTCCATTTCTGCACTTAAGAAAAGCATTTTGAATGTATTATTCTTGTATTTGTCGGCCAGATATTGAATAACGTTTGATGGGATCATGTCTTCAGGAAGCTGTTTTAAGCGGGGATAAATCATTGTATAAACACGATGATGTGTACATAATTTTAAAAATAAAGTCCAATCAATCTTAGTAAACAAATACCTGCCTTTTTCGACTAAGTTTTCAACACTTTCGTCCTTTAAAAGTTCGAAAATGATCTTTAATTCTCTAGGCACCTTTGCTAAATTAAGTCTCATTCTCAAATCCTCCAATTTTCTTAGCAAATTTGCCAACAACCGTATAATTCTCCTTACCCTCTGAACCCGTGACAAAATATGGTCCACTGCGCAGCCAAGCATGAGCTACAAGCTTCCCTGACTCATCTCTTGCTGTTCCCAAATATAAAGTGCTTTCAATGTTTCGCTTCTCCAGCATTTTCATTGCTGCAATAGCTTTTACAAGACATTGGCTTTCCCAAAATGTATATTTGCTCATTATCTTAATAGCTTGAGAGACACTGGCTATCGTTTTTTTGTTAAAATTAATAGTTTCATAAGCTGTCTCTTCCATATGCTGCCCCAACGAAGGAGCTACTTTTGAAAAAGGTATACTTTTAAGATACCGACCAAGTCCTAAGTAAAAAAAAGATTCTGCCAAAAGTAATTTAGTCTTCATATCCATTGAATGAAGCAGTAATAATTTATTCAAGATCTCACTATCCCTTACTTAAAATAGATCGCACAATAAACTAAATATCTTTTTCTAATTTAATTAATTTTTCTTTATTTAAGGACTCTAAAAAAGAAAGTACCTGTTTCTGGCATTCTTCTCTTTCAACTTGATATTGTGAAAGCAAACTTTCGATTAATTGATTAAAGTTTATAGGGCTTTCTATAAGATCCCAAATTACACCGCCCATTTCACCTAGATTATAGTATTTTCCATTACTTATACTGAGCATCACTTTTTCCCCGTTCATATCACTTACGATGTTTCCTTCTCCTTGGCGTACAATAAAATTTGTCGAAGACATTAGTGCGTTAACCATACAAATTTTTCCTCCTCTTTGATAGCATTTATTATTTCTTCAGCCAGTTCATGTGAAGTGAAACGGTTAGCTGGCCTGCTAAGCTGGTATAAATTGATTTTCTCAGCCATTGCTACAGTTATATTAAAATGCCATTCCATCAAACCCATTTGAGCGATAAAGAAATTACGATATGTATGTTTGAACAAAGTTTGAAGACTGTTTAGTTTATGGATTGGGTTTAATATTATCTCTGCAGTGTCCGATTTAACTAACTCAAAAACCCCCGAAAGCTGAAGCTTCTGAGAAACAAATTGATTTTTCACTGGAACTGCGTATTTAGTTTCTCTATTAAAAATCTGTTTATAACCATTTGCATCCATTCCAAACTCATTAAGACTTTCTAACCAAAGTTTTTGCTGAGGATAAGCCGGAGTTATTAAGGGAAGTTTTTCTTCATTTAGAGTTACGGGAATAACATCATCACTGATAAGCTGATACCCCTTATTTAATAAAGAAGAAGCCAAAGTTGATTTGCCTGCTCCTGAGTCACCTATAATGGCGTATGCTTTACCGTCGATTGCTATAGCACTGCCGTGCAGGGGCAAAACTCTTCTTTGCATTAATATTGCACCCATACATGTTCCAAGCAGGTAAAGACGAATTAGATCATCATCAGCATCAGCCAAAGGAGAATAGAGAATTTCTCTTCCTTTTTGCACCAAAAAAATACCAACTGCTTGAATTTTGAACATGATAAATTCTTTTTTTATAACAAAAGATTTATTTTTATCTGATAGTTCTTTCCAGATCGAGGTCAAATCTGATATTTCTATTATTATTTGAGGTTCATTCTCTTCTATTATAATTAGAGGCAGTTCAAGCAAATCTATGTCTGACTGTATATTAAATCCAAAAGCATGGTACAGCTGTGTCTTCAAACGAACTTTATTCAAGAAAACATCCCCCGAATTTTTATTAAAATCATGTAGATAAGATTATCAGTAAGTACCCCTATACTATAAAAGTATAAGGGTACGATTTAAATTTATTAAAATAATTAACTATAATGGACTACCTCATCTTCATCAGGCTGAACTGCGTCTGGTGTTTTAATTCCTGGTCCAGCCATTGTCAAACTTACATCCAATACTTCTAGTTCTGGTGTTTGCCAAGATTTCATGTAATCACCTCCCTTCAATTTTATTTAAAAATCTATATAATATTAAACTTCGCATTAAAATTCTAAATTCATATTCAAAGATAAGCCTAGGTGTGTAGTCCATTTCAATTCTCTTAATGTATTTCGCCAATAGTTCGTTATTTACAAAAGATGAAACTTTAGGATCTTTAAGTAGTTTGTAGAGTTCATCTATAAATGCTTTCCATGAGCTTATCATTCTATGAACTCCATCAGCCCCTTGTACTCCACGGGATCTCTGATTAAGTCTTATATCTTCTGGCAATAGTCCGTTAGTAGCTCTGCGGACAAGTGCCCGATCAAGTCCACTCTGGACGAATTGTTCATCTGGAACAGATAGACAAAATTGAACTACCCTTATATCGTTTGTAGGATCGCGCTCCCATAATGAATGTCTTAATGATAATTTGGTGCCGATAGTCCCATTTAAACCCCAAAAATGTAATTGTTTAAACTGATTATTTTTTATGTGATAAGCATCAGTCGTATTAGTTCCGCTTATATCGATTTCCTGCTCTTCCAGTTTTTCAAAAACTTTAGTTCGAGATGCAAATTCAGGATTTATCCAAATAGGAAAACTTTCTTGATTTTTCGAGTTAGAAAGCCTTGCAATTTCAGGAAACGCTTTTCTACTTACAAATTTCATAATTCTTGATTTTTTCACACCTATATTTTTACTATATAGGTTCACTTCTTTATATAAGCTCGATAATTTGAATTGCCTTAACAAGCGGGCATAGTAATCTAAAGCTGGTCCAAAAGAAATTGTCCAATTGCCTCTTTGACCATTTAGAAGTAATCCAACTCCCTGACTACTTGCTTGCTCATAAATTCCTTTTAGCCAAAAAGAGTTTTCAAAAAATTTATAAGGCATCTCCAAAGTTTGCAGCCAATCATCGATTTCAGAATATGGATTAGTATCCGAAAAGCTTAAATACTTATCATTAATGTTACCTACAAAGTTAACCGTCGATTCAATTAACGGTCTCTCATTAGCCACTCTATATCTATGTGTCCAATCAACAAAGTCATCCACTGGAACGTAACTAAATGTATGTAATCTTTTCTTTTTCTCTTTCAAAGCTTTAGCTGCAAAGCTAACAACGGAGCCAGAATCTAACCCTCCGCTAAGGTGAGCACCGACACTTCGATGAGTCCGAAGTCTATCAATAACTGCTGTATTAAATACTTCTTTAAAAGCTTCTTCATATTCTCCATTAGATTTCAATTTCAATTTAACCGAATAATCAAATTTAGAATATTGTCTCAGGTATAAACGTCCATTTTCGAGTTTAATAGTATGTGAAGGCGGCAATTGCTTAATATTGTCATAAACAGTCGTGTCGGTGGAAATGGAATCCGTTGTAACAGGTATTGCAATAAATTCAGCAAGCCACTGGTCATTCAGTTTTTTACTAATATTAGAGATGGAGAAAAGAGGTTCAATAATTGTACTAAACGCAAATTTTGAACCGTCATTATAAAAATAAAGGGTTCTAGTACCAGAAAAGTCTCTTGCCCCGAAGAGCAATTGACGCTTTTCATCCCAGATCATAAAGGCAAAATCACCAACTAAATACTTGGGGGCTTCTTCTCCCCATTTTTCATATGCAAGCAATATTAACTTGCTGTCGGTAATATCTTTTCTCAAAAATTTACCCACTGCTAATCTATCAAATAGTTCCATACGATTATCAATAATGGCATCTGCAGTAATTGCCATTTTTAACTCATAATCATAGTAAGGCAGTACTTCGCCCACTGATTCAGGTGTGATCCATTGCGCGTGGCAGCCAAGAAACAAATTCTGAATAGTCCATGTCTGAACATCATCTGCGGGAAACTTTTGCAAAGTTTTCATTACATTCTTACATTCTTCAATTCTTATTGGTTCACCGTCAAAATGATAAACTCCAACTATTGCACTCATATTTCCCTCTCCTACAGATCATTTCATTAGTTAAATAACTTCTCATTAAAGAACGAATAAACTAATTGTATTCTATATTAAGAACATTACATTACTTTTTTACTAAAAGCAATAACTTTATAGCTATTTATCTGGAATAAATTTCACCTTTTTATTACAGTAATATATAAACTAATTAACAGAAACGGGCATCGATTTTAAAACAACTATCTGTTTTTTGTTTTCTACCTCATATCCATTCGGATTATTGAGTTGCCAACGCCAAGAGTCAGAACACATTTCTTCAATTCCTTTTTTTGCAACCCAATCTAACTCCTTTTGTGCTTTTGTAGGATCCGCATAACTAATTCCGATATCTCCTGGTCTCCGGTCAATTATTTTGTATGGTATATTCTTACCTATTACTTTTTCAAATGCGTGGATCATTTCCAACACACTATACCCTTTACCAGTCCCAAGATTATAGGCACTGACACCTACAGAGGATATTACCTTTTCAAGTGCTTTTATATGACCAGCTGCAAGATCAACAACATGTATAAAATCTCTTATTCCTGTTCCATCATGGGTAGAATAATCATTGCCAAAAACGTTCAGCTCTGTCCTCTTTCCTATCGCCACTTGTGTAATATAAGGAACTAAATTATTTGGAATACCATTTGGATCTTCCCCAATTAGACCACTAGGATGAGCCCCAACAGGATTAAAGTACCGCAGGAGTGTTATGCTCCATTTATTGTTTGACACATATATATCTCTTAATATCTCCTCAATCATCAATTTGGTTCTGCCATATGGATTGGTTGCTTCAAGTGGTAATTCCTCAATAAGCGGAACATGTTCTTGCGTACCGTAAACGGTTGCTGATGAACTGAATACAAGATTTCTTACTCCGAATTTTTCCATCAATTCAAATAGAATAACAGAACCTGTTATATTGTTGTGATAATAATGCAGCGGCATTTCTACTGATTCTCCTACAGCTTTAAGCCCTGCGAAATGAATTACAGCTTCAATTTGATTTTCAATAAAAACAGATTGTAATGCAGCTCTGTCTAATAAATCTAAGTAATAAAATTTAAAATCTTTTCCAGTAATTTCTTTGATCCTGTTTAGTGAACTTTTATTTGAATTAGATAAATTATCAATAATAATAATGTCATATCCTGCGTTCAACAATTCAACACATGTATGTGAGCCTATGTATCCTGCACCGCCTGTAACTAAGATTGCCATTTCTACCAACTCCAAACTAATTAGTTTATTATAAGAATTCTTAATAAAGAACATTTTATGTTTAATTTTTATTAAATGAAAATAGGTCAGAAATACTATAAGTAAATTAAGTTCTTTATAAAGAACTTAATTTAAATTATACGTTGTAACTTTTCTATATTCAACTTTATTAAATGAAAATTCTAAAAAATATATCTCTGTCTCAACCTAAAAGAAATTCCCTATTTGTAGGTCTATTTTTTTGTATTCTACTTTTCCTTAAATTTCATCAGGAGACTTAGCCTAGTAGCTAGAAATGCAAAATGTTTTAGCTATTATTAAGTTCTTGAAACCTTTTTATGTAAACTGTTAAACTCGGTACACACACTTTTCATTTAACGACCTCTAGTATTCTCCTCTTGTAACGGTAACTTCTGTCTTCCATAAAATGTGCCTAAGTGGTGAAAGGTATCTGTAACACCTTTCTACTCTTAATGTAGATCCTTGTTTTCGTAATATGAATTTAATAATTCTAAACATAGTTGTTTTGCTTAATCAAACCTTTTTATAGTACATAATATATAGTATTTAATAGAAAGTTGTGTGATATTAGAAAATGAATATTGAAGATTTGGATAATGTTGATTTAACAACCGAGCCGTTATTTAATAATAGCGTTTTAAGTTACGACAGTAGTACTGCAAAATGGGTTTCAAAAAATGTAAGTAATTTTAGTTATCTGATTGAATTAGAAAGATGGGGAATAAAAAATGATGGTACTGAAGCTGTAAATACAACTAAAGGAATCAATGACGCTTTGAATTGGGCAGCAACAAATAGTTATGGAGAAGTAATGTTTCCTAAAGGGACCTATCTAATTGATGAAACTAACCCAATCTTAATCAAAAGCTTCATGACTTTGAACCTAAATGGATCAATGCTGAAAATACAAGACAATAGCTTAGAAAAATACGATGTTGTTATTTTTGATAATGTAATATTCTCTCGTATCACTAATGGTGAAATTAAAGGGGACAGAGACACACATATATATTTAAAAGATGGTGTAGATTCCGATACTCACGAAGGTGGGATAGGAATTAAAATATATAGAGATTGTAGATTTATTTCTGTAGATAATATAAATATATATAATTTCACGGGAGATGCAATTGTATCTGGAGGGACATTCCCTTCACTTCCCTATTACCTTAGGCAATCAAGTGCTGAACTGGGTGCATATAGCATAAGTGATGGCTCTCCTATAACTGATTCAAAAAAAATAAGATTTACAACAAAAATTTTAATGAACGATCCAAATATTGTTAAGGCTGGCCATTGGGGCATATATGGTGGTGGTTACGGTAATTTAGGTATCGATGTAAGTGCAGAATTTTATGATGTTATTTTTTATAAATCAGATGATACTTTTCATTCTGCTATTGAAAAAGTTCAATTTTTTGATGAAGTTCCTAAACCAGATGGTGTTAGTTATGCTAGAGTAGTACTTTATCAAAATACCATTCCTTCCGATAGTAATAATAGTTTATGGGTAAGAGTTAACAGTCATCCTGAAAACATATTTTTGGAAAAATTAGATATACATCATTGTCGAAGACAAGGTATGAGTCTTGGTGGAAAGCATATTTATGTTAGAGACAATAAAATTCATCACATTGGTGGAGATACTTTCAATATTGGAACTGACCCACAAGGTGGAATTGATATTGAAGATGGATATGATCTTAACCAACATTACTATATAGAACAGAATCACTTTTATAATAATTGGGGTTATGACTTAGTCATTACAAATGGCAAGTATATGTATATCAATGGAAATCGTTTTAATAAAGTAGCTAAATATGTCTCTGTAGCAATAAATGCACCAACAGATAAGTCATTTTTCATCAACAATATTCTTCATCTATGTAAAGTAGTTATAGCTGGAGAAGTCATCGTTTCAGAAAATCATTTCTATGGAACAGCTTGTTCTTTTGGAAGCAACGATTCTATAAAAAGGTATGGAAGAAGTATAGAAATTAAAGACTCTGTTTTCCATAACTCTGTTTTAACTATAGATCAAATAATTCCTTACACTATTAGAGTTGAAGGCTGTAAGTTTCTAAATGATTCTTCAAAAATAAGTACTTTTGGTTCACTTAATTCCACTCTAATACTAAAATCGGAACCACAAATAATAATGAATTGTTCATTTGATGGGGATGATGTTAACTATACCATTTATAATTTAAACTCCCCTAAAGGAGGATGGATCTTTGATACTTTAACTTTTAAAAATATTAATAAGCAATTCAGTTTCCCTCCGTCTTCAATTCGCAATTGCAAGTTTATGGATATTTCAACAATTGGAATAAATACTTCAATTTTAAACAATGATTTTGATGTTGAATTTATTGATTGTTGGATAAAAAGTAAAGATCAAAATAATCCTTTATTCACACTTAATAATATGAAGACATTTAAGATGGTGAACTGTTATATTGAAAAGAAAGATAGCCCATTATTTATTTTTCAAAATATTAAAGACCAAGTAATAATTAGAAATAATACATTTAAATATCCTTCATCTGTATTTAGCAACAGAGTCGTATTCAATATTAATTCTACTTTCTTAGGTAACGTTATATTAATTGAAAATAATATTATCAACTCATCTTTAGATAAACCACTTCTTTTAAATGAAACTACAAATGATCCTAAAATCTTAATAGCAGGTAATATTTTGAATGGAATTAATTTAAAGCGTGGAAAGGAAAAATTAATAAATAATATAATAAATGGTGTACTTGATCCTTATTACCACATGGATTCAGAACCCACATCAGGATATTATGTTAAAGGAGATATAATTTATAACACTAACCCAACCCCGGGTGGATATATCGGATGGATATGTACAACTTCTGGGTACGTTACAAAAAAAACATGGATACCCTCAACTAACTTTACAAAGGGAACATTAATTTACTTTAATGATCATATTTACCAAGCACAAAACGACGGCATTTCAGGTTCAACTCCTCCTTTTTTTTCGACTACCCCAGAACAACCAATTATTGATAATAATTTAATATGGAAAGTAGCAGGAAACGAGTCAATATTTAAGAAATTTGGCTATATTGAAAACTAACTTTACACCTCTAATTCTAATTCTAAAACAGAAATATATGCCGCCTTTCTCTTTGCAATGTTGCTGCTATATATTAATTTCATCCAAAAGATCATTATTATAGTCAAATGAAAATGTTCTAGTTTAACGGTACTCAAGCAGACGATTTGTTAAAAAACCTCTTGTAGAGATAATTTCCTCTACAAGAGGTTTTTTATAAACTATTTATGGTAATATTGTAAATAAATCCAAGAAACTAGAAGTTTAATTATATACCTCATTCTTCATAATTTTTCCTGAAGCTAGTAATTTAATTAAATCTATTATACGTTCTTGATCTTCAGCTGACATGCTAGAGCCAGAAGGAAGACATATTCCGCTATTAAACAGCTGTTCTGACACATTGTGCACACTACAGTGTGGATAATATCTTGTTTCTTTAAATAAAGGCTGTAAATGAAGTGGTTTCCAAACATGTCTAGCTTCAATATTTTCTTTATCCAAAAACCGAATTACTTTTGTTGTATTCAAACCACTTAATCTCTCATCAATCGTTAGAGCTGTTAGCCAACGATTTGACATTGAATTTTCTAATTCAGGCATGAATTTTATTCCAGGAAGATTTGATAATTCACGAAAATATTTATTATATATCTTTCTTCTACTACTTACTCGATCTTCTAGTACTTCAAGTTGAGCTCTTCCTATTCCGGCTAAAACGTTACTCATTCGATAGTTATAACCAACTTCAGTATGTTGATAATACGGAGCCACATCTCTTGCTTGAGCAGCTAAAAATTTTGCTCTAATTAATGCATCCTCATCATCAGAAACAAGCATTCCTCCTCCTGAAGTGGTAATAATTTTGTTGCCGTTAAAAGAATATATACCAAATTTTCCAATAGTCCCACTCATTCTATTATTATAAGTAGAGCCGAGAGACTCTGCAGCATCCTCAATTATTGGAACATCATACTCTTCGCACAATTTTTGAATTTCAAACATTTTAGCACTTTGACCATATAAATTTACCACTATTACTGCTTTTGGACGTCTGCCCTCATGTAATTCTTTTTTAAATGCTTTTTCTAAAGCTTGAGGAGACATGTTCCATGTATCAGGTTCAGAATCGATAAAAACAGGTATAGCACCTTGGTAGAGAATTGGATTAGCAGAAGCTATGAATGTCAGTGATGAACAGAATACAGTATCACCTTTTTTAACATCTAAAAGAATTAATGCTAAATGAATTGCAGCCGTACCAGAACTAACTGCAAGCGCTTTATTTACACCTAAAAATGAAGCTATCTCTTTTTCAAACATGTCAACATTTGGTCCAAGTGGAGCTATCCAATTTGAATTGAAAGCATCATTTATGTATTTTTCTTCTCTCCCTGACATATGAGGAGGAGATAAGAAAATTTTTTTGTTTTTCATCAATTACATCCTTTCAGCTTTTTTTAAAAAGAGATGTCTTAATATCGGCAGGTCTTCTAATTCTCTTAAACTTGTAACTTTATAATGAGCTGAATAATCTTCATTTAGATCCAACTTGAAATAAATCCCTTTTTCCCTCTCGACATGAACCGTGGTCCATCCTAATTTCTTTGCAGTTATAAAATCTTTTTTTTCATTATCTCCTATATAAATACATTCGTTATGTGCAACTTGCAATTCATTGCATGCAACTTCATATGGAACCTTACTTGGTTTCCATTGCTCTCTACCTAAAGTATCAGTTAAGATTATTGTTTCAATAATCTGATTTAAGCCTAAAGCTGCCACTTTCTTACTTTGAGCTTCATAATAACCATCAGATATTAACCCTAGTTTTACTTTATTATTCAATTTATCGAATAACCATTTGGTATCTTCACATAATTTAATAATAGGTGTATGTGATCTATATAGCTTAATCATTTGTTGAATAAATTTATCATCATACGTTACTTTTAAATAATCTAATGTTTTGTTAAAAACTAATTTATTTTCCCCTGATTCAAACAGATTAATAGCTATTTTGCTAAAACCCTCCACTTGAAATTCATATTTTAACCAATTGTCAATGTGATTAAAACCGCTAAATACATAATCTTTTTCAAGATATAATGTATCATCCATATCAAAAACAATGGCTTTAATCATACTCTAAAGTCTCAGTAAAAACAGCTTCGTCAAATCTAAGCATAGTAAAATTTTCTTTCCAATCAGTGTACATACTTGTAAAACCTTCACCCAATAGTAGCTGAATCGTCCATAGTGGAAAATTCGCACCAGCTGCAATAGATAAAGGGAGTCCTCCTCCAAATCTTGGATTAATTTCAATGAATGTAATATCTCCATTTTTTTGTTCAAAGCATTGCAATGTAATACATCCAAATGGTTCAGGAAGTACTTTTATTACTTCTTTTGTAGCACTGATAATTTTTTCATTCTTTTTTGTAATTCCTTTACTTACTTCTCCTGCCCTCGTTTCAATCCTCATTCTGGGAACTATTGTTTTAATATTGCCTTTTAAATCAACCATTACGTCAACGGTATACTCTTTCCCCTCAATATATTCTTGAACCAATGCATTTGGGATATAATCCTTAAAAAAGATTAATTCTTCTTTTGAATTTACTATAGTAACACCCTTACTCCCACTACCGTTATAAGGCTTGATCAACAAAGGATATAATAAATTATGTTCCATGAGTTCAAGACTGTTATATACTTTTGGCGTTTTAATACCATGTCCGATAAAAAATTCATATGTTTTATTTTTATCATTTGATATTTCATTTAACATTAAACCGGAAACCAAAATAGTAACATCTATTTCTTTAAAGAGACTTCGATTTTTTGATAATAAAGATAACTCTGTATCTATTAAGGGTATAATTAAATTTATTGATTCTTCTATACAAATATCCATTAATTTCGATATATACTCAGGCTCAGACACTTTTGGAACTATGTAATGATTATCTGAAAAATATTTAGTTGGAGCTGAGGATTGCAAATCAGCTGTAATAATTTTCCCATCAATATTCTGATCAATAAATGTTTTTTTAAAACTCTTAATCAAACTGACTCTTCTACCTGAACTTGTAAATAATATATTAATTTTCTCTCTCATTATTTATACTCCCCTTAAACACTGGCATTGTAGCATGATTTTCATGTTTTATTCCTTCTGTTTTTAAAACTTTAATAATAGTTATAAATAAAATTTTCACATCCAATAATAATGATTGATTTTCTACATACCAAATATCTAAATTGAATTTTTCTTCCCATGATAAATTGTTTCGACCGTTAATTTGTGCCCATCCAGTAACTCCGGGTCTCACCAAATGTCTTCTAGCCTGCGATTCCGTATATAAAGGTAAATACTCCATTAACAATGGTCTTGGACCAACTAAACTAATATCTCCCTTTATTACATTAATAAGCTGTGGAATTTCATCTAGACTATATTTTCTAAGCAGTGCACCAAATGGCGTTAATCGTGCATCATCAGGTAATAAAAAACCATTTTCATCTTTTTGATCAGTCATCGTACGAAATTTAAAAAGATAAAAAGGTTTAAATTTCAATCCTGGTCTTTTCTGTACAAATAAAATAGGAGAGCCTAACTTTATTCTTACAAAAATAGCAATGATTAGTATGAATATTGAAAAAATTAATAGTAGAATTGTTGCTACAATAATGTCAAATACTCTTTTCATGCTTTCATTCTCCTAATCATTATTTATAAATATATTCTTTTTATCGATTGAGGTACCAAATTTATAAGACTTGGCCAAATTAAATATGTAATTGAATTCTTTCGATTTTCTACAGAATATAAAGAAAATCACATTTACAACGATAATACATATTACCAAATTCAGTATTAGTGACTCGCTTTTTGTAAGATTAATTATACTATCTGTGATAAAAGATGTACTAAAGACTAGTGATCCATAATAGGTGTATTTGATGAAATACTTTAATGAATTTTCTTTAAAAACGATTTTATATATTAAGAATGGGTCGTACCAAAAAAATGTAAATGCTCGACTAATAATCGTGCCTAAAAATACGCCAGCTATACCAATAACCTTGACAAGTAGAATGGAGGTTATCAAATTGATAATCGCTGCTAAAACTGGTCTATATTTACCTTTCACAAATAATCCGGTAGTGTCTCTAAAAATCGTTGATGCATTTTGCATGCCGGTTGTATAAAAATTCAATAAAATCACAAAAACAACAAAACTATTAAATAAATAATTACCATTTAACCAATATTTGATAAATGGATTTATTAAGTTCCATAGACAAACCGTTGAGAAACCATAAATCCAAAAACTCATAAAAAAAATAACACGAAAAATAAGATATTTTTTTTCTTTTTCCTCTTCTACGTTTAAGTTCCCTACACTGGCAGTTATGGAGTAAAATATATAACTTAAGAAAGTACTAATTGTTGAGAGAATTAAAAGATAATTGGAATAAATACCTACTGCAGATATACCAATATAAGTAGATATAATAATATTATCTGTGCCATTAATTACTATTCCACTAATTTTATATAAAAACATGGAATACAAATTTTTAAAAAACACCTTTTTTTCTTCAATAGATAACCTTGCATTATTTTTCTGCATTAAAAAAGGATAGAATTTATTAGCTCTATTGGAAATAAAAGCATTTTCTGCGATTCTAAATGATACTTGAACAATTAGGACTAAGATATAATTCCCAGTAAGCAATAGAAATATTATTTGTATTAAGTTTGAAAGGATTATAAAAATACTGTGTATTTTGGAAATAATAAAGTTTTTTTGATCAGCAATTATTAAGGATTGTTTATAAACAAAATAATAGGACAAAACGGAATTTGATAAAAATATCAAGTATATAAGATTGATATTATTAATTGATGTCTCACCATTTATTAAAAAAGGTAAAAAAGGAAGTAATGTCAATCCTATTACTAATACAACTAGGCCAATTAGTTGATATGCATTTTTATATAAATTCATCAATGCCTGAATCTTTTCGATATCTTTTTCTGCAATTGGTTTATATAAGCTATAAATCATGGAGGTGTCGAATCCTAAATTAGCAATTGAAAGCATTAATAATATGCTTGTAAACAATCCGTCTATTCCCAAGTATTCAACACCTAAAGTATATATAAAAATGGTTCGAACCAGAAATCCCATAGCTGAACTAATAATTTGTCCAGACATGCCAAAAAACATATTTTGTAATGAATTTTTTATTCTCATTTTTTACCTTCAATTTATGACTTTTGAATGATTAATCTATCAAATTTATAAGTTATTTTCCTGATAATTATAGGAAAAAAATTAATAATTCTGTACTTTAATAGTTCTTTTTTTCGTTGAGAATTGAAATTATAGTCTAAAAACCAATCTAGCAGATCTTTATATACTATATTCTTCTCGTTTTCCTTCATTCTTTGTTGGATTATTGTCCAATAGATATAAATAAATATATCTGTAAAAAATTTGACTTCATTATTCAAATGATGTTTAACATGATCTGAAAGAGTTCCATCAAAATAAAAACCAAAATTATTTGGATCCTCACCTTCGGCTACGATACCCAACATTGTCCTTAAACATTTTTCACACTTACAGCAATTCTCTTCTCGCTTAAAGCAAACTCTGATATTAACTGGGGCATTTGTTTTTGAATAATAGTCCACTACGACCTTTACTTTTTCTTGTCTATTAAGTTCGTATGCGTCATGGAATACTTCGCCTGAAGAATATTTGATAAGATTATCAACTGTAGGATCTGATGCACATGGTACTTTATAAATTGGAGAATTAGAACTCGCTATATTTATACATTTTATTTTTAACTTATGAGCAATGGGGATAGCAGCTGTGATTATAGCTAACCCATGATGTAATCCATGCCACCAGGAATCACCTAGTCTTTTTTGAAAATCGTAGTCTATTTCTTGAGCATTAAGAATTGTTCCATAATTAGATTGAATTAGAATATTATTTAATCCATAACCTTTCGCAAAATTAATTGCATTTATTTTATCAGCATTCCAAACATCACTATTTTTAATAGTCTTTTCATGCCATCCATATTCTGTTATTAATAGTGGTTTTTTTGCTTTTTTTCTAATGAATGTAGTAAGTGCATCTAAACCGCCACTAAATAAGCATGCAACTTCATGTACAGGTTGATAAGAATTTTCAATAATGTTATTAATTTTTATTTCGCCTTTAAAAATAACTCTTGGAAACATTTCCTGATATGCATTTCTGATATTATTTATACTTTCTTTAAAATTTTTATCTAGTTCGTTTATTTCTAAAGTTGTATCCGTAATCCAAACTAATGGCATCACATTGGCAACAAATGTAATAGTTAGTATGCTAAATGGCACATCAGATAGGTCGTAGTTATATTCAAAAAACAAGTGATTTGATTTAAAATACTTTTTCAATTTACCTGTTACATTAAAGTGAAAATCCACTCTATTATTTTCCACAATTATATTATCAAGAGAAATAACATCCATATTTTATCTACCTCATTATTTGTCGAATTGGTCAAGCCATTGATTTACTACATCAAAATTAATTTTAACATCTGTAATAATTTCTGAATTTATCATTACTTCCAAGTCTTTTAAATTTTCTCTTTCAATTAAATTGAGGTTGTAAGTTGTACTCATTCCACGTGCTCTTTCATCAATAGATATTATTATTGATCTTTTTTTGTGTCTCATTGCATAAATACCACCATGCAAACGTGTTCCAATATAATCAACACCTAAATTAAGAATTTTTTCGTAATCTTCAATTGTAGGAGGAACGATTTGGATATTCTCAATATTTTTGAGTTTATTAAAATATACTAGATCCCCAGCATCTTGAACCCAAAAATACACCTTTTTGTAGTTTCTGTTTAATACATCAATTAACAACTGATCATTTTTCAAATCTTTAGAATGATGGGTTAAAGTAAAAATTACAGAATCAGATTTTACAGTTGGAATTTCCTTGCAAAAATCAGGAATAAGTGTCCATAGAGAAGCACAACCCGTATTTAATGCTTTAAATCCCATTTCTTCCAAAAAATATTTTGTCCTTTCATCCCTTACACTGTGTATGTATTTGTGAGATAGCACTTTTTTATATAAAAATTTTGTATAACCATTAATTTTGTTTCCTTTTCCAGCTCCCACACCAACCATTATGCTGCCCTTAAGAGGCCCAAAATTAAATAAATTAATATTCCATTGTGGAAAATGTGTTAACATATCCATTGTAAGTAGATTTGAACCACCTACAAATTTGTATTTAGCATTATCATATATCTGAACTCTACTTGAGTTTCTAGCTACTTGATACCAATGAAAAGGTGAAACATGAGTTGGTAATGTTAAAACGTAAGTTTTTTTTGTAATATCAGACAATTGATATCTTACACATTTCATGATGATATCGTCTCCCTTATTTAGGGAAGCTACTGATGTATCTAATAAAAGAATATTCTCCAAAATTAAACCTCCATTTAATTACATTCATAAACTAATTCTCTATAAGTTCATAAATCTTACTTAATTCATTAATATTACTATAGTTGTTATTTTTTATATTTTTCGTTAATTTATCTTTTAGCATCTGATTTCTGTATAATTCTTCAACTTTTGTTGCGATATCCTTTGGATTTAAATCACATATAATACCTTCTATTCCATCCTCTATTTGACTTTTTGCCGTAGGATAATTTGTAATCAATATAGGTTTTCCTAATATTTTAGCTTCCGTAACAGTAACTGCTTTTCCTTCATATCTTGATGGCTGTACATATAGGTCACAAGTTTCCATATATGGATATGGATTTTCTTTTTTTCCTAAGAGTATGAAACTTTCAAGTAAATTATTTTCTTGTATTAAGTTTTTAAGTTCAGACTCCATCCCGCCATAACCTATTATGAACCACTTTATATTTGTTAATCCTTTGTCGTGTAGTATTCTGAGAGCTTTTATAGCAAGGTCAAAACCTTTTACATAAGAGTATCTTCCAACTGATAGAATTTTATAACTGCTTATGTTCATTTCATTATTTGTAATTTCTTCTCTAGCCATTCTTATTATAAAGTTTGGTGCTGATATATTTTCTATTAAAGCAATTCGATCTTCTAAAGATGGATATTTTGAAAGGAATGATTTTGTACATTCATCAGATATTGATGCAATATAATCGAATTTCTTCCATGTCAAAAGATCGATTTTATTATCTATTTCTAACTTGCTATAATCGGTATGAATCCAGGCAATTTTCTTATAAGCAGATACATTGTTTGCCACTAGATCGTGCGGCCAGGCATAACTAATCGCTAAATCATATTTTTTATTCAACTTTGGCAAAATATATGAAGAGTACTTGATAGCCAACTGCATCTGAATATAGGCAGATCCTTCCTTAAATTTCTTTTTTCTTGCTTTCATGATAGATGCATATTTACTTAAAACTCTAACAATAGACGTAGCAAAATGTCCCTCTTTTAGACATTGAGCAATAGGCTTTCTAAAAACAGAGTAAGAAGAAAACTCAGGAAGGATATTTACCTGTTTTGGTATAAGCTTCATAAACTCTCCCTTATGTTCAAAAATCAGAAGATCGACATTGTAGTGTTCATAATCAAAGTTTTCAAGCATATTTATTAAGCTTCGTTCAATCCCACCAATTTCCATATCATATAAGCAGATGATAATATTCTTTTTCATGGCATCCTCTTTCAAATAGATTAAGTTGCTATGATTTTTTGTTTAAAGCTCTTTAGTTTATTTGTTCTTTCATTCAAAAATAATGAATTCTCAGGAACAACTCCCTTAACTACACTGCCAGCAGCAATCACAGAATTGTCTCCAATCCATGTGTCCTTTAAAATAACTGCGTTGGCTCCTATCCAAACGTTTTTGCCTATGTGAACCTCACCTTTTATCAAGTGTTGGTTACTACTGTTTTTATAATTGTGATCGTGATCGTTTATACAAACATTAGGAGCAATTTTAGTCTTTTTTCCAATCGTAATCTTATTTACGCAATTGATCGTGCAATTATCGTTGATAAATACTTTGTCATCAATAAAAAGTCTTCCATCGAAATCAAGTCTAAAGCTTGCATTTTTTCTAACAAAAACAAATTTTCCTATAGAGAAAAGTGCCCGCTTATTAAAGATTTCAATTTTGCTGTTTTGCTGCATGGAGAATACAGAGCATTTTACGTTTTTGAAATATAAACATTTATAAAAAATAGCTCTGGTCAATCCCCTTAAGTGGGAAACATTCATGATAAGAGCAATCCCTATCCCCCTATTTTTGGATTGAATTATAACTTCTCTTAAGATTTTCTGAGTTATACCAAACATTGAAAGAACTCCTTAGGAAAATAATTTTCTTACTCTAGCAATGTTATTTCCTCCGATTAATCTAGCAACAACATACTTTATAAAGCTCTTCACTTTCACCCTGAAAGGGAGCCAACTTTTATAAAAATAGTGAATAGCGTAGGTGTTTTCAGTGATGAATTTTCTGCTGTTAATATAGTCATAAGGTGAAAAATATGTCTGAGGATAAAAAGCCCCTATACCTTTAATTACCTGGTACTCTCCATTCAGGAGTAGTTTTTTGCTTTCCAATAATCTTGTGACAATAGCAACATTTGTTAGACTGTCAAAAGAACCGTCTTCTTTTAGAAAGCGTTTATTTTCGTAAGAGTTCAGAAATTTTTTTATAAACTGGTTACCCTTAACCGCTCCAATTGTACTCGTAGCAATAAAATTTTCTTGCTCAAAGCCCCAAAAGGATTCCTGCATGAGCATGCTTTCATCGAAAGGCTTGAAAATTTCTACATCTGTATCTAAATAGATCCCTCCAAAGTGATAAAGTGCGTATACTCTAACATAGTCACTTACAAAAGCGAATTTACCCGCTTCATACGCTTCCTTTACATATGTAAAGGAATTTATGTCAAAATTCTTTTCATTCCACTCAATGATTTCATAGCCAATCAGATACTTTTTCCAGCTTTGAATGCACTTTTTGATGATGGCGGGTTTTTCTTTCTTTCCGAACCAGCAGTAATGTATCTTTTTAGGAATAACGGAATCATTCTTCAATTAAATCTCCACTCAATCATTTAAATTTAATTTTGCTCATTATATTATTTCTTTATGATTGTTTATATCTTGATGAATTCTTGTTCTATTTTTATAAATATTCCTTATATTTTTACGCATTGGCTCTTCATAGCAGTGGTATAAAAAAACACTTAAAAGTATAGTACCGATAAAACAAAATGAAATTAATAAACTGTTATTAATATTGGGTTTCCACAAAAAATAGATATATGACAAAACTAGGTTATGAACCATATAAAATGAAAAACTTATTTCTCCTAGGTAACTAACTTTTTTAAATGATAATAATGTTGATATTTTTCCTTTTTGGAGACCAAAAATAAATATCAAAAATGTGCATGCAGGAATAAAAATTAACCCATACCTCAGATTTTGATTAAAGTAAGGTGAAACAAACACCAATAATATCAAAAGCATTAATGATGATACTTCTAAAGTCGTAGAATAAAATATAGATAATTTTCTTCCGATTTTTGGTGAATACTTAGTAAAAAATAATCCAGCCACCAAACCGACATAAAATTCAAACAATCTTGTGATAGGAAAATAAAAACTAATCCATACAGAATAATAACTCTCAGGTGAGAATTTAGAAAAAATAAACAACAAAGATATCCAAATTAAAAAAACAAAAAACAACATTTTTGAATTCTTCTTTAAGACGCCTACTGAAAAAAATAAAAGTATTGGAAACATAATATAAAAAAACAGTTCATCAGATAAGCTCCATGAAACACCATTAAACGAAATATTTCCAAATGGTATAAAGCTATGAATTAAAGTAATGTTAGTTATTGCTTGGAAAACGTAGAGGATAGGCTCATGTTTTAAAGGTATAAAAAAATAATAGGGAACTGCCAGGAAAAAAGTTAATAAATGTAATGGATATATTTTTGATACTCTGGCAACAAAAAAATATTTTAGTTGGCGTGTATTTTGAAAATTTAAGTTTTTATAGTTGTATGCAAGTATAAAACCTGAAAGTATAAAAAAGAAACTAACACCTAAGTAACCTAATTGAAAATCTTTAAACAAACCAACATGAAAAACGAATACTAAGCAAGCTGCAATAAATCTAAATGAAGTTAATGCTTCTAGTTTTTTAGGTGAATGTTGCAAACTTTTTTCCACTTTATACCACCCTGTGTTCTTATAAATTTATATAGTCACTAATATAATGAAGGTCAAAACTAATTACATGTTCATAATAAAAATAAAGAAAGTAACAAACTAAAATTCCATAATAAACCAATCTTTCATGATTTTTATTAAAAAGTTTTACTGACCATGATAGTAGGATTAGATTATATAAACCGAAGTAAATATTGAATCTGGCAAAGATCCAGCTTTGAGTAGCAATTACCATGAAGATAACACTAATAATCGACATGTTCACAATATAATCGCTTTTGGGCCAGAACTTTCTTAATTTCTCCCTCCCTAAAAAAGCAATAATTACTGGAACTGCAGATACAATGACGCGGATTTTATTTGCTCCTCCCTCTGCAAATTCACTGTAATGCCCATATTGTGTATTGCCAATGGCTGAAAAAAGAAGATTTGAAAACTCATTAAATCCTATGACTATTAAGACGGCTAAACCAAATAGAGCAAATGAAACCTGTGTCCAGGCTTCTCTCCTGACAATAAAGTAAATCGGCAGCAATACAAGGGCGCTTTTGTGTATTGTGGAGGCAAAGAGAACGACAAGTAAATACTTTTTGAATTGACCATTTAAGATATATTTTGTGGCTATGAAAACAATAGCAGCTGCAAGGTATTGTCTGATACCATTCATTGAAGTGGTATACATACCAGATGTTATATATACATAAATGCTAAGTTCAATCATTCTAGAATATTTAAATAGGACTGAAACTATTAATACATTTGTAATTAAAGCAGTTGTAATGATAAGGATTTGAGGATCTGATGAGAGATTTTGCAGTAACATTTGATATATATTAAAACCAAAATCTCCTGCATAATCAATCGTTTGCCATGTCAATTCATTTGTTTTAAAGGAGTGCATGTAATACACAGTGTCTCCAATGTTTTTTTGGAGCCCAGCAACAGTTATTAAAGAAACTGTTGCTAAAAAAACTAATAGTTTATTAGGTTTTACATAATCGATATGAATGGAAGGGCGGATACTGAAATAACGTCCGAAAAATGAAAATAAATAAACAATACCCAGATTTAACCACATGACAGTCATACATGATTTCCTTTCAATCTTGACTATTTACAATCGGAAATGTTTTTCTATTCGAATCCTTCATAAATAGAAACAAGGCTAAACCAAATGGAATAGCCGCCAGGGTTGTGAATCTTCTAGGTGATTCATTCAAAAACATTCTATTTTTCATCATCAAACTGCTCGATACATAATGAACTGATTCCCTGAACCTGTCCTTAAAAGTCGGAGAATATTGCATGCCAATTTTCCGAAAAAAAGCAAATCCTTTTGGATTCTTCTTATATTGATTAATCATGTTTAAACTTGAACCATCTGGTAAATATTCTACGTGACATAATATCTCGTTCATCAACAATAATGGACGAATCTGATCAATTAGAATGTATTTATAGCTGAGCGGACAGTATTTTTCCCCCTCAAAAATAGGATAAGGCGGAGTTTTACTTGTAATCTCTGTCCGATAGACAAGCTTTTTGTCCCCCTTCACTTTAAACCTTGAGTATAGTCCGGTTAATGTTGAGTGATGCAGATTTTCAGGCATCCTTGTTCCAATGATTTCACCATTTGGCGATGCATCCAAACCCACAATTCCTGCAAATTTTTCACTTCCGTATTTTTTCCAGAATTGAACGATTTTTTCTACAGCATCATCTGCCATGTAATCATCAGAATCAATGCACACGTTTAATTCTGTTTCGATTCTTTCGTATGCTGTATTGTGTGCTCCATGCATTCCTTGATTTTCTTGGTAGTGGTAAATGATAGGAACTGTATTTTTAGTCTGCCACTTTTTTACTAATTCGCTTGTACCGTCTGAAGATCCATCGTCAATGATGAGCCAAACAAAATCTTTGCTTGTTTGTCTTATTAGACTTTCATAACATAGATGGAGAGTGTAGGCGCGATTATAAGTAGGTGTAAAGACTGTTAAGGTTGGTTTCAAAGATTATACCTCCACTTCTTTACTAGATTGGTTGAAGTAGAATTCTGTTAGCCAATGTGACATGGTTGATGTATCATAACCCTTTTCACGCAAGATTTTTAAAGTATTTTTATGTTCATATGTGGAAGATAAAATCTTATTTGCCCAACTTTCAGATGGATCTTTAAGACTTAAAAAATCTAGCTGCCCAGTAACGTTTGTTTCTTCTGTAATCGTATTTGAAACAAACGACTTTAGGCCTGCTGCTTGTGCTTCTACTAAAACAACCGGCAAACCTTCGAATAATGATGGAAAAAGAAATACGTCCATAGCCTGCATCAGTTTGTGTACATCTTTACGAACTCCAAGGAAATGAACATTTTCTGAAAGACCAAGTCTTTTCACTTTATCTTCTATAGAAGGACGTAAATGACCTTCACCTGCTAAAAGCAGAAGAGAGTTAGGCATTCTGTTGTAAATAGATTTAAATACTGCGATTAAAAAATCGTGGTTTTTTTGTTTATTGAATCTTCCTATATGACCTATTACTAACTGATCTCCAATGTTGAGATCCTTTCGTATTTCAGACCTTACTTCTTGATTAAAACTAAAGTCATTCACATTTACTGCATTGTTGAGAACTGTAATATCATTCCGCTCTCCGAAAAGCCATTGACCGGCTTTTTTAGAGCAGGCAAAAAATTGTGTTGGATTATCTTTCATATAATATCGGGCATAAAGGCGAAATGGCAGTTTCAAATCAATTCCTAAATCACTTAAATGACTGTGAGCAATTCTACATGGTACCCCTGCCTTTTTTGCTGCTCTTAAAACAAAACTGCTGTTTTCATTGTTGTGAGCATGGACAACTTTATAATCTCTATTCTTTGCAAAAAAATCTTTTAATGAATGAAAGTATTTTCTGTAATTTCCTGGACGTATTGAAGGCATTCGATATATATGTCCGCCTAACCTTTCAATTTCATCGTCATAATGGCCTCTTTCCACACGGTGAACCATAAAATCGAATTGAATCTTGCACCTGTCCATTTTCCTGTAATAATTCATCAACATCGTCTCAAGACCACCGCGATTCATGATAGTAACTACTTGCAAAACACG
This sequence comes from Bacillus sp. F19, assembly GCA_023823795.1. Taxonomy (NCBI): domain Bacteria; kingdom Bacillati; phylum Bacillota; class Bacilli; order Caryophanales; family Bacillaceae; genus Bacillus; species Bacillus sp. F19. Next base: position 2,629,382 of record CP085710.1, read on the forward strand.
CATTGGTTTCATCTTATTCCCTCCTAACGCACCGTTTTTCTTAGAAATTCTATGGATGTTAACATCAAAAATAATCCTACTGCAATGCGGTTTTTTGCAAAGAAAAAAAACGTTTTCCAAACAATTGGACAGTGATGCATGTCAAATTGGTTTAAAGAACGTTTTATATGCTTACTTTTTAATACTTCATCTAATTCAATTATTTTTTTTACTATCGAGTTTGAATTTCCTCTGCTGATAGTATTCAACCCTAATCCAAGTGTATTAAAGCTGATTCTGTTCGTTAATGCGGTTTGAAATTCTCCGCTGAGTTCTTTTTCTTGAAGGAAATCCTCCATTCTAGTATAGAGCGTTCCAAACTGATGTACCAATTTTTGATTATACTTGGATGTAACGGATGTCTCGTTCACCCGCCAGTAATGATATAAAGGCTGATTAAGGAATACAAATGATTTTGCATGATAAAAAGCTTGAATATTGAATAATGTGTCTTCATTACTTCCTATTTCTTTTAGATCCACAAATTCCAGTTTATTTTGTTTAATCAGTTCCGATTTATAAAGCTTCGACCAAACAGTACCCCAGGCATCTAAATATTCTGGATTAGATACCTCTTTTTCAATCGGACCAATAAGCCTTCTTAGAATTTTCGTCTTCAATTCCTCATGAACATATTTTCTATTGTCAGCTTCTTCGAAAATCTTCTCTTTTGAATGTGTTCCAAATTCACGAATGTACGAACACATAACGATGTCAGCTTGTTCTAGTTCCGCAGTTAGATAAAGGATTTCGTACATTCTTTCGTCAATCCAATCATCTGGATCAACAAATCCTATATATGTTCCCTTTGCCTTTTGCAATCCATCATTCCGTGCTGATGATACTCCATTGTTTTTTTTGTGAATTGCAATAATCTTATTATGCTTTTTAGCATATTCATCTAAAATACTTCCGCTTGAATCAGTTGAACCATCATTAATGGCTATAATCTCAAAATCTTTAAATGTTTGTAAAAGGAGACTGTCCAAGCATCTGGATAAATATTTTTCTACATTAAATATAGGCACGATTATACTGATCTTTGGTTTCATCTGTATCCCTCAACATGTATCTGGAGTAGATTTCTGAAAGTTCGTAACTGACGCTTGATAATTCATAATTTTTCACTCTTTTAATACTCATTGATCCTAAATTTTCGAGTAATATTTTTGATAGGGCGATGTCATTGATTTTTCTTGAAAACAGCTTAACATCCTGATTTTTAATCAAATAGCCATTCACCCCATTCTCCACCAGCTCCCCATGCCCTCGATTCTCCGTAGCAACAACAGGCAGCCCGCAAGCCATAGCCTCCATAATATTGACTGGAAGTCCCTCACGTAAACTGGATCCTACTGCTAAATCGCACATTGGCAAGATGGTATCGATATCTTTTCTGAATCCAAGGAAATGAACCATTTGCTCGATTCTGAGCGTTTTAGCAAGCTGTTTATATTCTTCCATAAGAGTTCCTTCGCCAGCTAGGAGAAGCTTAGAGTTTGGAAGGTTATCTTTTAATCGTGCCATGGCATTCAGCAAGAGCTGCTGATTCTTATTCTTGTTAAACTCTGCCGCGTAGAAAAGAACGAAATCATCATATGCAATTCCGAAAGATTTTCTTCTTTTCGTTTTCTCCGCTTCCGTTATAGGCTTGAACTTTTCAGTGTCTATACCCACGCCATGAACGTGTTCAACTGTCCCTGCAGCAAATCTGCGTTCTATTGCCAGAAGATAATCTTCCTCATTTATAGTAATCAGACAATCTGTATAGGAAGATAGCCATTTTTCAATTGGATAATATGTTAGCCAATTTTGAAGCGGCGCTCCTTTACAAAAGTGAAAACCGTGTGCCGTATAGATGACTTTTGTCCCTTTTTTTCTTGCTTCTCTCGCAGCCAGTCTAGTGAGAACACCTCCAACAGGTGTATGGCAGTGAATGATGCTGTAGTTATTTTCATTAATAATTTCCTTTAATCGACTGTATGCAACCGAGTTTCTTCTATTAAAAGGTGACCGTTGAATGGGAAGATTGAATTTCTGGTCAACATATGGAAGTTCAATATTTCCAAGTGCAGCCACATGAACTTCCCATCCCTGTTCTTTGAACCATTTTAGGATTGGAAGATGAAAGCTTTTAAAGTGGTAATCGACCGTTGCCGTAAAAAGCACTTTGTCAGGCATTTTTTTATCACCCTGTTCAATACGAAAAACACTCATGTTCATGAGTGTTTTCTTTTTTTTATTTTTTTCAACGCCCTTAACTCGGTATCGACAATAGTTCTTTAATAGGAACACGGTGATTAGCAAGATCTAACAGCTGTTCACGCAATTCGTTTTTCTCCATTTCCGAAAAAGTATCAATGATATGATGTATTTCTTCTATATAGAGAGTAGTTGTTTTTCCTACGTAGATTTTAGGATACACTTGCTGTTCATGAACTTCATCATCTTTAAGCAATTCTTCAAACAGCTTTTCGCCAGGCCTCATGCCGGTGACTTCAATATCAATGTCATCAAGTGAATGACCTGACATTTTTATTAGGTTTTTAGCTAGATCAATAATTTTGACAGGTTCGCCCATATCAAGTACAAAGATTTCTCCGCCACGTGCAAGTGAGCCTGCCTGAAGGACAAGCCTTGATGCTTCCGGAATAGTCATGAAATAACGGACCATTTCAGGATGGGTGATAGTTACAGGGCCGCCTTCTTCAATTTGCTTCTTAAAAAGCGGTATCACGCTGCCTCTGCTTCCTAAAACATTTCCAAAGCGGACGGCTACAAATTTTGTCTTGCTGATCTGGTCAAAGTGCTGGACCAGCATTTCAGCGAGTTTTTTAGTTGCACCCATGACGCTAGTGGGATTTACAGCTTTATCTGTTGAAACCATGACAAAGATCTCAACGTTGGCCCATCTCGCAGCACTTGCAGCATTACGTGTACCTATAACGTTGTTTTTGACAGCTTCTTCTGGATTTCGTTCCATTAGCGGCACATGTTTATGGGCGGCTGCATGGTACACTATATAGGGCAGATGCCTGCCCATGACATCAAACATTTTTTTCTCATCCTGAAGATCCGCAATTTCGGTGACAAGTTCAATCTGATGTTTTTCTGCTTCTGCTCTCAGCTCCATTTCGATGGAGTAAATGCTATTTTCTCCGTGACCCAAAAGGATCAGCTTCTTTGGTTTAAACTTTGTAATCTGTCTGCATATTTCTGAGCCGATTGATCCTCCAGCCCCAGTAACGAGAACGACTTTTCCTGAAATATTGTCAGAAATGCTTTCAATATCAAGTTCAACAGGCTTGCGTCCTAAAAGATCTTCTACACGGACTTCTCGGATTTGATTGACAGAAACTTTTCCGGTTATTAAATCTTCAAGCATGGGAATGATTTGTGTTTTTGCTTTTGTTTTTAGGCATTCGTTGAAAATATTCTGGAGTCCTTTTTTGCTTAAAGAAGGTATAGCTATGATAATATTTTCAATTTCAAGCTCATGGACTTTTTCTTCTATTGTACTTACACCGCCAATAACCGGAATGCCAAGAATATCAAGTTTCTGTTTGTGAACATTATCATCAATAAAAGCAACTGGATACATATCAGTATCGGCATTCTTTTTCAGCTGCCTTGCAACCATGGTTCCTGCTGAACCTGCACCGATTATTAACGTTCTTTTCTTGCTGATTGATTTGCTTATATATGTATCACGGACCATTCTCCAGCAAAAACGAGATCCGCCTATTAAAAGCATATGAATCATCCAAGTCACAGCCAGCAGTCTAAAATGCACTTCAGTTTCAATCAGCTGCTGCATAACAGCAGTAGCTGCGATTGAGTATGTTATAGCTTTAAAAATAATAAGCAGTTCCCCGATGCTCGCATATTCCCAGGCCTTGTTATATAGCTTATATATGAATGAAAAAATATGATGACTGATTAATAAGGTCATTGAGCTGATGACTAATGGGATTGTAAGGACATGCAGGTCTGCCTCTAGAAGGAATCGGCTGAAGAAGATGGCAGAAAGAACGATAAATGAATCAACTAAAATTAATAATGACAGCCTTCGATGGTAGGTCATCAGCTCATCCTCCTGCGCATTCTTTTTTTCTTTCGGTCCCTTTTGAAAGAAGCAGCGATCTTTTATAAATGGAAACATCGATGAGTTTTTTTATTTCATTCAGCTGCTCTAAGCTTGCATCCTGCTTAATAAAGCGGACCATTTTTTTCAACGATTTCGGGTACTGATCAAATGGATTCAAAATAAGTACTCCCTTCTCTTTAATATAAATCTTAACTTTATGCTCTTTTGAAAAAACATAAAGTTAAAATTTATATGAATTGGGGCATTTAACCCCTCCTCACACCACACTACCGACGACTCGCGTCTAAGGCTTTCAGGCCCACAGCATGATCGAGTGCCCCCATTGATAGTGGATAGGAGACATCACCAGATATTCTTAATCAAGAACGAATTTTGCAAATTTTTTTATTTGTATTCGTTGAGCACGATTCCGAGCAGTGTTGCTCTTACAGCTGACAGGATTTTGTTTGCTTCTAACGCTTCTTCTTTATCTGTTTTGCCGTTGTTAACGACCAGTACTACTCCATCACATTCATTGGCTAAGATTTTCGTATCAACCACATCAAGAACAGGCGGACAGTCAAACAAAATCAAATCGTATTGATCAAACAGTTGGGCCATCAAGTCTTTCATTGCCTGAGATGCAATGATTTCGGAAGGATTATGCGGTATCGATCCGCTTGTTAAAATAGCCAGCCTTCCAATCTCTGTTTGGTGAATCGCTTCACCTAAAACGGCATTTCCTATTAAAACATTTGTTAGTCCAACGTTATTTTCAAGTTTAAAAGCATTATGTATGGCAGGCTTTCTTAAATCACCGTCAATGAGCAGTACTTTTTCTCCCTGAAGAGCAAATGAAACCGCAAGATTTGTGACAGTGGTAGACTTCCCTTCTCCATACCCTGGAGAGGTAATAAGAAGTGAGCGATACTTCTGATCAATAGATGCAAATTGCAGATTTGTAAGGATCGTGCGATACTGATCTGATATCCTGCTGTTGGGATTAAAATAAGAAATTAAGCTTTTTTTTCTCGGAGGAACGGTGTTAAATGGATTTTGAACCAAAGGTTTCACTCCTTAATGGCTGTTTTTTTTTTACATTTCCTTTTGTTGTATTCCGCTTTGACATTTTTGAAACAGCACCCAGAATTGGTGCATCAAATATCTCTTCTACCTCTCTCTTGGTGCGGATACTGTCATCCAGTGAATCCAGCAGGAAGACCAGGCCGACTCCAATGATGATTCCTGCAATAACTCCCATCATAATATATCGGGAATGATTTTCATTGATAGGATAATAGTTTGGCTTGGCTATAGCTAATATCTTCATGCCGTCAATGACAATAAACCTTGGAATTTCATCTTTAAAGATTTCAGCTGTCGTATTAGCGATTTTAGCTGCTAGTACTGGATTTGAGTCTATCACTGAAATATTGATAATTTGTGAGCTTCCTATCGTTTCTGCATTAATCTGGCCGCTGAGAGCTTCTCCTGAACGGGGCAATTTCAGCTTTGCAGCTACTTTCTCAAGAACAGCTGGATCCTTAATAATGACGTTCAGTGTGTTTATTGTTTCTGCAGTCGTATTAATCATGATACGGGTAGATGTGGCATACAAAGGGCTAGTATAAAAGTAACTGTAAAATCCGGCTAAAAAAGTTGTAAACAGCGTAATCACCGCAATCATCCAAAAACGCCTTTTAATAACTGTGAAAATTTCTTTAAGGTCGATTTCCTTTTCTTTTCCGGAAATCAGAGGTTCGTCATGAAAATTTGGATTTTTCATAGGATCCACCTTTCAAGTGAGAGTTCTTCATAAAGAACATTAACGGTAAAAAAAGAGAGATTTGATTTCCTGATATGTGTTTTATTTTAGTTCTTTATAAAGAACGTGTCAAGCAGATAGTTCTATATTATTATGAATTTTTCAAATATAAATTCTATCATTCTATTTTTGTTTTCTTCTTATAGTGACAATTATCTTGTTTTCGATAATATGAGCTGTTCTTAATGTATGCTATTTTACCTAATTGTAAAAACTGTCAAAATTCATTGTTTTTTCGTTAAAAAGAACGAATAACTCTTGATTACTCAGTTATACTCGCTTAATCGTACAATTTTAATATTTTATAAAGAACAATATGTTCCTTATAATGAAAGAGCAAGTTACTATTTTATCAGAATTGACTGATTAAGGAGACAAGAAATGGTTGGTGATCGGTTACGGGAGCTAAGACAGGAAAAGGGGTATTCAATTAGCGAGCTTTCAGAGCTTGCCGGAGTTTCAAAATCTTATTTAAGTTATATCGAACGCAATATTCAAAAAAACCCGTCGCTGCAGTTTCTTCGTAAAATTGCCATGACTCTCGAGGTAGATTTAGAATATCTTCTAGGGCATGAAAGGAATCAGTTTAGTGAAAACATTGATGATGAGTGGCGGGAGTTATTGAACAAAGCAATTGAAGATGGACTAAGCAAAAAGGAATTTAAAGACTTTCAGGAATACGCCAAATTCAAAAAGTGGAAGCATGGAAAAAGGCAGATATCTGAATTTATTATTGATGATAAGACGCCTGGTTCTAAATAAAACATGTTTTCAGTGTTAATAAAGAAGACCTCTCATCCTTGGGATAAGAGGCTTATTTATTATATTCTCCTAAACACAACATCCCCCTTAGCAACTTCTGCCCCATCCTGATTAACAGTCCTCACATGAAACTTTGCAGATTCATCATTCATCTCATAAAGATCCGCCTGATGAGTCAGCACATCGCCCAGGAAAACCATTCCTTTAAACCGGATCGTATAATCTTCTATAAAGCCTTCTTCATAGAACGGAGAGAAGAGTTTGGACAAGCTGCCCATTGTCCACATGCCGTGTGCAATGATGCCCGGCAGACCTGCTTTTTCTGCTTCTTCGTCAATGGTGTGAATGGGATTGTAGTCGCCTGAAGCTCCAGCATATTTGATGAGGTCAAGCCTTGAGACAGGCGGAAGTGTGATGTCCTCTAAGGGCTCGCCAAGCCGAAAGTCATGGATTGTCATACTCTCATCACCTTTCTGACTGCTTCGGTAATAATAATGACTTGTTTCATTGTGAAAATGAGTTCTCCGTTTTTTGTTTCTCCCATTCTCTCAATTGTAAGCACGCCCATGCTTCTCCCGCTCCCTGTTCTCTCCCTGTAGTTTACAAGTTTTGAGGAGCAATAGACCGTATCGCCTACAAACAGGGGTTTTTCATAATGAAACGACTGTTCACCATGTATCAGTCCTTTTGACGGCAGCTCCAATCCTTCAATTGTGCCGTAGTTTAAGGTGACGGGAAATGTGGGCGGTGCCAGATTCCGCTTGTATTTTGAACGAGTGCCAGCTTCTTCATCAATAAAAAGGGGGTTCGCATCTCCGATCGCATCAGCAAATTTTCTGACTGCCCCCCGCTCAATTGAATTCTCCACTTTTTCAGAAGCGCTTCCAATTAAGTGTTTGAACATAGGTTTCGCCTCCTTTATTTAGATAAATTTGTATAGAGATGATTCTGTAATTCCAGTCTAATAGCGTCTGGAATTCGTTCTGATTGTTTTTCATAAATATTATAATGCACATAGATAACTTTCCCTTTTGCGCATAATTCCCCGTCCTGATGAATTTCTTCATAAAGCTCTAAGCTTGAGTTTCCGATTCTTTTCACCCAGGAATAGACTTCGACTTTTTTTCCGTAATAAATTTGACTGATAAATCGACATTCATGTTTAAAATAATCATTTTCCAGTCTTTAAAAGACCGCTCAGGATTGAATAAAGCAAAGAGCTGATTTCTTCCTGCTTCAAACCAGACTGGCACTGTTGTATTGTTGATATGGCCGACGGCATCTGTTTCGGAAACTCGCGGTTCAATTGTTGTATGGAACATGCTTCATCACTCCTTCTGCCTTTAACGTTCCGTATAGGGCTGCATTATAGACTTGTTTCACATCCTGGAGCTGAAAGGCTCTTGGACTTCTTGCAAGCAGTCTTGTTTGCTTGATGCCGCCCGCCGCTAATTTTTCAATATCCTCTTCAGTAATGCCATATGCTTGAAGAGTATGGGGCAGGCCAACATCTTCCATCAGATTTCTAATTTCTAAAACGGCTGACTGCGCGAACTCACGATCGTTTTTACCGTTTCTCTTAATACCCAGAGAAGTAGCAAGAATCGTCATTTTATGTAAGCAGGACGGCAAAATATAGTCAAGGACATATGGAAGCAGTACAGCGTTTGACTCTCCATGTGAAACTTTAAACAAGCCGCCGAGAGGGTAAGCTAAAGCATGTACACCGGCGACACCCGCATTAAAAAAACTGAGTCCCGCAAGCATACTTCCCCATGACATGCTTCTCCGGGCTTCGCGGTTTTCACCCTGCCAGACTGCAGTGCCGATACTCGAAGCAATTTTTTCTACTGCTTCTAAAGCCAGAGTATCTGTAATAACCGTTGCATTAATAGATAAAAAGGATTCAATTGCATGTGTCAGCGCATCACCCCCGCTTGCAGCAGTTACTCGCGGCGGCAGAGAATAGGTTAATTCCGGATCTATGATGACGGCATCTGCGAGCAAATAGTCATGAGTAATGACGTCCTTTGTTTCTTCTAATGAAAAAACGGCTATATCCGTCATTTCTGCACCGGTGCCTGATGTTGTCGGGATCATGATTTTAGGCAATCCCCGCTCTGACAGTTTTTTTGATCCTGATAAATTCAAAAAATCCGCAATTGTGCCTTCATTTTTTGCAAGAACGGATGCAGCTTTAGCTATATCAAGACAGCTTCCTCCTCCTATGCCAATGACAAGATCAGCTCCTGAGTTCCTGAGAGCTTTGACTGCACCATCACCAATAGAAACTTGTGGTTCAGGCTGAATTTCTGTATAGCATTCGAATTGGATTTTATTTTTTTCAAGCGTCTGTTCTATTGGAAAAAGAACTCCAAATTTGTTTAAAATTGGATCGGCAAAAATAAAAACTTTAGAAGCGTGATATTCTTTAATAAGGTGAAGAAGATTTTGAATAGATCCTTCACCAGTTACAATTTTATTAGGTGATCTGAATGTTTTCACAATGCTCCCTCCTGTTCTTTGGAACAAAAAGTTTGAATAACACGGCCATTTACCGCACGCTCTGCATAATCCCCGGCTGTATATTCTTCAATAACCTTTCTCCAAAAGCTTTGAGCCGGTTTATTCCTTTCAATTTGCACGACTTCCCATTTTCCGCTATGCAGCTGGAAAACATTGTGGGCAATTTTTTTACCGAGACCCGATCGCCGACATTTTTTCATGATGAAAAACTCCGCCATCGAAAAATAATTTTCAGATGCATCGTACCTTACCATGACAAAACCTGCATACTCTTCCCTAACTTTGATCAGATAAGGATACCGGCCTTTTTCAGTCCAGTAGTTTTCGAAATAGGGATAGTCATTGAATCTTCCTTGATCATTTACACTAGCGCCGTTAAATTCAGTGAAATCGTAAAAGTAATATTGCAGGAGATTTTCTACAATGGCCCTATCAGATATTCCTGCGGGAATTAAACTGTACCCCATTCTTTTCCACCCTTTCCATTCATATATAAAGGGTACTATTTCGAGAAAAAGATCCATGTTCCTTTTTTTATGAAAAGGAGATCTTCGTGAGAAAATGCTTAACGGTTTTTTCCGAATGCAGCCTCGCTGCTACATAGGGAGGCTGCACTCTGTTTGCTCCCGCAAATGGCTGTCCGAGCCATAATATTTGATCATCAATGATAACAAATGGAAATGGCAGATTTTCTTGAATCCAAGTACATTTAAGCACTGGCTTACTGTCAGAAATGACCGAAAGAGTGATTGCAGGTCCAGCTTTTTTCAGTACATTGGTTAAATCCTTTTCGAGACTCATAGATTTCGGCAGTGAAAGAATGATCCGGTGCTTTGCAGAACGGATGTCTTCAAATAGAGGTTCCTGTTTTGGAGCGTGCATCCATTTCAATTTTGGATGATGGTGCTGAACCCATTTTCCAATATGCTGATGAGGGACGGACTGATGATTTTTCTCCTGATGGTCAACAAGCTGTCTGAGCGCTTTGCTGCGGTAAACGTTTTTACGGATAAAGTCTGTATTGCTGACATGTATGAACTTTCCCTTAGTCCTTGTAATGGCAACATTGATAAGTCTTGCACTGTCCTTACCGGTAGTCAGCATTCCGGCACGATTCTCCGGAAAACTGTCAACACTGTCAAAAATCATCACATCCCGCTCGCTGCCCTGAAATTTATGAACGGTTGCTGCAAGAATATCTGCATTCAATAGTTCTTCTTCATATAAATCCCCTAAAAGCTCTTGCATCAGGGAAGCCTGTGCCCGATATGGTGTCACATATCCGATTGATCTTACTCCAGAGAGATAGGATTCGTGAATGCTTTGAAAGGAAAGCAGCAGATGCCACAAATTAAGCTTGGAATGCGACGTCCTTTCTTTTATGCAATGCTCGCCAGTATAACTTGCATCAAGCAAAATAGATGCTCTGTTGGGAAAAGGAGCGTTTATTACTAGCTGATTTCTGCTTTTTTTGACACTCTCATGGTCGCCTACTTGATTTTGATAAACATATTGATTGGTGAATGCAGAGATTTCCGGATGCATTCTTCGCTGTTCTTTCAATAGAAGCATTTGCGGGTGCAAGTCTTGTTTGATGTCTGAAACTCCTGAGCGGATGAAAATATCTTCTTTCAGCCATTTTTCAACAAGCTCATGACGTGAAGATGCAATAGGCGGCAGCTGTTTAAAGTCCCCGCACAGAATCACCCGCCTGCCAAGCGATGCAGCAAACGCTGCCTGCGGTACGTACGCCATGCTTGTCTCATCAACAATAACAACGTCAAATTCATCTTCATATATGTTTGAATCACTTGCTGCTTTAGCAAGGGTTGTTCCAACTATAAATGCTTCTTTTACAAATTCAGATTCCTGCTTGCGTATTTTCTCAAGGACTCTGCTTATTCTGGTTTCAAGATCAAGCAGCTGATTGGAATCCCGCTTGCTGAATGTATCCGATAAATCCTTTTTTAAGAGCTTTCTTTCATCGAGAAGCTGATGTCTGTCCTTTGATAATGCAGGGTCCTTCTGCAGAAGGAGTTCACTTGTTGTAAGGGGTACAGGAAAGGCTGTGTCTGCGCTCCCAGTACCATAGCGAAGCAGTTCCCCTTCTTTAAATTTCTCCTTTTTGTGAATAAAAGCTGCGATTTCCTTCATTAATACATCCACAGCACTGTTGCTGTGTGACAGAATCAGCACACGTTTTCCTTTAAAATAGTGATTGGCTGCTGTTCTTGCAAGCGTAAAGGTTTTCCCCGTGCCGGGAGGTCCCCAAACGAAAGTGACCGGATTGTATTTGGACCTTATAAACAATTCATGGACTGAGCTTTTCCCTTTCTCTGCCGGATGCTTTGGGGGCATCGAGGGATCCATCAGCTTTTTGATTCTGGCCCGCTTGATTTTGCTTTTTTTCATGTCCTCAAGCCTTGCAATCAGTTCCTCAAGCAGTTCCCACGGGTCGTGGAAAAGAAAAGCCTCATGGATGAGATCTCCAAACGATCTTTCAAAGGATAGAATGATGCTTTGTCCTTCTGAAGAGAGAACTCTTCCTTTGTGCTTCACGCCGTCCCATTCTAATTTGATTGAGGATCCAACAGGAATTTTCAGGTAGCCGCTGCTTTCAAAATAGTAAGTAAAGGCATCCCCAGTTGATAATAGATGTCCATTTGCAACACGATATTTCGTGCTGCCATATTTCTTTAAATAGCCGATTTCAATTTGAAGGGCCTGCTGCCATTCTTTTATATAGGTTTTCGTTGTAATCAAGTTAATCTGCTCCGTTCAATGAAAGAGGCAAGCCCGTTTAGCTGAGCCTGCCTGTCTGAGCTTTTAACTATACAATATTTTCACCTTGCCGTCATGTTAATTGAACCAGCGCTGTGTGACCACTTTTTTCCTCGTGTAAAATTCAACGCCATCTTTGCCGTTTGCATGAAGGTCTCCATAAAATGAATTTTTCCAGCCTGAAAATGGAAAAAAGGCCATTGGTGCAGGGACATTCACGTTGACTCCGAGCATGCCAGCTTCAATTTTTTCACGAAATTCCCGTACTGCTTTACCGCTTGATGTATAAAGAACGGCGCCATTGGCAAAATCAGATTCATTTGTCAGCTCAATGGCTTCCTGCAGGTTTTTCACACGGACAATACTTAATACCGGTGCGAAAATTTCATCCTTCCAGATGGTCATCTCTTTTGTTACGTTATCAAAAATGGTAGCCCCGATATAGTATCCTTTATCATGTTTTTTTGCATCGATTCTGCCGTCTTTAATAAGATTTGCTTTTTCCTTTTCTCCTAATTCAATGTAATTTAGGACCTTGTCGAGATGGGAACTTCTGATGACAGGACCAAGGAATACACCCTCATCCAGGCCATTGCCCATTGAGATGGCATTAGCTGATTGAACGAGTCTTTCAACAAATTCATCCGCAATTTCATCTACAACAGCGACCACAGAGCAGGCCATGCATCTCTCGCCTGCACTGCCAAACGCAGCTCCAATAATGCCAGTAACTGCTTTTTCAATCTCACAGTCAGATAAGACGATTGAATGATTTTTTGCACCGGCTAGGGCCTGCACTCTTTTTCCATGAGATGCTGCTGTCTTGTAAATATATTCAGCTACAGGCTGTGAGCCTACGAATGAAATGGCTTTGATCCCTTTGTGTTCAAGCAGACCGTTTACGACATCGTGCGCTCCATTGACGACATTTAGCACGCCGGCAGGCAGACCCGCTTCTGAAAAGAGCTCTGCCAATTTAGAAGCTAAAATAGGCGTACGTTCCGACGGCTTCAGAACAAACGTATTTCCGCACGCAATCGCAAGCGGAAACATCCAGCACGGAACCATCATAGGAAAATTAAACGGAGTGATTCCGCCAACGACTCCAACAGGGTAACGGTACATGGCCGACTCAATATCTGTTGCGATATCCGGCAGCACAGATCCCATCATCAATGTAGGGGCACCTGCGGCAAATTCAACACATTCAATCCCTCTTTGCACCTCACCGCGTGCTTCTTCTAAGCTTTTGCCGTTTTCCGTTGTAATCAGGGCAGCAAGTTCTTCAGCATGCTTGATCAGAAGCTGCTGATAGCTGAAAAGAATTCTTGCACGCTTTGGCACAGGTGTTTTGCTCCATGATTCAAATGCGGCTTTGGCTGCAATTACAGCTGCATCTACGTCTTCTTTGCCCGATAACGCAACCTTCGCAAGAACTTCTCCTGTAGCAGGATTTGGTACTTCATCAAATTTGCCGGTTTTACCTGCTGTCCATTCACCGTTTATATAATTTTCAATTGTTTTCATCGTTTTTCCCCCCCGCTGTTTGTTTGACAGGCTGAAATGAACACGTATAGGAATAACGGTAAAGCTCAGCTATTTCATCCATTGAAGGCACTCTTGGATTATGACCTGGACTGCCGCTTTCCAGTGCGTCAGAAGCCATTTTGGGAATGGCCTGCAGGAACGCTTGCGTATCTATTCCCCATCCCTTCAAATTTGGGATGTTTAAATCCCGGCAGAGTGCTTTTATTTCATCAATTGCAAGCTGAGCAGCTTCGCTGTCTGACATTTTTTCTTTTGAAAAAATACGGCCGACATCTCCTAGCCTGCTGGTACAATAATCCTTGCTGAATTCAAGCACAGCAGGCAGAAGCATGGCGTTTGATATGCCGTGCGGAACGTGAAAAAGCGCGCCGATCGGACGTGACATGCCATGGACAAGACAAACAGAAGCATTGGAAAACGCCATTCCTCCCTGAAGAGACCCAAAGGACATCGCTTCTCTTGCTTCACAGTTTGACCCATCTTCATATACAGCCCTAATGTTTGGCAGAATGTGATTCATGGAAGAGAGAGCAAGTATATCTGTCATCGGCTGGGCTTTTCTTGACAGGTAAGCCTCAAGCGCATGGCTGAGTGCATCTATTCCTGTAGCAGCCGTTATTTCTTTTGGTGAAGAGTAGGATAGAACAGGATCAACGATTGCTGCTTCAGGCATGAACGCAGGCTGCTTAATCATCATTTTGACATCATTTTTTGTATTGGTAATGATGGTGACCTCTGTTGCTTCAGAGCCTGTACCTGCTGTTGTCGGAATCGCGATCAGAGGAACAGGGGGATGCACGGCTATTTTTTTGCCTCCCATATAATCTCCGATATACCCGCCATTTGTCGCAAGTACAGCAACTGACTTAGCCGTATCAATACAGCTCCCGCCGCCAAGAGCGATGACCACATCGCATTTTTCTGTTTGCAGCTGATGTAGAGCTTCTTGTACATAAATATCCGTCGGTTCAGAAGCTACACCAAGATAAATACTGCTTTTGCCGCCGCACTCTGATATCAAATGCTGCGCTTTCTCAATATAGCCAAGGTTTTTCATCACACGATCACTGATAATGAGAGCATTTTTCCCATATTGAACCGTAATTGAGCCTAACTTCTCAAAAGAATGATTCCCATAAAAACAGGTTTTCGGACTTCTAAATACAGAAAATGTATTCAATCTGATCTTCCTCCCCTTTTATAAAACGCTTACATTTTAAGCAGGTGAATCAGCTGTTTATCCCGGATGTCTAAGCTCCCGTCTCCTGTCCCGCTATATTCATAAATACCTTTGCCGGTTTTTGAACCCAGATTCCCCTGCTTGACGCTTTCCACAATAAACCGCGGAGCTTCCTTGCTGCAGTCAAGTTCCGGGAACAAATTTCCAGTTACTTTTTCCCAAATATCAAGTCCACCCATGTCCGCAATCCGGAGCGGTCCGTTCAAGGCCCATCTCATGCCGGGTCCTTCTGACATGACCTTATCAATGTCATCTGCATTGGCGATGCCTTCTTCAAGCAGATAAAAAGCTTCCCTGACTACTGCAGCCTGCAGACGGTTCGCAATAAAACCCGGAATGTCCTTATTGAGCATGACAACTTTTTTGCCGGCAGCTTTTAAGAGATGGATAACCTCTTCTGCAGCCCAGGGAACAGTGTGCTCATGTTTAACTACTTCAACCAGTTTGACTAAATGAGCAGGATTGAAGAAATGCGTGATGAGCAAGCGCTCAGAAAAAGCGCACTCTTCAGCAAGCTTTGAAATTGGAAATGTGGAAGTGTTGGATGCGACGATTGCAGTTGAACGTATCCTCGTTTCAAGCAATTTGAATAACTGCAGCTTAAAATCAAGCACCTCAGGAATCGCTTCAATAATCAGATCAGCGTCATGAACAGCTTCACCTAGGTCCGTTGAATATGAGAGCATTTCAAGGGTAATGTTTTGTTCCTCGCTGTTTATGTAAAATTCCTTTTTCATCACCTCTAGATTCTGAATGATCATTCGCCGAGCTTTTGTTAATAGGTCTTCTCTTAAATCATAAATGGTCACCGGACATTGAGCAGCAGCAAATACTTGGGCAATGCCGTGTCCCATTGTTCCAGATCCAATGACAGCAACCTTCTTAATCAAACTTAGCTTCCTCCCCGTTTCTGAATTATCGGTATATTCTATCATTATATCGCAGTTCGAAAAAAATTGTCAGTTAAGAAGTGATGTCACCATTTGACGGTTAGCTCGAATATTCTTTAAATGGGAGTTTTCGATAATAAATACAGGATTTTCGATATGAAAAGTTCTAGTAATAAATAGCCCGCAGAGACATTCAGCTCCAAATCTATAAAAAAAGCACTGCTTCTAATCTGGCAGTGCTCCCTTTTCAATATTAAGCATAGACTCCGACAAAAAATTCCTCATAAAGTGCCTGAACAGCTTTTTTCTCCTGAGCTTCTTTTACACCGAACATCATGCTGACTTCTGATGACCCCTGGTTGATCATTTCGATATTGACGCCCGCTTCTGCGAGAGCTTTTGAAGCACGGGCTGCTGTGCCGATATTATGGCGCATGCCTTCCCCAACCATCATAATGAGAGACAGATTATGTTCCACTTTCACCTCATCCGGCTTCAGGTCTGTGCGGATCCTCTCTAGAATAAGCTCTTCAGTCTCAGCATTCATTTGTTTTTGTCTCAGAATAATACTTAGATCATCGATTCCAGATGGACTGTGCTCATAAGGTAACCCGAAATCCTCTAAAATAGAGAGCAATTTCCGTCCGAATCCAATTTCTTTATTCATTAAATATCTATTTACATATATACTGCAGAAATCATCATCGCTTGCGATGCCGATAACGGGTCCATTCGTATTTTTTCGTTCGTTCACAATTCTGGTGCCTGCAGCTTCCGGATTATTCGTATTCTTAATATGAACAGGAATACCGGCCTCAAAAGCAGGAATCAGCGCTTCATCGTGAAAAACCGAGAATCCGGCATAAGAAAGCTCCCGCATTTCCCGGTAGGTAAGCTCGCGGATTTCTTTTGGATTTGGAACCACATTAGGATTAACAGAATAAACCGCATTCACATCAGTGAAATTTTCGTATAGGTCTGCTTTTGTTCCATTTGCAAGGATGGATCCGGTAATATCTGAGCCGCTTCGCGAAAACGTCACAACTTCGCCTGCTTCGCTGTATCCAAAGAATCCTGGAAAAATAAGAATGCCGGGAAGGTCCCTTAAAGCTTTCAGATTTTCGTACGATTTTTTCAGAACTTGTGCCGTTCCGCAAGTTTCTTCTACAAGCAGCCCTGCATCTCTTGGATTAATATAAGAAGCTTGAATGCCTCTGCTTTTAAAATATTCAGCAATAAGCTTTGCATTGCTGTCTTCTCCGCTTGCTTTTATAGCGTCTATGTATCTGACTTGCCGAGTCTTATCTGCATCAAGCAGTTCAATAAGATCATTTTCGATTTTGGAAACGATCTCAGTCGGCAATTTCAGCTCTTCTGCCACTTGTGAATACCGGGCAATAACAGCAGTCAAATATTCGGTTGCTGCATCCCCTCGCAAAGACCTTTCGCCGAGTTCAATTAAAAGATCCGTCACCTTGCGATCTTCTGCATACCGTTTGCCGGGTGCTGACACAACGACCACTTTTCGATCAGGGTCAGATGTGACGATATCAAATACCTTTTTAACCTGATTTCCAGATGCTAACGAACTTCCTCCAAACTTCACCACTTTCATGCGAACATCCCCTAATGTTTAAATTTTCAGGTAAATTTTAAAATCTATTTTACTCTTTTTACATGAACATTCAAGGGTTTCTTCTCCAAAAGCATTTTTTATTTGAATTTTTTGATTTCTCACCTCTCATTTTGTGGTAAAATACTTTTCGTCTATCGAAATATTCAGTTGAGAAAGGACTTATAAAATGGAAAAGGCAGCTTCATTAAAAAAACCGGTTTCAAAACCGTCTCCGACTATTTACAACATCCTTTTCATCATTGGTTTATGTCATTTATTAAACGATTCGATTCAATCCGTTATCCCTGCGATGTTTCCGATTCTTGAAAATACGATGGGGCTCACGTTTACACAGCTTGGCCTGATTGCTTTTACGCTCAATATGGTTTCCTCTGTCCTTCAGCCGGTTGTCGGCTGGTATACAGATAAAAAACCAATGCCATATGCCCTGCCTATGGGCCTTACGAGCAGCTTAATCGGTATTGTCGGCCTATCTTTTGCTCCTTCTTTTTCAATGATCTTATTAAGTGTCTTTTTCATTGGACTAGGTTCTGCGGTCTTTCATCCTGAAGGATCAAGAGTGGCATATTTAGCAGCTGGAGAAAGACGAGGCCTCGCGCAGTCAATCTATCAAGTTGGAGGAAATACCGGATCCTCTTCTGCTCCGCTGATTACAGCGCTTATTCTCGTTCCATTCGGGCAGTTTGGCGCGATTTGGTTCACTATTGCAGCAGCTCTTGCAGTTATTTTCCTTATTTATATAGCAAACTGGTACACATTGAAACTTTCAGACATTAGAAGAGAAGAAAAGAAAAATGGCACTAAGAAAAAAGAAGTAAAACTGACGAGAGCCATTTTTTATGCCTTAGCAGTTATCGTATTTCTCGTTTTTGCACGTTCATGGTATGGAAGTGCCATTTCAAATTTTTACACGTTCTATGTTATTGAAAAGTATGATTTAAGTATTGCCCAGTCACAGGTTTATATCTTTATCTTTCTTATCATGGGTGCACTTGGAACCTTTGCAGGGGGACCTTTGGCAGACCGGTTCGGCAAACGTACAATTATCCTTTATTCTCTGCTTGCTACAGCGCCTTTTGCCCTCATTTTGCCGTTTGCAGGTCCAATTGCGGCATATCCGCTGATCGCTGCAATTGGTTTTATATTAAGTTCAAGCTTTTCTGTAACAGTTGTTTATGCACAAGAGCTCATTCCAGGAAAGATTGGCACAATGTCCGGTCTAACAGTTGGACTCGCATTTGGAATGGGAGCAATTGGTTCCGTTGCTTTAGGCTCATTGATTGACGCTTTTGGATTAACATCTGTTATGACAGGCATCGCTTGTCTGCCGATTTTAGGAGCACTTGCTTACCTCCTCCCCACAGATCAAACCTTAAAAGAGTGGCAGCAATAACCGACAGCCTTTGACGATTTGCCATGGATTATTTTCATTAATTTGTCGCATATTGAATGATTTAACAGATTTGTAATCTAAAAGACCCCTTTTTTGTGGTATAACTAAAATACAAGAAAGGGGTTGTTTTATGAGATTTTCAATGCGTATGATTGCCGCGCTTTCTGTCGGTTTTGTTACTCTATCAAGCTATAACACTGCCCTAGCGCAAACGAATCAGGACACCTTGCATAAAGCTGAGAAGCAGCTTGACCAAAATCAGGAAGTGCTGAATCAAAAAGAAAAACAAAAGCAAGCAGTACATACCGCTGTTCAGAAAATGGAAAACGAACTTCAGAACATGGAAGCTCTTATTGTGAAAAATGAAAAAGAATACGCCTCCATACAAGAAAAGATTAAAAAGACAAATCAATTAATCGATGAAAAGAAAATAGAAATTGTGGCACTTCAGGACAAGGTATTAAGCCGTGAGGAAATCATGCATGCAAGGCTTGTTGCCCTTCAGGAGAATGATCACGCTGATATTGTCATTCATACATTAGTAAATGCGGAAAGTGTTTCGAACTTTTTTGAGAGAATTGGAGCTGTTGCCACTCTCCTAAATGCTGATAATGACATTCTAGAGCAGCAGCAGGCTGATTTAAAGAAAATCGAAGAAGATAAAAAAGAGATCGACAGACAAGAGGTTCTGCTGACTGAACAGAAGCAAACATTAGCATCAAGCGGTGCCAAGATTGAAGAAACGATGCAAAACAGACAAAAGAAAATGACTGCCCTTCAAACTGAATATCAAAAGATTTCAACAGAAGTGACGCTTGCTGAACAGGAAAAATCAGCGCTTCAGACTCAAATGAAATCAATTGAAACAAGCATTAAAAAAGAACAGGAAGCGGCAATTGCACGGGCCGCAAGTATTGCCGCTGCGAAAAAGAAAGAGCAGGCCGCTCTTCTTGCTGAAGCTAACGCCCGGGCAGAAGCTGCAAAAGCAAAGGAAGCAGCAAAAGCAAAAGCTGCAGCAGCACCGGCCAAGCCTGTAGCTGCTGATAAACCTGCTGCCAATGAGCCTCCAAAAGAAGAAAATGATGAAAGCAAAATCTTCTATGTAACCGCTACTGCTTACAGCCACGAAGATACGGCCAGCGACTATACGGCCATTGGCATAAATATTAAAGAAAATCCAAATATGAAACTAATTGCTGTTGATCCAAAAATCATTCCTCTGGGCAAGAAAGTCTGGGTTGAAGGTTATGGAGTTGCTATTGCAGGTGATACAGGCGGTGCAATCGTCAATCATAAAATTGATGTTTTGATGCCTAATAGTGCAGAAGCCAGAAAATGGGGCCGTAAAACCGTAAAAGTCGAAGTATTAGATTAATAGAATCAAAAAAAGAGAACATTATGTTCTCTTTTTTTTGATTCTATAAGATTAGATGGACGAACCATTCCTTAAAATCCAACAGCGTAAAATAATTTCAATATAAAGACTATTTCAAAAGAACAGGGTCTTTCCTGAACAAATTCTTCATCATAGCTGTAAACTGACAGGTTTGAAACTCATAATCTGATCCGCTGTGGACGCTTCTCATTCTAAACCCTGAAGACATCAGGACAAACAGTTCAGCAGTCTGATTTGCATCAATCTCCGCGCTGATCACTCCATTTTTTTGACCGGATACAATCCAGAGCTTTGAAAACTCAAACATCCATTGATCAAATTCACGGAGAGCTTCCTTTGCATTTTTTTGTTCATTCCTGCCGATAAAGTATAACAGGATTTGATTCACTACATCTTTTGGATGATTAATTGCTTCGAAACTCTCCGATAAAACATCGATAGGGTCCGTCATATCCTCTTTTCTCTTCCCCATTTTTTCAAAGAATTTTTCATTTGTTTCATGAATCCTCGCTTCAAGCACTTTAGCGAATAGCTCATCTTTGCTTTTAATATAATGATAGATGGCTCCCTTTGACAGGCCTGTCCTCTCCATGATTTCTGAAAGGGTGGTTTTGGCGCAGCCCACTTCTTTAATCAATGCAGATGCAGCTTCAAGCAATGCCTTCTCTGAACGCACTCTTCTTTCAAATTGCTTCATGATTCGACGCCTCCTTTCTACATTTTAAAAACAGACCGATGGTTTGTAAAGTAGATTTATGTCACCAATTGTTGATTGAAGACTGAGTAACGCAATTGATGTTCTGATGCCGGTTCTGATCATGCGAAACTCACAGACCCAAAGTATGTTGTTTCCTTAATTATAGAACTTAAAGCAATAGGCTGAAAAAACAAGGCTGAAGGCAAGCCCTGTTTTTTCATGTCATTATTGTAAAATTATACTAAAAAAATAATTTATATGACATTTTTACCGTTTTTTTTTGACAATTCAATTTTAATAGTAGTATTATTAATCATGGTAAAAAGGAGGCTTCTTGTATCATGTCATCGATTGACAAAGACAAAATTGTACAAAGTGTACCGCAAAAAGGTTTTTTCGGTCATCCTAAAGGATTGTTCACGCTATTCTTCACAGAATTTTGGGAGCGTTTTTCTTATTATGGGATGAGAGCTATTCTTCTGTACTATATGTATTATTCCATGAAAGATGGCGGACTTGGTCTTGATCAGACTACTGCTCTTTCCATTATGTCCATCTATGGTTCCCTCGTTTATATGTCCGGAATCATCGGAGGCTGGATATCCGACAGATTGCTTGGAAATACACGAACTGTTTTTTATGGCGGAGTTCTTATTATGCTTGGTCATATTATTCTTGCTTTCCCTGGAAGCATTGCAGCATTTTTCGTGTCGATGTTCTTCATTGTAATCGGTACCGGGTTGCTTAAGCCGAATATTTCGAATATTGTGGGTGATCTATACAGCAAAGATGATAATCGCCGCGATTCGGGATTCAGCATTTTCTACATGGGAATCAACTTAGGCGGTCTGCTAGCCCCAATTATTGTTGGTACTGTAGGTCAAAAATACAATTTCCACTTAGGTTTTGGACTTGCTGCAATCGGTATGGCCATAGGATTAATCGTCTTCTTGCTGACAAAAAAGAAAAATCTTGGATTGGCTGGAAATGCAGTTCCAAACCCGCTTACTCCTTCTGAAAGAAAAAGTGTTTTCGGAAGATTGGCTATTGGTATAGCTGTTATCGGAATTTTAGGAGCTATTTCTATTTCAACCGGCTATCTGACGATAGAAAGATTTACTTTCTTAATCAGTATTTTGGGTATTTTAATTCCTACGGTTTACTTCATTGTGATGTACCGCAGTCCTAAGTCAACAGATGTTGAACGCTCTCGCCTTCTTGCTTATATTCCACTGTTCATCGCAGCAATGGTTTTCTGGGCGATACAGGAACAAGGAGCTACGATACTTGGAGCATACGCTGATACTCGAACTCAATTAAAATTTGGCGATTTTGAAATCCCATCATCATTGTTTCAATCGTTAAATCCATTATTCGTTGTCTTCTTGGCGCCGGTGTTTGCATGGCTCTGGATTAAACTCGGCAATCGTCAGCCATCTACATCGAAAAAATTTGCGTTCGGTTTGTTTTTTGCAGGTTTATCATTTTTGATTATGATTATTCCTGCTTACGTGAACGGAACAGATTCACTTGCTAACCCGATTTGGCTAATACTTAGCTTCTTCCTGGTTGTACTCGGAGAGCTTTGTCTGTCACCTGTTGGTTTATCTACAACGACAAAGCTTGCTCCAGCTGCATTCTCAGCACAGACTATGAGTCTATGGTTCCTGACAAGTGCATCTGCTCAAGCCATTAACGCTCAAATTGTAAAATTCTACAAACCCGAAACTGAAATTCTCTATTTTGGTATCATTGGCGGTATAGCGGTACTTTTAGGAGTTCTGATGCTTCTTCTTTCTCCTAAAATTCAAAGTTACATGAAAGGTGTCCGCTAAGATGCCTAACAAGCCTGTTCCTTTTTAGGAACAGGCTTGTTTTTTGATTAAACTGGAGAGACTTATACATTTGCAGCCTCTCTTGCTTTTTCTCTGCAGAATCAGTATCCACCCAGCGCCGGCATCTGCAAGCTCCTGAAGCACCTGAACGTATAAAGGAATCAATTTCTGAAGTACTTGGTCTTTATTTTCGCCTTTTGATAAAGTAACTAAGGTAAGCGGACCGACAATAACAGGCTTACCGTAAATGCCGAGCTCTTCTTTTGCTTAAAGGTAAAGATGCAAAAGCCGGTTTTCGGTCAGGCTTGGCTCTGCCTGACCCAGTTCCGGTACAATATAATGATAATTCGTGTTAAACCATTTTGTCATTTCAGCCGCCACTTGCTCAACTGCTGCCTCTTGCCATATTAAAGTATGTCTGAAGGGAATTTGCATCCTGATTCCGGAACCTCTCCGGAAGAAGACCAAACATAACAGCTGTATCCAGTATATGATCATAATAGGTGAAGTCACCAATAGGAATTAGATCAATTCCTTTATCCATCTGCTTCTGCAAATGAGACAGACTGATCTCTTTCATCTTCTGTTTAAATTGCTGCTCTGTTAAATCGCCTTTCCAGAATGATTCTAACGTCTTTTTCCACTCTCTTTTTTATTCGATTCTCGGATAACCTAAGTTTTAATTTTTAATGCTCATTGCTGCTCCATCGTTTCTCAACCTTCGGTGCATGAAAAAAACTCTCTTGCAAGAAGAGAGTTTGATGGACAAAGCTAACTTGAGTTGAGACACAAGACAGGTTTCTACATATCGCATCACCCTCCCTATTCCGCGTAGGCATGAAGTGCATACGATAGGCAGGTCTACTGACTCAGGTTCATTGTATTCTATTCCCTTCCCATTTTTCATTAGAAAAACAGTGGGCTTTTATTGAATTCTCCCCATTACAGTGGCGCGACCGTGTCGGATTTTCACCGAGCTTCCCTATTAAGCTAATACAGAAATGTACTCTTGTAATTAGCACCTATCGCTTGTAAAAATATTAAATTTTTAAAATTCATTAACAATTGTTTCTAAGCATAGCTGAAGCTTCGCTATCGTGCAAGCATAATATTAAGAGTCTTCTGAAATTCCAAGGACTTTCCATTTTGCTGCCTCATAAAATCCAAGCTGTTTATAAAGATTTCCTGATTCTGGATTATTATAAAACAAATAAATGGCCTTTTCTTCATTTGCAATCTCCTTGCAAATGGCACGAATCACTTCAGAAGCATATCCTTTCCTCCGATGAACCGGTGGTGTAGCTACACCGGCTATAATGGCAGTATGGCAGCTTTCAATAAACACGCCGGCCGTTGAAACCATTGTTCCTCCTACTGCTTTGTAGAATACTTTCAACTTGCCTGATTCTATGTTTTGATAGTGATCATTTGCAAAGAAGTCTTCATTTGGGCCAATCATTTTATATTCATCGACATCCATGAACAAATCGTATAGTTTTCGGCATTCTTCAAGACTAGTAATCATTTTAACATCCTGGCTTGCCTGAAAATCTGTGTTTCCTTCATATCTGAGCATGAACGAATCACTCTCAAGATCCATTTGAAAGTGACATTTAAACTCTTCGATCAATTCTTTTTTCCCGACAATTTTCCTGATGCCGGTTTCCCGTATGATTAATGCAAATTCTGCTAATGGGAGATTGATAACGGGGCTGTAGTAATAAATTTTTTCAGGATAGATCATTAAAATGGCGTTTAAATGCGTATTCAAATAACCTCCATAAACCATCATATGTTCTTGTGTCAAGTCTTCTATAATTAAGGCATTCAATTCCATATCAGTCCGCAAAAATTCTGCTGCCAGATCGTATTCTATTTTAGCGATTAACTTAATTTGCATGTGCTGTTTGCTCCATTACATTTCTCCTGACAAAAAATTTAAAGTCTTTTAGAATATTCTAACATTCTCTAGTAAATTTGATATATATTTTAATAGAGAAATTTTTTAAAACTTTTGCGGATAAGGTGAGAACTACATGGGAATGAAGGATGTATTACTGAATTTTTTACTCGTATTTTCCCCGCTGTTGATTATACAGCTGTTATATATGAGAAAAGAAACGAATAAAAAAATGAATAAATGGCTTTTTGCTTTATTGCCTGCACTTGCGATTATCTTAAGCATGCTTTATCCGTTTATGATTGAGGACGATTTTTTCTTTGACTTCAGACGGATACCTTATGTAATGGGACTTTTGTACGGAGGATATCCGCTTGGATTCTTTTTATTTGCTGTTACCGCTGTTACCCGCCTGCTTCTTGGAGGATTCGGCACCTATCCGACTATTGTGATGGCTGGCATTCTTGTTCTTTTCGTGCCGATGCTTTCATCCTATTATTTAAAAAGCAGACTCAGAAAGAAATTAATTCTTGTTGTAGCCATCGTGCTGGCATCTCTGCTTTTTTCAATCCTGCATATTGAAATGATTTATGGTTCTTTTTTTCATCTGGAATCTTATATTGAACTTTTTATCCTCCATATATTTGCAGCTTTCATAGGAACGATTCTTTTTGAAACGATTGTCCAAAACTTTAATTTGCTGAAAAGGGTGATTAAAGCAGAAAAACTTGAAGTAGTCAGTCACTTAGCAGCAAGCATATCTCATGAAGTCCGAAATCCTCTGACGACGACAAAGGGGTTCCTGCAGCTGCTTCGAGAAGAAGATATCAGTCAGGAAAAAAAGGAAGAATACATAGAAATTTCATTAAATGAGTTGGATCGAGCGACTAACATTATCAAAGATTATCTGACATTCGCAAGACCTGAAGCTGAAAATAATGATCCGATTGAGATCCATACTGAGCTTAGGAACTGCATCAACGTCATGACGCCTCTTGCACAAATGGAAAATGTGCAGTTTAATGAAAACTTCAGTTCTGATGACATTTTAGTTCTTGGAGATCCTTTAAAACTTAAGCAATCACTGATTAATATTCTCAAAAATGGTATAGAGTCTTATTCTGCAGGCGGTTTAATAGAAGTATCAACTTTAAAAGAAGACTCTTACATCAAAATCGTGATATCTGACTATGGTAAAGGAATGACAGAAGATCAGGTGCTTAGGCTTGGGGAGCCCTATTTCTCTACTAAATCAAACGGAACCGGTCTTGGGATGATGGTATCTTTCAGTATTATTAAAGCTATGAACGGACATATATATGTGACAAGCCAGCCTGGTGCCGGCACTTCATTTACAATTTTTCTGCCAATCTATTTGAAAAATGAGCGGTAGTCTGCCGAACCGACTTCCTGCATAGGGAAAGTTCTTTTACTTCATCAACAGCTCATCAATGAAGATAAAGCATATGTTTTCGGTGTATTCAGGTTAGCAGATGGAATGCATGTCGGATATGTCGATTTCTCAACTTTGCTCCGTGATGATTTTCAATGGGCCCGCATGGGATATACAATTCATAATCAATTCTGGAGAATGGGTTATGGCAAGGAAGCTGTTAAAACGGCTATCAGACTTGCATTTGATCAATTGAACTATCACCGTCTTGAGGCGCACATCAATCTTGATAACCACCCATCTGTAAAGCTGGCCGAGAGTTTGGGGATGGAGTTTGAGTGCCTGTGCAAAGGGTTTCTTTATGAAAATAAAGAATGGGCAGATCATCTTGTTTATTATATAAATAATGATCATTTCATGGCATAGAAAAGGCCGGTCTCATATTTGAGACCGGCCTTTTGTCACACTTGCTGCTTCGCATCCATCATCCGTTTTATCGCAAGCTCTACCCCGTCTTGATCATTTGTAAGAGTAATATCCTTGCAGATGGCTTTAATTTCTGGGCGGGCATTCCCCATTGCAATGCTTTTTCCCGCTATTTCAAGCATTGATTTGTCATTCATGCTGTCGCCGATGGCTGCAATGTCTATCAATTCAAACCCAAGATGGGCAGACAGTTTCTGAAGAGCAATCCCTTTAGATGCAAGCTCATGCTCAATTTCAAAGTTGTGTGCGGCAGATGTAACCAAAGTGATATTTTCTGTTTCTTTAAATTTCTCCCAGCCTGCATCAAGCTTTTCCTGGTGAAAAGAAAAAGCGAGAATATTATAGATCTCCCCAGTTTGATTTAGAATGTCCTTATACGATTCAACGAACCTAAAGCCTGTCTGGCTGTATTGTTTTGCAGCAGCCTGCAGAAGCTGAGCGCGGTCCGCATCCGGATTTGCACTTTCGACCCGGTCAATTTCGATATTTAATAGCTCTCTTCCGCTTTCAGGCGTATAGATGGCATCGCGGCCGAACACCTCATAGTAGTAATGATTCTGTTCCAAAAATTGAAGCACTGCAGCTGCTGTTTCATAATCCATAGGCTGTGAATGAAACAATACCCCCTCTGGATTATGAATCGTAGCTCCATTGGCAGCAATAATCCATGTTTTTACACATGTATCCTTAAAAATTTCTACTACATCAAAATGTGCTCTGCCAGTAGCGACAACCACTTCTATGCCCTCTTT
This sequence comes from Bacillus sp. F19, assembly GCA_023823795.1. Taxonomy (NCBI): domain Bacteria; kingdom Bacillati; phylum Bacillota; class Bacilli; order Caryophanales; family Bacillaceae; genus Bacillus; species Bacillus sp. F19. The sequence goes on from CP085710.1 coordinate 2,656,568, forward strand.
TTGAGCAGCTTTTATTGCTTTCAAATTTTCTGCGCTGATTTTATTGTCACTGTTTAATAACGTTCCATCAAGATCTATTGCGATTAATTTGGTCATTCCATTTCCTCCTTTGCCTCGGCCACAAGCAATTCCACATTATGTTTATCAAGCAAGTCTCTGAATCCTTTATCCGGTTCTTTATCTGTTATAAGCAAATCGATTTCGTGAAGTTCTGCAAAAAGGAAAAAATCAGTAACACCGAGCTTTGAATGATCAGCAAGTGCAATAACTTGATTTGCCTGGCTGATCATTTTCCGTTTAACCATTCCATCTTCTTCATGAGCGATGGACAGCCCTCTCTCAGATATGCCAACAACCCCGATAAATACTTTATCAACCTGATATTTTGAGAGTTTTTCCACCACTTGGGATCCATATAAAAAACGGTGCTCCTTCTGAAGCTCTCCTCCGAGAAGATGAATATGAATGCCTGGTTTTGTTGATAAAATATCAGCCTGATTAATGGAATTCGTAATAATCGCTGCATTTTTGACATCTATAAATTCTGCACAAGCCTGAACAGTAGTGGAGGCGTCTAAAATGATTCTGTCTCCTTCCCGGATCAGACTGGCAGCTTTTCTGCCGATTAATTCTTTTTCATAAGACACCATTTGCAGGCGGTTTTGGTAGTCTTTGATTTCGGTGTGCGAGCTTGGCAAGATGGCGCCGCCTCTTGTTCTGATAATCAATTTCTGTTCTTCAAGCTTTACGAGATCACGCCTGGCAGTATCTTTGGATACATCATAAATTGAACATATTTGATCAGCGGTGATTCGCTTGTTTTCTTTTAAATAGTCAAGAATGGAGATTAAGCGTTCTTCTTGGTACAAAATGCCCACCTAACTTTCAGAAATGTTTCTACAATAACATAGAATTTAAGCTGTTATAAGTGATTATAATTGATATCCAATCAATATTCAAGTTTTTATAATGATATGTAAGTATTGTGTGCAGGTTTATAAGGATTATGCACAAAAAAAAGAAGAGGCCGATATGGCCACTCCTATACAGTAACGCGTTCTTCTATTGCTAACGGGTTTCTCACTTCTCCAAACTCTGAAGCATGCGGCCGGTCATCTCCGTCTCCATACCCATACTCAATCATCCGATTGCGGTTGAGACAAAGCTTTTTAAACGTTGGCCGCAAGAGGTCAAAGAGTTCAAAGCGTTCTTTCAGCTCCGGAAATTGAGCTTGATAGGAGAGAATCGATTCCCTTAGCTTATTCCAAAATACCGTTTCATGAAAGGCTGCTTTTCTGTGAAGGATATCGGCTAAATACCTGAAATGGCAGACAAATAATCCAGTGAAAATAAATTGACACAATCCCTCAGGCGCTTCACTTCTCAGCACATTTTTAAGCTCAGCCGAAATGGCATTCAGCTCAGGAAGCGGCTGATCGCTGATATTTACATCATCTACAAAATCCTTAACAGCCAGTCTGTGAGGTTTGCAGTCTTTTAAAATGACAACCGTATTTTGTCCATGGGGGGAAAATACGGTTCCGTATTGATAAAGATAATGAAGCAGCGGCGGCAAGAGGACATCAAACAGCTGCTCCGTCCATTCTTCTACGCTGAGCCCGGACTTTTCTATCAATTCCAGGGTATACGATTTCCCGTCTTCCCCTTCATATAAAAGAGCGGCAAGTGTAATAGCCTGTTCGCCTTCGTCTAAGAATGAGTATATGCTTTCGCGCCAAATGACTCCAAGCATCTCCATAAATTGATACGGTGCTCCTTCTAGTTTAACGTAATCAGGATGATGGTAATTCATGCTCGCCACTTCTCCAGGAAGAATGACCCGGCATGTATCTTTCAAAAACGAATCATTATCCCGGATTCCTTGAATATGAGCTGTTATTTCCGGCGCAAGCACAACACGCTCAGACGGCAGTCCCCTATAGACAAGTGTATTCAGAATACTCATTGGCAGCTTTACATGATGCTTCTTCTTATGATCCATATTGACAAATGTCCGGATAGACTGCTGAGGCAGGTATTGATCTTCTCCTCTGCCAAGGCAGATGATGCGCTGCTCAAAAAGTTCTTCAGAAAACAGCGGAACAATGACGTGATTCCATTGCCACTCGTGGACTGGCATAAAGAAAAAGTTTTGAGGCTGCAATCCTTTATTTAGTAGTTTCTCATTAAATTCTCTTATTGCTGATTCCCCGATCTCACTTTCTATTAAACGTTCATACTCTGCTTCTTTGGTTGCATGGTGGAATGTCCCCCACTCCTTTGAGACCGCAATCCAGTCAAGCGTTGTCTGCTGCTTTTGTTCTGGGGCATATTGCAAATAGTCCGAATAGGAGAATCCAATTCGCCCTTTGTTGTAGGTAATCCAGGGATGACCTGTCATCTCCCCTTCAAGCTCTGCATAGTCCAGATCCGTTAAGTCTGTTGTTGACCTGTGTTGCTGATTGGCGATTATATGGGTATCAGCAAGTAACGTGCGTTTATATTCTTCTATTAAATAAGCAGCGGTGAAAGGTTTTATTTTAATTTCTTTTTGCAGTTCCAATAAAAACTCAATGGGGTTCACAGTTACTGTCCATGAGCCATGTTTATTTGTTTCAATAGAATGCTCATCAACCCAATAACTGTCCATCAGCCTTTCTTCAGCAAGAAAGCGGTAGGATATTCCGCTGTCAAAGCTCAGAATATGTTTGCCATCCTTTTTTTCCGCCTGAATCATTTCTTCGTATAAAAACTCAGATATCATTTTAGCAAGCAGCCGTCTGCTCGCTTTCTTCCAATGATCTGCATTCCACTTTTGTTCAACCCTCATCTCACTCACTCTCCTAAACTGTTTGTTTGCTGCGGACAAGATGGCCTGCACCAAAATGCTGAAAGACATTTTTTTCGGGAAGGTCAAACACTTTTCTGCAAGCAAGCTGATTGATGATCTTTGCATTCCGGTAAGCGCCTAGCCCAAGATCCGGTGCTCCTACCCCATGAGTATGCATTTCTCCGTTTTGAATAAAGATTTTGTTTTCCCTTTTTTCCTGCAGCTCTATTTCATAGTCTTTTGAAATAACAGGACGATTATTGCTGTCCCATTTCATAAGATTTGATAAGTTTGCAAAAGCGCTTGGCCAAACTGTCTTATAGCCGGTTGCTGCGATGACGATATCCGAATGCAGGTTAAATGCTTCTCCCTGCTCCCATTGATGGCATTGCAGGTTTAAGTCTGAACAAATAATCTCTATATCAATAACTGCCGTTTTGGCCAGAAGCTGAACATCCGGCTTTTGTCCCGCAATCGTTCTTTCATATAAAAGATCATAGATTTCAGCAATTGTATCAGCACTTATTCCTTTATATAAGGAGTCCTGTTTTGGCACGATCGTATCCTTTAATGCCTGTGGAAGCCTGTAAAAGTATTCCGTATAGTCAGGCGAAAAATGCTCAAGCCCAAGCTTTGAATACTCCATCGGGAAAAATCCGTCCGTTCGTGTGAGCCAATTTAGTTGATAGCCTTGTTCATTTTGTTCCTTCAGCAGCTCAAGAAAAATCTCGGCCGCACTTTGACCAGAACCAATGACGGTGACAGCATCAGCATTTAAACTTTCTTTTTTCTTATGCAAAAATTGAGCAGAGTGAAAAAGACTTTCAGATTTTCCTTTCGCTGACCATTCTGGAATATTTGGAGCACTTCCCATGCCAAGGACCACATGCCGGGCAGTAAAGTGTTCCATTTCCCCAGTGCGAACATCTTCTACAAGAACTTCATAACCTTCAGCATGAAGCAAAACATCCGCAACCCGTTTACCGAATCGGCAGCTTTCAAGTTCTTCAGCCACCCATTGCAGATAGTGATTATACTCTCTGCGCGGAATATGGAACGATTCAAGGAAGTAGAAATGGTAAAGTCTTTTTTGTTGATGAAGATAATTCAGAAAGCTGTATTTGCTTATTGGATTGACCATTGAAACCGCGTCTGCCAAAAATGGCACCTGCAAGGTTGTCCCTTCCATTAAAAGTCCTTCGTGCCAATTAAACTGGGGCTTTTGATCAAAAAAGAGCGCTTCTACATCTTTTACATCCTCAAGCAATGCTGCCATTCCAAGATTAAATGGTCCAAGCCCTACTCCTATAACGTCATAAACCATTCTTTATCCCCCATTCGAAATCTTCTCTTTCACAAATCATGAAGAGAGCTTTTTTATCAGGCAGCTGAATTTCCTTCTGCGGAAGGAATCCGCATTTTTTGAAAACATGGATCATTTTCATATTTCGGCTGTCAGGCTCAGCGACTATCCTCTGTGTCCGCTTGTCCGTAAACATCTGCTTCATGATTTCACAGAGCATTGGCAGAGATAAACCTTTGCCAAGGTAAAAAGGATCACCAATCAGCAAATGAACACCCTGATCATAAGGCTCTGCTTCATAATAATCTCCAATGATGTCATCATCCGCCCAGTACGTTTCCCAATAGCTCATTGCCGCACCGTTCAGATGCCCGATCCACAGCGTTTGATGATCATCCGCCAAAAGTTTTTTCAGATGCTTCGTATATTGGCTGAATGGATAATCTTGATTCCAATAAGGAATAACATGCGGTTCATGGTGCCATTTATGAAGCATGGCAGCATCCTTTTCAAAGTCGGCTTTTCGAAATGATATGGATAAACCCGTCTCCAGCTGATTCATGTAAAGGCCTCCTTCTTTGTACATAAAGGGTTGTTCACTTGGACATAAACAGACTGTGTTTCAAGCGGTCCAACCAGTTCATCTAAATCATGAAATCTCGTTAATAGATTCGCTTTGCAGGGCAAAGTCTCGTCTTCCAGCAGCGTTTTCAGCAAAAGAGATGGATGAGCTGCCGGAATGGACTGCTCTTCCAATTCCTCCCGAATCAGGTGAAGAAGATTTTTCTCATCTGCCAGGTTTGACGTTCCAAAGGCATTCACAAGTCCGAATAAATGATTGAAAAAGAAATAATAGCGCAGCCGTTCATCTGCAACCGCATCTGAACAAACCGTTTCACTTTTCAAACCAATTCCCGGAAGATACGAATTTAATTCATTCTTTTTGGATTCGCAAAAGTAAAATCCCTGATTGTCTCTATAAAAAAATCGCGATGGATATCCATTTTCCAGCTGAACGACACTGTTTTGCTGATGGGCTTCAAGCGCAATGCCCTTTACAAAATAAAGCCACAGAATCGGCTTTAATGAAATAGCCAAATAGCGTTTCAGCCAGTCTGAGCTTATTTCTTCTGTTGACCGATTTTCCTTTTTTGAAAGGTCACGAACGATGCTTGCAAGTCTTGACGATTGTGGCAGCATTCCGTCCTGACAAAGGGCAACTAGAGCAGTTGCTTGTTCCGCACTCCTTTTATAAAAAGGATTTTCCCTCAGAATGACTTCAAAACCAGACTCCTTCTGATCGTGCAGCTTTAATGTAATAAATGCAGGATCGTGAATGATTTTAAAACCAGGAAATTGTTCAGATAACTCACTCCCAAGCTGTGTGTCCATCAATTCTTTCACTTCAACTCCGCGTTCAAGCTCTTTTAATAGGTTCACCCGGACAGAATTTGTTATTTTGATGTTAAGTGAAAACTTCAACATAAAGGTAACATCTGGATGATAGACCGTTCGCAAGGATGAAGTTGCATAAAAAGCCTGTCCATGCTGACCTAGATTTTCAAGCATGCCTTCTTGAATGAATTCTTGAACAGCTGAGTCTTTCAGCAAATACTCTGCCTGCCACGGATGGATTGGAAGAAGTGCGTATTCATCCTTTCCTGAGTACTTCTCTTTAAACTCATCACTGATCTCCGGGTCATCCTTGACAAGCTGCTTTATAAGTTCAATTGCCGACTGTGGCATTGTTGACTTTGAATAAATGGACGCAGCATGAGCTCTAAAATAATGCAGCGGAAATGCTCCTTTTAATTCAGGTGAATACACCTTAATATCTGATTCTGTCATTCCTTGTCTGCTTTTTGGTGTCGGATGAAGCAAGTGCCCAAATAAAAGGGACTGCTCTGCTGCAATAAAATCAAATGAGGTTTGATAAAGTTCATCCTCATCATCTGAACGCTTTTCAAGAAATTGAGCCATTGATTCGCAGCTTTGTTTGACACGCAAAAGCAATTCTTCATTTTTTTCAGCTGATGAAGCATTTGCACCCAGTTCTTTCAGCGTTTTTTCAATGCATGTTATGTAATCGATTTCCTCACTTTCACAGTACACTGGGTAGTCTAACAAGTGACGTCCTGTCTCAGATAGATAGCCTGCCGGAATATAAAGACTGGAATTTTGATGTTGTAAAATAACATGAATCCATTTGCCACTGTGCTTCTTTCTTAATTCTTCAGGTGCATCTGCACTTAGATTCCCGCTGTTTGTCTCCCGCAGAAAGCAATTTAAATAGCTTTGAAGAGTTGCTTTTTCAGCAAGAGCCATTGCTTCAAGTTTGTTCATACTGCAGCCTCCTTGTTTCATCTTCGCCAATTTCTTTCATTCTTCTTATGATTTTTTTAACATCAGCCATTTTTGTTAATGGATTCAAAAAGGTAAATTTCAGGCAGGCATCGCCGTCCACCTTTGTCCGGGCCATGATCACTTCTCCATTTTTCAGTAGAATTTCCCGAATTTGATAGTTTAGCTGATTGAGCTTCTCATGCGTGAGAAAGCCTGCCCCGATGTATCTGAAAACAACCGTGCTCAGTTCGGGCTGATGATAGACGCTGAACTCACGCTCTTTTTTCAGGAGCTCATACGTTTTCTGTGCTACAAGCAAAGTGTGATCAATCATTTCTGCCCATTCTTCTTTTCCGACTAATTGAAAAGAAAGAAACGGCTTCAGTGCATCAAAGCGTCTGGTTGTCTGAATGGATTTGAAGACTAAATTTGGGATGTCATCTTCCTCGTCTTCAATTGGATTCAAATAATCAGCATGATGCCTGATAAACGAAAATGACTCCCGGTTTTTTATCAGAAAAGCTCCGCAGCTGATTGGCTGATAAAACATTTTATGAAAATCTACTGTAATGGAATCTGCTTTCTCTAAACCTGCGAGTTTATGCTTATGGGTATCTGTTAAGACAAGCCCGCCTCCATAAGCAGCATCTGCATGGAACCACAGGTCATGATCTTTAGCCAGGCTGCTCATTTCCTCCAGCGGATCGATGCTGCCAAAGTCTGTTGTACCTGCAGTGCCGATCAGCGCAAAAGGCAATTCCCCATTTTCTTTCAGATTGAACAGGCATGCAGCCAAGTCGTCCATACACATGCGGTACTTTTCATCCGCTTTAACTAATACAACAGAATCTTCGCCTAAGCCTAATATCGAGGCTGCCTGCTGGACAGAAAAATGAGCGGCTTCTGAGCATAGAATTTTCAGACGATGCTGTTCTTTCGGAAGACCCTGCTTTTTAATATTCCATCCCCAAAACTTTAAGGCAGCGCGTTCCCTTGCAAGCAGGAGGCCCATTAAATTGGACTGCGTTCCGCCGCTTGTCATCACACCGTCTCCGTCCGGCAGCTGGAACATCCCGCACAGTCCATTTAATACATACTGCTCAACCATTGTAGCTGCACCGCTTTGATCCCATGAATCCATCGATTGATTTAATCCGGAAATAACGGCTTCAGCCGCTAACCCCGGAATCATTGGCGGGCAGTGAAGATGAGCAGCAGTTAACGGATGGCTGACATGAATGGTATTTGAAGTGATGGTATCCGTAAGTTTTTCAAATACTGCTTGCTGATTTTGATTCATTTTAGGATGAAAGACAGGAAAGTGTTGATTTATTTCTTTCTTCACATCAAAAGGAGTCATCCCGCTGTAGGGATTTTGTGACATCATTATCCTTTTAACGGAGTTCATTGCATGGGTCATTTGGGTTTCATAATTTTTCAAACTTGATTCATAATTTGATAAAAACAAATGTTCAAAGGCTGTTTTTTCCTGAATGGCTGTCAAATGATCCACATCCTAAACTAAACTTGGGCTGAGCGTTCTTTCTGCAGCTTTAATAGAATCGAAGAATATATCACATACTGTGTCTAGCTGTTCTCTTGTAATAATCAGCGGCGGCAAGAAACGAACCACGCTGCCGAAGCGCCCCCCAAGCTCTAGGATAAGGCCCCGTTTGAAGCATTCCTGCTGAATAAGCTTCGCGAGCTTCGGATGAGCAGGATAACTTCCGATGGCATCTGCAGCTGCTGTTTTATCTACAATTTCAGCGCCAACCATCAGTCCTAATCCCCGAACATCTCCTATAGATGATACTTCTTGCTTCATCTTTTTCAAACGGAGCATTAAAAACTCTCCAAGCAGAGCTGCCTGTTCTTCAAGCTTTTCCTGCTTAATATATTTCATTGTTGCTGTTCCGGCAGCAATTGCAATCTGATTTCCGCGGAATGTGCCTGAATGCGCACCCGGGTCCCATTGATCAAGATCTTTATGATAGACTACAACCGCTAAAGGAAGGGTTCCGCCGATTGCTTTTGAAAGAACAACAACATCAGGATTGATGTCAGCATGTTCAAAGGCAAACATTTTTCCGGTGCGTCCAAATCCCGTCTGCACTTCATCGATAATGAGAGGAATTTGCTGTTCTTTAGTAATATTCCGTACTTGTCTCACCCATTCATCAGGAGCTGGAATGGCGCCTCCCTCCCCTTGCACGATTTCCATGACCATGCCTGCGGGCTTCACAATACCGGATTCAGGATCGTTCAGAGTGCGCTCAATAAATGTAGAGCCGATTGCCGCCCCGTCGTCTCCCCCAATGCCAAATGGGCAGCGGTATGAATATGGATAAGGAAGAAAGTGTACGTCTGACATTAAATTGGGTATTTTGCTTTTAGGACCAAGGTTTCCCATTAGACTAAGAGAGCCATTTGTCATGCCGTGATATCCGCCTTGGAAAGAAAGCATGCCGCCTCTGCCGGTTGCTGTTTTCACGAGTTTCATAGCGGCCTCAACAGCATCTGATCCTGATGGTCCGCAAAATTGGATTTTTGCATGTTCAGCAATTTTTTTCGGAAGAGCGTCAAACAGCTCCTCCACAAACTCCTCTTTCATTGGTGTAGTAATATCCAGCGTATGGAGCGGACGCTTGCCTTTTATCACATTTTCCATTGCTTCTATAACAACAGGATGATTATGTCCAAGTGCAAGAGTACCTGCTCCTGCCAAGCAATCTATGTAGGTTTTATTCTCAACATCCTTCACATAAATCCCTTCTGCCTCACTGATCGCGATTGGAATTCTGCGCGGATAAGATCTTGCATTTGATTCTCTCTTGCGCTGGCTGCTTAAAAAAAATTCATTTGTTAGCATGAATAATCACCTTTCTTATTTGAAAATAATTCTCATTCTCATTTAAAAAAATTAAAAATTTTTTCTCAGCAAAATTTTAAGCTGGTTTGTCAAATCTATCATCGCAAGATCCGCCCTGTTTACTTGTCCAATCATATTTGGGAAGCTGTGAACTAACTGTTCATAGTACAAATATGTGACAGGAACTCCTGAATCTTGAAGTTTTTCAGCATATTGCTTCCCTTCATCTCTTAACGGATCGTATTCAACAGTTACAATCATTGCCGGAGGCACATTTACAGAATTTATTGCAAGCAGCGGAGATGCATATGGATTCTTCCCCTGCTCTTGATTGCTTAAATAATGATTCCAGAACCATTCCATTTTCTCTTTCGTCAGATTAAACGAATAGTCTGATTGATAAGACTCTGTGTAAAAATGGTGATTCAAAACAGGAGTGATTAAAAACTGCATTGTAAATGCTTGCTTTCCTTGATCCTTCAGCCAAAGTACTGCTGCAGCTGCAAGGTTTGCCCCGGAAGATTCTCCTCCAATTGCAAGTTGGGCTGGATCACCATTCCATTTAGATATGTTTTGAGGCACCCATTCTGAAACGGCAAGAACATCCATAAGCGCTGCAGGAAACGGGTGCTCTGGCGCAAGCCGGTAACCGACGGATACGATCACACAATTCGCGTGTTTTGCAAGATATCGGCACATAGAATCGGCACTGTCGAGATCTCCAAAAACCCACCCGCCGCCATGCATAAATACCAATACTGGCATCATTTTTACCGATGAAGGCTGATAAATTCTTACAGGGATTTGATGATCAGCGGATTCAATTTTTTCGTTGTAAATCATAATGTCATTCATTTCAATCTTTTGAAAGAATGTTCGTGCTTCCTTATAATAATACCTTGACTGCTCAGCCGATAAGTCGCTTAATGGAGGATGTTTGAGTTCACCCATTCTAGCACCTATTTTATCCAGCAGCTCTTTCATATCATCATCAATTGGGAGATGGGTTTTCACATAACGCTCCTGCCTTTTCATTTAATAGATCCTTATCTTCACTTGGAAGCATGATAAAGTTTACATTCTTGCTGGACATATAATTATTAAAACGATTATTTTCACCTATAACGAGGGCAGCTCTTTTATGAGGAAGCTGAATGGTATCCGCAACATATCCGCCAATCTCTTTTAAGATTGGAATGACGATCCTGTTTCTTATATCAGGTTCGCCAATGATTCTGCTGGATCCGAATTTTTTCATAAGAAATGCAGTCATTGCCCTCACAATCATTAAGCCATGCTCTTTATTCAAAAGCTCTCTTGGCCCAATTAATAAATGCATCCCAAGATCACCTGGTTCAGCTTGATAATAGTTCCTTATAGAATCATGCTGGATAGAATACGCAATCAAATAGCCAGCCGGCCTGTCATCTAAAAAACATAGAAAAACTCGTTTGTGCTCTGCTTTAACGGTGCGTTCTAAATAAGCCTTAAACTCTTCTTCACTTACATTCAGCTTCCAAAAAGGTGCGATATGCGGCTGATGCATCCAGTTGAATAAAACTTTAAAATCTGTTATTTTGACCTGCCGAAGAGAAATGGTATGATTTAACTCCCCATCTTCTATGATGGCTTCAAATTCATTTACGTTTTCTATATGATTCAGCTCCTTACTGTCTTGTTAGTGAATACATATGAATATTAATTGAAAATGATTATCAATGTCAATGAACTCTGAAAAATCAGTCATTCCTGCCTATGCATTTTCTAATAACAAGAATGAATTCTAGCACATCATACCTACATATACTTCCTTTCCATTTATTCACAAAAAAAAGAACAGAATTTAATCTGTCCTCCATTTTTCTAGTACAGTGATCCTTACTTCAGGTGCAACTTCAATCTCTCCTGTTTTCATAAATTTAAATGATTGATAAAGTGTTATGGCCGGGATATTTTTTGTGCCAGTAGACACTTTTACTCTTTTATTCGTATTCTGTTTTAATAAATAATCTAGCAAAGTTGATGCGATCCCTAATCGAAAGTAATTTGGATGTATGACTAGTCTGCAAATATTCAGGGACTCTGCATCCATTTCATAAGATAGAACTCCGCGTATTTCATTATCGATTATGCAGCCTATAAAGGTTTCTTCTGAATCAGCTATGTCTTTTGCTGTTTCTTTAAGCTGGGGGATATCTCTGAACCCTATCAAATCAGCTTCAATTTGGTAGGCTGGGATTTGAATTCTCAGAATTTTTTCTGCTGTGCAGTATTCTTTGTGGTTTAAGTGCTTAATCATTTTACTCGCTCCAGTTTACATAATATTATTATAAAAAATTTAGGGGACTTCTTCATCTTTTATTCTATGTATTTTCTCCGAATCCTTCTGAACCGCCTTAATATTCCAGTAATCCAGTATTCATGAGAAATTTACAGAAGAACCATACTAGATTTAATGTTATCGGAATCGGAAAAGAAATCGAACTGGATCGTACGTTAAAAAATCAAAACAATAAGAAAACGTGCAAATGATCATCAAGATTTGCACGTTTTCTATTACTCTCCTATTCAAGATACAGATTTCTTCAAAGCAGCCGCGCTTTTATAGACATCTTCAGCAAGACTTATCGATGTAATCACCGAGACCCCGTCAGCACCTGCTTCAATAACTGCACGTGCATTTTCAGCTGTAATGCCTCCAATTCCTACAATCGGAATCAAAATACCGCAGTTTCTTACTTCTTCTAGAAGAGAAGTCCCCTTAACAGGTTCTGCATCTGTTTTTGTAAGCGTAGGGTAAATAGGCCCTGCTCCGATATAATCGGCTCCATCATCGATAGCCTTCTCTACTTCTGCAAGGGTATGGGCTGAGACACCAACTATTTTTCCCTCGCCTAAAATCTTTCTTACTGTTCCGGCATCTTCATCATCCTGCCCGATATGAACTCCATCTGCATTAAGTGCAAGAGCAAGTTCTATGTCATCATTTATGATAAATGGGATTCCATGGTCCTTACAAAGTTTCTGCAGTTTTCTTGCCAGGTTCTTTTTTTCGGTGCCTGTTAAAGCATCCGTTCCTTTTTCCCGGAACTGAAACATGGATATGCCTCCATTTATTGCTTGGAACAGGACTTTTTCAGGGTCTTCCGTACAGTTTGTGCTGCCCATAATAAAATAAAGCTGAAGTTTCGCACGCACTTCCTCATTCCACATACAAAGGTCCCCTCTTTTTCTTTTGATATGCCCAATGATTTGTAGGTCCATGGCCCTGTCCTAATTTAAGATCTTCTTTTATCGCTTCCCGGATGAATGCAACGGCGGTTTCTGCCGAATGATAAATTGACTTTCCTTTTGCGATCTCGGCTGTGATGGAAGCTGCGAAGGTACAGCCTGTTCCGTGCGTATTTTTTGTATGAATACGTTCACTTGTAAAATAGCTGAACTCTGTTCCATCAAATAACAAATCTACTAACTGTTCCTCATTTTCAGCATGCCCCCCCTTAATCACAACATTTTTCACGCCGAAAGAGTGCAGGATTTTGGCTGCAGTCTGACGATCATCGAGATTGTGAATAGTTAAACCCGTCAGCACTTCAGCTTCTGGAATGTTAGGAGTAATGACCAAAGCAAGCGGCAGCAAATGATTTTTCAATGCTTCCACTGCTTCATCCTGCAATAATGAAGCACCGCCTTTGGCTATCATGACGGGATCTACAATCACTTTGCTCCAATTGAACCTCTTTATTTGTTCAGAGACTGCTTCTATAATTTCACTATTAAACAGCATTCCGGTTTTAATGGCATCAGCTCCAAAGTCTGAGCCAATCGCTTCAATCTGCTGCACAACCTCGTCCGAAGTTAATGGAAACACACCATGCACACCTAGTGAGTTTTGAGCGGTAACCGCTGTAATGGCAGACATTCCATAAACATTCAATTCCTGAAACGTTTTTAGATCCGCTTGTATTCCTGCTCCCCCGCCGCTGTCAGAGCCTGCAATCGTCAGTGCTTTAGAGATTGACATGGTTAACCTCCTCAAGTGCAGAAAGTTTTTGAATATCATTTGCTGAAATGTTATAAAGCTTGTTTAAAAACTCGATTTGAAAGCTTCCGGGACCTTCCATTCCTTCAGCTGCAAGTTCGGCAGCACTCCCGTAAACAGCTAATGCTGCAGCAGAAGCACGAACATAGTCTTTTTCAACGGCGCAAAATGCGCCGATAACAGAGGTGAGCAAGCAGCCCGCACCTGTTACTCTTGTTAGAAGAGAATGACCATTTTTGCATATATATGTTGTTTCTCCATCTGAAACAACATCTTGTTTTCCTGTAATGACCGCAATCGTGTTAAACTGCTTTGCAGCCTTTACAGCAAGTGCGATTAAGTCTCCTTCGCCGTCACCGGAGTCGACTCCTTTTATCGACCAGCTCTCACCAACGACATTTGCCACTTCAGCAGCATTCCCTCTAACTGCAGCGATGTCCAGTTCTCTTACGATTATTTGCGCTGTTTCTGTACGGTATTTTGTTGCGCCTGCACCAACTGGATCAAAAATGACTGGCACGCCATGCTTATTGGCAGATTTCCCTGCAAGCAGCATCGCTTCTACATTTTCTTCGTTTAAGGTACCAATATTTAATACAAGTGCCCCTGCAATTTTCGCCATATCCGCCACTTCTTCCTTGGCGTAAGCCATGACCGGCGATGCTCCGATTGCCAACAGGCCATTTGCTGTAAAATTCGTTACCACAACGTTTGTAATATTGTGCACCAGAGGTTTTTCTTTTCTTAATTTTTCTAGAATCGCATCAATCGTTTTAGGTTCCAGCATTTTTTTCCCTCCCCAAAAATAAAGAGCACTCTGCCGCGGCAAAGTGCTCATATGTATCCCTGAATCACATCCCTGCGCTGGCATTATCCAACAGGTTCATTCGGTCTACGGCAGTTAGCCGTACTCTCAGCCTGATTCCACAAGCTCCCGATTTATTTGATTTTATGATACAAAGTCTACTCTTCTCGAGCTTGAATTGCAACAAATTATCTCTTATTAAACAGCTGCATTCTTATTTTTCTTATTGTTTACCCTTGTCTTTATCAGTAAAATCACGATGAGAAGTATTGCCATCCACCTCAATAAAAACATCTGATTATTTACAAATGGAAATATCATGAGGAATACAGCCAGCTCTCCGAATGGAAACGTTATTTTAGTTAGGAAAATCGTGTCAAGTACTGTTTTCCAATCCGGTTTAACAAGAGGCAGGATATTTACCCATTGAAAAGGTACAGCTAATACACTTATCAATGTTGGAGCAGGGACTAGTTCTCGCTGAGAAACAATACCCACACGTAAATTTGTCGGAAGTAGTCCAGGGTGAAAGGGTACCTATTGTGCTAAAAGTATTTTCACAGAAGCCAGATGTTCAGCCAAACATAAAAAAGACACCGTAAATGATGTCTTTACTTTCTTTCCATTGCTAATTTAATGCCAAATCCTATGAGTACTGCTCCGGTTATGCCTTCCATCCACTTTTGTACAGCAGGCTTTTTCATGAAGGCACTCAATTGATGAATCAAATATATATAAATAATAAACCAAATAAAAGTAAGAATTGTGTACGTTAATCCCATGATCATAAACTGTGTAAAAGTATTCGATCCCGGCTCCAAAAATTGCGGCAAAAAGGTTAAAAAGAAAACAGCTACCTTAGGGTTTAGGAGATTAGTCAAAAATCCCTGCCTGTAACAGTTGGCTTGCTTTTCAGGCTTTTGTTCTTCGCTGTCTTGTATTCTGCGCGTTTTTTTTAGAGTCCATAGAGATTTAAGTCCTAAATAAATGAGGTAGCAAGCTCCCGCGTACTTCAGGATTGAGAAGAGAAAAGCTGATTTGACAATAAGGGCTGATAAACCTAATACTGCTGCAAAAGTATGAATTAAAAGTGCTGTCAAAGTCCCGAACACTGTTTTCATTCCTCCTGCCCTCCCGCCAGTGATTGTATTCTTAGTAGCGATGGCTGTATCAGGTCCAGGCAATAAAATTAATAAAATAGACATGATTATAAATAATGATAAGTGCTCCAAGCTGATTCCCTCCATATACTGAATTTTACCAATTTTAACATAAGGAGGGCAAACTTGATAGAGCTGATTTAACGGGAAAGCAGTTTCCAGATTCCCAAAACATCCAGCAAAACGAGGAAAATAGCGATTGGAACTACATATCTCATTAAAAAGAACCAAGTGTTAAAGAGTCCTTTAGATAAAGACGAACCGTTAGCAAGTTCTGAGTAAAGCATGGATTTTTTCATTTTCAAAGGAACAAAGATGGAGATCAGCAAAGCGCCAATCGGCATCAGAATGTTGCTGACCAAATAATCGGCTGCATCAAAAATTGATTTTCCGAAAATGCTTACTTCACTCCAGATTCCAAAGGATAAAGCAGATGGCACTCCAACTGCGAATATAAGCATTCCAATGATCCACGACCATTTAATCCGTTTGTCAGCATCACCTTTAGAAATCACAGATACAATAATTTCAAGCATCGAAAAAGCTGATGTTAGAGAAGCAAATAAGAAAAGCAGCAGGAAGGCAACGAAAAATGCCATTCCAAATGTCATTTGATTAAAAACGGTCGGAAGTACATTAAATAATAAGACAGGACCTGCATCAGGCTTCAGTCCAAATGAAAAGACTCCCGGGAAAATAGCTAATCCTGCCATAACAACGATAAATATATTCATACCTACAATCGAGATCGCAGATTGCGGCAAATTCGAATCCTTTGGCAAGTATGAACTATAGGTAAGCATAACTGAGACACCCACACTTAGTGTAAAAAAGGATTGTCCAAGTGCTGCAAGAATGGCTTCAGAAGTTAATTTTGAAAAATCAGGATAAAATAAAAATTTTACACCTTCCATTGCACCTTCTAGTGTAATGGAACGGAATATCAGCACTAAAAATAATAGAAATAAGGCCGGCATCATAATTTTGCTTGTACGTTCAATCCCATTTTGTACACCCTTTGCAACAACGGCAATGGTTATGATCATAAATACAAGGTGGGCTCCAACGCTAAGCAGCGGATTTGAAATCGTAGCACCAAATAACTCCCCATACTGCTGCTGATTAAGTCCATTCAATTCTCCTGATATCGCTTTAACTAAATATAAAATGATCCATCCGCCAATGACACTATAAAAGGAGAGCAGGACAAAGCAAGTAATCATGCCCAGGTATCCAATAGAATACCATTTTGAATCCGGTGCAATTTTTTTATAAGATTCAATCGCATCACTTTGTGTGCTTCGCCCGATTGCAAACTCTGCAAGCAGCAAAGGCAATCCAAGCAGGATCGTGAACAACAGGAAAATGAAAAAGAACGCGCCCCCGCCGCTTACCCCTGCAATATACGGAAATTTCCAAATTGCTCCAAGTCCGATGGCAGATCCTGCTGCAGATAAAATAAATCCTAGTTTTGAAGACCACTGCTGATTTTCTTTCATGTTGCACCTCTTTAAAGTTTCTATATTATTAATGAAAACGCAAAAAAGCCGCCCCTATAAAAATATAGGGGCGACTATTCATCGCGGTACCACCCTAGTTGAGAATAAAATCATTCTCCGGCTCTGAAGTCTATATCGGGACAACCCGTTAATCCCTTCCAATAGGTCGAAATTAAAACTCAGGGACCGAAATTCATCTTTTTTGTATGTACTGATTTCCACCAACCATCAGCTCTCTAAAACAGTGACAATAAGATTACTTTGCTTCCCATCAACGTTACGTTCCATTAATTTATAGATAATTTAAACATTTGAGACATGAGCTTGTCAACATAAATTGTATTATTAAAAAAGGAAAATAGATTTTTCAGCTGCTGTTTCGCAAAAAAGAATCCAATCAATGAAGGAAGACTATTCATCAAAAACTTCCGGTTCATTAAAAACGGTAATCACTTTTGAAGCGCTATTTATCTTACAGTCCAAATTCCAAATGGTTTTCTTAAAGCAAACGACATCCTCATTTTCAAGGTAAAACTTTAAGAGCACATCATCTTCGGCATCAATAATCGCATATTTATCCTTGCTTCTGAAAAGCTCGTGTTCTTTATGCATCACGACTTTCCAGCCATGTTCCAATGAGAATTCTTTAAAATCTTTGGTGAACTTTTTTAAATTCATAAAGCTTTACCTCCAATCAGCATTTATTTTCATAAAAAAAGCTTGTGTACAGATGGATTAAATGGTATATTACTAGAGCGATGAGCTGATTTGTGTAAGTCGAAGGACATGCGGTTTTCCGCACACATGAATGTGGTCATGTGGTTTTTCGCCTCAAAACGCAAGGAGACGACTGTTTTTACAGCGTCTCCTTTTTTATTTACTTTGCTTCAGAAGCCATGAAAAAAACTCAGGATCATTGTAGGCAGCTGTCCAAGAGTCATGACCTGCTTCAGGGTAAGAAGTAAACGTTACATTCCCTCCCGCAGTTTTAATAGCATTCACCATATCCAAGCTTTCCCTGATTGGGATAACATCGTCTCTTTCCCCATGAAAGATCCATGTTGGAATTTCTTTTAACCGCTCTGCTTTTTCAGGGCAGCCTCCCCCGCAAATAGGCGCTAATGCAGCAAATAGATCAGGCATCCTTGATGCAAGCTCAAAAGCCCCATAAGCTCCCATACTCATCCCTGTTAAATATATTCGCTTGAGGTCGACGCGATGCGTTTTAATAACCTCTTTTAGAAGTGCAGACACACCATCTAATTCCATGATCCAATTTGCTATCCTTGCAGTGGAAATTGGACATTGAGGTGCAAGGAGAATAAACGGATAGTCTCCTTTATCAACGACTTCCGGCAGACCTATTTTTTTTACATGCTCTGGATCTGTTCCCCGTTCCCCGGCTCCGTGAAGGAACAAAACAAGCGGTACCTCTCCAGTTCCTTCTTCATATCCTGCTGGAAGTTTTAAAAGGTAGGACAGATTGACATCTATTACTTTTGTGATTGTTTTTTGAAACACATCTGATCTCATTTGGTTACTCCTTTAGTTGTTTTCATTTATGTCATCTATTACATTCTGCCTGATAAGCAGCAAACCCTTTTTTAAGCAGCAAAAAAGGCCAATTCACTTAGAATTGGCCCTGGGTGTTATGATTTCGCTATTGATAATGAGCTTGGTTCTGCTTGAAATAGCTTCTTTGTAAGCAATGTTTGAAGGATGACAAAGATTCCGCCGATCGTCCAGTATAGAGGCAATGCAGCAGGTGCTGTCAGAGAAAATATGCCAATCATGATTGGCGAGAGATAGCTGAACATCGCCATTTGCTTTCTCTGCGCCTCATCAAGACCGATTAATGTAACTCTTGACTGTAAAAAATAGATCCCGGCAGCTAAAAGAGTCAATGTTAAATCAGGACTGCCCAAATTGAACCATAAAAACGAATGCTCAGCGATTTCAGGAGTTCTTTGAATGGCATAATAAAAGCCTGTCAGAAACGGCAGCTGTATAAGAAGAGGCAAGCACCCTCCCAAAGCAGCCAGCGGATTAATATTATGCTTTTGATAAATCTTCATCGTTTCCTGCTGAATCTTCTTCTTTGTTTCAGCATCTTTTGCTTTTTTCATTTTTTCCTGCAGTGCTTTTAATTCAGGCTGTGCTTTTTCCATTTTGCTTTTCATATGCATCTGATCTTTTGACTGCTTTAAAGCAAATGGCAAAAGCAAGAATCTGATCAACAGCGTGACCAGGATAATTGACAATCCGTAGCTTCCTTGAAACCAGTCCGCAAATGTTGTAAGCAATACAGAGAAGGGATACACAATATAGTGATTAAAAAAACCAGGTGTCTGGCCTGTAATATCCTGAATGTTTCCATTTGCCTGCTGGCAGCCGCTCAGTAAAATCAGCAGTGTAATTCCTAACAGTATGAGTGATGTTTTCCGTGAAATGAATGCAGCTTTCTTTTCCATTTAAATCCTCCTTGGTGTTTTCCATTTTGAGCTAAACTTCCAAGAAGGATATTAGATGGTACATCATCACCTGAATCATACCGCCTCATTTGTCTGGTAATCCATATGGATATGGCATTCGTTTCATTTTGCATCCGCTGCGAGGGAAATTGATTCTCCTGCTCTTTTTTCATGACCGGCTTTAAAAACGGATGCTTCTTTAATGATTGATTCAGCAAGTAGCCGAAAGCAAACATGGCTGCTACAGTAAAGAAAAAGCTTAACAGCGATAAATATGTCGCCAAATCATGTGTAAATTCTAAGATCATCTGCTGCATGCATTCACCTCCTTTTCATACCATCAGTATATACTTATAAATAGGAAAAAGAAAGTGGATGACAATACCATGGCACGCCACCTTGAAAAAGTTTTGAGCAGAAGTAAATGGCTCTTTTTCACCACTATCATAAACAAATACGTTAACTGGGTCCTCGATGTTACCTAATTTCGTTTCGATTCTCGTTCATATCGGTTTTAATGGCAGTGATTAATTCTTCAGCTCTGTCTTCCACTCGAAAGATTCACTGATTCGAAATGCAGAAATTAAGACAAATAAAAAACGCCCACCGAAACCATGAGCGAACTTAAACTAAAACGAGAAAAAAGGATATACTTAAAAGCACTTCTCGTCCCGCCCTCTCAATTCCCGAAGCAATAAAGGCAGATCTCCTGATTTATGAATCACCCTGCTTTAAGGCCTTCCCATAAAATAAAATTACAGTGCGTTCGCATTTACAGCTGCGGGGAAAGTTCTGGATTCACACCACATTTCCCTATTAAGTCCACCTTAGGACACCTTCACTGTTAAATAATTATGTGTTTCAATCACCTTGATGTTTGTTTTCTCCCCATTTATTCTCATAGATAAGCTTTGCTAGAGGCTGCCTTTTTTCCCAATTAGCTAATTCTAAAATAGGTTTCTCCGGATATTCATCCGTATAACCAATAGATAGAAGAGCGATAGGATCAATATGCAGCGGGATATCTAATATGTCACGAATATCATTCTTTTTATAAAAACTTACCCACCCTAAGGCAAGCCCTTCAGCACATGCTGCCAACCACATATTTTGAATGGCACATGCTGTTGAAAGAATATCTGTTTCAGGAATTGAATTTCGCCCTAATACATGTGAACCTCCTCTTGCAGGGTCGCAAGTTACACATATTGTGATTGGAGCTTCTTTTAAACCTTCCACTTTTAAACCAAGAAATCTTGTTTCTCTTTCCCCATCATAATGAATAGCTAATGCTCGTCTTTCCTTGTCTGCTGCCCAAGCTAATTTTTCTTTTATTTCATCAGAAGAAATGATTATGAAATTCCAAGGCTGCATAAATCCAACTGAAGGTGCATGATGAGCAGCGTTTAATATTCTATGTATAATATCTTTAGAAATAGGGGCAGACAGAAAGCTTCTAATATCTCTCCTCCTGTAAATCACTTTATAAACAGATTCTTTTTCTTCTTTAGAAAACATAAAATTTCTCTCCTCTATTTTCTAAAAAATTTTCCCTATCTTAAATTTTCCAGAATCTCGCAAAACTTCATTGAACATTTATTATGTTTAGTCTACTCTAGTCTGATCTATGAAAATAATAGAAAGGTTTCATGTCAGGCTGATTGCTTAACTGGATAATACGTTTAGAAATTGTTTCTGAAATTTCGCCAATATTCTCAAAAGACGGATTCAATAAAACCCCTAGAACAGTGCCGCTGTGAGCGATGATAAGTCCTCCATCGTACTTTGAAGCAAAGCTTTTAAATTCACTAAAATAACGTTTAGGCAATATTTTTTGGTTTATACCGGCGCTTAGTGTCGCTGCTTGACAAACAAAAGACAAATCCTGAAATTCTATTCCTAATTTAACCAAATGATATGCCTTTAAGAAAACGGCTTGATCCTCCTTGCTATATTGTTTGGGCTGTCTGTTAAATTCAAGCGTATTAATTGTTCCTCCTAAATCCATTCCGATCAAAACGAAGGATGGTAAAGGACCAAGCGTCTCTATTAATTGGCCATGAATGTAGTCGTATGCAACCACCTCTTTATACATAACACCATCAGTAGGCTCAATCTCACTGGAAATCCGTGAGATGATCTCTTCTGACAAGGGTATGGAGTAACTATCCGCAACAGCCTTCATTGCAGCAACAACATCAGCTGAACTACTGGCCATCCCTTTACCCCTCGGAATATTCGAGTTAACCTCCAAATGCCCCCCACCTTTTAAATCAAACCATTGAAACACCTTTTTGCATGCTTCTACCGCTTTTGCATTTAAGAGTGGCCCAGTAATATCACCCTTCTTGTTATGAGGAATAAAAACAGCGTTACTCCTTAGAATTGGTATAGGCAGCGATATTAAAAATGGGCGTTCACATAAAACGCCTTGAACAAGTTCGCCAAACGTGCCATTGCACCTTCCTCTTCCCACCTGCATGCCAAAAACCCCTTTTTCCAATCAGCCAAACCATTAGAGGATACAAAAAACATAATCAATTAATAGAATCTACTTCGCTTAAATAGATTGAGGTTTTTCAATATTTTCCTCCTACAAGAGGCAGCCGCATTGTAGAATGGGGTTCAGCCTGTTGGTTCTTCCTTCATATTGTCTCTTCTTTCTATAACCAAACCGTTTTTTCTTCAAAGGATGTTCTTGCGGAAGTCTTCATCTTCTTTAACGCCTCTTCATCTGGATATCCAATAAAAATATTCCCTATTATCTTCTTATTCTCAGGCGCACCAATGAACTGATACATGCGTTTATCATGAACAAGCCCCACGCCTCTTGTCCGCCATACAAATCCTAATCCCAGATCCTTCGCGGCCAGCCACATTGAATGAATCGCACAGCATACTGCATATTCATTATCTCGAGACGCTTCTTCATCCTCAGGAACGATATCAGATGTAACAACGATATGTACCGGTGTGTTCTTTAATACTTTCAGGGAACTTTGTACTAAATTCGGTTTTGTTGGAAAACGTTCTTGCAAAAACTCTTCTGCCAGCTTCTCATACCTTTTTTTAGCTTCACCTCTTATCACATAAAACCCCCATGGCTCTCTCATCCGATCGTTTGGCGCCCAAGTTGCTATTTCCAGTAATTTTTTAATCTTTTCGTCTTCTACGGCATGATCACGATAGTCACGTATTGCCCTGCGACTTTTTAATTCCGTTATGATTGACACGCTGCCCCCACCTTTTTTTTATCTTTGTCTTTTAATAATTCCATCTCTTCAAACCACTTTATTTTCTCCCTTAACTTAACCACATCACCGACAAGGATAATTGCAGGATGCTTTATTTGTGCAAGCTCCGCCTCTTTTTCAATCGTATTCAGGCTCCCTGTGACTGTTTTCTGTTTTTCCGTTGTCCCCCATTGGATAACGGCTACTGGGGTTTCCTGACTTTTTCCATTCTCGATTAACTTTTTGCAAATATAAGGTAAGTTTCCTACTCCCATGTAAAAAGCAATTGTATCTATTCCCTGAGCAAGGGCTGACCAATTCAGATGATCCTCTTCCTTTTCAGCGCGGCCATGACCTGTAACGATTGCAAAGGAAGAGGCGTGGTCCCGGTGTGTAACCGGAATTCCCGCGTAGGCAGGGGCAGCGATACCTGAGGTAATGCCAGGCACAATTTCATATTTTATACCACTTGCTGCCAGCACCTCAGCTTCTTCCCCAACACGTCCAAATACACATGGGTCTCCGCCTTTTAATCGTGTCACCGTTTTCCCTTCCAGTGCGTACCGAACTAAGAGTTCATGAATTTGTTCTTGAATAAGTTCATGTTTTCCGGGAAGCTTTCCGCAAAAAATAAATTCCGCATCGTTTTTGGCATGGTTTAATAGCTCATTATTTACTAATCGATCATATAAAATCACGTCAGATTTTTGGATGCACTCCAAACCATAAACTGTAATTAATTTCGGATCTCCCGGTCCTGCCCCGACAAGATAAACGTATCCTTTTGTCATGATCATTTCTCACTTCTTTCATTTTTCTCTATAGTCATATTCCTTTGTTAGAACTCTTCCTTTTCGACATTCTAATAGGAGTGGAGCAAGATTGTCATAAAGCTTCGATTCCCCATATGAATCTTGTAACCTTTTACATGGAATGGGTGACGTTGAAACTGGAGCTTCTCTTTCTATATATTTTGGATACAGGAAAACAGCGATCCATTTCCTTCTGATGGTTGGGTATTGCCGTAACCTATTTTAAAATGATTGAACAGCTTTACCCATTGGCTTTAATTTCCTTGCACCTCTCTATCCAATTCATTACCATTTCAGAACTAGAAGCAAAATGAAAATGAGTATACCCTGCTACCAGGTTATGTTTCAAATAACCTTCTTTCTTCGTACCGCGCATGCCTTTAGTTTCATATGCATACTCTATTTCATTTTCAGAATGGAAGGTTGAATAATGAAATTCATGACCTTTTGCTTTTTGTTTCTCACCGATTAAAAAATTATTTTTTCGTCCGCTAATTTCTCTGTAACCTAATGCAGCTCGTTTTGATTGCATTTTTACATCGCCGGAAATGACTCCTGCCATTTGGTAGCTGATTTTATTGGTTGTTTCGATTGAATCTGTCAGGTACATAAAGCCACCACATTCAGCAAGTGTTGGTAATCCTTGCTCAATTGCCTGTTTTATGGAGTCTTTTGCAATATGATTATTTGAGAGAGCAGGAGCGAATTCTTCAGGAAAACCTCCGCCTAGATAAAGTCCATTAACACCAGCTGGTAATGCTTCGTCTGCCAATGGCGAGAAAAAAACAATTTCAGCACCGTAAGACTCCAGGATTTCTAAGTTCTCAGGATAATAAAAATTAAAAGCCGCATCTTTTGCTACCGCAATTTTAACCGTTTTTTCTGCTTTTTTTTCAAAAAGCGAAGATGTTCCGGTTTTATTCAGCGGCGAAGCTAAAGATATTTCAAGTAATTTATCAATGTCGACAGTTTCAAGAACAAGCTCTCCTAATCTATCAAAAAAAGGATCAAGATTTCCTCTTTCAATAGAAGGAATAAGTCCAAGATGCCTCTCTGGTATTTCAATATCAAGCTCACGTCCTAAATAGCCGATAACAGGAACCTGACATTCTTGTTCTATTGCCGTCTTTACCAGTTTAAAGTGTCCTTCGCTTCCAACTTTGTTTGCTATAACTCCTTCAATCCTAGGGCCATCTGCGAATATTTGGAATCCTTTGACAATGGCTGCTGCACTTCGAGCCATACTGGCACAATTTACAACCAGCAAAACAGGCGCTCTCGTTATCATGCTAATCTCTGCAGTACTTCCTTGATTCGTTTTCGGGTTTTTTCCGTCAAAAAAGCCCATAACCCCTTCTATAATTGAAATGTCCGCTCCACGGCTTCCATGTGTAAAAATATCAACAACTGTATCTTTTGATAACATCCAACTATCCAAATTACGGGCAATCCGTTTTGTCACAGCGGTATGATAGGATGGATCAATATAATCTGGTCCGCATTTGAATCCTTGTACAGTTAACCCTCTTTTAATTAATGCGGACATTAACCCAATTGTTAATGTTGTTTTGCCGACACCGCTTCCGGTACCAGCGATCACGATTCTTCGTTCTGCCACCTAACATTCCACCTCTCTAAAAGGAAATGACTGCAACGGATATTGTTACATTGCCTGATTTCTTCTTGCAAATCGACAGAGATTCTGCACCGCTGTACAAACGTGCAGCAGGCTCACTAACTCCATAGGCGCCAGTAAATTTAAACACCGTCTCAGAAGGTTCTGCAATTTGAACACGATTTAATTCTTCTGATGAATAACATATAAATTCCCAGTTATTTTTTTGAGATACAGCAATTAACCCTTCTTCATCTTTTTTAAGATCAATAGAGCAAATAGCTTTAACACTTTTAATCGAAAAATGCAGCTCATTTAGTGTTTCATGAATGACTTGATCGATTTCTTCCATTGAAGTACCTCTATTACAGCCAATACCAAGTACTATGACTTTAGGACGGTAAAGAACACCATTATGTAATATTGCTTCTTCATTCTTGTTTAAATTTCTATGAGTAACAACGAGTGCTGCATTCGGTTTAGCATGAATTGCTTCTTCAATCGATTGATAGACTTTAATTGTTTCCGGAAGGGGACTATTGTAATTCCACCATTCTTTTTCTCCAGATTCCTGAATAATTGCAACATGTTCTTCATTTACGACTGATGCACTGACAGGAGTTAATTTTTCGGCACTTTCCCAAACCCAGCCAAACTTACTCCCAAATAGATCGACAGGTATTGTTTTTTGAACGTCAGATGCGGTTGTAATTACAGGTGCTGCACCTAGTAAATCAGCGACTTCCTTAGTTAACTCGTTTGCCCCTCCTAAATGTCCGGATAACACACTAATAGCATGCTTCCCTTTGTCATCAATAACGACAACAGCCGGATCTGTTTTTTTATCTTTTAAAAGAGGTGCAATCATACGTACGACAGCACCTAATGAGATGATCATGATGATTCCTTTATATGATTGAAAGAGTGATGGAAGAAGAAGCCGCACATTCCCTTCAAAAAGAAAAATATTTCTTCGTTCTTCATCACCTCTCTCAAATTTACTCATATAAAATAAATCTGTCTGATGAAATTTCGCATGCAAGTTACGAGCCAGTTCAACACCGTGCTTTGTAATCGCTACAATGGCATATGTTCCTTTTTGTTCAAGCGATACGTTTTTTCCCTCTTCCAGGACGAGTGTCATTCTTTCACTCCTTTACGAAATCCGTGTGTGAACGCTTTATCATAAAGCTTTGACCTAAAATCTTTTTGATGAATATCCTTATCTAGTGCCCACCCCGCTAAAATCATCGCTTGTTTTCGTATTCCGTTGGCACGCATATCTTCATCAAGGTGTTCGAGGGTTGATCTTACTATTTTTTGATCAGGCCATGATGCTTTATAGACCACCCCGACTGGTGTATCCTTTCTCCAGCCTGCATCGAGAAATTCTTTGACAATCTTTTTTGTAAGCGTAGCACTTAAAAACAAAGCAACTGTACAATGGTGTTTTGCTAAATCTCTCAGCTTCTCAGCATCAGGTACAGGTGTGCGTCCTTCAGCACGTGTTAGAATCACTGTTTGTGTCAACTCAGGAATCGTCAGCTCTGCACCTAGTGCTGCTGCTGAGGCAAAGACTGAGCTAACTCCCGGGATAATTTCAACACTTACGTCTTTCTTGTTTAAAATAGAAATTTGCTCCATGATTGCTCCGTAAACAGCTGGATCTCCTGTATGGACGCGCACTACCTTTTTTCCTTCATGAACTCGATCCACCATGATCTCAACCATTTCATCAAGATGCATTCCTGCTGTCTTGATAATCTCTGCTTCAGGTTTTGCCCGTTCTATTAGTTCCGTGCTTACCAATGAATCAGCATACAGTACAACATCGGCTTCTTGAAGTAACTTTAATCCCTTTACAGTAATTAATTCCGGGTCGCCCGGTCCTGCACCTATGATTGTTATTTGCATTATTTTCTCACCACCATTAATGTTAAATATTCCAATTCTGCTCGATCCAGCTCCTGAATGTCCCATATAATCTCCTCATCTGAAGTTACCTTTGTCACAACTGAAGCTTTGTCGAGTAAATCCAGTTCACGAAGAATTTCCAGCATTAAATCCATTACTTTCGCGACCTTAATAAAAATAATGCAGTCGTTTTCAATGATTACTTTTTTCATAGCTTCATAGTCATCTCTTGCAGGAATGATCGCGACATGGTCATCCCCTTCTGCAAGCGCAATACCAAGTCTTGAAGCTGCACCGTTAATTGATGAAATCCCAGGCACCGTTTTAATTTTCACTTCGGGATAGCGGACCTTGACAAGGTTCATCATATGAATAAATGTACTGTATAAAAGGGGATCACCCTCTGTAACAAACGCGACATCCTTGCCTGCCTTTAGCTTTTCCCAAACAAGCTCCACTGTTTTTGACCATTCACGTTCAAGAATGTCAGGGTCCTTTGTCATTGGGAAAACAAGGCCTAACATCTCTTTTTCTCCCGGCGTTATGTACACATCAATAATTCGCTGGGCATAGCTTTTGCTGCCTTTTCTTTTTTTAGGGTATGCGATCACTGGAGATTCCTTAAGCTTTCGAAAAGCTTTTACTGTCAGAAGCTCCGGATCACCAGGACCTACGCCTAAACCGTATAATGTTCCTATCATGGCTGTTCCCCTTCCGTATGCTGTGCGGTAATAATATAGATCGGATTCAATGCATCAAATCGTGTGAGGTTTAAAATCGGTTTACTCCTGGAAACCTGAGCGAGTGTAATTTTTGTTTCAAAACCTTTGCTTTTAAATCCATTAACAGCTTGCATTAAATTTTCAATTGTTACTGCATTTAACACAATTCGTCCGCCCTTTTTTAAACGCGAACAGCAAACAGTCAGAATATCCTCCATACTCCCAGCAGTACCGCCAATAAAAATCGCATCAGGATCTGGAAATTCCTCTAAATGATTTGGTGCTTTTCCATGAATCAGTGTAAAGTCCGTTTTGAATTTCACCATATTCAGCCGGCAATTTTCAAGGTCATGTTCATTTTTTTCAATCGCAAAAACCTGTCCTTCTTTTGCAATCAAACAAGCTTCAATTGCAACAGAACCAGTACATGTTCCAATATCCCAAACAATGCTGCTTTCTGTTAGCTTTAATTCACTTAAGCTAATCGTTCGGATTTCTTTTTTTGTCAGTAATCCCTTTTCTGGCTTTCTTTGATAAAACTCTTTATCATCAATTCCAAAATGGTACGTTTTACTCTCTGATATCTTTTGCAGAATAACAACGTTAAGCGGGGAGAATTCGAGGCTCTGCAATTCTTCAAGTTCATAAAAAGCAAAGCGTTCATTCTCTCCGCCTAGATTTTCAGCCACAAATGCCCTGTACTGATTCATGCCAAATGATTGTAAATACCGGGCTATTTCGGAAGGAGTATTTTTAGCATCAGTAAGCAGCGCTACTTTTTTACGCCCATTTATTCGTTGGGCCAGTCCTTTCATGCTTCTCCCATGAACACTAAGTACAAATGCATCCTGCCAGCTCTCATTCATTCTTGCAAATGCTAGCTGGACCGAGCTTATATAAGGATAAATTTCGACATCAAGCTTCTTGGCTAAATAACTGCCAATTCCATAAAATAAAGGATCACCAGATGCTAAAACGACAATTCTCTTAGTTTCTTTGCTCAAATATGTAACTAGCGAAGGTAAACTACCTTTAATGGCTACTTTTTCACCTTGATAATCTTTGAAAAAAGATAATTGCCTTTCGCCTCCTACTAGAATTTCACTCTCATAAATCCATTTTTCATAGATAGGAAGAAGACTTTGTTTTCCATCATCACCTATTCCAATTAGCTTAACCTTCTTTGTCATTTTTCCCAGCCTTTCCAAGTAGCGTACCCTTCATGGAGTACAAACTTGTTTCAATCGAAATCCCGCCGCCAACTTCTTTTAACCCAGCTGTACAGCAATATTCACAAAGAATTGTAAAAAAGTCGTTATAACCAAGCTCAAGCATGAGATCACCTACTTGTGACGCTGTATTGGCTTGCCGAATTGTTTGGATCAGTTGTTGATCTTTAACACCTGCTTCAAAAGCCACATTTGCTAAAAAGTTAAAATCAACGGGTGCACTTTTGGAATGAACCATCATGACGCCTTGTGCTACTTTTGAAAATTTCCCCATCATTCCAACCAAAGATACTTTCTTAATCCCCTGACGTTTACATTGTTTTAATGTAAAGCCGACGAAATCCCCCATTTCAACAAATGCCTCTTCTGCAAGGTCAGGATATTGTTTGATCCCGAATTTTTCACTTCGTCCGCCTGTAGTAATTACAACGTGGTCACAATTACTTGCTCGTGCCACACTTATGGCTTGCACGATACTTGCCATATATGCAGAACTAGAAAATGGGATAACAGTTCCTCTAGTCCCTAAAATTGAAATCCCGCCGATTATTCCAAGTCGCTTATTGAGCGTTTTTTCTGCCATTTTTTCACCATCAGGGACAGAAATAATGATTTTGATCCCTCTTGTAAGTCCATGAGAGGTTAGAATTTCTTCAGCAGTTTCATAAATCATTTTCCGCGGTACTGGATTTATTGCAGCTTCACCGACGGGTACTGGGAGTCCTTCCTTTGTAACACGGCCAACTCCAACACCGCCATCAAGGGTGATGCCAGGTTTATCACACCAAGAAACAGTGGATATAATTAAAGCACCATGTGTGGCATCTGGATCATCACCAGCATCTTTAATTGTTCCAGCTTCAGCCAGACCAGGCTCAACGATGCAACTTTCCATTTCAAAGGTGGCAAATTTCCCGACTGGCAAAAAAATCGTTGCTTCAGCCTGGGGCTTTCCTGTTATTAATGCCACTAATGCCGCTTTCGTTGTTGCCGCTGCACATGCGCCTGTGGTATATCCAGAGCGCATTTCCTTTTTTTCTTTTTTTTTTGCTTTTCCTTCCATCGTTTATTCCTTTTCAGCTAGAAGTGAGATTGCATTCAGTGCCGCAACCGTAATCGTACTACCGCCTTTTCTGCCTGCATTTGTAATAAAAGGTACATCTAATTTTGCTAACTCTTCTTTTGATTCCGGAGCTGAAACAAATCCTACTGGAAGCCCGATGACTAAACTTGGTTTTGCTTCCCCTTCTTTAATGAGTCGAATTAATTCCAATAACGCTGTTGGAGCATTCCCGATTGCGAAAATCCCGCCATCAAATTGCTTAATGGCTTTTCTAACTGAAATGATTGCCCGGGTCGTATTTAAACGTTTTGCTTCTTCCATTACATCTGGATCGGAAATATAAACATTCACGCTGCCGCCATGTTTTTCAATTCTCCCTTTACTGACTCCACTTAGAATCATTTGAACATCCGCATAAACCTGTTCCCCATTTCGAATGGCCTTTATCCCTGCTTGAATGGCGTCGTCATGAAAAAGCATACTATGTCCCAATTCGAAATCAGCAGAAGCATGAACAACCCGCTGAACAATCTTGTATTGCTGTTCTGTAAAAGCATGTTCACCAAACTCTGAATCTATCATGTTAAAACTCAATCCCTCAATTTCTTGAGGCTGTACAGTTAAAGGCTTAAATTCTGTACGAAAATCCATCATAAATTCCTCCAATTCATCCATTTATTTTTGGTTATTTAGAATTTCATTTATATGTGCCAGGATATCCGAAAAATCTGAATAAGCATTTCCATAATCAATCTTTGGTCTCTTTATCATGATCGTTTCAATGCCAAGTTCGATTGCAGCTTCTAATTTTTCATCAACAGACCCCGCTTTCCCGCTTTCCTTTGTAATCATTGTTGTAACGCCATATTGCTTGTAAAGCGCAAGGTTAAACTCCTTTGTAAAAGGACCTTGTATGGCAACAATGTCTTTTTGCGGAAAGCCTAACTTCTCACATTTCTCCATATTATCTTTTCTTGGCAGCATCCGGGCAATTACACGAGTGTCAGGCTGATTAAGGAGTTTCTGAGTAAATGTCTGCAAGGTCTTGCTTCCTGTAGTCAGCATAATGACGCCTTTTTTTTCAGCCGCTCTTTCTGCTGCTTCCACGTAGCTTTCGACCATCGTTATTCCGTTATTTTCATATGATTGTGACTCTCGTTCATAGCGGATGTATGGAATTTCAGCTTCTTTCGCTCCTAAAAGAGCATTTTTACTTGCTTCTTCCGCAAATGGGTGGCTAGCATCGACAACCGCATTAAATCCTTGTTCTCTTATAACTCTCACAAAATCCTCACTTGTCAGCCGGCCAACATACACATCTAGTCCAGCCTTCCTCATTTCCTTTCCGGCATTTTCAGTAACAACAGTCGTTAGCAGTTTATATCCGGCCTCTTTTATCATGATGGCTAACGATCTTGCATCACTCGTTCCAGCTAAAAATAGAATCATAGTTTTTGGGCCTCATGATGGTGGTGATGATCATGGTCATGATCGTGATGATGGTGATGATCAATATGCTCCATTGCTTCAATACGGTAAAGGCATGTATCACAA
Organism: Bacillus sp. F19; assembly: GCA_023823795.1. Classification (NCBI taxonomy): domain Bacteria; kingdom Bacillati; phylum Bacillota; class Bacilli; order Caryophanales; family Bacillaceae; genus Bacillus; species Bacillus sp. F19. The sequence continues at coordinate 2,688,032 of CP085710.1, forward strand.
TTCATTTTCACATCACCTTGCAATGATTCCTCAATTCGGTCTTTGATAATTGTTTTTAATCTTGAGTGAAACCCGAAATAACCGGCTAGCTTGAATTCAATACTCCGATGCTCGTTTCCGAATTCTTCCATCATATTTTCAAGACGTTTAATTAAAATACCTGTGAATAAAAAGTATGGTAATATAATGATCTTTTTCGCACCTAATTTAATGCAGCGCTCTACCCCTTCTTTAATTAATGGATCCGTTACACCCATAAATGCTGGTTCTACTAACCTATAATTTAATTTTTCCCATAATAAGCGAGCAATTTTATATAAATCACTATTCGCATCTGGATCGCTGCCGCCTCGACCCAGCAAAATTACAGCCGTGTTTTGTTCAGGTTCGGTTATGTTCCCGTCAACTTCTTCTAAACGATCTTTACAAATTTCTACCGTTTCCTCGTGAATTCCGAAAGGTCTTCCGTATGTAAAGTGAACCTCTGGATATTTTACTTTTGCTTCATCAATGGCTGCTGGTATATGAATCTTTGAATGTCCAGCTGCTAATAACATCATTGGAATAATAAAAACACTTGTTGCCCCTTTTTCAACACACGTTTGGATGCCTTGTTCAATTGTAGGTGTTTCAAACTCTAAGAAGCACGTTTCAATTAAAAGCTCCCGGTCGAGTTGCGGTTTTAAATCTTCTATTGTTTTTCTTACCTGCTCATTTCCTTCTGAATCCCGGCTTCCGTGTCCAACTAGTAAAACAGCTTTCATATATTTCTCCCCTACCCTTTAAATTAGTCTCCACATGGAGCTGGTTCGATTTCTACCTTCGGTGTCATGTCCTTATAGGTATAGCCTTGAATATTTCCAACACGTTTAAAGTACTTAAAAAATCTTTCATTTGGATGACCTTTCTCTTTATATTCGTATATAATATTTTCAATAACCTTCACTATTTTATCCGGCTCAATTCCTTCCGCCACAGGCTGTCCGGCATGAGCTGTTCTCCCTACCGTTTTCGCTCCCAAAAACAAATCAAACTTTCCTTTTCTAAAAACAATTCCAATGTCTTCGTTTACTGCACCAAAGCACGCCATACCGCAACCATTGAAGCCAAGCTTCAGCTCTTTAGGCAATTCGAGTCCACTTAGCTTTTGGTGTAACTCTTCAGCATGAGGAATCGAATCCTTTTTCTCACCTTCGCAGAAATCACAAGCTTTCAGCTGAAAAACATCACCAATAGGTTCTAATAGGAAACCTACACCTCTTAATTTTTGAGTAATGATCTCAGGACTCGCAGTTGGAATCTTTAAATATATTTGATGGTGAGGCGTGTATTCCATTGTCCCCTCATCACCGACTACCTCAGCGAGAGTTATCATTTGGTCTGGTGTAAACTTCTTATTTGCGATTCCTGGACTTACGGCTAATTCAAAGATTGATACTACTGGATTATTAACAGTCTTGTTTTCTTGAATACTTTTAGGTACATCTTCTACTTTACTAAGAGCTTCTAGAGCTAATTGTAAGGAGGTATGAATATCACGTTTAGAATTTACTTCAATACTATGATCAGCTTCATTCTTTCCTTTATGGAGTGCCCATGGTTCATTTTCATGTCTCAAGCGTTCATGCGGCTTTAATTTTTGTTCATTTGTATTTAATGTATACTTCCTTTGATACCCCCTTGGAGTAATCATTTTATTATCGTATAAAAACGTAGACGAATTCCCAATGACTACAGTCGTCAGCATTCCGATATCGTAATCAAGCATATGTGCAAGATCGGTTATCACAATCTTTTCGCTATCACGATATGCACTCTTCACTAGCCCAACAGGTGTATCGGGTGATCGATAGTGTAATAATATCCTTTGTGCCTCTTGAATTTGTCTTGTGCGGCGTCCACTCTTTGGGTTATACAGAGCTACAACAAAATCAGCTTGTGCTGCCGCTTCAATTCTTTTTTCAATTAGATCCCATGGAGTTAAATGATCACTTAAACTAATCGTACATGCATCATGCATGATTGGTGCCCCTAGGAGAGAAGCACAGGAATTAATGGCTGATATACCAGGGATAACCTCAACACTTACACCTGTTTCTTCTTTCCAGCCTTTTTCAATCAATACCTCATAGACCAGGCCTGCCATCCCATAAACACCTGCATCACCACTGGAAATGACAGCAACTATGTTTCCTTCTTCAGCAAGACGAACAGCTGCTTGAGCACGACTTACTTCCTCGGACATTCCTGTACTAATAATTTCTTGATCGGTTAAGAGATTTTCTATTAACTCAACATATGTTTTATAACCAATGATATAGTCGCTCTCTTGTATGGCTTCCTGTGCTCTGTTTGTCATATGTTCAAAACTTCCAGGTCCAAACCCAATTACAAGTAACTTCCCTCGCATGTATACTCCTCCTTTCAAACTATCAGCCAACATTAAAATAACGAACCCTAACCTAAACGTTTCCGAGATAATATGCAGAAATAAATGGCATTCCAACCGTCTGCAATACCAGTGAGATTTGTAATACATGGAATTAGTGATTTCATCATGCTCTAATTCCTTATTCATAAACTCTCTTGCTGATGAAAAATCAAAAATAATAAGTGTGAAACTAACCGTAAGTTTCAGTGTATGTAAAGTTGTTTGAGGAATCCGACATTCAACATAAGTCGAAACAGTCAATAAATCCGCATAATGGTGTGATCTCCCAAGGCATACATGATCTCCTATCTATTCCAAATCCCCATCAAATTCATGCTGCTAAATTAGTAAACTGAAAGATGACGAGTTAACTGCCTTATTTTATTGGTTTAGATATTCCGATTACACACTCTGTTTTTTCAGGAGCAGCAAAACCTTGTTGATCATATTTGTAAATAACGGCTTCTTCTAATATTTCTTCCCCTGCCAAATGTTTCTGTACGATTTCACTGCCTAGTTCCGGAGTAATCGCCTTGTACCATGTTCCTTCAGGATACACAATGACAACACAAGCATCCTTGCATCTTCCGTTACAGCGTGTTCTTGTCGTATGTATGGCGGCATCAAGGTTCATATTTGCGACTTCCTCCCTAATCGCCTGCGTTACCTCCTCGCCTCCTTTCCTCATACAGCTGCTGCCATTGCAAATCAATACATGATGTTTCGTTTCCCTCAAATTCCAAGTTGTCATTTTAGCACTTCCAGTCTATTATTTTTCAAAAAATTAAAAATGCACCCCTATATAGATAGAGGTGCACAAAAAATACATAGCAAAAGAACATAGCATTTTCTACTACACATCTACCTATAAGCCCGTAGGTATGCGTAAAAGATAGGCAGGTCTCCTGACTAAGGTTCATTGCTTTATTGCGTCTTCCCGAATAATATCAGTGACATTTGCAATATAGCTCCCCATTACAGTGGCGGGTACCGCGACGGCTTTTCACCGTACTTCCCTTTTAATCAAAATCTTGGTAAGATTTTTGAACCTATCTTTAATTTATTTAATTATTATTCTTAATGTTATTATTTTTTCGTAAATTTGTCTATTTCGAAATATATATTAAACAAGAATGCAGAAATTAGCAAACTGCTTTTACATCACATATTGAATTTAAACTGTTTTTTTCACAAAAAAACATCCGCTCAGTTCTCTTTGCGGATAAAACGAAAGCACTAAAAGACATAAAAATAAGCCAATCCCGCTGCTGTTAGTTACACCGTTCATATCCCCTGAAATGTCACAAAAAACCTTTTTGTTCACGCTAAAACATAGAAAAATAAATAGACAACTGCAAAACCTTGTAGTAAGGTAAAGACAAATTAATCAATCTTAACAGGTGCTATGCATGTGAGAGTGTGTATAGCTTAATAGGGAAGCTCGGTGTAAGTCCGACACGGTTCCCGCCACTGTAAATCTGAGCGACCTGCATAATGTCACTGCTTTTTATATTAAAAGCGGGAAGACGCAGGAAGCAATGAAGATGAGTCAGGAGACCTGCCTGTATAAAGAACATAATGTGACCTACGGGAAATAGGGAGGTGTGTGCGAAGGGGATATTTATGTGTCTGTATGAAGGCCAGACAATCGTCTTTTAAGCATTTAAACTCTAGTGGGTTTAAATGCTTTTTTATTTTGGCCACAACTAATTATAAGGGGGATGTTAGGATGACAACAAAATCATGGCCGGTTTCACTTATCATGCTTCTGTGTTTATCAAGCTATTTTTGGCTGAATTCGTACGAAGAAGCTTATGCTATGCATATCATGGAAGGTTTTTTGCCTTTTGGCTGGGCGATATTTTGGTGGGCTGCAACGCTTCCCTTCATACTTGTCGGCTTGCGTTCTATACGGAAGAAGCTTAAAGAAAACCCTGAAATGAAAACAATGCTTGGCTTGTCTGGCGCTTTTGCGTTTGTATTATCTGCCTTAAAGATTCCCTCGGTAACAGGCAGCTGCTCTCACCCAACTGGAGCAGGTTTAGGAGCCATATTGTTTGGACCTACAGCAATGAGTGTTTTGGGTACGATCGTTCTATTATTTCAATCATTGTTATTAGCGCACGGCGGTTTGACAACATTAGGTGCAAATGCTTTTTCAATGGCAGTCGCAGGTCCATTGTTAGCATATGCAATCTTTAAGATCAGCCGAAAAATGAAATTATCGTTTGCAGTTTCTGTTTTTTTGGCAGCTATGCTAGGAGATTTAGGTACATACTTAGTTACTTCAGTTCAATTAGCGCTAGCATTTCCAGCTGAAGCCGGCGGATTTGCAGCATCTTTTTCAAAATTTGCAGCCATCTTTGCCTTTACTCAAATTCCGTTAGCAATTAGTGAAGGATTATTAACGGTTATTGTTATGAATTTACTTCAAAAATATAATATGCCTGAATTAAATCAACTGCCTGCTGTTAAGGGGGTTAAGTAATTATGAAAAATTTCATTTTGTTTTTATTCGTTATTGTGTTGGCAATTATCCCTTTATTTCTTCAAAAAGATGCTGAATTTGGCGGCGCTGACGGTCAAGCAGAAGAGGTTATTGAGGAAATTGCGCCCGCTTATGAGCCTTGGTTCAGTTCCATTTGGGAGCCGCCAAGCGGCGAAATCGAAAGTTTACTATTTTCATTACAGGCTGCGGCTGGAGCGATTGTCATTGGTTATGTAATCGGATTTGGTCGTGCCAGGAAAAAATATTCCTCTAAATAATGAGCAGAAACAAGGGATCCTATGTTGAAAATCGATGATTATACTTATACTAATGCATTAAAAGATGTTCATCCAATTGAGAAGGTCGGGTTTGCTTTTTCTTATTTACTATTTACGATCATTACTAAGAATATATGTATTGCTTTTCTAACATTTATTTTGATGAGTGCAAGCATTGTTTTAGGTGCAAAAATACCATTTTATTCTTATGTAAAGCTTCTTCTGTTACCGTCTTTTTTTCTGCTTTCCAGCATAGTTGCCATTATCGTTTCAATTGCTCCTGCGAAAGGCGAAATCTTAAATGCAATGTGGAGTATTCAAATAGGATCATGGCAACTATATGTTACCCCATATAGTATAAATCAGGCCTACCACCTCGCTGCAACTGTCTTAGCAAGCGTGAGCTGTTTGTACTTCCTGATTCTGACTACAACTCTACACCAGTTGATTTGGGTACTACAAAAAGGAAACCTTCCAACACTTATTATTGAATTAGTGGGATTGACTTATCGCTTTATCTTTGTACTTTTGGATAAGATGCATGAAATCTATCTTGCACAATCTAGTAGACTGGGTTATCAGAATTATAGAGTTTGGATATCTTCTATCGCACAACTTATCGTTGGTCTTTTTATTAAATCGATACATTCTGCCAGAGAATTGCAAATAGCAATAGACAGTCGCGGCGGAGATGAGGGTTTGTATGAAGTGGAATTGAATTTGAAGTATAATCGCTTCCATTGCGCAGGAATTATTCTTTCCATGGCAGCACTTTTTGCAATAGTCATTTTAACAAAGAAGATTGAATGAAAATTTAAAAGGGGCATCAGCAGTGAGATCACCAATCCTTTCATTTGAAAATGTTACTTATAAATATGCAGATGGTACTATTGCGTTAAAAGATATTTCATTATCCATTGAGCATGGGAAGAAGATTGCCTTAATAGGCAATAATGGAGCTGGAAAATCAACATTGTTCTTACTTCTAAATGGTATTTTAAAACCAACGGACGGTAACATTAAATTCAAATGGAAAAAACTAACATATACACGTAATGAGATCCGGCAAATTCGCAAACAGGTAGGAATTGTCTTTCAAAATCCTGAGACTCAGCTTTTTTCATCAAGTGTTTATGAAGATATCAAATTTGGCCCTAAGAATTTAGGAATGTCTCCTGAAGAGCTAGAAAAAACAGTTCACGAGGCGATGATTTTAACAGAAACGGAATCTTTGAAAGATAAACCACCCCATTTTTTAAGTATCGGCCAAAAGAAAAGAGTTGCAATTGCAGGAATTATTGCAATGAATCCAGAGTTAATGATATTGGATGAGCCAACTGCAGGACTTGATCCCTATTATTCTATGAAAATTATGGAGTTATTGAAAAACTTGAATAATGAAAACCGTACGATTTTACTATCTACCCATAATGTTGATCTTGCTTATGAATGGGCTGATGAAGTCATTATTTTAAATAACGGAAAGATTATTGCGCATGGTTCTCCTGCAGAAGTATTTCAAAATGCAGAAGCTATCCAACAAAGTCATTTAGAAAAGCCTTGGGTAATGGAGATTTTTGAAACCCTTGCTGAAACAAAAATTCTTTCACAAAAAAATTATCCTAAATCCAAAAAAGAGTTATTTGAAATAATGAGTACATTAAATAAATGCTAATTTGATAGGGTCCCGTTAAAAGGTGTGATTAACATTTAATTATTTCATTAAAAAGCATTCGATGTTCAGAGACATCGAATGCTTTTTTAATCAAATTTTCTTAACATACATCGGCAGTTCTGTATGTCCTAGTATACGAGCATAAACAAATAGATTTCCTTTATGATTTACTTCATGCTCAATTCCCATTTTAATTAGTGCGGACCCGGGAACTTTGAAACCGAATACACCTGTTAAATCAATGACTTGATTTAAATCTTCCTCTGTTAAAGATTCAAGGATCTGCACCGTTTTTTCCGTATAGAGCTCTGCAAGTTTCAGCAGGTTCGTTTCCGTTATTTCTGCTTCCTGCATGAGCGGCTGTGCATTTCCTGCTTTCACTACAGCTGTAAATTTGTACATCGAAGTCAGCATATGAGTAATCAGTTTTTCTGTCGTCATGGATGTTTCAGCAGGTTTAAATTCAGGGTTATCATGCTGCATTTTTGCTATTAATTCCAGTGTTACAGCTCGGTGTGATAGAAAATGGTTAATCAATTTTGAGTTCATTAAATGGCCTCCGGTAAGTTATTTAGCAAATCCCATTAACTGCTTCAGCATAGAAAGGCCATATTTGCGTTCATCTCTCGATTTTTGATGCTGCTGAACAAACGCAAGAAACTTTTGCTCGCGAATTTCAATATGTTTTTTTGCGAGCTCCCGTTCGTATCTGATTTCTTCTTGATACATATCCCTTTCATTGCTTGACGTTTCATGGATCACATCAAGCTTATCATGAAGCGCGGAGAATTGTCCTTCAGAAGCACTCAGCTGAGCGTAAGATTGTTCATTTATCTTATTATGAAGGGCTGAGAATTGACCCTTTGCAGCACTCAGCTGAACTTTAGATTGTTCATTTATCTTATTATGAAGCGCCGAGAATTGACCTTTTGCTGCACTCAGCTGAGTTTTGGAATGCACATCAAGCTCCTGCTTGACCGTTCTCTTCATTTCATCAATCAGCGTCAGCTCCAGCTGATCCATTTTCAGCTCCAAAATAGAAATATCCTGTTTCCCTTTTTCTTCGATTAAATTAAAGATTTCCTCAAGCGCAATCTTTATATTTTTCTTTGCTGAAAGTTCAATATCAGTATCCGCCTTTGCTGCAGCAGCCTCAGATTTCCCGTTCATGTTCAGCATTTGGATAATCGTTTCGTGGTCAAGCTGACTGTCTTTTAAGTGCTTAATTTTACGAAGCACTTCAATATTTTCCAGCGAATACACACGTGCATTCTTATGATCCCTCTCGATTTCCAGATATGCTGAGAATTCCAGTTCCCACATTTTTAAAATATAAGAAGATTCCCCAAGCAATGAAGCAACCTTTGAAATATTTAATGTTTTCCCCATTTAAAACCCCGCCTTTTCTAATTTTTTGTTGCTATATCATTCGAGGCGGGCATAAGAGGATTCCTGCAAGTCGACAAAGGTTCTAAAATAAAGTCATCATCCTATGTATTCATGTGTTTTTCGGCATTTTCTGCTTACTATGATTTTAATAATTACTCTTTTTCAAGGAAGTATGCTTTCTCGATTTTACAAATTTCCACTTTATATTCAGAGTACCATTTTTCTTTTCCAGCTTTCTGCGCTCTCAAATGCTGGGTGTGCTGCTTCCATTCTTTTATGGCATCAAGAGAATGCCAATAGGAAATGGTGATTCCGAATCCTTCGGGCCCTCTAACACTCTCCATGTGAAGAAAGCCAGGCTGTTTTTTAGCGGCTTCTTCCATTGCTGCAGCCATTTTTTCATAACCGGCATCATCCTTATCTGTTCGCTGTGAAGTGAAAATAACTGCATATGTATCCAATGTTTCTGCCTCCTTTCTAAAACCCTTGTATAGTCATGCCGCCATCAACAAATAATGTTTGGCCAGTAATGTAGCTTGCAGCATCAGATCCCAAAAATACAGCTGGTCCGACAAGCTCTGGCAGCTGGCCAACTCTTTTTAACGGGGTGACAGCTAAAATGTCAGATACGTATTTTTCGTCGCTCAATATTTTTTCGGTAAGAGGTGTTTCAAAATACCAGGGACCAATAGAGTTAACGGCAATATTATGCTGCCCCCATTCAAAGGCCAGTACTTTTGTCATTTGAATCATCGCCGCTTTTGTCTGGGCATAGACGACGCCTGTACGCAATGCGGTATGTCCTGCAACGGAAGAAATATTAATGATTCTGCCGCCATTTCCCTGCTGTTTCATCAGCTCTCCCGCTTTCTGTGACATAAAAAAAGCAGATTTCAAGTTTGTATTCATAATCGTTTCCCATTCTTCCTCTGTTACATCAAACGCTTTAGACCGGATATTCATTCCGGCATTATTGATTAAAATATCTATAGCTGGATTGATCTCTTTTATTTGCTCAAATGCCTGATTTATACTGTTTTTATCTGTAACATCGGTGACAATCGGAAAAGCTTTTTGCCCCATTGCTTTAATTTTGTCTGCAACCTCAAGAAGATCACCTTCTGTTCTGGAAAGCAGTACAACATCCGCTCCTGCTTCTGCATATCCAATGGCTAATGCTCTTCCAATTCCCCGTCCTGCTCCTGTAATAACGGCTAGTTTGTTTTTCAGATGAAATGATGGTAAATACATGCTAATCCCTGCTTTCAATGAAATATCTCTTATTCTATCACAAATTTCCGATTTTTCTGTTTTATAAATCAAACTCTTTAAATGGCAGATTGCTGATTTTAAAAAACACAAAAAAAGAGCAGACAGTTGTCCGCTCTTCCTGCTGTTAAAATTTTCCAACATCACTTCCTGGAATGGAAGTATGTGTTGTTGGTATTTCTGGTGCTTTTTTAGATGCAGAACGATTTGTTTCAGATCTTCCAGTTAACTCACTGCCAGCTTCTTTTACCTTTGAACCGATTGATGCCAGATCTTTTTGTGCGTCTTTAGCTGTAGAAAGTGTATCATTTGAAATTTGAACGGCGTCATTGACGTTATCCATAACATCTTCATTTAAACGGTCATAGAGTTTTTTTGCCTCATTGATTGCATCTTTTAATGAATCTGCTGCACTTTTAAATTGTGATACCATTTGATTTTTGACTTCACCTGGATTTTCTTTTACTTGTGTAAAAACATCAAGAGATGAATCCTTCAAATTAACAGCTGAGTCTTTCACTTGATTTCGGGTTTTACGGTCAAATAGGGTGACTAGTCCCCCTACAACTGCACCTGCTAATATTCCCTTTACCAGCTTGCTGTTATTTTTATCTTTGCCTTTTTTTGCAATGCTTATCTCAGTCTTCGAAATTTCTGTTGGTGCTGGTTCTGATCCCAGTGTATTGTTTTGGTTTGTATTATAGATTGTCATTGTATTAATCCTCCTGTTTAGTTAATGTCATACTCCCTACATACCCACCTTCTTAATAAAATGAAACCTATTAATTTAACACCTTATAAGATTTTTAATAATTTGGAATAATCTGTTCATATTTTCTTAGAAGATGTATAATTACTTGGGAACACGAAAGATCAATATTCGTTTGGAGGGAATGTCCATTGGAAAAAACGATTGAAAAACGTTTATATCGCAGTGAAGTGCCAGCAGAACTGACATGGAATTTAGAAGATTTGTTTGAAACACATCAGGATTGGGAGTCAGAATTAACGACCATAGAACGGGACGCCGCACAAATCAGAAAATATAGAGGGAGGCTCGGTGACGGTGCAAACTCTCTATTGGAATGCCTTCAAGCTGAAGAGAAATTATTTAAAAAAATAGTGAGAGCCGGAACATACATCAGCCTGCAGCAATCTGCAGACGGAACAAATCCCGAGCATCAAGGAAATTACTCACGGTTTGCCGCCGTTCATTCAAAAGCAAATGCAGATTTATCTTTTATAGAATCTGAACTATTGTCTCTTCCTGAGGGAACCATTGATGCATACATAAAGGAACAAAGCGGATTAGCGGCATTCAGCATAAAATTAAAAGAATTGCTTCAGTCGAGAGTTCATCAGCTGTCAGAAGAAACAGAAGAAGTATTGGCAGCATTGGGAGATGTCCACGGTTCACCTTACCGAATCTATCAAACAAGTAAATCTGCTGATATGGATTTTGACCCAATTGAGGATGAAAATGGAAATGTTCTGCCGAATTCATTCGCTCTTTATGAAGACCGCTATGAATTTACACCGAATACATTTGTAAGAAGAAAAGCATTCGATTCTTTTGTAATAACACTGAAAAAATATAAAAACACTTTTGCAGCCACTTACGCTACTGAGGTGAAAAAACAGATCACGGTTTCACGCTTTAGAAAGTATGATTCAGTAACAGACATGCTGCTGAAGCCCCAGCATGTGACAAAGGAGATGTATCATAATCAGCTTGATATTATTCAAAAGGAACTAGCGCCCCATATGCGAAGGTTTGCCTCCTTGAAAAAAAGGGTCCTGCAGCTTGAAGAATTGCATTTTTGTGATTTAAAGGCACCGCTTGATACAGAGTTTAATCCTAAAACGACCTATACTGAAGCTTGCCGTGTGATCTTAGAAGCACTTGAAGTAATGGGCCCTGAATATACACAAATTATGAAAAAAGCATTAACGGACCGCTGGGTTGATCTGGCGGATAATGTAGGGAAATCAACAGGTGCATTCTGTTCAAGCCCTTACGGTGTGCATCCATATATTCTGATCACGTGGCAGGATACGATGAGAGGTGCTTTTGTACTTGCACATGAACTTGGCCATGCCGGACATTTCTATTTGGCAAACAAAAATCAGCGCATTATGAATACAAGACCTTCTACATATTTCGTAGAGGCCCCTTCAACATTAAACGAAATGCTGCTTGGCAGGCATTTACTTAAGAATACGCAGGATAAACAAATGAGACGCTGGGTCATTCTTCAGCTTCTCGGAACGTATTATCATAACTTTGTTACACATTTACTTGAAGGAGAATTCCAGCGCCGCGTCTATGAAGCAGCCGAAAAAGGCATCCCGATTACAGCTAAGATGCTTTGTGATCTTAAAGGGAATGTGCTCTCCTCTTTTTGGGGTGACGCGGTAACATTTGATGAGGGTGCCTCATTAACTTGGATGAGACAGCCTCATTATTATATGGGTCTCTACCCTTACACGTACTCAGCTGGACTGACAGCTTCAACTTTGGTTTCACAATTGATAGATGAAGAAGGAAAACCTGCAGTAGACCGATGGATCGAGGTGTTAAAAGCTGGAGGAACCAAAAAACCAGTAGATCTATTAAAAGATGCAGGCGTGGATATGACAAATCCTGAAGCCATCAGAAAAGCCGTCGCATATGTCGGCACGCTTGTTGATGAGCTGGAGAAAAGTTATGAATAACTAGAAAAGCGGAACCGACTGTTCAGACTCGGGCAGACAGATAAGAATTCACCCGAAAAGTCCGGGTTTGACTTTCCTGAGGGAATTTGTTCTGGCCGAGGGGCTAGGAGGTGGAGCTGGACAATGAAAAGCGGAACCGCCCGGTTAGCGCAGGCAGACTAAAAAGGATCCGGCAATTAAAGAGTTCGTAAAATAGTTTTGCCCTATAAATATAGACCAGCTTGAATCAGCTGGTCTTCTTATTTATCTATACCGTTCTTCCCTGTTAGTGAACCAGTTCTCTTTTTACAATGGCCGCTTTAATCATAAAATAGGTCACCTCATCAGGAAGGCATTCTTTCAGCGGCTTCAGCAGGCCATAGCCATGTGTCCGGATCGCCTCTTCGATTTGCCTTTCATACTTGGCTGGGATCCAGGCATCAAAATCTATGTCAAGTCCTTCTTTGGCACAGCGCAGCAAGTGATTTTCAATTGTTATCACCGACAAATCTCTTTTTTCAGCAATTTCTTCTACACTCAGACCTTCTTTGTATAAGTGCAGGGAGTCCAGATAAGATGATTCTTTTCGCTCTTTTTTAACAGGAATCAACGTTTGAGCTGGCTGCTCTATATTAGGGTTCTCGTTTACATATGCGGTTATTTTCTCAATGAAGATTTCACCATACTTATGCTGTTTCGCTTCTCCAACCCCCTGAACTGCAAGAAATTCATCCAGCGACTTCGGCATTTTGGCACTCATATCCTTTAAAGATTTATCTGAGAAAATAACGAATGGCGGAACATTTTCCTCTGTTGCAAGCTGTTTTCTCAGCTCTTTAAGCTGCATGAACAGCCCGTCGTTCGCTGCAGCTTCAACAATTCGCATTTTTTCCTTTCTGTGCACTTCTAAATTGCCCTTCAGAACCTCTAGTCCCTTCTCTTCGACTACCAGAACGGGAAATTGCCCGCCAGTAATCGAAATATATTGTTCTGAAGTCAAATAATCAATAAATTCACTGACTTCTTTAACTGTACGATGCTTTAAAATGCCGTATGTTGAAAGCTCATTAAATTTAAAATCCAACACCTTTTTGTTGGATGAACCCGTCAGTACCTGACTGATCATGGTTTTACCGAATCTTTGCCCCATTCTGATCATGCAGGAAAGAACCATTTGCGCTTCTTTTGTTACATCCTCATGCGTGCGTTCGTCCCGGCAATTGCTGCATTTTCCGCACGGTTCAGCTTCACTGTCCCCAAAGTAATTCAAAATAAATGATTGGAGACACCCTTCCGTATGGCAATAATCGCGCATTTGATGCAGCTTAACAAGCTCTGCCTGCTGTCTTTCTTTATGAAATGTTGACTGTTCAATTAAATAACGCTGAATTTGAATATCCTGCGGGGAATACAGCAAAAAACATTCACTGTCTAATCCATCTCTTCCAGCTCTCCCCGCTTCCTGGTAATAGCTTTCCATATTTTTAGGAAGCTGATAGTGTATGACATACCTGACATTGGATTTATCGATTCCCATGCCGAATGCGTTGGTCGCTACCATTACAAGAATATCATCCCTTAAGAAAAGGTCCTGCTGCAGCCCGCGCTGAACATCACTCATTCCCCCGTGGTATCTGCCTGCTTGAATTCCTTTTTTAATAAGACGTTCATATATATGATCTGCTTCTTTCCTCGTAGCAGCGTAAATAATTCCTGATTCGGTGCCATTTTTTGCTATGTATCTTTCAATAAAGTCGTATCTGTTTTCACCTTTGCTTACATTGAATGATAAATTCCCCCTCTCAAATCCTGTTACTGTGGTATATTGCTCTTGTATTCCAAGAGAGGTGCATATATCTTCTTTAACAATTGGAGTCGCTGTAGCTGTCAATGCTAGAAAAACGGGATTTGATTTAAGCTCCGTTTTTAATTCTTTTATTCTTAAATAGCTCGGCCGGAAATCATGACCCCATTGTGAAATACAGTGGGCTTCATCGACTGCAACCATAGAAACATTCATTCTTTGCAGCTGCTCTAAAAACAAAGATGATTCTAATCTTTCAGGCGCAACATATAAAATTCGATAATTTCCTGCTTCTAAATCTAATAGCCTGGCACTTGTTTCTGTATGGGAGAGTGTGCTATTGAGGAAGGTTGCAGGGATTCCTGCCTGATCAAGAGAGTCCACCTGATCTTTCATGAGTGAAATAAGGGGAGAAATGACGAGGGTAATGCCAGAAAATAAGAGTGCGGGGATTTGATAACATATGGACTTTCCGCCTCCAGTCGGCATAATGCCTGCTGAATGATTTCCATTCAAAACGCTGCTGATAATTTCTTCCTGTCCCGGACGGAATGATGAATAACCAAAATAGTGCTGCAAATGCTGTTTCGCTTGTTCTAACAAAATAATATCCCTCCTGAAAAATAACTGTACTCCAATTTTACATGCGCGGACATAAATTAGCTATACCTCTAGCTGAAATCGAATTTTGTATAAATAAAAAAAACTCTAAAATAGAGTTTTTTTAATACTTTTTATGATTATTTATAACCTCAAGCACTTTAGTACTTGCTTTCATTTCGCTTTTGCAGAGCGGACATACAGGTGTTTCGCTTTCACTGCTTTTAAAGTTATCGCGAACCCATCCTTTGCAGTCCTCAGACGTGCAAATCCATACCTTCGTTTCCTCTGTTACGATATCTTCTGGTTTTTTTCTATACATTCATGACTCTCCTCTCAGGTTCTGATTAATGAATAGCTTGAAACAGTTTTAGAAAAATCATAAACGTTAACTGGAAGAAAAAAATTCACCAATTATAAAAAGTACCCATTTCGTGATGACTCTTTATAAGTAGTGAATTAAAAATGCAATACTGCTTGATTATTTTATATGTTTTTACTGCATTTGTCAATAGATATTCCTATTTGAGGATAACCGCCCCCATGAATTAAGCTCGTTTCAGGAGGTGCCAATCATGGACTTAATTTTATATCTGATCTTTATACTCTTATACTTTATATTATTTGGTTTTGGATTCTTTTTAATAACGAGAAAGGCAACAGTCCCGGGAATTATTTTGGTTCTCATTACTCTCGGCATCAGGAGCTTTAATTGGAGCTCTAGTATTTTGGAGAAAAACGAAAAAACCGATTATGCTGATTGGCAGTGCCGTATCTTTACCAATACCAAGCTCCGCTGCTGCTAATGCGTTTGAACTTATCTTTATCCTTTCTCTATAGATCACATCCAGAAAAAGACTCAAGGCTGCCGGCTAAATCGGCAGCCTTTGTTCTATTTACTGAAAGGATTATAGTCCATTTTTATCTGCGGCAGCTCACGCACTTCTTCTGTCATCTGACTTCCGCACATCGGGCAGGACAGATCTTCCGTTGAAAAATCTTTTCTCATCCAGCCATTACAAGCTTCCGATTCACAAGCGTATACTGTTGTGTCTTCAATAATTGTAACGGGTTCTTCAGCACCCTTTTTCGCAAAGTACATGAGCATAACTCCTTTTTTTATATAGTATACGCTTTTCAAACAAAAAATATTTATGTCATTTTTCTTTTTTCAATTGGAATCGAAACTTCATAAAATATGTCTTTGAAATCGTATTCTCATTCGTGTATCAAAGCAGTTTGATTCATTATCTACTATTCAATCGTTTGATGTTTTTCAGGATACTTATCATTTTCAGCTTCTTTTTTAGTAGTATTTATGCAATAATTAATACTAATTAAGTCGTACAAAAAAGCCGGATGAATGATTCAATCCGGCTTTAGCACTATATATGAATAGGCATTGAAATGCTGAAGGCTGACCCTAGACCTTCTTCACTTGCAACTTCAATTCTGCCATTATTCGACTTAACGATGTCAAAACAAACAGCAAGACCTATGCCTGTTCCTTGTTCCTTGGTTGTGAAGAATGGTTTAAAGAGAGAATCTACCGTCTCCTTTCCCATTCCTATTCCATTGTCTGTAATCTGAATAACAACATGGCGGTCTTCTATTCTGGTTGTAATTGCAATCATTCCATTATCTTTTTGATGACTGATTTGAATGGCTTCCATAGCATTTTTAACAATATTCAGGAGCACTTGTTTCATTTGCTTGACATCAACCGTAACCATTAAGTCAGGGTCATTAACCGTGTAAGTCAGCTCACAATTTGATAGTATAGCTTCACTTTTACAAATCAGAATAATGTCATTTATCAGGTTTCGAAGCAAAATGGGCTGTCTGTCTTTGTTCTGCTCTTTGGAGTTATCTAAAAACTCATAGATGATATCGTTTGCACGATTTAATTCTTCTAATGCAACATCAGCATAATGGCCTTTTCCGATTTCGATTAAGTGAGGCTTTAGCAGCTGCAGAAAACCCTTTACGCTTGTAAGCGGATTACTGATTTCATGTGCAATGCTTGCGGCAAATTGTCCAACCGTTGCCAGGCTGTCCTGCTTTATGGCAATCTCCTTCATCTGCTGGAGCGATTTCTCGAGCTGCTCCTGCTTTTCAAGCAAATTAAGGTTAGCATAAAGCAAATCATCTTCAAGCGTTTTAACAGCCTGGTAGATTTGATCAGCACTTTCTTCTTTATCAATGCAAAAGATATGAATAAAGTTTTTGCCCTCATATTGAATATAGACATCAAATAATGTCATCGGATTTGATTTCGTTTTTAAATTCAGTTCAATTTTTGTAATGGACGGCGTGTCCAAAATGAACTTAGCTGCTTTTTTCTTGCTTCCAATTCCTACTATATCGAGGAAATGGCTTTCCTCATCAAAGATATTAAACGTGCATTTTGAAACTGATACGATCTTAAGCTTTCGATCGACCAGAAAATAAGGAAATGGTATTTTGTCATATTTACTTGCGATTAATTGCATTTCCATGGCGATCATTCCTTGAGTTAGATTTTTCAATCCAGCTGCCGAGCTGATCAATATTTTGAATCACCACGGTGTTGGGCGGGCAGTAATAATCGAGATCAAAATCGTTTGTCAGTTTCCCTGCGAGCATAATCGTCGGAGAATAATTCAGTTTTTGCAATTCATCCATATAGTAAAAAACAGTCGGGATGTTGCAGATGACACTAGTGGAGAAAGCAATCACATCCGGCTTCCATTTCTCTGCATACTGACAAATATGATCCATTGAAACATTTGACTCAATACAGCTTGCTTCCCAGCCATATTCTTTAAATAAGAAAGAAGTCATCATCATTCCTATCGTATGTTCTTCGTTTCTCATAGAAAGCAGCATAACACGCGGTTTCATTGTTGCTTGCGATTGTATATTAGGTTCTTTATGTAATTGTTCCACTTTTAAATAGTAATAACTGGCGATCATAGATTTGCAGACAGCCGCTGCTACATGTTCATCCGCCACAGTCGCACGGTTCATTTCCCACAATTCTCCTACATTGTCCATGGTATCTGATAGAAATCCATACACTTGAGTACTGGTGGTATCTTCTTCAATCATACTGTTTAAGTAGTTCCATGAAAGACTGTGTTCGCCATCGATAAACAATTGACTCAACTCTTTAACGGGATTCATAGAAATCACCAACCAATCGTTTTCATCTTCTCATCTGCCTAAAAACAGCTGTCAAGAGAGAATATACGGTAAATGGCATTATAGTTTAAGGGTAACACATAACTAGACAACTAGAAACAAATATTCGTTCGCAATAGTATATTTCATAAATCTTTACATACTGCCTCTCTCTTATGAGAAAAGACAGAGTTTGATACAATAAATAAGAGAAGATTTGGAAAGGATGCTTTAAATGAATGAGAAATTATTTTATACCTCCCCTAAAACTTTTGAGTGGAAAACAGCGGTTACGGGCACAGAAGAACGCAACGGGTTAAAGCTGTTAAAATTAAAGGAAACCGCTTTTTATCCCGAAGGCGGCGGACAGCCTGCTGATCATGGCTGGATTGAATCTATTTCAATTGAAGGCCTGCTAGAAGACGGAGAAGAAATCTATCATATCGTCTCTCGCTTTCCATCTGAAAAAGAAGTCACTTGTAAAGTAAACAGCAAACGGAGAATCGATCATATGCAGCATCATTCAGGTCAGCACCTCTTATCTGCTGTCTGCCTTGAATTATTTGATTATCAAACAGAAAGCTTCCACTTAGGAGCTGACACGGTAACAATTGATTTAAGGACGCCTCAATTAACCTCTGAGCAAATGAAGCTCATAGAGAGGAAAAGCAATCAATATATCTTTGAAAATAGAAAAATACATACGTTTTTCGCTGAAGAAAATAAATTGCGTGATTTACCGCTGAGAAAACTGCCTGATGTTAAAGAAAAGATCCGGATTGTTCAAATAGAAGGAATTGATACGTCTGCCTGCTGCGGCACCCATGTTGAGCGCACGGGTGAAATCGGAATGCTTAAGCTTATTAAGACCGAAAAACAGAAAGGTATGATCCGTCTTCATTTTAAATGCGGTTTCCGTGCTCTATCGGATTATCAAAACATGCAAGAAACCGTTCAATTTGCAGGACAGTTTTTCCAAACGTCCGCGAATGAAATTTCGGCAAGATTAAAGGCATTGGATCAGGAAACAAAGCTGATTCAAAAAGAAGCAGAGCAGCTGAGAGCAGAAAATGCAGCTTTTACTGCAGAAAAAATGGAACTTGAACAAAATGGTTTGTTGGGTCATGGGCTGTTTGAAAAGAAAACTACAAAAGAGCTGCAATTGATTGCCTCCCGTTTACTAGAAAACGGAAAAAAATATGCTCTTCTGGCATCAATCAGCGAAAATTATGTTCTTTTCTCACAGAAAGGCACTGTTCATGCTGGCACCTTATTTAAAACCAATCTTGCTGACTTCGATGGAAAAGGCGGAGGCAGCGAAAAGCAGGCCCAGGCGAAATTTTTTACTAACTCCGAAACAGAGCGCTTCTTTTTACAAATAAAAGAAAAAATAGACCAGCTTATATAAGCGGTCTATTTTTTAAATGCCAAATGTATTCCGCCCTTTACTGAAATAGATTGGCCTGTATGTAATCAGAATCTTCAGAAGCAAGGTAAGCGACTGTCCTCGCAATGTCTTCAGCAGTCCCCATGTGCTGCAGCGGAATGCTTGATTGATAAGCTTTTTGCCTGCTTTTAAAGATTTTTTTATTGTTGCCATATGATGTTTCTAAACAGTTAAAGGATGATATTCTTCCCTAATATAATCACAATTGGTAAATGATACAAATTTAACCTCCATATCTTTATTTCTTAACAAAGCGTTCTAATGAAGGCTTCACTTCTTCTTAACGAAAGTACAAAAATACCAGCCTCCTTCACGAATGATGGGTTTTAAGTCTTTCATTTTCATATTGGATTGGTCCGCTATCGAAGAAAGCTCCTGTTTTGTAGGTAAAGCATAAAGATTATCAAATGCAGTAAAGAAACTATTAAATACACTTGAAAACTGCTTACCGTGCTTATGTTTCCTTATCGGAGTATTGATGGATATCACCCCGCATCCCGATGAATCCCAAATTGAATGGCTGGCTTTCTCATAACAAGGCAAATAAAAAACGCTTTCCTAAAGAAAGCGCCTGTTTTACGAAGAAAAACTAATCATGATCGAATCTTGAATCGGCTGATACCCTATTTTTTGATAAATGCTGTTTGATGTTGGATTAGAGAGGTCAGTATAGAGCGTGCAAAAGGAAAAATCTTTTAACAAGTGCTCGCTAAGCACAGCAACGCAGCTGCTTGCGTACCCATTACCCCTTAATTCATCTGGAGTATAGACGAGCGAAACGCAAATTCCATTTTTCGTGGTCCTTGATTTCTTTGCCATTGATACAGGTTTGCCTTCGGCCATCCAAAGGAAGACTGATTTCTCTGAAATAAACTGCTTCATTCTTCCTGCCGCCTGCAGTGCTGTAATTGGAGGCTCGTTTGTATAATTCATAAAATCCACCATCCATTCTGTTAGGAGGGGAAGATGGGCTAGTTCTGCCAAAACAAATTTGCCGTCACTGCGTTTTTGCCTAGTCACTTCATGAAGACGATAAATCTTTTGTTCCATTACAATTTCAGCTCTGTCCTCTGTTTCGATCGACCATATTTTCGCGAATGCCTCTGTCCATTTCCGTTCTCCTACCACACCAGGTATATGTAAACCTTTCTTAACTAGTGCGCGGACTGTTTCAAGTAGAATTGTCTCAGTCATTCCATCCTCATTAAAAGACAGGATCAGATTATGCGGAGGTGTCATCAGCATCGTTAGTGCTAGCTCTCCGTCTTTAACCACCGCAGCGGTATATACATCTGAAGCAGGAATCGTCCGTTTGAAAGCTCCTATAAGTCCTAGCATAAGGTTATTTTCTGCTTCTTTTTTCAATAGAAAAGGTTCCGCTAATTCAATAAATCGACTTCTATCTGTGTATTCTGTCAGTTTCATCTGATTTCACCTCTGCTATATAATTAGCTTTCAGCTTTAGAAATTCCTTTGCAAATAAAATAAAAAACTCCGGCTTTTTTGCCGGAGTTAAAAGGCTGGAAATCTGAAAAATTTCTGAACGGCATAGATCGCACGCTTAATAAATGGCATGTCATCTCTGTACTTTTCGAAATCCAAGGTGTAATCAGCACCGTCATTTTTCCATAGTTTGATAAAATAACCTTCTACTTCCTTCATGACTGGAGTTCTTCTTCGACCGGCCGATTTGGAAGACCGATTTTCTCCTGACCGAAAGCATTTTGATTCGGATCAAGAATCATTTTGATTTCTGCACCGCGATTAGACGCGGCAACGAGGGAATCAATGACTTTTCGATCTGCGAGGTAAAACATACCAATCCAGATTTCATCGCCTTACTCTGTATTTGTTTGCTTCTGACTATTTCGCTTGAGGAAAAACACGCTTTATCATTTCGCTAAATTCATCTGCAAGTCCGGCAACCGGCTCTCCGCCGCGGATTTTATCTCCATAATCTTTCATACGGTCAAAAAAGTCCGGGTTTTCAGAGACGTATACATTGTTAAGATCCCTGTCCGTTGATCTGACTTGATCTGCTACCTTGTCCTTGACTTCATTTGAAAGCTTCCCTTTAGGATCTCCTTCCAGCACCACGGCTGCATACGCATTATTGTTTGTTACGATGACGTTTGCATATTTTATTTCCTCTAAATCAGCCACCTTTTTTGCGGCATCATCCGCTACATCCATTTGGTTTTGCTCATTTGTTTGTTCATCATACGTGACATTTTTCAGCTCATTGTTATTGATATTATCGTTTTCACGGGCATTGTTATCCATTCCGCATCCTGCACTTATCATGAGGGAAAGGACAATGCCCGCTCCAGTTAACAGCTTTCCTTTTTGCATAACTTAATTCCTCCATTCATTTCATTGCCATTATTTTTTGCTGAAATGAAGGATTTATGCAAAAAAAGAATGTTTTTCTTTCTTCAATCACATTTTCATATTCCGTCACGTCACGTCTCGCCATGTTAAAACAAACCCAGTATCCTCATTAAGATGATTCTTTAATCGATCAACGGCGATTTGAGCAGTGAAGCGGTTAAATAGTTTGATCTGCGCACTATGCGGAAAAGGTTCGCTGGTGAGGATTTTCTGCTCTCGTTCATATATCCCATAAATCCTTCAGGACCTTCCATTCCAACGTACAGTCCAACCTTTTCTAATATCTGTCTTGCCTTATTATTAAACCAGATTATATGAAAATCATTATCACAAAATATGAGCCCTTCTCCAATGCTGTTCAGCAGCGCGTAAACGTTTATATTCTCTAAAATGGAGGTTTTATTATCAAGTTCAGTCTTCCCCCTAAGGCGTTCTTACATATATAAATTATAAACATTTCTTACTTTTGGAAAGGATAAAATACCTGGAATGAAAAAAGCACAGAAAACCCGCAGGTCCATTGCGGCTGCTGGTTTTCGCTTTTAGCCTTTACCGGCCTGAAAGCTTGGATATTTCGTCATTCCGCCATCTGCATACAGGGTAATTCCCGTTACATAGCTTGCCTCTGATGATGCAAGCCACGCTACGCATGCAGCAATCTCTTCAGGCTTTCCGATATACCCCATCGGGATAAGGTCAATGACATCTTTTTTTGCTTCAGGATCTGCAAACTTCTCTGCATTGATTGGAAGTATCAATGGCTCCCGGTGCGATATTATTTACGCGAATTCCTGAAGAAGCGTACTCGAGTGCAAGCGTTTCAGTCAGCAGCTTGATTCCGCCTTTGCTTGCAGCATAATGGGCGAAGTGAGGCCAGGGAATCTGCTGATGAACAGACGACATGTTAATAACAGTACCTTTAATATTATTGTCGAGCATATGTTTTATCGCTTCTCTGCTTCCCAAAAATGCACCGGTTAAATTGGTCTGAATGACTTTATTCCAGTTATCAAGTGAAAGCTCCTCGGTCGGGATTTCAGCCTGAATACCTGCGTTGTTCACCATCACATCAAGCGTCCCGTAGGTTTTAACAGCAAACTGAACGATCCCTTTTACATCGTGCTCTTGTGAAACATCTCCCTGTATTTTTGAAGCCTCTCCGCCATTTGCTTTTATTTCATCAATGACCAGATCCGGTTTGTCATCCTCTGTTAAATAATTGACGACTACCTTTGCCCCTTCTTCAGCAAAGCGCTGAGCAATGGCTTTTCCTAGACCAGAAGAAGCCCCTGTTACAGCAACAACTTTCCCTTTTAAACTTGGATACATGTTTAATTCCTCCTATCGTTTTGTATAACCGAGTAAGACTCCGCCTGCGATAATCAATACACAGCCGATTATGACAAAAATAATTTGTTTTTTTGTTTTCTTTTCGCCAAGCAGAAAAATTCCGCCGAGTGTCGAAATGATGATTCCGGTCTGCGAAAGAGAGAAGCTTGTGGCAACTCCTATTTTCTGAAGAGAGAGAAGCAGTCCCAAATTTCCCGCTGCCCACATTAACCCTGTTAAGATATTGCGAAGTGCAAATTTATCAAAAGGCTTATGTCTCGCAGTTAAAGCTGCAGCAGCTGCAACCATCCCGATTGCCTGTGGCAAAATAGCTGCCCAGCCGTTAATTTCAAAATATCTGATGATAATGACATATCCTATGTACCCTAATGAAGAAATAAATAAAATCAGTAATCCTTTTTTGAGGCTTTTGCCTGCATCTTTATCGTCTTTTTGCCCGATTGAAGTAAAAACAACACCGCCAATAATTAATAGAATGGCGATGATTCCAAGAATGACCGTCATTTTCGTATCCCATTCTTTAAATAGAAGAACACCGAATAGAGTTGTGCCCATCAGCTGCATACCTGTTGAAATAGGCACTGTTTTAGAGACGCCAATGTATTTGACGCTTGCGAGCTGATTTAATTGTCCAACGGTCCAGAAGATACCTGATACAATCCCGATTGACCAGACCAGAGGGGTTAAATCAGGGTTTGAAAAAAAGAACATGACAAGGGAGAATAAAAATGCTCCAATGGTAATGCCGAGTGTCTGACTGTAAGCATTTCCTCCAAGCTTTACACTGACAAGCACAAGGCTTCCCCAGGCAACAGCAGGAATTAATGCAAGAAGTATACCGATCATGATGATTTCCTTTCCATGTATGTAGTATGAGTATCCATTTACAGCATGCATCAAAAATAAGAGCAGGTGAATTAAGCAGGTCAGTGTTAAAAAAAGAGCCTGCTGCACTTCTTAAATTTATGGTTTCCTGCTAATTGAAAAATTAACACGCTTCGTCATGAATCTCCTACACCTTTCCACTAAAACAAAAGCATAAACTTTAATGTTTAGAAAATGAGTATTTTCTTCATACTGATAGCTGGAAAGGATGATCATAATGGAAGAAATTTTTAAGGAATCCGGAGCTGGAGATTTTTTTCAGAGGCATCGTTATCCGCTTGAGATGTCAGGAATACTGGATTCGATCAGTGAGGGACAGCTGCAGAGCTTCTTAGAGAGGTTTGAATGTGATACATTTGAAAATTTTGTTTATTTTCTCACCCTGTTTCTGTCTATCCAAGAAAAAAACAGGCACCTTGTCTAATTCAGGGGATGCCTGACCCATTTATCGCTCTTTCCATAAACTCAGCAAACATGATCATATCCTGATTGGACGGTTTCAGCCATGGATCTGTCTGCTTCTTAGTATACGATTTCAAATAAAAATTAACTGCGGCGCGATGCGGTTCAGGAAGATTCTCTTGACCCCATTCTCCTCCCACTTTTTTTGTATAATCCTTTGAAAAATAAAACTCATAAGGAGTTGGAGAGTCAAAATGATGAATGCTGTATTCTCTTATGACGCTGAACTCAAGTCCCTTTAGCCTGCAACTCGGATTTTAATGACTTGAGCCGATTTAATAGCATCCGTTTCTCCTCTATTTTCATTGAACTCTTCATTACAGTCAGAATATCCACTCGCTTGCCACTTTATTGAATCCATTCATCGCAAGATATCCATGAAGATAGATTCCAGATAAGTTCTTTTTGCAAATTTTTTTATAAGCTTAATAAGCTCGTTCAACAATCATTTCATTTCTATCACTTCAGCAAGTCCCAATCTGCCATATTCATATTTTAAAAGATATCAAAGACTTATATATTGTAAATTATGAATTTTTAGTATATTATTTTTAGTGTAATCGCTTACAATATAGTATCGTAATTGGCAGTCCGTCTGCCCGTCTTCAGCATGATTTCTACATATTTTTTCACCACTACCATTTAGGAGGCTGATTTTATGAGTCAAGCTACGTTAAAAGTTGGAGAAAAGCTGGAGAAATTTCTGCAGGGAAAGAAAAAGCTGTTTATCAATGGTGAATTTGTAGAGAGTGTTTCTAAAAAGACGTTTAACACTCCAAACCCTGCCACAGGCGAAACACTTGCATCCGTTTATGAAGGCGATAAGGCTGATATCGATCTTGCTGTAAAGGCTGCAAGAAGAGCATTTGATGCAGGTCCATGGTCTAAAATGAGCGCTGCTGAACGAAGCAGACTGATGTACAAGCTTGCTGATTTAATGGAAGCGAATAAAGAAGAGCTTGCTCAGCTTGAAACGCTTGATAATGGCAAACCGATTAATGAAACAACAAATGCTGATGTACCATTGGCAATTGAACATATGAGATATTATGCAGGCTGGTCAACCAAAATTGTCGGACAAACCATTCCGGTGAGCGGGCAATTTTTCAATTACACAAGACATGAAGCCCTTGGTGTAGTTGGACAGATTATTCCTTGGAACTTCCCTCTTCTAATGGCGATGTGGAAATTGGGAGCTGCACTTGCGACTGGATGTACAGTCGTGCTAAAACCGGCTGAGCAAACGCCTCTTTCCGCTTTATACTTAGCTGAGCTGATTGCAGAAGCAGGGTTCCCTGAAGGAGTCGTCAACATCGTTCCGGGCTTCGGCGAAACAGCCGGAGATGCACTTGTTATGCATCCTGATGTGGACAAAATTGCATTCACAGGTTCTACACCTGTAGGGAAAATGATCATGGAGAAAGCATCAAAAACACTGAAGCGCGTAACACTTGAGCTTGGCGGCAAGTCGCCTAACATCATTCTTCCTGACGCAGATCTCTCTGCTGCAGTTCCGGGTGCTCTAACTGGAGTTATGTTTAACCAAGGTCAAGTATGCTGTGCAGGATCACGCGTTTTCATCCAAAAGAAGCATTATGATAACGTTGTGGCCGACATGGTTTCCCATGCAAAAAATATCCGCCAGGGTGCAGGTATTGAGCCGGAAACTCAAATTGGGCCTCTTGTATCGGATGAACAGCAAAACCGCGTTCTGAATTATATCCAAAAAGGTGTAGAAGAAGGCGCTGAAATCTTAACTGGCGGCGGATCTCCATCTGAAAACGGCTACTTCGTCTCACCTACCATTTTCTCGGCAGTTAAAGATGAAATGACCATTGCAAGAGAAGAAATTTTCGGCCCGGTTATTGCTGCCATGCCATATGATGACCTGGATGAAGTCATTAACCGTGCAAATCAAAGTGAATTTGGTCTTGCTGCAGGATTATGGACACGGGATATTGCCAATGCCCATTATGTAGCAAGCAAATTAAAAGCTGGAACCGTCTGGGTCAACTGCTACAACGCATTTGATGCTGCTTCGCCGTTCGGCGGCTACAAGCAATCCGGACTTGGACGTGAAATGGGATCCTATGCATTGTCTAACTATACAGAAGTTAAGAGTGTTTGGATTAACCTTCAGCGTTAAAAGAAAAGCGGAACTGCCTGGTTAACGCGTGCAGGCAAAAAGCCATCTGATCAAAATCAGATGGCTTTTTTATCGTTTACTTCTCTTCAAAATAATCCTTGTAGAACCCGCTCACTTTTCCATTGTTATCAATGACAAAATAAAACTCTTCTGTTTCGTTTTTCACTTCATATGTATTTCCGGCTGTTAAAACTCGGTTTACCATGTATTTTTCTGCATTTGTATGTTTGCATGTTACCACTTTAATTGTCTCTTTGTTCAGCCATTCTTGATGAATCATTTCAGCATTCTCCTTTGTGCATTTTGACCTTATTATACTATATAAACCATGTGCGGAACACCGTTACTGTGATAACACCCCCTTTTCGTGAATAGATTGAAAAAGATGAGGTGAATTCAGTGATTTCAATGAACATTTTAAACGAACAAATCCAAAAGATGACAGATGAGCTCAGACAGCTGCAAAAAAGTGATGGTTCATGGCGCTTTTGCTTTGAAGGCGGGCCAATGATGGATGCATTTATGATTATTCTTCTTCGTTCTCTGAAATATAATGATGAAGATTTAATTAAAAATCTGTCAAATCGGCTGATAAATCTGCAGACAGATGAAGGCACATGGAAACTTTACGAAGATGAAAAAGAAGGCAATTTAACATCAACTGTTCAGGCTTATACAGCCCTGCTTTTCTCAGGATTATATAAAAAATCAGACTCCGCGCTGATACGGGCAGAATCTTATATTATCTCTCAAGGCGGACTCGCTAATGTTCATTTCATGACAAAATGGTTCCTGGCAGTAAACGGAATTTATCCATGGCCTAAGTATTTTCGCTTTCCGCTTGCCTATTTGCTGCTGCCACCCGGTTCCCCGCTCAGCATGTATCAATTGAGTTCCTACGCAAGAATCCATTTTATGCCGATGATTCTTGCGATGAATAAACGATATATTCACAGTACTCCCCATTCTATAAATCTATCGCATTTACATGTTTCAAAACCAAGATCCATTGATTGGCTGTCGTTTTCAGACAGCCATCGCACAAAGACAGTTTTTTCATTGAAATTCTTCGGTCCTTTTTTTCTTTTCCATCTTATGTTCAAAGAGCCGGTGAGAACGCTGCTGAAAAATATATGCTCCAGAGGATCGAATCAGATGGAACACTTTTCAGCTATGCCAGCGCCACATTTTTTATGATTTACGCCCCTTCTCGCGCTCGGGTATAAAGAAAACTCAGCTCAAATCATGCAGGCAGTTTCAGGATTGAAATCAATCATCTATCAGGATAACAAGATAATCACACTGGAAAATTCCACTTCAACAGTTTGGGATACTGCCCTTCTAAGCTATAGCCTGCAAAAAGCTGGTGTACCTTATAAAGATTCACTAATTATGAATGCTGCTTCCTATTTGCTATTACGGCAGCATACGAAAATGGCGGACTGGAGCATTCATAATTCAGCTTCATCTCCCGGTGGCTGGGGTTTTTCAAACATCAATACCAATCATCCTGACAACGATGACACAGCTGCTGTTCTGCGTGCTATTACTCAGCCATCCGCTAGAGATTCCTTATATTTTGAAGCGTGGAATAAAGGGTCATCTTGGCTTTTGACAATGCAAAATCGTGACGGGGGTTTTGGTGCATTCGAGAAAAATGTCAATAATCCTATATTTGCTTCCATCCCTCTTGAAAATGCCAAAGACGCAGTGATACAAAGAGGCATAAAGCGCCTAATGCAGCCTTTCGATGAAAAAAGCTCTGTATATCCTACAGGAATCGGGCTTCCGAAGCAATTCTATATTCATTATCACAGCTACAATAAGATTTTCCCGCTGCTGGCTTTGAGTCATTATAGGAATCTGTGATAACTCTTTCCTTATTAAAAGAAGTCATAAAAGAAAGCTTTTCTTGAGGGAATAAGCGTTTCTATTCCTTTTATTGCTTCTTCCCCGCCTTCAATATGACCGATTTCATATAAATCAGCAGGCCGTTTGTAACCAAACAGCATCACAGACAGAGTATTAATATCAAGCGACAGTCCCTCAGATTCTGATCCGATCACTTTAGTGACTTCTTTGTTCTTAATCTTATACGTTCCAGCATTCCAAGGAGCATGCTGATCTTTTAAATGAATGACAAGTTCAGAAACCTCTTCTGACCATTTGAAATCATAATTCTTTAATAAGCTTTCGGCATCAACGATCCTCACCATAAAATAAGGAGTCACTTCCGCTTTAATTCTCGGTTCATTGAGCGAAAAAAATAACGGGTCGCTATCGTATGTAGCGATCTCAAGTTCTTTAATCATTGAGTCATGCTGGCAGATGAAATTCCATAGCCCATTTCTTGAGTCAGTTGTTAGCGGAACAAACTCCTCAACTGTCATTTTAGCTTTTTTCACTTCATAGAGCAAATAACCCTTAGCTTCTCCAGCTTCATTATAATAGACAGCTGCAGTAAGTTCATCATAAATGGACGCCTGCCACCAAGATGTTTCACGGACGAGCATGCCTGAGAATTGCTTGGCATATTGATTATATATTTCTTCGATTTGAGAAGAATGCTCGTCCTTTTGAAAGCGTCTGATTTTCCCTTGCACTTGCTTTTTCATGACAAGGTCTTCTGATTTTAATGAAGCTTTTAATTGGCTGCTGAACAGCTCCCAGCCGAATTTTCTGTAAAATGGCACGGAAAATGGGTGCAGCATGGAAACACTGTAGCCTTCTTTTCTCATGTATTCTAGAAGAAAGGTGATCATTTCTTTCACATACCCGCTTCGGCGGTACTCCGGATAAGTGGCAACACCGGCAATACCGCCCATTTTCCATTTTGTTTCACCAAGGTATACCTCAAGAGGCAGCAAGTGAAGCTTAGCTGCCATCTCTTCCCCTTCCAGAATACCGAATAATTCGTGATGCTTCTCCATTGTCTTCAATCTTTTTTCAATGTTTTCCTCAGGAACTTTATATTGAAACGCATATTCGGATAGTTTCAATGCTTCACGATATCGGTCTTTCGTTAGCTTGATTACTGTCATATGTATCCCTTCCTTTTTAACATTTACGCTTTATATGAAAATTTTTTCATTTCGGTATTTTTTTTACATTCAGGTCCTTAAAAATCCGCCCTCAGAGTGAATCGTCTGCCCTGTAATCCATTCACCGGCATCACTTGCAAGAAACGCAACAAGACGGGCAGCATCTTCAGGCTGCCCAATTCGATTCATTGGAAATTTCTCAATAAGCACGGTTTTTAAATCAGCTGACATCCACCCTGTATCTGTAGGACCGGGATTCACTGCATTCACGGTAATGCCTTTGTTGCTCAACTTCAGCTGCAAGTGTTTTGGTCATATCCGGTATGCATGCTTTTGTCGCCGCATATGCCAGCTCGAGAGGCATGGGTCCTTGCGATTGTCCGGAAGTCATGTAAATGATTCTTCCGCCTTTTGCATATTGAAATCTTTTTGCAAATTCGGCACTTAACATAAAGGGCGCCCGCACATTTACAAAATAGTGATGATCGAGATTTTCAGCTGTTATCGTCTCAAAATTATTTTCAGTTGAGTATGCTGCATTATTAATAAGGATGGATGGTTCTCCAAGCGTTTTCTCCACTTGGTCAAATAAGATGGGGATCGATTCTGTTTTTGATAAATCCAGTTCTATTTTTGCAGAACGCACTCCAGTTTCTCTAATGAGTAACTCAAGAATTTCAGTCTCTTGATTATCAGATTCATAAGGCTGCTCAGCATCATACGGCCGGTAGTAAGTAAAGAAGATATCCGTTCCCGCTTTAGCAAGCTCGGGCAGATTGCTGCCCCAATTCCTTTAAGCCTGCTCGCTCCTGTCACGATGGCAATTTTCCTGTTTTTCAACTGTTCACCTTCTTTTATAAATACTGATTGAAAAAATCAGCGATTGCGCGATAAACGAGGATTTCATTCTCTTTTTTTGAAAAGCCGTGTCCCTCGTTTTCTAATACCATGTAGTCTACTTTCCGGCCCTTTTGTCTTAGGGCTTCAACAATTTTATCAGATTCTGCTTTTACAACCCGTGGATCGTTGGCACCCTGAATCACGAGCATCGGTTTTGTCATTCCATCTATATGTGTAATGGGTGAAAATTCAATCAGTTTTTCGCGGTCGCGCACAGGATTACCAACCCACTGGTCCATAACAGGCTTCCAAAAATCCGGCACACTGTTGATAAACGAGAAAAGATCGCTCGGTCCAAAAATATCGACAACCGCTTTGAA
The DNA here is from genome assembly GCA_023823795.1 of Bacillus sp. F19. Classification (NCBI taxonomy): domain Bacteria; kingdom Bacillati; phylum Bacillota; class Bacilli; order Caryophanales; family Bacillaceae; genus Bacillus; species Bacillus sp. F19. The sequence goes on from CP085710.1 coordinate 2,718,764, forward strand.
GTATTCCGAATGGCGTCCATGAAGAAGAAGGGCCATATAACCTCCAAAGCTTCCTCCCATTAAGAAAATCTTCTCTTTATCGGCAATTCCCTTTTCTATTAACCAGTCAATTCCAGCAACCATATCGTGGCGGGGTCCATTCCCCCATTCTCCCTCTACCATTTTCATGAAAGAAAGACCATAACGGGCTGATCCTCTGAAATTAGGAGTGAAAATACTGTAGCCGCTGTTCAGCAAATATTGAAAAAGAGCCCTGAACGAGTTTGTTTCAGCAGCCTGCGGACCGCCGTGAGGCCAGATAATCATATGTCCGTTGCATGTTTCAGAATGAGATCTGTAAAGGGAAGCTTCTAACTCCAATCCGTCAAACGACGCATATGTAACGGTTTCCGGTTCAACTAAATCTTCAGGTCTCATACCTGTAACCCCATGATTCGTGATTTGCTTCCAGCTGTGTGAAGGCGTTCTGCTGAAAATATTTAATGGAATTGTCGCAGATTGTCCAAGAATAAACAGCTCTCCCTCATCTGTCACTTCGATTTTGTTTACCCGGTCAACAGGAATCTCGATGACTTCTGACGAATTGTCTGCTAAATCATAGGAAACCAATTCATCTTTAACCCCTTTTGCCGCTATCACATAAATCTTCTGCAGAGTTTCATCAAATTTTAGAGTACTTGCATCTTTCCCTTTCAGTTCAAGTACTTTTGAAAACTCCCGCTTTTGCAAATCAAATTTTGCTAAATAGGAAAAATCAGATTCATAGTTTGTAATAAAATAGATTTCCTGCTCAGAAATGTAAACAGGATCGCTTTGAGTAAATTGCTGATCACTTTCAGGGGTAGCCAAGACATCTTCTCCGTCTATTTTCACTAGCAGCAAGGAGGAAGTATTGCCATAATCTTTTGAATACACAAAGCTTTTTTCTTCAGGGGAAACAGCCATTAAATAGACAGCCGTATCCGTCCCCTCAATAAGCTTTTCTTCTGTTTCAGCTGAAAGGTCATACCGATATGCTGCAAGATAGGTATCGTGGCCATTTTTAGTAGATGTATAATACAAGGCATCTCCATTTTTCGAGAAAAATGGGAACATGTGACGCTCTCCTTTTTCATACCGCACCGGAACCTGAGAACCGCCTTTTGGAGAAAGCGCATAAAGCTGAGATTTTTCATCTCCGTCCTGATCAAAACCTGCCAGGATAAACTTCGATTTCTTGTTATAGAGAAGACTGCCGCATGCTTGATTAATGGTTGTTAACTGGTAAGGATACTGGTTTGGCAAATCCATTGCCCATAAGTTATAATGTCCGCCGATGTTTGTGCTGAACACCAATTGTTTTTTATCTGGAGAAACCGTAAAATCCTGAATCGTAAGCACCTTTAAAAACTGCTCGACATCCGGCTTTTGAAACGTAATCATGTATAACACCCCTTTTTTACTGATTCTCTTATCCTATTCTACAGAAATAGGAAATTCCCTGTTCTTGCAGTTAAAAAAGATAGGTATCCCCCAATGATACAGCTAGTGTCTAAGAGTTTTTACCTAAATATAAGACATAATAATATTATGTTAACTTATTTCACAAAAAAAACAGCGTCATGAACGCTGTTCTTTCTGATCCTTCATCGTTACAAACTGAATACCTGTATGAAGATTAGAGAAGGTTTGAATATTATCTATCGATATGCCGAGGTTTATCAGGGTTTGTGCAATTTCCGGGCGAATGCCGACAATGATGCAGCTGGCGCCTAGCAATTGGACGGCTTCCGCTGCCTGAATCAGATGGTTTGCAACGAATGTATCGACAACCGGGACGCCGGTAATATCTATAAATATATGATTGCATTTGTAGTGTTCGACGCCGATCAGGAGATTTTCCCTTATCACCTTTGCCCTGTCATCATTAATGTTGCCAATCAGAGGCAGGATACATATGCTTGTCGAGATTGGAATCATTGGAGCCGTCAGTTCTTTTACAATATGCTGCTGTTTGCGGAATTCAGTATTCCAAGAACTTGAACAATCACTCACTAAATCTGCAATAATGGGATCGAACCAACTGTCCACGCTCTCATATAAGTCATTCACCCGGATTGCTGAATTTTCATCTGAGAGAGCAATTTCAATGAGAGACCTTCTGAATTCCTGAATGGATTTAACTAGATATGTTAATGAATCATCCTGTATAAAAAATCTCTCGTACCAATCTCTCAAATAATCGGCAGACTTTTCATCCGATCTGCTGATGATGCTGAAAATCATATCAAATAATTTTTGCTTTTCAACTGAATCTATAAATTGCGGACTTTCGACTCTGTTCTCCCATCTCTCATAAAGAAGGCGTTCATTCTGGTTCATCATGTCTATTACTTGCTGCATATACACTCCCCCAACTTTCTTTCCTCTCTACCCTCTACCCTATGGAGACCCGGAGTCAAACGTTTTCTTTAAAAAGGAAGTTCTATATTTGTTTCAAGAGTTCCTCGAATTTTTTTCAAATAGCTGTCTTTTCCTTTTAGCCATTCTTTAAATGAAAAGACAAGCGGCTGAGTGTCTCCTCCAACTCCGATCAGAACCTGAAGGGATTTTGGAATATACACAGCAGTATGAAGGGTTCCGGCCCAATTATGATATTCTTTTTTGAAAATCACACTGCTTCTGCTGTTAAAAAAAGTAAAAGCTTCCGATGCTGTAAAATCTTTTCGGAAGGCTTCTGAAAGCTGTTCCTTCCTGGTATGTGTTTCCACTAAATGATGACGGTTTTCCACCAGTTTAGAAGGACTCTCAAAATGATTTGTGCAAGCCAATTGATGACTCGACGTGATAGATACTCCCTTGCTGGATGCTTCTGCTATGGCTGCATTTCCAGCTGCATCATAAATAGAATAATTAAATGCATGTCGATGTGGAATCTCTCTTAATTTCGCTACGGCTTCTTCTGTCGTTTTGCAAGTATCCAGGATAAATCTTGCAATGCTGCAGCAAATAAAACCGTCTCCGGCTTTTAGCCTGTTAACGAAATGATAGCCTATGACAAGGCCTTTTTCATTCATGCCGTCAATCCGACCAATCATCCTTGCTGCAAACCCAATGCTCGCGTACCCATTTTCAGGCTGCCAAATCAAAAATCGTCCTTCGTATGTTTTAGGATGGTAGTCGTAGTTTCTTGCATAATAGCCGTTTTGCATAAGGGCACTGCACCCTGACTTTTTCCAATCTGCCTGATACCCGCTATATTCATGAACAACATCCTCAAGCGGCCAGTTAAGTCCTGCAGACAAGCCCTCCAGCTCCTGCCATAGTCCTGGAGCGAATCGTTCATAAAGTCTATGAGCCGTTTTCAGGACTGATTGATAAGATTTGTTTGATTTTATTCTTCTTTTTCGATGATTTTGAAAGAGTTTAGTATCTTTATGTATTTTTCCCTGTTTTACACCAAGGTCATAGTAGCTGCCTCGTCCCTGTATGACTTCTGCTTCAATTTTCATCATCTCTTTCACGCTCCATACCTTCTATGATGAATGATTTGCAGCGATAAAACAAATTCTAATGAGCATATTTAATGAAACTTTGAAATCAAGAAAGTATTATGTAGATGAATACATGAATACGGAGGTCGAGAATTATGAATTCAAAGTATCTGCCGATATTACAGCCATTTGATTTTAAAAACGGTATTCAATTAAAAAACCGGATTGTGATGGCTCCCCAATGACGAACTTTTCATCAAATGAAGACGGAACAGTAACAGAAGCAGAAACTGCTTATTATAGCCGCCGTTCAAGCGGAGTTGGAATGGTGATTACTGCATGTGCCTATGTTACGCCAAGCGGTAAAGGATTCCCTGGCGAATTTGGAAGTGATTCTGATGATATGATTCCATCATTGAGAAAGCTTGCATCATCTATTAAGGATAAAGGGGCAAAAGCCATTCTCCAGATTTTTCACGGAGGAATAATGGTTCCTGAAGAACTAGTGCCGGATGGAGATGTAGTCAGTGCAAGTGCACGAAGAAAAAAACAGCATTATTAATGACTTTGGAGAATCAGCCCGCCGTGCCATTGAAGCTGGCTTTGACGGTGTTGAAATACATGGTGCTAATGGATATTTAATTCAGCAATTCGTCTCTCCTCATTCAAATCGCCGTGAAGACGAGTTTGGAGGAAGCATTGAAAACAGGCTTGCTTTCCCTCTTGCAATCGTTGACGAAGTGAAAAAAACCGTTGCTCATTATGGTACAGAAGAATTTCTAGTGGGCTACCGTTTCTCTCCTGAGGAGCCGGAAACACCTGGAATTACGATGGAAGATACATTAGCGCTTGTTGATGCGCTTACTGAAAAAGACTTGGATTATCTGCATATCTCACTGATGGAATATTGGTCAGCTCCAAGACGGGGTATTGATGACACCCGCTCTCGCCTCGAAATTATTCAAGAACGTGTTGCCGGCAAGGTACCGCTGATTGGCGTTGGGTCTATTTATACACCAGATGATGCCATAAAAGCGATGAGTACTGGAGTGCCGCTGATTGCCCTCGGACGGGAATTAATCATCGATCCAGATTGGGTGAAGAAAATTTCCGAAGGCCGGGAACATGAAATTGAGACTGAACTTGATAAAACTGCCCAGTCCCGACTGGTCGTACCTGATCCTTTATGGCAGGCGATTATTCATGCACCTGGCTGGTTCCCTGTTAAAGTCTGAAGATAAAAAGAAAATACATCGCTGATTAATGGGTTCTGTTGAAAGGTGCTAAACGTTAAATAACACTCCCTATAACCTATTAATTAGCATAGGTGAATAGCAGGACTTTGTTGCTCAGCAAAGCCCTGCTATTCATTTTGTGCTGGATAAAAAGAAGGGAACTCTACTTGAAGTCCCCGCAGTTGTTCTATCAAAATCCTTATTCTGGAAAGATCCGGCACTTGTCAATTGTGCCCGTTTTCCATAACTCGAGGTTCGCTGAAACGACTTTTGAGTGCTCAAACGATCATTATCCTTTATAACTGATTTTTCCTGTCTCAACTAATTCCTTAAGGCCCATAAACATTAAATTCCAGCCATGTTCAGATCCATCATGATACTCTCCAAGAGCTTTTTCGATATCAGATTTTGTCCAATTTTCTTCGTGAGGAACGTTGATGTTTTGTGAAAATGTCATTTCACATCCTTGTTGCAGTTCTCTAAGCTCGACTGTTATCGTATCTTCTGATTCGCTAAACTGCGGCATTTTAAAAGTAAACACTAATTTTTTGGGTGGATCAATTTCAAGGTATTCCCCGATCGCCCGATAATCTTTTCCGCCTCGATGGTCAATAATTTCCCAAGTGCCTCCTACTTGAGGGTCATTTGTTGCCGCCTTATTTGTCCCTTCCAATGTAAAGAACCATTTTCTCATCATTTCAGGGTTCAGCCATGCATCAAAAACTCTTTCTGGTTCAACATCAAAATTTCTTGTCATTTTTAAAGTAGTTGTAGAATAGTTTTTCATCTTAATACTCCTTTATGTAATTTAATGTTCTTTCTTTTTTGCTTTCAATAACTCATTCTCAAGAAGATCAAAGCGATTACTCCAAAATCCTTCATAAAAACGCAGCCATTCTGCAGCTTGAGATAATGATTCAGAATTTAAGCGGCATATGTGAGTTCTGCTCTTAACACTCCTATCTACTAAATTTGCCCGCTCCAACACCTTTATATGTTTTGAAACGGCAGCCAAAGACATATCAAACGGCTTTGCTAATTCTGAAACTGTCCTTTCTTTTAGAGCCATCATATGAACCATTTCTCTTCTTGTAGAATCAGCTAAAGCATGGAAAATTTCATTTAAATGATCATTGTTATAGTTAACCATGTAGTTAAATATAACAATGATCATTTATATTCAACTGTTTAGTTAAATATATAGCATTCTACCTTATTTCTATTATTAGCCCCTTCTACTAAAATTCCGGCCCTGCATAATCCTGAACGTCAATAAAAGAATTCAACCCGAAGAGCGTTAACCCATCTTTGATTAACGCTTCCGAACCTTCCTAATCTCTTTTGCTGTTAGTTCATTTATTGAATCGGCTACACTAAGTTAGACAATTATTTTAAGGTCAAGTAGACTAACGGAAACAATGAAAAAAGGAGATTCTACTATGACTAAACGAGAGCGCCGAACATTCACACAAGAATTTAAAGAACAAATCGTACAACTATACCTAACTGGAAAGCCACGTAAAGAAATTATAAGAGAGTACGATTTGACGCCTTCCTCGCTGGATAAATGGATCAGTCAACAACGCAACTCAGGTTCGTTTAAAGAAAAAGATAATTTAACGCCTGATCAAGTGAAATTAGCTGAGGTAATGAAGAGAAATAAACAGCTAGAAATGGAGAATGATATTTTAAAGCAAGCCGCGCTGATCATGGGACGAAAGTAAATGTGATTCGAAACAACACCCACAAATACTCGGTATCAGCAATGTGTAACGTCCTCGAGATTCCAAGAAGCACGTATTATTACGAAGAAAAAATTCACCCTCAAACAGATGAGGTAACCCTCAAGGTGATTGAAATCTTTCATGCCAGCCGCCAAAACTATGGGACGCGGAAAATTAAAGTGGAACTCCAGAAATGTGGATACCAGGTTTCAAGAAGACGGATTGGCAGAGTGATGAAAGAGCAAGGTCTAGTGTCCACTTATACCATTGCCCAGTTCAAGCCCCATGCATCAACGTGTAACGAATCGAAACAAAAGAATGAGCTTAACCGTGAGTTCAGACAAAAAGCAGCTTACAACGTGGTTGTCAGTGATTTAACGTATGTGAGAGTCGAGAAAAAATGGCATTACATATGTGTATTTGTTGATCTTTACAATCGGGAAATTATCGGGTACAGTGCTGGTCCGCAGAAGGACGCACAGCTTGTGTACCGAGCCATTTCTTCAATTGAAATTGATCTAAGCAAGATCAAGCTATTTCACACGGATCGAGGAAGTGAATTCAAGAATAAATTGATTGACGAAGCCCTAGCAACATTTAAAATCAAGCGTTCTTTGAGTATGAAAGGCTGTCCATATGATAATGCGGTGGCGGAGGCAACATTTAAAATTATCAAGACAGAGTTTGTGAAAAAACGCCACTTCGAATCATTATCCGACTTAAATAGAAAACTATTTGATTATGTGAACTGGTTTAATGGAACAAGAATACATGGTACATTGGGTTATTTAAGTCCAAGAGAATACAAAAATTTACACCTTAAAAAAACTGTCTAGTTTAGTGTTGACATACCATATTTTCTTATTCACTTACCATTCAACTAACAAAAAACTTAAGGTCTAGATGAACAATCGCTATGTCCTGCACTCTTCACCTAATATGGAATATGAACAAGTAAAGGATCGCAGATAATTCTTGTATATATCACTACTAATTTTCTATTATTTTCTGTTCTTCCTTAAATTTGCTTAGACATTTTTTACATATACAATGTCTTCTTTTACTTTCGGCAGGAACTAATTCAAAGATTTCATTAGGAAACTTTTCCTCGTTGCACCAGCAGTTATCGTTTTCTCCAGAACCTGTATTACACTTGTTCTCTTCGCCACATATTGGACAAAATTTATTAATCAATGACAACCCTTCCTCAGTCCTTCAAATTATATTTATTATCTATCTCCCTACATTGTAGTAGATCATGCAGCTGCAATTGAGCAGGAATGCAGAAAAGCCCTCTTTCATCCAATGCTAACCAAGTTACTCTTTTCAGGCTCAATCCGGAGATTTGGGTACTCATACAGCGCGTATGATACCCTAAATCAGACATACTCCGGCTTTTGAGTACTCATACAGGCCGTTTGATACCCTAAAATAGACATTCTCCCCGGGTTTGATCCTCATACAGCGCGTTTGATACCCTAAAATAGACATTCTCCCCGGGTTTGGGTACTCATACAAGGCGTTTGATACCCTGAATCGCCGTATGATACCCTGAATCGCCGTATGATACCCTGAATCGCCGTATGATACCCTGAATCGCCGTATGATACCCTGAAATAGACATACTCCCCGGGTTTGGGTACTCATACAGCGCGTTTGATACCCTGTATCAGGCATACTCCGGCTTTTGAGTACTCATACAGGCCGTTTGATACCCTAAAATAGACATACTCCCCGGGTTTGGGTATTCATACAGCGCGTTTGATACCCTGTATCAGGCATACTCCAGCTTTTGAGTACTCATACAGGCCGTTTGATACCCTAAAATAGACATACTCCCCGGGTTTGGGTACTCATACAGCGCGTTTGATACCCTGAATCAGGTATACTCCGGCTTTTGAGTACTCATACAGGCCGTTTGATACCCTAAAATAGACATACTCCCCGGGTTTGGGTACTCATACTGGCCGTATGATACCCTAAAGTAGACATACTCCCCGGGTTTGGGTACTCATACTGGCCGTATGATACCCTAAAGTAGACATACTCCCCGGGTTTGGGTACTCATACAGGCCGTATGATACCCTAAAGTAGACATACTCCCCGGGTTTGGGTACTCATACAGAACGTATGATACCCTGAAATAGACATACTCCACAGGTTTGGCTACTTAAAGCGAGCTTTTGACACCCACAAAACAGTCTTATTCCAACGATAATAAAACAAAAAACGGATACAAATTGTTGTGCAATTTAGTATCCGTTTTCTTCAGTATTTTTGTTTTTTCTCCCTCAATCCATAACAATTAGATTAATGTCATGAGGTTTTCAAGTTCTTTTATCCTTCAATCAGCAATGATTCTGGATCTTCTAGCAAATCTTTGACAGTTGCAAGGAAGCTTACTGCTTCTTTGCCGTCTACGATACGATGATCGTATGAAAGCGCGATGTACATCATTGGACGGTTTTCCATTGTATCTTTGTCAATCGCAACTGGACGAAGCTGAATTTTATGCATGCCCAGAATTCCTACTTGCGGTCCGTTTAAGATTGGTGTTGACATAAGAGAACCGAACACACCGCCATTTGTGATCGTAAATGTACCGCCAGATAGATCACCAATCGTTAATTTGTTGTTTTTCGCTTTTCCGGCAAGCTCGCCAATTGCTCCTTCGATTTGGGCAAATGATTTGCGGTCTGCATTACGTACAACTGGTACAACTAATCCTTCTGGAGCTGAAACGGCAATGCCGATATCATAGAACTTTTTAATAACAAGCTCATCACCCTGAATTTCAGCATTCAATAATGGGTATTTCTTAAGTGCAGCAATAACTGCTTTTGTAAAGAATGACATAAAGCCTAGGCGCACATCATGCTGCTCAAAGAATTTATCTTTTCTGCGTTTACGGACATCCATAACCGCCGTCATGTCAACTTCATTAAATGTCGTAAGCATCGCAGCTGTTTGCTGTACCTCAACCAGGCGTTTAGCAATCGTTTGTCTGCGGCGTGACATGCGCTCGCGCTCAACTGGTTTATCGAAAGAGTCAGAAGCTGATTTTGCAGGCTTAGCTTCAGGTGCTTTTTGAGGTGCAGCTGGCTTTGAAGCCGACGCGTTTGGAGAATAAGCTTCAACGTCATGCTTACGCAATCTTCCAAGCGGATCTCCTGAAGGAACTTGAGTCAAATCAATTCCTTTTTCTCTTGCAAGCTTTCGTGCTGCCGGAGAAGCAATTGGACGCTGTGATTTGCTTTCAGTCTTTTCATGCTTTTCCTCTTTAGGAGCAGAAGCTTTTGGCTGTTCTTCTTTAACCGGTTCTTCTTTAACTTCCTCTGCTGGAGCGGCTGCAGTCTCGCCGTTTTCATCAATCACAGCAATCACTTCGCCAACTTGAACCGTGTCACCTGAATCTTTGACAACATCCTTCAGCACACCAGAATAATCAGCTGTCAGTTCAACGTTAACTTTATCTGTTTCAAGCTCAACCAGATATTCCCCTTTTTCAACATAGTCCCCTGGTTGTTTCAGCCATTGTGCGATAGTTCCTTCTGAGATGGATTCAGCTAATTCTGGTACGATTACTTGTGCCATGATCAAATTCTCCCTTCGTTTTTCCACGTCAATGCTTCTGTTACGATACGCTCTTGATCTTTTTTATGAACGTTTGGATCTCCCTCTGCTGTCGAAGATCTTCTTTTTCTTCCAATATAATTCACTTTCACATGAGCCGGTGCTACTTCTCGGAGTTCTGGATCCATGAATGTCCATGCTCCCATATTCATTGGCTCTTCCTGTACCCAGACGATTTCTTCCAGCGCCTCGTAGCGTCCAAGAATTGCTTTTATTTCCTTTTTAGGGAACGGATATAATTCTTCCACTCTTACAACGTGGATTTGATTTACATCTTCTTCTATTGATTTTAATTTATCTGTTAAATCAGTGGCAATTTTGCCGCTGCATAAGACAATGCGCTTTACATCTTCATGTTTCAGGCCAAGTCCAGGCTGTTCCACAACCGGAAGGAATTCCCCTTCGCTCAGTTGTTCTATCGAAGAAATGGTTTGCGCGTTTCGAAGCAGACTCTTAGGTGTCATAATAACAAGAGGACGTACTTCTTCACGTTTCAGAAGCGCAGCCTGTCTTCTTAAAATATGGAAATATTGTGCAGCACTTGTTAAGTTTGCGACTGTCCAGTTGTTTTCTGCTGCAAGCTGCAGATATCTCTCAAGTCTTGCACTTGAATGCTCAGGTCCTTGTCCTTCATAACCGTGAGGAAGAAGCATCACAAGCCCTGATTTTTGACCCCATTTCGCGCGTCCTGCTGAGATGAATTGATCAAAGAATACTTGTGCAGCGTTTGCAAAGTCACCGTATTGAGCTTCCCACAGCACGAGTGTTTCAGGAGCAAATACGTTGTAGCCATATTCAAAGCCAAGTACTGATCCTTCTGATAATGGACTGTTATGAACGGCAAACGAAACATTTGATTTAGATAGTGTATGCAGCGGTGAGTAAACATTGCCTGTTTCACTATCGTGAAGCATTAAGTGTCTTTGAGAGAATGTGCCGCGTTCAGAATCCTGCCCCGACAGACGAATTGGCGTGCCGTCTTCAAGGATAGTCGCGAATGCAAGCGTTTCTGCTAATGCCCAGTCAGCTTTTCCATCCCCGACAAAGATATTTGCGCGTCTTTCTAGAATTCTCTTCAATTTATCAAAAACATTGAAGCCTTCAGGCCATTTCACAAGCTCATCATTAATTCTTAAGAGAGATTCTTTATCAATGGACGTTTTGATTTTCGGCAGTCCGTTGATAACGATTTCAGGAAGCTCTATGTCATGAACCTGCGTTACTTTTTTCGATGGCACTTTTTGATAAGCTGCATCAAATTTGTCCAATGTATGCTGATCAATTTCAGCAATCTTTTCTTTGCTTAAATATCCTGCTTCTTCAAGCTGTGCAGCATAGAGTGCACGGACTGTCGGATGCTTGCGGATTTTTTCATATAGTTTCGGCTGTGTCGTTGATGGCTCATCCATCTCATTGTGGCCAAAGCGGCGGTAGCCGATTAAATCAATCAAGAAGTCACGGTTAAAGAGCTTACGGTACTCAATCGCAATCATGACTGCTGCAAGACACGCCTCTGGGTCGTCTGCATTTACATGAACGATCGGGATTTCGTATCCTTTAGCAAGGTCACTTGCATATTTTGTTGAACGCGAGTCTCTGCTTTCAGTTGTAAAACCTATCATATTGTTGGCGATAATATGAATGGAACCGCCGGTCTGATAGCCTGTAAGAGAATTTAAGTTCAGTGTTTCTGCAACAATCCCCTCACCCGGGAATGCAGCATCACCATGAATAATAATCGCCATTGATTCTTTTTCGTCTTGTTTCGGATAGCCGGTTGTTTGGCGATTATCCTGAGCTGCACGCGTGTAGCCCATGACAATAGGGTCCACATATTCAAGGTGACTTGGGTTGTTTGCAAGTGTCAGCCTTGCACGTTTTGTGCTTTCATCTGTAATTTGACGATCTGCCCCGAGATGATATTTTACGTCTCCGCTCCAGCCATAGTTAATGCCGACAGACCCTTCAGAAGGAACAAGCTCCTTGTTTGGCGAATGCTGGAATTCCGAGAAAATAATTTCATAAGGCTTGCCGAGAACATGTGCCAGCACGTTTAAGCGTCCTCTGTGAGCCATACCAATGTTTACATTATTTGTTCCTGCGTGAACAGCGTTCGAAATCAGTTCATCAAGCATTGGAACAAGCATGTCCAGTCCCTCAATTGAGAAGCGTTTTTGCCCAACAAACGTGCGGTGCAAAAATTTCTCAAAGCCTTCAACTTCTGAGAGGCGGCGCAGAATAGCCGTGCGTTTTTCATTTGAATGACTTTTGAAAATTTCTCCGGATTCAACCATTTTCTTAAGCCAGTACTTTTCTTCAAAACGGTGTACGTGGGAGAATTCAAAAGCAATCGTTTTCGTATAAGCTGCTTTTAAATATTGAATGGCCTGTAATCCATTCGTTACTTCCTGAGGTGCATCCGCACATAAAATGGATGCCGGAATTTCTTCTAGGTCAGATTCTGTCAGCCCGTAATCCTTAAGCTGAAGAAACTCTTTTTGTTTGACACTTTCAAATGTATAAATTGAAGCGTTTAAATGACCATAAGTGCGGATATCATCTGCAAGCTTGACTGCATAAGCAATCTTCTTCATTTTGTCCGCGCTTGTTACGTTTTGAACAGACGCTGCTGTGCCCGCTGATGTTTCATTGCTAACTTGTTCCTGCGGTACTGTGTCCCATCCATCAAACATTTCTCTTAATTCTTCATCAACCGATTCTGGATCCTGCTGATATTGATCAAACAGCTCCAGTACATAGCCAAGGTTCGGTCCATGAAAATCCTCAAGTCGAATCTTGGGCTTTGTTGTAGTTCCTGACATCTTACATAACCCCCAGCAATGGTAGTGAATCTGATTGAATTTTTTAATAAACAGATTCAAATGGATATTATTGTAATATACTATCCTATCTTACTTAGAAAGATAGGTTTGGATTAAAACGCTTCCAATTCCATTTTAACACTCCTTGCCCGTATAATCAAAGGCGTATCACAAGAAAATTTAAAATAATACTGAAAAACAAAAATTAAAAGTGAATCTAAAGAACAAAAGATGCAAAATATTCATTTTTCAAGAGAAAAATCAGCCTCTTCAACTACTGAGGCCGACATATTTTCTTCTTTTCCTTCTAAATTCTATGTATTTTGATAAAAAATGATCCGGTTAGCAAAGGGATCTTGAACTGTTAATTCATATGTATTCCATGGAGTCTTTTCAATTCCTGGATTTGATAAAGGAAATACTTTAGATTTGAGTATACTATGATAATTTCTGAGATCTTCGCACTGAATTCTGACGGCTGCCCCCGGCGAGCAATCTCCGTGATGCTCGGAAAGATGAATCTGAACGGCTTCGTTTGAGATTTGAAAATAAAGTGGATATTCCGGCTCAAACCGGTGCTCCCAGTCAAGCTTAAAGCCTAAGTAGTCCAAGTAAAACTCCTTTGCTTTCCGTTCATCAAACATACGCAAAATTGGAATAACGGATATCATTTTTATCTCCCCCTATTTATATAGTAGCAAAAGGAAGAAATCGTTACAAAAAGAGTGCCTCTAATTGAAGTGACCCCTAAAAGTTAGACACAAGATTTCGTTAAGCTACTTGTTGGGCAAGAGTCCGGTATTGTACCGGGCTCTTGCCTTTTAATTTTGTCTTAATTCGTTTGTGGTTATAGTAATGGATGTATTTCCTTAGTTCTTCTTTGAAATGTTCCACATTTTTGAAGTCTTGGTAATTAAGGAATTCTGATTTTAGAATGCCAAAGAAATTTTCAATGACCGCATTGTCATAACAGTTCCCTTTACGAGACATGCTTTGTATGATGTCCTTTTTCTTCAAAGCCAGACGGTATTTCTTCATTTGATAGTGCCATCCCTGATCCGAGTGAATGAGTAACGTATCTTCTTTGCGCTTTTTTCTTAGGGCTTTATTTAACATACTCGATACAAGGGAATAGGTCGGTCTAGAGCCAATCGTATAGGTGAGAATTTCGCCATTGTATAAATCTAGCATAGGTGAAAGATACAGTTTTTCTCCAAATAATTTGAATTCGGTAATATCGGTTACCCATTTCTCATTCGGCTTGGACGCCTTGAAGTTCCGATTTAGCACATTTTCGGCAACCTTGCCTGCTTCACCTTTGTACGACCGATATTTCTTTATGCGGACAAGGCACTTCAATCCTAGTTCTCTCATAAGTCGATAAACTTTCTTATGATTAACATGCAGTCCTCGGTTGGCTAGCTCAGCACGAATACGCCGGTACCCGTATCGGCCTTTATGTTCATGAAAAATCTCTTTAATCACCGTTTTTAATTCAGCATCTTTATCTGGGCGGTCAAGCTGTTTCGTCAAATGGTAATAGGTACTGCGAGGGATACCCGTAAGCTTTAAGAGTGATTTCACCGGGAATTCCTGCCTCAATTCATAGACTACTTTCGCTTTGTCTTGTTTGGTGATTTTTCTTTGTTCTGAACTAAGGCATTCAACTTTTTTATATAAGCAAGCTCCATACGTAATCGTTCATTTTCAGCCTGAAGAGCTTCAATAGATTCTGCCACTGGTTCTTTTATCTCAGATACTTTTGGGATTTCTTTTTTCATCGATGACCGCCCCTTTTCTCTTGGAATAAGGCCGTCCACTCCTTGTGTGTCGAATAATCTCTTCCATTGAGTAATCGTAGAGGGAGATTGAATTTTAAAGATCGCAGCTGTCTCACTGAGGGACGTCCCGTGTTCGTTCATATAGGTAAGTACCTTTAGTTTATCGTCCAAAGAATAGGTTGTATATCGTTTTTTAAACGCCTTTTCTCCGTTATATTGATACTGCTGGATCCACCTATGAAAAACCCCGTGAGCTACTCCTATGGATATTGCGATCGCTTTGTGCCCTTCTGTGCCATTAAGATATCGCTTAACGGCATTTACCTTTTCCTGCTCTGTAAATTTAGCCATAAAAAAACTGCACCTCCAAATGTTAGATCGTGTCTAACATTTGGGGGGCAGTTCAAATAAAGGCACTCTTACGCATGGATGCTTTTCTGCAGCAGTTTTTTCAGGATTGGAAACAGCACTTCAGGCAGCTTCTCAATGTCAGGAACAACGATGCTGAATTTTCCGTAAATGTTTTGTATCGTTTTTTGCTGTCCTTCGTCAATTTCTCCATTTGCGAGAAAAATATTAATCACTTCAATTCCCCGTTTTCTTGCTTCGAGCACGGCCTCGTGTGTGTCGATTATCCCATTTTGCTCGTAGCCTGTTGCCGCAGGCTCCCCATCTGAGAAGACCAGCATAAACTTCTGATTTTCACTGCGGTTTAAAAGCTGCTTTGTCATATGACGAATAGCATAGCCGTCGCGATTATCTTCTTCAGGTTCAAGCTGCAGAATTTCAGGACCTCGTTTTTTTTGCAGAGAGGACCCAAAATCAATGACCGTTTTAAAATGGTTTGGCTGTTTCGTTTCAGTGGCTTCATTCGTGTCTTCCCAAAAACCGACAACCTGGTGGACAACGGAAACAGATTTCAACGCCTCGTGAAACAAGGTGATGCCAAGCTTCGTCTGCTCCATCTTATCGAACATTGATGCTGAGCAATCGACAAGCAGGCAAAAAGCGGCATCAATTTTAGCAGACGGCTGATTTTTCTTATAAAATAAACGCGGATTCTCATCAGTAAGGAGCTTCAGCAGTTTTTTGCTTAAGCGTCCGGTATGAAGATCGCTTCTTGGTGAAATTTTTTTATGCTCAAGCGTTTTTTCAATCATTTGCTTCAGCTTTTTTTGAAACGGAACGATGATTTCTTTTTTTTCCACGTAAGCAACTTGCTCAGCTGCATTTGGCTTTTCGGGGGATATAAATACAGGATATGCATATTTGTTTTCTTTTCCGAAAGCCTCGCTTTCCCCGCGCTCTTGTTTGTTTTCAGCGTTTTCCATAGCTTCAAGCTTAGAATAATCATTCCTTGCTGTTTTTTTGGAAGATCCCTGTACCATTCCAAGCGCCTGATCTCCATCATCGCCTTCTCTGACACCTTCGCCAAGCAAGTCTGTTTTGCTTCCCTGCTCCAGATCAAATTGCAGAAAACTCTTTGTCGCTTCACTGGTTTCCCTGTGCCAGGTCGGAAGTTTATCCTCATGAATGTCCTCATCCTCTTCCTTTTCCTGTTCAAGAATATCGTCATTTTTAAGCTTTGATTTTCGTTTAAGATCATCAAAGGTTAAGCCTGATTCTGCTTCTGAGTAGTTTAATAAAGGAAGATGAAAATACATATTCAGCATGTCTTTTTCAAGAATGTCGTCAAGTACATCGGCTATGTTTAGAACAATCTTACCTATGTCAGCAGTATTGCGGGCTTCATAGAGCTTCAGCAGTTCGCCCTGGATAAAGGGCACGGCCAGATCAATCGAATTTGTCAGCGA
This sequence comes from Bacillus sp. F19, assembly GCA_023823795.1. NCBI lineage: Bacteria > Bacillati > Bacillota > Bacilli > Caryophanales > Bacillaceae > Bacillus > Bacillus sp. F19. The sequence goes on from CP085710.1 coordinate 2,735,246, forward strand.
CGGAAACTCCTCAAGCGGAGATTCTGATGTTGCTTTTAAATAGAATGCATTAAAGAGCGCATCTGTATAAATGCTTCTCTCTTGGTTTATCGTTAATTGGCTTTTAAAAAAACGTCTGTACATAGATCTTCTTGCAGCAAACACGTTTGTTGTGCCTGGACGTTCATGCTTGCAGTGTTCCTCTAGCCGCAAGTCCTCAAGCATCACAAACAGCTGTTTGGCAAAGCTTGAAACGGCAAGTTTCTGAACTTGTGATAAAAAGAAATTAACTGCATGAAAATCTGTGTATTTATAGCTGCCGATGCTTCTTAAAAATACATCGCTTTTTAAACCATTTACCATATCAAGGCGCGGCCGGTTATCCCAGAAGTGGCTGATGTACACTTTCTGTATGAACGGATCGTAGTAAGACTGAACAGCAAATTCAACTTCTGTCTCATCTTTTTTTGTAAGAGTTTTTGCCAAGTCGGAGAGCTCCATAAATAAAAAGGAGTCGACACGCTTGTCATTAAATTTAATATATTTCATGACGGGCCCCTTTACACAAAAAGAGTTTCTGCAATATTTTGAATCGCTGCCTTTTCCCTGTCGTCTTCAAGTTTTTCAGTAATGCCGCGTGAAATAGCACGAAGCGGCGGCATATAAACGGCTAGATCACACGTGTCAATAAGTGCTCTTACAGATGCTGCCTCTTCTGAAATTTGTCCATTTTGCACCTGAGTGATCAGATCAGAAGAAAGTGTGACAAACTGACTGATCAGCTTTTCATTTTTCAGCATAGATTGAGAGCGCAGTACGGCTTTTAGCTGTTCACCTTGAATATATGGCACTTCAATTACAACGAAACGATTTTTTAAGGCTTCGTTCAAAGGAACGGTCCCAACATAACCTTCGTTAATAGCTGCAATCACGCCAAAGTCTTTGCTCGCTCTGATCACTTCTCCTGTAAATGGATTCGTAATCATTTTACGGTAATCAAGGACTCCATTTAGGATTGGAAGCGTCTCAGGCTTTGCCATATTAATTTCATCAATATATAAGATATGGCCTTTTTTCATCGCATGAATAACAGGCCCTTCAATAAACTCTATGCTCGTTTTTGAACCATTCTGCGAAATGGTTTTATAGCCAAGCAGTGCTTCAGCATCAAGATCCACGCTGCAGTTGATACTGTGCATTGGCTGTCCGAAAAGATTTGAAAGCGTTTCGGCCAGCTTTGTTTTACCTGAGCCTGTAGGTCCTTTTAATAGAACATTTTTACCTAATGATAAAGCAATCATGGCATCATATAAAATTGCATCCTCTGATGGCATATATCCGCCTTTGCCGATCTGCATGGCATCATCGCTGTTTTTGAATATTTCCGATCTATTTTTTATATCAGACAGTATATGATCCGGAAGGTTTAAAGCTTCTAATTGTGTTGTCATAGTTTGATTTTTCCCTTTCCTGGTACAATTTCTCTGACCAAGTATACTAGAAATCCTCTGCTTACTCAAAGGGATTGATTACTGAAAACGCCTTCAATATGTTAAAGCATATTGGAAGCAGTATATCCTCTGAAACCAGAGCTACATTTCGATACGAATAAGCTTCCTGGCTGGCCACTCATCAGTGGATCATTTTGGCTTCGGGTTTGCCCTGGCTTTATTTAAAAAAAAGAAAAAGAAAAAGAAGAATTACTGAAAAAACTGCAGGATATAAAGCGGATCCCCTCGAAATAGGAAAACGCTCCGCCTGTGAGAAAGAATGGCTGCGGGAATGGGAAAATATAAAAGTCAAAGTAAGCTATCAACTTGAAACTGAACCTCTAACGATCACGAAAAATAAAAAAGAGTGAAACCATTCAAGTTTCACTCTCAGATTGTAGACAAAAGGCATTCGGATGAACTCTATCCGAATGCTTTTTGTCATTTCTGGGGCTAATTTGATGTTTGTAGGCCTATTCGTTGACTATTTTTATACCGCTTTCGCTGGCTTCCATGTCCAGGATGCCAACTTTTTCAAGTTCATGGCAGCAAAAGTAAGCATCGCCTGCATGGACAATTTTTTGAGTCCTCTCAACGTTGTCCAACGCATACCATGCTTTTCTTTTGCATCTGCAAAGACACGCTCTATCGTTTCTTTACGTTTTGCATAAATTGTTTTGTTCTCTTCTGTATGACGAAGGTGTTCAGCTTCATCTAAGTATTCTTGCCAGAGATGCCTTTCAATCAATTTCTGATGATTTTGGCTCTCCGTACATTGGCTTAGGAATGGGCAATTTTCACAAACCTTCGGATCGGAAGAGTATTGTCTGTATCCTTTTTTCGTAGTAGTTCTGTAAGGAAGCACTTGATCGTGCGGGCATATGTAACAATCAAAATGTTCGTCATACACATAATCACTTTTCTTGAAAAATCCATCTTTTGTTTTTGATTTTTGGTTTTGTTTTCTATAGTGGCCCCTTAAATCCAGAATTGTTTCTGGTCTCATTATGATATAATCCTCTTATAAAACTAAACATAATTTATTTTAAGCCTGCCAAATAAAAACTAAACATAATTTATGGGGTTGTAAGATTATGAGTTTGATTGAGAATTTTGTTAAATATCTTCGTTTGGAAGATAAATCCGAAAATACCATTTGTAATTACCGATTGGCTGTGAAAGAATATTTTTCTTGGTTTGAGGACACCTTTGATAAACAACCAAGAGCTCTTTACATACAAAATGTAAAGGACTACCTCCAATATCTTCAGGTGATAAAAAAACGAAGTGCCAAAACGATTAACGCTAAACTTTCGGCTCTTCAAAAATATAATGAATTTCTGATATCAGTAGGCGTTCAAGAAGACATGGTCATTACAAAGAAAATGAAGAAAAAAATTCAACAAACCTATGCCTCGCCAGCACAATTTACCGAAAAAGAGGTTCATAAGTTCAATCAAGCTGTAGTTGAAAAGCAAAATGTTCGAGACTATGCCCTGGTTATTTTGCTTACTTTTACAGGCTGCCGGATTAGTGAAGCTTTAAGTATTGAGATTAGTCGAGATTTACACCTATTATCATCAGAGTTAGTCATTCGTTCTGGTAAGGGAGACAAACAACGTACTGTCCTTTTAAATCAAAAAGTCATTCAAGCTTTAAAAGATTACTTGGAATTACGAAAAAAACATAAGTATACAGACAGTCCTTATTTATTTTTATCTAACAAAGGACCAAAGTTAAGCCGTATGACGGCTAACAATATGTTTCGAAAGTATAGTCACCTAGCTGGATTGGAACAAGTGTTAAGCCCTCATGATTTAAGACACTATTTTTGTTCTCATGCTCTTGAGAATGGATTTGATGTACATGAAGTGGCTCATATTGCAGGTCATTCAAATATTCATACCACGTTGATTTATACTAATCCGTCTAGGCAAAAAATGATGGATAAATTGAATCAGTTGTAGGATAAACAATGATAGACTTTACGGATATTTCTTTATTCCCAATAAAAATAAACAACCCTCGGTTAAATTAAATAGTAACCGAGGGTTTCATTTGTAAAATAATGTCTTATGACATAAAAAGGAAGGAATCGTTGTCGTACCCCTTGTACATGAAACTGTCCGAACATCATAGCTATGTCTTCTCGAATTGATTGCCCCATAATCGTACTACACGATACTAATCCTTGTGCGATGTTCATTGAAATAGCAGCTGCTATTTCTGGATCCTGAAAACGTGAATGGCTTCCTCCAGTAATTTTTGTAGGTCTTTATCACCTGCATGGTTTAGGTGAGTTTGATAACCTGCAATTAACCCTAGTGGGAAACAAGAAATCAAAAGCCATCCCATATAGCAAACATATAAAGACAGGGATAAAACATAAGCCATTGATAGTTAACATGGTCAATAGCTGCTTAAATTTCACCTTGAAAGCTATACATAATCACTTTATTGAAATTTGATTGAACGTTAACTATAAATTCTGATAGTATCAAAAGTAGTCCTTTGAGAAACTTACCATTTAAAATTTGTCCAAAGCCAGGTAATGCAATACTCCAAAGGACTTTCTCCATTCGTCCTTCCTTTGACATTTAACCACTTCCTACTGGTTAACCAATCCAAGGAATTTTAACTATTTTGGTTCTTTTTTCTTGCAAGTTTCTCTTTATCCATCGTTCCGGGTGGTTGTTCGATCCATTCATTACTAATCATGATGTCGAGACCATCCTTCGCATATTGAGCGATTTCAAGTGATAGACGTTCGTAATTTATGGCTAAATCATTTCGCTGACTTGCGGCTGCTGCCGTTGCATAATTACCTGTTCCAATGGCACTTAACAATGACATAAAAAACATTGTTAATTTATCTGAAAACGGCGGTGTTGTTGAATCAGTAATAGCAACTTCTGACGAAAGAGGTGGTTGTATATCGTTATCTATAAGCATCTTTGTAAAGACTTGAACATGTTTTTTTGTAATATCTCTTCCTCTTAACATCCATTTTTGAATATTTTCACTCGAGGATGTTTGAGCAAAACTAAGTGCCAAGCTTCCTCCTATAACGTTGGTTTGGGTATTCATATGTAAGTAAGATATCTCTATTGCATTTAGTGGTCTTTTGTTGGTAAATGGATTTAACCCACTAAAATAATTTTTGCTGTCTATAAAGTCTGTTTTAGTTGGATAAGCAATATAAGGTGCTCTAACAAATAATCCTTTTGAAAGAGATACATCCGCACCAGTGTTGTATAAGTTAGATACTTCTGTAAGCCCCTCCATAAAATAGGCTCTTATGTCTTTTCTAGCACTCATTGCAACGTAGCCACCATATGCAAGTAAACCAGCTCTCGATATGTGGCCAATATATTCAAGCATAAACGTATCAGTATATAAGCGAGGAGCATTCATATTCACATCTTCACTTGAAAATGCTGTAGGTAATGGGAGTTGTTCTTCTTGAAACAAATAAGTAAGTTTTTCGATGTGGGTAGATGAAAGGTCATAGGCTTGTTGGATAATAGAACGAATTTCTTGATCCTCTACATCTTTAAGAAAATAACCTAACATGCACTTGGACATACTATCATTCATGTAAGCAGTCCAAATTGCGCCTATTTCGGCTGAGGTTAGTTTTGTACGGTTTTCGGTCATAATTAGTTACCTCCAAAGAATATTTTTTCTGACATAGATATATCCTTTGTAAATAATCGTATATTATGACAAAAGCTACCTAAAGCTAATCTTTAGTCAATAAGCAGTAGAAAAGGATCTTCGTTTGAAGATCCTTTTTTAATACCGATAATATCTGATTATGTTAACTAGATTTGTATACAGCATTCATATTTTCCTTAGAAACCTTGTTCAATTAAAGGGCCAGATTCTGAAGTAAGAAAGGAAATTAGATAGTTCATCTTGAATTTGTAAGTTATTCCATTAAAGGGCAGGATTGTTTAATAAGGCATAAGAAATATATGTAATATAAAATAAGAGTGTAAGGGGTGCATATTATCAAAAAGGATTTCTATAAGGGCAAAGATTTTTGGAAAAAGAATAACAAAGATAAACGGATTGAATATCCGATAAACGATGAAATCATAAAAAAAGCAGAGAGTATTTTAGGCATAAACTTCCCTCAATCATTTACAAAGTTAATGAAGATACAAAATGGCGGGGAATTAAATTATCCTTACTTTATGTTACCTGAAGGTGATACTGAAAGTATGGTATGTCAACACTAAACTAGACAGTTTTCTTAAGGTGTAAATTTTTGTATTCTCGTGGGCTTAAATAACCCAATGTTCCATGAATTCTTGTTCCATTAAACCAGTTCACATAATCAAATAGTTCCCTCTTTAAGTCGGATAGTGATTCGAAGTGGCGTTTTTTCACAAACTCTGTCTTGATAATTTTAAATGTTGCCTCCGCAACCGCATTATCATATGGGCAGCCTTTCATACTCATAGAACGCTTGATTTCAAACGTTTCTAAGGCTTCGTCAATCAATTTATTCTTGAATTCACTTCCACGATCCGTGTGAAATAACTTGATCTTGTTTAGATCAATTTTTATCGAAGAAATCGCTTGATACACAAGCTTTGCGTCCTTCTGTGGACCAGCACTGTATCCGATAATTTCCCGATTATAAAGATCAACAAATACACATATGTAATGCCATTTTTTCTCGACTCTCACATACGTTAAATCACTGACAACCACGTTGTAAGCTGCTTCTTGTCTGAACTCACGGTTTAGCTCATTCTTTTGCTTCGATTCATTACACGTTGAGACATGGGGCTTGAACTGGGCAATGGTATAAGTGGACACTAGGCCTTGCTCTTTCATCACTCGACCAATCCGTCTTCTTGAAACCTGGTATCCACATTTCTGGAGTTCCACTTTAATTTTGCGCGTGCCATAGTTTTGGCGGCTGGCATGGAAGATTTCTATCACTTTAAGGGTTACCTCATCTGTTTGAGGTAGAATTTTTTCTTCGTAATAATATGTGCTTCTTGAAATCTTGAGGACGTTACACATTGCTGATACCGAGTATTTGTGGGCGTTATTTCGAATCACATTTACTTTCGTCCCATGATCAGCGCGGCTTGCTTTAAAATATCATTCTCCATTTCTAGCTGTTTATTTCTCTTCATTACCTCAGCCAATTTCACTTGATCAGGCGTTAAATGATCTTTTTCTTTAAACGAACCTGAGTTGCGTTGTTGACTGATCCATTTATCTAGTGAGGAGGGAGTCAGGTCATACTCCCTTATAATTTCTTTGCGTGGCTTTCCATTTAGATACAGTTGTACGATTTGTTCTTTAAATTCTTGCGTAAATGTTCGGCGCTCTCGTTTAGTCACAGTAGAATCTCCTTTTATCGTTGTTTTCGTTAGTCTACTTGACCTTAAAATAATTGTCTAACTTAGTGTAGCCGATTCAAAGTAAGAGACCCAGTGGCTTGGGCAACTAGCATCCAAAAGGCCATTGATTTATGGGGAAGAAAATTAGCGTCAGTATTTGGAGTGCACAACTGGCCTCGTTTTGGAAACCAAACAGCAATTGAATATTTGGAAAAACAAAGAGACTTATATCAATATATAAATGACCAAACATTAAGGTTGATTAATAAAGGGTATACAATTGAAGAGGTTGGAAGAATGGTGAAGCTTCCAGAAAGTTTGACGGGTGAATGGTATAATAGTGAACTTTATGGAACTGTCAATCATAATGCAAAAGCAGTGTATCAGAAGTATATCGGCTGGTATAGTGGAAACCCGGTTGATCTAAATAAATTATTACCTGAAGAATCAGCAAAAAAATATGTGGAATATATGGGTGGAGAGGAACGTGTTATAGAGAAAGCTAAGCAGGACTTCAGGAAAGGAGAATATCAATGGGTTGCAGAGGTTACAAAACAGGTTATTTATGCAAATCCAAGTAACAGAGAAGCCAAACAGACCTATTACCTGAATGAACATATTGATTCCTATAAGGATTAATGTATGGATGGGTATAGTTGTTCAACATATGACCTCCTAAAATTTATTTTGATTTAATGTAGTATATGAAGGGCATGACATCAAGGAACCTAGTAATATCGTTTGTTCCTTGTGTCCATAACACATATAAAAACTCCTCTTGAATAATTTATAGTTAGTTTCTCTAACTATTTTCTTCTGTATCGTTAGATAAGGAACTCCTTAATTGTAAGTAAAATGGGTCCTTTGGTGCGCAAATCGAAACAAATGAAATAAGGGAACAGGTTCATCGTCCCTGTCCCATTAAATACTCATTTCTCCATGGGCCAGATTCAGCAATATTTGAAATAGGCACAAAACTTACAAATTTGTCATACCATTATTATCAGGGCTTTCACAGATTTAAGGAGATGAAAATGATGTATCGAAACCCAATGTTGAATGAATTTACTGATGATAATGGTAATGTTAATAAGTTTGTCTCAACATTAGAAGAGAGAGGTTTTATTGTACAGGAAGGGGAATTAAGGTATATAGACATACTAAAGCTTGTCAGTGAAGGTGTTGTGGATAATGCTATGGGGAATCAAGCTGGTGCTCCCTATTCACCCGTCTTACTGCCGCCAGCTCCTAATCAACATCCATCCGAAGGACAGGAACCTCCAATTGGATATGACCCGGATGCGCCTACTAATTATCCTTCTAATATAAATTATATAGTACCTGGATTTACTTATAAACTCAGGCCTGATGAGGCTGTTGTATTAATCGGACAGACACCTCCACCAGCTGTTTACTTCGGTTTTCGGAGCTACCTTGGGTTTGTTGAAAATAAACCTGGAAAGGATTACAGTGGGACTGTAACGGCAGGAGATGCCGAAAAAGGTTTTTATCACGGTATTTTTGCAAGCCTCGGTGATCAATTAAATAATTTCAATATCTGGACTGAAAATACTCAAGGAGGAACAGCCGGCAATCCTTTTAACAGTTCTACAATTATTATCAGCACGGCTGACCAGAGTGTAAATAAACAAATGCGCGATGCGTTGGCGGGAGCAGGCTTTGATCCGGATATCATGAATGATGACAATATTCCTATGGGTTTGGTTAACATGGGGCTTGAAAAGGGGAAGGATACCTTTTCCTTTATCATGAGAGCTGCGATATGGGCAGAAAAATTTATTGGTGATCAATATCTTAATAATTCATGCTCAAAGCCAGGCTCATCTTGCAAATAATAAAAAGCAACCAGAAGACCGATTGAGTTTGCACTGGGGGGATTGTCCAATCCCATATCGTCCCCATTTTCGACTCTTCTAATGTTCTCCAATCAGGAATGAGGACTTCAGGTAAATTGTTATACACAACTTCCAGTAACTTGATAATATTGTTTTGACGTTGAAACAGTTCGTCCTGACGTTGAAATAGTTTGTCAAGAGTTTTCGTTATACTTTGAATGGCATTACCTGTGCCATAAAGTTTATTCTGGAGCTCTACAAGCCCTTGCTGTATCTTTTCAATTTTATTGTCAATTACATCGGCGTATGCGAGCCATAGCGTAAATTCGTACATAAAAGGATTAGATTAGTCATGCCTAGGTCCATTTTAAAAAATTGGCTATTGCTAGGTCTAGTTTCGTATTGCCAAAAATGTGCTATTGCCGTTTATTATTTTCAGGATAGTATTTAACAAAAAGAGTCAAATTGAACAGTTGTTTTTCAGTCTTTTTTCATATCGAGAAACATATACTCAATAAGAATGACTTTAGAATAGGAGGATCTAAATGACAAACAACGACCTGTTAAGCTTTTATGATCCCTATGTTTATCAGACATTAACAACCATTGTTGGCAAAATGGTTACTGTTCAAACCATAAGAGGTAGCGTTCGTGGCTCCTTGAAAAATGTATTGCCAGATCACATTGTTGTCGAATCTAACGGAACTCCCTTTTTTATTCGTACCCAGCAAATTATTTGGGTTTTTCCTGGTTAACAAAAAGGAAGTGGAGGGGAAATAATGTTTAAAAGAATAAATAAATTGGTAATTGAACTTCCTATACCCGCACACGGCGATATGAATGCTGCAGCAGCAGTACAAGAGCTCTTGGGTGGCAAGTTTGGGGAGATGTCTACCTTAAATAACTATATGTTTCAGTCTTTTAACTTCAGAAATAAAAAAAAGCTAAAACCATTCTATGAGTTAGTGGCAAGCATTACAGCAGAAGAATTTGGTCATGTAGAACTTGTTTCTAATACGATTAATTTGTTATCGGTAGGTAATACTTTTCCAGGGAATCCGGATATCACTCCACTTCAAAATGGGAAGGATGCGAGAAACACCCACCATTTTATTTCTACAGCTCAAACGGCTATACCAGGTGATTCAATGGGAAGACCTTGGACTGGTGATAATGTTTTTAATAGTGGAAATCTGGTTTTAGATTTAACACATAACTTTTTTCTAGAGATTGGTGCACGTACACATAAAATGAGAGTTTATGAGATGACTGATAACCCAGTTGCTAGAACCATGATTGGGTATTTACTTGTTCGTGGAGGAACACATATCCTCGCCTATGCGAAAGCAATCGAAATTGCTACAGGGGTAGACTTGACGAAAATGCTTCCAGTTCCAAATCTTGATAACTCAAAATTTGATTATGCCAGACCGTTCATAGAAAAAGGCTTAAGCAATGTGCTATTCACATGGAGCGAAACAGAATACAGGGATATCGGAATGATTTGGAAAGGAACAAATCCGGAAAATGGGCAACCGCTTGAAGTGAAAATTGGTACTCCTGAAGGCGGACCAATTCCAGACTTAGAGGAATTACCTGAAGAATTTGCTCCTGGTATTACTAGGGACGATTATGAATTAATCAAAAAACGTCTAATGGAAAATTTATAATGGATTTTTTGTAGGAAAAATATTAATAAAATTTGGATTTGTTTAGCGAACGGCAACAGCCACTTTTCGCTATTTTCATTCATACTTCAACAATCCAAGTTGACACTTAAATAGAATCAGTTTGAAGTCGTCTTATGAAAATTTTCCTTGTTTTTTTTATTGTTCTTGGAGAAACTTAAGGAATTTCTCTTGTACATGTGGATGATTAATTAACCTCTTAACAACTTAAACTCCTAATTTGTGTTTGTTAATTAATGATTACACTCTTATTTTAACTTTTGCTGAAACTCCCTCGTGATTTAAGTCACTAAAATATCGAGAGTTGGTGAACATTTTTGTGAAATAGTGAGCAAATGAATTCAGCACATGAAGCACAGGTGAAGCACGTGCTTCTCATGGCCCTATCTCAACAAAAACAGAAAAAAGCAAGAGAACCGTTATCTTGCCTCTTTCTGTTTTTATGGTAGACACTCATGCCGCGTTGCGGCATTGGAGAAGATCGCTTTTCCGGTTTGTTGCAGCTGATCATACTCTGGCTTCCCTAAGTTTTTTATTATTCGTAATCTCAAATCTTATATACCCCTTAAAACCTAGATATAAAGCCATTTTAGGACACACTAGAAAACTATAGAAAATTTTACTTTCCACGCTGGCAGCGAAGAGGTCAGTTATATTAGTCTCCGTAGTTCATGACAATAAATAAGAGCCTCCCCACTCAGGAAAGGCCCCCTACTCACTGTTACATCTTTATTTATCTTTACTTACAAGTAGTGAACAGCACTCCACATGCGTAGTATTAGGTATTTATGAAACCCTAGTTATTACACTTTATTTAATTGATTTAAGTGCGTAAATCCAAGTTCCTTCATACTTTACGGTTAAATGAATTTACTTTAGAAACTTAAGTGTGTGGTCATCGTGTGATCATGTGGTCAATTTGTTATCACTTTAAAATAAATATTTATACACATTATTGACTATTATTTAATATGGTAGAACGATGAATAAGGGAGGTTTAATTCACCCTCCCTTTTTTTATTCAGCTATCACAACTTTTATCGTGCTTAATTCTCATCTGTTCTTCACTTACACACATATAATTTCTTTTTGTTTTTTGCATCAATTTTGTTGTCTTCCAATAGGTATGTAACATTATGAAATATTGTTTCTTCTTTCTAAAAAGACAACGTCTCTCCATACACCATTCATTTTACCGATACGTTCTCTGATCCCTACTTCTCGAAATCCTTCTTTTTTATGTATTTTTAAACTAGGAATGTTTGCCGGAAAAATTCCTGCTTGAAGTGTCCAAAAACCTTCTTTCTCACTTAAATCTATAATTGAACGAAGTAAGGCACTTCCAATTCCAAGACCTTTATTTGTATGGTTTATATAAATGCTCACATCTGCTACTCCTGCGTATATGCATCTTCCTGAGACAGGACTTAATGCTGCCCAGCCAAGAACATTCTTTTCAACTTTAGCAACTAGTCGACAAGTTTTGGAATGACCTTCATCCCAGCTTTCCCAAGAAGGGGCATCCGTTTCGAATGTAGCATTTCCGGTCGCAATGCCTTCAAGATAAATGGATCTGACTTGTTCCCAATCATTGTCCAACATTTTTTCGATCTGATATTGCAAAATAAACACCTCTCATGATTATTAAATTAATCTTTTCATACCTTTACAACTTATCATAAAATTCAGTTTACTTATTACTGAAAGAAAAAAAGTCTCAGAATTCTAATTAGATTTCTGAAACTTTTATAGTTAACAGCACTCGCTGCCGCCTATTAATACAAATCCTGCTCCATCAGCAGTGTTCTCTTTGTCTAAGGTTACTTCTTCTACAGAAGAGGAGATTTGAGGATCTAATGCAACCTTGATGCCATGGTATGTCAACACTAAACTAGACAGTTTTTTTAAGGTGTAAATTTTTGTATTCTCTTGGACTTAAATAACCCAATGTACCATGTATTCTTGTTCCATTAAACCAGTTCACATAATCAAATAGTTTTCTATTTAAGTCGGATAATGATTCGAAGTGGCGTTTTTTCACAAACTCTGTCTTGATAATTTTAAATGTTGCCTCCGCCACCGCATTATCATATGGACAGCCTTTCATACTCAAAGAACGCTTGATTTTAAATGTTGCTAGGGCTTCGTCAATCAATTTATTCTTGAATTCACTTCCTCGATCCGTGTGAAATAGCTTGATCTTGCTTAGATCAATTTCAATTGAAGAAATGGCTCGGTACACAAGCTGTGCGTCCTTCTGCGGACCAGCACTGTACCCGATAATTTCCCGATTGTAAAGATCAACAAATACACATATGTAATGCCATTTTTTCTCGACTCTCACATACGTTAAATCACTGACAACCACGTTGTAAGCTGCTTTTTGTCTGAACTCACGGTTAAGCTCATTCTTTTGTTTCGATTCGTTACACGTTGATGCATGGGGCTTGAACTGGGCAATGGTATAAGTGGACACTAGACCTTGCTCTTTCATCACTCTGCCAATCCGTCTTCTTGAAACCTGGTATCCACATTTCTGGAGTTCCACTTTAATTTTCCGCGTCCCATAGTTTTGGCGGCTGGCATGAAAGATTTCAATCACCTTGAGGGTTACCTCATCTGTTTGAGGGTGAATTTTTTCTTCGTAATAATACGTGCTTCTTGGAATCTCGAGGACGTTACACATTGCTGATACCGAATATTTGTGGGTGTTGTTTCGAATCACATTTACTTTCGTCCCATGATCAGCGCGGCTTGCTTTAAAATATCATTCTCCATTTCTAGCTGTTTATTTCTCTTCATTACCTCAGCTAATTTCACTTGATCAGGCGTTAAATTATCTTTTTCTTTAAACGAACCTGAGTTGCGTTGTTGACTGATCCATTTATCCAGCGAGGAAGGCGTCAAATCGTACTCTCTTATAATTTCTTTACGTGGCTTTCCAGTTAGGTATAGTTGTACGATTTGTTCTTTAAATTCTTGTGTGAATGTTCGGCGCTCTCGTTTAGTCATAGTAGAATCTCCTTTTTTCATTGTTTCCGTTAGTCTACTTGACCTTAAAATAATTGTCTAACTTAGTGTAGCCGATTCACCATTTACTTCTTGAATGATGTCCGTTTCTAGAGGTGCATCTAAAGATAAGCCGATTTGTGGACCGCAGCACCCCGAACCCAATGAATAGACTCTAATACCTTCAGCATTACGTTCTTTAAAAATGCTTTCTAATAATTGTTTTGCATTCTCTGTAATTTTCAATTTCTCCATCTCCCTCATTGTAAGTTAAGCGTTTGGGTATAATCTTTTTAACGTTTCTTGCATTTCAGGCTTTACATTGATTTTTGGGCGAGCTGTTTTAGCAATGTTCTCTGCTTCTTCGATCGTTTTTGCTTGTTCAAGTTCTAATAATGTTCCGATTGCTACTGTACCGGTACGGTTACTCCCACCCTGACAATGGAAATATATTTTTTTTCCTTCCTTATACGCACTCACCACTTGCTCAATGGCTTCTTTTACTGATTCATCTTGTTCACCTGCATCGTCAACGATTGGGCTATGAATACGATTATATTCAGGATTATGGTTTTTTGCTTCTGCTCTTAAATCGAATACGATGTCAGCTTTTTCATTATTCATCATATCTTGTGCATCATCTGCACCGCCAATATAAATGCGATTCTTGATTAATTCGTGATAGTTTTTCGTTGTCATGTTGTATTCCACCTTTAGTATAATGTTTGACTCCAGTCATGTGTTGCTTGACCTTCTAAGTATCTTTCCGCATCTAGTGCTGCCATACAGCCTGTTCCAGCTGCAGTAATGGCTTGACGGTATTTCTTATCTTGTACATCTCCACATGCAAAAACCCCTGAAATATTGGTTTCTGTTGTACCTGGAATGACATTAATATATCCTGTTTCATCTGTATCAATTTGTCCATTTAAGAACGCTGTATTCGGAAGGTGACCAATGGCTACAAAGATCCCATCTGTTTCAATCACTTCTTCTTTACCTGATTGATTATCCTTTACCTTTAACCCAGTTACTCCCTTTTCGCCTGACAGGACTTCTACCGGTGTTTTGTTCAACTTCCAAGAGATTTTTTCATTGTCTCTCGCACGATCCTGCATGATCTTCGATGCACGGAGTTCATTTCTACGGTTCACAATGACAACTTCACTGGCGAATTTGGTTAGAAAGTTTGCCTCTTCCATCGCAGAATCTCCACCGCCGATGATAATGACTTTCTTACCGCGGTAGAAGAAGCCATCGCATGTCGCACATGTGCTGACTCCGCGACCGATGTTTTCTTTTTCACCTGGAATATTGAGAAGCTTCGCAGATGCACCTGTTGAAATGATCAAAGCTTCCGTTACAATTTCACCTAAACCATTTACCTGTAAACGAAAGGGCTTTTTAGACATGTTTACTTCTGTCACCCAGCCACGCTTAAATTCTGCTCCAAAACGTTCTGCCTGTTTTCTCATGTTATCCATAAGCTCAGGACCCATGACACCATCAACAAAGCCAGGAAAGTTCTCGACTTCTGTAGTAAGTGTTAATTGACCTCCTGGTTCAGTTCCTTCTATAACAATCGGGTTCATATTTGCACGTGCTAAATAGATAGCTGCTGTTAAACCTGCAGGACCTGTTCCTAAAATGACCACTCTATTCATGATGATGATCCCTCCATTTTTGTCTTGTTAAAGCACACTTATTAAGGAAACAAATTTAAGTCAAAGTATATGGTTAAAAATCTAAACAGACTATAGAAAAACATACCTAATAACATCGAAACCGAAAATGTGATCAGAGGGTTAACCGGCTTTTTAGGATTATTTTTCATTGTCTTCTCACATGGTAGATAAATAATCCATTAATTTTTCATAACCAAGCTTTTCTTCCCTCATCCATGGAATAATGGCTGTATGTGAAGAAAAATCTGATTTCACTTTTTGAATCCAATCCTTTTCTGACATCGCCCTTCCACTTAAAACCGGGTCTTTTGTATCCGTCGCATATAAACTCTGGTTAATGACCCACCATTTTGGTTCAATCTGTGCACGTTTCAAGTCTTCCTGCAGTCTGCCGGCTTCAAGAACGGGTGTTGCTTCTGCAAGTGTGACAATGACAACCCCAGTTTCTTTTGAATCTCTGAGCCGAGGAAGCAGCTTTTTCACACTCTCTGGAACTTCACCTGTGGCCCTGGTCATTTCTTTATGATAAGCCTCCGCAGAATCAAGTAATAACAAGGTGTGACCTGTTGGAGCTGTGTCAATCACCACAATTTCTTGTTCTGATCGGTCTACAACATCCGCAAATGCCCTGAATACAGCAATTTCTTCTGTACAAGGTGAATTTAAATCTTCCTGCAGGTACGCAAGACCTTCTTCATCCAGTTCATTTCCAGCATTCAATAGAATTTCACGTTTGTATTTTTCGACTTCTTCAACGGGATTGATACGGCTGATAGACAGATTGTCCGTACCAATGCCTTGCTCAAACATATACTCTATATGTGCTGCCGGATCAGTTGTTGTTAAATGAACCTTATGACCCTTTTCTGCCAAACCAACAGCTATCGCAGACGCCACAGTAGTTTTGCCAACTCCCCCTTTACCCATTGTAAAAATAACTCGTGTCCCGTCATGTAAAAAGCTATCAACAACTTGGTGTAAACCAGGTATTGATATAGAGCCTTCTGTATGATCCTTAATCTTTGAAACAGGCAAAGTGTATTGTTTAAATAAATAACGAAGATTTTGAATGCCTGTCAGAGAATACGAAACAAAAGGCAGGGAATAGGTGACTACTTGTTTTAACGCAGCAGGCATTTCTAGTAAGGCATGACGCTGACGGTGATAAAATGCAGCTGAAACCTCATCTTCAGACACGTGCGTTTGCAACAGCCCATTAATTAGAAGCAGCTGATTGTTAATCCCAATTTCTTTTAACTCAAGTGACGCTCGATTGGCTTCATACAAAGAGGACGCATCAGGTCGAGAAACTAAAACTAATGTTGTTTGGCTGGGATCTGATAATGCTTCAACTGTTTTCGAGTACAAATCTTTTTTATTTCCTAGTCCGGATAAAGGCCCCAAACATGATGCTCCATGAGTGCTTTCCTCTAAAAAGCCACTCCAAGCGGTTGGAAGCTGCAATAATCGTAATGTATGCCCTGTTGGAGCCGTATCAAAAATGATGTGATCATAAGAATCTACAATGGCAGAATCACCGAGTAATCGTGTAAACTCATCAAAAGCAGCAATTTCAACAGTGCATGCCCCTGATAATTGTTCTTCCATGGTCGCTACAACAGTGTCCGGAAGCTTCCCGCGATAAGGACCAACAACTTGTTCCCGATAAGCAGAAGCCGCCTCTTCTGGATCAAGGTTACATGCATATAAATGTTCGACAGAAGGGACTGGGACGATTCGATTGGTCAACTCCAGTTCAAGCACATCCTGCAGGTTGGAGGCAGGATCTGTACTGACTAATAAAACTTTTATTCCCTGATCTGCCAGGGCAACTGCTGTGGCACAAGCTGTTGATGTCTTACCAACACCGCCTTTCCCAGTGAAAAATAAGAAAGGAGTGCCGATTCCATTTTTCGGATTATAAGGCTGGTACATTTCAGATCACCTAACTTCCTATTACAATTGATTGAGATTGATGGACAGTCTTGCTTTTGGTTTTTGAGTTAATTCATCCTGTTTTACATTAAACCATGTTGCAAGTTCTTCATTTGTTGGATATGTTCCCTCTTTTACAATTTCACCATCCAAAAGGGTAAGAGGTAATACGTCTGGTCCTTTTTCGTGAAGCAATTGATTAATTGCTTGATTGTCAGTGAATGCCCCTGGATCGTTTGCCAGATTGTATCTCGTTACGCTATATCCTTTTTGGCTTAATGAATAAACCGCAGATGCCACCCGTGTTAATTCAGGATCGACACTCGGACCGCAAACTCCTGTTGAACAGCACATTGCCGGATCAAAAATTTCTACTTTTTTCATCATTGTAAGCTCCTTCATTAAAATATAATGATTTACTTATACGTCTGATAGAAGGAAAGCCGGGAGATTATCTCACGGCTTTTCTGTTTAATTATTCGCCAGTCTTGGCAAAACGCTCAATTCTTTCACCAATCTCATCACGCACACGCTGGAAGAACGCCCATTTTTCTTCTTCCGTTCCTTCTGCTTTCGCAGGATCATCAAATCCCCAATGCACGCGTTTGATATGCGGAGGTGTAACAGGGCAATTGTCAGCTGCATGTCCGCAAAGTGTAACAATCAAATCAGCATTGTTTAAGATTTCAGGATCAATCACATCTGATGTTTGGTTTGAAATATCAATACCTGTTTCTTTCATTGCCTTAACAGCGTTAGGATTTAAACCATGTGCTTCAAGTCCGGCACTTTTCACATCCCATTCTTCGCCAAGATGTTTTTTCGCCCAGCCTTCAGCCATTTGGCTTCTGCAAGAGTTTCCAGTACATAAGAAGTAGATTGTTTTTTTAGACATAGTTGTTGTCTCCTTTTAAGTTGAGTTTGTTGGTTTAAATAATGAGCAGCCACAGATAGAGTCCAACAAGAGTAATAAACAAGGTTGGAATCGTTAAGATGATACCTGTTTTAAAGTACGTGCCCCAAGAGATTTTGACGCCTTTCAAGCTCAAAACATGGAGCCATAAAAGCGTGGCAAGAGATCCGATTGGCGTAATTTTAGGTCCTAAATCTGAACCAATCACATTTGCATAAATCAATGCTTCTCTAAGCGTGCCCGTCGTATCTGTATCGGCAATGGCTAAAGCATCAATCAAGACTGTGGGCATGTTGTTCATTAAAGAAGAAAGGATTGCAGCTATGAATCCCATAGAGATGGTTGCAACAAACAACCCTTGATCGGCTGCCATTTGAATCACATCAGCTAAAACAGATGTTAATCCAGCATTTCTGAGTCCGTACACGACGACATACATCCCGATTGAGAAAAAGACAATTGCCCATGGTGCCCCTTTTAACACTTTTTTGGTATGAACAGCTGGGCTTCGTCTAGCCATAGCTAAGAAGAAGATGGCTACAACACCGGCGACAATCGATACTGGAATGTTCAAGAACTCACTGATAAAATATCCGATTAGCAAAATCCCAAGTACACCCCAAGATAAGCGGAACATTTTCTCGTCTTTGATGGCTTCTTTAGGAGTTTTTAAATCTTTAAGATCATAATTCCTCGGTATGCTTTTACGGAAGAACATATAAAGAACCAAGATACTGGCACCTAACGCAAAGAAGTTAGGAACAATCATCCTTGAAGCATATTCGATAAATCCAATGTCAAAGTAATCAGCAGAAACGATATTAACCAAGTTGCTGACGACTAAAGGCAAAGACGTTGTATCGGCGATAAACCCACTTGCGATGATAAATGGAAACACCATTTTCTCTTCAAAGTTCAGGTTTCGAACCATTGCAAGAACAATGGGAGTTAAAATGAGAGCTGCACCGTCATTCGCAAAGAACGCAGCTACCAGTGCTCCTAAAATCGATACATAAACAAACATTCTAACGCCGTTTCCTCTTGCTGCTCTCGCCATATGTAGAGCAGACCATTCAAAGAAACCAATCTCATCTAAGATCAGAGAGATGATAATAATTGCAATAAATGCAAGGGTTGCATTCCATACAATCGACGTAACATCAATGACGTCACCAAAATCAACTACTCCAACTAATAAAGCAACGATAGCTCCCCCACAGGCTGACCACCCTATGGAGAGGTTTTTTGGCTGCCAAATCACCAAGATGAGAGTTAAAAGAAAAATGATGGAAGCTAAAAGTACTGAAGTCAATCTTTCTTCCCCTCTCTATTCACATGTAATACGTAAACCTTGTGCTTCTAAATCTGTTAGTAAGTTATCTTGTGCAGGTAAATAATCTAATAATCCTTTTATGAATGGATAGTATTCACTTTCTTTATTCATTGAATAAAAAATCCACTGACCTTTGCGTTTTTCTTTCACCAATCCTGCATCACGAAGTTTACGCAAATGCTGACTGATCGCAGGCTGACTTGTTTTAAAAATCGCTGTAAATTCACAGACACAGCATTCGTTTGTCTCAAGCATCTTCACCATGGTGAGCCTTGTCTTATCCCCAAGCAATTTAAGGATTTGGGATACTTTTTGAATATCGAGCGTTGAAGTCACTTCCATACCAACACCTCCATGTCGAAATCATTATATAATAATTCACTTATGTATGCAAAAGATAAATATCAAAACTTTCGTCTTAATTCATGAGATATCGGCTTTTTGGAAGTATAACCTTATTCAGGACAAGGAAAGGATGGAGGGTTACACCAAATCTTTAATTTCAGGTCATCGAAGGGGATGCTAAGTACGTTAGAAATCTCAGCAATTAACGAATCCGTTGGATGTACCTCTCCTCGTTCCAGTCGTCTAATAAATGAAACAGATGTTTTTAATAGCAATGCAAATTTCTCTTCTGAGATGTAACTCCTTTCTCTCGTATGATTAATAAACTCACCAAATTCCTCACAAGGTTTCTGCAGCATAAACATCCTCCTTAATCACCATATAACATTACACTTATATAATAAGACACTTATGTATAGGGATTATGTAGAGAATGTAAATTTAGTGTAAACCTTTTTACCATTCAAACTTAAAAGGTTTTTAGCATTTATCATAAGAATCACCTAAGGTTAATTCTAAAACTTGGTATTAAGACAGTAACTAGAATTGGGCTTTTTTGTTATATAATAAAAAGAAAAAAGGGGGGAAACTAATGGCTCCAAAAGATGAACATTTAGCTCTTAGTTCTGGAATTGGCTTAGCAGGATTTGCTGTTTCAAATTTCTGGGACTATAGTTCAGAAGTATTTGAGATTTATAAAGATGAAATTATTGATTGTATTGTCAAACCAGATAAAATGACAGCTGTTCATTGGTATATGCATTTCTTTCAAGATATTAAAGAAGAGTTGCATAAACTTTGGAACAATGTTGAAGTGGAATGGGTTTATAGTTATATAGAGAGAACGCTTGATGAAGTTAACTTACATCCAGACCTTCCAAAACCTGACTTTGACAGTTGTATAGATGAGTATTGACATCATAATTGTGGTTGTAGTGAGATAATCCATGAATGGATGGATTATATTAAAGAGAATCAAGATAAAATAGATGAGTTAATTGTACATTCAGCATTTCAATTTATCTTTCAGGATAGAAAATTCTTACACGATTTTCATTTAGAGTTAGCGGAATTTCTTATAAAATATATGGATGATATCGAGAGTAAATATCCTCAATTTGTAACAAATAAAAAACGAATAGCACGTAGATATTTTCCTACTTGGTTAACTTCAGCAGTTTTTTACAGAGATAAGGGAACTTGCTCTAATGCTGACTGTCGATGTGATCTGTCTAATTTAATTAGAACACAAAATAAAATACATATAGATCATATTGTCCCCTTAGAGCTCTTTGGTAGTAATGATGCTTCAAATTTTCAGCTTTTATGTGAAACTTGTAACACTACCAAAGGGGCGAGGTCAACTGCTACCAGCTCTATAAACGTCCCTTTTTGGAATTTATAAAGATTCTTTAGCTAACAAGTGGCGTAAGTAAAAGATGCTTACAAAATTTAAAGCCTGAGGGAAATATCCCTCAAGCTTCTTTCTATGTAATTCATTTAATATTACTTCAACACAACTGGAACTTATTTAGATATTGAGTTTCTTGATTCTATAGGATTCAAGGCTGAAGCCTTTTCTTGAAAATAAAGGATCATCCAAAATGAGGCTAACACAATAAAGATTCCTGCCCCACCCCAATAGAGATATGTAAAGCCATTTTCAATTTCAATTAACATGTAACTAATAAACGGGCCTAATGCCGCCCCAACATCTTGAACAATTGAGTATAGAGTAAGAAAAGAAACAACATTTGCAGTCCTTGCAACATCAATCGCTATGGCATCAGTTACTGTAGAAATAGCTATCGCACCGATCATCACCAACAACGTAATTAAGATCCATCCAATTAACGGTAATTCAATCGAGATTATCCCAAATGTCACCCCAGTAATAATGAGTGAAAAGACGAAAATAGGGACTCTTCCATTTGGTCCATCCGACCAGATTCCAAATCTTCTGCCTAAGAAAGGTTCCCACATCCACCTAGCAGATTGTATGAGACCAGATAAAAAAGTCACGCTAATAATGAGACCGAATAGATTGATATGCTGACCATAATTACGTTCGATGAGAGAACTTAAAGTAGAAGTAAGGACACCTTGGAATAACATAGTGGTTAAAAATCCACTTACAATAAGGAGATTCTTTTGTTTATGAGCAAATGACAAATGAAAAGTGGATTGTGCTCTAGGCTTCTTTTCAACCTGTGTACTAAATCCTGTACCAAAGGTATAAAAAATGAATGGCAGACCTATTAGAGTAAGACAGCCAAATAAAATGGAAACGGATTGTAAACCTACAATGGGTACAAGGATTCCCCCAAGCAGCATTCCAATTAAACTGCCTAAACGATATATGCCATTGTATATACCCATTGCTTCACCGCGACGGTTCTCATCCGCATAATAAGCCACACTAGAAAGTCCACCAATTCGGAAAAAAGACCAGGCAATACCCCATATCCCACGTAAAATAATCCAGGCAATAAACCCTTTAAATAATCCATACCCTAATGTGGTAAAAGCTCCTATCAAAATAGCAATGATTAGTCCTGTCCGTAATGAGATCTTTTTATAAATCCATCCCACAATGGGGTTAAAGGGCAATCGAATCAACCGATTGATGGAAAGAAGAATTCCTACTTGCCAAATGGAATCCAATCCAGCTTCTCTCCAGAAAATTGGCAAGGCAATATATAGCATGGAATCTCCCAATAAACTTAATGCAGTAATGATTGCGACAATCACAATGACGTTTGAATTACGGGATTTGCTTATTGAATCCTGCATGCAGCATATCGCCTTCTTTCAAATATGAAGATTTAACCTCTCTTCTTAAGGTAAATTCATTGTTTTATTTCTTCATATGCCTGAAGAAATTGCTGATAGCTTTCTTTGCCTAAATAATCTTCTTTTAATCGAAACAAGCGTTCAAACGTTAGGTCACGAGCCTGTTCAATCGGACATTCGAACGCATTCATAATCAGCTTCATATAGGCAATAAAATATTCTTTTCTCAACGCTCCTGCATGATTAATGACCATATTTCACCACACTTCTTTCTAAATTATATTCCAGAAAGGGAGAATAGTTAGATCTCCCTTTCTGCATGTTTTAACAGCAAGAACTAGTTTCGTCACATGAGGATGTGGATTTAATATTAACACTGCAAACACCAGTTTCAGGGAGGTCTAATTCCACTTTTTCAGCTGCATCATGGTCACCGCTAAGGGATGCAACTACAGACCGAACTTGTTCATAACCTGTTGCCATCAGGAAGGTAGGAGCACGTCCATAACTTTTTGCACCCACAATATAAAAATTCTTTTCCGGCTGACGAAGTTCCTTTTCCCCATGCGGACGAACTGTTCCGCAGCTGTGGAGATTCGGATCAATCAGTGGTGATAACGCTTCAACACTTTCGGTAGCAGAATCAATGGATGTCCGAATTTCACTGATCATAGCAAGATCTGGACGGCTGCCTGCGTTAACAATCAATTGATTTATTTCAGAGAGTGATCGCTGTTTTCCATGTTGGGTACCTACAATGTCCATTCCTTTGTCAGATTTTTTAAGGAACTGAATAAGAAAAGGAGTTTCAACGGTAATCAGGTTTGCATCAACCAGCTGATGGATGCGGCTGCCTAGGGCTCCTCTGGCAGCAAGAGCATCTTTTTCTTCACCGCCATATGCATCTTGAACATTCTGTCTTCTCATTATCCAAATGATCTCCGTTTCCGGGTAGGATTCTTTCAGTTTTGCCAGATCCAATAATGCATTAATTGCTGAATGACCGCCGCCTACAACTGACACCCGTTTATTGGCATAGCGTTCTTTTTCTTTTCCTAAAATGTCAGGTATTCCGTAAAAGATTTGATTTTTAAGAGTTTTTTCCTCTTTAAGCCATATTCCATTTGAATTTGATGGATTTGGATTTCCCCATGTACCAGTAGCATCTAACACAGCTCTCGCTTCAAACGTCTTAAACTCGCCATTTATTTCTGCGTAAATGATAAACGGCACATGATCACGATTCGCCGTTTTCATTTTATCGGTATCTTTTTTCCCAATGGACAAAACCTTTGTATTTAGATGTAAAAACGGTTTAATTTCAGGAAGGTTGGAAAGAGAATGCAAATATTCTTCAACGAGTTCTTTTCCTGTTGGCAAAGCTTCTAAATCCGGTTGAGTCCAGTCATGCTTTTCGAGTAAGGCTGACGCAGCTTTATCAATGTTATATCGCCATGGTGAAAATAACCGCACATGTCCCCATGATAATATATTTGCCCCTACTTGATTGCCAGCTTCTAATAGGAAAAAGGATTCTCCTCTGCTTTCTAGATGGGCTGCGGCTGCAAGACCTACAGGTCCACCGCCTATAATCGCAACAGGCAACTTGTTTGTTTCTTGAGTAACCTCAGAATTTGTTGGTGCATTTTGAGCTGTTGGGGCACAGCACCCATTTGATATATTTAATTCGTTCATAATAATCCTCCTCATAATTTTGTATTTAGAATAAAATCAAAGAAAATTGATATTGATGAAAAAAATACAAATAAACGTTGTTGAAATCACTTATTCAGATGTTTCAAAAGCTTTTGCAAAACATACTTAGCGTCTCCTCCCACCCCCCTTAAAGTAGCGGAAGAAAAGGAACGCTGACCTTCAAACCGACATAGTAAATACCGGGGACCGACGTACTTACGCCTGCTACCTGTAATGGATTCCCTTCGGAGTCCAACGCCCCAATAGGGTTAAGGTAGGAAAGATTGAGACGATACCCAGTTGCAAAGATGACCGTATCCACTGGCTCCATCTTTCCGTCCGACCAGATCACACCATCAGTGTAAAAGGATTTAAACATGGGCAGTTGATCCGGCTTTCCCTCAGCTAGTCGTGACTTGTATTCACCTAAATCTGCGGCCGCATCTGGACTTGGCGCCTTTTTGCCAAATCTCCAAAATGGGAAGGTGTCTAAGCCGATAACCCTAATCCAAAAATGTAAATCTTGCCCTAATACCCGTTGTTTCACGAGTTGAACGGGCTGCCGTACAGCTAAAGACGTTCGGCTTAATTCACCCAGTTCAATTGCAATTTGAACGGCGGAATTCCTACGCCCCACAACCACAACCCTTTGATCAATAAAAGGTTCCGGATTCCGATATGTTGAAGAATGTAGGACATGACCCTTGAATGTCTGTTGTCCCTTTATTACAGGGATAAATGGACTGTGAAAAGAACCGGTTGCATTGATGATGGTTCTGGTCTGAAATGTATCCCCAGAGATCGTTCGAATTCTAAACACTTCACCGTCTTTCTCTACAGACTCAACTCGCTGATTTGTAATGACCGGCAACTGAAATTCTTTCATGTAATCTTGCAAGTAATGAATCACTTCATCTCTAGACGGATAATGATCAGGGGGTCCCGGGAATTGCATGCCAGGTAACGAAGAAAAACGTGCTGGAGAAAACAATTTCAGACTGTCATAATAATTAGGCCAAGAGCCCGTTGCCTGCTCACTCGCTTCTAAAATCAGAAAGTGTAGCCCTTTCTTTTGTAAATGATGTCCGGATGCAAGGCCTGCTTGCCCTCCTCCGATTACAACGGAATCCAATATTCCTTTCAACTTAAATCCCTCCTATAAATTTATTTGCATTTTGCAAGTATTGATTAAAAAGAATTACCCCAATGGCGGTGTGCAGCAAACGCTGGATTTTGCCATGGAGTCATTCAACAGCTTAATGGAGCGTATGACTGTTTCTTTTTCAAATTCGTTCATATGAGAGAAAACTTCATTTAAATAAGCATTCATCTGATGATCAATCGTTGTTGCAATATACTTACCTTCAGTAGTTAAAGAAAGAACGTAAACTCTTCTATCATCAGGATGAGTCGTTTTTTTGACTAAGTTCATCTTAATTAATGATTGGATTTGTCTGCTGAATGTCGTAATATCCGTCCCCAATGCATCTGCTACTTGTTGAATAGAAGGTTGATGCATATGGTCGATTTCATAAAGGATATGGCTCTGTATTAATGAAATATCAATTCCTCCTGCTGTACAGCAGTTTTTATTAAGTAAACCAAAGCGTCTGGTCATGATTTGAAATAATTCGCGTGTGTTTTCCATGTAAATTCACCTCATAAGATAGTTATACACTTATTATTTGCAAAATGCAAGTAATTTATTTGAATTTTTCAGTTTATTCTTTATCTTGATGATTAAAGTAACTCATTACTACTTATTGTTGTTCACTATACTAAATGCATTCATTGGAGTGAAGTACATGAAAGAAAGGCTTGGACAGCAGATAAGGGACTTACGATGCAGAAAAGGTATGAATAATAAAGAACTTGCTAAAGAGTTTGGTGTTTCTACAGGTACTTAAGTCAATTAGAAAACGGTAAACCCCTTATAACTAGCCGGTAGGTTAAGGAAAGTTCTAAACTAACTGGAGTTCCCTAAATTTTTACCGCAATAAAATTAAGTCCCATACAATCAAACTAAGAGGAAAGAGATATTAATTCTGGACTCTCTGCATTTCTTATTCCACAATACCAGCTACTAGGAGGTCAAGAACTTATTAAAAAATGAACTAATTTCCGTGATATAATAATTTTAGACATACCAAATAGCCTTCTCAAACTCGTTGGAAGGTCTTGGTTCTATAGTATTTTATTGTTTATTTACCTAAAAGCCTCTTTACGTTTCAAAATGTAGAAAATCCATTGAATGAGCTTATTAGCACAAGCTATCATGACGACTTTATGAGGTTTACCTTCTTCTCGTTTTCTCTGATAAAACTCTATTAGCTTACCATTTCGAGATTTTCTTAAACCGCATAATACCGCACTGTAAAGAACCTGACGAAGCCTACTTGAACCTCTTTTTGTTATTCGGTTATATGTCGCTTTAAATTTCCCCGATTCGTGAACTCTTGGATCAATGCCTGCGAAGGCTACAAGTTTTTTCGGGTGTATAAAGCGATCTATCTCCCCAATTTCAGAGATGATTGTTGCCGCAATCTTATCTCCTATACCGGGAATAGAACGAATAATATGGTAGTCTTCCATGTCTTTTGCCAGAGTATCTATCTCTTCTTTTAACTTGGATAGATGCTCTTGGTATTCCAATAGAATTTGAATATACATTTTCAGACTGATTAGATTACTCTGATAGAGATTCTGTTGAAATGGGTCTCTAGATGCTGCTCCCTTTAATTCTTCAGCTTTCTTTATTGCCCAGTTATAAGACCTAGTTGGACAAAGTTCTTTGATCGTTTCAGCTAAGTGCTTATGCTCCTCATTTAATACCTTTTCTGAAGTAGGATATAATAATAAAGTTTTCAACGATACCCTAGAATACGTATCCCCGAATACCTTCTTGTACTCTGGAAATACCTGGTCTAAATTAGCTTGAAATTGTAGCTTCATTTGCACATAGGAGCTTGTTATCGCGTCGTGTTGCCTTGTCAAATTGCGTAGGTTCAAAACCTGAACACTTTTCTTATGATAAGGCTCTAGATCCTCTTTATAGTACAGTTCACATAGATGGGAAGCATCAATTGCGTCTGTTTTCACCTTTCTCATACTCGACTTTTTTGCACCATGAGAAACAATAGGATTAACCATGATATAGACGATTTCTTCCCTTTCTAAAAATTGCACTACTGGTTCATGATAATGACCTGTAGACTCAAAGATTACAATTGGAGGTTTGTCTGCCTCGGCTTCTACTTCTTTATAAAACTTGTAAAATACATTCAATCCATCTAAATGATGTTCAAATTTGAAACTCTTTTTGAAAGGATGTTTCCTTTGTAAAAAGGCTTGAACCTGACTCTCTTCTTTTGCAATGTCCAGACCTATAACTGGATCCATGCTCTAAACACTCCCTCTCTACTTCATCATTGCCGGTACCTCTAAACACCCTTGTAGTATCATTTCTTCGCTTGTTATACGAGATCTATGTCCCAACCAGCCTCACACATGTTTCTACAAGTAGAGGGTGAACAGTTTTGTGGACGGGATCTAGTCCCACTGGCCCGAACGTTCTACCCCGGCTACTTCAAGAATAGTACCTAAAAAAAATAGGTCAACCAGAAATATAACTGGCTAACCTCATAATACGATCTGGCCCGATTGTTGAATAACACTTACCTTGCTTTCAGGCCATTAATCATATTCTTAATTCTATGGACAATATCATAAAATCGATCACCAATTGTAGTTGGATAAATGTACGTATCAAAATTGATTGTAGTTCCTGTCAAATAGCAAAACTCAATAATGTCCTCATTGAAGGCAATATGTATACGTATGTGTATATTCTCTCTGCATAAAACCTTCCAATCTAAATTTATTCTTTGAACGTTTAAACCTCTACAAAAGGAGCTATCGCATTGTGCTGCAATTGCCCCCGATTGCTGCATAAGAAAATTAAGTCTCTAAAAAATTCTCCCAAAATAAATGCCTTATATCATCTACCTTTAGAACTTCTCTCCTGAACCATTCCAAATTACCAGCAAATCTTTCGGAACAAAGGAACTCAATCCTACCCTCTCGATTCCCTTGTATACATCTAAGTACTCCTTTATAAATAGGCTGGCTATTAGCTTTTTCTTGATAGGTGATTGCATATGGGACAATTTCATAATGGTACTTAACTTCGAGTGAATCAAAATAATTCCTTGTCACTTTTTCTTTAATTCCTTTATAACTAAAATCATCTATTCCCCATCGAATTACGGAAGTTCCGTCTTGAAGCTGAACTTCCATTTTAATGTAGTTACCTACTTTATCCTTTGACACTTCAATGATTTGAAAATTGTTTAAAATAATATACATCCCCTTTACTGGGCATATAAGCTAGACCTATTGATTCAAAATCATATTATCTAATTCATATGAAAGTGGCTTACCTTCTTCAACATAAGCCCCCGATTGTTGAAGATCATTTATGTTGTCTTATCGAAGAATAGCGCCCGATTGCTGAAGATCGCTCACCCGTTTAAGTACAATCGTTACAATCCAGACCTCTAATGGTCGGGGCTATATAGTGGAAAAAGGAATGTGTAATCAATTTATTTCATTAAAATAATTATGGATAACCCTCAAGGTTATCCACTTCATATGAATTTCATCGAAAAATTTCCTTTAGGCTCACAAAGGAGACTATTTTTCCAAACATAATTTCGGGCTAGGCCTCTTTCGAATGCATCCAAATGGTTCAATGATGCATTTCTTAACTGTGTAAATACTGTTCTTACATCCGTTGGAAGATTTAAAGAAAGAAATTTATTATACATACTTATATTCTCTATCTCACCTTGTACTCAAAAGCAAAAGCGTTTTTTATTGTTTCTGGGGTAGTAACAAACATCCTTGAAATATCTTCTGGAATAGGTACTTGATATCGTTCAAAAAGAGGAAGTAACGCACTAATATGCCTTAATTCAGCTTCTTGGATTCGGGCAAATGTACGATTATAACCAAAGTTTAAAAGAATATTATTATACCTAGCCTGAGCAAGAAATTCGTCTTGTAAAGCATAAGTTAGCATCTGAGGTAAGGTTAATGTTGGGGCATTCAAAGCCCCTTTGGCTCCATAGTCGTTAGCATTTTGTCTTTCCAATGATTGTTGCAAATTATGATAAGGGGGTTGATTATGGGAGTAAAAATTTTTCGCATACATTGATTGTATTTTCACCTCTTAAATTATTTTCCTGCTGCTGAGCAGTTGTTGTGGCTCATCGTGCTCCTAATTCCAAATTATTCTCGTAATAGAGTATATAAAAGGAATCGAAATGTACCTTGGATACTCGAAGTGGTCATTTAACATTAATAAGTACATTCCTCTTCTACCGTACATAAGATAATTTATTAATAATAAATAATATGAAGGGATTGAGGAAAATGTACTATGTGCCCTATACGTATCAATATCCTTATTATGCAAATGTACCAACGCATACTTACGGAAATCCTACTGGTTATTGGGCTCTTCCTAATGAGTTGGCATTTAGTTCTTATCGGTCTTTTTATGGTGATAGCAGAAACGTATTAAAAGATTATGGAGCAAACCCATTTGTTATAAATATCAATGAGGCCACCAAACAAAACAACACGTATCGTACTGCACTTTGGACAGGAAATCATTTGCAAGTCACATTAATGAGTCTCAATGTTGGTGAAGATATCGGATTGGAAATGCACCCTGATGTGGATCAATTCTTACGTGTTGAACAAGGTCAGGGGATTGTACAAATGGGCAAAAGTAAAGATAATTTAAGTTTCCAATGGAGAATCTTCGATGACTCTGCTATTATGATACCCGCTGGAATGTGGCACAATATCACAAATACAGGAAATGTTCCGTTGAAACTATACTCAATATATGCCCCACCAAACCATCCATTTGGTACTGTTCATAAGACTAAGGCAGATGCAATGGCTATGGAAGGAAGAAGGTTTGGGTAATGGAAATGGGAAAACAGTAATTTTCGGAAAGACTCCAGATGAATAGGTAAGACATACCGAGTTTTTGGTAAAAGAAGGCTTGGAGGACGTTAAAAGAGGAATTAATATGACACACATTCTTCAAGAGTTTATTCTAATGGGAGTTCTTGTAGGCAAGGGATATTCTCCTGAAAAAGCATATGAAACAGTGGAAGAATGGGAACGTACTGGAGAATCCAAACTTCTTCAGGAAAGCAAAAATATGTAGAGCAACCGTAATTAAACAATCAGATGCTTTTGTTGAAAAAAGGCTATATTATTTCCTGCCTGCATTAAAAACTCGCCGTGATCGGCGAGTTTTTTTGTGTTATTATGAGATATTTTAATTGTCAATTCATGTGTCAATTTAGCTTTAAATTTTAAAAATGCACCTCAAATGGAGTATCTAAAATCTTAATTTTCAATTTAAATTATTTGGGTTCTTCTTTAGCTGCTGTATCTGTTGTTGGAGCTGTGTAACATGTTGCATATGTTCATCCCTTAGTTGGGTGAACAGCTGTCTGACTTCAGAATTTGTAATCTGAAGCATATATTTGTTATATAACATTTGGTCTGCTATTTCTGTTTCAACTATATCATGAAGCTTGTCTAATTTATTCATACTTGCATCTCTCCTTTTTATACAATTCCTAATCCTTTCATTTTTTGTGAAAGAACGTTATAACGCGTTCGGGCTGCCATTTCCAATCCCTGAAACATTTTCTGTATTTGAGGATCAGTAACTTCTTTTTGAAGTTCAGCATATTTCTTTGCCAACACTTCTTCATGGAAAAGTACATCTTTAAAGGCATTATTCATAATTTCTTTTTCGGATAGCATATATTTTCTCCCCTCCATTTTATGAGCTGCTTTTTACAGAATAATAGAATTCTCCGTTTGGACTGATCGTTGCTAAATACACATCTTCTATATTTATAATCCCAAGTTTATTAAGTTGCTCTTGTAACCATTCTTCCTTATAATTTAACGATTTCAAATTGTCATACATGACTTTCCCATTATTGACGAGAACTTTCGGCAGACCACCAGAAGGTATAGGAATTTGAAAATCAACTGGAGTAGGTGGAATGTGTCCCGATTTTTTTATCACACTCAAATGTCCGCTGGTCTCCAGAATGACTTGATCCACTTCAGTTAAATCAGGCGCATCCGATAATCTCATTTCTGAAAGCAGTAAATCGGTACTAAAAAATGAACGACGCATATTTACTTCATTCATTTTTCCTTTTTCAATCAAAACGGTTGGTTTTCTAGTAAGAAGTGCTGCAAAAGCATGATTTTGAACGGATAACCAAGAAAGAGCAAAGTGCCAAAAATAAAGAGTTGCAGTTGCGAGGATCGTTGTTGTAAACAAAATTTTTCCATCGAGTACAGGAGCAACAGCTAATGCCCCCAGCATCCATAGAAATGTAAAATCAAATGCGGTAAATTGTCCAGCAGCCCGTTTCATGAGAAATCGGCTCATAAAATAAATTAATATAACCGATACTACTGCTCGAACAGCGAACCCCGCAGTGCTTAGTTTTTCTGTTAGCTTAAAAAAGTCCAGTAATTGATTCATGTTGCTTTCACACTCACATGGATATTTCCTGTTGATTCTAACGTTGCCAACATCACTTGAGGAATCGAATATCCTTTCTTGGAAATTTCAGCTTCTAACCAATTTTCTTGAAATCCAAATGCGTTCAGTTCTTCTCTCTTAACCTTTCCGTCATAGATGAGAATTGTTGACATACCCATTGGTATTTGGGGAAGATTCAACAGACTTCTTGTTATAGGAGAAGATTCAGGATTCTTTATGATACTTAATTCTCCCATCGGCTCTAAGATCGCTTCTGCTACATCTGATAAGTTATGTACTTTTTTTAGCCGTAGTTGAGCTAACAAATCATCAATTGTAATATGAGCCTTTTTTAAGTTTGACCAAGAAGGTTGTCCATTTTTCACTAAAGAGAAAGGACTTGTTCCCACCAAAGAAGGAAATTTAAAATCAATCCAAGAAAGAAGTAGGCTTAAAGAATAAGCTACTATAATAATAAGGAGAGCAGCAGCAAGTGAAGATTCGGGGTTAACCATACGAGCAGTAGCCACATGAGCCATCCCCGCATGGGTAATAAAATTAAAAGCTGAAACAATTCCAACTTGACGGGGACCCATTAACCTTGTCATAGACAATATTAAAAAATAAAGCATGGTTACTCTTAAACAAATTTCCAATGGATTTAAAGAAGTTCCACCATTCCAAAAAGTATTCCAGTCCATTACTCTTCTCCTATTCGCCAACTAGTTAAGATTCCATTTATTATTTTTATCTAACTAAAAATTAATAAACTGGTAATGAAATCCAAAAGTAGATACTGATAACACTTTAATATTGTAATACGGTTCTGGTGCAAGAAATCTATAAAACTGAGATATACTGATACTATTACTCTAAAAAAGGAGCATG
Source organism: Bacillus sp. F19 (assembly GCA_023823795.1). Lineage (NCBI taxonomy): Bacteria > Bacillati > Bacillota > Bacilli > Caryophanales > Bacillaceae > Bacillus > Bacillus sp. F19. Next base: position 2,767,818 of record CP085710.1, read on the forward strand.
ATCAGTATGGACAACCAAAATGCATTCAAATGGAAACAGTATCAGCCTGAGATTATCCTTCTTACAGTGAGATGGTACCTACGGTACAAATTAAGCTTTCGGGATTTAGTGGAAATGATGGAAGAGCGAGGTCTATCGATAGTTCACACAACGATTATGCGCTGGGTTCATCAATATAGTCCTGAGTTGGATAAGAGAATTCGGTGTCACCTTAAGCAGACCAATGACTCGTGGAGAGTAGATGAAACATACATAAAAGTAAAAGGTCAATGGATGTATTTGTATCGTGCAGTCGATTCCAAAGGTAATACCATTGATTTTTACTTAAGTGAAAATAGAAATACCAAATCAGCCAAGCACTTTTTCAAAAAAGCCTTGGCTTCTTCACATGTATCCATTCCTCGTGTCATTACTGTAGATAAGAATCCGGCTTATCCAGCAGCCATTGATGAGCTAATAGAAGAAAAGAAGATGCCGGAAGGCATCCAAATAAGACAAATCAAATATCTGAACAACATCGTGGAACAGGATCATCGGTTTATTAAGAAACGAGCCCTTCCTATGTTAGGATTCAAATCCTTTGACACAGCTACATCCCTTCTTTCTGGAATAGAAGCCATGCATATGATCAAAAAAGAACAGATTGATATACAGGATCAGTCTGTCCAAAATCAGCAAGCATTCATCCATCAATTGTTCGGACTTGCAGCATAAGATTCGATTCCGTTAGGAATATATGAGCTTTATTCTTTTAATTTTATTTTTGCACCAGAACCATATTTACCCTTCTGTTTCTCACTAATACTAGATTGTTTATTTGACAATTACTTTTACCTCCAAAAATTTAAAATATTTTACCTCATAAGGATTAGAAGGCAAGCATATAACACTGCTCTGCCTTCTTACTCTAACGACGATGCTCTACAAGGTCAATTACGCCTAATACTACGTGTGCTAAACCGAAACCAAAAACGGTATTTGCAATCATTTTGTTTGACCCGCGATTTTGTTTCATTGCGAAACCTGCAGCCGTTACAGCTGAACCTAATGCAGTTGGTATTAGACCTTCACGAATATTCATAGTAAAATCCCTCCTACATCGCAGTTATTTGGTGTTTATCCACCACCGTTATTGTTACCTTCAAAAGTGTATATATGCTAACTTTAAGTCCGAAAAAATCTAAACTTCATGTGAAATATTCCAATTTTGCATTTGGGAATAAATTTTCCATATAGCGATATAGGTGAGATTTCAAGTCCTCTTCCTCTTCTTTTTGATAGATGTATTTTCCAATACCATATTTCCCCCACTTGTACCGTCTTTTTTCTTCATCTAATTCTAATTTTGTCATGGGATAGTTTTTTTCGATTACTTTCTTTGCTGGCTTTGTAAAACGATGTTGAATAAACTCAAATGTTAAATCCTTTTTCGCCTCCTGAGGCAATTCCGCATCCAACCTCTCAAACATTTGACGGTATCCTTCCTCCCATCCTTCGTGCAGATAAATAGGGGCTACAATAAATCCAAGTGGATACCCAGTTCTTGCTACTTTTCCTGCAGCCTCAATTCTTTTTTCTAATGGAGAAGTCCCTGGCTCAAAGTTCTTAATCACATAATCAGCGTTAACACTAAATCGAAATCGGGTTTTCCCGTTATGTTTGGCATCAAGTAAGTGATCTACATGATGAAATTTCGTAACAAATCTTAATTTTCCATACTCCGATTCTCCAAAATGTTCTATCGCCCGTTTTAAGGTATGTGTCAAATGATCAATTCCAACAATATCGGATGTACAGGATGCTTCAAACCTTGTCAGCTCGGGAGCACGTTCCTCCATGTATTTGTCGGCAGCTTCCAAAATTTCATCGACGTTTACATATGTGCGGATATATGGCTTGCTTCCCATCGTAGTTTGTAAATAACAATAATGACAATGACCCATACAGCCTGTTGCAAAAGGAATGGCATATTCTGCTGAAGGCTTTGATGTGTCAAATTTAAGTGTTTTTCTAATCCCAACTACTAGTGTTGACTTGGCAACCCGATATCTTTGAAAATCGTTGTCACCAGGTAGATTCCTTACTTGATTATGGGAAGTGGTATAGCCAATTTCAACATCCATCTTTTCAAACTTTTCTTGAAGCTCTCTTCCTAATGGATAATCTAATGCTTTTGGTTCGATATATACAAGCTTTGGTGTAAAAGGGTTATTCATTCCAATATCCCCTCTGCAGCATTCCCATAATAGTAATTATAGGCTTGGTTGGCCTCTTCTTCTGTAGAATAAACAGCCATTTCATTTGAAAGTGGATAATACGTTTCATACAGAAACAATGCTAATTCATTCAAATTTTCAGGGTTATTTACAACTGCTGCTGCCTGTATATTTGCTACATCCTGAGTGTGTGGATTTCGGTAAAATACATAAACAATATCTCCTGCACGATACTTACTGTTTTCGTTATTCAGTTCCATCCCATCACCTTTTTTCTTATTTAGGGCTAAATTATTCGTTATTAAAATTTTGCCTTTAATTCCTAAAATTATGTTTTCATGATTATGGAAAAGGTTTAAAGATTTATATTTGGCTCATAATAACTTTTGATGTACATAATTTATCGAAATAGGAAGTTTAATCGCAAATGAAGGGAGAGACTTTTTTTATTGATGAAAAATATCTACTTGTGGAAAATGGCGGTAGCTAAGCTTCTGCTAATTCCTTTACTATTACTCCCTTTTGCAGCTTCATCTGTACCTATTCCAATATTTGTTATTTCTGTAATAGTTTCTGTGATGCCTTCTGCCCCAACGATTTCTCTATATTCACAAAAATATGGTGCAGACACTTGTTTTGCCTCATTAGGAGTACTATTAACTACCTTGTTATGTATCATTACCATTCCTTTTCTTTATATAGTCTTACATTTTTATAAGTAATAAAAAAGAAATGACATGACCTTCTATACTAGTGGACTAATCGATTTAAGAAATTTACATGCTCTCTGTCCTTATCTAAAATCTCTTCAATTAATTGCCGGCTTTCAGGGTCTAAATCTCCTTTTACAATTTCTTCTGATATTTGTATCCCATAGTAATCTTCTCCCTTTAATACACTTTCGATGATTCCAGCCGAATTATCAGGAATCATAAATTGACCCATAAAGCCTTGGACTGAACCAATTAACCCCTCATCATCCACTGGGGTTCCTCCCAGATTTTGAATTCTTTCTGCAACTTTTAAGGCATGATTCTTATGATCTTGTTGAATTCTTTGAAATTCATTTTTTAAGTAAGGATCTTTTAATTTCTGTATGTGGTGTTCATAAGCATGGATACCCATGTATTGCCCCTTTAAAAAGTTATTTAATGTTTTTACTACATCGTTAACTGCCATTATCATCCACTCCTTTTTTATTTATTATTTTCTTAGTAGTAATGGTTATCCTTCGCATAGTTTAGTAAATTTTCACAGTTTATTTACAATAATTTAGAGGGAAATTAAACATAACTTATAAAAAAGGAGTAGAATTAATGAGCGATCAAGATTTAAAGGAGCAGGTTGTTAAAATTATCTCTGATCACAGAAAGGGTATTCTTTCATCGGTTGAAAATAACAAACCCCATTCACGATATATGACGTTTTATAATGATGACTTAACATTATTTACACCAACGCAAATGGATACTGAAAAAATAGAAGAAATAGAAAAAAATCCATCCGTTTCTGTACTGTTAGGTTATGAAGAAAAAGGACTAAGCGATGCCTATGTTGAAATTTTAGGAACATCTGCCATTAATGATTCGCAAGCTTTGAAAAAACAATACTGGGACGAATCATTTAATAAATGGTTTGACGGCCCTGAAGATCCGAACTACGTGTTTCTTCAAATACAACCTGAAACTGTCCGTATCTTAAACATCCATGGTGAGCCACCGCAAGAACTTACTATAGAAAATGAAGGTAAATCAAATTAGTCTGACTTCCATACAAATCATTATATCCGTCCTTTAGCTCTTCTTTTCATTTACTTCAAGTGAAAAGAAGAGCTATCAATGGTATCAACATCCTCCCTTGTTTTGACTTCTTCCATTAATTTAAAAAGTGCCTCATCTTTTCTCTTGGCTTCAATCATACAGTCAATTTGTGAAATACTTCCCTTTATCTCTTTAAGAAATTTGAAAAACATATCGGTGTCTACATAATCTGAATGATGGCGAAACTCTTTATCACTTTTTGGACTTGAAATGTGCATTTTTATAGGAAGTGGAGAATGTCTCCAGGTTTGCACAACTCTATTCCAGTTGACTTCCCAATTTGCATTTTGATGATGGGCAAGGTGATGATGATAATCGAATACAAGAGGAATATTCAGTTTTTCACATAAGTAAAGTGTATCTTCTAAGGTAAAAGAAGTATCGTCATTTTCAAGCATGATCATTTTTTGAATGGGTCTTGGGATGACCATCCAATTTTCAACAAAACGTTCAAGTGAATTTTCGGTATCCTTATAATTACCACCTACATGCATGACACAGCGATGAGTCGAGTCAATCCCCATAGCCTTTAGTAATAAATAATGCAGCTTTAAAGTATTTATTGAGTTTTTCAAAATGTGTTTCTGCATAGAATTAATAAGGACAAAGTGATCTGGATGAAAGTCAATTCTTATATTATGTTTTATGGCGAAATCCCCAATCTCACGCAGCAGTCCTTTTAGTGGCCTCATATAATTCCAATCGAGAAGCTCTTCATGGTTCGCCAAAGGAATAAGACGGGAGGTTAAACGATAAAAATGAATGTCAGAAGCTACATTATGTTTTAATAGCCTTAATGTATTTTGTAGATTTAAAAGCGCTATACGCTCCAATTTTCGAATGGCAGCTTCCCGGTCATCAATTTTCTGAAATTGGGCAAAAGTCATCGTTTTCGATGGAGACGCGTTGTTTAGTTCCATACTCATAGCAACATAACCAAGACGTACAATCGTCATTTATTCCACCATTATTCCATTAGCAAAGTTGTTTCAAGCTTTTGTACTATCGACTTTCCATTATCAATCAATTTTTCTGGGAAGCTTGCATCCTTATCAACAGGTTCAGAAAATTGATTAAACGTAGCTGAGATATTACCAATATTCGATTGATCATCCAATCCTATCCGGTATTTATGTGATAGTAAAAACGGTTTACCTAATTCAACAGTGCATTCTCTTGAATCTAATTGACCATCAATTGCTTGAAATGGTAATCTTAAGAATTGATAACCAATATCATCATCTATTTTGTAGTCAAAATAACCATGATCGTAATCCTAATTTCCTCCAATTGTATAACCAAGTGGTTTCTGTTCAAGTTTATACAAATCAAAATGCTTGCCATCAATTTTTGAAGGTATTTCAATCATATACATACCTCTTTTTAATTTTTTGTTTAGTGTGTATCAAAAAATGATATTCTATTCTGTGCTTGTTACGTCCTGACAATGAATGAAAATATAAATGAAATAAGACTAATATAGTCATCCATTAAATCTATCCATCAAAATTCACCATTCCACAGCAGAGCTTGATATACGTTTAACCCCTCTAAGAGAAGCGACCTCTTCTATCAGTTTTTGCATGGCAAGGTTTTTTTGTTTCGCTTCGATCATTATGTCTAAGTCCTGATTCAGTTCCTTTGCCAATGTTAAAAAAGGAAGAACAAATTCCAGAGAGACATAATCAGCATGGGAACGATATTCTTTTTCTGATTTTGGAGAGGATAGGTGAACTTTTGGAACAGAATCGGTTTTACTCCAAGTGTTAAAGATGCGTTGTAAATAAAGAGTAAGGTCGATCTCCTCTTTATTGGCCATATGATGGTGATAATCCAGGATCATTGGTATTGTTTCTTTTTCACAAGTGATAAGGGTTTCTTCAATATTATAGGTCTTATCATCATTTTCAAGCGTCATATGCATTTTAATTTTATTAGGTAATTCCTTTACATTTTTATGGAAGCGCTCTAATGATGTGTGTTTATCCCCGTATGCACCACCAATATGAATATTAATAATTCCATGTTGTAGTGCATTCATCGCTTCAAGCATCTTAAAATGATACTTCATGTCCTTCACTGCATTCTGGGTCACTTCTTTTCGCGGACTTGTGAAGAGTGTGAATTGATTTGGGTGAAAACTAGGGCGAAGCTTAAATTGTTGTATTAATTGTCCAAGTTCTTCCCACTCGGTTTTGAAAGGGGTAATGAAATTCCACATCACTTCCGGATGGGTTGCTAAGGTGACAAGTGAGCTTGAAAACCGATATAATTCTATTTCATGCGCGATATTATAAAACAAAATTCTTTTAGTATGATGTAAATTTTGTGCGGTAACAGATTTAAGCTTTTCCATTCGCTCGTTTTTAGGAAGAGCTGAATACCGTGCAAAAGTTAAAGTCTTTGAAGGACTTGCATCCCATAAGCCTAATGCATTCGCCACATAGCCAAAACGAATCTTCATCTATATTCCCCTTAATTTAGTACCTTGCTATTAATACCTTATTTGATAGATTATTTACAAGAAAACTTTTAGACATTAAAATGCAGTAAATTAATTAATTCCCCTTATGTTATACGAAATCACTTTTCGGTATACAAATTCTTGTGTTATTCAAATAGCAGACTTTATAACTCTGATATTAATCTTTCTAACAAAACAGGCTACTAAAGAAGTTTATTGGTCCCATTGCTTATGTTTCCCTGATTTCAAATCACTTCACCTTATTGAAAAGTGTAGTTTTATTCAGCCTCTTATTTCACTATATGGCCCTTTTCTGAAACAACTTTATTAACATTAAACATCTAGTGTATAAGGAAAAACCGGACGAATTTCTTTTTCGTTCAAATAGTGAGCAAGAGCAGGGTTCTTGTAAGCAGCATCGGCAGCAACAGCAGCAGGTTTCTTGTGAAGCTCAGTTACTTGATCAAGTAGAGGCTCGAATATTGCACTGTCGTGCACGTTACCAGGCGTAACGATTGTCCCCAGAACAAATCCTTTTTCGTCAGAGGCTGCGTGAAATGAGTAAGCGAACTGTTTTGTTCTTTCATCTTTTACGTAATAGCCACTTTCCGGATCCGTCGTACTTTCTTTAATCTCTTTCTCTTCCGGTTCAAATTTATCTGGGGGAAAAGGCTTTTTTCCGTTTTCTTCGCGGTCTAGATTGAGTTCGTTTTGGAGCCTTTCCTCATATGATTTCGTTTCTTTTCGTACGATTTTTTTCTGATACTTTCGTTTATTAGCACTAGCCTTTACGTGAGTTGAATCAATAAATACCTGTTCTCCATTGACCAGTTTCTTATCAATCGCCTCTTTTAAGATGCGGTAAAATATCTGCTCAAACAGATCTGTATCCTTAAAGCGCCGTTCATAGTTTTTACCGAATGTTGAGAAGTGGGGCACCTTGTCATGAAAACCAAAACCCAAAAAACCAACGGTAGGCTAAGTTGGTTTCAATCTCTTCAATGGTTCTTCTCATGGATCGAATACCGAAAAGGTATTGGATGAAGGTCATTTTAATCAATATGACCGGATCAATACTTGGACGACCTCGATCTGCGGAATAGACTTTCTCTACTAATGGATAGATGAAAGAAAAATCGAGAGCTTGTTCAATTTTACGGACTAAGTGATCTTCCGGCACCAACTGTTCAAGTGTAATCATTTCTAGTTGATCACGATTCATTTGATTATTTTTAGACAACATCCAAATCACCTCTTTATTGTTCTATTTTCATTATATAAAAAAACTGCCGACAAATCCCCCAGAAAGGGGGGGATTTGTCGACAGTCTGAGAGTGAAACCATTCAAGTTTCACTCTTTTTATTATTTAATGCCTATGGCTGCCTTTACTTGAATTTGTAATGACAAACCCTGCCTGCGGCACATAAAAATACTGAATCCAGACGCCGTCTAAAAAGTCTTCGCGCTGATCCAGCAGCACGTCAATTTCTTTGTCTGTTTTCACAATTTCATCATGCTCAGTCGGTGTATCAAGCGTGATATCATAATGTGCGTGATCGCCGTGCATTTCTGTCACAACAACACGTATCATTTTGCCTTCAGCTTCTTCTCCGGCAAGGAGCTCTTTTAATTCTTTAGCTGCATTGCGGTTGATTTTGCATTTCATGATCTTGCCTCCGTTGTCTTTTACTTAAAAAGCTGTGAAACAATTTCAAAGGAACGCAATCGTTCTTGATGATCATAGATTGAGGCGTTGACCATAATTTCGTTTGCCCCTGTCTCTTCTATGAATTTTTCAAGTTTCTCATTAACAGTACTTTTACTTCCGACAATTGATGATCCAAGCTGCTGATGAATGGCTGCTTTTTCATACGGTGTCCATAGTTCTTCCATATTTTCTACCGGCGGCTGCATTTTCCCTGGGCGATTGCGGACAAGATTCAAAAATTGCTGCTGCATGGTAGTAGCTAAATATGCTGCTTTTTCATCGCTGTCTGCGGCTATTACGTTTGCGCCTACCATTGCATAAGGTTCTTGAAGTACATTAGACGCTTTGAAGCTGCTTCTGTACAGGCGCATGGCAGGAATAGTGTGCTCTGGGGAAAAATGACTTGCAAATGCAAATGGCAATCCTAATCTTCCCGCTAGCTGAGCACTGAATCCGCTTGAGCCGAGCAGCCAGATTGGCACGTTCAGGCCTTTTCCTGGAACAGCGCTGACATGTTCTGCTTCAGCAGGCTGAAAATACCCCATAAGTTCATTAAGCTGTTCTGGGAAATCCTCTCCATTGCTCATGTTTTCTCTGCGGAGCGCTCGGGCGGTGAGCTGATCGGTTCCCGGAGCGCGTCCAAGCCCAAGATCAATTCTGCCTGGATAAAGGGATTCAAGTGTTCCAAACTGTTCTGCAATAACTAAAGGTGCATGATTAGGCAGCATGATACCGCCTGATCCTACGCGAATATTTGTCGTACCCCCTGCTACATGTCCAATCAAAACAGCTGTGGCTGAACTCGCAATTCCCTCCATATTATGATGCTCTGCAAGCCAAAAACGGTTATAGCCCCATTTATCAGCATGCTGAGCAAGATCAAGAGTGTTTTTAAAAGCTTCGCTCGGTGTGCTCCCTTCTACTACAGGCGCAAGATCCAATACGGACAGCTTTACATCTTTTATAGTTTCACTGGACATTTTTTGTCCTCCTTCATCTAAACCTTGAATATTCAAATAAACAACGTCATTGTATCAAGTTTTATTGATGAATGAAAACAAAACGACTTGTATTTGCTGATGATTTTCCCTTGCCTTATAGATCAAACACTTCTGCAAGAAGCTTATAAGAATCCAGTTTTGCTTTAAAATCAAATATATTTGTAATGATCATAATCTCATCAGTCTGATAATCTGAAGCGATAATTAGCAATTCTTCTTTTACCTTATAAGGAGTGCCAACTACCATGCGTTTTCGATTTCTTTTTATTTTCTCTAATTCCACCTCAGAAAAAACCAGCCTTTTCACTTCTTCAGGAGAGGGATTTTTGCATTTTCTCCTTTTTCTACATTTAACAGCCATGAATCCTGGCTTAGTGCAAGGAATTCAGCCTCTTCCTCGGAACTGGCGCACACAACAAAAATACAGAAATTGGTTTTTGGCTCAGGCTGATGACTTGAAGGCTTAAATTGCTCCATGTAATTTTTCATTGCCTTTTTTCCTCTTAATGGATTAATAAAATGACCATATGTAAATGCCATACCATGCTCAGCAGCTGTCCTGGCACCGCGATGTGAAACCCCAAGCAGCCACATTTCCGGAAATGCAGCTGAATCAGGCATGGCTTGTACATCTGAATAAACATGCTTCTCAGGCAAAGCTTTTCTCAAGAATCCCTGTAAATCCTTCAGCTGTCTTGGGAATTCGTTTAAACTTTTTCGCAGCCCATCTGTTAGAGCCAGACGTGTTTCAGCAGATCCTCAAGGTGAACGGCCAATTCCAAGTCAATTCGATTTGGAAAGAGCGTTTCAAGAGTGTTGAATGTATCAGCCACTTTTAATGGACTGTATTGCGGCAGCAGGCCCCCTTCAGAACCGGCTTTAATTCGGCTTGTAAGCGATGCAATATGTGATATTAATATTTCAGGAGCTGTGCTTGCGAGCCAGTTTGTATTATGATGCTCTGCAAGCCAAAAGCGAGTATAGCCAAGTTCTTCAGCTGCTTTTGCTAACTAAAGTGTGTGCTTCAAGGGCATCACTTGCTTTGGTACCTTCAGAAATCGGTGACTGATCTAGAATACTTAGCTTCATTGCTTCATCTCCTCATATGCGTAATTCTTATTTTTGCTCAAACAGCGCATCTGAAAATGCAGCAATGGCTGTGTCGATTGATTGCTTAGCAGCTCGTCCAAATGTAAACCTGACACAGCCTTTTTTCGAACCAAGAGCAATTCCAGGCGTATAGATTACCCCTTTATCCACTGCACGATTAAATAGTTTTTCATCATGATGATTTTGTCTAATCCGGCACCATAAGTGAATACCGCCTTTTGGCACTGAATATTCCACTTGACCAGGAAGATGCTTTTCAATAGCTGAAACCAACAAATCTCTTCTATTTTTCAATTCAATTTTCAACTGGCAAAGATGTGGTTCAAAAAAGTCTGAATTCAAAAACTCACTTGCCAGCCAATCCGAAAAAATGCTAGATCCAAAATCGATTTGCTGTCTGGCATCTGATAATCGTTCAATAATTTGCTTTGGAGCCAATATCCAGCCGATTCTTATGCCTGAGGATACCATTTTTGACAGTGAGCTGATATAGATAACAACGCCATGAGAATCTTCGGATTTTAAGGTTGCTGCTCTTTCATTCTCAAAAGACAGTAAAGAGTAAGGATCATCTTCAACGATTGGAATGCCAAACTCAAAAGCAGTTTTGAGGATTTTTTTTCTCCGCTCAGGATGTAAGACGGCACCAGTTGGATTTTGATAAGCCGGACTTAGAAAAATCATCCGAATTCTGTGGTTTATATATGCATTATGAATATCATTTGGATGCACACCATTTTCATCCACTTCGAGTAAAATTGTCTTAATGCCAAGCGATCTGAAAATAGGCAAGGAATATGTATATGAAGGATCTTCTATTGCAACAGCATCGCCAGGTTTCAATAAACACTGAATGATAAGGTGAAGAGCTTGCTGGGCTCCTGATGTAATTAGAATGGATGATGGTGTACATTCTATTTTTTTATCTATTTTCAGATGTCTGGCAATGGTTTCCCTCAATTTCAAATTACCGTGCGGATGATCATAGCTTAAGGGATGATCGAAGGTCTGATTCTTTAATATGTGCTGAAATTGCTGATTTGGGAACAATTCAGGCGATAATTGCCCTGTAGCTATATCAATCAGATGTTTATGATTGGTTTCTTCCGCAATTCTCTGAATGATCGGTACATTTGGCAGCAGTGTTCCAGCTATCAGCATGCGGTTCCAGTTTGGCATCCGTCCGCCTTGATAGGCACGATTTGACCCGCGGACAACTGTACCGCTTCCCTTTTTGCTGATAATTAAATCGGACGCACTAAGTTCAGCATAGGCTGTTGCTACCGTGCTTCTGTTTACCCCTAAGTCCTTTGACAGCTTTCGTTCAGAAGGCAATTTGCTTAATGGAGGCAGTTCCCCGTTTCGAATCTGCTTTTCAAAATAATGAACGATCTGTTTATAGATTGGCTGCTCACTAGAACGATCGGGCTTCCATTCATTTGCCATAATATAAACTACTCCTTACTATTTAGAAATTCTTTAAAAGTGGATGGCATCAAATTCTGGAAATTGGATGGCCCTATCTCTTAGATCATATGTAAAATGATTAATAAAAGCAGGGATTTTATACAAAAGGGGTTATTACAGTGTCAATTTGGATCAGTGTCATAATTATTTCAATCATTAGTATTGTCGGCTTAATAGTAACCATATTAATCGGTAAGAATCAAGCAGTTGAAACTTACCGTGATTCAACGAAGGCCAGAATGAAGAATTTATCCGCCATATATATCGTCAGTCTTGTTCTCGCTTTGATTTTACTTGTTATATTTTTTGTGTATAGATAATTTAAAGGGCGAAGAAATGACTACTGAGCTTACGTCAAAATGGCTAGACCTATTAAAACGGCATCATAGAGAGACGTTCCACCATTCATTCAGGTTTGCTTCTCTTTCAGGGCAAAAGCATAAGAAATGGGATTTTGTCTTAAAGTACAGCATCTATTCTTAAAGGGAGCGCTTCTACAGGATATCGGAAAATTGTTGTAGTTGATGCCGAAGAATTTACTGATTAATCAGACCTGATAATCATGTTTGAGTACCAGCACCTTTTTGAATCAAAAAAAGACCAAGATCCAGCATATACGATCTTGGTCTTTCTTATATTAAGGGGAAATTACTTAATCTACTCACTTATTTCCGGCTTTTCTTCAGCGAATTTTCCATATAGATCTTGCCCCATTCATACATGGCGTCAAGAATCGGCATCAGCGTTCTGCCTTTGTCAGTCAGTGAATATTCCACTAAAAGAGGAACAACAGGATGTACCTTGCGTTCAGCGATTAAGTCTTCTTTAAGCTCCCGCTGCTGATTGGCAACGCTGGGTAATCCCCGGCATAAGTGAATTTCGTTCCTGGGGATCTGCTTTTTCAGTGTTCAGAAGGTTTCATTATAATGTGTGTTATTAAACCAATTATTCCAATAGTGACACATGAAAAGAAAAAGCTTCTCAATCCCAGTGTTTTATAACCTGCCGCTGCTACAAGCCCGTCTATCATTAAAATCGAAATGCCAATATTTAATTTTGTACTGTCTGAAATAAGCCGTGCCAATAAATCCGTTCCCCCTGTGCTTGTATCATTTCGGAGCATGACTCCGATGCCAATTCCTATTAAAGCTCCTCCTATCAGGGAACTTAAAAAAATCGGCAGAGTAAATTGAGTTCTCAGTGGATCCAGCAAATCAATAAAAAATGCAGATATCAATAAACCGTGGATACTGCTGTACAAATAGACCGGCTTGAAAAACCACGAAAAAAAACAAAGGGGCAAGCTTAAAAATAGAATGCATAAACCCGTTTTATAATCAAAATAGTAATGTAATATCAAGGCTATTCCGTCGACCCCGCCATCAATCAAATGATGCGGAACTAAAAAGCCATTGATGCCAATACTGATCAATAAGCTTCCTATTAAAATCGCTGCTAATTTTTGAGTGATAATAATCACCTTGCCTAAGTAAAGAGTCTTCTAAATATATGTCCAAGCATGAAGATTCAGAAGTATCTTTTTCCTAAGGCTATTCAGCCAAAACGCGATTATTATGTATCAAGAGAATCAAAACAAAGACTCTTTCATAATATCCAAAGCCTTATTTTCGAAGCTCTGTCCGTTTTTCATAAGCAACTTCATTCGTTGAATAAATGGTGACCATCACACTTGCCCCATAAACAGCCGCCCTGATCAATACAGGCTCGCTATATTTGTTCGTGAACCGAAAATCGGGTCCATACCAGCTGACGGTAGCATCTCTTCCGACGGGAACATAAGGGACTCGCCTGCTGTGAGAATACCGCTCGATCACTTTTAATCCGGCATTGTCGATGGCATTAAATAAGGTTGAGGAAACTTGACAAATGCCCCCTCCAATTCCTTCAGACAGTTCTCCTCTAATAATGATCGGAGCCCGCAAATAGCCCTTCGCTGCTGTCCGGTTGCCGACCACGCCGTTGAAAGAAAACGTCTCGCCAGGAAAAATAACTGTGTTATTGATCGCTTCTGCAGCAAGATATATGTTCTTTGTACGTTGTTTATTATTCTTGTTAAAAAAAGTTACATAGGTCCCAATCCTTTCAGAGCGAATACTGGCAAGCAATTCTTTATCTACTCTGGGATACAATTTTATTCTTGGTGCTTCCACACTTGCTGCACCGCTCCCAAAAAAGTAAGCGTGGAATTTTCCCCTGAAGATCTCACGATTCAATCTGTAGCCGGTTTTTTCGGGCATTATTTTTCCGCTCTTGTCGATTTCAGCATTTACTGGAGCCTTATACATTTGATGATCCAAATGATTCATGAGTTTATCCAATTTTATTTGGTCAATTAGTAATGTCTCTGGCATCAGCATTGCCGCATCATTCCGGTCCAATTTTCCTATAACATGATTATTATGGGTAATCGTCAAGCTGTCATCTGTTGGTATTTGCTGGGCTAGCAGGAGAATAGCTCCAATTAAAAAGAATTTCATTCATAATCACCCCCAATTTTACTATGTATAAGGAAGAGGCTTTTTATGTAACCAGTCTGATGAATTGTTATGGAAAATAAGTCTAATCTCTTAATGATAATTTAATAGATGCAAGATTAATTGAATAGTTAAAAAGTTGACTTTTAGTCCCTCTTTGCGTTATGATGACTCTTATCTTTTGCTGAACAAATTCCTGTTTATAATCTATGAACAGGGTACTGAACATGACCGTTAAAATACGAATTTAACTGATTACTAGAGGTGAAAAAAAATGAAAAATGTATTTGCTAAGAGTTTTTTGAATAAGCATCTTGGCTTTTTTCTGTTAGCAGTCGTTATGCTATGGATAAAGACTTATACTGCTTATCGCGTCGAACTGAATTTAGGAATTGATAATGCCATTCAGCAGTTCCTGCTGTTCATCAACCCGATCAGCTCTGCTGTGCTGTTTTTAGGTTTAGCCTTATTCGCCAAAGGAAGAAAGGCATTTATTTGGATGATTGTCATCGATTTTCTTCTTTCTTTCCTATTATATGCCAACCTTGTGTATTACCGATTCTTCAACGATTTTATTACAGTGCCAACATTGACACAGACTAAAATGAATGCTGGAGACTTGGGACAAAGTACCATTGCTTTGATGAAACCATACGATGTCCTTTACTTCCTGGATGTCATCATTTTAATGGTTCTTGTTTTTGGGAAGTTCATTAATCCTGAAAATGTAAAAATGAAAAGCAAAAGAGTTTCGGCAGTCCTGATTTCAGCTGTGATTATGTTCGGAATAAACCTTGCTTTAGCTGAAATGGACCGTCCGCAATTATTAACGCGCACGTTTGACCGCAATTACATTGTTAAATATTTAGGCATGTATAATTACACGATTTATGATGTGATTCAAAGCTCTAAATCATCTGCCCAGCGTGCACTTGCTGACGGCAATGATGTAACGGAAGTTGTAAACTATTCAAAAGCAACACATGCTGAACCTAATCCAGAATACTTTGGAAAAGCAAAAGGCATGAACGTTATTTATATTTCACTTGAATCATTGCAGACATTCGCCATTGATTATAAAATTAACGGTGAAGAAGTAACACCGTTTTTAAATTCTTTAACAAAGAACAAAAATACACTGTACTTTGACAATCTATTCCATCAGACAGGCCAGGGAAAAACGTCTGATGCTGAGTTCATGGTTGAAAATTCACTATTCCCTCTTCCGCAGGGAGCTGTTTTTACAACAAAAGCAGAAAACACATATCAGGCAGCACCAGCAATCCTTGATCAAAAAGGGTACTCAACAGCGGTTTTCCACGGCAACTATAAATCATTCTGGAACCGCGATGTGATGTACAAATCATTAGGCTATGAGCAATTCTTTGATGCAGCCTATTATTCAATGAAAGATGAAGATGTTGTGAATTATGGACTAAAGGATAAACCGTTCTTTACCGAATCCATTCCGCTGCTTAAATCAATGGAGCAGCCATTTTATTCAAAATTCATCTCATTAACAAATCATTTCCCTTACCCAATTGATGAGGACGAAGCTACTATCGATCCTCATACAACAGGTGATGATTCTGTAGACCATTATTTCCAGACTGCACGTTACATGGATGAATCCTTAAAACAGTTTTTCGAAGACCTGAAAAAGTCAGGGTTATATGACAACACAATGTTTGTGATGTATGGTGATCACTACGGAATCTCTGAAAACCACAACAAAGCGATGTCTCAGGTAATGGGCAAAGAGATTAATGGGTTTGAAAATGCTCAGCTGCAGCGGGTTCCTCTTTTCATTCACGCTCCAGGCCTTGAAGGCGGAAAACAGCACCAGTTCGGCGGACAAGTTGATATTCGCCCTACTCTCCTTCACCTGCTTGGAATAGATACAAAAGATTACGTTCAAATGGGTACGGATTTATTATCAAAAGACCATCAGCAAGTGGTTCCTTTCAGAAACGGCGACTTTGTAACGCCTGAGTTTACTTCAGTTGACGGAAAGTTCTATGATACTGCTACTGGAGAAACAGTTGAGGAAAACGAAGAAATTAAACAAACAGAAGAAATGGTCGATAAAAAATTGACCATTTCAGACAAAATTGTATACGGAGATCTATTGCGTTTCTATACGCCTAAGGGATTTGAACCTGTAGATCCAACTAAATACCGTTATATGGGTCCTGAAGAAACAGAAAAATAAAAATAAAAATTTAAAAAGCTGATGAGACAACAAGTCTCATCAGCTTTTTTATTTCCGATCCAATTTGTCAAAACGGCTTTGTTTTTCTAGTTTACGAGGGCCCCGCAAGCAATCCGGTTCCCTGAGTTTCCTGCAGGATCAGTCATGTAGTCATCCACTCTTTCATGGATAATGATCGTACTGCCGTCTTCATCAAGCAGCGAATTTTTCTTAGCCTGCTTCAATGTCACGTCAGCTGCATGCAGCTCGACATCCAAAGTGCCATTCTCGTCAATTTCGATGTTAGGCAGGTCTCCGGCATGAAAGCCTTTTGGATTATCAAACCCATGCTGCTTTTTGGAAGGATTAAAATGCGCTCCGGCAGATGTGAAATCAGGCTTTTCGCATTTCCCCGTCTCATGAAGATGAATGGCTTTCTTTCCAGGCTCTAAACCCTCCGCTTTTAATCGGATTGTCACTCCTTTAAGCGCTTCAGTCAGAGTAGCTGTACCAATTTCAACTCCCTCGCTGTTGATCATATCAATGTTTACCGGTGCAACTGCTTTTTCACTGACCGGCAGTGATTCTTCTTTCGACTCAAATTCTGTTGAAGCCTGACAGGCGCTCAAGCCTAAAGAAGCTGCGATTGCTGTGAAAATTATTTTTCTGTTCATAAGCAATCCCTCCATCTTAAAATTCTTTAGCATGATAGCCATAAAAGCAGAATTTTAAAACGGAGGATACAAACAACTACATTTTTTCAGGAGCCTTGATTCCAAAGATGCTCAGTCCATCCTTAAGAACATCTCTTGCGGATTGAACTAGGAGAAGTCTGGACGTGAGGGTTTGATTTTCTTCCAGGATTTTCACTTTAGCATAATAAGAATTAAACGCTCTGCATATCTGCAGTAAATATTTATCAAGTATGGATGGGTCATACTTCTCAAATGAAGATTGAATGACTTGCCCGTACTGAACAAGCACTTTTTGCACTTCCCAGCTGTGCTCTTTTTTTCTCTGACTTGATCCCGCTGACTTTGCTTAATATAGAGCAGGCTCTTGCATGTGTATACTGCACATATGGACCTGTCTCCCCTTCAAATTTAAGCATTTCATCCATTGAAAATTCAATCTTGTTCGTACGGTCATTTTTGAGATCATGAAAAATAATTGCTCCAACTCCAACCGCACTGGCAACTTCTTCTTTGTTTTCAAGCTGAGGATTTTTCATTTCAATATTTGCTTTTGCAGCAGATATAGTTTCTTTTATTACTTCATCTAGAAGAACGATTTTGCCCTTCCTTGTAGCCATTTTCTTTCCATCCTTCAAAATGAATCCAAATGGAATATGTTGAATATCTTTATGCCAGCTAAAACCCATTTTCTCTACAACAGCAAAAACCTGTTTAAAATGAATCGTTTGTTCCATTCCTACTACATATAAAGATTGATCAAACTTGTATGTTTCCTTCCTGTGGAGGGCGCAAGCCAAATCTCTTGTTGCATAAAGGGTCGCTCCATCACTTTTTCGGATCAGGCATGGCGGCAGCTTCACGTTTTCCAAAGGAACTACCATTGCACCTTCAGAATGTTTAAGCAGCCCTCTTTTCTCAAGCAAATCAGAGATAGGCGATAACTGATCATTGTAGAATGCTTCTCCATTATACGCATCAAATTGAACGCCCAATAACTTATAAACCCTCTGAAAGTCCTCCAGTGTTACTTCTCTGAACCATTTCCACAGTTTTAATGCTTCTGTGTCTCCATCTTCCAGACGTTTAAACCAGCTTCTTCCCTCTTCAATTAAGTCAGTAAGGACTGCAGCTTCTTCATGAAACTTTACATAAAGTCTAAAAAGCTCCTGTATTGGGTGCTCCTTGACAGATTCTTCAGTCCCCATCTTTTATAAGCTGCAATCAGCTTACCGAATTGTGTGCCCCAGTCTCCTATATGATTGATTCGGATTACGTTATAGCCACATTTCTCTCCAAGATTGGCAATTGCCTGGCCAATGACCGATGAGCGCAGGTGTCCCATTGAGAATGGCTTCGCAATATTTGGAGATGAAAAGTCAATGGTCATTACTTTTGTTTTTTCTGGGCACTGATATGGTCCATTTGTCTGCAGTCATTCCCTGCTTACAATCTCCCGGTTAAGGTGGAAGTTAATGTAGGGTCCAGCAGCTGCTGCTAGTGTAATAAATTCATCATTAAACTTCCCTGCAAGCTCCAAAGCAATTTGATGAGGATTTTTATTATAGACAGCAGCAAGAACGAAACAAGGAAAGCTGCAATCCCCTAATTGTTTTGCTTTAGGAATCTCAGGTGACCTCCACTATCTCATCAAGGGTAAGATCGTTTTTTAAGGTCCCATAAATAATCGCCCCAAGTCTCTTTTTCATAAGTCGTCCTCCTCTAAATAAAATAAAACGCCCGTCTCTTTTCAATAAAAGAGACGGGCGTTTTCCCGCGGTACCACTCTGATTGTTCATTACTGAACCACTCGAAGCGTTTTAACGGCCAGCCGACCGGCATGCCCTACTATCCAAGTTCAGGCATGCTCCTAGAAAGTGCGTTTCACCATCCCGTTCATTTTAGGCTTTCACCTTCCCTAAATCGCTGATTCAAGAACTGGATATGATTACTCTCTTCCTCATGGGATTTTTTTCTATTAAGAGTTATTATATGCGAATCTTTGAGGAATGCAAGATTTTTTTATCTATCCATATAATCTGGGGAGAGGACCATCTGGATTGATGATATCCTGCAGATCATAAATGGAGAGGGGAAAGTACAGAAATCCATAGGCATAAGCTGCAATTTCATAGAGCTGAAAATAGAGGACAAGCGATTTATCAGCTAAATAAAAATCCTGATCAGGGCGAATCGATTTAAAGGGAGGATCGAGTAAGGTAATCTCTCTTTCCTTAAGCTGCTCATCAATAATGGAAGATAATCGTTCTGTATAGTTGCTGTCTTTTTTAAAAAGGTCCTGAAGCTTATACTTCCTGCCTGTCTTGGTATCGTATGTCAGCCCTTTTAAATAAGACATGCCATGAGCGCCGCCGCTATACACATAATTCAGCAGCGTTAAGCTTAACAAGTCCCGCTCATTCGTCTTGAGTTCATAGGTACCCTGCATGTCCGTTTTGACTCCCCCGTCATACCCTCCAAAACGAATTTGATTCTGAACGTTTTTAAGGATGTCCGCATTGATTTTCTGCTGACTGAATGACTGCGGACCAGTTATTGAAGGATACAATATCGAAAGCTTTTTCCCTGCTATCTTATGAGTCGTGACACCTACCGGCAATGCCGTCATCCAACCCGCCTCCTGATTGCTTTTATTTCAATCATATGAATGGATTTGTTCATTCATCCATCTGGAAGGCAGATTGTTTTTTGCAAAAAAAAGAAGCCATGATGGCTTCTTACTTTAAATATCGTTTTGCTCCAAGGTATCTTGCCTTCCAGTAGGAATTATCCAATTTAGAGATGGTAACACCTGATGAACTTGCATGAATAAATTCTCCATTGCCAAGATAAATTCCCATATGTGACGGGCCTGCCTTATATGTAGTGAAATAAACTAAGTCACCTTTTTGCGGAGAGCTGACCGGCGTCATGATGTCCCAATACCCAGCAGTGCTGAGACGGGAAACAGACGTCACTTTGTTCAGTACATAATACATGAATCCGCTGCAGTCAAATCCAGAAGGAGTATTTCCAGCCCATCTATAAGGCACTCCAACATGTTTCTTGGCTTCAGCAATCATCGTATCAATTTTACTGTTTGCAGATGGCTTTGTTTCTTCCACCTTACTAGGCGGTGCTGCGCTTGAACCTTGCACTTTAAGGGTCTGGCCTGCGTAAATCACAGCGGATTTGAGATTGTTCATCGCTTTTAACTCTGCGACGGTAAGATCGAATTGATTAGCAATCTTTCCGAGGTAATCACCAAGCTTTACTTTATAGGTTGATGCCGCGGGCTGATTAGCAGCTGGTTCAGGCGCTGCTGCAGCCGGAGCTTTTCCAGTCGTCTTGCTTACTTTTAAGGTTTGTCCGGGTCGAATAAAATCGGACTTCAGCCCATTTAAACTTTTCAGCTCATTTACAGATACATTATGTTTTCGTGCAATGACCCAGAGGGAATCGCCTGATTTCACTTTGTATGTAGAGACAGAGGTTTTAGCGGGTGCAGCAGGTTTTTGAACACTAGATGCAGGTTTTTCAGCAGTTCCTGATATCTGCAGAACTTGTCCTGGAATAATCATATCTTTAGAAAGCTTGTTTCTCAGTTTAATCGTTTCAACTGTTGTTTTATACTCGCGTGACAACTTCCATAACGAATCGCCTTTTTTAACGGTTATGCTGTCTGCAGAAGCTGCGGAACCAATTAAAGTGGAACCGATGACTGCTGAAGCAGCTAAACCAATAATTTTCTGTTTCATTGTTCGCTAAGTACCTCCTTTTTTCTTACATGATTATTTTAATAGATTAGGGTATTAATTACTACAAATTTCTAAAAATAGCACTATATTCTTACTAAAATAGCTAAAATTCTCTATTTTTATCCCGATTTTCTTGCGAATTATGACATTATGAGTTTTTTTTGGCCGGCTCGCGAGATAGCATATCCAACTTGGAATTCATATAGTATTAAAAAAGAAACAGGGTGTTTAAAGATGGCGAAAAGATATCGGGGTAAGACATTATTAAAAATGGCCTCAAGAGGCCGCGGAACTTGTCCAATATGCGGGACAAAACGAATTAAACTGCTCTATCCAAATCTTCAGGCAGACGGACAAAAGCTTACAGTATGCAAGAAATGCAGAGACTAAGAAAAGCGGAACCGACTGGTTAGCTCCAAGTCAGAGGGCCATTCAGGATCGAATCCCATGAATGACACAAGTAAGGTGGATCATATAATATTCATTTAGCCGAAATCGTGAATTTAATTGCCAAAATTTGATTTTTTCTAGCCAAATTCCCGTTTTTAATAGCTGTTTCGTCGTGGCAATTGTCATGATAACGCGTGTATAGAAAGTTTCTTCTCACATTTAAAAACAGAGAAGTTATATTTGGTACGCCCAAAAACAGCAGAGCAAGCTTATGTAGCTATTCAGGAGTATATAGCCTTCTATAATACTGATCGCTTCCAAGAAAAATTTAACGGCCTTTCCCAGATTGAATACCGAGAAAAGGCCGTAGCTTGAAATACTCTTCTTTTATTGTCTACTTGACAGGGTTATGTGCATCTCCCTCTCTTTTACTTGCTTTCACTTAAACTGCTTACTTCTGTTTTCTGAAAATACATCATTCCATATAATACGACCATTATGAGTGATAATGTTCCAAAGATAAGCACCATGAACTGCAGGCCGATTGTATCAAGGAAAAGACCCGTACCGAGGAGAACGACCTGGAACATAACACGATCAAGCATATTTCTAAACGAAAAAAAACGGCCGTGATATTCTTTTGGAATCTTCGTTTGAAAGATGGTCGAGACAATCGGAAAAAAGCAGCCAACCCCAAGACCGAATACTCCAAATGAGATGAGCGACATCCACATGATATCACTAAAGAATAAGCTTAAATGTGCAATTGAAATTAATAGAGCAAAAGCAAAGAGCATGTGAACGGATGAAAATCGATGAGTAATTTTTTTTACAAAAAAAGCGCCGATCATAAATGCAATTCCTTCAACGGTGTAAAGAAGCCCTTTAATGGACGTGCTGTCCTGGAGCTCGCTTATGTTGATCACCATCAGATTAAATCCGCCGATAAACAAAACAGGAATGATTGTCAGAACAAGAGCTGTAATGGCAATAGGAGTCGCTTTTAATACAGGAAGAACATCTTTAAAGCTGCCGGACTTCCCTGATTTTGACTGCTCCCTCTTTTCTTCTTTAAAATCAAGCAGAAAAGTTGCTCCAAAAAGAACGGCATATGCAGCCATGGACAGTGCATAAATCGATGTCAGACTCATAAAGACAAGCAGCGCACCGGCAAGTGCTGTGCCAATCACCCTCGCCATGGTCGCAACATTCATATGGACCCCATTCATTTGTATCAAATCATTGTCCTTTACAATAATAGGTATTACAGCCTGAAGTGCAGGAAAATAAAAGGCTGCAGATAATTGAATACTGATCATAAACAGAATCATAAAGAAGAGAGAATCAAATTGTATTGCCATAAACATAAAGACAACACTGAGCATTCTTCCAAGGCCCGAATAAATAAGCACGGTCTTTTTGGAGCAGCTGTCAATCATTCTGCCGGCAAGAGGACCGACAAGCACCCCTGCAAGCAGTCCAATAAATAGAATAAGAGATTTCATGAAATCAGATGGTACATTTTTTTGCATAAATTCAAGGTTTCCGATAATGCCAAACCATAAACCAAGCCCTGCAATAAATTCACCGCTGAGCACAATCCAGACATTTTTATTTTTCCACATGGCGATATCCCCATTTTCTGTTTTTTTCACTATTTCTACTATAGCACCGCTGCTATTATTTCGCCTAGCGAAATTTTTTCATTCAAAAAAAGCCCCCTTAAGGGAACCGCTAAATCATTGTATAGAAATTTATTAAAAAGGCTGCAGTAATGATATACATCATCCAGTGAAGTTCTTTTGTTCTGCCGGTAAAAACCTTTAATAATGTGTATGAGATAAAACCGAATGCTACACCTTCTGCAATACTGAACGTTAATGGCATCATAATGAGGGTTAAAAATGCCGGGATCAATTCGGTCAAATCATCAAAATGAATTTCCTTCAGTTCTGTCATCATAAAGGCTCCAATAATAATTAAAACTGGACCTGTCGCAGCGTTTGGGATGAATTGAATCAGAGGTGTAAATAAAAGAGTCAGCAAAAACAGCAGAGCAGCAAATACTGCTTTTAAGCCAGTTCTTCCTCCTTCTGCAATTCCGGTTGCATTTTCAATATAGGTATTCATGGCTGTGCTTCCAAACACCGCACTGATCATTGTGCCGATCGCTCCGGTCGTCAATGCGCGTTTCATATTAGGTGTTTCGCCATTTTCATCATTCAGATTCGCTTTTTTTGTTAATCCGATCAAGGTAGCCAATGTATCGAATAATTCTACGATCGTAAATGAAAAGATGACTGAGAAAATACCATATCCGATCGCAGCCATAATATCAAGCTTCATAAACGTTAATTCAACCGATGGCCAGTCAAAGGAAAGGATATCCCCTGCAGATTTTGGCACAGGCGAGTGACCGATCAGCATGGACAATGCCGTAATGACAAAGATGCTTAAAATCAATCCGCCTCTAATATTTCTGGATACAAGCACCGCTGCAAGGATCAATCCTGAAAGCGCAAGCCATGTTCCCTGATCTGCAATGTTTCCGAGTGCAACATAGGTTGCTTCATCGGGAACAATGATGCCTCCGTTTTTAAGGCCGATAAATGCTACAAATAATCCGATTCCTGCAGTAATGGAAGCTTTCAATGTTTTAGGAATTGCAGAGACAACTTTTGAACTGACTCCTGAAACAGATAATAGAAAGAAGACAAAACCTGAGATAAATACAGCCCCAAGAGCCGTTTCCCAAGATAATCCCTGGCCAAGGACGACAGTATATGTAAAAAAGGCATTTAACCCCATTCCGGGTCCGATGACAATCGGCAGGTTTGCCCATAACCCCATTAATAGAGTCGTAATGACAATAGCTAAGATTGTACCGGCGAGTGCTGCTTCCTTTGGCATACCGGCTTCAGATAAGATAATCGGGTTAACAAGGATGATGTAGCTAACCGTCATAAAAGTTGTCAGGGCCGCAATAAATTCCGTTTTCACCGTTGTTTGCCGTTCATCTAAACGGAAAAACGAGTTTAAAAACGAAAGTAGGTTTTTCTTGTCTTGCATTTCTTCTTCCTCCTCATAAATAGAAGAGCGCTGTCTTATCATGCTGATGGCTGAAGCAAATAATGAAGGCATAGCTCATAAAGTAAAAACTACATTATAAATGATAATTTTTATTATGAGAAGCATTTATTCAGAGCTGAACGGGTACAGCCCCCCATTTATGGCAAATGACATCTTCCCTGTTTCTTCTGATACAACTAGCGCTATTGCATCTGTTGATTCTGTTATGCCAAGGGCAGCCCGGTGCCTCGTACCAATCTTGGCATCTGCGGTTTTAGTAGAAAGCGGAAGTACGTTTGCTGCAGAAATGATTTTTGTACCAGAAACAAGCACTGCTCCATCATGCAGAGGATTCCCTGGATAAAAAATACTTTCAAGCAATGACGCAGATAAATAAGCATCAATCGGCACACCGTTTTGAAGAAAAGGGACAATGCTGTCTTTTCTCTCTATCACTATCAAACCTCCGTGTTTATGAGCAGACAGATGCTGAATGACTTTTGAGAGTAATGCGTAATGCGGAGTGTACTCTGTTAAATAAGTCTGCAAGTAAAAGGATGATGCCTGCGACTGCAGCTGCTGAAAAATCGTATGCAGATCTTCAAGCTCACAAAGCAGACAGTGGTCTTTCTTATGAAGAGAATTCATAAGCTGCTGAGATTCATTGATGATGTTTCCCAGCTGGTCATAAATGTATTTATTAATGGGATCAATTATTTCTTTTTTCAAAACGTTCAGCTCCTCTCCCCGTTTAACATCGCTTTTTTTATTGTTTGAAAAATCTCCGCATTCCATGCAATAATTTTCCATTTGAAGTTCATACTACTAGAAAAGCGGAATTTCCTTGGTCAGCACGGAAAGGTAAATAAGGTTCTGATGGAAAACTTTTTTGTCGGAGCTGTTCTGACTGAGGTGTTACGCGCTGGAGCTGGATATCAAAGCGCAGCATTTTCATACTTTCGCTAAGTTTTAAAATAGCAGCTTAAATCCAGCTGCGTTACGGAGGTTTGATTCATGACGGCAGTTAAAATTTTTCAATACCTTTTTTCAGGATTAGGTGTGATGATTTTAAGTTATTTTTATTATCAAATGTTTAAGCCTGAGAAAAAAGAGCTTGAGGAGAAGTCGAAATAGTCACGCGATCCATTTTTCATGTTATAATTCTTTCGTTACTCTACGAAAACGAGGATATTTAACATGAAACAAACCTTTACACTTTCGGAGAAAGGCAAGCAATTTTCTCTCATCCTATTGCCGATTTTAATAACACAGCTCTCTCTTTATTCAATGAATTTCTTTGATACGACCATGTCAGGAAAAGTAAGCCCCGGAGATCTTGCAGGTGTTGCAATTGGATCAAGTATCTGGGTGCCTGTCTATACCGGACTAAGCGGTATCCTGCTTGCAGTAACTCCGATTGTTTCACAGTATGTTGGTGCAAAGCAGAAGGAAAAAATCCCTTTTACAGTTATTCAAGGCTTGTACCTGTCTGTATTGCTGTCAATTATAGTGGGAGTTATCGGTATTTTTGTCATTGATCCAATATTAAATTCAATGACACTGGAGGATCATGTCAGAGAGACGGCTAAATTTTATCTTGTTGCTTTGGCTTTTGGAATTTTGCCTCTCTTTGCATATAATGTTTTGCGCTGCTTTATTGATGCTCTTGGGTTTACGAGAGTATCAATGTTCATCACATTATTATCTCTGCCCATCAATATTGTATTTAATTATTTATTTATTTTTGGGAAGTTCGGTTTTCCTGCTCTCGGCGGAGTAGGATCTGGTGTTGCTTCAACCATTACATACTGGTGTATTTTTCTGATTTCCGCTTTTGTCATTGTGAAAAAGCAGCCTTTTGTTGACTATGGTATTTTCAAGAAATTGTACAGCGCTTCTGCAAAAGCCTGGCTAAGTCTATTAAAAATCGGAATCCCTATAGGAATCGCAATATTCTTTGAAACTAGTATTTTTGCAGCCGTTACCTTATTAATGAGCAATTACGACACGGTCACGATTGCCTCCCATCAAATCGCTATCAACTTTGCCTCTCTTCTGTATATGCTTCCGCTCAGCATTTCAATGGCGCTTACGATTGTCGTCGGATTTGAAGTTGGCGCGAAACGATACAGGGATGCAAAGCAATACAGTTATTTAGGGATTGTCATGGCTGTTATCCTGTCGCTTATTACCGCAGCGATTATTTATTTCTTAAGAAGTGAAATTGCAGCGATCTATACGAATGAAGGCATTGTCATAAAGCTTTCAGCACATTTTTTGATCTATGCGATTTTCTTTCAGCTCTCAGATGCAATTGCCGCCCCTATTCAAGGAGCGCTGCGCGGCTATAAAGATGTAAATGTCACCCTGGTGATGGCGCTTGTTTCTTACTGGGTCATAGGACTTCCAACGGGATATTTGCTCGCAAACAATACGTCTTTCATGGCTTTCGGGTACTGGATTGGCTTGATAGCAGGCCTTGCCGCTGCTGCACTAGCTTTGTCTGCAAGACTGTGGTTTATTCAAAATAAGGTTTATACGCTTAGTGAAAAACAAAAGGGATCAACCTATAATATTAAGAAAGATGATCTCTAATATAAGAGATCATTTCAGGCTGTCGACAAAGTCGACAGCTATTTTTATACCAAAAGTCAGGCACAAGATATTGTGGTCTTTTTACAAAAAGACATCTAAATATACGAATAAAACGAAAGAAAAAACCCTATTTCAACAATATGATATTAGAAAATAGGGTTTGTCTACACTCTGAGATGATCTCTAATATAAGAGATCATTTTTATATAGCGTATTTCCGGCACAAAAAAACGAGTGACTTCTCACTCGTTTTTTTGATCGTAACAGTTCTCGTTTATCAGTCATTCCAATGATAAGTCCAGAAAATCTCCTGCTCCACCCAATGCATGACTTCTGGTTCTTTGTTTTTGAACTTTTCTTCCATTTGCTTTAGCATACCTTCTGTCTGGCTTCGATGAGCGCGCAATGCATTTAATTTCATTTCGGCTACGCTTGAGATATCAATTGTGACATCATGCTCGCCAAGCGCCTCTACCCGGTTTTTTGTGATGGCAACACAGTAAGTCTCAGGGCGGTCTTCATGCGGCATTCTGCTTAATGCACGAATGGTTGCAGCACCTGTAGCGTCATGATCAGGATGAACGCCATGTTCAGGATAAAACGTGACAACAAGGGTAGGCTTCACATCTTGAATGATTTCTTCAATAATATCTGCAAAACGGTCGATGTCTTCAAATTCAAGAGTTTTGTCACGCAGACCCAGCATTCTTAAATCCTGAACATCAAGTGCATCACATGCATCTCTTAGTTCTTTTTTACGGATTTCAGGCAGGATCTCCCGGTTTGCAAACAAAGGATTTCCCATGTTTCTTCCCATCTGGCCAAGTGTTGCGCAGGCGTAGGTAACAGGAATTCCTTCTTTACGTTTTAATGACATTAAACCCCCAACTCCAAATGACTCGTCATCCGGGTGAGGCAGAACAACTAATACATGCTCTCTCATTTTCATTCTCCCTTTCTACTCTGCAAACGGAGTCTCGCTGATTTGAAGCGCAATGGCAAGCTTTCCTTCGCGGTCATGCCCTGCCATCAGCAGCTGATTCTTTTCATTGTACACCCAGTCTGTAAGGCCTTCTGCATAAATCCACCCGTGATCTATTTTGAGTCCGACACGGAATGGACCCTGTCCGGTGATCTTTGCCTGGTTAAAGGAAACTTTTGCATTTCTGATAAAAGCCACAACTGTCATATTATTTTCATTCATGTGGGCAGAATAAGCGCCTGTCGTCGTTTCCAGGTGAACATAAACTTCCTTCTTCACCAGAACGTCTAAATGTTTCTGAATATCATCTTTCGTAATGGGGACCATCTTTCTGCTCCTTTTTATGTAGATTGTTGATTTCTTCATACGCTTTTATATGCAGGTCAATCAAGGTCATCTTTTCCTGATTGCCGAGCCTTGCCAATGAAATCCGTTTGACTGCTGAAAAAAACTTCTGCTCTGTATTTTTCCGCAGGCGCGGATGCGTCATTTCATCCTGCAGTTCAATTTTAATGGCGCCGAGAAGTGTCTGCATGTCATCACCGCTGACCTCAAGCTGCCGATTTGACCAAAGCTTCCGGTATACCTCTAAAAGCTTGCGGTTCTCCGTCATCTCCTGTCATCATCCCTTTCCTGACTCTCTTATTGTATACTGAAAAATCATTTCAATGAAAGAAAAAAGCCTTGCACAAGGCAGGCTGTTTTACATTTCCATCGTTTTCTTTTTTTTCAGCTTCCATACATTTTCCTTTAATCCTCTAACGTGTGAAAAGGAAAAGAGCACAAGTGCACTCCAAATTAAGGAAAACGTAATGATTTCTGTACTCGTAAACGATTCATTATAAATTAAAACTCCAAGTAAGAGAGTGATGGTTGGTGCGATATATTGCAGAATTCCAACCATAAATAAAGGAATATGCTGTGCCCCTTTTGCAAACAGCAGCAATGGAACCGCCGTTACGATTCCCGCTCCAATTAAGAATGCATTCGTTCCTAAACTCCATTCAAAAAAAGCAGACTCTCCTTTATTTGCAATCGTTGCTAAATAAATCAGGGCAACAGGCGTGACCATCATTGTCTCCAGTGTAAGTCCAATTGAAGCATTTAATTTGGTCACTTTTTTGGTTAAACCGTAAAAACCAAAGCTCAATGCAAGTATGATCGCTACAAATGGAAACTTACCATATTGCATCGTCATGAAAAGAACACCCGCCGCAGCAAGGATGAATGAAGCATATTGCCATCTATTGAGCCGTTCTTTTAAAAACACCATACCAAGGAGAACGCTGATTAAAGGATTAATATAATACCCTAAGCTCGTTTCCAGGATATGATCATTATTAACGGCCCATATGTAAAGGAACCAGTTAATGCTGATCAGAACTGATGACAGGATAAGTGAAACCAGGAGCAGAGGTTTTTTCAGCATTCTATTGCAAACTTCCAGCAGCTGAGCCCACTGTTTATTAATCTGTATCAGGCTCATCATAAAAAGAAATGACCAAAACACTCGGTGTGCCAGGATTTCTTCAGCCCCGACATGATCGATCAGCTTCCAATAAACCGGAAGGATACCCCATAAAAAATAGGCTAGTGCTGTGTGCATCAGGCCTGTGCGATATGTATCTGAATTTCTTTGCTCCATTTTACAGCACCTTCCTTTTCAAAACTCCATGCTCATTATAATCCCGATACAAGGTCTTCTACAAGAAAAAAAACTTAACCAAGACCCATCCTTATACATATAGTGAATTATAACTGCAAAAAAGGGCGTGAACATCATGTTTCCCTGGAAAAAAAACTTTCCATTTAATCAATCCGGGCAAATGCCTGATGCTTTTAAAAATATGAATCCTAAAAATGTTGAAGACTATATTCAAAATGTCATGGGAAATGTTTTCGGCGAGGGCTTTCCCCAGCAGTTCCCTTTTCAGGGCAATATGGCAGGAAATATGGCGTATAACAACAAACATACTCCTGCAAATCAAGGCAGTACAGAGCTATTTGAAACGAACGACCACATCTTCGTCAAAGTGCAGGCTTCAGAAGAACAGCTTGAAAATCTTCGAATACAGCACAGCAGCAATCAGCTTTTCATTTTGAACTTCCCTTCAATGGGTGAACAGAAAAAACTCGTCCTTCCTTCCCTAGTTAAGCGTAAAGGTACAAAAGCATCTTACCGGAATGGAATTCTTGAAATAAAGCTTCATAAAAATGAGGACCTGCAAATATCCGAGATTGAAATAACTCAAGATTAACAGACTGTGTGGAATTTTGGCTGCGTATGTGCTGAATTCTGTAGTAAATAAACCGATTTTGGAATTTTATCTGCCTGTTTCCATAATTCATCTATTTTTAAATTTAGTATCAAAATAAACGATTTATCAAAAAACAATGGACCAGAGAGCATGCTCTGATCCATTTCTATTATGCTTTTTATATTGTTCTTTTTAATACGGACCTCCTTTATATGGTCCTCCCGGATAACCAGGATAACCAGGATAACCGCCTGGTCCAGGTCCTGGGCAGCATCCATAAAATGGAGCCGGCGGTGGCGGCGGATAATAATAAGGTCTTGGATAGTTAAAAAGGGCACTTCCAAGAAATCCACCCAATAAGCCTCCTACAAACGGTGCTCCAAATCCGAAAAAGAAAGGTCCTCTATTTCCTGCGCTGCGGTAGCCTCGTGCTACATAGTGCGGGTACATGCATTCCCCTCCTCCATAAGTCACTTACCTTATAAGGGTATTCACCTAAAAGGTTTTGGAGTGGGCGAATATCTTGAGAAAAATGAATTTAATGAAAAAGCATTCCTCTATTTATTTATTTTGCTTTCAATTGAGCTGTCTTTCAGATGGACAACCAGCGTGGAATTATTTTTCTTCACAAGCTCTCTTCCCTTTGTAAGAGCCTCCTGTTTTGTCTCAAATCGATAACTTGCACGTTTATTTCCCTCTTTTTTTAGCATCCATCCATCTTCATCTGACAACAGGAGATATTCATCTTTATCCGTGTCATTGTCTGCCCATTTTTCTGCCTGTGAAACGGCAATCGGAATGGCCCGCCCCTCTTCGTATCCATCATCAAGCAAGGCATTTCCGATCTCAATTGCTTTTTCAAGGGTTTCATCAGGAAGGTTTTTCATTGAATTTGGGTAATCTTGTTTTGTCCAAGGCATTTCAACTCATTCCTTTCAAGGTTATTTATTCGTTCTTTACCCCGGTTATATGATTTCAAACGAAATTATGAAGATTTCAGATACAGAATATACCAAATAATCATAATCAAAATCAGTTAGAGAATTTTCTTCACCATCGAAAATATTCTTATATTCCAATTCATTTTCTTTTTCTCCTGATTTCACCCAGCAGACAAAGTCCGGCAAACTGTTTGACATACCCGAGCATAATGGTAAAAGTTACAAAAAAAGACTGCCTATGGGCAGGCAGTCTTAATGTTCATATATCATTTTTCTTGTCATCCCGCCATCTACGACAATATTTGATCCTGTTACAAAGTCGTTTTCAGGATCTGTTAAATAAAAACAGGCCTTGGCAATATCAGCAGGCGTGCCTACCCGTTTTGAAAGATGCTGATCATGATCGATCTGTCTCAGGTTCTCGTAATCCTTTGTTTCAATCCAACCAGGTGAAATGCTGTTCACTTTAATCCGCTCTTCACTAAAGGAAGCGGCAAGCGCATGAGTCAGCGCAACAATTCCGCCTTTTGTAGCGGCATAAGCCTCTGAACCCGGTTCTGACATCGATGCCCGTGTAGAAGCGATATTTACAATAAAACCGCCGGCAGAATTCTTCCTCATCACTTTCGCTGCC
Organism: Bacillus sp. F19; assembly: GCA_023823795.1. NCBI lineage: Bacteria > Bacillati > Bacillota > Bacilli > Caryophanales > Bacillaceae > Bacillus > Bacillus sp. F19. Next base: position 2,799,610 of record CP085710.1, read on the forward strand.
TCTTTTGAACAGAAGAACGTGCTTCTTAAATTCGTGTTCATAACATCGTCCCAATCCTCCAAAGTCAGCTCAAATGGGGATTTAAATCTGGATACTCCCGCGTTATTAATTAAGATATCAATCCTTCCGGTTGTACGTTCTGCTTCTTGAATAAACTGTTTGATTTCCTGAACATTTCTTACATCCGTTTGAACGAAATAAGAGTTTTCATAATTACTTTTAATGCTTTTACCCTTTCTTGCATCAATATCAGCAAAAATAACCTTGTCGCCTTTAGCAGCATACTGTTTAACTAGTTCTTCCCCTATCCCGTTGGCACCGCCTGTGATGATGACTGTTCGGTTCATTCCTTTTTCCCCTCCTCAAAGCAATAGCGATCTGCCCATTCTTTCACTTCTTTCATTACTTTTTCTAAAGAGTGGCCCATTTCTGTGAGCTGATATGTGACCTTTACTGGTGTATCAGGAATTACAACCCGCTGTACAATGCCCGCCGATTCCAATTCTTTCAATCGTTCCACAAGCATTTTTTGGCTAATACTAGGAATGGTATCTGTTAAATCCTTAAATCGTTTAGGTCCGTCTAACAAGACATGGATGATTAAACCTGTCCATCTTTTTCCTAAAAATCCGAATGCTTTTTCCATTTTGGGACATAAATTAGATTCCATCCTGAATCTCCTTTACCGTCTTTTTTCTTGACATATATTCTTAATCATTTTATGATAGCAAAAGTCAAACACTTAACTTACGAAAAGTTAGTCTGTAACTTTTTGTATATTATAACTTATTTGTAAACGATATTCAACATTGGAGGTTTTTCACATGTCAACATCTACAACAGAAAGTATCTTGTCTATTATGTCTGAACGCAGCTCTGTGCGCAAATATGATCCATCTGCAAAAATCAGCAAAGATGAACTCAGAGAAATTCTTGAGATTACTGGAAAGGCTCCATCTGCATGGAACCTTCAGCACTGGAACTTCATGGTTTTCCATAGTAATGTGTCTAAAGAAAGACTTCTTCCTATTGCTTATAACCAAAGCCAAATTACTGAAGCCTCTGCAGTAGTAGCCATTTTGGGCGATCTTGAAGCAAATAAGAACACAGATCAAGTTTATAATCCGCTTGTAGTAGCAGGTTTTATGAAAGAAGAAATTAAAGAAACACTTACAGGCCAAATCAATGGCGCTTATCAAAATCCGATTTACGCCCGCGATGCCGCTTTCAGTAATGCCTCACTTGCAGCTATGCAGCTAATGCTTGCTGCAAAAGCTAAAGGTTTTGATACATGCGCAATCGGCGGCTTTAATGCTCAGCAGCTGTCTGAAACATTTAAAATTGAAGACCGCTATGTACCAGTTATGCTCATCTCTATCGGAAAAGCAGCTAAACCTGCACACCAAAGCTCACGCATCAGCATCGATGAATTGAGCACATTTTTATAATTAGCAGACCGGCAAAGGAAATTCTTTGCCGGTTTTTATTTTATTTTTTGGCAGGAAATTAACGTTGGGTAAATAGACCAAAGGAGCTTTAGCAGCATGATAAAACATGTAATGTGGACTTGAAAAAGTGCTCGAAGAGGTCATCTTCCCTTTTGTACCGCAAAAGCGCCTGCTATTAGTTAAGGGGAATCATACGCTCTCTATGTGTATCCAAATCCAGGATTGAGACTGTAAAGAGGAATCATACGCTCTCTATGAGTATCCGAATCCAGGATTGAGACTGTTATGGGGAATCATACGCTCTCTTTGAGTATCCAAAACCAGGATTGAGACTGTTATGGGGAATCATACGCTCTCTTTGAGTATCCAAATTCAGGATTGTGCCTGTTATGGGGAATCATACGCTCTCTATGTGTATCCAAATCAAGGATTGAGACTGTTATGGGGAATCATACGCTCTCTATGTGTATCCAAATCAAGGATTGTGCTTGTTATGGGGAATCATATGCTCTCTATGAGTATCCAAATCAAGGATTGAGACTGTTATGGGGAATCATACGCTCTCTCTGTATCCAAATCCAGGATTGTGCCTGTTATGGGGAATCATATGCTCTCTTTGAGTATCCAAAACCAGGATTGTGCCTGTTATGGGGAATCATACGCTCTCTATGAGTACCCAAAACCAGGATTGTGCCTGTTATGGGGAATCATACGCTCTCTTTGAGTATCCAAATCAAGGATTGTGCCTGTTATGGGGAATCATACGCTCTCTTTGAGTATCCAAATCAAGGATTGTGCCTGTTATGGGGAATCATACGCTCTCTTTGAGTATCCAAAACCAGGATTGTGCCTGTTAAAGGGAATCATACGCTCTCTATGAGTATCCAAATCAAGGATTGAGCCTGTATAGAGGAATCATACGCTCTCTATGAGTATCCAAATTCAGGATTGAGCCTGTAAAGGGGAATCATACGCTCTCTATGTGTATCCAAATCAAGGATTGAGCCTGTAAAGAGGAATCATACGCTCTCTATGAGTATCCAAAACCAGGATTGAGCCTGTTAAGGGAAATCATACGCTCTCTATGAGTATCCAAACCAGGATTGAGACTGTTATGGGGAATCATACGCTCTCTATGAGTATCCAAAACCCTGTAGCAGGCTTTTTCAGGGAAACAACCGTCCGCCATGAATACCTAAACCCCTGTAGCAAGCGTGTTTAGGAAGATGAAATCGCTGACTATCCTTTTTTCTTAGCAAGTAACAAAGCAAATGGCGTGTCAGGCCAGCGGGCTAGAATAGCGGAACCGACCGTTTAGCCCCGAAATACATAAATGTCCGGGTTTGACTCTTATGGCGGATCTGTTCTGGCGGTGGAGCCAAAAACCACGAAACGGAACTGCATAATCAGGTACATCAAAAAGGAGTGCCCAGCTGAACTGCCCCCGATGGCACTATCAAATGAAGAAATACCGTCTGGCTTTGAAGAAAAAGGACATCATACAAAGCATGTCTCGTAAAGGGAACTGTTATGACAATGCGGTCATTGAAAATTTCTTTGGCATTCTAAAATCAGAATTCCTTAATTACCAAGACTTCAAAAATGTGGAACATTTCAAAGAAGAACTAAGGAAATACATCCATTACTATAACCACAAACGAATTAAGACAAAATTAAAAGGCAAGAGCCCGGTACAATACCGGACTCCTGCCCAACAAGTAGCTTAACGAAATCTTGTGTCTAACTTTTAGGGGTCACTTCAAGCCGGCACTCCTTTCTGATGCATACCTTATCTTAAATTTAAATCATACCAAGCAGCTGCAGCCTCAACCTCAGATGACGTCAGCTGATGACCATGGTTTTCCCAGTGGATGACTACTTCCCCATTGGCTGCTTTCAGGATGTCTGCGAGATCACGCGTTTCCTGAGGCAGGCAGATTGGATCATTCATGCCTGCACCAATGAAAATCGGTGTTCCGCTTAATGGTGGGATTTCAATATTTCTCCTCGGTACCATTGGATGATGAAGAATAGCCGCCTTCAAAGAGTTTTCATAATGGAATAGCAAGCTTCCTGCAATATTGGCTCCATTCGAATAGCCGACTGCAACAAGTTCTGAACGGTTAAATGAATACTTTTCAGCTGCTTCTATTAAAAAGTCATGTAATTCACCTGTTCGGAAAATCAGGTCCTCTTCATCAAATACGCCCTCTGCCAATCTTTTGAAGAAGCGGGGCATTCCATGTTCGAGAACGTTTCCTCTGACACTTAAAATATTGGCATCTGCATCGATATGTTTAGCGAGCGGAATGAGATCATTTTCATCCCCTCCTGTTCCATGCAGCAGCAGTAATGTTCGATTGCGGTTTTTGCCTTTTTCAAAAATGTGTTTCATGGTTAATCGCTCCTGTTTTGAAATCAAAAGGTTTGGCATGTAAGCCAAACCCTTTTTTTATTTTCATTAACGTTTTTTTCGTGTTATTGCATTCCTTTTTTAATGGATTCTGCAACTGTAACAGTTCTTTTAGCCTGATGCTTCACGGCTGCTTCAACATTTTCTTTTAAATTTCCGTTCTGATCGGCTGTAACAGAGGTACCGTACGGATTTCCGCCTGCTTCAAATAGAGACTGATCCGTATAGCCCGGTGCGGCTACAATTGCCCCCCAGTGATACATCGTTGTGTATAAGCTTAAGATTGTTGCTTCCTGACCGCCGTGGGGATTGCTTGCAGAAGCCATGGCACTGACTACTTTATTGGCAAGCTTTCCTTGAAACCAGAGTCCGCCGGTTGTATCAAGAAATTGCTTCATTTGAGCAGGAACATTACCAAATCGAGTCGGGACACTGAAAATGATGGCATCTGCCCATTCCAGGTCATTTAATGTAACTTCAGGAACATCTTTTGTCGCTTCAAGGTGCGCTTTCCAAGCAGGATTAGAATCAATCGCTGATTGCGGTGCAAGCTCAGGAACTTTAAGCACTTTTACCTCGGCGCCAGCTTCTTTTGCTCCAGCTTCAGCCCAAGCCGCAAGCTTGTGGTTCGTACCTGTAGAACTGTAGTAAATGACAGCTAATTTCACATTTGACATTCCGATCTCTCCTCGTGTAATGTACGTTATTTTCGAGAATGACTATCTTCAATCCATATATCTCGAATTCAAATTAATTATAGGTTGTTCCAATTTGAAAGTCAACTCATAACCGGTTGTTTTTCCATTATTACTTTACCCTTCCTATTATAGAAAAAACTCCTTATTATGGAAAAAAGCGCAGACAATGAAGCCTGCGCTTTTAAATCCTTTTTCTCTACATTTGTTCCTTTAATACTTTGATAGCTTCTTCCATCTGCGTATCATTTTCTTTCAGCTGTGCCTGCAGCGTTTCAAGCATTTTAATCGTGGTTTCTCCACTGATAGTTCCAGTAGATTTCAGGCTGTTCTTTGCTTGAAATTCTGTGACAGCATTTTTTGTTGTTTCTTCATAAAATCCGTTTGTTTTTATATTTTTGTAGCCTAATGCCTCAAGCATTTGCTGAGCTACTTTCACTTCAGCAGATGAATCTCCCTGCTTTAATTCTTTATCTGGATTTAAATATGGAAGATTTGCGTATGCCGGCAGAGAAACTTTATGCTGCGGTTCGATTCCTTTTTTATGAATCCATGATCCGTCAGGCGTAAGCCATTTCGCGATCGTGTATTTAATCGAGGATCCGTCTTCAAAGCTTTTGGCTGTTTGGATCGTCCCTTTCCCAAACGTTTTTTCTCCGACAATTGGAATACCTGCAGATTGATTCAAAGCACCGGCCATAATTTCTGCAGCACTCGCGGTTCCATTATCTACAACAACGACAACTGGAACATTCACGGCAGAATCATTTTGGGATTTTTGAACTTCTTTTGAACCATCTTTGTTTTCGATTTGCATGATGGTTTTCCCTTTAGGAACGAAAATATCACTCATTGCAATCGCCTGATCAAGCAGACCGCCTGGATTTTGTCTTAAATCAAGCACAAGTCCCTTTACTTCCTGATCATTCAGATCGTTTAATGCATCAGCCAGTTCTTTTCCGGTCGTTTCTGAAAACTTTGTAATCTGAACCTTGCCAATTCCGCTTTCAACCTCTGTATAAACGGTTTCTATAGGGATGGTATCTCTTGTCAGATTAAAATCGAGCTCACCTACACCGTCACGTTCAATAACGAGCTGAACCTTTGAGCCTTTTTCACCACGGATCAGCATAACAGCTTCGTTGACTGTCATTCCTTCAACGCTTTTGTCATCGACTTTCAGAATTTTGTCTTTTGGCTTAAGGCCGGCTTTTTCAGCGGGTGAACCTTTAATAGGAGAAACAATCATAATTTTCCCGTCAGATTCTTGAACCTCAGCACCAATTCCTTCAAAAGATGATGAAATATTCTCATTGAAACCCTTTGCTTCCTCCTGATCCATATAAGTTGAATACGGATCATCCAAAGATTGAAGCATTCCTTTAATTGCTCCGTCTACAAGTTTTTCCTGATTTGTATCCTGATAAAATTCGCCTTTAAGCGTGTCGTATGTAGAATAAAGCTTTTCAAAGGGGTCATCGCTTTTCCCCTGGGCCTGACTCAGGCCGCTGTCTTTCTGAACGACCGCAAACGTAATACCTGCGCTAATGATGGCAGTTAAAAGGATTGCAAACAGAAATTTCACATTGTTATTTTTAAACAAATTAACACCACCCTCATTATGTAATCATTATGAGTAACGAAAACAAAATCGTCAAGAACAAAAGTACAGGCGCCAGAGCTTGACGTCGATAAATTTATTTCATTACCCACAACCTTATGACCTTTATCATTTTCTGTATCTAAAACACAGCGAATCCCAGGTCCTTCACACAGTATTTACTATAAAGCTGAAACCATTCCAGTGTTTTAAAATTCAATTTTCATTTAATGTTTTCGGACAAATTGGAGAATCAACTTCACAGGAAGATGGAAATCCGCATAATTTAGTTTGAAAGGAGTTCATGCAAATGCCTGGCTATCTTGATTTACTTGCACAACTTGGAGTTGGGGGCGCCCATCCAGGCGGCTTCATGCTGACAAAGGAGATTATCGAACTTGAAATGATTCCTGAATCAGCAGCCATTCTTGACGCTGGCTGCGGAACCGGCCAAACCTTACAGTTTCTAAAATCGCTGAATTATAATGTGACCGGTTTAGATATTGACCCCATTATGCTTCTAAAAGCAAAAAACAGATTAAAAGAAGATAAATGCCTTGTACAAGGATCAGTCGAGAACCTTCCATTTAAAGAAAAACAATTTGATTTCATTTTTTGCGAGTCTGTTTTGAGCTTCACAGATTCTATTCAGTCATTGAGAGAACTGAACCGGGTAATGAAAGATAACGGTGTTCTTCTCGCGATTGAAGTGACAGGTGCAGATCAGACTGACCGCAAACTAAAGGAAAAAATACAGTCATTTTATGGATTTCACCATCTATTTAATGAAGAGGAGTGGAAGTCCGCAATAAAATCAGCAGGCTTTCAAAAAATTGAAGTCCGCACAGAAGATGACTTTATAATAGAAAAAGATGAACCGACAACAGAGTTTGATATGTCAGAAAATCTTGAGCCCGTTTATTTTGACATGCTTGCTGAGCACGAAAAACTCCGTGAAGCCTATCATCTCGCAGTTGAATTTCGCATTTTCAGATGTGTGAAATAAAGCATATCGGGGTAGACGTACAAACCCTTCTCCCTTATTTTTCATAGTTTATGAAGAGCAGGTAGAAGGGAGGAAAAAAAATTGTCACAAAATTATTATCACCTTTGCTGTCAGTACCATGGTAAAGTTGTCCGCATCAGTGATCGATTTGGAAATCAGCATGTTGGCAGAATTACAAATGTTACACGGCACAAGGTTTATATTCAGCCCTTAGGAGGACGCGGGCGCGGCGGTTTCGGCATGGGATTCTACGGTGGCTATGGCGGCTATGGCTATGGTCGCCCTTATGGAATCGGCTTAGCGTTTGTAACAGGCGTAATTTTAGGCGGTTTGCTGTTCTGGTAAGAAATTGAAAGAACTAAAAAAGCAGTCTTTTCATTATTAAATGAGAGACTGCTTTTCTTTGATCAAATTAGCTAAACTTTTATAGATATCAACAATCTCATTCTGCTTCATTCTCACCAGTCCGCTTGAAGAAGGAGCAGTGAATTCCATAACGCCTTGAGCAACTGAATCGGGCTGCAGACCCCATTCTGCTTTCTGTTTTCCGCTATAGGATAAATAAACACCTTTACCGACGAAGCAGGCTATTTTCGGCTGATAGAACATCAGCTTATTCAATAGCACTTTTTTGCCTTCACGATACTCTTCAGCTGTTATTTCCGCAGCAGTCTTCGTTGGTCTGTGGACGATATTAGTAAAACCAAATCCTCTTTCAAGAAGCTTGAAATCTTCACTAGGCAAATAAAGCCTGTCCGTTATTCCTGCATGAGAAAGAATTCTCCAAAAACGATTGCTTTTACTTGCATAATGATGCATGACTTCAGCTGAATACAAACTCGGATTAAACCCGATGAAGATGACATCCAGGTCGTGATTCAACAGATCAAGATCAGGATGACTCATTACATTTTCTTCACTTTATCAAAAAATTCTTCAAGCGTCAGATCGTTTTCATAGATTTCCGCTGCTTCATTTACTCCTACATAGCGCAAATGCCATGGCTCATATGCAAACTGTGTAATATCTTCTTTTCCTTTTTGATAGCGGATAATAAAGCCGAATTTATGGGCATTCTCCTTAACCCATTTTCCTTCTGGCGTATCTCCGAATTTCTCGGTTATATCCATACCGGCACTTCTGCTTGTAATATCCATTGCAAGGCCGGTCTGATGCTCGCTTTGACCTGGAAGAGCAACTGTTTCAAGTGCCACTTCATCGCCTTTACGTGCTTTCTCAACATTTAAAATGCCGGTTTGACGTTCATACGACCTGTATCCGGATACTGCAAATAGCTCAATACCTTCTTTTGTTGCCTGTGCAAACATTTTTTCAAGGGCAATAGCTGCTTCTTTACGAATGTAACGCTGCGGTACATCTGTATCTCCAAATGAGAACGCCACCTTAGGAGCAACAAGGTCAGCGGGCTCATATGCAGAAGGAAGAGAATATTCCTTATTCACGAGCACCATTCGATTCTCGGGATTTGTAATCGTCGGCTTTCCATTGACTTCTTGAATCTTGTTGAAAAATTGCTCTTCTAATTGGAACTGAGCGGTTTCTTCTTTTGGCTTTTCCTGTTTTTCCTGCTGGGTTTCAGATTGGCCTTCTTTAAATGGATTAAGATCCTTTGACAGTTGAATTCCGGTGCATGCCGAAAGTAAAAGCGTCATGGGAATAATAGTCATTACTTTTGCTTTTTTTACGTTCAAAATTAGTTCACCCTACCTGCCTGTATGTCTTTCATACTTTCATTTTATCACTATCGCCTAAAATGAGAAAAACTATATCTGTCAATTGTGGCAGATCTTGTCGAAAAAAGGGAAAACACACGAAAAAATTTTCGTGTGTTTTTCCTTTTTTATTTAATTGCTGCCTCTAATGCAATTTCCATCATTTCATTAAACGTCGTTTGACGCTCTTCAGATGTTGTTTCTTCGCCTGTTAAGATGTGGTCGCTTACTGTCAGCACGGATAATGCCTGACGGCCGAATTTAGCTGCAAGCGTATAGAGTGCTGCTGATTCCATTTCAATTGCCAGAACACCGTATTTCGCCCATTTCTCAAGCTCGGAGTTGTCATTGTAGAACATATCTGCAGTAAAGACGTTTCCGACTTTCAGTTTTAAACCTTTTTCAGTTCCGGCATCATATGCGTACTTCAGCAATTCAAAATCAGCAGTTGGCGCGTAATCGACTCCGCCGAAAGTCATTCTGTTCATTTGTGAATCGGTGGACGCACTCATCGCCAGAATGACGTCTCTTACTTTAACGTCCTTCTGAATGGCACCGCACGTTCCAACACGGATTAATTTTTGAACATTATAGCTTTGCATAAGCTCATTTACATAAATCGCAATTGATGGAACACCCATGCCTGTACCCTGTACAGAGATGCGATGGCCTTTATACGTTCCAGTAAATCCAAGCATCCCGCGTACTTCGTTATAGCATACTGCATCTTCTAAAAACGTTTCTGCTATATATTTAGCTCTAAGCGGATCTCCAGGCAAAAGAATGGATTCTGCAATTTCGTTTGGTTTTGCTCCAATGTGAACACTCATCTTTCATACCTCCAGTTATATGTATAAAAAGGTGCTTTTTCAATATACCATAATCAGCACTCAAAATCTTTTCTCCTTCTACATTTTCCGATTTAACCAGCATCTTATACATGAAAATTATTTACTGTAGTGAAAACTGATCAGTTTGTAAAAAATATAGAGGACAAGGAGGGGTTACTTTTGGGCAAAAAACACCGTAATCGCATCAATGGGCAAAAAAAGAATAACCATATACCGCCTGAAGCTATTGAAGCAGAAGAAAATGCTCACGGCAAAGAAGAAACTTCAGCCAAACGAAAAAATGGGCCTGGTCATAACTTATAAAATTAGAAAGGCAGCGATGTTAGATCGCTGCCTTTCTTTATCTGACATGAACCCTGTTAATCTTTGTCCAGCCGCCAGATAACAGCTTGTAGTATGTTTGTCCACGTTTTACTTCGTCAATTAAAAGAATATCTCCAGTTGATATAAACCTTGCCTCATAATCATCCGGCACTCGGTCAGAAACGTTAAACATACAAAAAACATGTTGAAGAGCTTCGTTATGTCCTGAAGCCTTTATATTCAGACGGTATACTTGTTCATAGCCTTTTTCTTCACCAAATTTAGGTGTTTGGAAGATGGTGATGTCGTAATTCTGGCACCTCTTTTTTACCGTAAAAAGAATCAAACCCATTTTACGATTCCCCCTTCAATTCGATACATTATGTATTAGAGGGGAAAAGGCAAATTTCCTTCATCTAAGATAGTCTAGTTTTGTCGATTTTATCATTTCGTATACTTTTATTAGGATGAGCAGCCAGACCATACCAGCTGAAAATCCGGCCAGAACATCTACTAAGTAATGCACGCCCAGATAGATTCTGCTCATGCCGATTAAGCCTATCAAAATAACTGTGATTCCGATCCACCATGTTCTGCTTCTTTGCTTTGATGAAGTGAACGAAATCACCAAATAACAAAGAAATCCATAAAAAGCAGTTGAATTCATTGCATGTCCGCTTGGAAAACTGTAATGCGCTGCATGGATAACTGCATCAAAGGACGGTCTTTCCCTATGAAAAAAATCCTTTAGCTCATCATTGATAAAGCGAATGGAATAAAAAGTTCCCCACAAAAATATGACAGGCATAAACTTTCTAAAAAACAAAAGAACAATAGATGCGAAGATCATAATGGGAAATTCCACTTTGATTGACCCAATATCACTGACTGCGAGAAAAAAGAAATTTAAAGGCTCAGTCCGAAAATCCTCTGCACCTTTTACAACTGCATTATCCATCTGCTGAATGCCTTCCATTTGATAAAGTACAGCTAGAAAGATAAAAAGAGAAAGAAAAAGAGGTATTTTTTTCATTGAAACTCCTCCCCCGCTGCCATCTTTATATTTTTTTATGTTTTTTTTGCTCTTTGTGCCCAGGAGCCGGCTTTGCTTTATGAGCGATCTCGTTTGAAAACTCTTCCTGATGCTTTGCAGGCTGTTTTTTCGCTTTCTGCTCTGCACTATTTTGATGTTTATGTGCCATACTTGTTCCTCCTTCCCGAAAATTTGTCACCCTTTTATTTTTTCAAAACTCAGGAGAAACATTCACATAAACGCTTTGTCCATCAATGGCATATTATAGGACATAAGACTCTGATTCAGTCAGAAAGGATGATTTAACTGAAATATCTGGTGGTCATTGTATTTTTGCTTTCCTTCCTTGCTCATTATTTTCTGGCGGCTGATTCGCCATCCTTTGATGAAGAGCTTTTTATTGCACACCGCGGACTATCCTCTCTCGCTCCTGAAAATACGATGTCTTCGTTTAATTCTGCCGCCCGTGAAGGATTCAATATGATTGAGCTTGATGTTCAAATGAGCAAGGACAAACATTTGGTTGTCATTCACGACATTACCCTTAAAAGAACCGCAGGCCTTGATAAAAAAATTTCAGATCTGACATTGAAGGAGCTGAAAACTCTCGATGTCGGTGAATGGTATGACGAATCGTTCGCAGGCGAAAAAATTCCTACGTTAGATGAAGTTTTTATGAAATATAAAGGTCGCTATCATCTGCTCATTGATTTAAAACGCCCCTCTATTTATCCTGGCATCGAAAAAGTCCTTACAGATAAAATATTGAACGCTTACTCTCCTCATGAGTTTTCTATGCTCTCGATTCAATCAACTGAGCTTAAGAGCATTATGCTTCTTAATGCATTCCTGCCCCAAATCAAAAAAGGACTTGTTATCTCTTCTCCTATCCCCTATCATCAGCTAAATGAGCTGGGAGCAAAAATTGATTTTATCACAATGCACAAACGATGCCTGAATTATTATTTTTATCAGCAGGCCAAACGGGCGAAACTGACTCTCTATATTTGGGGCATACACAATAAATATGATTATAAAAATGTAAAAAGACTAGCTGTTGATGGGGTTGTGGTGGGGAAAAGGTTTGATTAGAAAACCGAGAATGTCCTTATTTCGCAGTTAAGGCGAAATAAGGACGTTCTCGGTTTGGCTTTTATATAAAAAAAGCCGCTCAATAGGAACGGATTTTATTTCGTCGGGTTATAAAGGACGCTGCCATTTTAATGTAAAGTAAACCTAAAAATAAAAACAGAATAATCATGCCCAAAACTTCAAAGCCAATCAATTTCATGCCTACGCTCATTGCTGTGAAACAATACAGCATGCCAAGAAGCAATTTCATCTCTGCATGTTCGTATTTGGCTGTCATATAAGCACCGGCCTGAGCACCTGCAAGGCCTCCCGCTATCAAAAAAGCGCCTATCGATAAATCTATGGGAGATTTTATGAAATAAGTGATAAAGCCACTGCTGACAATAAATAATACACTGAGAAGACTTGTACCGATTGCGTCTTTAGGATGAAAACCGGATAACGAAATTAAGAGCGGCACGATGATAAACCCTCCGCCGACACCAAGCATAGTTGAGATAAATCCACCAATTGCTCCCGTAAGTACTAAAAGGACTATCGCCCATTTTTTAATTGGTTTTACCCCGATGCTCTTCTTTTTCTTTCTGAACAGCAAGCTCCAGGCAAAATAACTCAAAAGGAGAATATAAGTGACGGGAATAACGGTTTCATCATATCCATTATTATTCAAGTAATAGACAAAAGGATTGGCTGCCTGAGTTGCTGCCACTCCGCTTAGACCTATAATTATAGCTTCTTTCAATCTCAGGTTTTTCATTTTTAGATGAGCAATCATCCCCGAAACCGATGTTCCGATTGTATATAATAAACTGATCGTTATTGCAGTAATTGGCTCTGTATTCATCAGCAGCAAGACAGGGGTTAATATAAAACCGCCGCCGACACCGAAAAATCCGGATAAAATGCCAATCAGAAGGCCTACTGCGGCAAAAAGAAAGAAAATAAGAATCACACCTTAAGGCAGATTTACAACTCATTTCTTATTTTATAGATGGGTGCTGCAAAAGAAAAGGTCACACCTTATTTTCAGAATAAATACATTTCTGAGATGCGGCTTTAAAATGGTCACTAAAAAAAGGCTGATGTCACAGCCTTTTCAAAGTATTCCACTTATTTTTCAATCAGTCTCCCGGTTTTTCACTGAAACAAGAATAACACCGGCAATTATACAAGCTCCTCCCAGAAAAAAAGACGGACTCAGTTCTTCGTTCAAAAGCAGCCATCCTAAAAATGCCCCCGTCAATGGCTGGAAAAAGAAGAATAGGGAACCTGCTCCCGCTGTATTCCATGTTTTGCTTGTACCCAATGACTGTGATGACCCCAATTGTCGCCAAAAGAACAGAGATCAGTTTTCTTGGCGTAATCTTTTCCTTAAGAATAACACCTGCAAACAGAACCACAAATGCAGGTGTGGCCGATGTGAGCAGTGCTCCAGTATGAGCATCAGACAATTTTGTGCCGATGAACTGACATAGTATGGAAACGAAATAGCCAATGAATCCGATCCATGCAAAGAGAAGATAATCCTGTTTTGTATACTTAGGCTTTATGCCTTTTTGAGAATGCTTCAGCAGAGTGAATAAAACTGCCAACGCAATAATGAAACGCAGCCAGACTAATGTAAAAGGGGGAATGTACTCAAGCACGTATTTGCTGACCACATACATTCGGCCCCATATGCCTGCGGCAAGTGATAAACAGACCGCTCCTGCCCATGATTTTTTCATTGATGACGCCTCAATCCAGTTAGGATTTTACTTTCCATATCCTAAAGACAGGGCTGGAATTCATCCTTTCCCTTCTTTAGGAAAGAATGGTTGGCTGGTCATTTTCAAATAGAGAAAAGAATAGCATTTTATTTTCCACCTTTTTTTAACGAGTTCTGGCAATAATTCCGTTATGAACTTTAATAAAACCGTGCCTTAAAATATCGAAACCATTTTCATAAATGTACATTCCCATTTGCTGAATCGTCATTAATTCCCTGTACGTATGATTCATGACATCAGCCATGATCTGATAATATAATTTGGATTTCAACTGAGCCCTCGGGGTAGTTAAGATCGCATATCCCCCATCTTTTAAAAACTTTCTGTGCCAATCAATGGACTCAGGTTTTTGGTCATCAGGAAAATGTTCAATCATGCCAACGCTTATGACGATGTCAAACTCTTTTCCAAATGGAAGATTTCGAATATCTTCGACAAGGTAAGTGATGTTAAAATCGTTCTTATACCACACTTTGGGTGCGCCAGTCACAGGTTTTTCACCTAAAAAAGGGTAATGCTCAGGAAATTCGGCAAACCGGCCGTCTCGGCAAAAAGGATCATAGTCCACCATGACAATTTCACCGCCTGGATACATGGCAGCAAGCTGCATCGCTTCATTGCCTTCGGCAGCACCTAAAAATAGAATTCTTGGTTTTGAAACATGCAGCCCCTCAAACAGTGCTCTTTTCCCCCGCGGATCCCAGATGCCATCTTCAGTGCGGTGAATATAATTCCAAAGCCTGAGCTTCATTGATTTGCCTAGAACTTCTTTAACCTCAGCCGGACGGAATGCAGCAAAATTTTTCTTTAGTTCATCATTAAATGCATTCATTTCTTCTGGTCATCTTTAACAAACCATTCATGGAAGGATTTATTAAAATACTGCCATGATGTATGAACAGGCATGGACTTTTGATTTTCTTTTTCCCAGTCCTTTCGATCTTTTGCAAATGTTTTGACTTCGTAAGGTTTTCCAACATCCTTCCACGTCAGCATCGACCAGTCCTGAACCAGATTTGTTGCAAAAAGCTCGCCTTTTTCTTCCTCTGTATAGGCGCGAAGATCAATTTTAAAGCTTTCAGATAAAGCTGTTTTTCCAATATCACTTTCTGTAAAAGGACGTACTTCAGCTTCTGTCGGCATGGAAAACCTCCATTTTTTCTGAATTTTAAATTAATTTTATCAACCCTTGTCCGTATTAGCAAAGAATATTTAAGCACAGCAGAAAAATAAAAAAATGAAATTCAATGAGAAACTAAGAAAAACAGAGAATTTGAGAGATTTACAAGTTGTAAACGCTTTATTTGACTTTATACAGATTATTCTGAATCTTTAATTATTGTAAAGATTTTGTTAAGATGAATTTACTCACTCATAGGAAGGCGTGATTCCAATGACGACGGTAAGCGAAGCATATCAGAATCACATCCAGTATAAAATCAGCCCGTGAAAACTGATTTTGAGGTGTGTGGATATGCGGGGAAACATGAATCTGACTAAGGGGATGATTCCAATGACGACGGTGAGCGAAGCATGCTAAGATCATGATGCAGATGAAAATAGCCCGTGAAAACTATTTTCGCAGCATGTGGGTATGCGGGTAATCAAAGCAAAAGAATAAACTGATCGAATCCGTGCAAGACATTAATTGAAAGCAATCAATTGATTCACAGCAACGAATGGTTATTAGTAAGAAAGGAAAGAACAAAAAAGTGAATATGTTTGATTCAAGATAAGACGCTGTTTATGTTCTGTATACATAGACAGCGTTTTGTTTTGAGCTTTTTTTCATAAAAAAACGTTTCTTTATAGAAACGCCTTCAGCTTGAATATTTAGTTGCTTGCATTTTCTATAGACTTATATTCTTCCTCTAAATAATGAAGGAAGCGGTCTGCTGCATCATGCACCGGTCCATATTTCCCTGTATCTTGAACACGCTGTTTTGCAGCATCTAAATAAGGATAATAAGCTGCCTGAATTTCCAGGTCCTTGATTAATTGTTCCCGCGTTTTATCCAGTACTGTATACTTTCTAGTCCAAAGATTCTCACTCATATCCACTTTCAACCCTTCCCTTTTCACAAGAAGCGCGGAGCTCGCTTCGATTCTTTATGTATATAGTTCGCCCGAAATTTATCTGCGGTATTTATTATAAGTTTAAACAGTTTCTAATAATGCAGCAGACAAAAAAGGAAACTTTTCAGCTGTTTCCCCGCCGAATTCCTCTGTAAGAGCTGCTGCAAGCATGCTTGAGACCGTTTCTCTTTTTTGAATATCAAATGACATGATTTCATTGGCATTTAATCCGAATGTAAGGCCTGTATGCGTGTAGCCTATAAAAAAGCGGTCTGTCTGCAGACTGTTAATGACGTCTTCTTTCTCTAATCCGAGAGTGATTAAAGATAACTTTCCTTTTTCTGTGCCGATTTCAATTTCGTAGATCATGGCTGCATCCTCCTTAAATTGTAGTGCGTTAAAACTATGTAATGTTCATGACAAATCGTTTCCATTAAGTCAGAAATAAATTGTCTTTCTATACTATACGTTCCCTGCCGCTCTTTTTTTGTCTGTTCTATTAAAATGGAGGATTTTTTTAATGCTGAAACTCTTGTTGATTCAGTATTAAAATAGGCTCTTTACTCGTGCCATGCCTTAACGGGCCGGTCATCAGGATACCCGAATGTTTCACGGTATTTCTTACGCTCCCCGGTAAAATCCCACCAGTTTTTATCACTGCCTGGATGATTTGCATGATAGACAGCACATCTCATGACGTCTTCTACACAAGGATCCATCCATACACCGTATTTTTTCTCAAGTTCATGAACAAGCTCTTCTCCTTTCCTGTTCTTTATATCCGCTAAAGCAGAGAAGCCAAAATCTACAGCCAAATTATGGGCAAGCTTTGGGCCCACTGACGGAATAGACTGAAAGACAGCAAGTCCAATTAATTCCCCGGCACGTTCGTTTGGAACTTCAATTAAAGCAGCTAATTCGTTTGCCTTCATCTCTTTTATCTCTGAGAGTTTGATTTTGCCCTTTCTCAGGTGTTCCCTCTCCTTGTCAGTTAGGGGAAGTTTTGGTGATTTTTGCTTCATTTCGTTTCTCCTCTCCTATTAAATTGGTTTTCTCAATCAAAAAACAGCAGTGATAAACTCTTCACTGCTGTCACCTTGATTAACTATACCGCTGTATGACATTTTCAAGCGTTCTTCTGATAGATGCCTGATCTTGCTGAGTAATCATAACTTTTAACAGGGATTCATCCATTTCGAGGGCCTCAGATAAAAAGCCTCCGAGTCCCCTTGCCCGGCGATCTACTTCGAGCAGCAGCTCAACTCCGTGATGGCTTACATTTGAAATGACGACTTCCAGTTCATCGAGCTTGCCGCGGAATGGACCTGCGGTTGGATAGAACTCAAATTCCTGAATGAAAGGAAGCCTTTTCCTCAAATGATACGGAGCTGCCTCGTTTTCTACTTTTCTCAGGTTAAAGCCAAGGTCCCTTAGTGCGGAGAAAATTGTTTGCACGAGCGGCGGTGCTTCCACAACTAAAATGTCTTTGTCACTCGGGTCAACTGCTCCTTTAATATCAAGCCCGGTTTCTAGCCAAACCTTTGATGAGCCGAGGGTGATTGGTGTGTCAGCAGGCAATGGAAAAGCAAATGGAATTTCTTTTATTTCATTTGCCATGATTACAAATGGTTCATTAATTTTCACCTTTGTAATGGTTGCAGACTGATGATATTTTTTATCATCTGATTCTTTTAAATAAGTTGTTTGCAGAGAAAGGTAGATTTCATCGATCTGCTGTTCGATGTTTCCGCCTTGGACGTGAATGATCCCTTTCAGCTCTTCTCCCAAAACAATTTTATCAGAAGCTAATCGCGCATCCACTTTAGCTGCACCAATCCCTACACTTGAAAGAATCTTATTAAAAAATGACATTCTGTTCTCTCCCATCCGCACACTTCAATACTTCCACTATAAGCTCATCAATAGAATCATATGGCTTTAGAAGCTTGAGCATCCGTTTTATAATTTCTTTAGCAAACGATGATAATTCAAGTTCATCTTCCCAGCTTCTGCTCTTTCTTGAAGAAGGAACATAGCCTGAATACAATAAAAAAAGCACGAAATGTCCCAAAGCAAAAAAATCGCTCTGATAGGAAACCTCTCTGAAAAGAATCTTTTTTTCGGAGTATTTTGTTTCAGATTTGCATATTTCATAAGAATCCTTCAGTCTTCTGGCTAATCCAAAATCAATAATATGAATGGACTGATTTTTCATGAGAATGTTCGGTATTCTTAAATCCCTGTGAACAATTCCATTTTGATGAAGAATCTTTACTGCCTTTAATACTTTCAACAATATATGAAAGGATTCCTTCTCTCCATAAGCTTCTTTTTTAATAAATATTAAATCCTCGAATGTCTCGCCTTCTATATACTCCATTGAAATAAAGTGGTTCTTTTCCCATTGAAATGATTCGTAAAAATCGGGAAAGGCAGAATTGCGCATGCTTGACTGAATGTCAGCTTCCCGCATGAACGAAAGCAGCCCTTTACTGGTACGCGCTTTATAAGCTCTAAGCTGCTTTACGACAGCAGTCCTACAATGAATATCTTCGGTAAGATATGTAATGCCATAGCCTCCCATACCCAGCACTTTTTTTATGAGGTATTTGCTGTTAATCGTTTTACCTGATTTTAACGGCCTTTCCCCATATTTTAATAACAGGTTAACCATTAACTGCTGTAGGATCTTGAAAAACGGCTTGATCCAGATTTCCGCTTATAATGCTTGTGGCCATACTTAGCGGGATTTCCATAATGTCTATTACTGCGGTCGCTGCTGCTGTATCTGTGATGTGATTTTTTCCCTAAAAATGAATTGATCAGTTTTTTTAACATATAGATCCCTCATTCTTTCTTTCTTTATTTACTACGTTTCATAAGAACAAAAGTTTCAGCTTTTTCATATGTAAGTAGGAGGCACGGATATAGGAGCTGGCTATATGAATATCCTCCCGCTTTTTAAGAAGAAAGCATTACCTGTCCTTTTACCCAATACGGAAAAATTAAACCTGGAAAAAACTTTGTCAAACTCTTTGGATTTGAAAAGTCCCCTAGTACTTTATGGAGAAGAAAGACTTGCTGTTTTGGACATAAGGGCTCAGACTGCCGAGTTGAACAGGAACAACCTGACAAGAACGGAAGCCTATATAGCTTTTTATTTAAAGCACCCTGAAATTCACTGGTCTTTTCTTGCCCATATGGTGTCAAGAAACGGGGGCTACAGCATGACTGATTTGAAAAATGGCATTGTCGGTCATCCAGAAAAAGAGATTATCGCTCTTTTTCAATTTCTTGAAACGGCAAACGCTCTTATTTTCCATGATGCCTATCCGCAGCTGATGCTATACGAAAAAAGTCTTTTTTTCGGCAGACCGCTTTTTCATTTATTGCCCGCTTTAAATGTTTCGCGATTTATGATGCCAATCTGGGAGATATTTTTTATAAAGAGACGCTCTGACGTGCTTACGCTTGTCTTAATTACAAACGAGCAGCATTATGTGAAGAATCAGCTGCTGTCAAAATCGTCCGGCATCTTAAAAACATTCCCTTATGCCCTGCAGGAAAAATGCGGACTGACGAATGTTGTCTTTCCATACAAAAAGCACTTTTATGATAAAAAATATTCCCTTGCAGGAATGGAAGTAGATAACTTTATTAAGCCTGAAGCAAGAATCAAAATAGGAAAGATCCTTTATCAAACTCTTTTTCATCCAGCCGTCTTCAATGAGGCAATGTTATTTTCAAAGCATTCCCCGCATACTGGCTCAAGAAGTGACTATTGGCCACACCTCTTCTCAGCTGCTAATGAGAAGCAAAAATTCCAGAGCCCGAAGCTGCTGGATGCATGGGAAGATGTTCATCATACTTTTCACAGATACAGCGATTGGCTTTTGAATATAGATTTAATTTCAGATTTTGATGCTTTTCCGCACACAGGCACCTATAAAGACATAACAAAGAATGTAAAAATGAATTTGCTGAAAATGAGCTCCCTCCATTTGATTGCAAAGAAAATATTTTGACATGATGCCAATAAAAAACGACGAGAATCCTCGTCGTTTATTCTATGTCTTCCAAATCTTCATCAATTATGCATTTTTCGAGTAAATAATCGAATGCGATATCTGCTATTGTATCCAGTTCGAGTTCTGAGGGAATGTATCCCCTTTTCGTCAGCTCATTGTAAAAGAATTCTGCCATTTCTTCTGTATCAATAATAACTTCAATTTCTTTCACAACATCGCCCCCTTAGTAATTGTTTATATGTCCCAATTTTCAAAACTATGTCTGGAATGAATAAGCTTTCGATAAATTTTATTGTTCATAATCTGTCCATGCCTGCATACCATTTAAGTAAATGGACAAGCCAAAGAGGAGATGACCTGAAATGAAGAACTTACAAGCGGTTTCAAAAAAAGAAGAAGAAAATATCGTGCTGCAATTTATAGACGGAGCAGGTTTTGATCAACTGCTTGAACAAACGATTAAGATCCTTCAGGGGGCTATGCTCTTCGGGTGTGTGCCGTATTTTATTTACTTGCTGGT
Organism: Bacillus sp. F19; assembly: GCA_023823795.1. Taxonomy (NCBI): domain Bacteria; kingdom Bacillati; phylum Bacillota; class Bacilli; order Caryophanales; family Bacillaceae; genus Bacillus; species Bacillus sp. F19. Next base: position 2,820,177 of record CP085710.1, read on the forward strand.
TTCACTGTTTTCTTAATGATCCTTTGTATACTTGCTTAAACTATCGATTATAAAATCCATCATTTCTTTATACTCAGGATCACCAAACATATCGTATAATGACAAATAATCATTGTATATATCAAGAAGTTCATCAACAATATCCTTTTTGCTTCGTTTTACTTTGCGGGCGGCGGGTTCTTGCTTTGTCAGCTTTTCTTTGGCAAGGAGCTGTTCCATCGCTTTACTTTCTGGAGAAACAATATGCATCAGGCTCAGCTGCTGAACGAATGTTCCTGCCTGTTTTTTCCCAATAACGAATACAAGCTCTTCCTCGGATGCTTCAAGCCATTCCCCGTCGTTGATGCGCATGAGCTCATAGATAATATCTTCCCAGCCATCCTCTGTATATCTCCAGATTTCTGTACGAAAACCGACTACCTTGAACAATACTTCTTCGTAGCCCTTTACTTGTACAATATCTCCAATATGGTACTGAAATTCAATTTCTATTTTTTCGGAATCAATGACTTTTCCGGTGTATTCTGAGTAAAGCTGGATCGCGTTTTCGAAGTATAAAATCTCGCTGTGATTCACTTCATATAGATAATGCTGATCGATTTGATGAACGTTTGTAACCGTTCCAACCGTACTGTACATAACAATCACGACAGTATCACCGACTTTATACTTTGGAATTTTTTTGTTCACTAAAAGATCCTCCTCTGCCGCGATTCATAAAAGTTAGAATAGTATATGCTGTAAAACCTGAATACGTAATAGGCAAATCAGCAAAGGATTTTCTAAAATAATAGACAATTTGGCTTCATTTAAATGATTGACTCATTTTTTCAGGACACCTGGAGATAGTAAGAATATGAAGTCATTTTAGGAGGTCATATTTTATGGAAAACACATCTAATTACGTTGAAGACTTACATGAAAAACAGCAAAAGGACGAGCAGAACAGACAGCACCAGGGCAAAGGTAACCCGGGCAAGAAAAAGCCGAATAAAACGCATAAATGATAGGGAAATGCGGAATCGCCTGGTTAGCTCCGACAAACAGAAAAGGCTCCGCCATAAAAGTCTGGGTTTGACTTTTATAGCGGAGCCGATCTTTCCGAGGAGTTAGGCGATGGAGCTGGACAATAACGAGTTGCGGAGCCGACTGGTTAGCCCAGATATGGCTTACAACAATTCCCCCAGAAAGTCAGCGTTTGACTTTTTGGGGGATTTCTTTTGATTGAGGAATCAGGAGGTCCAGTTGGACAATGACGCAGGCTCCTTAATGATAATAGCGAACTTTCGCACCTTCAGCTGGGAGGCATCTGGAAAAAAGAAAGTATTTCCTATAAATAGGCAAGTATTTTACCAAATCCGGCCAGTAAAAGATGTAATCTGGAAAGTATTTTACTCGTTTCAGCAAGTAAATCGCCAATCGCTTTATATCCAAATGCCAAATGCACACTCCTCTTCAGTTTTCCCCAGATATTTTTATATTGGCACTATCCAGCTCCCCAGCATTCCTACAACAAACTTTCATCTAATCAAAACGTAATTGCTTCAATTTAATACACCCGTATAAAAAGAGAAAACTCGCAATCATAAAGACCTCCATCCAAAGCAAATACCACGGCCAAGCCCCAAGAAAATCTAAAAATGAAGCATTTTCAGGTTTTTTCATGATGTAGAGATAATTTGAGCCAATCCCTTTATTTAAAAGATAAATACATCCGGCATAAACATTGACAATCAGCACTGAAGCCCATAATGAGCGCCATGTTGGCAAAAAGTGATAGGCCAGTATCATAAACAAGCATGCAATGATCACTCCTCCATGTGACAGAAAGAAAACGATATACTGGAAATGCGGAAAAGAATACTCTCCAAGGTCGGGTGTGAGAATGGCCTGAATGGAACTTGCAATTCCTGCGTAATACAGAAATTGAAACAGTCTGGTGCTTTTTGCAATGAGCATGATAATGGCCAGAATGACAGTAATATCACTAAGGTGAAGGGGCAGTGAAGATTGGGGTGCCCATGCCCCTTCTGATATTAGCCACAGCTGTTGCACAAACATGGAAAGAAAAAGAATAACTGCCAGTGCAATACGCACGGGGTGTCTCGTTACTTTAACTTTTTTCTTAAAAATAAATAAAAGGGAAGTCAAAAACAGGATTAAAACCAATGTCCATATGTGTTCTGCTGAAAATAGACGGAAATTTTCAAGCTTGGGGTCGTGCTGAAAGTATTCGTACATTCATGCCACTCCGTTTTTCTATTTAGTTTGAGGCAATTTCACATAATCTATGCCGATAACCGCTGCAAAAAAAAACTGACCTCAAAGTCAGCTCTTTCTTCCCATTAAGTTCCCGTACTAGCATATGCCTTTAAGCCATAAAGCCAAAATACATAAGCAAGTGTTATGCTCCCCGCTCCAACCAGAGGCGAGACCGCACCGACAAATGAGTACCCATTCCCGTCCAAAAACCACGCTGCCGGATAAAAGGCGGTAAACCCGTAAGGAATGATCCACGTCAGGAATACACGAATGGTTTTGTTATAAATCGTAAGCGGGTACTTAGCAAATTCACTTAAATTAAAAACCGCATAGACAACAGGAAGACTATCGACCATCCAAAATGAAAAAGTGGCAAAGAATAAATTGATGGCGATGAAGATCAATCCGCTTGAGATGATCATCACAACAAGCATGATCCAGTCCATTACCCCAAATGCAAGGTCTAAATGCGGAAAGGCCGTTGACAATATAATGATGCCGATAAAAAGCTGTCCGATACCATCCTGCTGCAGCCTGTCAGCACACACATGAAACAGCGGGTTGATTGGCCTTATCAGCAGCCGGTCCATTTGCCCCGGACGGACATACTGCCATCCAAGCGTCCATAAATTGTCAAAGAAAATATGATGCAGCGATCTTCCCGCAGCTGCGATGCCATAAATAAATAAGATTTCATAAAATGTCCAGCCGTTGATTTGCTCGATATGATCAAAGACAACTTTTACAAAGAAGATGCTCGCAAACTGCTGCAGCATAACACTGATCACACCGATAAAAAAATCCACTCTGTATTCCATCATTACTTTTACATGGTTTTTAGCAAAAATATAATATAGCTTTGCGTAGCGTTTCAGCATAAATTCACTCCCTTACCCGCCAAATATCGTTACCTTTTTGATTGCCTGAGCCCAAATCAGCTTCATGACAAGAAACATGCCCAGGCACCATCCGAGCTGGATCAGCACTGCAATATACGCCGCTTGCCCATCAATAATCCCTGTATAAATAGAGACAGGTGTGAAAACCATCGCCTGAAATGGCAAGAAGGAGCTGATTGTCTCAAGCCATCCTGGAAAAAGGGTAATTGGGACAAGCGCTCCTGAGAAAAAGGTTATGACTCCCTCCTTCAATACTCGAAGCCCCCATACATTTACTGTCCAAAATGCGATAATCCCGATCATTAAATCAAAAAACGTTCCAATCCAAATGCCAAGACCGGCACTGATCACAAATAAAATCGCAGCTTCAGGCGAAGCCGGCAAAGCAATATGTATAAAGATAAATGCAATAACCATCAGCGGAAGGGTTTCTCTGAATAAGTGAGTGATTTTCCCTCCAAAGTCCATAAAAATAAGCTTAAAAATCACATCATAAGGCCTCATTAGTTCAATGGCGATATTTCCATGTCTGATTTCTTGTGCAAGCTCATTTCCTACACCTGATACGTATCCCTGAATGAACATCGCAACAACGATATAAGTAAGCATCTCCTGCAGCGTTAAATTTTGAATGGTGTCCTTGCCTTCATATACGGCATGCCAGAAATAAAACATAATCATCAGACGCATGACAGATGAGATTGTTCCGGCCCAATACCATGCAGAATAAGCTGCATTTATCTGCATTTGGGATTTCGCGAACATCAAGTATTTTTTCAACACTCACACCCCCTATAGTCCGCGGTTATAAATTTCTTCAACAATCGTCTCAATCTTTGGATCATATAACGAAAGATCGATAATTTCATTTTCAGCAAGAACGGCAGAAATCACTTCAGACGCGGATATTTGTTTTTGTGAAAAAGCCAAAATGACTTTCTGCTGCTGTTCTTCATCAATCACACTCATTTCAGCGCGGTCTCTTATAGACAGCGGGAATGAAAACGATTGCACAATTTTGATCTCAAAATGGATTTCTCTTTTTGCTGCAAACTTGTCTTTAATTGCATGCAAATCTCCATCATATAAAATCGTTCCATTATCAATGATAATAATCCGATTGCAGATCTCTTCAATGTCCTGCATATCATGGGTTGTAAGCAACACAGTCGTTCCAAAGCGCGCATTCATTTCTTTAATAAATTTACGGATTCTCACTTTAACTGCAACATCAAGACCAATGGTCGGTTCATCCAAATAAACAACATCGGGTCTGTGCAAAAACGCAGCAGCAAGCTCACATCTCATTTTTTGCCCCAAAGAAAGCTGTCTAACTGGAATTGACAGCAGCGGTCCAAGCTGCAGAACCTCTGTAAATAGCCCCAGTGTCTCCTGATACTGCTCTTCTGGAACTTCATAAATGTGCTTCAACAAATCAAATGACTCTGAAACCGGAATATCCCAAAACAGCTGTGTCCTCTGTCCGAATACCGCTCCAATCTGTTTTGCATTTTGTTTTCTGTTTTTGTAAGGAACAATTCCTCCTACCTTTACTTCACCTGAAGAAGGCGTCAGGATTCCTGTCAGCATTTTTATCGTGGTTGACTTCCCTGCTCCATTCGCGCCGATATAGCCGATCATTTCGCCTTTTTCAATCTTAAAATTGACCCCTTTTACAGCTGTCTTCGTCATATACGTCCGTTTAAAAAGAGATTTCATCGCGCCTCTAAGACCCGGATCCCGTTTAACCAGCTTATATTCCTTTTTTAAATCTCTAACTTCAATCACCCTATAATTCCCCCATTCAGAATCAGCTGCTTCTATGTAACTATAAAATTATAGAATGATTTGAAATTTATGTAAATCACTTTTTTAGCTGCACTTGCATAAAATCGAATTTGTTTTTAACAGGTAAGATTACGGGATAAATACTTGTTAGCCTTTATTTCTCCAACCAATAACACCTATGTAAAATCCTACTATAGAAGAATGTGATAGAGGTTTAAAAATGGTAAAATTCACTATATGAATTTCAATTATGATTTTGGGGAGTGATAGATATGAAACGCCGGATTTGTATTGTTGGGACCGGGACAGCTGGTCTCCATTTAGCATATGCTCTTAAAAAGGAGTTTGATGTGACGGTGATCTCCCATCGCACAGCAGAACAGATCAGAAATGGCAGAATTCAGTCAACACAAGTACATTTCGGCTCGACACTTGAAAGAGAAAGACGTTTTTCTATGCCAAAATGGAGTGAGCATACACGAATTAAAAGCATCCATATGACCATTGGTCAGCAAAAACTGTTTGCTGGAATGCTGGCTGAACCCGCACTATCTGTTGATCAGCGCTTCTATTTTTCACATTGTTTAGAGGAACTAAAAGAGAGAAAGGTCCCTGTTCTTTTTAAAAAAATAAATAAAGAGAATCTCAATGAATTAATAGAAGAATTTGACTTGATTATTGACTGTACAGGCAAAAAAGGGCCGCTTTTTCCCTTTCCTATAGAAAAAGATTTTTCACCATTCCAGACACCTCAAAGAAAATGCATCGTTGGATACTTTAGAGGCATAAAGCCGCTTACACCTCAAGGAATTAATGTCACTATTCTCCCGGGGGAAGGAGAAATGTTTGAAATACCTGCATTAACAGACCAGGGTCCAGTGACAATCTTGTTTATTATGGCAATTCAGGAAAAGAGTCTAGATATTTTCAAAGCGATTCGCTCATCAGACGAATTCACGTTAAAAATACGGACGGTTTTACAAACCTTTTTCCCGGAAATCGCAAGCCGTATAGTAGAGGAAAGCTTTGCTCTAAATGACGAAAAGGGCTTTCTGCAAACAGCGATCACACCCGTTATTCGAAAACCGTATACAATTATACAAAATAAATTAGCAGTCGGATGCGGAGACAGCGTGTTTTTGAATGATCCGATTACAGGACAAGGCTGCAATCTTTCTTCTTATTGCGCAGAAAAACTGTATGAGACGTTGATTGAGTTTAAAGATGAACCTTGGAATTCACAGCTCGGGGAGTCATATTGGAATAGAACCAAACCATTAGTCAAGCAAGTGACAGAATGGACAAATGCGATGACAATGCCGATGCCTGAGCATGTTATCGAACAAATCCTTCAAGGTTCCGGTGAACAGGCAAAAGCCGATCGAATTGCCGGCTGGTTTGCTGATCCAAGCACAGCCTATCAGGATATTTTTCAAGCAGCAAAATCCAGCAGTTAATAAGGAGAAGGGTGAACTGCTGATTCACCCTTCTTTCATTCTTGCGGCATTTCGAAAACGAATAATTGAAAAATTCAAGGATGATGAAAGAACACGATTCCTGATTGGATATAGGTCTGGAGTAAACCTAAGTTCAGCGTTTGCCTTCACAATCTTCTCCAATAAATCGCCTGCAGGCTCAACGTTCAGCGGCACAACTTCTTCAAAAGAAATATAGTATCCTGCCGTTTTCGCTTCTTCAAACAACTCAAATGATTCCGGCTTAAATGTATAAACGTATAAATTTGTGCTTCGGATCCGTTCAAGCCATGAGCTTTCAATCACAATAATCTTATCTGTACTAGTCTCACCAAAGAATCTGGCTGAATCCTCTTCCTTCGTTTGCTCACCCTTCCAATATATAACTCTTGGACAATCCCGCGGAAAATAATAATGAAGCGCATGCTCCTGATCAATGGCCCAGACAACTGGACGAAGGTTTGAAAAAGAGGCAGATTGCCGCGGTTTAAAAAGATCAATAGAAGGATCTTCACTAAAATGGTATAGCATTCACTTTGGTCCCCTATTCTATCCTTATTAAAAATGAGTGCATTCTTCAACCTTAGTATGGTCTAATAAAAACCACCTTTGCTATACTTTACAATAAAATAGTTAGTTTTTGGAGGAAACAAAATTGAGAAGCGAAAGCGAAATGATGAAATTAATTCTTGATGTTGCCAAAAATGATAAAAGAATCCGTTTAGTAACTCTAGAGGGTTCCAGAGCCAATAAAAATGTACCAAGAGACAAATTTCAAGACTTTGATATTTCCTATTTTGTAACGGATATTGATTCTTTTAAATCCAGCGATGAATGGTTAAATCAATTTGGCAAAAGAATCATGATGCAAAAGCCGGAAGATATGGAACTTTTCCCACCGGAACTTGGCAATTGGTTTTCCTATTTGATGTTATTTGCAGATGAACATAAAATCGATTTAACTCTTATCCCAATTGATGAGCTGGAACAGTATTTATCAGAAAGTGACGGCTTGGTAAAATTATTGTTGGATAAGGATTCAGAGATAAATAAAAAAATGGATCCTAATAATGAAAAATATCACATAAAAAAACCTTCAGCTGGAGAATTTGATGATTGCTGCAATGAATTTTGGATGGTGTCAACGTATGTTGTTAAAGGTTTAGCACGAAATGAAATCCTTTTTGCAATTGATCATTTAAATGACATAGCTAGACCTAACCTCTTACGAATGATGGCTTGGAATATTGGGATCGAAACTGATTTCTCTTTAAGTGTTGGAAAGAACTATAAGTATATTCAAAAATATTTAGACATAAACGACTGGGAAAAATTGCTTAATACGTATGCAGAGAATAGTTACGAAAATATGTGGCAATCTTTATTTGATTGCTATGATCTTTTTAGAAAATATTCCAAATTAGTTGCACATAATTTAAGTTACGACTATCCAGATTATGATGAACGGATTACAGGATATACTAAAAAAAATTTTCATTCCTTTCGTAAAAACTCTTAAAAGCGGGAAATGAAAAAACCTGATCAGCAGCTGCTGATCAGGTTTTTTCATACATTTAAATATGTGATTGAATCTTTTTGTCAGCTGAAAGCTGTTTCCTAAACGGAAATAGACTGCGTACGGTTTCATCCCGCAGCCATAAGCCTCCCCATGCTAAAACAGCTAAATATACAGGAAACAATGTATGAGAAAAGAGCGGGGCATCCAATCGCAAATGTGTGACGATGACGCCTCCATAATAGCCGGTCAGGAGCACTGCCCCCAAGAAAGAAGTCCGCGGTACAAGATACAGAATCGTAGATAGTAGCCCAAGCAAGCCAATGATAAAAATGTGATGCTCCTCAAAACCAAGCGAAAGGGTCCCTTCAACAACTTGAGCAGGCTTAACAAATTTCATAATACTGTCAAGTAACATAAACATGATAACCAGTCCGCTCATCACCCAAGCAGTCAACAGGCGGCCTTTTGAAACACTTTTTGCCATGATTGTTGGTACCTCCTGATTTTTGTATGATACTCTGTAAACTTTAGTTCCTCATGTGTAATCCTACATCATTTCAAGATACTGAATGGGTTTAAAAATTATGACTTCCAATTCTGTTCTTATATCCGAGGCTAATGAAATCCTTCTCTTTCTTTTTTTCTATAAACATCTTTGAAATCCCGGATTATCATAATGCACAATGCAATATGGACGACTTGGAGTTTGAATTTATTGCATCTACTTTCCTTTCCAAATCTCACATTTCATGCAAACGGTCCTCTTAACTTTCCGAATTACCGTGAAATAAATATAACTCCTTTTTTCATTCATTTTTGCAGACAACATTTTGATTTCAAATTGCCGCTGATCAGCTCTTTTCAGTCAAACAAACCCAAGTTTTGTTGCTTCATTTTTACTCTTCCTTCAGCTTAAAAAACGATCAGTCTCCTATTCAAACATCATAACCCCGGGATCTTTTTTATAACAATGCACAAGCATCGCATGCAGCTGGCCTCGATGATGATACAAATGAACGGCCATTTCTAAAAGCCATTCAAACCGGGTATAAACGGTTCCCCAATAAGAGGTCATTTCCTGATGAAGTTCTTTTTCATTAAATTGACTGAACCGTTCTGATAAAATAACGTGATTCTTAATCAATGCTTCTTTTATGTCGTGAAGGTTATTTAAAGCTGCAGAAGAATAAAAGCCGGCCATCTCTTCCCCGCTTGCTCCTTCAGAAATCAGCAGATCTGCATGACAGATCATTGCAATATGTTTGAGCAGCTCTCCGATGGAATGCTTGTCAGCTGTCGGTCTTTTCATCAAATCACTTTCTTCCAGCGTTTCTATGATTTTAATAATAGTGTCAATTGCCACTTCAATTTGATGCAACGCATATTTAACATATGGATTCAAAAGTCAAACCTCACCCTCTATTTCCTCTTTAAAATAATTATCGGGTATTTGACTTTTCTCTACAAGAAAAAAAGCCGCTCTATTCGTTAGAATAAAGCAGCTGATTCAAAAGATTAATATAATTTGCTGATTAAATCATTTTCCAAAAACATCGTTGATAATTCTATATCTTTATATAACGTTTTATAGTTTTCTCTGCAAGCTTCAATTCCTGTCTGCTTTTTGGTTTTATTATCAATAAATTTACCAGATGAAAAAACGCCATCATGAGAAGCGATGTAGTCATAGTTATCAGAGTAAAACGAATAACGCGTTGCTTCGTAAGCAAATCCTGCAAAGCCCTCATGATCTGCATCAAGAGGTTTCCCAAACTGAATCAGCTTCTGGTCGATTCCAAGCAAAGACGTGATTGTTGGAAAGTTGTCCATCTGGCTGGCAGTTACTTCATTGACTGCACCCTCTATTTGCCCGGGATGATGAATGATAAGCGGGATATTGAATTGTTCTTTTTCATTAAAATCCACACCAAGCAGTTTATTGATTTCATCTTTATCCATTGGCAGCGGTCCATAGTGATCGCCATATACAAAAAAGATTGTATCGTCCCACAGGTTTTTCTTTTTCAGATCTTCGATAAATAGACCAATTGTATCGTCAAAGTATTTTGTAGACTGCAAATAATGACCTGTATTCGTACCTTCAAACCTTTTTGGAAGATTTAAATATTGATAGTCTTTCGGCATAACAAAAGGAGGATGGTTGGTGAGCGAGACAATGAAGTTATAGAAAGGCTTTTTATCTTTTATGTATATCTCAGCCATTTGTACTTTCATCAGAAATACCAAGTCCAACAATTTCATCCGCTTTTATTTTCGGGTGATTTTTTTGATAAAACGTTTGATACCCTTGTTCTGGATAGGCTTGATGCTTTTCCGCTTCGTTTTTTATGAATGAAAACATTGAATTAGTAATGAAGCAGGACATGGAGATTCATCAGGACGGAATACAGCTTGAAGAAATCGAGGTTCCTCCTTAAACAGCAGGTCCTGTTCCCCAAACAGCGCCAATCAGTGTCTTTGTGGAAACAGACACCATTCCAACAATATCAATCGATTCCCTATGAATGGCTAAAGGAACATTACACTGCAAGCTTTTTAGGGAGAATCAGAAACATTTAAAGAAGATGCTGCAAAAATAGTAAATGAATTTAAAGATCAATACGCAGATGAAGGCTAAAGCCTGACTTTTGGCGGACGCTGCTGATCGTTCGTGCTTTATATATAGTCGCAGAGAAACTTCGTGGCAAAAGAAGAAAAGCATGTTACAGGTCTGCCTATTATTGGCAGCCTTTTTGTTTCATAGTATAGTAATAAAATAGAGAATGAGATTGGGGGATCTAATTTGTTTGCACATATAATAGATAATGAAGTTTCACTAAAATTAATGGATATAAGAGATGGAGATGGGCTGTTCAAGCTCACAGATCAATCAAGAAACCATCTGCGTGAATGGCTTCCCTGGCTTGACTTCACAACAAAAGCTGAGGATACAAAAACGTTTATTGAAGGCTGTTTACGGGCTTATGCAGAAAATAAAAGTTTAAATGCGGTTATTTTATATAAAGGCGAACTCGCCGGAACAGCAGGCTTTAACCAAATCAATTGGTCAAACAAGACAGCTTATATCGGATATTGGCTCGGAGCAGAGTTTCAGGGCAACGGGATTATGACAAAAGTTGCCGGAGCCTTGACGGATATAGCCTTTCAGAAGTACAACTTGAACAAAGTTGAAATCCGGGCTGCTGTTCTGAACACTAAAAGCAGAAGCATCCCAGAGCGGCTTGGCTTTGTTCATGAAGGAAACATAAGACAAGCTGAATGGCTCTATGATCATTTTGTCGATCATGCCGTGTATGGCATGCTTGCTGAAGAGTGGAAGCAGAAAAAATTCAAAAAGCACCTGACTTAGTCAGATGCTTTCTTCCATTTTAATAAGTAGACGCGGCTGTCCGTTCTTTTGTAACCCTTCTGCCCTTTCCTTCTAAAAGAGTCAGTATCATGGGTACGATAAGAAATATGCTCGAAATTTGAAAGAGAACCGCCGTTTCAAGATATTGGGCCAGCAAGCCAAAAACGATTCCGCTTAGACCTATCCCAAAATCAATCGCAGAGAAAAACATTCCATTTGCCACACCCCTGCGGCTGTCCGGCGTTTTTGAAAGCGTCCATGACTGCAGAGTCGGAAGCAGCGAACCGAATCCGATTCCAAATAAAATCCCGGCAATAGCAATACCTATATTGGTGTGAGAGAAAGAAAGAACCCACATTCCAGCAAAAGTCAGTGTCGAACAGACAATGATCAGCCCCTTAGGCCCTCTTTCGTCAAACCACTTCCCTGCAATTGGTCTTGAAATCGAAGCCATAACTGCATTAAACAGATAGAAAAGGAAAATCTGATCGATTCCTCGTTCTTCACCGAAAATCACAATAAAAGTCACAACAGATCCATAGCCGAATGTCGCAATCATCGTGATAAAAGCCGGATACCAGCTTGTTTTTTCCACGAGCGAGCCAAGATATGAGAATTTCAGATCTTCTTTTTTGGCCAGTCTGACCGATTCCGGTGTGCAGTAACGTACAGCTGATAAAAGAATAATCGCAATGACCCCAAGTGCACAGGAAATATAGATTAAATTGTTAAACGTTGTAACCCCGAATAAAAAGATACCAAGGCTTGGCGCAATAATCATTCCGAGCGTAACGGAAAGGCCAAAATACCCCATTCCTTCCCCAAGACGGGAATTCGGAATCACATCCACGGCGGCCGTTCCGTTCACTGTGGTGGAAAAACCCCAGGCAAGACCATGGATAAACCTGAACATCAGGAAAATAAGAATGACATTTGAAATGGGGTAAAAAATGGTGATCGCAAGAAGAGCGGCTGCTCCAATCAAAACGAGCGGCTTGCGGGCTTTATATTCAAGCATGTACCCGATAAACGGACGGCTCAAAACCGCTCCTATCGAAAATAAAGCCGTAACTAACCCAATCTCAAGTCCCGAAGCTCCCAAAGATTTAATATAAGGCGGGAGTGTGGGAATCAGCATTTGAAATGACATAAAAATAAATAAGTTGCCAAGCATAAGCATAATAAACGATTTGGTCCAAAGAGGTGCTTTCGTTAATTGATTCACTGTATCTCTCCTAATTTAACTGAATACCATAAATTTATTTCGGATTACTAAATAATATCACAATCAATGAAGGGATGAAATTATAAAGTTTTATTATCACTTATGGTTATTTATACCAAATAAAAGGATTTTTTACTTTTTAGGGAGAAAGAATCTAATAAAATTTGGTTTTTCATAGGAGAAGCTGATTTTGAGATTGTAGCGGTTTGTTATTTTATTTTTTCTATTGTTGCTTATTGGATGTTCTGCTAATGAAGATCACACAAAATGGTTTGCTACTCAAAAGCAGCCATCCAAAACGGTCTAAAAGATGAAGGCTTATTAACAGGCAATCTTTTAGGAAAAATACAATCAGATGGAGAACTGTTTGTATTTTTCAAAAGAAAAGTTGATGATGGTGATGCAGCAGGCTTTGTCCACCTAAGAAAATCTAATGGGAAATACGCGTGGTATAAACCAATGCTGAGGTACTGGTTAAGTATAAAGATAGAAAAAAAGCACCACATGTATCATTTGAATTAAAAACTCATTCAGACAAGGCGTATAAAGCCTATTTTGGAATCGCTGATTTAGCTGATATGGCGATTTCAACAGATTATGGACCAAAGGTTTCTCCGGTAATTGATAAAGAAAGTCAAATTTATTTTTGCATTGTGCCAATTAATAATTATAAAGTGAAAGGTTCCTAAAATTCACCTGATAATGGGTTTTGGGGAATCATAGCGTAGGTTGATTCCTCAGTTTTAACTGCTCCATGTTTTTGGGTACTCATAGCTTGCCTTTGAGTACTCCCCTTCATCTTTTTCAAGGTTTTGGGTACTCATAGCTTGCCTTTGAGTACTCTCATTCATCTTTTTCAAGGTTTTGGGTACTCATAGCTTGCCTTTGAGTACTCCCCTTCATCTTTTTCAAGGTTTTGGGTACTCATAGCTTGCCTTTGAGTACTCTCATTCATCTTTTTCAAGGTTTTGGGTACTCATAGCTTGCCTTTGAGTACTCTTATTCATCTTTTTCAAGGTTTTGGGTACTCATAGCTTGCCTTTGAGTACTCTCATTCATCTTTTTCATGGATTTGGGTACTCATAGCTTGACTTTGAGTACTCTCATTCATCTTTTTCAAGGATTTGGGTACTCATAGCGTGCTTTGAGTACTCTCATTCATCTTTTTCAAGGTTTTGGGTACTCATAGCTTGCCTTTGAGTACTCTCATTCATCTTTTTCAAGGTTTTGGGTACTCATAGCTTGACTTTGAGTACTCTCATTCATCTTTTTCATGGATTTGGGTACTCATAGCTTGACTTTGAGTACTCTCATTCATCTTTTTCATGGTTTTGGGTACTCATAGCTTGCCTTTGAGTACTCTCATTCATCTTTTTCAAGGTTTTGGGTACTCATAGTCTGCCTTTGAGTACTCTTATTGACCTTTTTCAAGGTTTTGGGTACTCATAGCTTGCCTTTGAGTACTCTCATTCATCTTTTTCAAGAATTTGGGTACTCATAGCTTGCCTTTGAGTACTCTCATTCATCTTTTTCAAGGATTTTGGGTACCGCATAGTCTGCTTTGACTCCTCTCATTCACCTGATCATGGATTTTGGATACTCATAGCGCGCCTTTGAGTACTCAAACTTGCCTGATCATGGATTTTGAGTCCTCATAGCTTGCCTTTGTTCCTCAACAACAAAAAAACGGATACCAATCGCTGTGCAATTTGGTACCCGTTCCCCTCTGTGCTTTTTTCTCTATCACGTTATCTATCTATCATTAATTAAAATGATAAACATCCCATATATCCGAAGTTTCTGAACCTATATACCATGCTGCAGCTCCGCCTAAATGATTCTCTTTCACCATCTTCATTCTCAGCTCAATTGATTTTTTATCCTCTATCCACAATTGATGTTTTTCACCGTTTTCAGTGAATTCAGCATAATACTGTGATGTTTTCTGATCCCATACCTTCTTAAGCCCTTTTGATGAAATCATTTGATTCACTTCGGCCATCGAGCGGTCGATGCTTCGCAGCTCGCCATCAGATAAGTCTGTCACCCATTCTCTCGTATAAAAAGGCACAGCGAGAATGATTTTATGTGTGGGCACATCTTTCATTAGCAGCTTAATGCCTTCTTCAACCCAAGGCAGGGAAGCAACAGAACCCGCTTTCAGTCCCCCTCCCCAATGCTCATCGTATCCCATCATAATCACATAATCGGCTATTTTGCCGAGTTCTTTGCGGTCTAAGCTACCAGACCAGAATGGGTCATCACTTGTTCTGGTCACATCGACAGACACGATAATTCCATGAGGTTTCAGGGCTGTTTTTATTTCCCTGATAAACGTTACGTAATCCTGTTTATTTTTTATATCAATGTTTTCAAAATCCACATTAATTCCATCACTCTTGCTTTTAATTAAAGCAGTCTGAAGTTCTGAAACGAGTTTTTGTCTTTTTTGAGGATTGCTTATGATTGAATCTGTCAGAACAGGGTCAAAGTTGTTGCCAAGAAGCGGCCAAACGTTTTTCCCTGCAGCATGTGCTGCCTTTGTATATGCAGCATCCGTTTTAATAGAAACACCTGCTTCAGATTGATTTAACGTAAACCAGCGCGGAGAGACAACATTTAAATTTGGTTTGTTTTTCATTTGCTGAATGTAAGTATTTGCTGTTCCATTAAAACTCCAGCCCATAACAACACGTTTGCTTGTTTTCACTTGCAGGTGCGATTTTTTGATCCACCCTTTTTTCCCGCCAAGCAGCTGAACTTCATAATAATACACAGGAATTTTTAATTTTTGGCCGATTTTAAGCTGAGCAGTCTTTATATCATTTAGCTTGGTAATATCATTGACGGCTACTCCATATTTGTTCGAGATTTTCCATAGTGTATCACCTGAACTCACTTGATGAGCTTGAACGGTCTGAGGAATCTTTATATTTTGCCCGAGGGAAATCTTATCGTTTTTTAAGCTATTGAACATTTTCAGTTCGTGAACGGTTGTTCCATATTGGCTGGCTATTTTCCACAGCGTATTTCCGCTGGTAACTTTATGTGTAATAGCATCGGCAGAATCTCCCGCTGCTGATTGAATAAGAGGATATTCATCACCTTTTTGAAGAACAGCTGCCACAGCCGAGCTTAATTTTGGAGAAGAATATACATTGACGCTGTTCCCTTTTACAGACCCGATTTGCTGAGTATTCGACTCAGCTTTGCCTATTAGAGGCATTTGATTTTGCATCAGGAATAAAACTAGTAAACTGCTGAAAACCTTTTTCACTGCCTTCATCTTCTTTCTCAAACCTTTTAACATATAAATGTAATCATACTCCCGGAAGATATGAATTGAAAAGTGGGATTTAGTGGGGATTTTGTATCAGGGATAGGCTCTATAGAATTCATGCTGAAATTGCAATTTCAATAAAAAAACAAGACCCAATGTTCTTTAGATCTTGTTTCATTTTTTCTTATTTACTAATTATTTTTAACTGTTTCAATACCTCTATTGTGATATTCTTTGCCTCGGTTCCGCTTCCGTCTATATTTGCCGCAAAAACCCATTCAGCTTTTTCTGTTTCGGCGTACCCAACATACCAGCCGAGTCCAAGATCTGAAAGGCGTGTACCCGTTTTGCCATGCAGCACATATGAATCCGCTTCTTCATTAATCATGATTCTTTTAACTGTTCTCATTTGCTGCTTATCAAAAGGAAGTGTCTCTTCAACAAGATTTTCAAAAAAACGGATTTGTTCTTGTGCAGATATTTTTAAACTGCTGTCAAGCCAGAAACGATCGATCCCTCCGCCTATGTCACGATTTCCATAGTTCAGCAAATCAACATTTTCCTGCATTACAGCAGGACCTATATCTCTTGCCATCGATTGGTAGTACCAAATGACGGAATACCTCATACCAGAAGCTAAGGTATGATCCCTGTTCCAATCTTCAATTTCCCTGAGTGTTCCGTCCCATCGCTTCACTTCATATTCATCTTTGACAGCACCTGTTTTTAACCCAATTAACGCATTTGGCACTTTGAAAGTCGATTCAGGTGTCATGCGCTCCTTGCTTCTCTTTTTGTTATAAACATAAATTTTATCTGTTTTCAGATTTTTAACCACAATGGTTCCTTGTTTTCCTTTAAACAGCTCGGCCACCTGCAGGTTTTCTGGTTTTGGCGATTCAGCAATTGCGGGGGATCCCGTCAAGCACACTAATAAGATACTGAGTAAAAACATCATCATTTTCTTCATTTTTTGCATTCTCCTTTTTAAAGTATTTAATTTTAAACGAAGCTTGCCAGGCATTTCCACCTTCTTTCGCTGCTTTTCTATACTGATGAGAAGCACCATTTATTTATTGATTTCAAGTATACTTATCCTTATCAGGAACCGAAATCCCATTTTTCTTGCTCTGTACCCGTACAGATTTAGGAGGAGAAGCTGATGACAAAGAAAAAATACGAAGAGGTTATGATGGAAATTGCACATCGTGCAGCGGCTGGAGTATTAAAGCCTGGGAGCAGACTCCCTTCAATAAGAGCTTTATCTGAAGAACTATCCTGCAGTAAGAATACAATTATCAAAGCTTATCAGGAACTGGAACTGAATCATCAAATCTACTCAGTCAAAAAGAGCGGTTATTACCTTGTAGAAGACTATCAATTTCAGAAAAAAGAGTCCTCACAAAACAGAAAGATTGATTTTTTATCAGCTGGACCGGACAAAGAAGCTATGCCTTACTTGGACTTTAAGCATTGCATAAATCAGGCAATCGATCGCTACAAAGAAGACATGTTCTCCTATTCAGAGCTTCAGGGCCTGTATTCCCTCCGCAAACAGCTTGCCAGGCATTTGCAGGATCTTCAGGTATTTACTGTGCCTGAACGGATTGCTGCCGTAACTGGCTCACAGCAAGCCCTTCATCTTCTTGTCTCTCTTCCATTTCCTAATGGAAAGAGCAAAATATGTGCAGAACAGCCGACGCATCCAGGATTTATTGAATCGCTTAAGACACAAAAAGCGGATGCTGTTGGCATTGAAATTCAAAAAAACGGCATTGATCTGGATCGTTTAGAGGAAATCTTCAAATATGAAAACATAAAATTCTTTTATACCGTCTCACGCTTTCATAATCCAACCGGATACAGCTACACAAACGCAGAAAAGAAAAAAATCGTTGAACTTGCCCAAAAATACGACGTATATATAGTGGAAGATGATTATATGGGTGACCTTGATCCGAATATGAAGCAGGATCCAATGTTTGCATATGACCCCTCAGGAAGAGTCATATACACGAAAAGCTTTTCAAAAACGCTGCTGCCAGGGCTCAGACTTGGTTTAATTGTCATGCCTGAAGCGCTTAAAGCAGATTTTTTGCAGGTAAAGTTCGCTGCTGATGTTCACACCCCTGTTCTCACACAGGGTGCACTTGAAATTTACTTGAAAAACGGAATGTTCGATGCGCACATCTCAAAAATCAGACAGACTTACCATGAAAAAGGAAAGCTGCTGCAGAAGGCCTACTCGGAATTCTTATCTCCTGATGCAGTTTATACAGGTTCATCATCAGGATTTTACTCAACTATTCACCTGCCTCCTCCTTTAATAGCACAGCAGCTGATTAGCTTATTAGAAAAAGAAAATGTCTTTTTAGATAATGCCGAAAGAATGTATCTCCCTGCATATAAAAAGGAAAATGTCCTGAGACTTAGTGTTTCACAAGTGGAAGATGAGTTAATTGCTAAAGGAATTCAAAAAATTGCCGCCGGTATTCAGACGATGATTCTAGAAAAGAAAAAGGTCCTGACTTGGTCATTTAAATAAGAAGGGAGCCGGAGATCCGGCTCCCAAAAGTTCATGATTTTCGTCAAACTTCATTTTGAAAGGAAAGCATAATCTTTTTTATATCTGATTCAAAGGGCCCGTTATTTTCAGGTAAAATACAAGCGTTGTTTGATCATTCAGCTTTTTTCTTATACCAGTCACGGAGTAACCCATTTTTTCATAGAGATAACAATTGCGTTCTTCCTCCAATATTGTGGCTAATTCCCAACTGGCTGCTTGAGGGAACATCTTTTCAGCCATCTTTATTGCTCTCTGAGCGATCCCCTTTCCTTGAAAATCAGGCAGAATAAACATTGGACTTATCCAAAATTGTGATGTTTCCACTTTCCAGCATATACATATTGCCCCCACAAGAATGTTATCATCCAATATTTTATAAAATTCACCTGAAGGATTATTTATTCTAGTAATAACTCGATTGATGGTTTCATTTGCAGGACTAGTATCGTAGTCTTTATATTTCTCCAATAATGGCGTAAATGCCTTTACTTGCATATCAAAAATAGAATCTGCATCAGAGTCTATTGCCTTTTCTAAAACTATTTCCATAATAACCACTCCAAGATTGTTATTAGAAGCAATATCTGACAGTATAGATAAATTGAATATGGTTATGTTCAACCGATCATCATAAAACTCCTTCTTTAACCCCTCCATTTGTGAAAAAAAATGCCTATTAAGATTAGTAATTTTTTCTTTGGGTTTCCTTCTGACAAAACATGCAACAAGTTGAAGATCTATCTTTCTTATCATCTTCAATTCTATTCGATCACATTAGTGTTGAAAAAAGCTTTACGATAAAGTGACACTTCACTCAGTGGGGTTTCTCTTTTCACCTATGGTGGTTTAGTAAGGCCAAAGGACTTTACAAAGGTAAAGATAAAGATAAAGACAAAACAAAAATCCCATATTAAAAGTTTAATACAGGATTTGATACATTTAAATTTAATCTCCATGTATACCTTAGTTCATGGTTCGGAATCATTTATTACCTTGGCTCAACCTCTTTTCCTGTTTTAAGGTCGATAACCTTCGTTGTATCATCAGGGACAGGAATTGTTTTGCTTCGAGGTGCCTTCTCCCCATTCTCTACCCAATCTACCAATAAATCAAATGACTGATGGGCATAAGGGAGCAGCGGCTGCAGTTTTTTGTCTGAGTCCGTTGTAGAATTCCATACTAGACTGTCAACATGATTTCCATTTTCAATCGAATACATGCGGTGAAGCTTTTCCTTGCCAGCTTTTTTCACAAGTTTTTCATAGCCCCTTGCATGAATATCAGGGAAAATCAATGCATCCAATGTTCCTGTAAAACTGATAAGCGGAACGTCTATGTCACCCGTATTAGCAATTTCTTTTATGTTCTCTTTAACACTTTTCGGACGGCTTTGATACTTGTAATCTTCAAAAATATAATCGTAGCTTCTGTCCCTGACTCCATTTATAAAGTTTAAGTAGTTTCTCCACGGAATGCTGTCCGGGGCATTTGGATCAAAATGGTCACGGTAGATGTTCGCTGTAATAAACCAATAAACCTGATCATGGTATGACCACAATTTTTCCGATCCTTTTGGAAGACCGGCTTTATACATTTCTTTCATAGCTTTTTCTTTTTCTTTTCCAGTGCCGTAGATGGCAGCCTCAGCATGATTAACAACTGCTGTGAGAGAAGAAATTAAGTTTGGCTGCTTTTCCGTCCAAAGAACACCTTCCCAATCTACACCTCCATCAAACAGGCGGTTTTCTTTTTTCTGGCGGCCGTCATGCTCCAGAGCATACCTGACGACATATCCCCCATTTGAGATCCCCATTGCATAAGTAGGAACACTGTGATTCTTTCTCACCAAATGATGTGCTGGATTTGATTTATCTTTTGAAGAAATCAGCTGCTCTTGATAATGTTCCGCTAAATACGATTGTGCGGCTTTCGTGATTTGTCTGAAGCGCTTATGCCACTCTGCGACGCTGTCATCTTCGGCAGCCAGGGCGTTTTTCGCTTTTGCAAATGGGTCACTAGGATCCATCTCTCCTTGTGTCCCCTTGTCAATTGCTGCAAACGCATACCCTTTTTCAAGAACAAAATCACTGAACAGTAAGTCTGTTGACATTTCATTTCGAGTAGCAGGAATACCAGCCACCACAAGTTTCCCATTCCACTTATCAGGGACACGTATTACAAACTGAGCGTCTTCAAAAGCGCCATTTATCTGAGTTCCGCTGATGGCTGCGGGTTTATTCATCTTGTACCAGCCTGTCCCTTCATTTACACTTCCCCAATTGACAGGAGCAAGACCTATGTTTCCAAACAATGTTGCATTTTGAAATTGAAGAGGATTTTTCGTTGTTAAGTAATTTCCGTTCACTCCATCAAAATAAGTTTCAACTACATTCTGTGTTCCTGGTATAGGAAGACTCTGCAGCTGGGAGGTTTCTGCATTTACAGCATGGTGTGGAATCGGCAGCACTGATGCAAGCATAGCTGCCGATAAAGCAAACGCTATCATTTCTTTTTTCAATAAAACACATCCTTTATTAGAATTTTCTGCAAACTAAGCAATTCTAGTTTACTCTTTTAGGAAATGATAGACATGGTGCAAAAGATATAACTGGATTAATGGTCTATAGACCTATAAATTATTGTTGCTTAAGTAGAATCATATGATTTTATTAAAAATTTTCTATTATTAATATAATTAGTAATTAGAGGAATTTCTCCATTTATGTCGAAAATGAATAGGATAAAGGGGATGACCCAATGAATAAAGATAAATTATTAAAAAAAATGCATCACGCCAGCCGAGGTAATTTGTTTTCAATTGAAGTTCAAAAGGCTACGAAAGAAGATGAACGGCAGATTGATCAATTTTTATCTGAATTAGAAAGAGAAGGAAAAATCAAATTAAGAGAAGTTGTGCAGCGCGAATATTCCGTTTATTTACACGGAATTGTTAAGTATGCATCCGAATAATAGGATGCTTTTTTTCATTTCTTATCTGCGAATATTGAGCAGGATGATGCATATCCACTTTCAATATCCTGCTCTTTATGGAGCTTATCCAGTCATTTTTGTAGAAACTCCCATCCTCCGCATAACCAGGTGTAATGATATCACTGCAGATAAAAAAGGGAGCATGATAAAACTTGAAAAAGCATAAAAAAATAACCTTTTCGCAAAGGTCATTTGTACATTTCATTTTCTTATAAATTTGCTTTTTTTAGTCTCGCATCCAGAATCATGTTGCCAAACGGAATAAACGCTACAGCGACTGCACTGAATACCCAGGCGAAGGACCATCTGATTTTATACGTAGTATAGGCAATGATCAGCAAATACGTGATAAAGAAAAAGCCATGAATTGATCCCACAATTGTTACGGCCATAGGGATTTCTGCCAGATATTTTAAAGGCATGGCAATAAAAAGAAGAATCAGCAAAGACGCTCCTTCGATGAATCCCATGAGCCTAAAGCGGCCAATTGGTGATTGAAGCATAGGTGAACCCCCAGTACACTTTTTTCTTTTATTATAGAATATGAAGGGTCTAAAAACTACTTTTGCCAAGCAGACGTCATAGAATGTTCATTTCTATATGTATGTCCACTAAGAGGTTTTATTCTTTTGATTTAGCCGGATTGAGATTGCCATGTAAAGGACTGCAATAAAACCAATGACTCCAAAGATGATTTCCATAACATAAGGCAAAGTAAATTCGAAATAATAAATGCCCCGAATAAAGCTTAACACCACCAAAATAACGAGCAGCTAATGTCCATATTTATTCAATGCTGCTTTTTCTTTTCATAAAGATAAAACACATAATCCAAAGATACACCTGGCACACCCTGCTGCCTAAGCATTGCTGTGATGTTTCCGCGGTGATAGGTTCCGTGGTTTGCTACATGCTGGATCAATTCAAAAACATTTGTCTCTAAATTTCCATACATCGGGTGTTCAATAGTAAATGCTCTTTCCGCATCTCTATTGTCTTTTAAAAATAATTCGTATTCATTCGCAAGTTTTGCAAACATTCTCTCTAATTCTTCCATACTCCTATTCTCTGTTTCTTTTTGAGCCTCGCCAAGATAAGCCATTATTCGTTCAAAAGAATCCCGCTTGATTACTTTCAGCCAAAGGGCATCCGTAAGATAAATGTGAACCATGACGTGTGACAGAGACGGAAATACACTTTCTATTTCGTTAGTATACAATTCCTTCGGCAGTTCCTTCAATCGGCTAAACACTCTGGTATTAGACCACTTGTGAAAATCGTACAGCTGAATAGCATTTGTCATTAAGCTCATCCCTTTCCTTATATATGAATTCTCCTCTCAATTATAGCTTATTATGGAAAAAATTTCATTTTAGAATCTAAAAAACCAAGGCAAAAAATGCACCTTGGTTTATTATTAATTTTCGTTGCTCTGTAATTTTCCTGTTTTAATGACGTTTTCTTTTTTTACAGATGACTGATCCTTTGCACTTCTGAGCGGAATTTCTTTAATAAAGAATGTTAAGAGAATCGCGACGGCCATGGTGATGGTGACAAAGATAAAAACACCAGATAATGCATAGCTCAGAGAATCCTGAAGATTGAGAATGACATTATCAAAGAAAGGAATCGCCTCTTGCGGCAATGTATTTTTAAGCCCCTCAAGTTTTTCATGGTCCAGCAGAAGCTGAGGATTTTGAAGAGATTCCAATTTGCCGGCAAGTTCCGGTGAAGCGGCCATTTGATTGGTGTCTCCCGTTTGACTCATGGACGCCATTTTATCCTGCATCCGTGAGTTGAGCAAGGTTCCCATGATGGCAACCCCAACCGTTCCGCCTACAGATCTGAAAAGCTGTGACGAAGCAGTTGCTACACCGAGCAGTTTTTGATCTACCGCATTTTGTACCGTTAAGGTAAAGACGGTCATACCAATTCCTATTCCAAATCCTACTAAAGTTAAGTAAAACACCAATAGGTATTGAGACGTTTCTACAGTCATTGTAGAAAGCAGGTATAGACCTATTGCAGAAATAAAAAGACCGATGATGGCCTGCAGCTTATATTTTCCTGTTTTCGAAATAATCTGGCCGCCAAGAGCACTGGCAAAAACCAACCCAAGAGTCATCGACATCGTCAGAAAGCTGGAATGTGTAGCTGAATAGCCAAGTACTCCCTGAATGAAGTAAGGCACGTACATGACGCCTCCGAACATCGAAACTCCGATGACAAAACCAATAATATTTGAAATCGTAAAAATGCTGTTTTTAAATAAGTCTAGTGGCAAGATCGGACTTACCGCTTTTCTTTCAACAAAGACAAAAATGATCAGAGACAGTGCGGAAGCTCCAAACAACGATAAAATCTGAACAGAGCCCCAGTCGTATTTTGTTCCTGCCCATGAAAAAGCCATTAATGCCGTTGTGATCGCTGATGATAAAAAGACAGATCCAAGATAGTCGACTTTCTCACCTGCTTTTTTAACAGTTGATGGGAAAAGCTTCCAAATTAGAACGAGAGCTACTATACCAAGCGGCAAGAACACCCAGAAGACCCATTTCCACTCAAGGTTATCAACGATATATCCGCCAAGGGTTGGACCAAATAGACTTGAAATCCCGAAGACTGCACTCATGGCACCCTGCCATTTTCCCCGTTCACGCGGTGCGAAAAGATCTCCAACAGCAGTAAAAGCTGTAGACATAATCATCCCTGCACCAAATCCCTGAATTCCGCGGTAGATAATCATTTGAATGATATCCATTGATGTTCCGGCTAAAAAAGCCCCAATTGAAAAGATGATGATACCAATAATGATAAACGGCTTTCTTCCATAAATATCTGACAGCTTACCGACAAGGATCGTAGTGATCGCACTTGTCAGCATGTAAATCGTAAATACCCAGCTATAATAGTCCAGTCCGCCGAGATCCGAAATAATCTTCGGCAAAGCATTTCCGACGATCGTTTGATTGACAGCTGCGAAAAACATCGCGGCAATAATCGCAATCATAATCGTGATTTTTTCTTTATGACTTAAATGTTCCATTGTTCCACCTCTATTGTTCATCTAGTAGTTTCGTTAATAATTTATTAAACACAATGAGTTCATCATCGGTTACGTTTTTTAGTTTGTGATGAAAGTATTCCATAATGGTCGTTTCCACTTCAGTCTTCACTTTTTCACCTATGTCAGTCAGCTCCAGATAGACCACTCTCCTGTCATCCTCAGCGCGCATCCGATTCAAATAGCCCTTTTTGATCAGTTTTTCACTTACAGATGTGATATGGCTGCTTGAAACACTTAATCGTTCAGCAATTTGGCTGACATTTTGATGGCTCTGTTCATGAATCAGACGAAGGACCATAAATTCATTGAACGGGAGATAAGTTTCCAGCATTTCATTCAAATTTGTCCGGGTCATTTTATTTAACTTCCGGTAATTAGAGAGAAATTCATACGTAAGTTCCTGTCTGGTTTCCATTTTCCCCTCCTGTACACTTAATGAAATTAATACTTAACCTACTTAACTATTAACTTTATTAACTATATGATTATTCGAAGGTAATGTCAAGAATAAAAGTTGAGGGAGTGATTTAGCATTTGCCTTCCTATTTGTGTTTTTTGCTGGTGAATCTCGGGTAACCATAAGCCCTCTTTAATACCTTGAAATCTCGAATTAGATCATTTTAGGTAACCATAGACCCTCTTTGACACACTGATATCTGGACTGATTTTTGTCTCTTTTTCATTTTATTCGGATCACTATTTTTATCAGGCTCTATCAGTTTTATCACGCTCTATTCCGATAACTATCAGGCACTATTTCACTTTTTTCCGGTGCACTTTTTAAATGGTTAAGACGGCACGCAAATGAAATTTCGCGCACAATTAATGTCCAAAATTTGCACAAAAAAACAACCTACAAAGTAAGTTGTTTTTAGATCGATGCTTTTTTAAGGATTTCGGTTTCATACAATTCCCAGGCATCATCGAAGACGACGAGGCTGTGAAGGTAAGATCCATTCAGTTCGAGGTAGGAGCTGATTTCATGGTAATCTTCGGATGATTTCGGGAAGCTGTGGTCGTCATAGGCGTCGTTTGCAAATTGGCTGATGTCATCGGCCGGTTTTGGATGACGGTATTTCATCAGGTAATGGTAAAAAGATTTCACGGTAAATCCCCCTGTCGCAATTACGTTTGGAAATTGACCCTATTATAACGTTTATTGTACAAGAAGGAAACCTCAGAAGGTTCTTTAGGTTCAGGTAAAATCAAAATAGTTTCGCTTCAGGTGACGCTTCCATTTCATCAGTTCTTTGTAATCTATGCGGTTTGGCAGTTCTTTAACGGCAATTAAAAGCAGCTGATTTTCGATTTCGTTAACGGTTTGTTCGCTTTGATAGCTGATACCGCAGTCCGGACAAGTAATACATGGTGTGTCTGAAATTTCGATGGCGCGCGAACCGTCAGGCAGCTCCCAGTGAACTAGATTGCTTGAGCTCTTTGCATTTTGCGATTCACACCAGTCGCAGCGTTCATTCATTTTCTGCCGCCTTCTTTTCTTCGGATTTTAATAGCTGCGCACGGTACTTTTTATCCTTTAACTCATCACGCTTTTCCCGTTTATCCTTTAATGTGGAATGAGCAGGGTTTGTTTCAAACGTTTTTCTCCTATTTATTCTTCCGATGCCTTCAGGGATTAAGTTAAATTGAGCGTCTTCGTACAAACCAGCAATTCCTGATAGAGATTTTTTTGATGCAGAGTCTGGATAGACTTCATTAAAGTAATCATCTGCAAGCCCAGGCGTATAGTTTTCCGGCTCCGGATAGGTTGTGATGACTCCTTCAAAGTTACGGAGCACAACTTTATCCGGGCTTTGAGAAATTAAATAGTTAGGCTGAAGGGCAATTTTCCCGCCGCCTCCCGGAGCATCGACGACAAAAGTTGGAACCGAATAGCCGCTTGTATGTCCGCGGAGTCCCTCAATTATCTCAAGTCCTTTTGAAACTGGCGCACGGAAATGCCCGATTCCTTCTGACAAATCACATTGATAAATGTAATAAGGCCGCACTCTTATTTTGACAAGATCATGCATCAGTTTTTTCATAATTTGCACACTGTCATTAATTCCCGCAAGAATAACGGCCTGATTTCCGACTGGCACGCCGGAGTTCACAAGCATTTCACATGCCTTCTTAGATTCTTCAGTAATTTCAATGGAAGTATTGAAATGTGTATTCAGCCAGACCGGATGATATTTTTTCAAGATGCTGCAGAGATTTTCTGTGATGCGCTGAGGAAATACTACAGGCGCGCGTGTACCGATTCTGATGATTTCAACATGATCAATCGCTCGGAGATTTTTCAAAATATATTCAAGAATTGTGTCATTAATCAGCAATCCGTCTCCCCCTGAAATCAGCACATCCCGGACTTCTGGCGTTTGAGCGATGTAGTTAATCGCATCATCAAGCTGCTTTTTAGGCACACCCATGCCAATTTGGCCTGAGAAACGTCTTCTCGTGCAATATCTGCAGTACATCGAGCATTGATTTGTCACTAGAAATAAGACGCGATCGGGATAGCGGTGTGTCAGGCCAGGTACAGGTGAATCTTCATCTTCGTGAAGCGGATCTTCAAGGTCATATTTTGTTTTATAAAGCTCCTGTGATATCGGAACCGACTGCATGCGGATCGGACATCTCGGATCATCTTCGTTCATTAGCCATGCATAGTAGGGAGTAATATTTAAGGGGATGGTTTTCGTTGATATTTTAACCCCTTCTTCTTCATCAGGAGTCAGATTAATTACTTTTTTTAGGTCATCCAGTGTTCGGATGGTATTTGTAAGCTGCCAGAGCCAGTCATTCCACTGTTCATCTGTGACATCTTTCCAGAGTTCGATGTCTTTCCAGTCGCGCTTCGGCTTGTATAGATCGTATTTCATGGAAGTTCCCCCAATTCGGTCTTTACCATTAATACATGCAAAAACCATGCCAACGTGACTGTAAGCTGTTACAATCACATCCGCTATTTATGCTTTCAATTTTGGTGCCGAAAATTGGTCAGGAAAATATTTTTTCACTTTGTATTGAAGGGTTTGTCTCGGAATTTGGAGCAGCTTTGCTGTTTTCAAAATATTTCCTTCGCTTTGAACAAGTGCTTGTTGGATGATCTCTTTTTCCATCATTGACATTTTTTCATGAAGAGAATGCGCTTCCTTTGCCGTCTTTTCCTCTTTCTGTAAATATGGCGGTAAATGACCGGTTATAATTCTATTCCCATCACACATATTCATGGCAAACTCAATGCAATGCTTCAACTCTCTTACATTCCCAGGCCAGTGATGGTGCTTTAATAGGGCTTGTGCTTCATCTGATAATCCGGCAACACGCTTTTGAAATTCATGATTGTACTTTTTAATAAAATAAGAAATTAGTAAGGGGAGGTCCAATGGCCGTTCTCTGAGCGGGGGAAGATTGATTCCGAAGACGTTTAAGCGAAAATAAAGATCTTCCCGCATTTTCCCCTCCGAAAGACATTGTTCAGGGTTGATGTTCATAGCGGCAATCACTTTGACATCGACTGTGATTGAATGACTGCTTCCGATTCTCCTGATTGTGCCATCGTCAATGACTCTAAGCAGCTTTGCCTGCAGGTTCAGAGGCATCGATTGTAGTTCATCCAGAAAAAGCGTTCCGCCGTGAGACAGTTCAAATAAACCTGGCCTGTCTACCGCGCCTGTATAGCTTCCTTTTGCTGTCCCAAATAATAAACTTTCAAGCAAGGCTTCAGGAAGCGCCGCACAGTTTTGTGCTATAAAAGGAGCATCTCTTCGCTGTGATTCGTTATGAATGGCCTGTACAATTAATTCTTTTCCAGTACCTGTTTCCCCATAAACGAGAACATTTGATGAGGTTTTTGCCGCTTTTTTCACAAGCGTTTTAATCATAAGAAGGTTCTTGCTTGCAGTAATGATGTCATCAAGAACATACTTTGTGCCGTTGGATCCCTCTGCTTTTGGTGGGGAATGCACTTGTTGCTGCAGGTCAGCCAGCCGCTCTGTCAACCGCTTGATCGCTGAAAAATCCTTTGCAATTTCAACAGCGCCGATTACTTTATCCTCAGATAAAATCGGCAGGCTCGTGTTCACTGTCTCAATTTTTTCGCCCTTAACATTTATGTACGTTTGGGAATGGTGATAAATCGGTTTTTTCGTTTTAATGGCTTTTAAGAGTGTGCTCGTTTCTTCAGAAAGGGACGGAAAAACATCAAATAAATGCTTGCCCACAACCTCATCGACTTTCAAACCATCATGATAGGCTGCAATCTCGTTGTAAAAAACTGTGATTCCTTTCTCGTCAACCGCATGAATCCCCTCATCAATCGTTTCTAAAATATGATGAATGATTCGATCCCGATTTTGATTTGTCAAAGGTTCCACTCCTCTTTACATAACCTGCCGGATTTTCGGCATATACTGCTCAATTTTCGGCAGACAGATCTTTGCACCATACATTCATGTTTTCAAGATCTGTACTAATGATACAATTATTTGTAAGTCTGCCGGTATATTCATAATCCAGCTGATGCAAAACGGCGTTCATGCCGAAAGAATCCGCCCTTGCAATCGAATAAGCACAAAAAATACCGTTTTCACAAAGCTTTTGCTCAAGTAATAAAATCAGGCTTCTCATTAATTTATGCTTTCTGACTTCGGACAGCGTTGCACAGTCTGTTATTTCAGCATTGTGGTATGCTGAATTGATTTCAGCAGAAGCAGCACTTACGATGTTGTCTCCTTTTTCAGCAAGATAATAGATGGTGCCATCCCTCATCGTTTTTTGTATATAATCACTTGAATGGAGGGGTGTTGGATACACTTCGAATACTGCTCTGTATAACTCTGCAAGCTTCTTTGCATCATGTTCTTCAGCTGCACGAAATATAAATGCTGCTGACTGCACTTGTCCTGTCTTCTTTTTTTCATATATGGATGTGATGATGCTGTCCTGCTTTGTCCAGCTGTCAGTTTTTCTTCTTTCTTCACTTAAATATTTCGTGAAAAAATAGGCATCATCACTGTGAAAATAATTTTTAATGATGGCTTCAAGCTGAAATTGCTGCATCAGTAAAAAAGGGATGTCACAGGCTTTTGCCTTGACAATCACTTTTGTGAAGCTATAATCTGAAGCTAATTTGAATGCATCTGTGAGCAAGGACTCTGTATTTCCGCGATAGTCATCGATTCGGAGCCTTTTATTAAAATAATCGAGTACTGCTTCAGCACGATAATTCTTTTTAGCTAACGTTTTTGTTTCGAAGTACGTTTTTTTCAAGACCAGTCCCCCTAAAATAAAAATTACCCTGAAAAAATAGAGTGCGGCAAAGCACACTCTATTTTTTTTCAGCTTAGAACTTGGCATGATTAAACGAGATCAGCTTCAACTCGGTCAGTTCTTCAATGGCATATTTAATGCCTTCTCTGCCGAATCCGCTGTCCTTCACACCGCCATATGGCATATGATCGACACGGAAGGTTGGAATGTCATTGATCATGACACCGCCGACATGAAGGGCTTTTGCTGCTTGAAAGGCCAGGTCGACTTTATTTGTAAATATGCCCGCTTGAAGACCATATCTCGAGTTGTTCACTTCTTCAATTGCTTCATCAAATGTTTTGAATGAGTTGATGATGACAATTGGAGCAAATGCTTCCTCACAGGAGAGATTGACTTCAGACGAGACATTCAGCAAGATAGTCGGCTGAACAATCTGATGATCCTCTGATTTGCCGCCGCATTCGATTAGAGCTCCTGCATTCTCAGCTTCTTCAATCCAGGAAATGGCGCGATCCACGTCTTCACTTGAGATTAATGAGGAGACATCTGTCTCTTCAGCAAGGGGATCGCCGAGTTTAAGTTTTTTCGTCTCTTTAACAGCCTTTGCAACGAACTCATCAAATACGTTTTCGTGTACATAAATTCGCTGCACGGATATGCAAACCTGGCCCGCATACGCGAAAGCTCCTGTTATACATCTTGGAGCTACCTTTGAAACATCAGCATCTTCCGCGACAATGACAGCTGAATTTGATCCTAATTCAAGCAGCGTCTTTCTCAGGCCGGCTTCTTTTTTCAGTTTTTTCCCGACGTCTGGACTTCCTGTAAACGTAAGGGCCTTTACGCGTTCATCTGATGTAAAATGCTGGCCGATTTCACTGCCTTTTCCCGTTACAATGTTCAGTGCGCCTTCAGGCAGACCCGCTTCATGAAAAAGCTCTCCGATGAAGTAGGAGCTTAAAGGTGTTTGCGTCGCAGGTTTTAATACAACTGTATTGCCTGCGGCAAGAGCAGGCCCAAGCTTGTGCGCAACGAGATTCATCGGGAAATTAAAAGGCGTGATCGCTCCAATAACTCCGATTGGCTCGCGCACTGTGTAGGCTGTCCGGTTTTCACCGCCTGGCGCTGCATCCATTGAAATCGTCTCACCGTTCAGCCTTCTCGCTTCCTCAGCGGCAAATGTGTATGTCATAACCGTGCGGTCCACTTCTGCTCTCGCAGTTTTAATTGGTTTAGCGGCTTCTTTAGCAATAATCACTGCCGCTTCTTCTTTTCGTTCAGCAAGAAGATGGGCTGTTTTCAATAAAATATCTGCACGCTTATATGCAGGCAAAGCGTTCATCTTACTGATCGCTTCACTTGCTGCGTCAACTGCTGCTTTTACTTGATTCTGATCTGCAATGGCTACCTCTGCCAGCAATTCATCCGTGTAAGGAGACTTTAATTCCTGATACTTGCTTGCTTCCATATTCTGTCCATTGATCCATAAATGCTGCTTCATTTGCTAACACCTCAATTATATAGTCGTTATCTTCAATTATTTACCCTTTCCATCAATCTGTAAAAACATCTGCTCTGATACACCGCACCAGTGCATTAAGAAAACAGCCAGAATTTTTGTACAGTCGATGATTTTATCAATTTCAATAAATTCATTCGGAAAGTGAGCCACCTCTGTTTCGCCGGGGCCAAATACAATGGAAGGAATATCGCCTGCATGAGATATAAGGCCTGCATCTGTTCCCCAAGGAGATGCTTCAATGATCGGTTCTTTATCCATGATCTCTTTATAAGAATTTATCAAAGTCGCGGTTAGAGGATGTTCGCTTCCGATTTCATTTGGAAGCCACCTTGCCCCAAACCACTCCAGTTCAACCGGATGTTCATTGAACCATTCATCCTTTGAAGAAAGGCCAGAAATCCAATTTTGAAATTCTCTCTGCACCTCTTCTATCGTTTCATTCGGTGCGATCCCGCACCTTCCTTCTAAGGTGACAAGATCTGCCACAGAGGATGGCCACGTGCCTCCTTCTATTTTTCCAATATTAATAGGAACTGGAATCGGAACCTTATTGTAAAGAGCATCGTTTATTTTTTCGTTTCGCTTTTTTTCAAGCTCCAGGATATGCTTGACAACCAGCATGCTTTTTTCAATGGCGCTGATTCCCTCATATCTCGTTCCCCCATGTGCAGAACGCCCCTTTATTTTCAGCCTGAACCACATAGATCCCTGCTGTTTTTGAAAAATTTTCATTTTAGTAGGCTCCGGAATAATAGCTGCATCTGCCTTGTATCCGCGTAAAATGGCAGCAAGAGTTCCCGCTCCGCCGCTTTCTTCTTCAATGACACTTTGAAAAATGACGTCTCCCTTTAAGGAAATACCTGATGCTTTAATAGCTTCCATTGCCATTAAAAGACAGACATTCCCGCCTTTCATATCCGTCGATCCGCGTCCATAAAGACGGTTTTCGGTTACCACTGCCTGATAAGGGTCCACATCCCATTGCTCTAAGTCGCCTTCCGGCACGACATCGATGTGTCCATTTAAAATAACGGATTTCCCGTCTCCTTTTCCTTTTAAAACTCCGACAATGTTCGGGCTGTCTTTAAAAGATGTTCTCGTTGCCACAAAATGCGGGTGCTGTTTAAGGAGTTTGCCGCCAGGCTCCCACAGATCTATATCCAGGCTAAGCTGACGGCATTTTTCCAGCACGACCGCTTGGGCTGACGCCTCATTTCCCTGAACACTTCTCTGTTCGACCATCTTTTTAAGTAATTTAATTGACCGGTTTCGATTTTCTTCTATCCATGTGCAAACTTGCTCTTGCAAGTTATTCATCGAATCACTCCTTCAAAGATTCATGCCGATTTCAAGCTTTGCTCCTGTGCATTTCATCACATCCTGGACTGTGAATGGAACCATGATCTCTTTTAATATAAGTCCTGTCTCATGCACTTCAATTACCGCCATATCCGTAATAATTAAATCGACACATTGTTTGGATGTAAGCGGCAGGGTGCAGCTTGTGAGAATTTTCGGATCGCCGTTTTTATTGACATGATTCATGACGACAATGACTTTTTTTGCTTTTCCGGCAAGTTCCATTGCTCCGCCCATTCCAGGCACACGCTTACCAGGTACGATCCAATTGGCGAGGTCTCCTTTTTCGCTTACCTGGAGAGAACCTAGAATCGTCAAATCAATGCACCCCCTTCGAATCATGCCAAACGCTGTGGTTGTGTCAAAATAAGAGGCTCCTTTTTCCAGGGTTACAGGATAGCCTGCAGCATTGCACAGTGTCTCCTCTTCTTCTCCTTGCAAAGGTGTTGATCCAATGCCGAGGATGCCGTTTTCAGCCTGAATCATCACTTGAGGTTTGTTTTTCAGATAATTCGGCACGAGAGAGGGAATCCCTATGCCAAGATTGACGATCATGCCGTTATCAATTTCCTGTGCTGCACGTTTCGCAATATTTTCTCTTACTTCGGTTCCCATACCCACTTCCAGTTCACCCCTTCACTTTGTACGATGGCTTGAACAAATACACCCGGGGTGATGATGGCTTCGGGATCAAGCTCGCCTAAAGTTACGATTTCATCGACTTCCGCAATGGTATAATCTCCTGCCATGGCCATAAGCGGGTTCATATTCCGTGCACTTTTTTTGTAGATGATGTTTCCGAATTCATCCGCTGTCTTTCCGCAAATGATGGCCACATCAGCAGTTAAGGCTGTTTCAATAAAATAGGTGCGCCCTTCCACTTGCACAAGCTCTTTTCCTTTTTCTGCAATCTCACTTCCCATGC
The DNA here is from genome assembly GCA_023823795.1 of Bacillus sp. F19. Classification (NCBI taxonomy): domain Bacteria; kingdom Bacillati; phylum Bacillota; class Bacilli; order Caryophanales; family Bacillaceae; genus Bacillus; species Bacillus sp. F19. Next base: position 2,853,702 of record CP085710.1, read on the forward strand.
CTACATCTGACAAAATGCCTCCAAGACCCATTCCGCCGGCACGGATTCGCTCGCCAAGAGTTCCCTGCGGCGAAAATTCCACTTCGAGCTTGCCTTCTGACATCAAGTTTCCGGCGATTGGATTTGAGCCAATATGCGAGGCAATTACTTTTCGGACACGCCCTGCCGAGATCAGTTTCCCTATTCCGATATGCGGAAAACCAGTGTCATTGCAGATAATTTCGAGTTCCCGGACCTCTTTTTCCAAAATCGCGTCAATCAAAGACGGAGGGGTGCCAACACCGCCAAATCCACCTGCCATCAGCGTGCAGCCGTCATTGATTTTGCCTATAATCTCATCAATTAGTCTGATTTTCTGAAAAGAGTTAGCAATCATACAGATTCTCCTTTTTATGACATTGGCAGCACTTCGGCTTCTATTTCTGCTGTCGTTTTTGAAAATAGCTGGACAAGTTCGTTTAGCTCTTCATCATTAATGGTCAGCGGCGGGGCAATTAATATGGCGTCGCCGTCGCCGCCTTCAATTCCAGCAGCAGACGGATAGACAAGCAGCCCGTTCTGATTTGCTTTCTTAATGATGCGGCTCGTAAGATTATAAGATTTCGGAAAAGGCTGTTTGGTCGTCTGGTTTATAACAAATTCAATTCCTATTAATAATCCTTTTCCCCTGACATCTCCAATGATTTCTGTTTTTTCCTGCAATTTTTGCAGGTGTTTGATCAGTATCTTTCCTTTTTCAGAAGCTGCATCGTTCAATTGATTTTTTTCAATATAATGCAAGACTGCGAGACTGACAGCTGCGGATTGAGGATTCGCGCTGTACGTATGCCCGCTCATGATTAATTTTGATCCTTGCTGAATTGGCCGCATCACCCTGTCACTGATTAAAGTAGCAGCAACTGGAGCATAACCGGCACTTAATCCTTTCCCGAGTGCAACGATGTCAGGCAATGCTCCCCAATGCTCCATCGCAAGAGTTTTTCCTGTTCTTCCAATGCCTGTCATGACTTCATCCGCTATGAACAGAATGTCATTTCGATCACAAATATCGCGGATTTTTTCGTAATATCCTTCTGGAGGTGTAATTGCTGCTCCCGCTGCACCGACAACCGGCTCTGCAACAAAAGCAGCAACGTGATCAGCACCGACTCTTCTTATTGCCGTTTCCAATTCTTCTGTACATTTCGCCTTGCAAGAGGAGGGTTTTAATCCATATGGACAACGATAACAGTACGCAGGAGATACCACCGGATTTGCTTCAAGCAGCGGCTGAAACCGGAAACGGCGCTCTGGATAGCCTGATAAAGAAAGCGCGCCAATTGTAATCCCGTGGTAGCTCATCCACCTGGAAATAATTTTTGTTTTTTTAGGCATGTTTTTTTCCTGAAAATACTGTATTGCTGTCTTCATGGCCGTTTCAATGGCTTCAGATCCGCTGTTGACCAGAAAGGTCCAGTTAAGATCACCCGGCGTCATCTCTGCAAGCTTCTTTGACAGGCCCTCTGCTGCATAGCTAGAGAATTGGGACCGATAGACAAACGATACTTCTCGCGCCTGCTCCACCATAGCCTCCACTATTTCACTGACACCATGTCCGATTGAACAAGTTACAGCTCCAGATGATCCATCCAAATATTTCTTGCCAGAAGTATCGTATAAATAAACACCTTGTCCATGGCTGACCTTTTTATAGCTTTCATCAAGCATCGGTTTAATTAAGTACTCCCTCTCCATCCGGAAACCCACCTCACTTGCATTCTGAATATCATACTTCTTACATTCTATGTGAAGGATAAACAGGTTATTTCTATAGATGAAGGATGCTTTGAATTAGATAATCAATTCAGTTTGAAAGCGCTGTCATTTTTAAGGACTAATTTATCTCCGACTCATAATGAAACATATGATATATGAAAAAGGCAAAGGTGATATTCTTTGAAGTGGATTGTGAATGTAGTGTTCCTTCTTTTATTCATGCTGCTGGCTTTCTTTGGAATCGGCCCTGCGCTGTTTTCAGACGGAGCTTTGGATGAAAGAATTGTAACAGGATTTTTTGTCATCATGACAGCGAGTTTTCTTTGTGTTTTGTATCATTCTTTCACAAAAAATTTCTTCAAATAAACGCTTGGAAGTCTTCCAAGCGCTTACTTTTTCCTCTCAAATGGAGTAGGTCAGAAAGTCTCCTTTTCTGCCTCCCATCTTTTCATAAAAGCGCTGTGCTCTTGCATTATCCCGCGCTGTTTCCCAGGTCATGGCAGCATATTGATGCTGCTTGCTGTATGTCTGGCAGCTTTTGAAAAGTTTTTCTGCTGCTTTAGATCCCCTGTATGCTTCGGCAACATAAAGGTCATTCATAATCGTAATGGGTTCAGCTCTAGTTGTGCTGTAAGTGAAATAAAGTGTCGCGAATCCGACAGCCTTGCCGTTTTCCTCCGCCAAAAATTGAATACCCTTCTCTTCTTGCTGAAGTGTCTTAATCAACTGATGAATTTTTTGCTCTGGAGGTTTTGGACATTGATAAAAATCGACGATATATTCATACATAAGCGCTGTCAGAGCATCAAAATCCATTTCATTTGGATGACGTATGATTAGTGACATGATCATCTCTCCTATTCTATTCTTTTTTTCCCAGTGAAAACCCTTCAAAAAATCTGCCGCCGTGGGGCTCCAAAATCGAATCCGTCAAGGCAATAACATTGTCTTTGCATCCTGTACGGTAATACTCGTCAAAAACGGAGGTGAATTCAGCGGCGAATACAGGATCATACTGCATGAGAGCCCTTGGAATCCATTTTGATTTCCCTATATATATTCCATTTGTCAGCAGGACAAATTCATGGATCAGCTCTGCGAGTACCGCAGCAATAAAAATTTCTTCCGAGCGTTTGCCGCTCCCCGTAAAATCATCAAGTGCATCAGTTATAAAATAGCGTCTCATTTCTATATCTTCTTTCGAAAGAGGATCCGGACCTTTTTCTAAAAGTTCCTGAGCTTCCCTTTTAATTGGCTCAAGCAAATCTTCTCCTTTTAAGACAAGTCCTTCATATACCATTCTCGGCATGGATGGCGTGCCGCTTTTGCAGTCACTCTGAAAAAACTGCCGGTATGACTCGAAATTATGGACGAATGCTTCGACTGGCCATTCAAACATAACATATGATTCCCGGTAGGAAGACTCTAATGCTTGATCAAAAATAACGAGATCAAGATCTGACGTTTTAGTGCTTTCCCCTCTTACCACACTGCCTGATAATACAGCGGCTTTGCATGATGGGTACCGTTTTTCTATGATTCTTTTTGCAGCTGCTACTGGATCCAGTCTCATATTTATCACTCTCCCCTTAAGGATTTTTCAGCAGATTGATAAAATCTATGTGATATTTTCGATTTGATATTTCTGCAGCACTTCTTTGTTCGCCTCTTAGGGTGTCTGCTCCGTTATGTATTAATAGACTTCCAATCTCTGTATTCCCTTCAAAAGCTGCGTTCCTTAATCGGAGCATCTCAGTCGATGTCGATTGGGTTAACATCTGCACCGTCTCAGAAGCATGTCAATAAACTTTGGAGACTGTTTCCCTGAAATGGCTGCATGCAGATCTGAAATTGCTGCTTTTTCAAGCAGCAAAGGACAACGGAATGCACATTTTATCCACATACTTCCACCCTTTTCATCCCCCTGGTGTAACTGGGGTCATTGTTTTATCCACCTCCCATATGTCGATTCACACATAGCCAGAAGAAAGATATGCTTCACTTAATTTTTATACATACGGGGAACATGATCCTGAATTTCAGGCAGAATCTCTTTTATATGGCCTTCATCTAAAAAAGCTCTGATTTACTCCATTTCCAGGGGAGTAAGCGGATCACAGCTTGTTTTTCCGAAAGAAATCAAAGCTCTGGATTCTTCACAAGGAGGGAATCAATTTGAGTCTTCATAATAAAAGCGCATTAAACCGTGGCTTTCTTCCGGCAATATAAATCATGAAAGGGCTTCATCCTAAAAACTCAAGACCAAAACGAACCGATGAAGAAAGTGTACAGGGAGACAACTGGGATAAAATTGGACTGAATGAAATGTTAAAAAGTAATCACCGTAATTTATTCGATAAAAAGAGCAGGTTCCAAAAGATACAAATTTTAGAAGCAACTGATCTGCGTATGTATCTAGATGTCCAGCTCCAATTCAGTTAGCTTAATGAAAGGATTAATCATGCTGTATTTTATTTAAAAAACGTTTATCGGATTCATCTTTTTTCACGAAATAAAAGGAAATGTTTCCTTTTATTTCTATAAGGGTATATCTAGAATCATATTCATACATATATAAATAACAGCTTCTAATGGATGAGAACTTATTGCCGATAAAAGGAGGCTACGCATGTGAAAAACATTGAAGAAAAAGAAGATCTATGCGACGAATGCTCATTTCATAAAAAATTGACATTCTCCGAAGCGGAAAATTTATGGCTGTGCGATACTTGCTCAAATGAAGAAAGCTAAACAAAAGAAAGCCAGATCACTGGCTTTCTTTTAAATGTAAACCTTAAAACTCTCCTGTCAGCATAAAGCTTAATTTTATTGCCCCATTAAACATTTGTAAAAGATATCCCGCAAATTCTGAATTTCTTCATCTGAAAGCATTCCGAACATTTTTTGGATCTGCTGATTGATTTGGCTCCTGGCCGACTTCAGAAGATCTTTACCAGAATCCGTGATTTCAAGATTGTATGCTCTGCGGTCGCGTTCGTTTTGACATTTTTGGACAAACCCGTCTTTGATAAGTTTGCTTGTGAGGACGGTCACACCGCCAGTAGTAATCTGTAATTGTTCTGCAAGTATTGACGGACGCTTCAGCCCTTCCGTTTCAAGAATTTGCAATATCAAAATATGAGTTTTCGAAAGGCCGACCTGGTTCAGATGATTCCAGTCATTCGTCCATTTACGTTCAAGTGAAACGAATATCTCAAATAAGGAGACGATATTTTCACTTCTTTTTATATTCATACAAATTCATCTCCAAAGACAGTTCCTTATTTTAATGAGTTTAATAAATCAATGGGAAGCTTAAATTGTTTATTGCTTAACAGCAGCTGGGACAGTTCCCCGGCTGGTTCCTCTGCTTCTTTTAAATCTGTCATTTCATTATGAAGCTTCTCCATTTTGAGGTCTAGTTCCGCAGCAGAAACTGCCGCTTCTTTTAATTCTTTTGTAAGCCGATCAGGAATTTCCTTATTATATTTATAATAAATCTTGTGTTCAAGGCTTGCCCAAAAATCCATCGCGATCGTTCTAATTTGTACCTCTACAAGGATGTCTTCCTGGCGGTCTGACATAAACACTGGAATTTCCACTATTAAATGCAGACTTTGATAGCCGTTTGGCTTAGGATTTTTTATATAATCCTTGCATTCAATGACGGTGATATCTTTTTGGTTTTGAATCATCTCGCTGATTTGATAGATGTCAGACAAAAAAGAACAGGTGATGCGAACACCTGCTATGTCTTTAATGTTCTTTTTAATATCTGTCAGGGAAAGGTCGTAGTTCTTCCTGTAAATTTTGTTTACAATGCTATCAGGAGACTTCAGACGCGAGCTGACATGTTCAATCGGATTATACTCATGAATATATTGAAATTCCTGTTCAAGGATATTTATTTTCGTGTTTATTTCTTCTAACGCAAATTTATAGGACATCATAAAGCGCGTTAATTCTTTTTTTATTTTCTTAAGCTGATCAAAATTCATGTTAGGTAATTGCAATTCTTCCACTTCTAATTCTCCTTTATCAGTCAAACCATTAATTAGGCAGCATTGTTTTCGCTTCAAGCAGTTTTAAAAGGTAGGCCCGTATATTGCGGGGAAGGAATTTCCGGATCTCATCTTCGTTAAATCCCACTAAAAAACGTTTTTCATCAAGTATGATCGGGCAGCGCATAATTCCCGGCTTCTCTTGAATAAGTGCAAGTAATTCCTGCAGATGCAATGCATCTAAATTCATATCCAATTCCTGAAATTGCTTTGAGCGGGTGGATAGAATTTCATCTGTCCCCTCTTCTGTCATGTGAAGAATTTGTTTTAGTTCTTTCATTGTTAAAGGCTGAGTAAGAATATTTCTTTCTATATAGGAAATTCCATGCTCTTCCATCCACATTTTTGACTTTCTGCAAGATGTACAGCTGCAAGACGTAAATATAGTAATGGCCATTTATGAATTCCTCTCCTTTAATGATTGATTTTACATTCACTGGTTCGTGAAATGAATTTAATTAATTATTATATATATATCTTACAAGTAAGATATATATAAGTCAACCCTTAGGAAGGAACCCTCTTTTTTTAGCTTTCCTGTTTTGTCTGCCTTTTATTACTTACGAATAAAACCATCAATAAAATTGATGGTTTCATTTTCTGACCATGAGTCCCTGTTCGTTACTACTTTTTTACCAAGCGTTTTCCGGCGCTTTTTAAGGATATAAGGCCAAAATGGAATCCATGACTGTATGTCCGCACACCTGGCACTTACTGTCTGTATGCGTTTGAAGCATTCTGCATTTAGGACAATTCTTTACTTCTTCTTCCATCAGTCATCCTCCAGCCTGATTAAATACTTTCCTTCTATATCGGCCAATTTTTCAAAACTTTAACACGGACATTAAATTACTCGCTTAAAATGATAATGATTTTTAGAAAAATGGATTCCCTTCCATGCCAATCCACAGATCAGATTGTTCAAGCTGACCTGCCAGTGCAAGAAGCATGTCTTCTTTCCCTTTAGGTGCCACAAATTGAACACCCAAAGGCAATCCTTCAGCTGTGATATGAGTGGGCACACTCATCGCAGGCTGTCCTGTCAGGTTTGCAAGCTGTGTAAAAGGTGTAACCGTTAAGCTCTTTAAGAACATGTCATAAACGAATGATAAATGTTCTTCTTTTTTCAGCTCACTTACCTTCAGCAGCGACTGGATTTCTTCTTCAGTCTGGGTGAGCTCCCCGGCTTTAGGAGCTGGAAATGCAGTTGCCGGAGTTAAATACAAATCGAACGTTTCATGAAAAGCAGCCATTTGAGCAGCTGCAGTATCCCATTCAGCCAGACTCTGTGTAAATTCGGCAGCGGTTACGGAATGTCCTGCAACACTTAACACCCAAGTCACAATTTCTACGTCATTTGCTGCAATTGGTCTGCCGAGCATTTTTTCAAGGCCGAGAATAGTTGCAGCCATTTCACCATTATTCATAATATAGTAGTTTTCCATCAGTCTGACACCGTCGATGCCGTTTCCGCGCTCTTCTACTTCATGCCCCTGATCTTCAAGCCACTTCACCATACGATTAACGGCTGTAATTGCTTCGTCACTGACTGGTGTTCCGACAGGAGACTGGGTTTGAAACGCTACCCGTAAAGGGCGTTTTATCCCTTTTTTCGAAACATCCGTATATTTGCCTGCAAACAACGGGGTATGGAAAGCAGCTTCCGGCTGAATGATTTGGAGAATATCAAGCATAGCGGCACTGTCGCGGACGGTTTTTGTCAGCACAAAGTCAATCGAAGCTCCCTGCCATTGCCTGCCGACACTTGGTCCTACTGGCGTTCTTCCTCTAGTAGGTTTTAGTCCAAACAGGCTCGTAAAAGAGGCCGGAATTCGGATTGAGCCTCCCCCGTCACTTGCGCCGGCAATCGGAACTATGCCTGCAGCCACGCTCGCTGCTGATCCGCCGCTCGACCCGCCTGCTGAGTACTTTGTATTCCATGGATTCTTCGTCTGTCCATGAACTTCAGGCTCTGTAATATTTTTTAAACCAAATTCAGGAGTGTTCGTATGGCCCAAAAATAAAAATCCCGCGTGTCTTAACCGTGCAACAAAATTAGAATCTTTGCCTGAAATGTTATCTTTAAGGAGCCTTGATCCTGCCGTTAAAGGTTCCCCTTCAACCGCCTGAGAAATATCCTTCAGCAGCATGGGTACCCCCGCAAACGGCTGCTTCTGAAGATCCAGCTGCGCAAGCTCTTTTAAAACCTTTTCCTGCCGCGTGCGGACCACACCATTTAAGATAGGATTGACATGCTCAATTTGTTTAAAAGCGGCTTCTGTCAATTCTTTCGGTGTTACTTCTTTCTTTTTCACCAATTCGGCAAGTCCAGTGCCATCGTATTTTGCATATGTATATAAATCCACAATTTAACCTCGCTCTATGATTTTGTGCTGCTTTGCTCTATGTTTTTAAATAATCTGACAAGGGTTTCGGCCGCAAGACATTTATCCGAAATCGATTTAGGGGACAGCACTACCTGATTCGTTCATAGGCTGCCTCCTGTTATTCTGTATGATTTAACTTTACCAAATATCCAGGAAAAAGAGCCAGATTTTAAAGCTCTCCATATAAAAATTACAGCGTTTATCTATTTTCCAGGATGTTCTTCAGTTTTTTTAAATCTTTGGTATTCGCTCTTTTCATCATGATAGACATAAACGGAGCTAACCGTTTTGAAAAGCCTGTCGGATTCCCTATATTTTGAAGTGTCATTCGGGTTGTATGCTGATCAGCTGCCTGCCAAGTGTAGATGGTCTCCATTGGAAAAGGTCCGTCAGCCGTTCTCATGACCATTCTTTCACCTGGAATGAATTCTGCAATTTCATAAACATACGAGAGCTCCCTCCTGAGGAATTTTGCTTTAAATGCAATTTGAGAGCCAATTGTTAACGATTTTGCGGTCATCCATTCTGCCGAATGAATATTTACATACCATTCAGGTGCATTGTCAGGATCTGAAGCAAACGCTGACACCTTTTCAGCAGTGCACTTGATTTCTATCTCAGTGAATACGTCGACCATTCTCTTTAATCCTCCAAAAGGCAACTATCAATTATTTTGTTCTGCATATTTTTTTAATAATGTTCCCAGCAGATGTTTCCATCCTTCAGTATGATCCTGCTCCCAGTTTTCTTCAATCAATCCTGAAGCGGTATGGGAAAGCTGAAGGATTGTAGCATCATTTTTTTCAATTAAACGGTACGTATAAGAACTATTGACTGCTCCCTGCATTCCCAAATGCCCATGAAGGCGTATCTCTTCCGGAGCATTAACATAATAAACATTCCCCCACACTGCCCCTTCTGTTTCACCCCATCTTTCAATAAACTGGCCGCCTGGCACAGGATCAAACGTAAACTTCGATGTCACTCCTTTTGGAGCCAACCGAAACTCCCACCAATCTTCTGCCTTTTCTGTCAATGCCTTGAATACCTGTTCTCTTGGTGCGTCTATGAAAACCTCTTGTTCAATTCGAAACACTTTTGCTTGTTCTGTTGAGTTCATTTCTTCTTCTCCTTTTTGTTCAGCAGCCAATTTTAATTGAAGTAAAGAACCAGCCGCTGTCTCCATGTATTTTCCCACCCACCGGTTATGCATTTCCTGCAGAGGAACGGCGTTTAAGTAATTAAGTCTGTATTTTCCTTCCCGTCTTACAACAACCAAGTTCCCTTCCTCAAGGGCGGTCAGATGTTTCATGATTGCATACCTTGATACTTCAGGAAAATAATCATTTAATTCGCCAGTTGTTTTAGCTGATTCTTTAAGAATATCAAGAATGCGTCTCCTAATTGGGTGGCCCAGCGCTTTAAACAATGTGGAAAGCTTGTCTTCCATATCCACGATCCTTTCGTTCTTTTCAGCATGGAATGCTCACACGTGACCAGATAGTCACATATGACGTGTGACTTCATAGTAACATGTTAATTCAAGAAGCTCAATCATTCAAATAACGGGAATTGTTTCCATTATAGATTCTTGCCTGTCTCTATTTTTGAAACTCCTTTCTAAAAATATTTATTAGAGGATCCCTTTAGTGAAATACTTATAATATAAAGAAAGGCGGTTCAAGCATTCTCAAAGAATAAGAAAAGATGGGAGCAGGTTTCATATCCTGCTTCCATCTTTTTTCTTCTGCCCCCTGCTCTATACTTCTCATTCGTTATACCTATTCCCAGCATATTGGCGAATAGATTTTAGCACTCCCATTTTCTGATGGTGCATTCTGAAAAAGTCAACTTATCCCATACCCCTTGCATTTATCATAAAAACTTGTCTTCCCAATTCCAAGCAGTTTGGCTGCCTCCATTTTGTTCCCTTTCGCTTCCGTAAGAGCATGGAATATTGCTTCTTTCTCAGCTTCCGCCACGATGTCTTTAAGCGGTTTGACAGGTCCATAAAGTTTGCTGCCGTTCATAGGACTATGCGGCAGATGTGCAGTGTATGCTTGGCTATGGCTCTTCCCTTCCTGCTGAAGATACAGAGGCAGATGTTCAGGATAAATCATTTGGCCGTCCAGTACGTTAACTGCACGTTCAAGTACGTTCTCAAGCTCACGAATGTTTCCGGGCCAAGAGTGTCTTTCCAGGTCAAGCTTCACCTCTTCAGAGAGATCAAGACCATACCTGTGAAATTTAGTCCCCAGCTTTTTTAATAGAATTCTTGAAATTGGGACTATGTCTTCCTTACGATCCTTAAGTGAGGGAATATCGATTTTGATGACATTAAGGCGATAATAAAGATCCTCCCTAAACTCACCGTCCAAAACCATTTTTTCCAGGTTGCGATGGGTAGCGGCAATCACTCGTACATCGATTTGAATAGGAGCGCGTCCGCCGATTCGCTCAATTTCTTTTTCCTGAAGCACACGAAGCAATTTGCTTTGCATCTGAAGAGGGAGGTCGCCAATCTCATCAAGAAAAATTGTTCCTCCGTGTGCCAGCTCAAACTTTCCCTTTTTTCCGCCCTTTTTTGCACCGGTAAAGGAACCTTCTTCATACCCGAAAATTTCCGATTCAAATAAATGCTCGGGAATCGAAGCGCAATTAACCCTCATGAAAGGGGCAAAACGTCTTCCGCTAGTCTGATGAATGGCATGGGCAAACAGCTCTTTTCCAGTTCCAGATGCCCCAAGCAGGAGAACGGCCGACTGACTGTCCGAAACCCGCTCTGCCAGCTTCTTGGCTTCCATGAATTTGGGACTGCTTCCAACCAGATCCCCAAAATGATATTTGCTGAAAAGTTCTTTCTCAAATTTCGTTTTATAATAGTTTAATTCTTCCATGATCGGCTGGATTTTCTTAGAATAGTCCAGCCATTCCTGAGCATTGCGGAACATCACTGTTCCTACAGCACCCACCAGCTGTCCTTTCACATAGAGGGGATACCGGTTTGCAATCATTTCGCTTCCGTTAATGGGATGAATGGACGCCACTTCCGCCTGACCGGTTTTAGCTACAATTTGCATTCTCGTATTTTCAATAACCTCCTGAACCGGTTTCCCAATTGATTCTTCTGCGGTTACATTCAGGAATTCACAATAGGCCGAATTGAGATAAACAACAATTCCTTCATGATCCACTACTACCATGCATTCTGCCGCTAAATTGACTACTTCTTCAATCCAATCATAGGGAAGCTTTTCCATTAATCCTTTCATTTTCTCCACCTCTTTCCTTACTGTCTGAAATAAACCGTTTACATTTGTATGATTATCTTACACAGACCTATTAATAAAAATCAATATATTGGGAGATTCAGATCAATAAATCACTTTGGTAAAGACAGCCATTTACTTTATCATTGCAAAAATAAAGGACAGCATGGGCTGTCCCTTTTCTGAATATAAGTATTATTGAACCGTATACCCACCATCAAGAATAGCTGCCTGACCGGTAATTCCTTTTGCTTTATCACTTGCCAGAAAGACTGCATAATCGGCAATTTCCTGAACTGAGAGCAATCTTTTCTGCGGAACGAGAGGATAAATCACTTGTTCTAGAACACGTTCAAGCTCTACGTTTCGCGTTTTCGCAAGGTCAGCAAGCTGGTTGCGAACCAAAGGGGTATCAACGTAGCCCGGACAAAGTGCGTTAACGGTGATTCCATGTTCCGCCCCTTCAAGCGCAGCAACCTTAGTCAGTCCGATGACACCGTGTTTGGCGCTGTTGTAAGCTGCTTTTCCTGCAAAACCGATAACTCCATTAATAGATGCCATATTAATAATCCGGCCAAAATTTTGTTTTTTCATGATTGGAAAAACGTGTTTTGTAGCTACAAACGGCGCTGTCAGCATGACTTTGATCAGGAATTCAAACCGGTCAGTCGGGAATTCTTCGATTGGAGAAACATGCTGCAGTCCAGCATTGTTAACAAGAATGTCCAAGCGGCCGTACAGTTTTTGAACGGTTTCAATCGTTTGAATGATCTGATCTTCCTTTGTTACATCGCAAGCAGCAGCAATGGATTCAAAACCTTCTTCCTTCAATTTTTCAGCTGCTGCTTCGGCTGCTTCCAGATTCACATCGGAAATGACTACTGCCGCTCCTTCTTTTGCAAATTCCTTAGCAACTTCAAATCCGATGCCGCTCGCGGCACCTGTCACAAGCGCTGCCTTTTCCTTAAGTAATCGATTCATCGCCATTTCCCTTTCTATTGCTCGCCTTAATGGGCGGTCAGCAGTGATTGACTTATTGTAAATGAGGCTTCTGTTTTCTCTTTTACTTCCTCAATGGTCACCCCGTCCTGAAGTTCAACGAGCTCCATCATGCCATCTGCAAAATCAAATACAGCAAGCTCTGTAATTAGGCGGTTGACAACCTGTTTCCCTGTCAAAGGAAGAGTGCATTCTTTTTTAACCTTGGATTCACCATATTTATTGACATGTTCCATAATAACAATTATCCGTTTGGCGCCATTAACAAGATCCATGGCACCGCCCATCCCCTTAACCATTTTTCCAGGGATCATCCAATTCGCAAGGTCTCCCTGTTCAGAAACCTCCATGCCTCCTAGAATAGCAAGATCAATATGTCCTCCGCGTATCATGGCGAAAGATTCTGCACTGTCAAAATAAGATGCGCCAGGTACACTTGTTACCGTTTCTTTTCCTGCATTGATCAGGTCTGGATCTTCCGTTCCTGCAATCGGATACGGTCCGATTCCAAGCAGGCCATTCTCCGATTGCAAAAGCACATTATAATCATCTGGAATTTCATTTGCTACAAGAGTAGGCATCCCGATTCCAAGATTTACGTTCATGCCGTCTTTTATTTCTTTAACTGCTCGCTTCACCATTTTATGTCTGCTGTCACTCATGTTTTTGCCTCCTTTTTATGCCTGACGAACCGTAAGGCGTTCGATTCGTTTTTCATAGTTCTCACCAAGCAATACATGCTGAACATAAATGCCAGGTGTATGAATTTCGTCTGGATTCAGCTCTCCGGTTTCAACAATTTCTTCGACCTCTGCTATTGTAATTTTCCCGGCCATCGCAGCCACTGGATTAAAATTTCGGGAAGTTTTCCTGAAAACCAAGTTACCAAGCGGGTCCGCTTTCCATGCTTTAACTAGGGCAAAGTCTCCAACGATTCCTCTTTCAAGGATATACGTCCGGCCATCGAAATCTTTGTGCTCCTTGCCTTCAGCCACCTTCGTTCCAACTCCGGTTGCTGTATAAAAGCCAGGAATTCCAGCGCCTCCAGCCCGCATTCTCTCAGCTAAAGTTCCTTGAGGGATCAGCTCTACTTCCAATTCACCGCTTAAATACTGACGTTCAAAAATTTTGTTTTCTCCTACATAAGAAGACATCATTTTTTTGATCTGTTTGTTTGCAAGCAGCAAGCCAAGGCCCCAATCGTCAACTCCGCAGTTATTGCTTACAACAGTAAGATCTTTGACACCTTTATCTCTTAAAGCAAGAATCGTTTTTTCAGGTATGCCGCAGAGGCCGAAGCCTCCAACGACCAATGTTGCACCGTCTTCCACCGTATCAATTGCTTGTTTAAATGAGTCTAGAACTTTTCCCTTTGCCATCTAAGTTTCCTCTCTTTCTGTGATGATTGTTTAAACTAGGCCGAATAGGCTGTAAATCGCGATAATGACAAATACGGCAACTGTCTTAATAATCGTAATGGCAAAAATATCACGGTAAGATTGACGGTGAGTAAGACCTGTAACCGCAAGAAGCGTAATAACCGCTCCATTGTGAGGCAGAGTATCCATACCGCCTGATGCCATAGAAATAACCCTATGCATAACCTCCGGAGGAATATTGAACTTTTCAATTGCCTCCAAATACTTATCAGACATTGCGCTTAGCGCAATTCCCATCCCTCCGGATGCGGAGCCTGTGATACCTGCAAGTGTGGTTGTCGTCACAGCTCCGTTTACAAGCGGATCCGTAAATGTTGAGGAAATCCCATTGCTCACCGTTTTAAATCCAGGAAGTGCAGCGATGACTCCGCCAAATCCATACTCAGCTCCTGTATTCATGGCGGCAAGCAGTGCACCGCTAATCCCAGCATTCAAACCGTCTTTAATGTTAGCGGTTACAGCTTTCCAGTCAAAAGCAATTGTCGTTATGATTCCTATTAATAGCGCAAGTTCAACAGACCATATTGCAACAACAGATGGAAGCTCGATTTTACCAAACGCTTCAAGTCCGATCGCTGAGAAATCAAATCCGTTTGGATACCATTTCGGAAAAGAAACGGTGAAGAATTTGTTCATGACACCAACCAAAATAAGTGGCACGAAGGCTAGAATCTGACGGGCAACACTAAGTTCCGTTCCTGCAGAAACAGCAGCCTCTTCTTTTTCACGAGCAAGCTCAGGGTCTAGTCCTGCAGCAGTCTCTGAATGAAATCCTGCATACCCTTCACCTGCTTTTTCCGCTTTTTTGCGTCGTGATTCCAAATACCACATTCCAAGTGACAAGACAAAAATCGCACCTATAATCCCAAGAACAGGAGCTGCATAAATATCAGTTTTGAAGAAGGTTGTCGGGATGACGTTTTGAATTTGCGGCGTACCCGGAAGTGCGTCCATCGTAAAAGTAAAAGCTCCAAGAGCAATTGTTCCTGGAATCAGACGTTTTGGAATGTCTGCCTCAATGAACAGATTTTTAGCAAATGGATAGACAGCGAACACCACAACAAACAAACTGACACCGCTGTATGTCAGGATGGCACCCATCAGAACAATGGCAAGAATCGCTCTCCTTGCTCCTACAAGCTTAACAATCGTTTTGGCAATGGATTCAGCAAGACCGGACATTTCCACGACCTTCCCAAAAATAGCTCCAAGCAAGAATACCGGAAAATAAAGTTTAATGAATCCGACCATCTTCTCCATAAACACGTTGGAGAAAAACGGCAGTACATAACTAGGATCTGTCAGCAATACTGCAAACAGAGCACAGATCGGAGCAAACAAAATAACTGAAAATCCCCGATAAGCAACAAACATCAGTAAACTTAGTGATAATAAAATAATAATGATTTCCACAAACATCCCCCTTTTTGGCCTCTTTGATTCTTGCATTGAGCAGACCTTTACCGGTAAGCGCTTACATCGTGTGCAATCAGACCTGTTTTCGCTCTCCTTCTAAATGACCAGCTCGTTGTTATACTTGCAAGAAGCGTGCCAACTATTTATTTTTATGAAAATTCGTATAATAGCCACAATTCTGTTTTATTGTTGGCTTTGCGTATCAGATAGACTGCATGTTTTAATATTAAGAGTCACTAAAAATTCCGGATTTCAGGAATAAATTTCGAATAAGTTCCGTTATTTCGGAAAATTCCGCAATAACGGAAGTCAGTATACTCTTTCACCTGTCACTTGAATGCAGAACAAAAAAACCGACTGGTTCCATACCGCTTAAAATGACGACAGGATGTTTTTCATGTGTTATTTCCGCCATCTGATTTGGTAAAGCAGTGAACAGAAGCTGATCCTCCTGCAGGTTGAATCCATTGATAGAATCGAAATATTCAGAATTATAAAATTGTACCTTTATTGGTTTCATAAGTATCCACCTTCCTGAACAGGATGAATAGTTTCGCCTGCAAGGTAAACATTCCTAGATAAACTTGTATTCAAGTAATAATCTTTATTTAATGATGCTCATCCAATTAACAAATTCTCTAAATTCATTTATATTTTTCATTACTTGATTCGGCTGTGTGACAAAATCAATCGTTTGATATTCCTGCAGCCATTGCACCCCGATTGTATAAGCATTTGCTCGTACTCCTGCTAGAATGTCTGCCTCACTGTCTCCGATAAAAAGGGCTTCATTATTTTCCGCCCCAAAAATAAATAATGCCTTCTTTACTCCCTCAGGATGAGGTTGTGGTTTTTCAACATCGTCTCTTGTAATGATTACGTCAAACAAATCAACCATGCATGCATAAATAAAAGAGGGTGCCCCAAAACACCTTGCGGGCACCCTCCTTTATAACTTATGACTGGTTTTAAAGGCCTGACTTACTCCGTACATTTTTCCAAACCGACATATACTTCTTTTGATACTTACTCTCTTCTTCCATTTCAATCAATTCCAATGCTTTTTCTTTTATTTCTTCTTCATTTAATTGCTCATATAAGTTTTTAAGATCTTGGATAATATCAAACCGAATCAACGTGTAATTCTTCTCATTGGAACAGGTTTGAAAACGTTCTATTAGATGATCCAATACTAACTTCTTTTGCCGGGATCCAGCAAGGCCAATTTTCCAAATGGACTGCAGGCTGTGCCGGGCGGTAACGAATTTAGGATCTTTTGTCACTTCCCAGACGGCCGGAAAATCATTAAGCATCCGATTATCGGGATCACTGATTGCCAGACTGGATAGGAATTGGGCTGAACGAGATCTTTGATGATTGTCTTTTGAGCTTAAACCTCCCAAACATCATAAGCCCAGGCCACTTTTTCCTGTATTGCTGAGAGAATGCCTTGATAAGCTTCGTATTGAACGTCCCTGTCTTTTGAATTCAGCTGCTCAAAGTATGTTTTGATTACCTTGTCCATTTTCACCATCTCCTGTAAAAATCATCTATTAAAGCATAGGGACATTTCATGATAAACCTGAATGATGTGTGAAATCAATAATCAATGCTGAGACCATCTTGTTATTTCTTCTTTTCTCTCTTAAAAAATCCTTTCATTCACAATAAAATAGACGGCCTTTTTAGAAGAGCCGCCTTTGTAAACTAATGGTATTCTTCTGTGTGAAATTCACTCGATTGAGCACAAATCCTGTAACAATTTCATTGAATATGTTCCATTTCTTCGTAGGAAGCTGATGATTTTGGTTTGTAAATAGGAAAAACTCTGCGTGTTTGCATTTATTTCGATAAAGTTTTAAATAATAGTTCGACCAGTCTCCTGCTTCTCCGTACATAAACAGCATAGGCATCGTGATGTGATGAAGTTTGTCGAGACAGCTGTATTGCAAAGAGTGAATATAATACTGCTTCCAAACTTCTTTGTCCGCTTTTTTCATATGGCCACTTAGCATTTTTCTCATCTTTTTATCTTTTGTATGACTCCTTGAAATAATTTCTATTAATAAATTCAAATAATTCTCTGCCATATATATGCCTGAATGATGCAATATTTGTCCTGATGCATCATCAACGCATGGATAGGCACCTGATAAAATGAGCAATTCGATTCTTTCTGAATGATAAATGGCAAGATGCTGGGCGATCATGCACCCCGCTGAGTATCCGCATATAACGGCTTTTTCCAGATTTAAAGCATCCATAAAACATAATATTTCACTTGCATAATACGGAATCGAAATTTCATGCGAAGCTGTCTCACTATCTCCGTGGCCGCTTAAGTCCGGAAAAATAACTCTCATATGCTTTGATAAATTGTGCTGATAAAAAAACACTTTTTTTCCCATACCGGGAGGATGAATAAATATAACCGGTATCCCTTGACCGAATTCCTCGTAATGGAAAGAATTGCAGCTGTCTATCTTGATTGAGGGCATAATTTTTTCACTCCAAATGATTCTTGAGCCGACTAATTGATTTTCTTTTCGCCACCTTACCTTCCCCGAATAAAAAATTCTTTATTCACTTTTTGATTACGTTTTTTAACATGAATGCGAAGATATTGTAAATAATAAGGAGAACTTGTAAACCGAAGGTGGAGTCTGAATGAAGAATTGTACGCTAGCTCTAGTAACCCTTTCAATCATCCTGATTACCGGCTGCTCAGCCAATAATGATCAAGTATCTCCAAACATGATTCAAACAAAGGACTCCTCTTCACCAAAAGTGATTCTTCTTGTTGTGGATTCATTAATGGACAAACCATTAAAAAAAGCGATTCATGAAAATAAAGCCCCTGCTCTCGAATTTTTCCTGAACAATGGTCAGTACAGTAAAGAGCTGATAAGTGCTTATCCAACTATGTCCGTTACCATTGACAGCACTTTGCTTACAGGAACAAACCCGGATAAGCATAAAATACCCGGTCTTGTTTGGTATAACGAAGATGAACAGCGGGTGATCAGCTATGGGAATGGATTCTTAGAAACCTTGAAATATGGAGTTAAGGATGTGGCAGACAACAGCCTCTATCAAATTAATAACGAAGATCTAAGTAAAAATGTGAAAACAATCCATGAAGAACTGGATGATAGAGGAAAACAAACTGCCTCTATCAACGCTGTAATTTACAGGGGAAATTATCAGCATACCTTGATGGTTCCAAAAATTTTAGCAAAAACGACTTCCCTGCCAGACAAATACAATACAAACGGACCGAAGATATTAACTTTAGGAGATTTTCTTAATCAGGATCCGGAAAACAATCATGTGATCAATCGATTAGGTATTAATGATGCTTTTGCTGTTCAAGAGTTAACCTATCTTCTAAAAAACAAGCTTCTTCCTGAATTTACAATTTTGTACTTGCCCGAAAATGATCATGCAGTCCATAGAAAAGGACCTAAAACAACAGATGGGATTGAAAAACTTGATAAACATCTTCAAGAAATATTGAATTCTTATCCAAAGTGGAATGACGCTCTCGCAAACACAGTATGGATTATTATGGGAGACGGTAATCAATCAGCTGTAGAAAAGAACAAAAAGAAAGCCTTGATCAACTTAAGAGATGCCCTATCGGATTACCAGCATTTAAAGCTTGGTGATCAAGTTCAAAAAAACACTGAAATTGCGATTACTGCAAATGAACGAATGGCATATATTTACAAACTAAAAAAGGATCCCTCTATAAAAAAAATAGCCAGTAACTTGCAGACAGATCCTCGAATTGCCTGGATCGCCTGGAAAGAAAACGATATGGTGCAAGTACTTTCAAATGGCCGCAAAGGAACTCTCCAATTTAAACCTGGAGGCCTTTATCAAGATCGTTATCATCAAAACTGGGAGATAAAAGGGAACATGGACATTTTAGATGTGAAAGCAAATAGCCACAAACAGCTTAGCTATGGGGATTACCCTGATGGTTTATCAAGATTGTATGGAGCCATTCATTCACAAGAAGGAGAATTTATAATAGCGGATGCAAAACCCGGCTATGAATTCATAGGAGAAAGCTCTCCAGAACATACTGGCGGAGGAGCCCACGGTTCTATGCACAGAGTTGATTCTTATGCTCCTATAATCGTTACAGGAACCGACCGTCACATTGATCAATTACGGATTGTTGATTTAAAAAACTGGATTATTAATATCTTAGGAGAAGAATAATTACATGAGATGTTTATGTATGAACAAAATAAAGACAGGATTACTGCCTCATACAGTCCTAATATTTCTGTAATTCATTCACCGTAACAAATTGATACCCGTCTTCAGTTAATGATTTGATGATTTCTTCAAGAGCTTTTAGTTCTTTTCCTGTCTCATCGTACATTGGATGAAGCAAAATGATGGACCCTGGTTCAGTCTTTTCGTTTACATAACTTACTTTGTCAGATATGGAACTGCAGTAAGTGTCAGGTTCAATGTTCCATGTGATTGTATCCATTTGACGTTTGTTTAAATAATAGGGCAGCAAGGCTAATTTTTTCCCGTTAGGAGGCCGAAAATCAATTTCTCCTTCATAGCCTGTGAGGCGTATTAAGTTGTTTGTTTTTTCGATTTCCTCCTTGATGAAGGATGGTGACTTGAAAATCATTCTGCTGTGAGAATATGTATGATTTCCAATCTGATGTCCCGCTTCCTCTATCATTTGTCCTTCTTTCGGATGATTTTCCAGCTCATTCCCGATTAAAAAGAAGGTAGCCCTCGCATGATATTTATCCAGTATAGCCAATATTTCATCCGTATTTCCAGCCGGCCCATCATCAAACGTCAAAGCGACTGCTTTTTGTGCCGTTTCAACATTGCTGGTTAACCCGCCAAATAATTGAAAGGTTCTTGAATTCATTAAATGATACATAGAGAATAATAGAATAATGAATGAAACTAAGCCTATAAATGGTGTGACGTATCTTTTTTTCAGCATAAACCACTACCTCTTACTTCTTTTCTTTATTTTGTATTATTTTCCAACTAATGAATACCCAATATAATCAAGAGCGTCACTCTATTTCTCCTAAAAAATACATGATACCTAATTATATCATTTGTGAAGAAGTAAGTATTTCCACGTTTGAAATTAGAAAAATTCCATATGTTTTTTCTCCTGTCGATAATAAGCTAATCTGTCTTCCAATGTACCCGTATGAAACTCAAACTTATGACCATCCGGGTCTGTAAAATATATCGATTTTTTATCTTTCTCATCTCTTGAACGTCCAGAAAGAATGTTTACATTTAACTTTTCCAACCGATCACACATTTTATCAAAATCCGCTTCATCTATTGAAAAAGCTATATGTGTATATGATTGATTCTGTTCACTGCGGGAAATATTTTTTTCCACATTGAGAGCGAGCCACATGCCATTTAAATCAAAATAGGCAGTGCTTCTTCCTTTTACCAATAACTTTGCATCAAATACATGCTGGTAAAATTCGATTGAATGCTCCAAATTAGCAACGGAAAATAAAAAATGATTCAAACCTTTAATAGTCATGCCTTCACCTCATTAAATGTTTATTATACATCCGATGTGTCATTTAGCGTTTCTATTTGATAAAATCACTATCGTTATGAAAATTTTCTCATCCTGTTTCACTAGTGTGTAAAAGGATTCTGCTATCTCTTCTTCCTGCACGAACCAGGCTTAAAACGATTTATTCTTCATTAAATTCAGAAGTCCTTTCCCCAGCACTTTTTTATTAGCGGACAAGTATAATCCTTTTATAAAAAAGATAAAAACAAAGAAGCCGGATTTTCTCATAAATGAAAATCCGGCTCCAATGCTGTGACCTGAATTTATACTAGGTATTCATATCTTTTCTCGAGGTAATTTTGGACAATTGTCAAAAGAGAACAAATTCCCCAATAAATGAGGGCAACGAGAATATACATTGTCATGTAATCAAGCTCCCTGCCCCCGACAATTTTAGCCTGCTGAAAAAGCTCCGGCACAGTTATCATCGCGGCCAGTGAGGATGCTTTCGTCAAATCAAGCAGCACGTTAGAAAGAGGGGGCAGCGCAATTCTGAAAGCCTGCGGCAAAATAATCCCTCTCATCGTCTGCCAGTAGGAAAGACCAAGCGACTTGGAAGCCTCCCACTGTCCTCGGTCAACAGAGGCTAAAGCTGAACGGTTAATTTCCGCCATATAGGCAGCACTGTTTAAACTGAATCCGATTAAAGCAGCCGTTATGGCTGTGAACTCGATTCCGATAATCGGAAAACCAAAATATAAAATAAACAGAATAACAAGAATCGGAACCCCTCGCATAAACGAAATATAGATTCTAGCCGGCCATGTGAAAAACGAGTACTTAGAAGTGCGCCCTAGTGCGAGAAAAAAACCGAGCACCAAACCGATTGCCATGCTGACTAAGGAAATGAGCAGGGTATTCCAGATCCCTTGTATCACATATGAAAAAGAGTCCACAGCAAGTTCATAATTAAAGACGTATTCCCACTGAATATCTCCCATCGCACTCACCTTCTTCTGTTACCAGTTACTCAAAATCAACATCCGGTTTTTTTGAAACATCAGCACCATCAAAGTATTTCTTCGAGATCTCGGAAATGGTTCCATCTTCATGCATTTCTTTTAATGCTGCATCAATGTTCTTTTTCAATTCAGCGCTGCCCTTTTTCATAATGATGCCCTGGCTGTTAGGGTTGAACTTGATGTCAGGATGAATGGCAATATTTAAGTCAGGAAACGCTGCAACCGCAAGGCGCTGCAGGTAATAATCATTTAAAATAACGTCGGTTCGTCCAGTTGATACATCTCTTAAGTATTGATCATTTGTTGCATTGTCATAAATAACTTCCTCCGCACCGTATTCTCGGGCAACAGCCATGTATGTAGTAGTTGCTTCTCCCGCTGCTTTTTTCCCTTCTAAATCCTCCAATGATTTTATTCCAGATAGATCATCTTTCCGGACCATCGCTGTACCGTATGAGAATTTATATGGATTGGCGAATTCGAATTTTTCTTTTCGTTCATTATTAATCATAATATCGTTTGCAGCGATATCCACTTTTCCGCTTTGGATGGATGTCAGCATTCCGTCAAATGCCATCTCAGAAAATTCTGCTTCCAGATCCATGCGCTTTGCCATTTCACGAACTACCTCTACTTCATATCCAGTCAGCTCATTTGTTTCAGAATCGTGGTAAGACGTTGGATAAAGCGTGCCAGAAGTAGCAACTGTCAGCTTGCCTTCTTCTTTTATTGTATCCCATGCCGTTTTTTCTTCTTTTTTCTCTGTAGAACTGCTGCATCCGGCAATCACTAATGCAAATGCCATCATAATCATCATGGCATTCAGCTTGTTTGAAGTAAATAATCTTGTCATTACGAATCCACCTTTTTTCTATAATCCTATAAAAGATAGCATTACAGCAGGGATTTCGCAATTTTTTTGTTCAAAAAAAGCTTACAGAAGCTGTAAGCTTAAGACCACTTTATCTTTTTATAGATCTTTCAAGTGCATAAAGATCTTCTTCCATCGTCTGCATTCTTTGTTCAACTAAATTTTTGGCGTCTTTAATCGCCTGATTATAAAAGTGAGGTCCGATGGATTCTTTAATGAACTCCAATAGATTTTCTGCCGCAAGCTCGCCAATTTCATCCCCATTTTCCTGGTAGTAATAGCGCTGAATATCTTCAATCATCATCATTTTTTCTTCTTTGGAAAATTTAATAAACATTTTCATCAGCCTTTCTTTCTTGTTATCTTCCCTTTTTTGATGATAACAAGAAAGAAAAAAGAAAGGCAGACTGGTATTTAAAAAAATTCTGTGTACAAAGTGAGAAGGATCGTCTAATTATCTTCCCTAACAATTTCCTCTATAATAGATTCTCCCTCTGTCTTGTCCCGGTCAAACCACTGCCATTTTTCATGAAGT
The DNA here is from genome assembly GCA_023823795.1 of Bacillus sp. F19. Lineage (NCBI taxonomy): Bacteria > Bacillati > Bacillota > Bacilli > Caryophanales > Bacillaceae > Bacillus > Bacillus sp. F19. The sequence goes on from CP085710.1 coordinate 2,876,998, forward strand.
CTGATTCTGCCGTCAGATAATATCTCTGGCTTGGAAAAGCAGTGCCCTCCCCTGATTTCATTGTTTAAATTGATATGATTATACTTAAATTCTAATGTGCCATCTTCTTTGACAAGCCCAATTAATGTCCCTTTGACAATCTCTCCGCCTTCATAAGCTGCTGAAAGTATTCGGCCATCTTGCTTATACGTGAAAACAGTTTTAGAGGAGACCTCTCCATTTGCTGTATTTTCTACAGACAAAAAGCGGCGATTATGGTAATTGATCAATTGGATTCTCCTTTATTAAAATTTAAGCCATCTTATCATATTTAATAAATGTATCCAATTATTTATTTCAATTTTATAAAAATTACGTATAATAAACAGTACCACATGTACAATATATTGCACACATGCTGTCTAAGGGAGGATTATTTATGAGAGAAATCTTGATCGGTATTATTGCTTCCATGTTTTTTGCAGTCACTTTTATCTTAAACCGGTCAATGGAACTTTCAGGGGGAAGCTGGTTATGGAGCTCCTCTCTCAGATTCTTTTTTATGGTTCCATTTTTACTGATGATCGTGATTTTCCGCAAAAACATGAAACAGCTTCTTGCAGAAATGAAAGCAAGTCCGTTTCAATGGCTTATTTGGAGCTTTTCAGGATTTGTCTTGTTTTACGGACCTATTACATACGCTGCTGCATATGGTCCGGGCTGGCTTGTTGCTGGCACCTGGCAGCTGACGATCGTAGCCGGAATCCTATTGGCACCCTTTTTCTATGAGAATAGTCATTCTATTAAAACGCGAAAGAGGATTCCGTTTCAGGCTCTCTGCTTTTCGATGATTATTTTAGCAGGTGTCGTCTTGATTCAAGTAAGAAATGGGACGGATATCAATTTTAATCAGCTGCTTGCAGGGATCCTCCCAGTCGTCATCGCGGCTTTTGCTTACCCTTTAGGGAACCGTAAAATGATGGAAGTCTGCGGAGGCAGACTCGATACATTTCAGCGGGTGCTAGGTATGACCCTTGCAAGCCTCCCTTTTTGGTTTATTCTTGCAGTTTATGGGTTAATTAAAGTTGGTCCCCCATCTGCTGAACAAACCACCCAGTCGTTTATCGTTGCCGTTTCCTCGGGTGTCATTGCTACAACATTATTTTTTATTGCGACAGATCGCGTAAGAAATGATGAGGAAAAATTAGCTTCAGTTGAAGCCACACAATCCACTCAAGTCCTGTTTGTTCTTTTTGGTGAAGTGCTTCTGCTCCAAGCACCGCTGCCGGACGGATTGACGCTGATTGGTATTTTCCTTATCATGCTTGGAATGCTTCTGCACAGCTTTTTTTCCGCTCCCCAACGGATAAAAATAAAAGGGCAGCACGCATAAAACAAAAATGTTCCGTTTTGAGGTACTTTTCTCAATTTGAAATCCTAATTGACGCTCAGACTGACTTAAGCTATAGCAATAAACACAAAAAACTCGCCGTAAAATTGGCGAGTTTTTTCTTAATCCAAGTTTCACAGGTCAGTAGACTTGGGACCTTACTCAACTAAAGCGCACCTTTAAATGAAGGAAATTCTTCGTGAAATTGGAATGATAGCAAGGGCATTAGACTCTATAAGTAATATAGAATTTAAAGAATATGATGTTAATAATTCGAGAATTAACTAAATTGAATATACTATTACATTTCTTCCGCTGGCAGTGATATATTCTGGAACATTATTGCTGTTACAGTAATTCCAAACAGAATTAGCATCATCTTCAAAGTCTAACTTAAACAATTTGCCACAATTGGAATACGATAAGACTCTGAAGATGGAGCCTATATAATTAAGGCGTTTAATTATTTATGTGAGAGCAACGCATCAAGATATTTTTTTCTAGTTGTTCAGGATCCTCGTTTTCAATCACTATTTTGTCAAATTCAAATCTTTTCAAACCAAGAATAGCTACTTTATTTGCGTCATGATAGGATAAGAAATATTTCTTTTTATCAATAATGAAAATCCCAGCTTTATAGCCGATTGTAGTAATGCCTGTTCTTTTTATAGCTGTCAAAGGAAACTTGAAATTTCCAACCTGTACTTCTTCGACCGAATTGTAAGGAATTTCTATCTTTTTTCTTAAAGTAGTAACCATTGTCTGACCTGAAATATTCAATATTAAAGCAGTATCACCAAATTCAATTTGAACACTCACCTTTTATCACCTCCTTTATAATGTCAGAAATCGTTTCTTTTAATCTCTCTTATACGTATGCTCCATCATATTATTGATATAAAATTAGTCACATAGAAGGCAACTCTTTTCGGTATAAATAATATTTTGATAAAAACAGGATAAATAATATGAGCAGTAACTTTACAGCCACTGTTGTGAAAAAATGAGGTAAAGCATTGCCGGTTATTATGATGTTGACAGCATGATTCGTCAAATATGAGGGATTTAAAATTTGAAATACCGAACCAAATACGGTTACGACTTTCAAAAGGATCAGAACAAAAATCGATATCACAGCAACTGCCGAAGATCTAGAAAGTAAAGCACCCATCATTAGTGCTACCGTCAATATAAACAGGCACCAAATGTAATAAACACCAAGCCCTGCTACAACTCTAGCTAATGGAACAAAGTGATACAAATAGGAGGTATAAAATACGGCCATCAGAAATCCTGTCGTCACTGACCCTGCAACAATAGCAGCCTGCCCAATCCACTTGCTCAGCAAATACTCGCCTAGTGTTGTGTTGCGTGTCAAAATAAACGTCAGCATTCCGTTTTTTTTATCTGCTACAACAATATCCATCATACCAATTACGATGACTATTAAGCCTAATTGGTCAAATTGATTGGTTAAGGTCGAAGTCAAAACATCTTCTGCGGTAAACTGGGGTAATGTAATATCCATACCTTCAGGCAATCCACCAGCCATATGCAAAATTTGAGGTAAATAATAGCACGAAAGAGGTTGAATGATTCCCAAAAACATAAATACCACAGGAAACCAAAGTAGTTTGTAACTTCTTCTAGCTTCAAGCCACTCTTTCTTTAATAGAACAAAAAGATGGTTCATGGTTACTTCACCATCCTTAAAAAGATTTCTTCAAGACTTTCTTGCACTAGTTCGAATTTTTGAATCGGCAGTTGCAAACGATTAATATTGTCTAATAGCCAGATTCTCCCTTGTTCAATGTTTTTAACGCGAAATTTTGCGAAACTACCTGTTTGTTCAATGGATTCAACGATATCTTCATTTGCCAGTTGAGAAGCCCACTCGTTAACTCGAGGGGCTTGAATAATAAAAACAGGTTGTTGATTCTGGTTTATCACTTGATTAATGGAGCCGTTAACAAGCAATTTACCTTGGTTTAAAATAAGTATCTTATCGCAAAGCTCTTCTGCATCATGCAGGATATGAGTGGAAAAAAGAATAGTCGATTTTTGTTTGATCACTTTAAGTAATTCCAACATGTCTCTTCGTCCTAGCGGATCAAGTGCTGAAACCGGTTCATCCATAATTAGTAACTTGGGTTGATGGATAAGCGCCTGGGCAATGCCCAACCTCTGCTTCATCCCTCCTGAATAGGTTTCTATCCGTCTATCCTTCTCCTCACTCAGCCCCACTAAGTCCATTAATTCGTGTATTCTTTGTTTTAAACTTTCCTTATCCATACCTGAAAGCCCACCCATGAATTCGAGCAAATCCTTTCCTGTCATCCACGAATAGAAAGTGGGGTGTTGGGGCAGGTATCCAATAAACTCAAGCATTTTGGCATGGCGTTCTCCTTGAAATAGAATTTGACCACCGGTAGGTTTTGTTATATCTAAAAGCATTTTGATAATAGTGGTTTTACCAGCTCCGTTTGGACCAAGAAGAGCGACACATTCGCCATATTCGATTTGAAAGTCAATGTCTTTTATAACCTCAATATCCCCGTAATTTTTTTGAAGATGGCTCACTTGAATTATGCTCATATTACCGTCCTCTCCTCCCTATGGTAAAGTACAAAATCGGACCGAAAATATTGACTAAAAGAATGATTGCAATCCAAATCCATTTGTTTTCATTGCTAAAGTCCCTTTTTAATAAGTCCCATAATGCCACAGAAAATAATATTAATTGTAAGATTAGGAAGGGAAGAAGAAGCGGCAGCCAATTCCAAAGTTCTTCTATCCCAATTTCATAACCAAAATGCATATGCGATTCCTCCTGACTATTCTTTTGATTTTTGAGGAATAAACATGCCTGCAAAAATCCGAGTGGTTCTTTCAGATGTCGGTTTGTTATTGATCGCTTTTTCAATAGACTCATTAATAGACTGGATGAGTTCCTGAAATTCTTCATCCGTTAGATGAATAGGTGTATACCAATAAGCGAAACCATCTTCTTGATATTGTTTTGGGGAAGTCTCCGTCAGATAAGTTGTTGCTAACTGAAGCAAATTACCATGAAATACTGAAAAATGCCGGATATGGTCTTCCTGTGAAGTCGATTCGATTTCATTTTCAGGAACCTGTAAATTCTCTTTCTTGACCGAAAACACTCGTTCTTCCGTTCCTTTAACTTTTTTCGTATCTATGACCTCAATAAAATTTCCCTCCATTAAAAGATTGATATGGCGATATAAAGTTGCCTGAGGAACATCCCCAAGCGCATCTAATAGCTCTGCAATTGTTAGTGGTTTGCCTAGCAACAATTGTTGGATAATTCGTATTCGAATAGGATGAAGAAGTAAATCAGCTTTTTTTGTCATTGTATTACACTCCATAACGATTATCATTTTATAAAATGATAATACTATTTATTTTTGAATTCGTAAATAATTCAAATTAATCAGATATAATAAAATGCATGTAAAATCCACCACTTTCATCCTATTCAGAGCAATTATAATAATTGTTAAATATATCCCAATTAAAAACAATCTTCGAATTTATTCAATAAGCCTTGCTCTTTTAAATGGCCCAATTCATTAAGAAACGCGCATTTCTTGCTCAAGAATGCGCCCGGTTGTAGAAGATCATTGCTTTAACCTTATGATAAGCACCCTTTAGTTTAAGTGTAATATTTCACAATCTTTTGTTAAAATAGAAAAAGGCAACCTTCAGCTTGAAGAATTACCTCCGTATTAAAAATACCTTTTTCTACCCATTACACTGAATATTTTTAATTTGTAATAGTGTATTAAAAAACAAGTCATGTTGATCAACCATTGTCATATGTCCAGCATTAGGTATTAAATATAACTTTTTATGCGGAGCATTGATTCTGTTAAAGTGTTCTTCTGCAATAACATAGGGAATCTGCCAGTCATTACTGCCTAAAATATAATATATAGGTATTTTATATTCTGATGGCTCCGAATTTATATCAAAACTTCCTAAAAAATCAACTAATTCTCTGTTAGCTTTAGCCCCTTTTATCATCGCAGAAATATCTGATAATTTAAAAACAGGACTCGAAAATATCATTTTAAATGTAGAAAAATTCATCTTCAAAGTAAAATTATATTTACCTTGAAGTTTACGTAATTTTAAACATTTTTTTTGCCATTCATTATCAAGTTTTTCTCCTGGATATTCACCTATTGCCTCTAACTGTTTTAGAGATTTCTTATCGTTTGATTATAAAATTAATTCCTTAACTTTTTCATAGCCAACACGCTCATTTTCGAGCATATTTATAATTTGTCCTACCCCAATATAATAATCTGCATCTTCTGGATATCGCTTGATAAAGATACTACCTAAAACACTTCCCCAAGAATGACCAAGTAAAATTATTTTATTTCTATTATATTTTTTCTTTAGATATTGAATAATTTCAAACAAATCCTTTAAAAGCAAATCAATTGTCGGATATTTATCTGGATTCATAGTAAGAGTTTTTCCAGTTCCACGTTGGTCCCAATGAATCACTGTAAAAATATCTTCCCATTTTTTTTGAAAGGCGTGTGCAAAAATGGATCCAGCACTGCCGGGTCCTCCGTGCAAAAATAACATTACTGGGTTTTCAAGATTTGTACCAGAATGAAACAGATATTGATTTATCCCATTGATTGGTACGTATTCCTCAACATAAATTAATTTTTTTGACATATTTTTCATAACTTCAATCCTCCCACTGTAACTTCATATTCCCCTTTAAATGACTGTTACGTTGGTCAAGTCTACTTTAAACCCCTTTAAAACGGAATAAGTCTATTTCCATTTTGGCACCATCAAGAATAGCTTTTGAAAAATCGGTATACTTAATGGAAATTTTTCTAAAAGTGGAATTTTTAAAAGAGGTTCCTGCTAACCCAGTACAATTAAAGATAGTGCCAATAAACATTTGGTTATCAAAGCATATGCCGGACAAACTTGAATAACTAAAATCCGTATGTGAATTCCAAGCAATTTCTCGCACATCTTTTGTTATTTGTGTTGTTTCTGTTTTTGTTTGCTTATCTGAGGTTTGGCATCCACCTGAGGAGAAGACTATGGCTGATACTGTATAATTTTCATTAGTTTCAAGGTAATTCTATTCTCTTTGTATACATTTATTACTATCTATGCATCTTAATGTTTTTTCCTTCTATCAATTTTTATTGACCTATTCTGCTTCGTTAGTTCAATAAAAAAGAGGTTGCCGCAGCAACCCCTGTTACTTAAACTCTTGCACCCGTTAGTTTAAGTACAGTATTTCACAATCTTTCTTGGGTAAATACTATTACTAAATGTTTGATATATAAAAAAAGGGAACACCTGCTAACCAGGAAGTTCCCTTTTTATTTCGTGAGATAAAAATACACCTGTAATTTCCTACAATTCCCCCAATACCCTTCATGAAAATTTTAAGCTATTATATTAATTGAGTTAATTTTATGAATATTCCACAAAAGGGGGTTGTAAAAGATGAAGAGAATAAAGAGAAAGATTTTTCAAGCTGCAACTGTGCTTATATTAGCCAGCAGTAGTATATTGGGTTCTTCGATGATTACCCAAAAGCCGACGTATGCTATAACGAGTGAAAATATAGCAGAGAAAATTATGCAATCTTTAACCGATGAACAAAGGGCTGCATTGCAAAACTTAAATTCCACAGAAATAAAGACTGGACTGCAATTATCAGATGATGTGGACTTAACGAGTGAGGAAGATGTAACGGTTATTGTTGAATTCAAAGAACTTCCAGCAAAGGTAGTTCAACTAGTAGAAGCTTCTAAAGGGGAAACCATTTCGTTAGAGAAGGCCAAAGAAAAGGTTGAAAAGTCACATTCACTTTTTAAAAAGGATTTACAAGAAAAAGTAGGAAAAAAAGTGAAATCTAATAAAGATAATTTTGAAATTAAATTTACTTATCAGAATGCATTTAACGGTGTAACGTTAACACTTCCGGCTAATCAAATTAAGAAATTGCTGGAAATGGATGAGGTCAAAGCTGTTTTTAGTGAGAGAAAAATACAAATAAAACCACCAGCACCAATTGTGGAAGAGAAAGAGCAGACCAAAGTTGATAGTATTCCATTTTTAAAGATTGATCAATTACACAAGGAAGGCTATACCGGAAAAAATATTAAGATTGGTGTAATCGACACAGGTATTGATTACAATCATCCTGATTTAAAGGATGCTTACAAAGGTGGATATGATTTTGTTGATAATGATAAAGACCCAATGGAAACTACATATGCCCAGTGGAAAGCAACTAGAAATTCTGAATTTTTTAACGGAAATCCGTATTACACTTCTCACGGCACTCATGTGTCAGGTACAATTGCCGGCCGAGCTAAAAACGATTCAAATTATAAAGTAATTGGAGTTGCACCTGAATCTGATTTATACGTTTATCGTGTGTTGGGCCCATATGGTTCAGGTTCAAATACTGCCGTTATTGCCGGAATAGATAAATCGGTGGCAGATGGAATGAATGTGATCAATCTTTCGTTGGGTTCTTCTTTAAACAATCCATTAGAAGCCACTAGCTTAGCAATCGATAATGCTGTATTAAGCGGTGTGACAGCTGTAGTAGCAGCAGGTAACTCTGGAGATAATGGTATGTACACCCTAGGTTCTCCTGGTGCAGCAGCACTTGCATTAACCATAGGGGCAAGTTCTGTTTCTACCAAAGTCACGACATTTGCGAGTGAATTTGTAGCAAATGGCAAAGAAACAGAGAGTACCTTACAATTGATGACCAGAACCTGGACGGATGATTTCTCGAACCTTTCTGGTAAAACATTCGATGTTGTCAATGTAGGCGAAGGTGGAGCAACCGATTATACAGGAAAAAATGTTCAAAATAAAATTGCTTTAGTCGCACGTGGAACTAATGCTCTGATTGATAAAATGAAATATGCAAAGCAAAACGGGGCAGCAGGTGTCATCATATACAACAACATTGCAACAGAAGGACAAATTCCTTTTTATCTGGGAGAAAGCAACGATAATATTCCAGTATTCTCTATGACAAATAAAGACGGTTTGGCCGTCAATGATTTATTCACTAATGGTACGCCTAGTGTTACATTTGGGACCCTTGGACAGAGTGAAATTCCTGGTGATGAATTAGCTAGCTTTAGCTCTAGAGGGCCATCTGGTACATTATATGATATTAAACCGGAAGTGACGGCACCAGGTGTATCGGTCTTATCAACCGTACCTTCTTATATTAACGACAAAATTAATTTTACTTATTCCTCTGCATACACGAGGATGTCAGGTACATCCATGGCCACTCCTCATGTTGCTGGAATTGCGGCGTTGCTGTTACAAGCACATCCTAAATATTCACCTGCAGATGTGAAAACAGTCTTAATGAATACAGCTGATCCTTTAAGAGGTCAATATAGTGTGTTTGAAGTAGGGGCAGGAAGAGTAGACCCTTATGAAGCGATATATTCTACTACAGAACTAGCCGTTCAAGACGAAACGCCATATATTAAAAATAATGTAAAAGAAATGATGAATGAACAAACAGGTGGCCTTAGCTACGGTTTTATCCCAATTGATGCGAATGATATCACAAAAACAACGAATCTATTAATCATGAACCATAGTGATAAAATGGAGAAGTATAACATTTCGGTTGAGTATAATGTTGGAGTTCGTGGATCCTTAGATCCCAAGGAAAACGGTGTGACCTTAGTATTGCCTAAGAATGTTAAAATTAAAAAGAATAGTCAGGAAAGCATACCTGCCTCATTGTTTATTCCAACAACAGCTAAAAAAGGCACGTATGAAGGATATATTCAAGTGGTGGATGAAAAGGATCCAGAACATCAATATCAAATTCCATTTGGTTTCCGTCTAGTGGAAGAAGGTTTGGAATATTTCAGAGTCTTTTCACCAAGTATCGCACCTAATCGTCAGCAAAGTCCTTATAGTGTTAAAAGTACGGATTTAGATTTCAGACTAAATTCACCGATGAAAACATTGGATTTTATTTTAGTAGATTCTAAAACAAATAAAGATTTAGGTTTAATCAGAACCTTTGATGTATCTGGCGCGGGAATTGATATTGATTATTACATTCAAAGTGGTTTTGCCGGAAGATATTTTCCTTTCACAGGAAATGCGAAAAAACCAATTGGATATACTTCTGTATTAGCAGCGGATGGATTATATAAAATGAAAGTAATTGGTACAAATCTGGATGGAAAGCAGTATACAAAGACAGATCAAGTGTATATTGATGATAGTATTCCAACCTTCAAATTAGATGATACAAATGCAGTGCCTAAAGGTGAACTTCCATTTGTGGAATTGGCGGCTGGACAAAAAACAGTTACATTATCAGGAAGCGTAATCGATAAGGAAGCTTATGAAATGGAAGAAAACGGAATTAATGTTAATCAAACAAAAAATAACGTTTGGTACGGACCAAACTCTCCGGCATGGAATATTCCTGTCGATGTTAATGGCAAGTTTACTAAAGAAATTTCAGTCGATCCTGGTTTTAATGCCGTAAATAAGCTACAATTTGTCGGTGCAGATAAAGCTGGTAACACAACAAGTGCTAAAGTCATTTATTATGTGAAACCAGGGACACAATATATTTACGCTAAACCAAATAAAGAGTCCTTTAAAATGGGTGATCAATTAACCTATACCTTCTATGCTCATGGTTTGCAAAATGCAAAAGATTTAACCATAAAGTTTGATTATACATCAAGATATTTTAATAACGTAGTATTAAATAAAAATCAGGCGTTATCTAGCGAAACACAATTTACAGCTACGGCAACGGGGACCACGAGCAAAACGAATACGATTAATATCAAAGCACCTGGTGATGGTTTATCGGGTGAAATGCCATTATTTGATATGGTAGTAGATACAAACGCCAATGAATATGTAAATGTTAGTAGTATTTTCTTTTTTGTCAATTCATCTTCGTATAAAGATCTAAGTGGAAAAACGGTAAACCTGAATACCGAAATCGGTTTATTACCAAGCTATTCAGCCTATTCAACAGCTACAGGGAAAGTCAATGCTCAAGGATTATTAAATGCAAACGGCAGCTTTAATTTTGCCATCGACTACACAACCATTGGTGCACAAGCTAAAGTGCAAGATTCCAAAGGTCAATTATACAATGGGGTAATTGAACAATTTGGAAACATTGTGTTTAATAAACTGCCAATTACTGAACAGGTATATACGGTCATCATTGATATTCCTGGTCATTTTACTACTTACACACCTATGGAAATTGGTCGAAAAGCAGGGGATATTTATATTGGCGAGAGTATTTCCTACCCAACAGTATTAGAAAAAGCAGGGGATATTAATAAAGATAATGTGGTCGACATTCATGACGTGATTCTGCTCGAACAATATTGGGGAACGAATAACCGTAATGCTGATATGAACTTTGATAAAACGGTTGATGCAAAGGACTTCAAGTTACTTGAGGCTAATTATTTAAAAGAAAACGATTATATATTAGATACTCCTACCGCTGTAAAGGAATACAACGGAAAAACAATTGAGTCTATTAAGCAAGTATTAGGGGTAAATTAATTATTACACACGCAAAGTTTTCATAAGTGATAAACTTCCTATTATTACTGAGTGAATTTACTTTTAACTATTTATCAGGATATCTAAGCAGTTATTGTAGTAATTGGCTATCTCTTCAAGTTATTTGGTAATATATATATTATATTAAATCAGCTTTGTTAATCCGTTACAAGAAACATAAAAAGGCAACGCCCAATGTAAATTGTACCCTATAGAGTAGACACTAATAAAAGGTCTGCCCTATAGGGTTCTTTTATGTTTAATGAACAAAAATGGGAGAATCGGAGAAAAATTAAATGTCAAAAAAACCCTTTACTGAGAAAGAAATAAAAAATGGTTTGTCAACACTAAACTAGTTTACACGTTGGTTATTTGGTCAATAATATATTTTTATTACTCAAAATAAGCGGGACTTTTCAAACAACTGGTTACTGGACTTACCCTTCTTGTCACTTCCACATTTCCTTGAATTCATTACTAAAGTTGCTGAACTCAACAATTTGTTCAGACCACCAGGAATCCTCGAAGTGGCGACCGTACCCTGAACGAAATTGTGCCAAACAATTCAATGCTGCTCTTTCCCAATGCTCACCTTTAATTTGGTGAAAATAAGGAGAAGTAAAGGTAATCCATACTAAGTTTCTTTCACGCTCATTCAATACTGATAATTACCATATACGGCACAAAAAGCCTCATTCCAAGCTACAACATTCATTCTTTCATCAATTACATAATCTAGGAACTCCTTGTGGAATATTAGGTTCGGCATATCTTCCATCTTTAACTAGCTGTGCAATGACTTTTGCGTCCTTCACATCATTTTTGGTTGGAGAATTATCATCTAATTCTTTAGTCTTCTTCACATGCATAGGATTTACCACGACAAACTTAATCTCCTCTTCTTTTAGAAAATGAGCGAGGTTGAGCCAATAATGACCTGTCGGCTCCATTCCAATAATCATCTTATCCATGCCTTGTTGTTCCATCAAATGTTTTATCCAGCCTAAAAAAAGATCAAAATGTGATTTGGTATTTTCAAAGTGACAAGGTGCACCAAACTCTAGGCCTCTAAAGTCCTGAGCACGAGCTACATGCTTGTACTTCGCAATATCTACACCTATAATCAGTGTTCAAGAAGTAATTTGAGCAATCTTTTCATTTTGGTTATAATTCATATTGAAGGCCTCCTGGTATATATGATTTGTCCTTTTCGCTGGCCAGCTTCAGGACACTCATATCATACCAAGAGGTTATTTTTTTGTTCAAACCTCATTTTTCTCCATTACAGGAATGCTGCCCTTTACCTTAATAAGAAGAGGCGACACTTTGTTAAGCAATCGCCCCCGTTAGCTTAATCACGAGTATAATCACTGCCTAGTTGTTCCAACTACTTCCGTTCTATATTGAAGTACTTAAAGGGGCACCCTGCAAAGGATGGCCTTTTTTAAACACCTCTTGTTTCCTTTTCGATCAATTCGCGAATCTTGGCGGATTACGGATCGATCTTGCTCTGGCCACACAATAAAATGCTCTTACAGCACGTCTGTCCCGGCCAGCCTCGTAAAACTTCTGTGCCACCATGTCCGGCCTTGTGCGAGTATCCGTAAAGTGGTCCCCGTCACCGACGATAAGGCGGAACTGGCCGAGCCGTGTGGACATATGCGGATTCCAGCCGAAGCCCTCTCCTTGTGGCAATGCATTATCTTGAACAAAATATACATAACTTTTCAGTATTGCCAACTCATAGAACGCTTTAAGATCCAGCTTCTCGAAAAGCGGTCTAGCCGGTTCCGGAGTGACGCCTGCATACATCTGTCTGGCTTCCTCCAATGTGGCCGTATTGACGAACAAATCCCGAAACAGTGGAAACGGAAGCATGATCGTATCATCCTTCGAGCCGGCTCTGAGTTGCTCGAAACCTTGTCTCGTTTGGGGCGATAACTCGTCGGCAACAGATTCGCCATCTTTCAGTACGAACGCGTCCCAGAAGACGAGGCGCTTGATGCGATCCGGTACCTGTTCTGCAACCTTTTGGATGACAGTTCCGCCGAAGCTGTGCCCGACGAGAACGAAGTTGCGTAGGTTCAGTTTCGTTATAAAATCAACGACGGACTTCGTGATCATCGCATGCGTGACATCTTTGTTCGGATCTTTGCCGTGACCTGCGTATTCCGGCTATAGACGACATGCCCTTGACTGCGCAGCACCGCCGCTACGCCGTCCCAGAAGTGAGCGTCAGCCCAAGAGCCATGCACAAGCACGAAGGTAAGCTGTTGCTGTGCGGGTAAACGGTATCTTTCATCCGATTCGAGGGCACCATTGCTCCAGAGTCACCATCGTTCAGAATAAGGGGAGTTATAATAACCGCGGGGCATAAACCTATAATCGGGATAGGGGAATTGATGAATTTCTTGGAGATAAGGAAACATGGTACAAGACATCCTCTCAAATCGACATTTATTATCAGCTTATGCCCACTGCGTTTGAGAGGTTCCCACACTCGATCCCGCACAAAAAAGGACGTTAATCCTTCTTAATTAACGCCCCCTCCTTTAGTTAAAGATGAAAGTAACCTTACTTACCTTTTTGAATTTGAATTAGTAGTAATAATAAAAACATTAGAGTTTTTAACTGAATGGGATATTTAGCATTTACGGGAAGCCTGTACTACTCCTTTGGAGAAGGCGTCCTTTGAATTCATTTTCTCGCCTTTTAGAAATTGTTTCCCCAGAGAAAAATAACATCAATTGGTCAAATCGTTCTCCAATTTTAAAAGAATTGGTGTTTCCCCTCTTGGATCTTAATTTCCTCCTTTCATTCCTGTAAATCAGTAACCTATTTACCAAACGAATAATCCAACAACCATAGCACTTAACAAGGATACAGCCATTCCGCTAAGCAGCATCTTCCAGACATTCCTTCCGATAATATGCGATTTTTCTTCATCAAGGATGGAATTAAACGTTCCATAAATCATCCCTACTGTACTGAAGTTGGCAAATGAGGTGAGGAACGTCACTGCAACGGCAACAGTATGCGGAGCCAGGCCGCCAACCTTATCTTTTAAATCGAGCAAGGCAACAAACTCATTTGTAGCAAGTTTGATTCCCATTAATTGAGCAACATACATCGCATCACTCACAGTTAATCCAAGCAAGAAAGCAAATGGACTAAAAAGAACTGAGAAGATTTTTTGAATCGTCAAACCGTTGATAAAGAAACTTAATATACCATTTAAGCTGGCCGTCAATGCTACATAACCGATTACCATAGCCGTAATGACAATGACCATCCTGATCCCCACAAGCATACTGTTTGAAATAGTGGAAAAGAAATCTTTACGTTCCTCTTTAGTAGGAACATATACTACATCCTCCTCTCTGCTGACAGCGACAGGATTTAGCATGTTAGCAATCAGCAGAGCGTTTAAACAGTTTAATGGAATAGCAACAAACACATATGTTGCAGGAACCATGGATAAATAAGCGCCTATAATGGATCCGCTTATACTGCTCATGCCCATTATTCCAAATGTCAGCAATCTCTGAGTTTTTATAGCACCAAGTTGAAGACGCAGAACAGCAAGAGCTTCGGTATTTCCAAGAAACATCATCTGAATGGAAAAAAAACTCTCAAGTTTTGGCAAACCGGACACTTTTGAGATGAGCCAGCCTACTTTATCGATAATCCAGGTCAGAATACCGAAATACGATAAAATGTCAAAAAACGTAATAATGAAAATAATCGGCATTAATGCACTGAAAAAGAAATCAACCTGCTCATTTGCCATTGCAGATGGGAAAACAAAAGATATCCCTTCATTTGCACATGAAATCAGCCAGGTAAAGAAAGCTGCAATTTGATTAATGACCCATGTCCCGATTTTAGTCGATAACATGAACCAAGTAATTATGAATTCAACAACGATCAAGGTAAGAATAGCTTTCCATTTAACATTCCTTTTATTAGGTGAACAAATATAAACAATTCCAATTACAACTAGTACACCCAGTATATTTAACAAGAAATACATACTATCACCCTCCTTGATTTATCATTGCCAATATCTTTTTTTATATTATGTGAAAGAATACCGCTCTTCCATTCCATCCTGTTAGCATTGGAACAACAGGATGAAGGAACATAGACAGCATTCCATTTATAAATGAATGATTTATTTACAATAAGAAAAAACCTTGATGCATCAAGGTTTTTGTCCGTACAGTTATATTATGTAATGTAAGAATCCCGTGCAGTAAAATTCGCCTATTTTAAAGAAACTAAGAACTATAAGATAATCTTATATACCCAAGTTATTTTCAGTATTATTTATCTGATTATTCCATTCTTATCTAGTCTATTTGGCCGTAATATAAAAAAGCAATTTTATTGCTAAGATAATCAATCACACCTTCTTTTATTCAAATCGAATGTACCCCACTTCCTCCACAATCTCCTGCTCCCTCTTTTCCAGAACTGTATTTAAGAATCGGCTTACTTTTTTAGATTTCATGGTAATCTTATAACCGCAGCACTGATCCTGTTCATTTGCAATCTGATTGAAAATTTCAATAAACGGTTCAGCAAGATACGTATGCTCATAAAAGCTTCATATCTATTCCTGCTTTCCTAATAGCAGTTATTTTTTCAGAATGGCAACTGGTCTGATGTTCTGAATATGTGAAAAAAGGCATTCCCTTTTTTATAGGAAACGCCTTTTAGAACATTACGATTAATTTATTTTGTTTTTCTTTTGAAAATGCCCTTTATCAACTAGTTCTGATGCAGGAACATCAAGGACCGTAGAGAATTTTAAGATGGTTTGGTTATCAGGCACTTTTTCACCGGATTCATACTTTTCGATGGTTTGTCGTCCAAGTCGCGCTTTAAAAGCAAGTTCTTCCTGACTCATGTTTTTCAGCTCTCGGTAATGTTTTAAATGTTCACCAATATGAGACATGCTGATTCCTCCCTAAAATCATCCAATTTTCTACTTTTAGTTTATCACCATTCAGATCTCCTGGATACTTGTAAACGTGAACATTATGTTAACAACTTTTAAACACAGTATTAAATCTTTTTAATAACGTTTCAAACAATTTTTATAAATTATTGTAAATAAAATTCATGTTATTTTTCATTACGGGAAAGATAAAACAGAATTAACTAACATTCTAATTAATGGAAGGAGTAACACAATGAATAAAAGATGGTTATCTGTACTATTTAGTGTATGTTTCTCTGCTTTAATTTTAGCTGGATGCGCTACTAATGATGATCAAGATCCAGCTCCGCCAGAAGATGAGCAAAATGATGAAGTTCCTGAACAAGAACAAAATGAAGATGCTCCAGGTATAGATGAAGATGACACAATGAACAAAGATGACGAAGAGGATGCAGAGAAAGATCCAGAAGATCCAATTGAAGACCCTGAAGATATGAATGATCAAGATAGACAAGATGACTAATGAAAAAAAGTCCTCCACCGAGGACTTTTTTTCATAGTACCAGCAGTCTGTTATTGGATAATAAAATCTGTCTCTGCTTTTACTGCACCGTTAATAACGATGGATAAAGTGTGTATTCCTTTATAATGTTTTCTTGTTGTTAAATCTTTAAAAGCGTGAGTTTTTGTGATGATGTTTTCTTCTCCCTGCTTCATATTGCGTGTTTTCAGCATAAATATCTTTCGGTTTCGCTGTCCCCGTGATTTCACATAATCTATTGCATATTCCACCCTGACTGAAATTGTGCTTTCTGCTGAAATATGAAATGTAAACTGAATACTGTCTCCAATCTGGATAGTATCGGGATGAAGGGTCAGGTGCTCAATTTTTATTGGGCTGTCATTTCCATATCCAAATAACGCAAGTGCTTCTCTGTTTCCTTTTTTAAGTAATGAACGGCAGGCATGTTTGATTATCCAATCCGTATATTTGTTCTTTCCGATCCATTCATTCGCAATGCTTAAAACAAATTCAGAGTGTGTGTAGGAAATATCATTTAGATGATTGGCAACACTCTTGCGAACATATAAAGAATGATCATTTTTCAGGTTTTCTAAAATCGGCAATGTTTGCCGGGGGTCTTCTTTTAATGAAGAAACCGCTGCTCCCCAAGGCAGTCTTGGTCTGCTCCCCTCGCTCGCCAGCCTTCTTACATGCTCATTTGAATGGGTGGACCACTTCAGCATTTGTTCAAGCATACGCTTTCCATCTTTAATTAAAAAAGGACGGACTGCAAATTCTGAAGTTGAGAATTCTGTAAAGTAAGCTAACGCATGCATTGATTCGTCCCATTCATGCAAACCATATTGCTCAACGTAATCGGGGAAAATGATGCCGCCAAGACCATTAAATTGCGGTGCAATTTTATATAAAATCTGAAGAGCATCCTGATAATCCTCAGGAAGTGATTTTTTTAAACACACTGTAATCTTTCTCATCCGCTGCTTTAACGCTAAATTCTCCCAGCCTTCTTCAAAAAAACGAGTGCGGAATTGTTCGGAATCAAATAAAGTGTATTCCTGATCTATTGCATAAATCAACGTCTCAATAAAAGCTTCATTATAAATATTTTTTAGTGCTTCAGCCATCATTTCTACCTTCTTTTATAGGAAGTATTATATAAATCAACTATACACGAACATATATTCGTTTACAATCCTTCTCTATTATTACCTGTTTGCTTCCAAAATAAAAAGACAGGAAGGACCTGTCTTTCATCAATCATGAAAATTTGTACCGTCTGTTACTTCTTTTATGACTCCTGCCCGAACGGCAAAGTCTCCAAAGTGTTCTTTCTCTGTCCGCTCTTTTGCGTAGCGTGAAAGAAGGACGCGAAGTTCGCTTATAATCTCTTCTTCCCCGATGTTTTCACGGTACATCTTGCTCAGGCGGCTCCCGTCAAAAGCTGCACCCAAATACATATTGTACTTGCCGGGCGCTTTGCCTATAAAGGCAATCTCACCCAAAGCATGGCGTGCACAGCCGTTCGGACAGCCGGTCATTCGAATGGTAATCTCTTCGTTTCGCAGCCCGTTTTCATCAACGATGGCTTCAATTTTATCGATCAGCTCCGGTAAGTAGCGCTCTGCTTCAGCCATTGCAAGGCCGCATGTCGGCAGGGCAACACATGCGAGTGAACTGCGGCGCAGTGCAGAGTAATGCTTTCCGTCAGTCAGCCCATATTCGTCAATCAGATCATTGATTTTTTTCTTTTGATGGTTTGGGACATTGGATATGATTAAGTTTTGATTGGCAGTCAGGCGGATTTCACCTTTATGGACTTTTGCAATCTCACGCAGACCGGTCATCAGCTGGTAGCCAGCATAATCTGCTACGCGTCCGCCTTCTACAAAAAGTGTAAAGTGCCATTTGCCCTGAATTCCTTTTACCCAGCCATATCGGTCCCCGTTATTGTCAAAGTGATAGCTCTTTGCTTCATCAAGATTCCATCCAAGCCGGTTTTCCAGTTCAGTTTTTACGGTATTCAGCCCTAATCGGTCAACTGTGTACTTGAAACGGGCATTTTTGCGGACAGAACGATTTCCATAATCCCGCTGAATGGTAATGATCTTTTCCGCCACGTCGACGATTTGATGAGGCGCGCAGAAGCCAATCACTTTTGCCAGCTGCGGATACGTTGCCTTATCACCGTGGGACATTCCCATGCCCCCTCCGATGGCAATGTTGAACCCTGTGAGATTACCTCCTTCAACGATCGCAATGAAGCCAAGATCCTGTGAAAAGACATCAATGTCATTTGAAGGCGGCACCGCAATGCCGATCTTAAACTTCCGCGGCAAGTACAGCGGCCCATACATCGGCTCAACTTCTTCTGTGTCAGGTGTTCCCGCTACTTTTTCTTCATCAAGCCAAATTTCATGGTACGCTCTCGTGCGAGGCAGCAAATCATCACTTAATTTCTTTGACCATTCATACACTTCAGAATGAATGTCAGATTGATAAGGATTCGAATTGCACATCACGTTCCGGTTTACATCTCCGCAGGCAGCAATGGTATCCAGCATCGAAGCATGAATTTCCTGAATGGTCTGCTTCATATTCCATTTTAAAATGCCGTGCATTTGAAAGGTCTGGCGCGTAGTCAGCTTTAACGTGCCATTTCCGTACTTTTGGGCAAGATCGTCCATGACAAGCCATTGTTCTGGCTTTGCCACTCCTCCCGCCATACGGACGCGGAGCATAAACTGATAAGCAGGTTCTAGCTTTTGCTTTTGACGCTCATTTCGAAGATCACGGTCATCCTGCAAATAACTGCCGTGATGCTTCATGAGCCGGTTGTCATCATCAGGAATCCCGGCACTGATCCGTTCCTGCATAACTTCTGCCAGCGTACCGCGCAAATAATTGCTTCTTTCCTTAATATCCTCAACATCACTTGGCGGGCCATCCGGCGCTGTTAATAGTTTGTTTACCATGCTGAAAAACCCCTTTCAATCTAGATCTCAGTAGACATCACGCTGGTAGCGTTTTTGCTGCTGCATCTCTGCAAGATACTCTTCCGCTTTATCACGGCTCATGCCGCCTTCATTTTCAAAAATCTCAATTAGAGTATGATGGACATCAAGGGCCATGTTTTTCTCATCACCGCAAATGTAAACAACTGCTCCCTCTTGAATCCATTCAAATAATTCTTTGCTCTTTTCAAGTATACGGTGCTGCACATAAACTTTTTCATTCGTGTCACGCGAAAACGCAACATCCATTCTTGTCAGCACTCCGTTTTCAAGCCATTTTTGCCATTCTGTCTGGTATAGGAAGTCTGTCACGAAATGCTGATCACCGAAGAATAGCCATGACTTTCCTTCTGCACCTGTTTCTTCTCTTTCCTGAATGAAAGAACGGAAGGGTGCAATCCCAGTTCCGGGTCCCACCATGATGATAGGTGTATCTGGATTTTGAGGGAGCTTAAAATTTTGGTTCCGCTGTAAGTAAACCGGAAGTGTATCTCCTGGCTGAAGCCGGTCTGCACAAAAGATCGAACAGACGCCGTTTCGCTCTCGCCCATGTGTTTCGTAACGAACAGCGCCGATTGTCAAGTGGACCTCATCGGGATTGGCTGATAAGCTGCTTGCAATCGAATAGAGACGGGCCGGCATTTTTCTTAGAATAGAAACGAATTCTTCTGCGGATGCATTCCAAGGCCCGAAATCGCGGAACAAATCAAGCAAATCGCGGCCTTCAAGGTATGCTTTACATTTTTCTTTCTGTTCAGGTTTTGTCAGTTCCTGCAGTTCCATGCTGGACGAAAACCTTGATGCATGCTCTAGAAGAGGTTTTGTTAAAACCGTGATTTCAAAATGGGATGTAAGTGCTGCTTTAAGCGGAAGGTCCCCTTGTTTATTGACTGATATTTTTTCATCAGGATTCCAATTCATCTCCTGAATAAGCAAGTCTACTAGTGCAGGATCATTTTCCGGATATACTCCCAGACTGTCACCTGGCTCAAACGAAAGACCAGATCCTTCAAGAGATAGCTCAAGGTGGCGAGTTTCTTTATTTGAGCCGCGGCCGTTTAACTTAAGATTCTCAAGCACTTCTGCACGAAACGGATTTGTTCTGGAATAGACGGATTCTGTTGCCTGTGCGGATGCTGTCTGTACAGATGCATCCTGACTTTCCCACTGCACCTGTTTAAAGCTGCCAAGGACTCCCTGAAGCCATTCTGCAGCTTGATCATCATAATCAAGGTCACAGTCAGTCCGCGGGTATATCCGTGTGCCTCCAAGTTCTTCAAGCTTTTGATCAAAATCCTTTCCTGTCTGGCAGAAAAACTCATACGAGCTGTCACCAAGAGACAAAACTGAAAAGCTAAGATCATCGAGCTTTGGCGCGCGTCTTCCATGAAGGAATTCATGAAACGAGAGCGCATTATCCGGAGGTGTGCCTTCTCCATGTGTACTTACAACGATAAGAAGGTTTTTGACCTTCTTTAATTGATTCGGCTTGAAATCATTCATCGAAGATATTGTCATCTGCAAACCCTGCTCAGTAAGTATTTTACCTGCATTCTCCGCAAGACCCTGGGCATTTCCTGTTTGTGACCCGTATAAAATGGTCACTTCTTTAGAGACAGCAGCCACACTGCTTTGTACTGACAGCTCTGATGCATGAGTCTCCTCTTCTGTCTGAAGAATCTGAGACTGGGATGCTGTCAAATACCCTGTCAGCCAGATTTTCTGTGTTTCTGACAGCGTTGGCAGAAGCCGATTAAGGAGTTCTGCCTGCTCTTGATTGAACGGACTGTTAGTTACCTGAAGTTGCAACTTTTCCCACCTCACAAAGAAATTGAAAACGTTTAATACATCATTTTTCAGTGAAAATCCTGTTTTTTTATAGAAAGAAAGAATCATTTTTGATTATCCCTATAAACTAAGTTGGTTTTTAGGGTAAAATCATACCTATCGATTTAATAAATACTATTTCTACTTTACCCGAAAACAGAAAATTAGTAAAATACATTTAATTTATTGTTATAATTAAGATTACTAATCATAAGGTGGGCTTCTTTTGTATTATGACGCATTAAAAACATTTGTGACCCTTGCAGAAATTAAGAACTTTACGAAAACAGCCGAAAATCTCCGCATGTCGCAGCCGAGTGTAAGCTTGCATATAAAAAATCTCGAAAAAGAATTTCAGACGACATTATTTTTGCGTTCGCCGAAATTCCTGCAGATTACTCCGACAGGCGAGATTTTATATGATCGCGCAAAGCGGATGATTACCCTCTATGAACAAACAAGACAGGATATCCTGGAGCATCAAAACTCAGTAAAAGGAGAACTGAAGATTGGCGCCAGTTTTACAATCGGCGAGTATATATTGCCTTCTTTACTCCTTGACCTTCAAAATGAATACCCGGAACTTGAGCTGCAGGTTCTCATTGGAAATACAGAAGAAATCGTTCAATCGGTCCGGATGCATCAAGTAGATATAGGATTAATAGAAGGACAGACAAATGACAAGGAACTTTCTGTACACCCATTTATGCAGGACGAACTATTTATTGTATCTTCAAAAAATCATGATCTCGCTTCAAAAGATGAGGTTACATTTGCCGATCTTCACAATCAGCCTTGGGTCACAAGAGAAGTTGGTTCTGGTACACGCGAATTTCTAAATCATGTGATTCGGACTAACGGATTAAAAGTGAAATCTCTTCTAACCATAAGCAGCAATCAGGGGATTAAAGAAACACTCATAAACGGCATGGGTCTCTCCTTTTTATCAAAAAGTGTTATAGAACGAGACGTGCAAAATAAAAATCTCTCAATCATCAAAATGAAAAACCAGACTTTTAATCGAACACTTTCTTATATCTTTTCACCGGTAATAGAAGATAAAAAGATTGTTAAAACGTTTATTAATGCCCTGAACAAAAAGTGGCCAAGTGTTCAAGAGAATGGAAATAAAAAGTAGCAAATTTGTTAAGGAATTGAGAAAAGCGGGTCGAAGACCTCTTAGGTAATCGGCAAAATGCTTCTTTTTTCGTTCAGAAAACGAAAGAGAAGCATTTTTTCGATTATTTATTTATTAATTAAGCAAGACAATCTCCCTGGCCTCTACTTTTCTGCTTTTCTTGCTCTTGCTGATTTTTTTCCGATCGGCTAAAACAACTCGAATATCTAATCCAGTCGTAAAATGTCCAGCCTTCAGCTTTTCACCGTGATTGTCCCGGAAAACCGTTTTATTTGACAGCTTAACTGTACATGGGTAGCCGGAGGATTCCCCGTTTTTCTCATCCTTCAGCACCTCTTTAGAACAATCCACTTCAAAATGACCTTTTTTAATATCACTGATCCTTCCCTCAAAAGATTTTGAATGGCTGCAGCTTAGTAAAAGAATGCTCATGAAAGTTACGGCAAGTATCATTTTTTTCATTTGAACTCCCCCCTTTTTGATTTCTTACTTTGCGCTATCTGTATCCTATAAATTGTTAGATAAATTCTATGTATAAAGTTCTTTATATAGCAACTGATATCCTTTATATTTAAGGCTTCTGTTATTGGGAAAATCACTTCTTGATAAATGAATCTATCATCATGATAATGCAGATTCAAGCTGATCCTCTTAATTGAAGGATAATGGCTCATTAGAACTCATTTAAACAGTCATTTGAGCAGAAAAAAATGAGTGCCAAGTATAAGCACTCAATAAATTAATTGATATATTAAGATCTTCCGTTTAGAAACTTGCTATATGATAGTATGTTATTTACTCACATCACAAATCATTACACATAGGTCAGCTAATTCACTGCTTCTCTTTTTTGAAAAGCTCACCTGTTTCCCATTGTTCTCGTAATCCGGCAGCTTCTTCAGAGGATGGCCAATCTGTCTCTGTTTCTTTTTTTCTATTCGTTTCGTGCAAGATGTCTTCCTTATTAACTAATTTGATTCTGCCTTTTTCATCAAAGCCAATTACTGTTCCATTTTTTTGAACCCTTAATAAGATAAAGCTGAATAAAAATATCGGCAGCCAGAAAATGCGAAATAATAGATGCACAGGCAATGAAAATTCTCCTGCAAGTTTAAAGAAACTGCCCAATTTAAGATACATAATTATACAAACAATCCATATAATGATTTCCACTTCATTGACCTCCACCTTAAATACACATTTCATTTTATAACCACAATTTCCCTATAAAAAGTATAGCAAAGATTCCATTATTAATTGATTTTTTTTGAAATTCAATCTAATTAAAAAAGACACTTCTCTTTTGAAAGAAATGTCTTTTCTATTTCCATATTTATTTATTCTCTTTTTTCTTTATAAACAAAGCAGTGATTAAGCTCAGTACAGAACTCAGCATCAGAGTAAGCGTGAAATATAACGTTAATAATACAGAGTCTAAATCACGTACGCTGATGTCAGCACCTTCAAGAATGTATGGTGCAGCAAACACAGCAGCAGCAAGCAGTGCGAGCGTAACTGGAGGAACAAACCTTTTTGTAAAAGGCATTTTCATTGTCCAGAAAAGGGATGCTGCGATGATGATCAGCGGAAGTCCAATGCGCATCAAATTAGTAATCAGTACAGGATCCAAAGGTTCTCCCTCCTCTAATGCAAAACCAGGGTTCAATTCGGTTCAACATGAACATGTACATTGTACACGTTATGCTCATTCATTAAAATGTTTTCAACTTTTGTTGAAATATCATGTGCATCCCGAATATCCAAATTAGAATTGACGAGAATGACAATGTCGACGACAGTATTGTTTCCATAATTTCTTGCTTTAATTTCCTTAACGCCTTTTACCCCGTACAGAGAAAGAGTCGTTTCTTTAAACGCCTGTATTTCATGTTCATCAAAACCATCCGTTAAATGATGTGAGGCATCTCTGAAAATATCCCACGCCGTTTTACAAATCAGAAATCCTACAACAGCAGCAGCGAGAGGATCCAGCCAAGGAAGAGAGAATTGGGATCCGATAATTCCTACTACTATCCCAATGCTGACCCATGCGTCAGACAGGTTATCTTTTGCGGCTGCAATGACTGCCTGGCTATTAATTTTTTCACCAAGTTTTTTATTATAGCGGTATACGAAATACATAATTACTGCACAGAAAATCCCTGTCCAAGCTGAAACAAGATCAGGTGATTCCTGTTTTCCTTCAAAAACTGACATGACTGCACCGTACAGAACTTGAAGCCCCACTGCCATCATAATGAATGATGCAACTAAAGAAGCCACCGTTTCCGCTTTCCAGTGCCCATACGGATGATCCTGGTCCGCTGGCTTTTGAGATAGTCTTAACCCTAATAACACTGCAATCGACGCAACGATATCGGTCGCATTATTTAATCCATCAGCCTTTAAGGCTTCTGAATTTGCTGTATATCCGATCATGAGTTTTAAAGCAGATAAACACAGGTATGCAATGATGCTTATGATGGCGCCGCGCTCTCCCAGTTTTAAATCCGCATATTTTTGTTGTTCCATCCAAAAGTCCTCCACTTTTTCATTCCTTGACCATCTTACCAAGTAAGGACTGAGTGGGTCTACAGCAACCTTTTTTCATAATTCAACAATAGTAAAGGCAGTCAAAAAAAGTTTGCTTCAGCTAAAACTTATTCCTTTAGAAAACCTTTTATTTCGTGAGGCGAAAGAACTTCCGTCTGCTAGGAAAATAGATTGGAAGAAATAACAAACTGAAAGTTCTTGTAGAACCATTGCGTCATTTTTGTCAATTTACAAAGGATTTACGAATTTTTTGCAGAAAATTCTGATTGCAGTTTAACTATTAAAAATGAGGTGACTGGATTGAAAAAGAATTCATTGACAAAGATTTTAGGTACAGTTGTTTTAGCTTCTGTTCTTGTCTTTCCGCAGGCAGGAAACATGGAAGCCGCTAGACCATCTGCAGGCGAATCACTATCAACACAAGGTTTTATTGATTATGCGGAGCTTAAGCAAAAGCTTACTCAAATTAAGCAGAGCAGCATCGGAAGAGTTTCAGTGGATGTGGCAGGCTATACAAATCAAGGGCGTGAAATTTACACGGCCAGAGTCGGTGAAGGCGACAAAGTTCTGCTCGTTCAAAGTGAAATTCATGGAAATGAAAAAACAGGAACAGCTGCATTATTGAACATTCTCCAAAACATAGGCTCAAGCAATTCAGCTGAAGCCCGGAAAATCCGCGAAGAAATGACGATTGTGGCCATTCCAATGATGAATGTGGATGCTTCTGAATTAGATCGCAGAGGAAATGATTTAAGCTGGTCGGAGGTCGTGGAAAGATACCCTCAATTAAGCTCCGCTGCTCCTTCATGGAACTATTATACGAGGCTTCTTCAAGGTGATGATTATACATCAAACCCAGGATTTGATGTAAACCGTGATTTTCATCCTGACTTAAACTACGTCCCAAATGCAGCTGATTTTCCTGGGGCCTCCAATAAGCCTGGCTGGTATATCACTCCTGAAGCGCAAACAGTAAGAGATGTGTATAAAGATCTGCAGGCCGAGTTCGGTAAAGTTGATGTATTCGTGGATCTGCATCATCAAGGGTTTCCGTATGTAGGTGATACTGAAGAAATTGCGACCATGTCAATATCCGCACAGTTTGTTCCAGATCCAAGCACGGCTGATGGAGCAAAATATGCACAGTATGCAAGTAATTATGAATATGATTTTTCAAGACAGCTGAATGTTGCTGCATATAAAGCCCTTCAGGCAAAAGGAGACTCTGTCTTCACGAATATCTCCCTGTACCAGCAAGGTCTTGATCTGCCGGGAACTGCTCTAGGTTCATTTGCTTTAAATGGAAGCGGAACCGTTCTTTTTGAAATAAAAGGACAAACTCAGAATTTTGGGCAAAAACAAAAAGGAATGCTCGTAAACACAGTGGAAACTGGTTTAATGGGCATTATCACAGGAGTAGCAGATGAATCTGTTCATTCGCTAGATCCTGAAAAGTATGAAGAGATTCCTGAATCAACTTATTAATCTATAAGATGGATCAGAAGACTTTCACAATTAATTCACGGACATTAAAAAAATTCACCATAATTGTGAACAAAAAATGGTCCCTTCTCTAATAAGAAGGGACCACTTTTTTATACAGTCAACGCCTCATTTTCTTCAAAATCAAACTCTACTTCGAATCCTAAATCCTTCAGCATTTCATGGTCACTTGTACTTTCCTGGCCTTTAGTCGTTAAATAATCGCCCACGAAAATAGAGTTCGCCGCATAAAGTCCAAGCGGCTGAAGGGATCGAAGGTTCACTTCACGACCTCCTGAGATGCGGATTTCTTTTGTCGGATTGATAAAACGGAATAGCGCAAGGACCTTCAGGCAATAGCGCGGATCAAGGTCGTCCGTCCCCTCAAGCAGTGTGCCGTCAATCGCATGAAGAAAGTTAACAGGTATCGAGTCTGCATCAAGTGCTTTTAAGCTGTATGCCATATTGACGACATCTTTTTTCGTTTCTCTCATGCCGATGATGACACCTGAACATGGTGAGATCCCTGATGCCTTGACAGCTTCTATCGTATCAACACGGTTATCATATGTATGGGATGTTGTGATCGATTCGTGATGTTCCTTTGATGTATTGATATTGTGATTGTAGCGGTCGACTCCTGCTTCTTTTAAGCGTGAGGCCTGATTTGGCTTTAAAAGACCAAGACACGCACATACTTTAAGTCCATATTGCTCTTTTATGTCTTTCACTGCAGATACAACCGTGTCCAATTCTTTTTCAGATGGTCCCCGTCCGCTTGCCACGATGCAGTACGTGCCAACCTTCAGATTATAAGCCCTTTCTGCGCCTGCAAGAATGCTTTCCCGGTCCATCATGCGGTACTTTTCAATCGGCGCCGTTGAAATACTGGATTGTGAACAGTACCCGCAATTCTCAGGGCAAAGACCTGACTTCGTGTTGATGATCATGTTCAGCTTTACTTTTTTTCCATAGTAGTGCTTGCGAATCGTAAATGCACCCTGCAGCAAACTTAATAGTTCATCATCATCAGAGTTTAAGATACTCAGTGCTTCTTCATCATTTAATTCTTTTCCATTTACTACTTCGTTTGCAAGTGTTAACCAGTCCATGGTAATCCCTCCATCATTTCCTTCTCTTTCATGGTAAAGAATGGAGGTGACTTATGTCAACTTATTTTTATTAAAGTTAACAGTAAAGATCTTTTTGCTCAAAATTAACTCATAAAAAAAGAGGAGAATTCTCCTCTCTTCTTAGCTTTCCAGCGTATTTTCGATTTCGTATTCTTCTTTTTTCTCATCCAGCCAGGTTGTATAGGCAGTTTGCTTCTTTTGATCAAACAATGTTTCTTTGATCTCTTTTTTCTTATCTTCATACACTGCTTCTGAAGCGGCTTTTTTGTCTTCAAATTTGATTATGTGATATCCAAATTCTGTTTTAACGGGATCGCTGATTTCTCCTTCTTTCATTGCGAATGCAACCTCTTCAAATTCGGCAACCATTTCACCTTTTGCAAAGTATCCCAAGTCACCGCCGTTTTCACTATTAGACGTGTCTGTTGAATATTCTTTTGCAAGCTCTGAAAAGTCTGCTCCGCCGTCCAGCTTCTCTTTCACTTCTTTTGCCGCTGCCTCATCTTTTACTAAAATATGACTTGCTTTTACTTGTTCCGGTTCTGCAAAACTCTCTTTATTTTCATCAAAATAGGTCTTCATTTCATCCGCAGAAATCTTAATTTCCGGCTCCAGAAGCTTTTCGATTTTCAAGTTTGTTTCCAGATCTTTTTTCACATCTTCAACAGTGGCGCCACTCGTCTCAAGCTGCTGAATAAAGGCCTCTTCGCCCCCATAAGACGCTATAACCGTCTGGTATTCTTCTTCAACGGCATCATTTGAGATCGTTATGTCTTTTTTATCTGACTCCTGCTCAATAATTTTTTCCGTTATTAAATAATCGACAAGCTGCGTCCCGCCCTGATCCATCAAGAGACTGTACAGGTCGTCCTTGCTTATTTTTTCACCATTCACACTTGCCACTTCTTCTTCAGTAGCGTAGGAAATGCCCCATCCGATTCCCACTCCTAAGAAACCAGTCATCAGAAAAGCATATGTTAGCCTATTCTTTAAAACATTCTTCATATATAAATCTCCTTCTTTATCCTATTTATCTTTTGCTGAACATACATCCAATGATATCGTCCAAATATGAATAAACTATGAACAAACCGAGAAGAAGCTGTTAAATAAGGCAAATGTGCGTTTTTAAGTAAGATTTACAATGTTAGTGCCGAAGAGCTTGTATACTCTTAATCAGCAGCTATAGTTTCTCCAGCTATTGTAGTGTTCGTCAGTACATCCGGGGAACAGTCTGAGCAGCAAAAAAACTTACCCTTTAGAAAAGAATAAGTTTGTAAAAATTAATTTACACGATGTGTAAAAAATCGAACTAACTTTCTTATAATAAAAATGAAAAGCAATATGGCAAATAGGTTGATAAACAGCCCAAGGATCCCTCCAAAAAACCCTAAATTGCCAAGCAAACCTCCAAGAAGCAGTCCGGCGATTCCGCCGTACAGCAATCCTCTCATGATTCCTCCTCTGGCCGGATTTTTCTTTCGGGTGCTAAAATTCGAACGAGGTGCATCCCGCTGATTATAATTGCTGTTTGGATTATAGCGGCGTTTTCCCCCTTTGAATGACTTTGCACTCACATAAGATGTATTTTTTTCTAAAACGCTGTCACCAACTGGCGTAAACACAAGTGAAATCATTAAAACGAAAGCAGTCAAACATTTTACCATATCCAAGTCTCCTTCATTTAAGATCAGATATATTGTTTCCTTTAGCTGTTAATAAATTCTGAATCTGTCTTTAATTAAGATAGCCATAGAGTTTTATCCATTTCCATTTCTGTTACTATTTCTTCTTAAAATGGGTTAACTAAAGAATATTTTCCTTGATAATTCTTTGCCTGAATATAGAGTTATCCTCTAAAGGATATTCAGATATAGGATTGACTAAAAAAAGGTTTGACACTTATTGTAATGTTTCATATAGTGACTATAGCTAAATAAGTCTTCTGTTAGGTGAGGCTCCTGTATAGAGATACGCTGCTGCCCAAAAATGTCGAGAGACGCCAATGGGTCAACAGGAAAAATCGGATTAAGGTTTTTCTTAATGCAGCTGGTATGATCCTATGCTATACAGTGCTAAAACTCAAAACAAGGGGAGACATTTAAAGCTTGCTATTATGCTTTTTATGACCCCTTTCATATGAAAGGGGTCTTTTTAACTGATAAGAAAGTTTAAAATTTTGAGCATTGATGGCAAGCAGATCACCCAGCTCCTCGGGCAGAACGAACTATGGGCGCTTGCGCTTTTCTTAATAATGGGGGTGAGGAAATAATGGGCACAGATGACCCTAATCCGGCAGATGAAAACAGAGACAGCATAAGCATGAGGCAACCAGTGTGCACCAGTTCCTCTTTTCCTGCCAAAGAAGATCTAAGCGAGCACGTTTGCCTCGTAGAATAAACTTTTACGGGGTGTATACAGATGATTAAAACGTATCTCTATAAAAACGATACACAGGAAATGATCGCAGATATCAAAATGAATGAAATCAACAATTATTTAAGCCATTCAGACAGCTTACTATGGATTGATATGTATGATGTACAAAACCGCGAATTATATGAAGTCGCAAAAATATTTGATTTTCACCATCTGGCCATTGAAGATTGTCTCCATGACAGCCCCCGGGCTAAGATGGATAACTACGAGGATTATAAATTCTTTGTCTTTCACGCTCTCCGGTACAATGAGGAAAGCGATAATGAAATCACGACCCTTGAATTAAACGTTTTTGTCGGCCCTAATTATGTGGTGACGATTCATAAACACAAATTAAAATGGCTTGGACAAATGGACGCGATTTGCTCTAAACACATTAAATATATGAATAAAGGCGCTGACTTTCTTTTATACACCCTCATTGACGGTATAACAGATGAATATTTCCCAATCCTTGACCGCATAGGAATCCGGATTGATGAATTAGAAGATGAGATTTATGATGAAGAAATTCGCGGTGTAACCGAGGAATTTCTCGCCTTAAAACGAACCATCATCTTAATCCGAAGAGTCATACTCCCGCAGCGGAGAATCTTTATCAATGTTGATGGTAAATGGAAATTTGATATAAGAGAAGAAAATGTCCCTTTCTATACAGACTTGATAGATCATTTAGAACGGATTGTCGACTCTACTGAAACGTTCAGAGACTTAGTAAATAGTGCTCTTGATACCTACTACTCTATTATTAATGCAAAGTCCTCAGAAAAACTGAATGTCCTGACGCTGATTTCAACCATTATGCTTCCATTAACGTTTGTAACAGGCTTTTTCGGAATGAATGTTCCGCTTCCCTATCAGGACTCGCCTTTTGCGACAATCATTATCTTTTCTTTTCTTATTCTATTAACATTTGGAATGTGGAAATATTTTAAAAATAAACAGCTTTTATAACATTGGCGACAGCTCATTTGCTGTCGTCTTTTTTTATTCAAGTATATGATTTCATTTAGAACCCTGATATAATTATTCGAAAATGAATAATTATTCAAATATGAATAATATTTCTTATATTCATTCAATGGAAGGATGAATTTCAGATGACAATATCAACGAACTGGAATGAAAATGAACAAATTCTCCACTCCCTGAAGGATGATATTCTTGTTACTAATTTAGATGGAATTATTTTAAAAGTCAGTGAGTTTACAGGGAAAATCTACGGGGTAGAATCTGATAGTTTAATTGGAAAATCAGTCTATGATCTTGAGGCGCAGGGGCTTTTCACCCCCATTTTGACTCCAATTGTTGTGAAAGAGAAGAAAAAAATTACGTTTGTTCAAACGACGAATAAAGGAAAAAAGTTATTGGTCACAGGCATACCTGTCTACAATGAAGAAGGCGAACTCTACAGGGTTGTCAGCTATTCACACGATATTACGGAACTCGCAGACTATAAAAATTTCCTCATCACAATGGAAGAAGAAATGGAACGGGTAAAAAGCGAGCTTGATCTTTTACGGAGCAAACAGCTTTATGATGCCGGAATTATTGCAAAAAGTGACGAAATGCAGAAAGTAATCAGCACGTCCCTCCAAGTATCAGAAGTAGACGTAAACGTATTAATACTGGGTGAGTCAGGCGTTGGCAAATCCCTGCTTGCAAAATTTATACATAACAAAAGCGATCGAAAAAGCGGACCATTCATTGAAGTGAACTGCGGTGCGATACCGGATTCCCTAGTAGAAGCAGAGCTGTTTGGATATGAAGCCGGAGCCTTTACCGGAGCCAATCGGAAAGGCAAAATCGGCCTGATTGAACTTTCTGATGGAGGAACCCTTTTTTTAGATGAAATTGGCGAACTGCCTCTTGCCCATCAGGTAAAAGTATTGAAGGTCATTCAGGAAAAACAGTTTTACAGGGTTGGCGGGACAAAGCCGATACATGTTGATTTCAGGCTCATTTCCGCTACAAATAAAGATTTACACCAGGCTATCAAAGAAAAATTATTCAGAGAAGATTTGTACTTCAGATTAAACGTTGTGCCAATAACGATTCCCCCACTCAGACAGCGGACAGAAGACATTGTGCCGCTCATTCATCTTCTTTTAAAACAATTCGAAGAAAAATACAACAAGGAAAAGACGCTGGATGAAGCTGTTACACATCACCTTTTGCATTACGATTGGAAGGGCAATGTCCGTGAATTGATTAATATTCTGGAACGGCTGGTTGTTATTTCTCCTTCCGCTCTAATTACGGTAGATCAGCTGCCTGAATATATAAAAGATGCTGATGCACCTGCTCTCTTTCCGATTGATGAAAATCAGACCTTATCAGAAATGATGGATGCAATGGAAAAGCAAATTCTTTTAAAAGCAAGGAAAAAGTATAAAACGACTGTACGTATGGCAGAGGCACTCGGCATCAGTCAGCCTTCAATTGTTAGAAAAATGAAAAAACATCAGATTCTATAACTTACTTGGCATGGTTCTTGCAAGTGTTTAAGTATAAGCAAATTACTTTTTAAAAACGATGCAGAATTGATCAAGGAGGATGAAGATGAAGATGAAGAATAATTGGAGTCATTTAGTTGCAGAAATGCCGGATTTATTAGCGCCGAGTATGGCGAAGGATCACCCGAATCTGCCCGTCGTAAAAGCTGAAGGCTGTTATTACTACGGGCTTGACGGCCGAAAATATTTGGATTTCACATCTGGCATTGCGACAGCCAACACAGGGCACAGACATCCTAAAGTTGTACAGGCCATCAAGGATGCAGCTGACCAGCTGATGCATGGTCCATCAGGCGTCATTATGTATGAATCGATTTTGAAGCTTGCTAAAGAATTAAAGCTGGTTCTTCCTGAAAATCTCGATTGCTTTTTCTTCGCCAACAGCGGAACGGAAGCGATAGAAGGCGCGATAAAACTAGCAAAACATGTAACGAGAAGACCATATGCTGTCTCGTTTATCGGCTGCTTTCATGGCCGTTCGCTTGGAGCATTAAGTGTGACGACCTCGAAAAGCAAATACCGTAAATTTCTTCAGCCGAATGGACTCGCCTACCAGGTACCCTATGCTGATGTTTCAGGATGCCCAAAAGGGGCTGATCCAGAGGTTTATTGCACGGAGAAATTAGAAAAAGATTTTGAAACACTGTTTAATCATCAAGTAACACCAGAAGAAGTCGCCTGTATAATCGTTGAGCCTGTCCTTGGAGAAGGCGGATATATCGTTCCTCCGAAAAGCTGGCTGAAAAAAATAAGGGAGATCTGCAGCAGGCATGGGATTCTCCTTATCTTCGATGAGGTTCAAACGGGCTTTGGACGGACGGGAGAGTGGTTTGCTGCTCAAGCATTTGATGTTGTGCCCGATATTATGGCCATCGCCAAAGGCATAGCTTCAGGTCTTCCATTGAGTGCTACCGTTGCTTCGAAAGAATTAATGCAGCAATGGCCTCTTGGCAGTCACGGCACAACGTTCGGAGGCAACCCGATCGCATGTGCGGCAGCACTTGCAACCATTGAAGTGCTGAAAGAAGAGAAGCTCATTGAGAACTCTAAAAAAATGGGCAAATATGCAGTGGAGAAGCTTAGATTTTTGCAAAGAACATCCCCTGTGATCGGAAGTGTACGCGCAATCGGTCTGATGATCGGGATTGAAATTGTTGACCCTGTAACAGGAAAACCAGACGGAGAAGCGCTCATGTCCATATTGGACCGCTGTCTGGAAAAAGGTGTGCTCTTCTATTTATGCGGTAATCATGGCGAAGTCATTCGGATGATCCCTCCGCTTACTATCAGCAAGGATGAAATTGATCATGGCCTCAAAGTATTAGAAGAAGCCGTTTATGAGTACCAAAGCTCTCATTTATCTAAGGCATTACTAAATTCGTAACCATTTAAACTAAAAAGGAGGCTTTTCACATGCAGCTGCTCGATACGCTCGTGGTTTTAGTGTATTTTGGGGTTTTAATAGGCGTTGGGGTTATCGGTTCCAAAAAAGCAAAGACATCGGAAGATTTTAACCTGGCCGGACGGAATCTTGGAATGTTCATGTATCTCGGCTGTCTCTCTGCTGTCATTCTCGGAGGCGCCGCAACAATCGGAACGGCAAAACTTGGTTATATATATGGAATTTCAGGGATCTGGTTTGTCACCATGATTGGTCTTGGCATTATTATTCTTGGCACTATTTTTATTAAGAAAATTGATTCATTGAAAATCACAACCATCAGTGAGCTGCTCGGCAAAAGATATACTTCTGAAACCCGCCTGCTAAGTGCAATTGTAGCTGCCATCTATACTTTAATGGTCGCTGTAACACAAGTTATAGGAATGGGAGCAATTATCAACGTCCTTTTAGGCTGGAATATTACGACTTCGATGCTTGTCGGGGGCGGAATCGTTCTTTTTTACACCATCCTAGGCGGCATGTGGAGTGTAACCGTTACAGACATTATTCAATTTGTTGTCATGACCATCGGAATCTTTTTCATTATGCTGCCAATGAGCATTTCAAAAGCGGATGGCTGGGGAAATCTATTGGCTCAGCTCCCTCAGTCTCACTTCAGCTTTACATCTATCGGTTATCAGCAAATCTTTCAATACTTCCTGCTTTATGCCTTGGGCATGGTCGTATCACAGGATATTTGGCAGCGGGTATTTACTGCAAAATCGAATAAAATAGCTAGAAACGGCTCTATTTTTGCAGGTTTCTACAGCATTGCCTATGCCCTTGCAGGAAGCATCATCGGGATGTGTGCATTTATCGTCATCCCATCCATCAGCAATCCTCAAAACACCTTTGCAGAAATGGCCCTTGCCATTCTTCCATCGGGAATTTTAGGGCTTGTTCTTGCAAGTGTCTGCTCTGCTCTCATGTCAACAGCATCAGGAACTCTGCTGGCGTCAGCCACCCTTATTACAAATGATATTTTAAAGCAATATTTCATGAAAAACATGACGGATAGACAGCTTTTAAGAGCTTCAAGAATCACAACGCTTATTGTTGGATTAATCGCGATTACATTCTCGATTTGGATCCAGGATGTTTTAGTTGCTTTAGATGTGGCATACGCCATTTTATCCGGTGCGATCTTTATCCCGCTTGTCATGACATTCTTCTGGAAAAAAGCGACGCCGAATGCTGGCTTTTATTCCATTTTGGTCAGCACGGTCGTTGTGCTTGCCGGGTTGTTTTTTGAAGGACTTACATCAACAAATCCGATCATTTATGGAATGTCATCTGGATTTATCGTTTTAGTGGGGATTTCATACCTTACTAACTACAGAAAGAAAACAAGCAATGTAGAGTATTTAAAAGAGACAAAACCGTTATAGAGAAATGTGCAATCGCCCGCACCGACAGACAGATAAAGAGTCGACAGCAAAGTCCGGCTTTAACTTTTTTGGCGAATCTTCTGGCCGAGGGATTGGGTGATGGAGCTGGACAATAAAAATCCAACATCGCTTTAAACACTTATTTAAAAGAAGATCAGCCCTAAAAGGAGCTGATCTTCTTATCTTCTTATTTCGCTGTTCTCACACTCATCCTCTTTTCCATCCGCCCTAAAACAATCTCTGCAAGGATGGCCAGTATGAAAGCCGGAATGGCGCCGACATAGATCCGAATGTCATTGTTGTGAGCCTAACCCTATTTAATATCGATATACCGGTAGTTTTACTGAAGAAAATGATTTTCATTTTATGCAAAGCCATCCTGCTTGCGATGAGTTTCTTTCTGTTTTGCAACGCGACAATAAAATGGAATTGAAGACAATACAAAGGTGCAAAAAATACTTTTATATTCACTGAAAGATCCTGTCATAACGAGGTTTTTAGAGCTGATGAAAACGGTGCAGCGGTCCTGCTTCGTCGGAAAGGATATTTACGAGTACCATACTATCAATCATAGAAATCATCGAAAGTTTTTCATCATTGATGGAAAGGTTTCATACTTGAGCGGTTTTAATATATGCGAGGAATACCTTGCTCAAGTCGACCGATTTTGAAACTGTTGGGACTATCATTTGCGGATATTACAGGTGAAGGTATACAATAAATCAAGAAACAATTTATAAAAAGGACTGGGTAGCTGACACTGGTTAAAAGCTGTCAGTAAAAAGGCAAAGCTTTAAGAAACGAACGGCACAGACTATCAGCTTGTTTTTTCAACTGGAGAACCTTTAACAAAAGAGGGTATCCTTAATAAAACAGACTTAAATACATTCGACATAAAAACCCCCTGCTTTATTCCTGGCAATCAGCTAATAAAGGCACTGATTGAGGTTAAAAAGCAGGGGGTTGCCATTGACATTATTATCCCTGATAACACGGATGCATGATTTTCGAAGCCGCCGAGCTATCCGAAACAGATGAACATCTGAATAACAGCATGAATATTTACTTATTTACGAAAAACTATTATTTCGGAAAGGTATGATCATTGCTAACGGATAGCCAATATCAGCCCGGCAAACTGGGACGAAATCCCGCGAAGTAAACGGTCCTTAATGAAAATACCTGAATGGATCTATTATTTATTTATAGGCAGGAACACTTGATGTTTTTCTTTTACCAAGAAGATATCCGAGTGCAATCCCGATGACTGCCGGAATGAGCCAGCCGATTCCCTCTTGGTACAGCGGCATTGCATTCAGAACCGGACTCAATGCTTCTGTCAAAAATGTTTTATTTACTGTATCTAGGATGCTGAACAGTCCGACAACCGCGACGGTTGTAACATATATATAAGAACTGTTTTCAATATACTGATGGATTAGTGCAAGGAAGATCAGCACAATCGCAATTGGGTAAATCATGCCTAGAATCGGCACGGACACTGTAAGAATCTGAGTTAAACCTAAGTTCGCAACAGCTGTGCTAGTTAGACAAAGAATCAGAACCCAGGCTTTATATGGAACTTTTGGCACTGCACTAGTGAAAAACTGGCTGCATGAAATCACAAGACCAATGGAGACGCAGAAGCATGCAAGTGTAAAAACAATTCCTAAGATAAGAGTACCGCTTTGACCGAAGAGATACCCCATAATATTTGTCAGAATCTGCGCACCGTTTTCTGATTTGCCAAGAGATGCGCTAGTAGCACCTAGATATCCAAGGATAATGTAGATGACAGTCAGCAGGATTCCAGCTCCGATTCCTGCGGAAATCATATAGTGCGACAGCTTCTTATCATTCCCTACACCCTGTGCCCGAATCGTATTGGCAATCACAATGCCAAATGCAAGGGCAGCAAGGGCGTCCATCGTTAAATAGCCATCCAAAAACCCCTGAAAAACAGGACTATTTCCATAATTGCCTGTTGGAGGTTCAAAGGAACCAATTGGAGTGATCAGGCTTTTTACCAAAATAATCACAATAAGCGCCAGCACAATCGGTGTCAGCAGTTTCCCAAATAAATCTACAAGCTTTGATGGGGACATGCTCAGCCAATAAACAAGACCAAAAAAGATAAGTGTGTAAATAAATAGTGCTGCAGGATTAACTGCTAAACTTTCAGGAAGAAATGGTGCTGCTCCCATTTCATAGGCAAGACTGCCTGCTCGAGGGATGGCAAGCCCAGGTCCGATTGAAATATAAATGATAAATGGAAAGATAAGAGCAAATAGCGGGTGTACACGTGAATTAAGCGTATGAAAGCTCCCTGCTTTCGCAATAGCCACAACGCCGAGGATCGGCAGTCCTACTGCAGAAACAATAAATCCTGCAAGTGATGGCCACATGTTATCCCCGGCAGCCTGTCCAAGAAAGACTGGGAAAATTAAATTTCCTGCCCCAAAAAACATTGAAAATAACATTAAACTAATAAATACAAGTTGTTTCCCAGTAAATTCCTTCGTCATGTAAAAAGCTCCTTAGATGTAGTAGTTCCTATAAGAAAATAGTCATAAAAATAATAGTTCAAAGTATATCAGCTATTAAATTGATTGACTAGTTCATTTCTTCAGTACTTTTTCGCTAAAAAGGAACAAACCTTTATTTATCAGCATTGAATGCGTTTACTTCACTGCAATAAAATTTCTTCCAATAAAAAAGACAATACATGATTCGTATTGTCCTTTTGGGTCTATTTAAACTCAATGTTTATTTCCTGAGCTTTTTCCTCTGCCTTTTGATCTTTATTTAATAGATCACTAGTCAAAATTTTAATACTGTTAACCTCTTTGTCGGAATGATCTAAGATAAATCCGATATTCCCCTTTTTAGAACCTTTTGATGCAAGCTCGCCATTTAACTCCTCTAGATAAATATCAGACTCCCAGTCCTTTTGCTCGCCTGTATTTGTTTCAAGGACAGCTATTGGTGAGAAGAAAACGGGCTTATCTGATGTATTTTTAACTTCAATATTTGCTTTTACAATGTCGAACGTTTCTTCATGTGTGAAACTGTGAAAGAAATCGATCATGCTGTAGGCCGGTGTATGCTCGATAATTTTGACATCATGGATAATTAGTTCGACATCGCCGACTTTGTACGTTTCATTGACTTTCTTAATTGCTTTTAACTCTGCTGCTCCTTTGTCGTCCTTAAAAGTCTGGCCGACTTCAAGCAGCTCGCGGTCATCCGTAATTTGAGGATTTGGAACGTAGACATCGTTTGTAGATTGTTTATTTGGTGAGGATTCAGATACCTTTTCTTTCTCTTCTTCAGCAGCATCTTTTGGTGCTGAAGCTTGAGCTGAACATGCTGTAAGAATTAACGTTAATGATAGGAGGGTCCATAATTTTTTCATTTTTAATCCCCTTTTCTCTAGGAGTGGAAATTGAGTATAAGTTGTTCCGCTTTTGGCAGAAATGGGACCGGCGATGAAGATCTTTTTAGGCTTCATCGCCGGGGCTGTTCGTAAGAGTCACCTACGAACAGCAATTCCTGCTTATTTTTTGTTTTCCTCTAAAATCTTAAAGATTATTTCTGCATGATCCGTGTTGTCTTTTTGGCCTGCAAACATTTCTGATCCAGGTCCATAAGCAAATACAGGAACATCTTCTCCTGTGTGTCCGCCAGTTGTCCAGCCTGTGTTTGTACGCTTGTTAAAAATAGCTTCAATTGCATTATCTACTCGTAAAATGCCTTTATCTTTATCTGCTTTTCCTTCTTCAGCAGCCTTTTTAACAGAATTAATTTCTTCTGCCGTCAAATCTAAATCGATGTTTTGCTTTAATGTTTTTTCAGCATCTGCACCATTTGTGACAATTTCATTAGCCATGAAATCAGGAGTGCGCTTAGCAGCTTTAATCGGTTCACCAAACCAGTTGTAGACACCGTTAGCTCCGATTGAATATCCGCCAGTTGAATGATCAGCTGTAGCAACCACTAGTGTATGCTTATCCTTTTTAGCAAACTCGATCGCTGCCTTGTATGCTTTTTCAAAATCCTTCATTTCACTCATAGCTGCGACGATATCATTGTCATGTCCTGCCCAGTCAACCTGGCTGCCTTCAACCATAAGGAAAAATCCGTCTTTGTCTTTGTTTAATCTTGTCAATGCAGAGTTGGTCATGTCTTGAAGTGAAGGTGTTTCACTGTTGCGGTCGATCATTTTAGGCATACCGCCTTCAGCAAACAATCCAAGTACTTGCTCATTGTTATCCTTCAATAAATCTTCCTTATTTGTCACATAGCTGAATCCGTCTTTTTTGAATTCTTCTGTAAGGTTGCGGTCACCGCGGATGAAATTGCTTTTACCGCCTCCAAGCATCACGTCAACTTTGTGCTTGCCGTTGATCATTTCATCATAGTAATCATCTGCTAATGAGTTCATGTTTTTTCGGTTCATATCATGTGCTCCGAACGATGCCGGAGTGGCATGCGTAATTTCAGAAGTTGCAACAAGTCCAGTTGCCTTTCCTTTTTCTTTTGCAGATTCTAAAACCGTTTTAAGTTCCGTTCCATCGTTGTCTACAGCAATCGCTGCATTGAACGTTTTGTAGCCAGTTGACATTGCCGTTGCAGCAGACGCTGAATCCGTTACATTTTGTGCTGGATCTTCCGGATATGTCATCTGATTTCCGACAAGATGCTTATCAAATTCCGTGCGTTCAGCCACTGGAGTATTTGGATTATCCTGCAGATAGCGGTAAGCCGATGTATAAGATACACCCATCCCGTCACCAATCAGAAAAATAACGTTTTTGATTTCGCCCGGATTATCAGAGGCTGCTTCTACATGATTCGCTTTCGATTCAGGAAAGCTTCCAATTAAACTGCCAGCAACCACTGCTGAAAGTACAGCAACCGGAATGACTTTTTTTCCTAACTTTTTATTAAACAATGAAACGACCTCCAATAGAATAGATTATTAATCTCATATAAATTCTATTTGTTTTTCTTTAAGGAAGTTTGTTTACTTTGTAAATTCTGCTTGTCCGTCCTTTACGTAACATTTACAAAAAAGACAAAGAAAACACTTGTATTTTTATCATCAAATTGAGGAATTGCTGTCTCTTGATTTATCCCTGCTTAACCTCTGTTTAATCAGACAGCATAACTGAAAGTCTTCTTCTGAGAACCTTCAGGAATACAGCGCCTGCGCCTGACACTATACATATCAGGAGCCCAACGGATAAAAACAAAGCAGAAATCCCAATTTGCGAAGCGCAAAAAGTTCCATACAAGATCCCCAAAGGAGCGGCCGCTTTTGTTAACAAGAACCTAACCGACAGAATTTGTCCAAGAATCGAATCAGGTACCAGCCGCTGATAGAGCGTCGTGCTGTAGATGTTCCAAAAAGGCATGACGGCGCCAGCAATGACTTCTATTAAAATAGCAGCCCATAAAACTTTAGTGACTCCTAACGCTAAATACGTGCAGCCTCCAATAAATAGTGCAGATGTCATGACAATATAAAGTGATTGTTTTGGTTCTCTTATTTTTGCGGCGGCATAGCTCCCAAGAATATAGCCTAATGGAAAAGAAGCCGCGAACAAACCATATTCAAATGCAGAGCCGCCGATTATCTCAGCTATATAAGGAATGTACATCGTTTGCGAGGCGTACACTCCAAAACTAGTAACGAAAATAAATCCTCCTAAAACAAGCAAAATCCGATGTTTTCGATAAAGTGTGAAACCCTCTATAAATTGAGCTTTCCAAGTATTTTTTTTCGTTTTTCTGATAAATGGCTCATTGATCTTCAGTATCATTGTAAAAGAAATGAAAAACATAATAGAAATGGATAAAAGAGCCTCCTTATAATCAACAGCGGTTACTATCAAACCTGCAGCTGGAAGAGAAATAAACCTCATTAGCTGGACCCCGCCTGAGATTTTCGCATTCACTTTTACTAATTCCTCATCTTTAACGAGTTTTGGTATAAGCGCTGCAGCAGCAGAGTCATAAACGACAATTGAAGTTATAAAAGCAGCAAAGTAAAGAAATTCAACCTCTGCATTTCCTGAAAAAATGATCATCCACAATAGAAAATAAGCTGAACATCTTATCCATTCTGAAGCTTTCATCATAGTCGTTCTTTTAAAACGATCGATATAGGGACCCGCTAAAAATTGGATCAGCAGCTGGCCGGCAATGCTCACCAGCCAAAGTCCTCCCATCGCAAACTTAGAGCCTGTTTCCCCGTAGACAATCCAGGAAATGCAAAAAGTGCCAAACGTACTTGCGAATGTTGAAAGCAGCTGATTGTAAAAAAGCATGGAAACCCTTTTCATCCATTCAGCTCCGTTCTAAATAAGTCTCAATCTGGGATTCAATACCTTGGAAAGCCTGTTCTGTTACTGAATAATAAGCACCAGTCACTTTTACAATTCCTGCAGAACGCAATAATGATAAATGGTGATGGACCGTTGTTTTGCCCATTCCAAGTAAAGCTGTAAGCTCCTTCAGTGTTTTTTCTTTTTCAGTAAGAAGCTTAACGATCCGCAGACGTTTTTCATCGCCAATTGCTTTAAGGCGCCCGACTAGCTGTGCAGACGGCTCGTAAGGATCTTCTGATTCATTCAGACTGTTATCACTGACAGGATAATAGAAGACCTTTGTTTCTTCTAAATTAGCCTGAATCGTCCATGGCCGGTAAATGTGATGCGGGATCAGCAGTACCTTTGTAATACCTGGTTCCGGTTTGTAATCTACTCCTGTTGCATGAAGAACAATCTCTTTAGGACTCTGATTTTTGAGCCATTGTTCCTTTTCCTTTTGATCACGTTCCAGAATGCTGTTCATTTCCAATTCCTGTATTTGAATAAATTCTTTGTACCAGCCGTTTGTTACTTTTTTCAAATGGTTTCTAAGTTCTTTTAAGTCGCATCTGCAGATAAAATGGATCATTTGCGGAAAAAAAGCGTGCCCTTTACAAGCTAGGATCATCTCATTTTCAGATTCAGCATCTCCATTGGAAGCCTTCAGACGGTTCTCTTCCTGAGTCTGATCCAAGTAAGGAAGTATCAAGTATTTCAGGTGCTGATCAGGAAGATCATCAATAAAACCATGCAGATCTTTGAAAGAAGAAAAATTCTCCTCGTGCAAAAGCTGCAGCAGCATTTTCCACGTATTGTGTTCCTGACAATATTGCAGCTCGGCAGTCAGACTTTCAGAAAGATTATTTCGGATGTGATCCAAGTCCTGCTTTGGCTTCTCCAGCTGGTTATGCAGCTTCGGATATGTAATCATGGCAATTCCAAGCACACATTCAAATAATATCGAATGCTTTTGTTCTACTTCGTATGATTTTCTTTCAAAGGATGTATTTAATAAATTCATTTTTTCATCTCCTTTCTTTTATTCTAAATATATAGAACGATTTATTCAATATATTTAGAATTTTTATAAAGATTTTTATCGAATCATATAAAAGGGCTATTTGATAAATAAAATAGGGAACGCAAAAATGCTCAGAATTTTCCACTCTGAACATTATCTATTTCAGATTCAATTGATGTTCTTATTACTGGTCTCTTTATTAAAGAGATATAAATTTCACTCTGCCCTTTCTTACCTAAAGTTGACGTGCACTAAGTGCTTGCAAGGACCACTATTCTGGAAAAAGCATATTTACAGTTTAGTAACTATTATCTTTCGATACATTCCGTCGAACATGATCCCTGCATCCTCTTTAATACGCAGTTTTACCTTTTGTTTTTCAAATAATTCCTCAAAATT
Organism: Bacillus sp. F19; assembly: GCA_023823795.1. NCBI lineage: Bacteria > Bacillati > Bacillota > Bacilli > Caryophanales > Bacillaceae > Bacillus > Bacillus sp. F19. The sequence continues at coordinate 2,920,187 of CP085710.1, forward strand.
CAACCCAATATCAGTTCCTAAAACCCTGATAAATGGCCTAATGATTTTATTTATTAAGGAGAGCCTCTTTGCTTTGGAGGAAAACTTATCAAACAGTATGATTTCACCCTCTTTTTTCAAAACTCGCGACATTTCTCCAAAACATTTATCTGCGTCTGGTACTACAGAGAGAATTAAACTCCCTACTACTATATCAAATTGTTCATCAGTAAAATTCATTTCTTGAGCATCCATTTCTATGAAATGGATAGAAGAGTTGGCAAATTTCTCTTTTGCTTTATTAAGCATTTCAGGTGAAAAATCTATAGCGGTAATATCTAGTCCATTATGATGAATCTGTTCTAAATCTGCCCCTGTTCCTACACCGACAAAAAGGATTTTTTGTGTACGATTAAATGTTCTTTCTTGAAATATTTTCTTTCGGGCATTGAGAAAGCGGCCTGAATTGAAAAACTTATCGTAAACTGGAGACCAAACCTTATAGATCACTTTGTTCTAAGCATGATTCATTTCTCCACCCTCTTTAAAAATCTTAAAAATTGTATTTCACTATAAAGACCGTAATCCCAAGAAAAATAACAAGATGTCCTGCAAATCCATTCATTAATGGAGGAATTTACACCATTTCCTGCTCCTGAATGAAAACAGCTCCCCATATGCATATGCTGAAAGTATGTTACTCTAAAGATAGGTCAAAAAATGATCGGAGGAAATCATCATGCAAATCAGTGTCTTCTTAGATGATTACCGAACGTGCCCAAGCGGTTATGTCTTGGCAGAAAATATAGATCAGTGCATCAGTCTTTTACGCAATAACTGTGTTGACCATCTTTCACTGGATCATGATCTCGTAAGCAAAACGAGAAACGGACTTATGCTTGTTGAATACATGGTTAAAAACCACCTTTATGCCAATCGCATCACGATTCATTCAGCCAATGCTGTCGGAAGCAAGGCTATGTACAAGTATTTTAAAAAAGCACAGGATGAATTTAAAATGCCGAAATCTATTAAAGTGATCCAAAAACCCATGCCTCTTCATTCTATTGCTGCCAGCCGCTAATTCCCGCCTGCAAAAATTCCATATAGCGTTTTTTATGAGGTATTACTTAAAAACTGATGCCTCTTTTTAATGGATATAAAATCTTTTTTCAACTATCAGTTCTCCTTCTTTTGCATGAATAAAAGAAACTTTCCCTTTAAGCTCAGAATAGATAGGTTTATAAACGAGCTGATAATACCTTTCAGAGTTGTCTTTATACGCTTTAGCCCATTGCTTTTCAATCTGGAAGACTGATCCAAATATTTCTATAGCTTTATCTTTAGAAATTTCTGGATGAGGATCAATGGACAAAAGCAGCTGAGGCAGAACTTCGGGTCCGAGATAGTGAGTGATCTTACCACTTGTTCGGTTAACATTGATTCTGGCTGCTCCATACCTTACAGATATACCATGGTGTATGAGATCAAATTGAAAAAGGACTCTTCCCTCATCACTTTCTATCTGCATCAGATCCATCTGGAAATAAAGATGAGCATCAGGATATATGGCATTTAAAAATTGAACAGCAGCCATTTCACATTCTTTTATGCTCAGCCATTGATTCCCCACAGTTTCAATAAAAGAAATGAATCCTATTAATTTGCCGGTTTCTTTATCACGCTTTACTTTTATTGTATTTTCATTTCTTTTGTTGAAAAAAGTCATGATGCTATGATCTGCTGCAGCTGGCTCGTCTCCATGTTTTCTATATACCTCTCCAATCGAATCCCCGAAATCCTGCTCTCGAATTTTCGCAAAGCCTGCACTCAGTTCTGTTAACGCTTCTGGGGAGACTCCAGATTCTAACTTTGGTAATCTTTTATAAATTTGTTCTTTATCTTCTTCATTTTCCATAAATACTTTTTGTTTCCCGTCTACCGGGATCTCATAAAAAAGCAATTCTGGTTCATACACTAAGTGAGGAAGATTGTCCCCATTTTCATAGAGTTCTCTATTAAGATGGACAATTATCAGTTTCATTTTCATGTCTTTCAGAAATTCACATCTAACTTTTTCTTCAGGCAGCAGGAACTCTGGAAAAAAATCTGTTCAGCTGGACCATCATAATGAAACTGCATAATTTCCCCGTGTTCATTAATATCTATGTAAAAACCGGTAAATAGCAAAGGCAAATCCAATTCCATTTGGATATAAGATACGCGGAGATTCTCATCTATTTTGTGTACATGCTCTTCCATAAACATATTAACAGCACCAGGATAATGAATCTCTACAAATTGCAATGCTTTCTTTTTTAATTCATCTTGATCAAAGATATCGTGATGAACCTCTTCAGTTGATTTGTCTTTTGTTAAATCAATCAGATGACCGTTTCCATCCAGCTCAATCAAGATCCCCATCTCTTCCTCATCTGGATGTTTCCATGCGAAAATCGCCCGGCTTCCATCCTCAGAATAATCTTCAATTTCAAGCTGATATTCACTAGGAATCACACAAATCTGCCTTGCTTTATATAAACAATCCTTATTATGCATAACCTTCTCCTTTACAAGAGCTGCAGTCTATTACTTTATATACGAATTTAAAGGCCTTATGGTTTCATAGAGTGATAGTCTGCTGATCTGCCAGGCGGTATCACGTTTTTGATTTACACTTGTCCTTTAGCAATATTTTGGAATGTTCAAACGCACAAAAAACGTTAACCCTGTTCTCCTCAGGCGCCAATTCACAAAAAAAGTCTTTCAATCTCTATTTGCTGAACCATATAAGCCGCCAAGCTGCGGTATATCCTGCTTCAAGAAATTTCTGTTTTGTAAGCTGTTCAAATAGACACCATCCCAAGGTTATTCTGTATTTTTCTTATTTTTACTTCAATCCTTTTTGTGGTACCGACCATATTATTTAAAGCCCCCTTTAACAAGTAAATAAATATATTCCAAGTTATGAGTACTTTGTTTCCTGTAAAACCAATAAAAGAGACTGCCTTAGCAGCCTCTAGATTACTTTACTTCTTTAGTCCGTCTTCTTCTGCCCGCTTTTAGCACGGTTACGGTCTAACTCAGCAGCATATTCTTCTTGTGTTTTGCCCTGCTTTTGACTCTCGGATTGAATTTTTCTGAATTTGTTATCATTTAAGTTTGGCATGTTTGCACCTCCTCATAACAGAAATATTTTGTGCAATAAACCATGCATTCATTCCTGTCATGAGAAAAACAAACATGATCTCTACAATCAGTAAAAAAATTTGAATCTACTGGTTAATCCGCAAAATAAATAATTCTGCAATTTTAACGATGTAATAAAGACCCGTAAATAGAATAACCGCTTCAAATGCACCTTTAATAAATGGATGAAGTTTTTTAAAAGGAAGTTTTTCACTTAATGTTTCCACAATGAAAAATTGGAATAATACAACAATGGAAAAGAAACTTATTCCATCCATGGGACTCATGAACACGAAGCTGAATAAGATGCCAAACGATAAATACATAAACAATTTATATATAATTTTGGTGTTCTGAGGCACTTTTTTAGCAATCCATTCTATAATGAAAGATACTGGCAAAGCGTAGAGCAACACTCCCCCAAGTAAAAAAAAGTGGATAAAGCTGAAATCCAGATAACGGTGAAATTCAATATTAAAGTCCACTGCATTTAATGCTGCCAGCAGCAAAAACAAAGATAGTATAAACGTAATAATAGATATATTGATTTTTTTGATAATCACACGAATCTTCCCTTATTATTGAACTTATCATGTATTATGAATTCCATTTGTTTACCCGAGCTTTGATTCGTTACTTCTCCGTATGATTCCTCTTTTTTCACATCATCAGGCGGCTGCAAGTACACAGCTGCACCGACAAAGAGGAAAGATGGAATTAAAAAAGAAAGCCAAATCATTAGCATCACTTCTATGGGAAAGATTAATATTTGTTGAATTCAATCAAAACAAGATAGATCCTATTTTCATTCCTCAGCAAGTTTTATAATAAACAATCGTTGTATCCAGTTTTCCCTCCGCTGATTCAGCAAAAAACGGGATGCGGCCGCATTCAGTAAAACCAATTGAATTGTAAAGTTGATTCGAGACATCGCCTTCTCTGGTATCGAGAACTAAAAGGGATCTCTTTTCCTGTATTGCCCGCTCTTCGGCTTTTTGCATTAATAACCGGGCGATGCCTTTTCTGCGATAGTCCGGATGTGTGATCAGTTTTGCAATTTCTGCTCTATGGCCTCCGTTTTGTTTCGTGCATAAATGAAGCTGAACACTCCCTGTAATTTTATGATTCACCTTCGCTATTAGGAGAATCACATTGGGTTCTAAAATGGTTTCCCAATATTCTTTTGCCTGAGAAAGGCTCATTGGGGGCAGAAACCCTATTGAAGCACCTCCCTCTACTGTCTTGATCAAAAGATCAGAAAGCTGCTCAATATACCCTTCTACTGTTTTCAATTCTGAGATTTCAACTTCGTAAGACAGCTTTATTACCTCCCCTCTCCATTATTTTATATGAAAAATTTTCTAAAAATCCATCCGTTTTTAAATAAAAGAATTGGTTCTAATAGAATATGATTTTATGACTTCCCTGCCGTTTTGTTCTCTTTTAGATACCCGGTAAAAGAACAGCTCATAAACAACAGGAACCACGATCAACGTCAGCAAGGCAGATGAAGTAAGACCGCCAATGACGGTAACGGCCAATCCCTTTGAAATTAGTGTCCCTGATGAAGTGGTTAATGCAAGCGGGATGAGAGCTGCGATAGTTGCAAATGCTGTCATGAGGATCTGGCGCAGTCTCGTTTTCCCTGCTTTAACATCTGCAGACACGGTTTGCACATTATCATATATTCCAAAACACAAAATTAGAAATCTTAACAATTTATTAACGGTGGCTTAACACATTTTCTCTATCATTAGACAAGTGCCGCGACCAGCTGTTGTTGCTAATACAGGATTTTAATAAAGGAGAGAAAATGAAATGATACAAAACATCGGAATTCCAGGGCTAATTCTTATTTTAGTCATTGCACTTATTATTTTTGGTCCATCTAAACTCCCTGAAATCGGACGTGCTTTCGGTAACACGTTAAAAGAATTTAAAAATTCGACGAAGGATTTAGTATCTTCGGACTCTAAAAAGGAAGATGAAAAAATTTAAATTTCGGATTGGGAAAAGGGATATATGCTCTTACTATACCGTTAGCTGCATACCATGTTTGGCGATTTGTTTTGCCTGCCCTTCGTGAGCATGAAAGAAAAGCAACCTTTATGCTAATTCCCGCACTATTTTTGCTATTTTATATCGGAATTTCCTTTGGCTATTTTCTTGTTTTGCAGGAGAAGGATTTCAGCAATTTTATACTTCGGAAAGTACTTTAGTTTTCTAATTAGCTTGACCGTTCCTTTTGGAATCTTGTTTGAACTGCCTATTGTCATTCTATTTTTAACAGCTATAGGAATAATATATCCTCAGATGTTAAAGAAATCCAGAAAAATTGCTTATTTTGTGATTCTCATAACGTCTGTGCTAATTACTCCCCCAGATTTAATATCAGACATACTCGTATTAGTTCTGCTGATATTAAGCTATGAAATTAGCATTACTTTATCCGCCTTTATCTATCGTAAGAAATTACAGAAGACGGAAATTTTTTCTTCATGAACAGAGAAAGTCTATTTATAAACCATATGAGATAAGAAGGATGAGATAAAAATGAACGTATCACCAATGAATCGAAAAAATTTTTTAAAAATGTCAGGTGGCGTAGCTGGCTTATTCTTCCTAAGTCAATTTCCGATAAAAGTCGACGCGTCTTCATGGAAAAATGAAGATTTCTCATTTGCAGTGATTGCGGATACTCATATTGATCCATACTCACCACACAGAAGTGAGTATATTAAAAAGATTTTTTCCAGCTTTCAATCCAAAGATATTCCTTCCTTCGTTCTTCATTTAGGCGATTTAATAGAGGCTGGTCTCCCAGAAGAATATCAAGAATTTCATCGTTTAATTCCTGAGAATTATCGAAATCGATTATATGCCATTAGGGGAAATCATGAAGTAAGATGGGACGAATGGGCTGGAGAACTTTTTCATGACGTGGTCGGTAAATCACAATATTCCTTTGATTTCGGTGGAATTCATTTTATTGCTTTAGATCCTACCCAGCTTCTTCAGGAACCAGGATTTTTTACGAAAGACCAGCTAAATTGGCTTGAGAAAGACCTTAAGTCTATCGGACGAGAAACCCCAGTTGTACTGTACTTGCATTATCCAATTGGAGATAACAATTATTATATATCCAATGAAGAAGCTCTTTTTGAAATGATTGAGTCCTATAACGTTCGGTTGATTTTAAGCGGCCATGTTCACAAAGAACAAATGTGGTTGCAAAATGGCTGTCATATTTTCAGTCTTCCTGCTGCAAAGGATGCACCTGTGTTTTTCTGGGTAGAAAAAAAGACCATTGATAAACAGCCTTTATTATCAGTTTACCATGCAGGCATTAATGAAGAGGGTATTCAAAGTCGAACGGTTCTGACCGAGATTCCCCTTACAGGAGCAAGACCTGCAGAACATGAAAAGCCAAAGGCTATATTATTTCAACAAAAGCATAAATCTTCAGAAGGTGAATTAAAGGTTATTTTGGATCCTCGAACAAAAGCAAAAGAGGTTTTATATCAATTCTGGCCTGACCATAAATATGCCGGAAAGGATGATGGTAACTGGGAAAGCCTAAATCAAGTAGGCAATTCTTCACTTCGCTTTGAAAAAATCATAGATTTGCATTCAATGCCGATAGGAAAATACAGATTACAGATCAGAGTTAAAAATGAACGGGCCGAATGGTGGGATACTTCAAAGACTATTCAAATAGAAGATCCTCACGGTACATCGAGATTAGAATGGCAAGAAGATCTACTAGCACCAATTCAAGCTAATTTAACAAGTATATCTTCTTCAAATCTAGTTATTGCAGCAACAACAGCCGGAAGCGTTACAGCTATCTATCAGAATAACGGGAAAGAAAAATGGTCGAGAAAACTAAATGAACCGATTTATTCACAGCCAGCCTTAAATAATGAGGAAACCGATATCTACGTTGGTACATCAGATCACATGGTTTATTGTATTCGTACAAGTAATGGTGAAACAGCATGGAAAAGTAAAACGCCAAGTCCCGTTCTGGGCAACATTTATTATGATAATGGGGAACTAATCATTCCATCGGGACATCATATCGTTTTAATGGATGCACAAACTGGAAAAATAAAATGGTCAACAGAAGTTAGCGGTTTTACTGCTGGGATGCCAACCGCCGATGATAAAGCCATTTATTTTGGAGCAGGAGACGGCAAGGCCTATGCATTGGATAGAATCAATGGACAAGTAATATGGGAATCTACCATTCTGATAAGAGAAACACCATATAAAACGTTAATATATAGTCCATGGGCAACAAAAGCAACAATCGTTCCATCAAAGGAAGGGAAAAAAGATCTTGTTTATGTTTCGAATGTTTCGAATACATACGCTCTTAATCGCCATACTGGAAATATCGAGTGGAAATTTAAGGGTGGTTTTCTCTATTCCGCGCCACTCATCTTAATGGAAAACACTATGGCAGTTTTAGCAGATGAATGGGGAAAAGTTAACGCTATTGATCCTTATTCTGGTAAACTGCTTTGGCAAACAACAACAAAACAACGCGTATTTAATGCTTCACCAGTTAAAGCTCAAGGAGAAAAAGTCTATATTTCTGGTGTAAATGGCTTACTTACGGGGCTGGATTTGAAGAATGGAAGTATCATTGATGAGTATCATTTTTCTACGGACTATGTTTACTCTACACCAATTGTTCAAAACGGACGAATCATCCAAGCTGGACAAGATGGGATTGTGCAAGCAATAAGGATATAAGTTACGTAATTTCCTTAATTGGTAAAGATGGATAAAAGAAGCAATAGGGCTGCTCTGTTGTTTATGTAAATTGATAAAAAATCTCACAATCTTTTGAAATTATTTGAAACAATATGTGGATATCTTATTTCAAGATATCCTTTTTTTATATAACTATAAAAAGAAATAAGGATGTTTTTGAAACAGAACCTTTACTCTTAATTATTGGAGGGTTATATAGTCACAAAACCGTGGGTCAATCCAACAGAAAACAAGTTTTTAGTATGAAATAATGTTTATACAAGTTCACTGTTTTTTCGGTACTTTTCTACAATAGACAATGCATAGTTATTTGCTAGTTCCACTTCTCCTTTTTCCATATAATATTCCAATAATTTAATCTCATAATGCTCAGTTGCAAAAAAGATTATAGATTTGGACTGGGATATAAACCAAAACAATATAAATAAATACATCAATCCTTTCTTAAATGATCTGCTATTTACTTTTTCATATATGGGATATTACAAAAATATTCTTTTATTGAAAATTTGAAACAAGGATTATTTCGTATCTAGTAATTTACGTTATTAGCTTGATGGGCATGTGGTCCAACCCCATTATAGTCAAGGTACTTAGGATTCTATATACATGAAACAAAGTTCAACTGTTTATATGTGGATTGTAAGGTTAAGATGTAATCAAAAAGAAAACTCGATTGCGATTTTTGTTGCTGCCATATAGTTGAGTTCGCATTAAATCTTGTCATAGATAATCTATCTCGGGCAATTGGGACTTAGCAGACCCCTTAGGTGATTATTCACTCGATTATATAGAAGAAAAAGTGAAAACTGCCCATTACCTGTTATTTAAAAACGAAAAAAGATACAGTTTCATCCCTAATTCCTCTTGAAGACCTTAGCATATAAATTTTGAGCTCATTCTTTTTAAAGGAGATAAAAATAAATTTTTTCGATAAATTTGAATGAAAATGATAGTTATTATCAATACTATAAAAAGTAAAGGATAACCAAAATGTTGGTTACCCTAAGAAAATTAAACTTCTGTTTTAAATGTTTTGCAATCTGTTTCTTCACTATTTGATGCTTGTTTACCCTTATGACTTACTACATAAATAGCATCCGCATTACATTTGTTTCCTGAACCCCAATACGAACAGTTATTGACTTCACAAAGAACATCTTTAGCCATAGTATCACACCTCCTCTTTTGTTATCATTTACAAATTTGAAGTGATTGATACTTTTTTATTTAGTTTGGCTTATTCTTAAGAACATGTATAAAATATACATTCCTTATTCAAGCAACGCGCCACAAAAAAGCATCTGCTCACTGGCAGATGCTCCTTTCTTGACGTGTTTCTTCCTATTATATTCTTCTATCTTGCAACGATTTTTCATGCTCCCTAACCAGCTTATAAAATGTCGTCTTTTTTACCCCTACTTCCTGCATAGCCTTCACAGCTGTCATCTCCCCTGATTTCCACCGATCATAGGCCTTTTTAAACTCTTCCGTAACAGTAGCTTTCGGTCGGCCAAAAGCTGCTCCACTTTGCAAAGCCACAGAATATCTCCTTTACGGATAACTCGTTTCAATAATTGGTACTGAACTCGATTGAAATCTTTTCCACTCTGTTTATCTAAAAAGATGTCTCGTTCATCGACTCCTATTTTTTTGATGGCTTCTAATTGTCGACCTTCATTAAACATACCCTAAAAAAAATAGGCCAACCAGATAACTGATTGACCTTATAATACGAAGCGCCCGATTGCGGAAGATCAGCATATTATAAATAAAAGATCCTTCATTTTTCTTTTTTATGCCCTGCCATCATTGCGGCATTCGCTTCTTTTGTTTCTTCATCTGGTGCATGTTCCGGCTGTTGTTTTTGTCTACTAAGGATTGTTCCTAGAAGTGCCCCAGCTAATGCAATCCCTGCAGCTAGAAGGAACGTATCGCCATAGGCAGCAATGGCTGCTTCAATTGGGTTAGCTGTTTCTGTCATATGATCAGTAATTCTTGACGTTAGGAACCCAGTCATACCTGCTACCGCAAATGACACCATTACTTGTTGAGCCGCTGTTGTTAATGGTGTGACACGACTAACAAGATGTCTTGGAGCCGATTGCAGAACATGTGTATTAATTGCCATCATGGAAAGACCAATTCCTGCTCCCATCATCACTAAACATGTAATGATAAATCCAGTAGTGGTATCCATAGAAATTCGTGAAAGCATAAATAGCGCTCCGGTAATAGTGGACAAGCCTGTTATGGCTAACGGACGAGCACCTATCCTATCATATAAACGCCCGCCGATTGGCATCATTACACCTGATGCTAGAGCTTGTGGAAGTAGAATTAGACCAGTATCTAAAGCACCATAACCTCTTACAGTTTGTAAAAATAACGGGACAATAATCATCACCCCAAATAAAGCGATTTGTGAAATCCATGCAATCACAATCCCTTTTCTAAAGTCAGATGATCCAAAAACTCTCAGCTCTAATAAAGGCTGCTTTTGACGAAGTTCAACGAAAATGAAAATAATGAGAGCAACTCCACCTACAATTAATCCGGTAAGAGTTTCCGTTGAAGACCAGCTTTTGCCCCCTTCGTTCACTCCATAGGCAAGCAATGCGAATGCGATAGGTGCTAATATGATTCCTAAAAGATCAAGCGATGGAACTGTCTTACGTTCAATTTTCGGCAAAAATTTCACTCCAACTATAAGTGCAATAATACCGATTGGCAAATTAATTAGGAAAATCCAATGCCAAGTTACATATTCTACAAGATATCCTGCTAAAACAGGCCCTAGTGCAGGTGCTAATAGCATCGGAACTCCAAGCGTTCCCAATACGGCCCCCATTTTATCCGGAGGAGCAAGTCGGAAAATCATGGCCATTCCTATTGGAGCAACCATTCCTCCTCCTAGCCCTTGAATAACCCGATAGAGGATTAGCTGTTCAGGGTTTTGTGCTACAGAACATAGAACGGAACCAAGCGTAAACAAGGCGATCGTAATTAAAAATATCTTTTTTGCCCCAAACCGGTCCGACATCCAACCAGCTAAAGGAATGACAGCTGATAATGCAAGCGTATAACCTGTTATGGACCATTGCATGGTCGAAACATCCGATTTAAAATCTTCCACTATTCCAGGAAGCGCAACATTCATAGCCGTACTATCAAGAATTACCATTATCATACCAACAATAACAGCTAGAAGTGGTCCTATGATGGGTTTAATGGAAAAGGATTTATTGCTATTTTCTGTTTTTGCTGACATACGAAATCCGTCTCCTTTTCTAAAATATTTGTTTTTCAAAACAGGATTCGTTGCGAAAGTTTTTCACTACAACCCAAAAGTTTCTTTCATGCCATTTTCGTGTACAAAAAACCACATGATTCTCATATATAACTTCACTTCAACACGTTACACGTCAAATATGAATGAATGATGAACTCAACTTTCGCATCTAAATTGAAACCTTGTAGGGCTTGAAACAGTAGTACTCTTCAAGTAAAGCGACAACTAAGCAAAAAGCTGGCTTTACCAGAACCCTATATATTAAGGAGTCGGTTTATCACTAATATTAGCACGGGCTATTTTATGTTAAATTGTCTATGCCGTTAAACAAAATATCCAACATGAATTGCATTTCTTTCTCATTATTCCATTCGTGATCAGGCATAAGAATCGTTCTTGTTATGACATATCCTAAAAGCAGACTGAGGGTAATCCGGATCAAAGAGGAAACAGGCATATCTGTCTTCTTTGTTTCGATCGCAGATTGAAACATTGGTGAAATCTGCGAAAACGCATTTTGTTCCACAAACGTTGGCATCACTTCGCGAAATTCCGAGCTTAAGAGTAGTTCCTGTAGGATTAACTTTATGGCATCTTTGTTTTCTTTGGCAAATTCTACCCTGTCCTTAAACCTTCATGCAAGCGAACTGTCGCGTAGGATCGCTCATAGCATCAGTACGAGTGATGATACGAAGTAAGTATGGGTTTCCCTGTACAATAATGCGAAAAACAAGGGCAGTTGTGAGGCCAGTGGTCAATCTCCGGATATCTTCGTATTCACTCACTCCAAAAGTGGCCTGTAAGGCGTGTTTAACGGCATTTAGTTTTGTTTCTGGTATGTTATCTCCTCCATCTTCTATTTTTATTAACATTAAAATAAGTATTCCTAACCAGTTTACGTCATGGTCAGAAGTAAACTCTTTTGCGCAACGTTGCGCAAAAAGGAGCTCGGTTCGCCTATGCTGTAAAGCTGCAAGTAATGCATAGCTCTTGTGCAGGCGGTGTAGAACAATCTGCGCAGGCTCTCATCTCCGTATACTTCCGCCGATGCGTCATAAATAATGACAGCATCGAATTCGATGCCTTTGGCCAAATATGCCGGTATGACGACAACGCCTTGCTCGTATTCAATCGAGCCGCTCTTCACGAGCTTAATTTCTTCGACGCTGCTCAGGCCCTCGTATGCGGCGGTGCTCTCCGCAGCGGATTTGCATATAATCGCGATCGTATTATACCGCCGCTTCCGCAAGTCTGCGACTTTGGAAGCAATGCAGCGGTGCAGTTCGGCGCGATTGGACAATTGTGTCAGCACAGGCCTCTCGCCATCGCGTTCAAAAGCGGTAATCCGTTCGCCGTCGGGTACGAGTCCGCGTGTAAATTCGACAATCGGTTTTGTGGATCTGTAGCTGCGGATCAAGTTGATCGCAACTGTTTCATCCGGTCCGTATAAGCCGGTAAGCGTGTGGAAATCGACCATTTCGCTGGCATGGGCGAATATTGCCTGGTTAAAGTCACCGAGCACGGTCATTCTTGCCGAAGGAAACAAACGTTTCAAAAACTCGAATTGAAACAGAGAATAATCTTGCGCCTCGTCTACAAGTACATGTTTGATCGAGCTGTTCGTCTGAAAGCCTTGAATCAGCTCTTTCATAAGTAAAAACGGAGTAGCATCTTCGTAAAATAGTTTTCCTTCGTCCAGCATTTTCACAGTCGATAGGCAAATATCCGGCCACTCCTCGGGTGCTTCCCGGTCCATCCACTGTTTGATCTGGATGGGATCGGTAAAAAGCTGCTTGTATATTCCCTTAATGTTGACGAAACGAAACGCCTTGATCCGTTTTCGCAACGGCTTTAACTTCTGGCGAACAATCAAGCGGGCTAACGCTTCAGGCTCGATTTCATAATCATGAATCGACTCACCTTTAAAGCCGCGTTTTTCCGCTAAGTAGGTATATGCCTTATGGTAATCCTCATTGCTAAGCAGTTCGATTTCCTCTTGTACCCATGGCTTAGTCCGTTCGAGCTTCTCGGCTTCATCTATTTGCTTAATAAGCCAATCCTTCAATTTTTCAAGTCTGCTATGAAAGCGAAGTGAGGTGTCGCTGCTATAAAACTTTTCCGTGATTTGTTTAGCAGTAACGATTGGCTTTCCTCGGAAGATAATCCCTTTGAATACCATTCCGGATAATTCCAGCGACTCCCTGTATGATTTGATCGCCTTAAAAAAACGGGTGGTAGCCTTGAATCGGATGCTCGCAATCCTTGTTCCGTATAATCGGTTATCCACTGCAGTCAAAACATATTCCAATTGATCGTAAGGATTCTCAACTTGAAACTCACTTTTCAGCCGATGGTCTAAGTATTCCTGGAATGTGACCTGCTGCATATTCTCTTCGCCGAGTTCTGGCAACACATTGGAAACGTAACTATTAAACAACGAATTAGGCGAAAAAAGAATGATTTGATCGGCATTCAGCATATCTCGATATTTATAGAGCAAATAAGCAATCCGCTGCAGGGCAGCCGATGTCTTGCCGCTGCCAGCAGCGCCGTGTACAATGAGCATCCGCTCGCGATCGTGCCGGATGATCCGGTTTTGCTCCTGTTGAATGGTGGCCACTATATTGTGCATATGTTTGTCTGTACTTTTGCCAAGCACCTGCTGTAAAATCTCGTCACCAATGGTGAGACTGGTATCGAACATAGATTGAATAATGCCGCCGCGGATGAGATATTGCCACTTTTTCTCCAGTATGCCATGGATGACGCCTCCAGGTGCAGCATACTTGGCGGGACCAGGCTGGTAGTCGTAGTAGACACTCGAGACCGGCGCCCTCCAGTCGTAAATAAGGAAATTTTCTCCGCTTGTATCCGTGAGCGTAGAGATGCCGATATAGATTCGTTCCACATTTGAAGTTCCTTCTTCAATGAAATCGATTCGACCAAAATAGGGCGCCTTTTGCATACGCCGCAGGGCAGATAATCTCTTGGATGCATGTCTATGGGTGCTTTGGCTTACGGACAGAGCTTGAGCTTCTTGTCTCAAGCCGATGATGGTCTCAAGATAATCGTCGAAGGTATCAATATTAACCTTTACTTCATCCCAAAAGTGTTTGCGAATATTCACAACTTCCATCCGACGCCTGGAAGTTTCGTCCTCCAATCTATTGATTTGCTCTGTAATTGTCTCCATTACGCTGTCCACTCGTTCTTGCTCCTGGCGAAGTTCCAAGTTCATATCAAACACTCCTTTAAAAAAATAAAAATAGGGGTTGACTGAAAAGGATTTTATGATGTATAATTAAAATAGGGATAATTTACACAAAAAATCCATTAATGGTGTATCTATATAAATTTACCACAGTTTCTCAATTTTATCAATGTATTTACACGACCAACGCTATGATCGATCATAATGTTGCAAATTTAAAGGAAGAAAAACCCTAATTTTACAAGACAAATGACTCACAAAAAATGATATCCACATATACGATCATTTAGTAGTAGCGTCAGGAAACCGCGTTTACAACGTTAAGGAAATCCAAATATAAAAAAGCCTAATTTCTCGCTTTTAACACCGAGAAATTAGGCTTTAGTTACTTAATTAAAGCGCCCGATAGCTGAATAAGTGGTGATCTATTTTTCATTCCATTCTTCTGCCAACATTCCATAAACAACATGGTCAACATACTGATCATACAGCCATTCTGCTTGTCTAATACACCCTTCGTTTACAAACCCCAATCTTTCGGGAATACCCCTACTATTCTTATTTTCAACAGCAGCTCTAATTTCAACTTTGTTTATGTTTAACTCATTAATAGCATAATCAGTCAAAGCTTTGGCAACTCTCGTCATAATCCCATTTCCTTGATATTGTTGCCCAAGCCAATAACCAATATATGCTACTTTATTAGTCCTTTACGAAAAATTGCTACCACCAACATTAAAAGAGCTAAAAATAGTTCAGCTGTTATCGATTGTGGTACAGAAGTGTTTACGTCCCATTCTTGTTGATAAGCAATATTCGGATAAATGATTAGAGAAAGATTAACGATCAGCATCCCCAAAGGCAATGTTAAGGGGCGATAATTTTTTAACCCTAAAACTTGTGAAATCCCCAAGCAGGAGCCATAAAAAAAAAGAACCATTTTAAAATACATAGAAATGAACCACATAATAGCAAGGATGGCTTCAATCCGCTGGACAAAATTCCCTACATTAATTTTTTTAGCTAAAGTATAGCCTGGAAATGCTTGTCTTGCTGTTTGATCAGCACCAAGAACTAAAATAGTTAATAATGTGATTATAATGATGACAATTCCACCAATTACAAATCCACTGAAATATGCTTTTCGAGCTTTTTTTAACTCATTGACACTGGCGGAGAAAATCATTAACAACACTAAAGAATCGACAGGAGCATAAACAACAAAAATTATTACTGTTCGTAATAAAGGCTTTAACTCTACCTCGAAAACAGGTTGTATATTTTTAATATCAATTTGTAGGGAAACAAAGATTACTAAAATAATGAAAAGCAAAATGAAAAATACAAGAAAGATTTCTGCTGCCCGTGCAGTAACTTCAAGTCCAAGGCGTACAGCCATGACTAAAATGATCGCCAACATAATATGAATCATTTCAATAGGTGTATCTGGTAATATTTGTATGGTCATAAATTGTCCTACATAATACATTACGGAACAAGTATAAAGAAAAGTTACTGTTAGAAAAAAAAGAGAAGTGCATTTGCCTATCCAATTTCCAAATAGTTTTTCATTCATTTGAACGAAAGTCATATTAGGAAATAATAAACCTAATTTGGTGTATAAAGCAATCACCAATAATCCTATTCCTACACTTATTATACATGCAATCCAAGCATCCTGTTTTGAATAGAAAGCTAATAATGATGGAAGAACAAGTATAGAATCTCCAATCGTAAATAAAATGACTAAATTTCTAAATTGACGTGTTGATATCTTTTCGTTCTTAACCATTAACTTTCACCTTGAAACCTTCCTTTTTAAAAATTTTGCACTGTATCATTCTATCCGAATTCAAAAGGATTTATAGCTTTCACAGGGATTACTAGGACCCCAAACAGTAAAAATCAAGAAACCCAGCTAATCTTCTCTTATGAAAGTAGCTGGGTTTTAAAATTTGCATGTGCAAAATAGCACTTAAAATAAGTGCAAATTATCACCTAAAGTAACACCCATTTTAGGCCTCATTTCACTCTTACCAAAAACCATCGTTTTTGATAATGACAGCAAAAAAGGGGTACCTTTTGGAAAATCCGGTTTTCAAAAAAAAAAGCCTAATTTCTCTGAATTAAAATAGAGAAATTGTGCTTTATTCGTTATTTCATAAACAGCGCCCTTTTCTGGAATAACGGACTCAATCTACTACTTGTGAATTGTGCCCTTTAACGGTTTTGAGCTTCTATTAGCTGGTTTAGTTGAAGAAAGTACGATCTATCAGAGTAAACTTCATGACCAGCCTGTGACTCTACATCCAGTAAATCACCAGTAACCACCTCAACATATAATCCATCGAGCATCTTTTCGGCTTTTTTAGCCGAACGCGCCAATGCCTTGACTTCCCATCCCTTCTCTACTAAAAGACGAACTAGATTGTTACCCAGCAATCCTGTACTACCTGTAACAAAAGCACGCATAAATAATCCATCTCCATATTTATTGATAAATAAAAAGTGCAGCGATAGCACCTCAATTATTTTACTTCCAGACCTGCACAACTATAGATCATTTGGAGTAAAACAGGTACTCACTAAACTGTTTCAACAAAAATCAGATTTAATTTTGGGTACACATGTGCACCCAAAATTAAATCTCCCCGATATTCTCCGCAGTCTTAATGGAAAGGTATATGCTAAGAGCTCCTAATATGCACATTACTGCTATGACAAACTCCGGTTCAAGATTTAAGAATGATGAGAAATTTGGTAATTGCATAGTTACTACAGAGCATATAACGGTTGGTACTGTTCCTCTTTTCAAAATGCCAAAGAAAAAGAGCGGAATGAAACTAATCAGGGTAACAATAAGCGAACGGGTGATCATACTACTAAAATAGGTGATAATATCCGAATGAGTTGGCTGTCCGTTAATAATAGGGAAAAACTGATCAAGTAAAAAGGTTGTCAAACCTGCCAATAAAAAGGAAACAATCGTAACAAGAAAAACAAAAAGTGAGATAAACAGCACTTTTGCTGTAAACAACTTTTTTCGGCTAATTGGGTATCCAAAAGAAAGTGAGATCGTTTTATTTTTATATTCTTCAATGAAAACCTGATTGATAAGGGATCCTCCAAACAAGGTGAATCCCAATTGTATATACAAATTTAGTTCAATGGCTGTAGCATAGCTCTGGCCAAAAACAGGCATTACCATTTTTATAAAAAATGCAGGCATAAACATAAGAATAAGCCAGTAAATGATTACTTCACCAATAACAGATTGATGCTTTAATTTTTTCCATTCCAATAGCATTAATTTAAACAATTTTTTCACCTCCATTAATTTGCTTATAAAAATAGTCTTCCAAAGAGCTAGTATGCTTTTGGATTTCTTCAATGCCTACTCCATGGAGAATCAACAATTTGGAGATATCGATTTGAGAATGAGTCAGATCATATATTCGAATTCTGTTTCCTTGAATAATTTTCATATTCGAAATATGAAGTTCATTTTCAAGTAAATAAATCGTTTTTTGTACATCTGTTGTCGATAGCTCAATGTAATCTGTTCGCTGCTTTCGAATATCCTCTAATGTAACTTCATTTAACAACCTTCCATTATCAATTACACCAACCCTGTCTACAACCTGTTCCATTTCTCCTAAAATATGACTAGAAAGGATAAAGGTTATTCCATATTCCTTGTTAAGCATTAAGATTAAATCCCTCGTATCTTTTATCCCAATAGGATCTAGACCATTTGTTGGCTCATCTAAAATAATCAGTTCAGGCTTTGTAATAATAGCTCTAGCTATCCCAAGCCGCTGCTTCATCCCAAGGGAAAATTCCTTCACACTTTTGTCCTCAACCCCATTCAAATAAACCATATCCAACGCTTGTTTTATTCCTTTATCGTCATAATATCCTAAATATTCACAATGAAGCTTCAAATTTTCCATCGCAGTTAAATGCTCAAAAAAGATTGGATATTCAATAATGCTACCGACTCTCTTTAAAACAAACTTTGAACGTTCCGTAAGCTTCTTGCCAAATAATTCGATCTCCCCACTTGTTGGCTTCGTTATGCCAGTGAGCATTTTCATAATAGTTGTTTTACCTGCACCATTTTGACCGAGAAAACCGTAAATTTCTCCTTTACGAATATTAAGATTTATATTTGTTACCAACTCTCTGTCTTTTCCTTTTTTTGTAAGCCCTGTTGTTTTTACTACATGATTCATCCTGACTTCCTCCTTCCTGCATCTACTTTCATTATAGGAATCAAAAATATCTTTTTTCTTTCTCAATCCTTACAAATTTCTTAAGTTATTTGTTTGCACAAAAAGAGGCTGTTCTAACTGAACACCTCTTGTGAAAAGTACTTAATACGTAATTTGATGGAAAACACAAGTAAAGACCGTTTTTTCATATGGTTTGCTACTTAAGTGGATGGAACCTTTCATTGATTCTATTAAATGTTTCGTTATGCTTAACCCGAGCCCACTTCCATGAAATTCTGGGTTTCTGGCATCATCCAATGTATATAACCGTTCAAATACCTTTTCTTGATGCACCTCAGCGATTCCTTTACCTTTATCCCAAATATCAATTGCGATATAATCCCCGTCTTCTCGAACTGTTAACCCAAACACCCCTCCATCACTACCATAACGGATGGCATTTGAAATAAGATTGTTTAAGACCCGATTTAATGCCTCTTCATTTCCAAGAATGTAATAATATTGTTCTGGAATGTTCACTTCCACCTGAAAATTTTTAGATTGCAGTAAATCATAAAACTCTAGCACATTTTTCCTGCATATTTCATTAATAGAAATCCTGCTTAAAGGTATCGAATAATCCCCAGAATCAAGTTTAACAAGGTCAAAAAATTGATTTAGCAGCGATATTACATGCAGCGTTTTTTGATGAAGACGGGAAGTAACCTCGCTCCGTTCTTCCACACTCATACTGTTGTCTAAATTTAATTTTTCAACATAGCCCCAAATTACGGTGAATGGGGTTTTCAAATCGTGAGACATGTTAGACAGCATTTTTCTTAAGCTTTCTTTAGTTTTCATATAGTCCGCAATTACTTGTTGATTGTAATCTAAAAGACGGTTGATTTGAATGAGGAATAGTTTAATGGTTTTCTGATCTGTTTGTATTAACACTTTTTCAGCAGTCTCCTGCTCAATAATATCGGAAAGTTTGTTCCGTATTTCGTTCAAGTCTCTATTCATTTTTCTTCTAAAATAGGACTGCACTCCGATGATCACAAGCAAAACAACAATGATTATACTCAATAAAAGAGCCATAAGCTACTCACCTAATTTATATCCGATTCCCCATATCGTCCGAATGTATTGCGGGTTTGACGGATCCACTTCTATTTTTTCCCGAAGTCTTCTAATATGAACATTAATCACATTTTCATTCCCATAATAGTCATCTTCCCAAATAAAATGGTAAATTTGCTCCTTTGTAAACACTCTGCTCTGATTTATCATAAATAGCTTTAAAATATGAAATTCCTTGGATGTAAGCTGCACGGTCTTCCCCTTAATTAGTGCCGAAAAGGTTTTTAAGTCAAGAGAAAGCTCTTTAAAATGTACGATAGCTGAAGTAGATCCATTCTCTGTAGGAAGATATTGTGTTGCCCTGCGAATTGCAGCATGTACCCTGGCGGTTAGTTCAAGCATGGAAAAAGGCTTGCTGATATAATCGTCTGCACCAAAACCAAGACCTAACGCTTTATCTATATCACTCCCTTTTGCTGAAATGATCAATACAGGAATTAAACTCGTTGCTCTTATCTGCTTTAGGAAATCCATCCCACTTAGCTTAGGAAGCATTAAATCAAGTAAGATTAAATCAACCTCATTTTTCTTAAGAAGAGCCAATGCCTCCTCTCCATCAAATGCAGTAAGTACCGTAAAATTCTCCTGTTCTAAGTGACAACTAACCAGTTTACTTATTTCTCTGTCATCCTCGACAAGTAGGATATTCTTTTGCACGTTTCCACATCCATTCTTTTGTAAGAATACCACCAAACTGAACAAAAAATGGTAAATCAAATTTTTTTGTCTCTTCATAACAATTTCTGTACCTTATCAAAAACTCCTTCTTATTCCCATGGTGGTACCCCATTGCAATCCAAAAAGACTAAAAAAACTGTTATCAAAATGAATTTACATAATATACTTTATTTGTAAATAGGTTTTAAAAATAAGGAGGGAATTTGTTGAAAAATATATTATCTGTTCTTGGTGTTATGGTTATTAGTTTAATTGGAGTTTTTTCTTTTGGAACTGATAAAGCAAGTGCTGATTATAGTTCTGGTTGGGGAAGTTTTCACACTGAGGATGGAAAACATGAAGGAATAGTAAGTACAAATAATACGGATCGAGAAATAGTTATTTTTACAAGGGGGATGTGGAGGCAGAGTTATACACCAGGAACTGGTTATGCTCCAGCTCACGCACACAATATAAAAGCACGTGTATGCAATGTTAGTACAAATGCTTGTACAGGATACAAAGCGTTTACTCAAAATTATAATAGTCAAGGGGCAGTCGTAACCTTTTCTGGAATGAAAGTAGGAACATTTAAAATTGATATTTCTGATAATCTATATGGTGCATATGTATATGGTCAAAGAGTAAATATAGTCCGATAAATTTAATAAGACTATACACTTATTTATTAAGTGTCTTTTTTATTTGTTCCATTAGAGTGTACCTTATTGATAAAAAATGGACTGATCGGTTTTTACCTGTTAGTCCATAAATATTATGTTACTCCATTAAAACGCCCGATTGTTGAATATATCAAAATAAAACTTGCTGTATAGATATTGCATAAGCAACAATCATCTTTTTATATGAATATCTATTAATCCTTAACAAAAGTATCCGTGAATTCATTAACGTAATCGGATATTTCCTTATACCGCGTCCAATGAAGATAATGGTGCCCTTCTAAAATAACGAGTTTATTAATAGCTACATTACTTAATTGCGTTTGATAAAAAGTTCTATTGGATCGGCCTTCTTTATTTATTTCATTTTTATCTGTAGTAAAGATCATGACAGGCAAATTCGTAGGAAATGACATATCTTTCGTTTTTTCTATGTTATTATTTATTTCATTTCCTTCATCAACTACATTTTGATTATAGCCTTTCCAAGCAGAAATGATTTTGGTCATCTTTAAATTCTCATTAGAATAAGTTCCTTCATTTGCTAATGGTAGGAATTCATTAGGGATGATAGATAATGCAACTCTTACAATTCCAGTTGGTGCAACAAAGCTAATATACTTGGGCAAAGTTGGTGCAGACTCTTCAAAATACTCCAATGCCTTTGGCAATGTGAAATCAATCCCTATAATAGCTTTAATTTCATCAGGATATTTATTGGCGTAATACATGCTATAGATTCCGGAAACAGAGTGAGGCATTAATATGTATGGCCCTTCTATGTTTGATTTTTTTAGAGCTGTTCTTATTTCTTCAACTATATTTTCCACTGTTCGTTCCTTATTTGTTAAATCACTCCAGCCATATCCAAAAGGCTCTACGACTACAATTTTATTGTACTTAGCCATCTCATTAATCAAAGGTCCAAAATCCAGCACTGGTGAAGAGGTACCCAAACCACTTAATAAGAGAATTGTATTTCCACCATCACCCTTTGTATAGACATGCATGTTGTTTCCATCTACTTCAACTAATTGCCCTAATGCTTGGTATTTTTTTTGTTCATATATAGTCATAACATTATGAAAAATAATCCAAATAAGGAGGACTGCTACTATAGTTAATAAAATATTTCTCGTAATAATCTTTATTTTTGTTTTCAAGTTTTCACTACTTCCTATATAAACTCTATGGATATAAACGCTATATTCGATTCTAAATCTCGGTTTTCTTCTTTTGGGATTTTTATGACCAATCCTCCTTTTACCTTTTCATGTCTATCTTAGGCAATGAAGGTTAAAGTCAGGTTAGAGGAAAGTTTAAATTTCATTTAAAAAAGGTGTATGTGAAAGGACACTATTTAAGTCCTTTTCACATACACCTTACTTGTCTTTTATTTTAATCATTGTTCAGTGCTCAATTGTCCTCATACCGTCTAGATTCATCCTCTACACATTGTTGGCGAAAAGAATAATCTGCTCGTTTAAACACATAAGTGATCTTCCATAAATGGCCCGATTGCGGAATAATATTAAAAGCTATCTTTAACAATCTGATGCGTTAGTTACTATGTAATACTTCCTCTTTCACATGCTGAATTACTCTTTGTTCCCAATTTCTATGAAAGATTTTTACTATCCCGCTCTTCCAATTTTAAATGGGTATGGACATTGTATATTTATAAATTTCTGTAAAATAGAAGGAAAACAAAGTAAGCTGAAGAAGTAATAAAAGTGGATCATGCGGGTGATATTCATTTTACATTATTGGTGTAATAGTTGACTTCATGAAAAAGCATCTGATGGTTCCGGACTATAAAAAATATTAATTAAGGGTGATAAAAATGAGTCTGACAGCAGATAAAATCTTTGTGAACTTACCTGTAAAAAATCTTAATCAATCCGTCGAATTTTTTTCAAAAATCGGGTTTGAGTTCAACCCGCAATTCACAGATGATAATGCTACTTGTATGGTGATCAGCGAGCATATTTTTGTCATGCTGCTTGTTGAAGATTATTTTAAAACTTTTACTAAGAAAGATATTTCCGATGCAGGAAAAAGCACTGAAGTTATCTTGGCCCTATCTGCTGATAGCCGTGAAAAAGTAGATGAGATTGTTAATAAAGCCCTAAAGGCTGGAGGTTCAGAATCTAAAGATCCAATTGATCACGGATTTATGTATGGCTGGAGCTTTCAGGACTTGGACGGTCACCTTTGGGAAGTTATGTACATGGATGAGAGTACCGTTAATTAGAACATTATTTATTTGGCAAGTGAAAAACCTCCATCTTTTGAACTGCACCCCAAATGTTAGACACAATCTAACATTTGGAGGTGCAGTTTTTTTTATGGCTAAATTTACAGCGCAGGAAAAGATAAAAGTCGTCATTACCCTTTAGGTAATAAAATAATGATTGAAGTCCCTTTTAGCGGTACACTCTCGATGTCAATACTGCCGTGATGCAAATTCACAATCTCTCTCACTATCGAAAGACCTAGACCTGTTCCTTCTGTTTTGCGGGTTCTTGCTTTATCTGCACGATAGAACCTTTCAAACGCCTGTTTCCTCTCATCCTCAGACATTCCAATCCCCTCATCACGGATCTTGATCATAACCTGATCCTCTTTATTATCTGTTTCAATGTGGATACTTCCGCCTTCCTCACTATATTTAACGGCATTATTTAAAAGGTTTTCCCATACTGTTTGAAGCAAGGATGCATTTCCTATGATGTTTTCTGCTTTCAAAGAGTGAGAAAGGCTCATTTCTTTTTCTTCTAATTTCCACCTAAAGTGGTTAATGGTGTCTGACCATTGTTTATTTATTGAAAGTAGTTTCTTATCTTGAAGTGCAAGAGATTCATCCAAAACGGTTAATGCAAGCAGCTGTTTAGTTAATTCAGACAGTCTTGAGGTTTCTTGATGAATTATTTTCTGATAAGCGATTTGCTCTTCTTTTGTCACATCGGGCTTATTCAATAACGCAAGGTAGCTTTGAATCGTATGCAGCGGTGACTGAATATCATGTGAAACATTATTTACAAACTCTTTTCTTTTTGTCATCAGCTGTTTGATTTGAACACGCATCGCATCAAAACTTTTAGCTAATTGTCCGATTTCATCTCTGCGGGAAATGTTAATCGGTTCATCAAACGATTCAGCGGCCAGTTTTTTTGTCACTTTTGTCAAGTGAGTAATTGGATGAATTAATTTCCTTGCAACAATAATCATGCCAAAAATACTTAAAATCAATAGACCAATACCTAGACCTCCGAATAAAAAACGAAGCTCTCCAAACAGCAAGCCGATGTTCGGCCGAATAAAGAGTGCATAGTTTGTTCCACCTGCTTCCATGGGAACACCTACTGAATTTTTCAGCTCATTTGCAAAAAATCCTGTCACAAACGTTTCTCTTGGGTAGTCTCGCATTCCATGATAAACTTTCCCATCTATGACAGAAGAAATGACCTCTTTGGGCAAGGTTTTATCCCGGTACTCTCCTCCGTAGAAAGAACCGCTTCCGCTTTGATCCTCCACATAAAGCTGATAGCCGGATGCACCTAGCATTTCTAGAGCATCACTTAGCTGATCGGAATTCAAACCCTCTAAATATGCCGACATCTCAGCCGCAATCGCTGCATTCTTTTTATCATTTTCTTTTTTTAAAAACTGGTGATAATACGTATTCATAACAAAGAAGGATGTTAAACTGCTGATGATCATTGTAATGAGAGTAAACCAAACGAACTTCAAGTAGAGTGAATGGGTCATGTCAGCTCCTCCATCTTATACCCGACTCCGCGAACTGTTGTAATTTGAATGTCTGGCGCCTTGCCGGAAAGCCGGCTGCGGATTCGTTTTATATGAACATTGACGGTCTGGTCATCACCTGTGTAGTCTATTCCCCACACACTCTCAATGATTTGTTCGCGGGTAAATACATGATTTGGGCGAGAAGCGAGAAGACGCAGGACTTCGAATTCTTTAAGCGGAAGCATCAGCGTCCCGCTTTCCGTCTGAACTTCATAGCTTCTGCGGTCAATTTTGATTGAACCAATATTCAGCAGCTCATCCTGCGGTTTCTGATATCTTCTTAAAATAGCTTGTATTCTATATAGTAATTCTTTAAATTCAAATGGTTTTACGACATAATCATCTGAGCCTGATTGAAATCCCTTTTCTTTGTCTTCTATGTGATGCCTTGCCGTTAATAAAATGACAGGCACCTCGCAAATGCTTTTCAATTCTCTTGTTACTTCGAAGCCATCTAATCCGGGCATCATGATGTCTATTACAGCTAAGTCTACCGCCGTTTTATTTATAATTGAAAGAGCTTCCTTGCCAGAATAAGCGGTGACTGCATCATAGCCTGCACGGTTTAACTCTATCTGGATAAATTTCACCATTACCTGATCATCGTCCACTACTAAAATTCTTTTCATGTTCTCTTCCCCTCATAAAAAATAAACCGATCGTCAAGTCTATTATGATCAAATGAATATGAACAAAATCAGACTGCCACAGATTCTGGCAGCCTTTTTGTCTATTTGAAAACCAATCCATCCCTCATTGTCACGACTTTGTCTGCATAAAGAAGCATTTCTTCGTCGTGAGTAACCATTAATGTGGTTATCTTCATCGTTTTTGTTAATTGTTTGATTAATTTCATTATATCCTTTGACCTTTTAGAATCTAAACTGGCAGTCGGTTCATCCGCAAATAATATTTTCGGTTTGTGTATCAGGGCTCTGGCTACAGCTGCTCTCTGTTTCTCTCCTCCTGATAAAGATTGGGGATATGCATCCTTCCGATGATACAGATCTGTCAATTTGAGCAACTTTTCCGTTTCGTCGATTTGTTCCTGTTTCTTAAGCTTTGTTTCTGAGAGTTTAAGCATGAGCATAAGCTGTTCTTGAACCGTAAGAAATGGGACCAGATGAGAAGCTTGAAAAATAAAACCAAACTGATTGGCTCTCAAATTTCTGATTTGGTCTTGATCCATTTCACTGATATTTTTATCGTTAAAAAGGATATGGCCATGAGTTGCATGCTGAAGCCCTGCAGCAATCGTCAAAAGGGTACTCTTTCCTGAACCTGATGCTCCTACTAATGCAGTTATTTCACCTTCTTTAAGTGATAAACTAATTCCATTTAGTATCTGTTCTTTTACTTCGCCATTAATGAACGTTTTCTTCACATCTTTCAGCTGAAATATTGTCATTTTACTCTCCTCCTTGTTGTATGGCTTTTAATGGTTCCACTTTTTTAATTTGAATACCTGATAAAGTAGCACCAATGAACCCTACTGCAATAAAAATGAGTGAAAGCTTGAAACTTGTCTCTGCCGGCAAATAAAATGGCAGGGCGTCAGGAGCAAGGCGTTCTAAAGCTTGGCTTACTAGAACCGATATTCCAAGTGAAGAGAGCGTGATGATCATCATTTGGCTCCACATCATGACAAATAATGATCTCGTTTTCATGCCAATGGCTTTTAAAATTCCGTATAATCCAATTTTTTGAACATTCATCATATAGAAAAAGATAGTGAACAGCATGCCGCTAATGACAATTAAAAACCAAGAAATCATGTTAAGGGACAGCTGCTCTGCTTTGTAGCTTGGAATTGTGCTGAGGAACTCGTCATTGGTAAATGACTGAAGTCCGGAAAAGGATTGTTCCTCATTTTTCTTTGGCAGAAAGATGAATTGCATCTCATTCCCCTTGAAAATTTCTTGATAATCTTCTTGATTAATAAAAGCTGCAGGTGCATGACTGAATTTTTTATGATCTGTAAACCCTTTTACAATCAGTTCACCGCTATATTGATTGTTTTTTACCTTATCTCCTATCTTCACTCCTTCTTCTATTAAGGAACGATCTAGAATCACTTCCCCTTTTTCGACCTCATCAAAAAATGGCGATTGAGTTGATGTCACAAAGGCAACACTATGCTGTTTTTCTTGATCATCGTTTAGGAAACCCATTTGGATTGCAAGGGCAGAAGCCTGTTTATTTTCCGCAAGGATATTTTCCTCAATCTTTTTATCAATCTTAGATGCGAGATAATTTTCTTCAGCATCTGCATTCATATAGAAGTGACCCTCAGGCAAACCTTTTATCAGTGATGCATTATCTTGGGACAATCCATTTGAAAGCCCAGAAATCATAAACGTCAGTAAACTCACTAAAAAGATGATCGATCCTAAAATGATAAAACGAGCCTTATTCTTTTTTATTTCCTTCCATGCCAGATTCACTTTGTGTCCTCCAATTCTTCTTGATAAGAAGAGTATAGGTGAGTAAGGTGAACAAAACATGAACAGGAGATTACATTCGTTCAGTATAAAAAATCCTCTAAAAGGTTCGAAATCCTTTACAGGTTATTTAATGGATTTGTCATTTTGCTTATTATTGGTGTTTTTCTTCTTTATTGATTCTTTGTATGCTGCAATCTTATCATCAAGCATTTTTTCTGTAGCCTCCAGCGTCTTTATTTGCTGATGTATTGATTTTCTATGATTTTCAAGCAGCTGCAGGCGAGCATATGCTGTATGTTCACCTTCTAAATATAGCTGAGCATATTTTCTAATTTGTGCAATCGGCATTTGCGTTTGTTTTAGTTTGACCACAAAACGAAGCCAGGCAAGCTGGTCATCATTATAGATTCGAACTCCATTCACAGTGCGGCCCGGCTCAATAATGTTCTCTTTTTCATAATAGCGTAGGGTGTGAGTGCTTAGTCCCAATAAATCTGCTGTCTCGCCAATGGTATACATCCTATCCCTCCAGGTTCTCATTTCTAGTAATTATTATAAATACTATTTGACTTAGAGTATACTCTAACCAATAAAATGAAAAAGAAATCAATCGTTGGAGGAGTTCAAATGAAGTATACTGTTATAACCGGAGCTAGCTCAGGCATTGGGTATGAAGCGGCACTTGCTTTTGCAGGCCGCGGAAAAAATTTAATTATCGCTGCACGCAGAGAAGAAAAGCTGCAGGAATTAAAAACAGAAATCGAAGAAATAAACAAAGAACTGGATGTTGTCATCCGGATTAGTGATTTATCCGTTTCAGAGAATGCTTATAAGCTGTACGACAGCCTTCAAGAATACGAACTTGAAACGTGGATCAACAATGCAGGGTTTGGCAACTTTGCATCAATCGCTGAACAAAATTTAAACAAAATAGCGTCTATGCTCCATTTAAATATTGAAGCGCTGACGATTTTATCTTCTCTTTTTGTAAGAGATTATTCCGATCATGATGGTGCACAGATTATGAATATTTCATCCGGAGGCGGATATACCATAATTGCTGAAGCCGTCACGTACTGCGCAACGAAATTTTATGTAAGTGCATTTACTGAAGGCCTTGCCCGTGAATTAAAAGCAAAAGGGGCTAAAATGCAGGCAAAAGTATTGGCTCCTGCCGCAACTGAAACAGAATTTGCCAAGCGCTCTTTTGATCTAGATGAGTTTATGTATGAAGGCGCCGTGCCAAAGTTTCATACTGCTAAAGAAATGGCAGCTTTTATGCTGGACCTTTACGACAGTGAAAAAACGGTCGGCATTGTGGACGGGAATACATATGAGTTTAAACTCTCTGACCCCATCTTTAATTATGCCGAACGATCCACCCGCACCGATTCATAAAAGAAAAAAGCTAGAGCGGACTTTTCCGCTCTAGCTTTTTCTAACGATTTTATGCGTTCTCTTTTCCAACAAGTCTTACAAGCAAATGTGCCAATTGATGGCGCTGTTCCTGCTCGCCTGCTTTCCATAGTTCCTGCAGCAATTTTTCTTCTCTATTTCTCGGTTCCTCATTTTCAGCAAGGTAAGCTGCTACCTTTTCTGCTGTTTAGGCTAATTGCTCTTCATTTAGTCCAAGTTTTTCGCCAAGTGCCACCCTTTTACCCAAATACTGTTTAAAGCTTTCAAAACTCCCCAGAATATCTTCCATCTTTTCATCAGGAATCGTCGCTATGCGGCATTCAACTTTTTCTGTTTCAAGACTTTCATTTTTATTAATAATATGATTTTGTTCTGACATTTGAATCCATCCCTTCTTTATATAAGCGTCGTTCTATTAGTTTATTTCCCCGCTTTTTTCTTATCGAAACTCATTAACACTTTACTGAATGGATGCGGATTTGTACAATTTGACTGAGTCCACATACCGCTCAACACCTGAACTCACAAAAAATATAAGCTGCGGGAAGATTCTCTGTCTGACATACAAGTAGAAGTTGTAATAGTTAATGCCGGCAGTCAGAAATAAAAAGAGTAATATGCAGTTATATATAAGTCTTTCTTCAGCCTAATAATAATAAGATTGAGCTTCGTTCCATGAAACATGCGGTTTTCAATGCAAGACCTATCTTTCCATCAGATTCCATCTTGCTCTATAAATACCTGTCTGCTTAAAGAAGAGACACTTCTAGCCGTTTTTACAGAAAAAAAAGAGTGTGCCAAAAGTTAGCCTTTGGCATACTCTATTCATTCAAATTTCCCAAATATATTTCATTACAAAGGAAGAACTGATGTTATTTTCATGTGAAGTGCTACTTTAAAAAGTTAAGAGCAGAAAGTGTGTAGATTTGCACAGTTTCAACGAGCTCATCAATATCTACATATTCATCGGCATGATGGGGTATATGGCGATCACCTGCTCCTGTTGTAATGATCGGCACACCTGCAAGATGAAGGAACGTCCCGTCTGTAGCCCCAGGGACCCCATTGTATACGGGTTCTTTACCTGTAACTTCCTTATAAGCCTGCGCAACAGCCTGTACTACCTCATGATCTTTCGGTGTCTCTGTCCAAGGTCTGTCCTCAATCAGTTCAAGTGTCGCTTTGAAATGCGGATCTTCTTTACCAAGCCGTTCAATAATGACTTCTATTTCCTTTCTCAATTGATGATGCTCCTGCCCAGGAACCGTCCGAATATCAAGTGTAGTCATACATTGTGCAGGAACTACATTGATTTGCGGTTCTCCCTTAACTGGTGCTTGTATGATAGTTGGTGTAATGCTCGGCCAGCCAAGATACGGATGTTCCCCCATCCGATCTTTTTCTCTTTGTTCCAATTGATCCAATTCCACTATTAATTTAGCCATGCGTGTATTGGGATTAATTCCAGTAAGCGGCATCGCACCATGGGCCATTTTTCCGTACGTTTTAAGTACGATGCGCATCGCCCCTTTTTGTGTAATACAGAGCTGATTCTCCTCAGGTTCACAGATAATGGCTCCATCAACTCCATCTGCCCAGCCTTTTTTAATAAAATCTTTAATTCCGATCATCATTCCCTCTTCGTCGCAGGGGATACAAAGGATCATTTTCCCTTTAAAGGCAGCGCCTGATTTTTTTATAGAATGAACAGCAGAAATGGCAGCAGCAAGGTTCCCTTTCGTATCACAAGAACCTCTTCCATAAATTCTGCCATTACTGACTTCTCCGCCAAAAGGATCATATGTCCATGAATCAATATCTCCTTCAGTTACAACATCTGTATGCCCTTCAAATAAAAGAGTTTTTCCTGGGAGACCAGAGTCATAAACTGCAATAACATTTGGCCGTCCTGGCACCACTTCTTCATAATAAACATCTAATCCGATGTTCTTAAGGTATTCAACTATGAAACGGGCAACCTTTTCTTCGTTTCCACCCTCGACATTTGGACGATAGACACTTTGTATACGAATAAGACTCCTTGTCAGTTCAATCACTTCTTTTTTATCAATAAAAGGAAGAATAGATTCTATTGCTGCTGTCATTGCAATCGTCCTTTCTTAATGAGATTCATTGATTTCTTTACTTGATGGAAAGCCTTCAATTCCTTCAGCATTCTGAACAGCGAGGATGACTGCTTCTGCCAAAATGTCAGCAGCAATCGTCCCAATCAGGTCAACTGATGCACTCATATCGCCTGTACTCAAAGAAAAGATCGTGTCTCCATCAAACATCGTATGCACAGGATAGATGGTTCTAGCTAATCCATTTTGTGCCATGGACGCTACCTTAGAGGCCTGTGATTTAGTTAACTTCGCATTGCAAGCAACAACCCCTATTGTTGTATTTGTACCAGGCTTTAAGGGGATGGCAGGCTGTTCTAGCATCCATTCTAAACTGCTCTTTATTTTCCCCTGATCATCTCTGGCACCGGCAATGACTTCTCCCGTTTCGGGATTTCGAATTTCCCCCATCGCATTTACTGCAACAATGGCTCCTACAACTAAACCATTTGGAAAAACTTTAGACGCGGAACCTAGCCCGCCTTTCATTGCCCGATGGTGGCCAGCCACTTTTCCAACCGTAGCCCCGCAACCCGCTCCTGAATTACCTAATGGAAAATATCCTCTTTTGGCGTTTAATGCCGCCTTATAACCCATTTTCTGATCCGGACGAACAGAAGGGTCCCCTACAGGCATATCAAACAGGACAGCTGACGGCACAATCGGAACCACTCCTGCACCTACATCCAGTCCAATACCTTTCTTTTCCAAAAACTGCATAACACCACTTGCTGCATCAAGACCATAGGCACTTCCTCCCGCCAGACAGATACTGTGAACCCGGTCTACAAGGTTCACTGGATTAAGTAAATCTGTTTCCCTTGTTCCAGGAGCTGAACCTCTAACATCTACACCGCATACAGCACCTTTCTCCAACAATAAAACGGTACAGCCCGTATAACCTAAATTATCCTCTTCATTCCCGACTTTAACGCCAGGAACGTCTGTTATGTTATGAAACCGTTCCACTACAATTCTCCAGAAATCTTTGATTTCTTGTTTCCGCTATGGTCAAGCTTTTTCCATGCAACAACCACTGCCAGGGTAATGATCACGGAAACAATTGCTTCCGGTATTCCGTTTGTTACAGCAATCGTAACCGCGACACCTGGAGCAATATATCCTCTAATGACCGCCATTGTCAAAACAAGCAGCGTATTTGTAAACGCTCCTACAAATCCCGCCACCCCAATAGCGGCATACTCGTTGACTCTCTTCAAGGAAATGTAAGATAAATAGGCTGTTACTCCAATAAATAATCGCGGCAGTATAGCAACCAGCGGGTCTTTAAATAACGGAATAGTTGCATCAAGGAACGAAGACACACCGAAGATCAGTCCAATGACCAGTCCAACAAACGGGCCTTGCATGACTCCTCCAATGATTGCCGGGACATGCATGATGGTAGCGTTCCCTGCTGCAGTAGGAACAGGAATAAAACCTAATCGGGTGACACCAAGCAAAATAGCTACTGCTCCTAATACTCCAGCAATGACAATCTTTCTAGTGGTTAGACCTTTTTCCATTCGATTACCCTCCTTATTTTTTTCAGACTGATAGAATGGTATTGCATTTTTAATAAAATCTAATAGGGAAATGGAAATGCCAATAATAGAATAGTAAACAGGATACAGAAAAGAAGTGCACTATAATCCCTGGTTTGAGCTTTATACTTTGTGTAAATTGACCGTTCACTCCCTGGGGTATAGCATCTGGATTCCATAGCAAGCACTAAATCTTCAGCCCTCGCCATCGCAACATTGAATAATGGAATGATAATCGGAAATACATCCTTGGTTCGCTGGATAATTCTCCACCATGCACCTGTGCCGAATTCTGCCCCTCTTGAGGCTTGGGCTTTCATCATTTTTTCCATTTCCATTGCAAATGTAGGAACAAATCGAATCGCAATCGTAATGATTAAAGCAAATTCATGAACCGGAAACTTTACATGCTTCAAAGGTCTTAAAAGACTTTCAATCCCATGTGTAATTTGTGTGGTCGAAGTGCTTAACGTTAATACACTGCTTAAAAAAATGATTTCAATAAATCGAAGGGCTGAAACGATTACCAGACGAATGCTGTCACTTGTTATAAGAATAAATCCATAATCCACAAAAACCGTTCCGCCTGAAGCAATCTCGCTATAGAATAACAGCTGCAATACCGCTAATATTAAAATGAAAGGTACAGCGGGCTTGACTCCTGACAAACCATAGCTAATCGGAATACGAGACATATAAAATAAATAACATGCAAAAGCAAGCGCGATTATGTTTCCACCGTAGCTGTCACAAATAGCCATTGCAATGACAAGGATGGTAAATGCTAAGAGCTTGATGCGAGGATCCATACGATGAATGAGTGAACCTGTCGGCAAATACTGCCCGATGGTAATATTTCGGGTTAACTCGAATTCAACACTTGCCATTTTCCTCACCTCCTATTTGACTGAATAACAGAAACCAATTCTTTTGCTGCAGCCTCTATTTCGTATGCATTAAGATTGACAGTATATCCCCGTTCTTTTAGCTGCGACAGAATCTCCACTGTTTGCGGTGCTCCAATATGATGTTTTGCCAGGGTTTCAGAATTACCGAAAATGTTTCCTGGTGTTCCTTCAATCAGATTTCTTCCCTCTGCTAAAACGTAAATTCTATTTGCTAAATACGCCACTTCCTCCATGTTGTGAGAGACGAAAATGACTGTCATGTTTTCCTTTTTGTTCAACTGAACGATTTGCTCCAAAAGTTCCTGTCTTGACCTTGGATCGAGGCCTGCTGTCGGTTCGTCCAACACTAAAATTTCAGGCTTCAAAGACAGCACTCCGGCCAGAGCGACTTTTCTTTTTTGACCCCCGCTTAAGGCATAGGCTGCTCGGTCTTTCAGATCTTCAAAGGAAAGACCAACCAATTCCATTGCCCATTTCACACGGTCTCTTACTTCATTTAAAGGAAGTCCCATTTTTAATGGTCCATAAGCAATATCATCACCGATCAATTTTTCAAAAATCTGATCCTCTGGATTCTGAAACACAAGGCCTACCTTTCTCCGCAATGCTTTCACATCAATTTTTGGATTAGACAAATGCTTTCCGTCCACTATTACATCACCCTGCTGGGGACGCATCAGCCCATTAAAGTGCTGAATTAAAGTCGATTTTCCGGATCCTGTATGCCCTATAATTGCTATGCATTCCCCCTTTTCAACACGTAAACTGACTCCTGAGAGGGCCTTGTGTTCAAGAGGTGTCTTTTCCATATAGATATGATGTAAGTCCTTCACTTCAAGAATGGGAAATTCACTCAACCTGCATACACCCCTCTTTTAGCTGATAAACGGATGACCTCTTGAATGATCTCGTCATTATGAATCAAATCTGCCTTATATTCATTGTCATATTTATGAATCAGCCTTGCTAATTGGCTGGCTACCGGGACATCGAGCTGCAATCGATGCAGCAGTTCATACTGCTGAAAAATTTCTCTTGGTGCACCATCCATTACGATTTGACCTTTTTCAATGACAATAACCCGGCTTGCTTCAGCTACCTCTGACATATGGTGGGTTACAGTAATGATCGTCATTCCGTCGTTATTAAGCTTGCGGACGACATCCAGTATATCTCTTCTTCCATAAGTGTCCAGCATACTGGTTGCTTCATCCAGGACAATGCAATCAGGCTTCATCGCAAGGATACCCGCTATAGCAACCCGCTGCTTTTGGCCTCCTGAGAGATGATGAGGAGGGCGTTTCCGAAATTCACTCATCCCAACCGCTTCTAATGCAAAATCAATTCTTGCCTTTATTTCTGAAGCAGGTACTCCGATATTCTCCAGCCCAAAGGCCACATCATCTTCAACAATAGTCGAGACAATCTGGTTATCGGGATGCTGAAAGACCATCCCTACTTTTTGACGGATCTCACGGAGCAGTCCGCCATCTCTGGTATTTAAACCATCCACATAAATATCGCCCAGATGAGGTTTAAGAATTCCGTTAAGATGCTTGGACAGCGTTGATTTTCCAGAGCCATTATGCCCGATTATCGCCACATATTCACCCGGATGTACATCAAAGGCAACGTTCTGCAGAACGGGAACAGTCTTTTGGTTATTAATTGTATATTCAAATGAAATTTCATCTATTTGGATGAATGGTTTACTCATTACACTCCCCTTCCCCCGTCAACATTCATGATTTCCCCAGTAACAGCCCTGGCGAGATCAGAAGCTAGATATAGTGCCGCTTGGGCAATATCCTCCGGCTGAATTAACGTACCTAAAGGAACACTATCAAGAAAGATTTTCTTTTTATCTTCTTCTACTTTTAGCGAATCGCCAGGTAAAAACCTCTCTAGCATTGGTGTTTCAGCAGGGCCTGGATTAATGGCATTGACCCGTATTTTAAAAGGAGCCAATTCTAATGCCAATGCCTTGGTTAACATAATCGCTGCTCCTTTAGATGCACAATATGCATTTAATCCAGGCCTTGCCCGTATTCCTGCAATCGATGCGATATTTATAATCGATCCTTTTTCCTTTCTTTTCATAATAGGAACAAGATGGCGAGTGGTTAGAAAAATGGAGTTCAAATTAACCGACATAATTTTATCCCATTCACTCAAGCTCATTTCTTCAATCGGGGTAAAGAATTGCGGAACGCCAGCACAATTAATCAGTACATCTATATCTTCAAATTCATTAAATGCCTCTTTGACAAGATTTTGGACACTTTCGTCATCTCCTACATCTGTGTGAACCGTCTTAACGTGTCCTATTCGATCTATTTCTTTCGCCGTCTGGTCTGCTGCATCTTTATTTATGTCAGATAGAACCACGTTTGCCCCTTGTGCTGCAAACAATTTGGCTGCAGCTTTTCCCATACCTGATCCCGCACCTGTAATTATGGCTGTTTTTGCTTCTAACAATCGTGCAGTCACAGGTTCATCACCACCATTCGTTCATCTGTCATTTCTTGAATCGCATAGTACGGCCCTTCCTTCCCAAGGCCGCTGTTTTTCACTCCCCCATAAGGCATAACGTCATTGCGATAAGTGGATACATCATTAATAATGACGCCACCGTATTCCAGAACTTTTGCCGCCCTCATTGCCAGCTGCAAATCACGTGTGAAAATTCCTGCCTGTAAACCATACTCTGATTGATTAGCCGAATGAAATGCCTCTTCAATATCTTGATAAGGGATGATACAAACGATCGGGGCAAAGACTTCTTTACATACCACCTTCATGGCAGGATTCGTGTCAACAAGTACCACTGGATATAAAATCGCCCCTTCCCTCTTTAATGGAAGCAAAGATTGGGCTCCTTGTTCCATGGCTTCTCTCACCCATTCCTCTGATCGAATAGCGTCTTTTTCACTGATCATCGGGCCCACATCTGTTTCTGTTTTTTCAGGATCGCCGACTATCAGCTGCTGAACATGTGATAAGTAGTTTTCCGTAAACTCTTTTAATACCGATTGATGGACATATAAGCGCTGTACAGCTATACAGGCTTGTCCAGCATTATGAAAACTTCGGCTAGCTGTCAGTTTTGCAGCAAGATTGAGATCTGCATCATGATGAACAATATTTGGAGAATTGTTTCCCAGTTCAAGCGCTACAGGCCTCAGTCCGCTTCGTTCTTTAATATGCTTGCCTACTTCACCAGAACCCGTAAACGTATACATGGCAATTCGTTCATCTTCCAATAGCCATTCACCCACTTCACTTCCTGCTCCGGTTATGATGTTCACATATCCCTTAGGAAGACCTGCCTCTTCTAAGAGTTCTACTAGCTGAAAGGTTGCAAGAGGAGTTGAAGTTGCAGGCTTAATAACAATGGTGTTTCCAGCCGCAAGAGCGGGCGCTATTTTATGGACGCCCAATAATAAAGGATAATTGAATGGGGTAATCACTCCTATGACCCCTTTAGGAACACGAATGGTAAATCCCAGACGGTTATCTGAGCCTTCTGTCGCCTGAAGAGGAATCATTTCACCTGCGATTCGTTTAGCTTCTTCAGCAGACAAACGAATCGTGTTAATCGTGCGATCCAGTTCCCCTGTTGCATCTTTGCGTGTTTTTCCAACCTCTCTTACTAATGAAATCTCAAAATCCTCTCGTCTTTGTTCCATTAAATCTGCTGCTTTTGATAGAATATTAGATCGTTGATAGGCAGTTAATTTGTCTGATTTAAAGATTTTTTCAGCTGCACTCACGGCTTGATTCACATGTTGTTTTTCCGCTTTAGAGATTGATGCAATCACTTCACCTGTGTACTTATGGTAGACAGGAATATGATGGACTGTGTAAATTTGTTCTCCATTAATGTATAAATGGAAGTTTTTATGATTCAGCATGGAAGTTTGTGTCTCAGTCATCATTTTCATCTCCTTATATAGAATTCATGCTCATTTTGGTCATTTGCTGGTGAATCGCTTCTCCAAATTCACTTGTCGAATTTTTACCGCCGAGATCAGGGGTAGACACTTTTTGTTCAAGAAGAACCTCTTCAATAGAAGAAACGATCAAGTCGCCTATATCAGAAAAGCCAAGATGCTCCATCATTAAGCTAATACTCCAGATTTGTGCAATAGGATTGGCAATTCCTTTTCCGGCGATGTCAGGTGCAGAACCATGAATCGGTTCGAACATCGACGGATAGTTTTTTTCCGGATTAATGTTTCCAGAAGGCGCAAGACCAAGGCCACCGACAATGGCTGCGCCCAGATCAGTTAATATATCGCCAAACAGGTTGCTGCCAACGACTACATCCAATTCTTCTGGTCTTGTAATAAAGTAAGCAGCCAGTGCATCAATATGATAAATATCAGTCTTGATGTTCGGATGATGCATGCCGATTTCTCTGACGATTTCATCCCAGAAAGGCATCGAGTGATTTATACCATTCGATTTTGTTGCTGCCGTCAGCCTTCTCTTAGGTCTTTTTTCAGCAAGCGAATAGGCATATTTGATGACTCTTTCGCTTCCATATCTCGTAAAAACATTATTTTGTACCGCCAGCTCAAAAGGAGTATTCTCGTGAAGGCGCCCTCCCATGTTGGAGTATTCCCCTTCAGTATTTTCACGGACTACAACAAAATTCAAATCATCATGAGCTTTATACCGGAGGGGACTGTTCAAACCTCTTAATAGTTTAATAGGCCTCAAATTGATATACTGCTGAAAGGCCCTGCGAATGGGCAAGATCAGTTCCCATACTGAAATGTGATCAGGCACAGTTGGAGCACCAATTGCTCCAAGCAGAATGACATCGTAATCCCGCAGAATGTCCAAGCCATTTTCCGGCATCATCTTTCCATGTTTTAAGTAGTAATCACAATTCCAATCAAATGTGTCTATTGAGAAATGAATTCCTCCGTGGATTTCCTCAATTCTCTTTAATGTTTTCAATCCTTCTACCATGACTTCCGGTCCAATTCCATCTCCAGGTATGGCAGCTATTGAGAAATGTTGCAAGCTATCACCTCTTTTTGTTCTGTTAATAGATTATTAATGCAAGTTCCATGCCAATTCTGTTAATTTAAAATATTCTGAATTATAAAGACGTTATAAGGTATAAAAATTCTGAGCAACTATTATTTATGTTTCATTTTGCATCATGTGTTTCAGATTAAAACACTAAAGCTTATATTCTTTGATTTTCCGCCAAAGGGTTGATCGATCAATTCCAAGTGATTTTGCTGCTTCTGACTTACTTTCATATTGCTTAAGCGCAACTTGAATTAAATCTTTTTCTTTTCCTTTAATGGTTGCATTGCCAGCAGGTATGTGGGATTTGTTTATTCTAAGTTTAGGATAAAAAAACGAGGCATCTTTTGCAGATATGACTGAATCTTGTTGAAGCAAGACAATTCGTTCCAAGACATTTCTTAACTCACGGATATTTCCCGGCCAGTGATACTCTTGTAATACTGAAAAAAAGTCTTCATCAATCTTTTCAATTTGTTTGCGATGCTGTTCATTGAATTGCTGGATAAAATGGCGGGTAAGGAGGGGAATATCCGCAAGTCTTGTGCGCAATGGCGGCAAATCAAGTGACAGCACATTTAAACGATAGTATAAATCATTTCTAAATCGCTTATTTCCAATTTCGGATTCAATGTTTGTATTGGTTGCTGCGATAATACGGACATTCACGGGTATAGTACGTTTGCCTCCAATCCTTCGAATTGATCTCTCCTGTAAAACTCTTAATAAGTGCGCCTGAATTTGCAATGGCATTTCACCGATTTCATCCAAAAATAAAGTTCCGCCATGCGCCAATTCAAATAGTCCTTGTTTTCCTCCTTTTCTTGCTCCAGTAAAACTTCCTTCTTCATAGCCAAATAGTTCACTCTCCAGTAAACTTTCAGGAAATGCGGCACAATTAACTGCAACAAAAGGTCCGATTGCTCTGGTGCTTTGTAAATGAATTCCCTGGGCAAATAATTCTTTTCCTGTTCCAGACTCCCCTGTAATTAATACCGTAGCGTCCGTTTTCGCAAAAACCTTTGCCTGTTCCTTTACTTCACAGATTTTTTTCGCTTCCCCTACAATGTCATTAAGCGTATATTTAGCCTCCAGCCCATTCTCATGCAGCTTTTTCCTTAACTTCATTTCCAGCCTTTGCAGGTCTGTAATCTCTTTAAAATTGGATACTGCTCCTACAACAGTGTTATTAAGAATAACAGGATACCGATTAATCATGAATTGCCGGTCCTGAATTTTGGCTACATCCCCTATTTCCTTCTTACCTGTTTGCAGAACTCTCAGCATATCTGAATTTGGGATATAATCTGCAATATTTCGGCCAATAACTTCTGCTTCCAAACCCAGAAATACTTTCGCATTATTATTGGTCAACGTGATTTTCCCTTGCCGATCAACTGCGATTAATCCATCATGTGCAGAATCTACAATAGCCTGCACTTGATATTTTTCTTTAAACATCTCTTTTGTAACATCGATTAATTGGATGGCCTGACGAATAGCGGAAATAACCGTATCCATTGAAGGCTGAACAAAAAAGAGATGTTCTTTTGCTTGTTGTGCAAATGAAAGGTTATTTTCCCAAGAAGGTACAAGAATGGTTGTGTTTTTCTTTGCGTTGCCGAAATGAACCTGTTCCCTGCTGCAAATTTCATAACGATTTTGATACTTAAGATGATTTTCAATGTCTAACCACTTTTTTTCTTCTTCTGAGACCATAATAAGGGGATTTTTATCATTAAGATCATGGTCCTCTATTGTTTTTTCGAAATCATTTAAGTGAATGGAAAGTGAAACAATTGGAATGGAAAGTGAGTGAACCTCGTTTACATAAGTTAAGGGCGTAATTAGAACAAATGGGTTCATCATATGATCTATAACTGTTTTTTTTGAATGGAAGCAGGAAGGCTTATGACCGTGTTCACTTAAAATCTGAGTGACGATTGCTTCTAGTGATTTATTCAATTTATACAATGCGATCAATTTCTCCACTCTCCTTTCTTTTTTATAATTTATCATATTAATACATAAAAAAAGAGCCCAATTCTCATGAACTTATCAACAAAACATATTATTCTATCCTACATGAATGCACTGGTGGAGCATGACAACTTTCACGTTCAGCAAATTCTTTGCTTTTTAAATGAAAAGAGGCAATAAAAGGGAGCATTTATTGCTCTCTTTTATTATTTAGAAGTTTCTTATCTGGCGTTTATCTCCCTTACCAATACTCCAATAGCGTCCTTCTTCTCAAGTGATGTCATTTTCTCCTTTATTGCATCTCTTCTTCTCTTTAAATCAGCAAGATGTATAACCAATGTATCCACTGATAAATTTTCTTCCTCAAGCATCACGGCATATCCTTTTTCCTGAAACGATCTCCCGTTTAATATCTGATCTCCCCTGCTTTGATTTTTCGTAAGAGGAATAATGAGCATAGGGATTTTTAATGCAAGGAATTCGAAGATGGAATTCGAGCCTCCTCTAGTAATGACAAATTCCGTTGCTGCCAAATAATGAGGCAGCTCGTCATGAACATATTCGAATTGTTTGTAGTCCTTCAAATTTGCATAGTTCTCATCAACATTGCCTTTTCCGCATAAATGAATAATCTGATAATCTTTCAGCAGCGGCAATGCAGCTCTAATAGTCTCGTTGATTTTTTTTGCCCCCAGGCTGCCGCCCATCACTGTTAATACCGGACGTTTGCGGTCAAAGCCGAGCAGCTCCGTTCCTTTGTATGGAGATCCTTTTAAGATCCCTCTGCGAATCGGTGATCCGATAGCAGCCGTTTTATCTTTTGGAAAATAGTTTAGCGTTTCTTCAAATGAAGTAAATATTTTTGTAGCGAAGCGCTGTGCAATTTTATTGGCAAGTCCAGGAGTCATATCGCTTTCATGAATCAGAACAGGAATGTTCAGTGATTTTGCTGCAATAATGACCGGTACGGAAACAAAACCGCCTTTTGAGAAAACCAAAGCAGGCTTCAGTTTTCTTAGTACTTTCCTTGCATCCATGCAGCCTTTTAACACACGAAAACTGTCAGCCACGTTTTCAAAATCGAGATACCTTCTCAGCTTTCCGCTAGAAATTCCATGATAGGGAATAGAGATTTTCTCAATCAGTTCCTTTTCAATCCCTTTTTTAGAACCTATATATTGGACGTCCCAGACGTTTTTATCAAGCTCATCTATAATCGCGATATTTGGCGTGACATGCCCTGCTGAACCGCCTCCTGTAAAAACGATCGTTTTTTTCATATGAAATGGCCTCCTTTTAAATTCTGAACTGCGAAAGAAATGCTAAAAATTCTTTTTGCTTTTTATGAGTGTATTTCATGATGGCATATGTATGAGCTTCGGGCAATGGAATAGAGGGACAATCGACCTCCAGCAGTCTTCCTTCAAGCATTTCTCTCCTTACAGTTGAAGCTGGAAGAAACGAAACACCAAGTCCTTCGACAATAAACCGTTTCGTAATGTGAATTTGGGAGACCTCCATCATTCGAATGCCGGGATAGTTTGTTTTTACAGCTCTGCACAGGGAATCCCAGTATACAGGATGATTATGAGTGAGAAGGTAATTTGATGTTAAAACCTCTTCCTCATTAAGAGGGAGTGCACTTTCAGAATCCATACCATCGTGCGGGGCGACAAGTAATACCTTATCTTTGTACAGAAGCTGACAGTTTAAATCTGGATGCGTGCTTTCTGAACAGGACAAACCCAGATCCACCTTTTCATTCAGCACCGCCTTTTCAATCTCGCTTGATTCAATAATTTTAACGGAAATTTCTACCTCAGGAAACTGGTTGCAGTATTTTTTAAGTACATAAGGAAGAATCGTGTCCGCAATCAGCGGGGAAATAGCCAGGGTAAACTGCGATGTAAACCCCTGCTGAAAGGATTGAAGCTTTACTAGCCCATTCTGATAAACTGAAAGAAGCTCCTTTGCATGCTTCAAATAAATCCTTCCCTCTTCTGTCAGCTTAATTCTCCGGCCATCTCGCTCAAATAAGGAAACCCCGAGCTCTTTTTCAAGCAGTTTGATATGAACGGAAACAGTTGGCTGGGAAATGTAGAGAAGCTCAGCTGTTCTTCTGAAATTTTCGCATTCTGCAGCAGTCACAAATGTTTGGAGCCAAGTGAATTCCATATTCATTCTCCTAATTAAGATTCTTAATCAAATGATTTATATATTTTTAATTTTCTTAATACTTATTATTTTATAAAATAAACAGTACAAAGGAAAGGAGAGATTTTCATGGTTATCAAAGGATTAAAAGGCGTTGCAGCTGCTGAAACAGCAATCAGCCATATTGACGGGGTAAATGGCCGATTGATTTACAGAGGACTTGATATAGGGGAATTGACGAAAAATCATTCGTTCGAAGAAGTTTCGTATTTACTTTGGCATGGAGAATGGCCAGACTCTCGCCAGCTCCTTCACCTGAAAAAAGAACTGAAGAAACATCGCGAGCTTCCTGAGTATTTAGAAAATCTGCTAATCAGTCTCCCGGCTGAGATGGATTTTATGAGCGTTTTGAGAACAGCGGTTTCAGCAGCTGGTCCTTCAAATAAAGATAAGCCCTCTTATTCAGACAGCATCCGGTTAACGGCTATGATGCCGACAATCATCGCATGCAGAAAAAGCCATTTAGAAGGCAGGCCCTTTGTCCGCCCTTCAGCAGAGCTTGATCATGTTGAAAATTATCTTTATATGCTTAATGGAGAAAAGCCTGCGGAATCCAAGCGTAAGGCTCTGGAAACCTATATGATTTTAACTCTAGAGCATGGAATGAATGCTTCTACATTCTCGGCCAGAGTTACTGTCTCTACCGAGTCTGACATCTATTCAGCGGTGACCTCCGCTATTGGCACGATGAAAGGTCCGCTTCATGGAGGAGCACCCTCTGAAGTTATTGCCTTTTTAGATGAAGCGGCCAAAAGCGGTAATTTTGAAAAACTGATTCGGGAGAAAATAAATCGCGGGGAACGATTAATGGGGTTTGGCCATCGCGTATATAAAACGCATGACCCAAGAGCTTTGGCACTGAAATCAGTTTTACTTGAGATTGCAGGTAAGGATGAATGGCTTGGTCTTTCCCTAGAGGTGGAAACGGCTGCTGTCAGCCTGCTTCAAGAGCTGAAACCGGGAAGAGCATTATACACAAATGTTGAATTTTATGCTGCAGCCATTATGAAATCTATTCAAATGGAATCAGAGCTTTTCACCCCGACTTTTACAGCAAGCAGAGTTGTCGGCTGGACGGCTCATGTCCTGGAGCAGTCTGAAAATAATACGATTTTCAGACCGGAGTCTCACTATATTGGGAGAATGCCTGTGGTTTAATCTCAGATATTTAAAGAGAAACGCAGGCTGCGTTGATTTTGTATACTACAGATAACCTGAAGCGGTCCAAAGAGTGCATAAAAAATGTGGCTTTGCGCACAGAAAATGCGGATTTGGCACAGCCCGATTAGGTACCAATTCCAAGGTATGCCAATTAAATCCCGTTTACTGTTTTTAAGAATCACCCTTTAATGAAAAAAGACACAATAAGCATCGCTCATTGTGTCTTTTCTTTACATTTTCACTTCAGCTGGCTGCTCAGACCACTTTTTATTTTTTTCGGCGACCGGCTTTTTTGACCAAAAGGTTGCTAGAATTGGACCGGAAATGTTATGCTATACTGCTCCAAGTACACTTGGCCGCGCAGCTAGCGAACCAATTACGTGTAGAGTTTAGGACACCAAATTTATAAACGCCTTCTCACTGTTTCACTTACTAAGTAATTGATGGCCTTTAGCTTACCACTCTCATTAGTATTGTTCTTTGTCTTGGAGCTTTCTCTTTCAGGGGCAGATCCCGGTAATAAATTAAAGTGTCGGTTTTTGCATTTTAAGTTTTTTTCCATATTTTTTACCTCTACTTTCTAACCTTCAAAATAAATCTATTATATTGGAATCTGATTCTATTATTATTTCGGTCACTCCTCTCAAATTTTTTAAAAGATATATAAGAAAAAAAGCCCTTGATTAATAAACCTGCAGAAGGTTTTTAATCAAGGGCTTTTCCCATTAAAATAAGCTGTAATATTTTTTCAACCTAATGATAGAGCCATTACAAGTAACATTTTCCATTCCGTTCACACGGTTATTGGGGTCAGGTTCTTTTGTTATACTT
Source organism: Bacillus sp. F19 (assembly GCA_023823795.1). Taxonomy (NCBI): domain Bacteria; kingdom Bacillati; phylum Bacillota; class Bacilli; order Caryophanales; family Bacillaceae; genus Bacillus; species Bacillus sp. F19. The sequence continues at coordinate 2,964,814 of CP085710.1, forward strand.
TGATATTTATAAAGTAATCTATCAAGTTTTTCGCTCCATTTAAGAGTCTTTGGACTAGTAAATCCATAATAATTAGCTGCCTCTATCATATTTTCTCTAAGCAAATTGATTTCATTTATGAGTTCCTCATTATCATTTAAAGGTGAAATTTCTATCATCGATACCCTCAATTCAAATTATATTCCTAATGTTAAATCATTACCTAAATTCCCCAAAAAAGGAATAGCTTTTTGAAGTTCCAGAAACCTGTATTCTTTCAATCCGTTTACTGAAACGCCTTAAAGTCGAGGGAAAAGGAAAAAAACTTGCAAACAACCTTAAATCTTTTTACTAAGATATTCTCTTAAATTACCGATATTTCTTCTCCAATCATTGCAAAATCAAATGGGGAGCATTGATGTAAACTTTCTGCCAACCGTACAAAAAATTCTCTGTTCTCTATTAACTAAGGATTTTGTTCTTCTGTAAGGGGATATTTATAAGGATAAATCTTTGCAAACGCAGCTTGTGGTATTGAAACCGACAAGACGCAGGAAGTATTTCAGTCCTTTTTTGCCTCTTTATTTTTGGCTGGAGCTAACTGTGATTACCCGCTTGTTACTGTAATCGATGAAGGCACAGCTACTTTCACACCGTTCTTCACAGCATCTTGGATGCCTTTACGTTCACTGTGATACTCCACTCCTAGTTTAAAAGATTTTTCTTCCTGGCTGTTGTTTTGAACGGTGACCTTTTTACTTGCTTCAAATGGTTGTTCACCTTTTTTATTATATCTGCCGAATACGATGGTCAGGCTTAACAATACAAAAAGTTAAAGCCTGACCGTTTCTATCGATATATTTAAATCTTCCCGCTAAAATAATCCTTTGAATATCTGGAGTCTTAAGACACGATTATTTTTCTGAATTATTCCAATATTGGTTCTGTTGCATGTTAAGAAAGAATTTCTTCTTTTTCATTGCCGTAGTCTTTTTTCTTTTTTTTCTCTTTTTCCTTTAAGACATAGCTGAGCAAGTCCAGTAATATACGGGCTGCTACTTGTCCGGTCATGCCGGTTGGATCATATGGAGTAGCTACTTCGACCAAATCAAAACCGATGACTTCTCCTCTTTTGGCAATTCCTTCGAGCAATTCATTGACCTCATCGTAAAGAAAGCCGCCCGGTGACGGTGTACCTGTTCCAGGAGCGATTGAAGGATCAATTCCGTCGATGTCAATCGTTACATAATATTTTTCTCCTGGTGGAATGTGGTTGAGCACTTCCTTAAGTCCCATCTTTCTCATCTGACGAGGGGACAAAATCACACTGCCATATTCTCTTGCTGCATCGACGTCTTCTTTTTTGCTGCTGCTGATCCCTCGAATCCCAAACTGAAATATTCTCTGAACATGATCCAGCTCAGATAAGCGGCGAATACAATTTCCGTGGCCATATCGCATTCCCGAGCGATGATTCGCCCAATCTAAATGGGCATCAATTTGAATTACATGAAACGGACCCAGGTCTTCCAGTCCTTTTCCAACTGCTGCTGTGATTGAATGATCACCACCCAATACGACCGGCAAAGCGCCTTTGGATATAATTTTCCGAATCGCTTCTTCGGTATTCTCATGACATTGCATAATATCCCCATGTACCATGTCTACATCACCACAGTCGACAACTTTCCAGTCAGGTCCAAGGTACATTATATCGTTTTCAATATCATAGGCACCATCCAGCCCGAAACTATATAAAGTAGAACCTTCACGGATTCCTCTAGGGCCCATTCTTGCTCCCGATTTCCATTGTGTCCCCATGTCATTAGGCACCCCGATGACGGCTGCATCTGCGTCAAGCTGATCTAGGTCAGGGCACATCGGGTATTTTCCAAAAGTACAGATGCCTGTAAAAGGTAAATTTAAAAATTGCTTTTCATCACGATTAGACATACATGCTGCCTCCTTCTATCCCCGCTTTTCAAAGTTCCTGCCGGCGGGCCATATTTTAACCGGGGATTTTTAATTATTCTCCTATACTTTTTTACATAATTTAATTTTCAATTAAAGTTGTGGTTTTCACCTCATAAGTCTTTTGAAATAAGTTCAGATAGTCTTCTTTTGTCAAATCTCTTGAATTCGCCTGTGTACACAAATGTTTATAGGCTCCTTCCGCTAGGAACGGGAAGTCTTCGGGATTTACATTGCCTAAATCCCGGAAGCTAGGAATGCCGATTTTATTTGCCAGCTCTTTTAACAGCACAACACCTTCGTACGCCGTTTCTTCGATTGTTTTGCCTTCAGGATTTGCCCCAAGCTTGATTGCTACCATGGCGTGCTTTTCTGGGTTTGAAGGAATATTAAATTCAAATACATGTGGAAGAAAAATCGAATTCGCCACTCCATGTGGAGTATCATAGAGTCCTCCAAGCGGTTCAGCCATCGCATGTACAGCCCCAAGATCCGTGTTATCAAAGGCGACCCCTGCAACTAAACTGCCCAAAAGCATATTTTTCCTAGCCTCTAAATCATGACCATCTTCTACTGCTAATGGAAGGTACTTAGCTATTAATTCAATGGCATAAAGACCCAAAGCATCTGAAAGTGGTTGAGCAACTTTGCAAGTATATGCTTCGATTGCATGTGTGAGTGCATCCATTCCTGTAGCAGCAGTAATGGATTTCGGCAGCGTTAACGTTAATTCAGGATCGACAAGTGCCAGTTTAGGAGCGATTTTCAAATCTAGTATCGCCTCCTTCTGTTTCGTCACGGTATCGGTAATGACAGAACCTCTTGTAACCTCACTACCGGTACCTGATGTTGTCGGAATACAAATTAGTGGTGGGATTTCCCGTTCTAGTAAATTTACTCCGTAACGTTCTCTTAGCTCTCCTCCATGTGTTAAAAGTGTCCCAATTGCTTTGGCTGTATCCATTGAACTACCGCCGCCGAGACCAATTAAAAGATCGATGTTCTCGTCTTTAAACTGTTGATATGCGCTCTCGCAATCTACATCTTTTGGATTAGGTGATATTTCATCATAAACAATATAATTGACACCTTCTTGATCTAATGACTGTGTGATTTTTTCCAAAATTCCTGTTTGTGCAAGTCCTTTATCGGTAATAATAAGGGCTTTTTTTCCACCTAATTTTTTGGCCCTTTTCCCAATATTCTTTACTTTGCCATTCCCAAACTCTATAGAAGTAGGCAGATTAAAATGAAAATCCCATAACATAATGAATGTCCTCCTTTATTTTCCGGAATATTGTTAAATTAATAACAGTGCTTTTTCTATTTAATTGCTAAACCATTCAGTTGGCTTAACATCTAAATTAATATTGATTTGTTTCACCTCAGTAAACGTATCCAAACCAAAGGTTCCTAACCCGCGGCCAATCCCGCTCTGCTTGTAGCCTCCCCATGGTGCTTCATTATAGGCGAGGTTATAGGCATTAACCCACGTAATTCCGGCTCTTACTTTTTTAATAACCCTTAAAGCTTTGGCGCCATCTTGTGAAAAAACACCCGCCGCCAGACCGTATGGAGTATCATTTGCCAGCTGGATTGCTTCTGCCTCATCTTTAAACTTTTGAACGACAAGGACTGGTCCAAAAATCTCTTCCTGAACAATTCTCATATCAGGTTTAGTGTTAACAAAAATCGTTGGCTCTACATAGTAACCATTTTCAAGCCCGTTGCTTGTGATACGGTTGCCACCGCATGCTAATTTCGCCCCTTCGTTCAAGCCAATTTGAATGTATTCGAGCACCTGATTCATATGCCCCTCACTAACAAGCGGACCCATCTCTGTAGACGTATCATCCCCAGGGCCAACCTGAATCTTGTTCGCTCTTTCTATCAATCTAGCAATAAACTTGTCATGGATACTTTCTTCTAACAGCAAACGGGATCCCGCATTACAAACTTGGCCGGCATTGGTAAAAATCCCATTCAACGCATAATCGACTGATGTCTCAAAGTCTGCATCGGCAAAAACAATGTTAGGTGACTTGCCGCCTAATTCGAGAGAAATGTTTTTGATATTCCCAGATGCTGATTTCATGATGCTTCTGCCCGTTGATGTGCTTCCTGTGAAAGAAACCATATCTACTTTATCGCTTTCGGCGATTTCATTTCCAACCGTTGCACCACCTCCCAAAACTAAGTTTGCAACGCCATCTGGTATCCCCACTTCTTTCATTATCTCGAATAATCTATAAGTTGTAGCCGGAGTAATCTCGGCTGGTTTAAACACAATCGTATTTCCTGCAGCAAGAGCAGGTGCTATTTTCCAAGCTCCGGTCAGTAAAGGGAAATTCCATGGAGCAATTAGTCCACATACACCGACAGGTTCCCGAACAACCATAGCCTGAACAGGATCGGAAACATGATACGTTTGCCCGCTTGGTTTTGTCACTAAGCCAGCATAGTAGCGAAAACACCCTACCGTATCAGCAATGTCAAACTCTGATTCTTTAAGTGGTTTTCCCGTATTTTCTGTTTCAAGCTTGCTTAGCTCAGCTGCATTTTCTTCAATCTTATCCGCTATTTTATATAAATAAGAAGCCCGTTCGGAAGCTGACAAATCCGACCAAATTCCTGAATCAAAGGCTCTGCGTGCTGCATCAATAGCCATCTTGGCATCTTCTTCATTTCCGCTTGGAGCCACTGCAATGATCGTGCCGTTTGCCGGGTTTATAATATGACTCTTTTGTCCATTTAAAGAATCCATCCACTCACCATTTATAAACATTTTCAACTTAAACATTTTGACAAACCTCCAATACGATTTTCTTACTTGATCAATCTGAAAAAAAGTGCTTACTTGTGATCTTAGTGAGTTACCGCTTACATAAGAAGTGGCACCACCTCCTAATTAGAATTCAAAAACTTGTTATAAGTAATCAGCCATTGCCGGTATCAAGTGAAATGGCAATAAATAAATGATTCGAAACGAGACAGATTACAGATCTCCTACCTCTCTATCAATGCCCGGTACATTTTGTGGAATTTTCTGTCGATCAACGCTCTCTTCCTTTTGAGGAATCGCCTCTTCATCAAAATGAAACTCAGGAAGTGGTTTGCGAAACCATTTTGTCAAATAGACAAGATATACGAAGCCACAAACCATCCAAATGCCACCGAGAACCAGTGCCTCCATTTCTAAATGTGACCATAACCACAATGTAAAAGCTGCACCAATCAGTGGCAAAAGCAGATAACGGATGCAATCATAAAAAGAACGTTTGTGATTTCTTATAAAATAATGGGCGATGACTGATAGATTAACAGATGTAAAAGCAATTAGCCCTCCAAAGTTAATAAACTTAATCACTTGTTCCAATGTCAGCAAGATAGCTATTAATGAAACGGCTCCGATCACAAGAATGCCGCGTGAGGGGGTTTTAAAATCGGGATGAATATATCCGAATATTTTTTGTGGCAATGCGGAATCTCGTCCCATCGCATACAAGACACGAGAGGCGCTTGTAGTTGAAGCAACTCCTGAAGAAAAGTTGCCAATAATCACCGCAGTAATAAAAATGGATTTAAATAAATTTCCGCCAATAAGTACAGCTATTTCAAGGGCTGCAGAATCAGCATGTTTGAATGAATATCCCGGATGTACCAATTGTGCCAGATAAGAAGAGCCGATATACAAGACTCCGATAAACAATAGCATTATGATAATAGCTCTTGGGATCGTTTTTTCCGGATTGATTGTTTCCTCTGACAAGGTGGTGAGAGAGTCGAAACCAAGAAAACTAAAACAAAGAATGGAAGCTCCTGCTAAGATTACGGACAAGGAAACATCTGGATTGAACAATGATTTACTTGAGAGAAAACTGCCTGTTCCCACTCCTTCTAATAAACTTCCAACGGTTAATATCCAGAAAAGACATACAAAAATGATTTGAGCAATAACAAAAATTTTACTAGCGAATGCGGATATCTCCACACCAAGTATGCTCGGTGCCACTATACTGGCAGTTAAAAGAATAATCCACACATAATGCGGAATTTCTGGAAATACTGCATTTAAAAAGACCGCAGACATCAAGCAAGTAACCATTGGTGTTAACACATAATCAAGCAAAATCGTCCAACCGACAAGGAACCCAATCTCAGGATTAATAGATTTTTGTGTAAAGGTATAAGCTGACCCTGAGATAGGGTATACTTTTGACATCTTTCCATAGCTAAGTGCTGTAAACAGGATCGCTAGAAATGCAATCGTGTATGCACTCGTAATAAGCCCCTGTGAGGTTTCGGCAGCGATTCCATACGTATTAAAAAACACCATGGGGTTATTCCATGCAATCCCTAAAAAAACAACCTGTGACAATGTAAGTGTTCTTGCGAGCGCTTTCTGTTTCATAAATCAACTCCCTCCCTGTCAATAAAATAATTTATCAGATGATTGTGAAAATTGTGTGTTTTCATTGTAAACCTTGTTGTTACACAAAGGTCAATAGCTGTATACTATTTTTTTTAGGAGGTGGTTCAACTGGGGGTGAAGGAAAAATTAACCATCGGTGAGATGGCAAAATTACGAGGGGTAACGACAGAAACTTTGCGCCATTATGATCGGATTGGCTTATTCAAACCACAATATGTGGATCCTCATTCTGGATATCGCTACTATTCTATTTTTCAGTACGAAATTTTGGGAACCATTAAAGAGTTACGTCAACTCGGGATGAGTACGGACGAAATAAAGGATTATTTCAATGAACGTAATTTTAGTAAGTCCTTGGATATTTTAAAAGCCAAGCACATCGAACTTGTGTCAAAACTAAATGAGTTAAATGACTTAGAGGAAAATATTAGGGAAAAAATTGGATACTTGGAGCACGCAGCAAGAGAAAAAGAACTTCAAACGGTGTTTTTCCGTGAAATAGGAAGAAGGAAGTTAATTACCCTACATGAAAAAATAAATAATAATTTGGAACTCAGTTATGGTGTGATCAGGCTAGAGAATATGCTCACTGAGAAAACACCAATTCTGGCCAGTAACAGACTGGGCATTATTATCTCAGAAGCGGATCTTAGAGCGAAACAGTTTGAGGAACCATCAGTAATTTTTGTAGTCGCAAAAAATAAAGAAAAAATACCCAAACAGTACCAAAAGACGGTTCCGGCTGGGTTATTTGCTTGTATCCGTTATAATGGAGAATTATTGTGGAATCGTAGCGAGAGTTTAAGTAAAGTGTTGGCATATATAACTAAAACGGGATATCGAATTACCGGCGATGCACTGCAAATTATGCATGTTGATATTACAATCACAGACAAACCAAATGAGATTACATTTGAAATTCAAGTACCTGTTCAAAAGGTCTGACTCGTTCTAACAATTTAGTAAGCGGATTCATTTTGAAAACTAGCCGATTAGCAAGTCGATGGAAGGCTTGCTGAATTTAAACTAAAGAGAGGATTTTTCAACCTTTCTTGCCTCTGCTATTCTTAACTTCATTTGAATTTTATAACAAAGAAAAAAGAGGAAGGAATGTTTTGCATTCCTCCCCTTTTATCAACATCCCTTGTTATTGTTTCGGCTCAAGACCGACAAGACGCAGGAAGTATTCCAGCCCTTTCTTGCCAATTTTTTCTTTCGGCTGTTTGTTGGCAGGTGCGTCAGGTCCCTTCGTTAAGAAGTTGGTCTCAATTAAACGAACATCCGCTTCGTCCACCACACCATCTTGATTGAGATCTTGCGGCACGATGGAAGTATCTTTCGTACCGTATGCATCCACGACACTTTGGATATCGAGGATATCAATCATTTTGTCGCCATTCACATCCCCTGCAAGACTTCTCTGACCAATTCTTAAAAATTGCCCTCGTAGCTCTCCATTTGCATCATGATATCCAGGAATGAATTTCTTCATCACTTTAAGATGCCCCGGAACATCGAAAACAGCTGTATATACTTGATCGGAAGCAGGAATATCATTGACTGTGAATTTTCCACTCTTATCAATTGTTCCTGGATATTTTTTACCACTTCTAGAGAGAGCGTATACTTGTGCTCCTATTTTTGAATAATCCCCTTTTTTCAAAAATGCTGATCCTGATTCATATATCAAAAATGCTTCCGGCAATATGGATCCCAGCAACTGTGTATGTGTAGGAATTATTTTAAGATCTTCAGTGCCGTAAAAAGGAATAGCAGTACCTGCTGTTTGTCCGGATTTCTTATAAGACCCCTTCTTTACCTCAAATCCAGGAATTTCATCGTAAACTTCATCATTCGATACTTTAAACGTTACATCGAGGAACGGCATGTCTCCATCCAGTCCTCTGAATACATTTCCAGTAATGGAAGCACCGATTTTCAAACTATTATTGAATGTACCTTCCGTCACAACCGGCTCATGTAGTGATACCTGTAAGCCTTTTTCCGTTGCATATTGTTTTACTGCATTGTTCAGCTTCACATTCGCAAACTTGAAGAAGTCTTTGTAGTACTCTACATTAAATTCTCCCGAGACAAGCTCTTTCACATTATTAAGGCTGAGTGTCATCGTAAAGTTATCGCCGACTCTCAACTCATTCTTACTATAACTAGTCGTCGTATATTCCGTTCCTTCTTTCATGAAGTAATACTTTTGGTAACCAACTGCCGTTGCAGTATCCCACGTTCTCAACCACAATCTCATAGGTTGTTTTGCAATATCACTTTCCTCAATTCCTAATTTCACATCTCCATTCGCTTGAACCGGGAAGAACCCAGCCATATATCCAGAGGCACCTGTATAGTAAGCCATAGTGTTGGACGATTGATCGACGTCCAACCCTTTAGATTGCAATAAATCCACTGTCTCATCCTTAGCTGTTCCATGCAGCCACACTGCTTTTTGGCCATCTTCTACTGTAAACATAGAATCATTGATTTCGATTACTCCCGATTTTATATCCATGTTTACTTCTGGTGCTGTATTGTCCACGATAAGCGGATTGTGGAAAACATATGAGTTCCCATCCTCATCGTGTGCAATCAGTTCCAGTATATAATCGCCCGCTGGAAGCTTTATAGGAATATCACTGATTGGCTGGGACGGATCATTTGTAAATGGTAAGACCGTACCGCTGAATGCACCCGTAAGAAACACTTCTCTATCTATTGGAAAGTTAGTGTTCGCTGTCCCTATGAACCCTACAGATTTTCCTGTTTTACTGTCTTTTACAAGCACATCCATGGTTGTCATTGGGCTGTTCAACTTCATGATGAAATGGATCCTTGTGTCATTAAGTTCCCAGAAAGGTGTTGTATTTGTCACGGATGGTCTAGTCGCTTTGACATAATCAAATCCTTTTTCCGTCACCATGACAGCAAATGGAATTTGATAGGTTTCGTCTGGATTGTTCGCATGGGTCACATGGATATACCCTTCATATCTGCCTGTCTCAGCGCTCGTTGGAATCGTTATTTTTGGCTGGAGCTCTTGTGATTGTCCGCTTGATACTGTAATAGATGAAGGCACAGCCACTTTCACACCGTTCTTCAATGCATCTTGGATGCCTTTACGTTCACTGTGATACTCCACTTCTAGTTTAAAAGATTTTTCTTCCTGGCTGCTGTTTTGAACGGTCACCTTTTTACTTGCTTCAATTGGTTGTTCACCTTTTTTATAATGTCTGCCGAATACGATGGAGCCTGTTTGTTCGTCAATTTCTACGACGTTTCCATTTTCGATATTTTTTGTCTTATCCCATACTTTGATGGATGTATCTGTATGAACCGCTTGATAGGCATCGATTCTTCCTGCTCCTACTTCGTATACAGAATTATCCCCTTTTAAATCATCTGATGTATTCATGAGTGCCGCTTTTACATCGAAAGGAGTATATTCCGGATGCTGCTGCAAAATTAATGCTGCTGCACCTGCTACGTGTGGCGAAGCCATCGATGTGCCCGACATGCGTACATATCCATTGCTATAATTAATACCGTCCTGTGGATCATTGATAAATTCTGGTGTCGTAGAGAATATCGATACACCTGGAGCGACTACATCCGGCTTAATATCATAGTTTCCGTTTACCGGTCCGCGTGAGCTGAAATCTGCCAAATGATCGCCTTCCGTTTTTGTGTTACTTAACGTTTCAAATGTGAAGGATCCATTTCCCAGTCCCTTTAACCGTTCTCCATCCGCTTTTGAAAGGCGGAAAGAAGGAATCAATCCGACAGCCTCACCCAAATAGGCAGGGATTTGCCCGTCAACATTGTTGTACACGATCACCGCTTTGGCTCCAGCATTTTTAGCATTTTTTATTTTTTCATCAAAAGTAATTCCCCCGCGCTGAATCAACGCAAGTTTCCCGTTGACATCTTCCCCTTCAAAATCAGCCGCTTTACCAAGCCCTGCAAACACAATCGGAAGAGATTGTCCTTGCAGCTCTTCTAATCGATCAGAAAAATCCTTGCCTAATAGCTGGGTGTTTTCAAACGTTTCAATGGAAGCGCTTCCATTGAATGTAGGAATCGACATGGAGACATCGCTTGCCCCTACTGAAATGCCGAGAGCCGCTGCTCCTGGGGAACCGAGTGTTTTGTCGCCCGGTCCGGAGTTGCCTGCGGCAACGACGGTCACCACGCCTGAAAGCATAGCGTTATTTGTTGCGACAGAAGTGGCATATAACGGATCGTTCGTCTGGGCGCCGAGTGACATATTGATAACATCCATGCCATCTGCAATCGCTTGATCGATTCCTGCAAGGATTCCCGCAGTATCTCCTCCACCCCAAGGTCCTAATACTCTATAAGCATATAAATCTACTTCAGGCGCTACACCTTTAACGGCATAATCCACATCATTTTTCTTTTGGGCTGCAATCGTTCCTGCGACATGTGTTCCGTGATTTGTGTAGTACACATAGCCGGGATATTCCGGCTTGCCAGCATTGATCCAATCCTCGTATGACGTTTCCATCGGATCTGCATCGTTATCTACAAAATCATATCCGCCTTTATATGCTTCTTTTAAGTCTGGATGGTTGTAATCAATCCCTGTATCAAGAACGCCGACTTTAATCCCTTTACCGGTAATGTTCTCGGCATGAAGCTTGTCCACGCCAATTTGCGGAATACTGTCCGCCATTTTCGGATCGATGGCTTCTTTCGTTTTTACCGGCGGTTCCACTTTTACTTCGTAATCTTTAAAAATACGTTTAACTACTCCAGATTGCAGCAAATCCTCCACTGCCACGCCAGGCAGCGTCATCGCTACACCGTTGATGGCTTTTTTATACTCTCTTGTGATGTTTACATCTTCCACTTTGTATTTGGTCACGTTTTTCTGTGATTTTAATGATTGCACATGCTGTTTAAAATCTTTATGAGCTTTTTCCACTTTCTCATTCGCATCAGCAGAAGATAGTTTCTTTCCTTTCGCTGCTTGTTTCATCACTTCAATTTTCGCCGGCGCCTGTTCAAATTCGACGATGACTTTGACTAATTCCGGACTATTTGCATTAATATCCGGAGAAATCGTAAAGTTTGAATTGGTATCCAATTGCTCTAACGACTTTCTTTGTTCCGCAGACAGGCTCTTTAGAATATCTTCCGCATGATCAACTGGATTCAGCTCATACGGGCTTTTCGCCAATACGTTATATGGAGCGCCTTGAGATAGTAACATGCCAACAGCTAGCGTTCCTGTAATAATTTTACTGATTTTTTTCCTCTTCATACTGCATCCCCCTTGTCCTTATATAATTGTTTTTTTCTCTCTTAAACTTGTATTTTTTACAAACAAGTTATTTAAAGAAAGATCCATGAAACTAGTTAACTCGATTCTGTCCTTATCATCCCACATTTCTACTTTTCTGAAAATTAAACATAGGGAGTAAATTTTGTAGTTATTGGTTCTATACCATTATAGAACAAAAGTACTACACCGCGACTTTTTATTTAATCATTCATCTTTTGCGTATAGAAATGGCACCATGCACCAGGTATGAAAAAACCCAAGTGAATCATCCTCACTTGGGTCGCAATCGGTTTATTGTTGGAGAACCGTTACTTGTTTAGGAGTTGTTGTTACTTTAAAACCGTCTTTTGTCACGACATCAATTGAGATAGAATACGTTCCATTTTGAAGGTCCGTATTAGGTACCCATTGTGTTTTCAGTGTATGTTCATTTTTCACTTCAAACGAATCGACTATCTTTCCACTTGCATCTTTAACATTAATCGTCCAGTCTGCTCTGGCATAAGCCCAGGCATTAATATTTGCAGGTTTGCTTTTGTTAATATTTGCAGTCGGAGTTATACTGATCGTTTGAACGGCCATAGTATATTTAATATAGCTCGGATCTCCCCAAACTTTGTACGATTGATTTCCTGCATAATCAAGGGCTAGAATAATAATACTTTTCGGTTCTGTATTAACTAAGAAAGATTTTTGCTCAAGACTTAGTGAATAATATTGTCCATTCACCCATACAACAGCAGAATTAAAGTCACTTGCATTGTCTTGCGGATTGAAGGAAATTTCATATTTTCCGTTCTTTGGCGTTACTGTAATATCTGAAACGGTCGGAGCGACGGAATCTACCGTAATTGGCATTTTAACAATCTGTGGTTTTGCGTTTGGATAATCTAATGTTGTTTTGATAACATATTGATAAACACCATCAGGTACATATTGTCCGGATGAGTCTTTCATATCCCATTTATATCCGCCATACTTTGTATCCCCATATGACATTATATTTTTTCTGAATTTCCATGGAGTACCAGTATATTCACTAAAATCGCCTAAACTTTTAATGAGATTTCCAGATTGATCTTCAATATACATTTCAACTTTGTCTAAATTACGTAAGGCTTGGAAGGACGGATAGATACCATCGAGTATATAGTTTTTCGAGTATGCAATATGGTTAAGACTGAACCTTCCAGTATATGGGTTATATCCCAATGGATATCTTTCTGAATTCTCATCCCAAAGGGCCGTATATCCTACAAATGCATCCTTCTCCCATGCAGGTGCGTCGATATTTCGCGGTTCATCCCATTTTCCATAGAAGCCCATATAAGGAACAGTTAAAGGTACTGCTTTATCTTGGTCCTTGGCTACTGGAACTAGACGAACAAATCCTTCTACAAAACTATTTTTCTTTAAGGAATCTGGTAAGGTTATATTAACAGTCAGCATTTTTGTTTGACCTGGTTTAATTTTAACTAATGCTCCAGTTTTATCTGTTACTACATTATCATTTACAGTGACTGTCGCACCATTAATTCGTTCACTAGTTAATGTTAAATACTCTTTTGAATCCAATTTCCCATCACTATCTAAATCGAATTCCTTCATTTCAGTCTTATCTTTCAATAGATCTACATAAACATTGTATTCAATATCATCACTATTATTTTTACCCTTAGGAGTGTCGAATGCTTCCATGTTTAATTTAAAGCTTGTATTTTGATCGATATCCTTTAATGCAACTGCTCCAGCTTGTTCTAAAGGCGTGTTTCTACTTGTTACAATGACTGGTGTATTAATGGCATTTTGAATTTTCATTATCCCAGACCCTTGTACACGTGGTGAATATGGAACTTCTCCATTTATCCTTGGATCCATGGCAATATTAGCTGTATTCATTAAAGCAAGTTTTGCTTTTAAAACTGTATCTTCTGAATGGGTTAATCCTTTTTGATAAAGGACCTGCAATAACAATGCTGAACCGCCTGCAACATGAGGAGTTGCCATCGATGTACCGCTAATCACTTCATAATCATTTCCTGGTATAGTTGAATAAATATTTCCACCAGGAGCAGAAATCTCTGGTTTAAAATCTAATGTACTTGGAGAACCGAAAGATGAAAAATAGGACATCGTATCTTTCGCTGGATTCTCTACCCAAGTATCGCCTGCAAATTTCATGCTTAAATATTGACCACTTGGCAGACTATTCATTTTACTCAGTAGTGCTTCACCTGCAGCTTTACTTGTTGACGCCGTTGGTGCTGCAGTTGGCGTTAATGGCAGATTAGGATAATCTGGCAAAGCAGCAGGCGGTATCATAATAATCGCTTTTGCTCCCGCAGTCTTAGCTTCCCACTGAATGGATGAAACAGTACTATATACGTTTAATAGTTTAACTACTGCAATGTAGCCAGTTTTGCCTTTAGGATAATCTGATGCATTCTTCCCTTCCCCAACATATACCAAATCATAAGGTACATCTGGTGAAAGAACCTTAGAGACTTTAAAATTATACGATGCTGGAAATTGCGTTTGATCTTTGAACGGCACCGAAAAACCACTTGGATCTGCTAATGCATTTAAATGAAGTTTCGTATTTTCATAGGAAGCAACCGATAACGCATATGGACTTACACCCGGTGCACCTACTGTTCCAATATCTGGATTTTCTGCATATGGTCTTAATGAAGAGGGAATAATATTATTCTTTGTACTATAGGCTGAATTACCGGCTGCCACTACAACAAGGGTGCCTTGTTCTGTCGCAACTCGGATTGATTTTTGGATCGGATCAAAATCTTCATCTACATAGCCTGCATCAACACCTAAACTCATGTTGATTACATCTGCACCCATTGTGACTGCATGCTCAATTCCTGCGATAATATCATCCTCATAGGCACCACCGCCATTATCAGAAAATACCTTCTCGGCTAATAGTTGAACACCTGGTGCAATTCCAGCGACACCACCCTTCGTTTCGTCGCCATTTGCTCCAATTGTACCAGCCACGTGTGTACCATGCGGACTGCCATTTGTTCCCGGAATGACATTGGTATCATTGTCTGCCCAATCATATCCTGTTGGAACTTTATCGGAATACCAAATTTCGTTTACGTCTGTCTCAGCAAATTTTTGATTAATTTTATCTTGAGTCCATTTTTCTTTCGCTTTGGCTGTGTCAGATAGTTTCATATCTTTGTGCGTATAATCAATCCCTGAATCTACGACCGCTACTACTAATCCTTCACCTTTATAACCATATTGTTCCCATACATTTTGAGCTTGTACTAATTCTTTACTTGCTGCCATATTTTCCTGGAAGGTTCTGGCGATATGGACATTCGTAACCCCTGGAATAGACTGGATATCTTTTATATTTTGGAACTCTGTTTCTACACTGAATCCGTTAAACCCTTTGAAAAAACGATGCTTCACTTTAATAGGAGCATTTGATTGAGAATTTTTTTCTTTTGAGATTTGTTCGATTACTTTATCTTGTTTTTGTTTATATAAAGCTTTTTTGCTTTTGGCTGTTTGCTCAATTTCTGTTGGTTGTTCAACTTCTACAATTAAGCGAACAGGATCATTCGGTTTATATGCTGTAGCCAAACCTTCTTTCTTAACGTCTTTATATAGTGAATCTTCTTGACCTGTTTCGATCTTATCCTTATCAAAAAATAATTGTCCTCTTTGTTCCACAATTTCTTCAACCATTTGTGACTCAGCTGGCGTAACATCACCTTCTGCAAAAACGGTAAGTGATGAAAATAATAAGGAAGTCACCGCTGCTGTGGTCATGACTTTCCATGCCTTCATTTTTCTTTTTTCCATGAACATATCTCCTTTTCCTTATAATAAATAGATAAAACTAGTAAACTTCAAATCTATCTTTATCATCTCTCATTTTCACTTTTCTGAAAATTAATCAAAAGGTATAATTGCTGCAGCTTTTGGTTCTATACCAACATAAAACAAAAGAACTATCCGCACCTTGTGCAGGCGCAGGATAGTTCTTTAAGAAAAAGGAACAAGTTGATTTCGAACGGCATAAATGACTGCTTGGGAACGGCTTTTCACATTCAGCTTTTTGAAAATCTTATTGATGTGGATTTTAACGGTCTTGTCACTGATAAATAGGGCTTCAGCAATTTCTTTATTACTAAGACCTTTGACCAATTCAAACAGGATTTCTTTTTCACGCTTTGTCAGCATATTTTCGTTTGGTTCTGATGTAGTGTGCTGGTGATGATACGTAATCAGTTTTTTCGTCATGCGCGGATGAATAACAGAATCTCCTTGTGACACCATTCGGATGGCTGTCACCACTTGTTCAGATGATGAATCCTTCAATAAATATCCGTCTGCACCCGCACGAAGCGCTTCCATCAAATATTCATCATCCTCAAACATAGTCAATACGAGAACACGGCAGTTTGGATACTGACTTTTCACCTGTGAGGTTACCTCAATTCCATTTTTTCCAGGGAGATTGATGTCCATCAAAATACAATTAGGTCGAAACTCTTCTACTTTCTTCAACACCTCATCCCCGGAAACGGCTTCTCCTACGACTCGGATGTCGGATTCGAGATCCAATATACTCCGAATTCCATCACGCAAGACAGTATGATCATCCACTAATAATATTTGAATCATGATACTATTCCCTCTTTTCCGAATCTGGAATTAACAATGTTATTTCTGTACCTTTTCCTGCTGAACTATCAATCTGAAGGGTTGCACCCAGCTGTTCAGCTTGTTCATTCATTTGCAAGATGCCATAATGGGGCTCATGCTTCGTTTTAATCATAGATTCAAAAAGGGAAAAGCCAATCCCGTTGTCCTTCACCTTTAAAAGTACATGTTCACGTTGATAGCTTAGGAGAATGTCAACTTCGTCAGCTTTTGCATGCTTTATAATATTCTGCAAGCTTTCCTGTAAAGTATCGAAGATGGCTCGTTCTTTTGTAAAACTGAGTGTTCGAGAACGGCCCCTTTCATGATATTTAATCGCTAGATCATATTCTTGTTTTATAGATTGTATTTTATTTGCTACTGCTTGTTTTAGCCCTAGCCTTTGAGTAGGATATGGCTTTAAAGCATAGATAGAATAACGAACTTCCCCTAAACTCTTCCGTAATTTTTTTATGCTTTTGTCTACCACTTGCTCCATGTTTCCTGATTGATCTTTGGACTGTTTCTGAGCTGATTCCAGATGAAATATGACCCCGGCTAATACTTGTGCGATTCCATCGTGGATTTCACGGGCTAATCGATTTCTTTCTTCCAGAATAATTCGTTTTTCCTGTTCGGAGACGAGCGACCGTGTTTTAAGCAAGCTGCCCAAATGATTGGCAAACGTAGCTAAAGACTGTATATCTTCGGTAATAAAACTCGCCCCCCTGCTTTTGCCTGCAACAAACATTCCAACCAACTCATGATTGACTTTTAGAGGTAAGTAGACGAGGGAGCGTATGACATCTTCAAATACTTCATCTCCTGGAGCCATACCCGTTTTCCAATCAGTAACAACAAAGGTTTGAGCTATCTCCTCAAAATTCTGCAGATCAAACGAACTTGAAATATTGGAATGTACTTTTCCATCCTTTAATAGAAGCTGCCAGTTCCCTTCATCTTTTACCCATAAAGCATATGCTTGTATTCCCAAGAATCCTTTAAGTGATTGTTTCATCTGATGTAAGTTTCCGGCAGACAGCCCATGGCTCAACTCCGTCGTAATAGAAAAAAGATTATATAATCGTTCTTTTTCAATCCGTATTTGCCGGGAGAAAGAACTAATGATGCAAATGGCTACAAGCGGGAAAAAGAAGAACAGAACAGTAACTCCATCCATCTCTCCGCGATATCGATGTTCTAAGATATATATAAGATAGGCGTAGAATAAACAAAAACTTGCACTCAAAAATACTAAAATATTTTTCTTGTGCCATTGTTCTCGCGTGTATGGCTGAGGAAGAAGCACCATTAAAAGATCGTAAGAAAGGGTGTTGATAGAGCAAAAGAATACGGTAAATAAAAGCAAGCTTATTAATTCTTCATATAAAACAGACAGGTTCATATCCGTAATAAAAAAAGAAATACATTGGTTGGACAACCACTCTGCTAGAATGATACTTAGAGCTAATTGAGTACTATTAAATAGTGTTCTTTGCATGGGCAAACGGCGAAGGGTATGAGTAAATACCATTGCACACACACAAGCAATGACAGTTATATGTATCCCAAACTCCCAATTCATTGGATAAATGAGCGTAAGGCTGAGCGTGATTCCTCCTCTCCCAATTCGGATAGGAAAATACTCAATAATCCCCATAAACACAGCCAATAGGAAAAGGATTATGGGGTCAGAAGTCTTTTCACTCATAAATATGGAGGTGATAACAGCTATTAAACCGAGAAAAGAAATAGAATAAATATAAAAACTTGCAAAATGTTCTCTCATAGAAATAGAATCTATCTTTTCCAAAGCGCCACCTTCCTTTATCTCATAGAATCTATAATCACACTATTATTATCTAATAAAAAACCGGCACTGGCAAAATGGAAAATGTCCCACTAGCCAATCACCGGCTGTGCACTAACCTTAAATGGTAACACACAATATTAGTATAATACTTAATACTTCATTTGCCTGTTCACCAAATGTTGTAATTATAAATGTTTTTTTGCCTAGACTATATAGAACAAAAGATATATACGGATTCCAGACTGCCTTTCAGACAGCCTTCCTTTAGGCATAAGCCAGATGGTGTCTTGCTTCCCAAAGCCTATTTCGAGCAGCACTATCCGTTTCAAATTTAATGAGTTCACAATGCAGATCTGATACAAGCTCTTTCGTAAACTCAACGTCCTGTCTAAGCCCTGCTTCATTTCCATGGAATTCAAGAAAGAGAGTCGGTTTTTCAAGGTAATCTGTATCACTGTACAAGTTGGCCTGCTTCATGGATGGCTCATCAACAAGCTCTACTCTTGCAATTAGAATTCCCGCTTGCATTTGTAGCCGCTATCCCCCCCAAGAGTTGCATCCTCTCCTGGATCAACTGAAAAGAACAGGCCGTATTTTTTAAGTTTATTTAATTGAGAGCACGTGGCGCCAGGCTGGACTCTTACAAGAAAATCCTGCTCCCTTACTTCAAGGATTTTTTCATTAGGGAAAAATCAATTGTAATCCCCAAATCATATGGAATCACATGTCCTTCTAAGCTCGAGCCAAGTACAAAAGGCACAACAGGCACTTGATATGTATTTGCGAATTTGATAATTCTACTTACTTGTGCAGTCGTCTCAGGAAAAACAACCAAATCCGGGAGACTTGGTGCGTGTTACGATTCATCCCTGCTGTGCTGTTCTCTCACTGTCGCATTAATAGAGACCTGACTTTCAGGAAGGATTTTTTTAAAAGCTTCTGCCAGATTAGCAATTTCCAGATTCATTCCACTCTCTCCCCTAAATTAATATGTAATCGTTTACAATAAATCGTTTATAATGATTAAATCTGTACTACCAATTCCCAATTGGTCTAACCACTTTCCATTATACTTAATTATCTGAAAAACACAACAACTCTTAAAGGTGTGAAGGTTCATTGAAGCATAATAAACGAACGTATGAAATCATTGTGGAACAGCTCAGAGAATTTTTTCTGAACGGTGACTTAAAGCCAGGAGATAAACTCCCTTCTGAGCGTCAACTCGCAAGCAAGTTTAACGTTAGTCGCACATCAATTAGAGAAGCTCTGCGGATGCTTGAGCTGCGCGGAGCGATCGACATTCGCAGAGGCGGCGGAAGCTATATCAAATCAACAGAATTTCCCCCTTCAACAGAGGAATTATCTTCTGTCATCACTAAAGCTGAAAGCCATCTGGTCTATGAAATGCTCGAGCTTCGCCGTGCCCTCGAAGCAGAATCTGCCTATTTGGCAGCTCAAAGAGCGAATTCTGCGGACTTAGAAATAATCCGAAAAGCGCTAGATAAAATGGCAGCTTCAAAAAATGACGTGGAATCGGGACTTGAATCAGATCTCAACTTTCATTTATCGATTGTAAGAGCTACACACAACTCCTTATTTATTGAACTGATTCAAACCATGAGTGAGCACATGGAAGATACTATCCGCACAACCCGCAGACACCGCCTGGCTGACTCAGCACGTGCTCAGGACACACTGGATGAACACAAAAGAATCTATTTGGCCATTGCTTCCGGGAATGCCGTTCAGGCCAGAAATCTTGTTGAAGAGCACATTGCCCGGATTAGAAGTGAATTGAGTGAGACATTATTATCGGAATTAGGTGAATCGATATGACGAAACTGCTTTTAACATCATGCGGAGTTTATAATGGAAGCATTAAAAAAAGAGCACTGCACAGAGATATTAAATCATGATTGACCCTTTACAATTTGAAAAATGTATTTTCTTTAGATACAAAGGAAACTTTAATAGTGTAAGTTCAAGATACATGAAAGGAGTAAATCACCTTGAAAAAAGAAGGAAACCAAGATAAAAGAAATACTGAAGAAACGCAAGAGGAATTGCAAACAATTAATGATATTACTTCCAGCGATAACGGTCAGCCGGTACCGCAGCCTAAAGATTACGATGAAATAGAATATTAAATTAAAAGATAATCAAATGTTCAGCTAAAGATAAGTCTATAATTAAAAAAAGGGCTGCTGAAAGTGATATACTTTACAGCCCAGCCCCCTTTGTTAGGATCATTGCAAAGTCAAACAATACAACAGAGAAATCATACTCATCTTTCCCCTTGCATTATTCTTTTTCCGGCAGCGGAATGTTTTTTTAAAAATTCTCGTTTGTCTAACTAAACTTACTGTTTGGAAAGGTACCAGTCTCATATGTTTGACAGCATCTTGATCAGATAGATAGTGAAACATATCGTCAGCATCCTCTTTGTGTTACTGCTCTTAGGATTAATCTTGCTGTTTCTATTATTGGAAATTCTTTTTCCATTGATTTTCCCCTCCTCAATCCATGTTCTTGATATGCGTCCATTTGTTGATGAAAGTTCTAATCTAATCTCAAAAGGAAAGTCGAGTCAAACATGATATAATCACTCATCTTTATCTCTTTACCTTACCATTTAGATCTTTCAATGCGATAAAGTTTTTAAATAAGAGTGGATCTCTTTCTTATTCTTCAGCATGATAATGTTTTTTTGAGAACCCGTTCCTTTGAAAGCTTGAAGCCTGGTTTCCATCTTTTTCTTTCGGGGATAGTAAGTGGTACAGATGAACTTAAGAAATTGGAAGTCTAATTTTTCCATACACCCCTCTCCCATGTCAGGTCTCGTTTTCCCAATGTTTTGAATCCAGCGCTTGAAAACTCGATACAAACATACAATTAAAGGAAGCTCCAGATAGATAATCGTATCTGCATTCCGCACTCGAATGTCATATGTATTACTATAATTGCCCTCTATAATCCATTGATCTAGAGAGACAATTTTTTGCTGATCAGCTGCAAACTCTTCTAATGAAGCTTCTGCCCATTCTGGTTTCCAGTATAAAGCATCAAGATGATAGACAGAGATCTCCAGTAATTCTCCTAACTTTCGTGCAAATGTAGACTTCCCAACCCCTGCTGATACTCCCATCACCATAATTCGGTTCATTTTACAAATCAGCTCCTTACTTTTCCTTCTTTAAGGAATACACCCGTTAGTTTTATGAGGATCATTGTGTTTTAGTTTGATAGTCTCTTCAAACTGTTCACTTTTTATTCTGCTGCTTTCTATTTACTCTATATGTAATATCCATTTATACTTAAGCAAATTCTTTTATAAAGAGATTATATATCATAATTTATAAATATCAGTTTATATAGAGTGGTAACTCTATAATTTTTTGGCTGATGTCAATCGCACGTAGTATCTATTTTCATCTCAAAACAGAGCTTTGTATTGAGATCCGTCAGCATTAACTGGCTAACCTTACAATGAAATCTGCATGCAAAAAAGAGCACAATCCTTATTATTGGAAAGCGCCGATAGTAGCATATCAATATAAAATTGTATTTCCGAAAGTAACTTTCTTGTTAATAAAAGCTACCGGTACAAGAAAATTAAAATCCCTAATTTATCCCAAAAAGCTTTATTCCATTTACTGTTCTTCAAGAATAATCTCCGCCTATAAGATGAGGCTTTGTAATGGATTGTTTAATAAATTTAATATGTTTTATACCAATTTAGGGTATCCTTCTTCTGAATTAGCTTCTTGCTGGTTTTGAGGTTTCATAAATACTGCTCACGCCGATCTCATTCACTTAAATTCAGTTTACCAATTTTGTTGCATTCTAACGCAACCCATACGGAACCATCTTCCCCAAATGCAATACCATGCGGCTCAGCATTTTCTGTTTGAATTTGATATTCATGAATCGTTTGATCACTTGTAATCCTGCCAATTTTATTTGCACCCCATTCAGTGAACCATATTTCGCAATCTTTTCCCTTAATAATTGCGTGTGGGCGTGCGTTTGGAGTTGGAATATCATATTCGCTAATCACCCCAGAAGTAGTGATGCGACCTATTTTGTTGCCCATAATTTCGACAAACCAGAGTGCACCATCGTTACCACTAGTAATACCCACTGGCCCTGCTTCTTGTGTAGGCAGAGGGTATTCAGTTAACTCTCCAGTATCTGTTATTCTTCCAATAGCATTATTTTGGTTTTCTGTGAACCATAGTGCGTTATCTGAACCTAAAGTAATATAAGAAGGAAAGGAACCCTTATTTGGAAGATCATATTCATGGATATCACCTTCAGTGGTCAATTTGCCAATACGATTCCCACTCATTTGGGTAAACCAAATATCACCATTTGAGCCTTCAGTTATTCCATAAGGAGCTGAATCCGACTGTGGTAGTGGATATTCAATAAACATACCTGATGTTGTAAGCCTTCCTATTTTATTGGCTCCATTCTCTGTAAACCATATGTCGCCCATGGAAGATACAGTTAAACACATAACTTTAGCATCAGGTGTAGGAACTTTATACTCTTTTACCTCACCACTTAGATCTAGACAGCTGATTTTGTTTGCTTTATGTTGTGTAAACCATATCTTTCCGTCTTGTGTTGAATCTATACCGTACGGACCTGAGTCGGGAATTGATAAATTAAATTCTCTAAAATCAAATTTCATTTAAATCCCTCCATCAATAATTTTCGAACAAAAAAAACTCATGCCCATTTTCTGAGATAGGATGTAATGTAATCCATAGTACAAACTTAAAATAGGCTGTTTATCCAATGCCTGATTAGTGGGCAGCTTGCAGCAAATGGAACATGAATTTGCGGAATGCAGGCGAAGTGCTGACGCAAGTACCAATTTAATTATAAAGAATTCCTTTCATTAATGTTACACAGTCTCCAACTAACTCAACTTTAACTCCTTTTATTTTCAGTTTTATTTCACCCCCGCGCTCTGAATCTTGATATGCTGTCATATTTGTTTTATTTAAGAGATTACTCCAATATGAAACTAATGCACAGTGTGCTGAACCTGTTACGTAATCTTCGTTAATTCCTATCTTTGGAGCAAAATACCTTGATACAAAGTCATATTTATCTGATCCGCGGCTAGTAATAATTATACCCGGACCTTCTATTTCTCTAATTGCTTTCAAATTAGGCTTTACGTCATGAACCATCACCTGATTTTCCAACTCTAATATGTACCGATCCTCTGCCCAAGCAGCATCTTTAATAGGAAAATCAATAGCACGTTTTAATTTGTCAGTAACCTCTGTTTGAGTTGATTCTTTTATATTAAATGTCAGAATGATTCGTTGTTCTGATAGCTTAGTTCTAAGGAGTCCTGATTGAGTATAAAAGTTAATTGCGGACTCTGATGAAGAAAAACCCTCGCTCCACAGAATATGAGCAGCTCCCAATGTACCATGACCGCATAAATCAATCTCTTTAGCAGGTGTGAACCATCTTAGGTGATAGTTATTTCCATCTTTTAACGAAATAAAAGCTGTGACTGGCTGATTAAGTTCTTTGGCTAAGGACTTCATCCATTGTTCTGTCCTTTTCTCTCTCAAGAAAACGATTGCTGCAGGATTCCCTTTAAATTTTTCTTTAGTAAAAGCATTAATAATATAAAAATAGCTATTCAAAAACCCACCCTCTTAAATGAAATCAACAGCATTAATCATCTAATGCAAAAAATAAACAAACCTATAGTTATAAAACGCCCTTATCTGAAATGAGCAGCTTGTAATACCAGTCTAATTCCTTTCCTATTTAATTTTGGCCCGGCATCTTCCATACCAAGTTTAACGCAGCTAGTTAATTCACCCCTTTTTTTCATAAACCTGCTCGGCTCCCTACTATCAATTATTTCAAAATTAAGTGATTTCTTCAATATTTTATTACATCAAAAAAGCGCTGAGTGTTTTAACCTGTATACTTTTAAAACTTCACAAGAGGTTAGAAGGGCTATTAAAAACTACATTCTCTTTTATAACCACGAAAGGTTTCAAAACAAGCTAAACAACCTGACTCCTATTGAATATAGAAGTCAGGCTTCTTAACTGCGCTTATTTTTTATGTCTACTTGACAGGGGTCAGATCAACTTTGGATAAACGCCTAATTGTTGAAATAAATCTAAACTTGATTATCAGCTTACATAAAATGTTTCATCTTGAATAAAGCATAAAGAACCAATTACAATTCTTCCATGCCTATTCTTGATGTCACGTACCGCAAAAAGTTTTGTAAGGACTTGATGATTCCGGCGGCAGTGTGCAGTATTCAGCCTGTTTAGGAGAGTGCGCGTACGGGCTGGAAAGTACACCTAGAAGCCTCTCCATAACACTGTAGTCTCCTTGTTTCACAGCAGCATCTAAGGCCTCTTCTACTCGATGGTTGCGGGGGATTACAGCAGGATTGCTGCTGCGCATTAATTGCTGCGAGTTGGTTTTCGGCTCCTCCTGCCTTCCCAGTCTATCCTGCCACAGCTTATGCCACTCAGCAAATTCTTCAGTGCCAAACAGCATCGTACCCTCCGCTTTATCAAAAGTTAATGCAAGGAATGTATTGGTATAGTCAGCGCGATGCTTCTGCATCAGATTCAGCAGGTCGTTAATAAGGGCTTCATCCTGAATCTCTTCATTAAATAATCCCAGTTTACCTCTCATTCCCGCAAGCCAATTTCGTCGGTACATCTCAATAAAATTTGAAATTTCGTCCTGCGCAAACTGGACGGCCTGCTCCTGATCCGTATGCAGCAGCGGCAATAAGGTTTCCGCAAATCTAGCAAGATTCCACCCGGCAATATACGGCTGATTTCCATAGGCATACCTGCCTTGAATGTCAATGGAACTGAATACCGTTTCCGGGTCATAGGCATCCATGAATGCGCAAGGACCATAATCAATGGTTTCCCCGCTTATGGTCATGTTATCTGTGTTCATCACTCCGTGAATAAAGCCAACCAGCTGCCACTTGGAAATCAGCATGGCATGACGCTTAATCACTTCCCGAAGCAGAGAAAGATATCGGCTCTCATCCTCATCAACGTCTGGAAAATGACGCTTAAGTGCATAGTCAGCAAGGGCCCGGAGTTCCTCGACTGATCCCCATTTTGCAATATATTGAAAAGTTCCGAAGCGCAGGTGACTTGAAGCCACACGGGTCAAAATCGCACCCGGCAACTCAGTTTCGCGAATTACCGGCTCACCGGTTGTCACCACAGCCAGGCTGCGAGTGGTTGGAATACCAAGCGCATGCATAGCTTCGCTTATGATGTATTCGCGCAGCATAGGTCCAAGTGAAGCCCGTCCATCGCCCCCGCGGGAATATGGTGTTCTGCCTGAACCCTTTAACTGAATATCAACCCGCTCACTTTGGGGAGTAATTTGCTCACCTAGCAGCAAGGCCCGTCCGTCCCCTAACATGGTAAAGTGGCCGAATTGATGCCCTGCATAAGCTTGAGCTAGAGGCAAAGCACCTTCAGGAATCTGGTTGCCCGAAAGCGCCGCTACTCCATCTTCGCTTTTTATCGCCTGTATGTTTAACCCAAGGGATGCTGCCAAAGGGTCATTAAGAATAATCAACTTCGGTGAACTTACAGAGTTAAGTTTTACGCTGGTAAAAAAAGATTTCGGCAGATTGGCGTAGCTGTTGTCGAAGTTCCATCCTGTTTTTATTTCTTTTTTATTTGTCATCGTATCTCCTTCTCTTCTTTATGTAATATTATTT
Source organism: Bacillus sp. F19 (assembly GCA_023823795.1). NCBI lineage: Bacteria > Bacillati > Bacillota > Bacilli > Caryophanales > Bacillaceae > Bacillus > Bacillus sp. F19. Next base: position 2,990,771 of record CP085710.1, read on the forward strand.
TTACTCACGAATAACAATCGAAAATTTAAAGTTAACATGCGCGTTCAACTGGTTCAGTTCATTTGAAGGGTAAAGACATTCCAATAAATAACATCTTATCATTATTTCTTACATACTTGTTCCAATTCTTTTATCATTGGTTTATCATATTATCAAGGGAAACATGTCGGGTTTTACAATGCCAATTTAAATGACAGCTGTTTCTGTTTTGATTTATATTTATTAAAATTGGCATGAAGGGTTTGAAAAATACCGGACGGACTAATGAAGTTTTCATTAAACCTAAATGCTCAGAGAGGAAATTCTCTGAGCATTTTTTATTCAATTCCTTGCCTGGAACCTTGATGGACCAGTTATTTTAGTCCAGTTTGCACTTTGAAAAAACATGAGTATTAATTATAAGATTTTGAAGAGAATTGCGTTAATAATGATTTTTAATCCTATTCTTCACTTCTGATGTTTTCCCATTCACTTAAATACATGACATCTCGTTCCACATTCTTCTTTTCGGGAAGTAAACAAAGAAATTCTAAAGAATTCCCGTCTGGATCATAAAAATAGAGATTAGCAGAAGGTGTCCAAGTATGAACCATTGGTTCAGAGGGTTCATGCCCAAAAGCAGGTCTTGGACTTATACCTTTTGCAAGAAGCCATTCTCTTGCATGAAGGATATCCTCATAGCTAATCTTAAATGCAAAGTGGCTTTTATGAAATTTTTCTTCTGAAACCTCCCAAACGCCAAGCATTTGTTCTCTCTTATTATTTTTATCAAACCAAAAGAATGCTGCACGGCGCTCTTCAATATAATGAGCTAGATCTAACCCTAGTTTTTTATAGAATTCTATTGCTGTTTCTAAATTTATTGTTTGAATATGTGTTTCATATAGAGTTCCTGGAAACATTATTAAGTCCCTCCTCATTTTTAAAAAAGGATTGTTTTTCCACATTATAACAAATGAGAAATGAAAGAGACATCGTATATTTAGCTGAGCATGTGTACGTTTTTAGTCGTACGACTATGGACTTAACTCGCAAATTGTTCAAGAGAAACTGATCCATTTCATTTCAAATCCCAACAATTCACTTTAAACTCTCCATTAAATAAGACACTATCCCAAGTTGGATAAGTGCCCAATTATAGAATAAAGGAATTATCACTTTAATATATGCCAATTAAGCTTAATCAAACTTATTTCTAATTAACAGACAATTTATTGAAAATGTTCTTGAATCGTTTTCATTTATAACCTCCTTTCTTAAGAAGAGTGCCCGATTGTTGACTATTAATTATTCACAAATGAGATTAGATTCTAAATACGCAAGAATTTCTTTCTTATTCATCATCTCAATAAATATTAATTAACACTTACAAATCATCAGATGATTTCCATCAGGGTCTTTAAAATTAAAATAATGATTATGTTCAATTTCAGTCATCACATCAATCTTCTTTTTCTTCATAAACATATAAGCTTCTTCAATATTTTCTGTATTGAAATGGAATAAGGGGGTTTTTATTATGTTATGTTTTGAATAAATCTTGCTGTCTAATACAATTCCCGTACCATTCATAGGTAAGACATAAATATGACCAAATTGAATGTCTCCATCTGCTTGTAAACCTAAAATGTCACAATACCAATCTCTTGCTTGTTCTATGTTGCTCACTGGAATAAAGACTGCTCCGATTTGATTTAAAATAGGGTTATTCAAATAAACACCTCCATAATTATTTACATAGTTGCCTTAACTATTACATTCGTTTTTTTGATTAACTAACCTGCTTTTAAAGTTCAACAATTAAATGGAGCTATTAAATGATTTTTTTTTTGTTTTACGAAGCAGTATGCAGTTTGAAAATAGGATAGATGTTTAATAGTTAAGAGTGCAGCCAAAAGATTGAAGTTAATTGCTTCTATTAACACATTTTAAAGGCGTATCCTTGACAAGGCTCTAAAAATACAAAAAACACCGCAGTGAAAAATTCTTTTTAAAAAAATAAATTATTTCAAACCGTTTTGTGTTTTTTCTCGTTACCTATAGTGATACATGTAAAAAAAGGGGGATGGAAATGAACAAAACCGTTTTTATTGCTGGATTATTAATAATGCTAGTGCTGCTCGGGTTTTCGGAAGCTGCTGATTCAAGACAGGCGCAGACCAGCCGAAATAATGATGAAGTTGTAAACGTTTACGGACCAGGAGGACCTCTCGGGCCAATGAAAGAGCTGGCGGAACGGTTTACAGAGGAAACGGGAATAAAAGTGAATGTAACTGCTGGTCCAGAAGCAAAATGGATCGAACAAGCCAAACTGGATGCCGACATTATTTATGGAGGCTCCGAATATATGCTTCGTGACCTTATGCTCAAATATCCCGGAATGATTGATGAAAAAACACGTATAGAGCTGTATCCGAGAGCAGCAGGCATTTTAGTCAGAAAGGGAAACCCAAAGAACATTCGATCGTTGGAGGATTTAACGAAAAATGGCGTTAAAATCATTGATGTCAATGGTGCAGGCCAGCTTGGACTGTGGGAGGATTTGGCGGGAAGAAAAGGGCTTATTCCAGGAATTGACCGCAATATTGCCATTTCAGTAAAATCAAGCGCGGAAGCCATTGAGCACTGGAAAGCTAATTCCAAATATGATGCTTGGATTACATATGAGTCTTGGCATTATCGGTTAAAAGACGAGACAGATTTGGTTCAGCTCCCTGAAGAAGAAAAACTGTATAGGGGAACACCTATTAGTATGACGAATGATTCGAACAATAAGATAAAAGCAAAAATGTTTATCGACTACTTAAAAACAGAAGTTTCACACCAAGTTTTTCAAAAATGGGGATGGAAATGATAACTAGTATAAGGAGTGGTTGGAGATGAAAAAATGGATGTTTGTATTATCAATTTTTGCTGCTATATTTGTTTTAGGCGCCTGTGGAAATGAAGCTAAAGAAACGGCAAACGGAACTCAAAGTGAAACTGATGCAGCATCGGAAACCGTTGCTAAAGAAGAAGACGCGGCAAGTTTGCAATTACTTAAGAATGAAGCGGCAGGTGAGTATCTTACTGATTCAGAGGGGAAGGCGCTATATTATTTTAAGAATGACGTGTCCGGAAAAAGCAACTGCACTGGTGATTGCTTAGCAAAATGGCCGCCATTTACAGAAAAGGAATTTGAAGTGCCGGATGGGTTCAATAAAAAAGACTTCGGTACGATTACAAGAGAGGATACTGGGGCGGAGCAGGTAACGTACAAAGGATACCCTCTGTACTACTTTGTGAATGACAAAAAAGAGGGTGACGTAAACGGCCAGGGTGTGAAAGATGTATGGTTTATTGTAAACAGTGAAACAGTCTTTCAATAAATATAAAAAGGATCAGGAACTTTCACAAGAGTGATGGTTCCTTTTCATCATTCTATTGTATGGTTTTAACCAATAAGATATTAATGGTGAGGAGTGCAGGTACGATTGAAGAACAAACGTGATGACGAATTAATGAGATTAGTGAAAAAAAAGCATCGTCCTGCTCTAGAAGAACTTTATGATCGCTACATTAAATTAGTCTATAGCTTTGGATTTAAATTTACAAACGGCAATGAAGATAAAACGAAAGAAATTGTCCAGTTAGTATTTTTAAAGCTTTGGACGACAAAAAGCAGCTATGACCCATTAAAAGGCAGTTTTACGAATTGGCTTCTTACGGTTACCCGTAATGTTTGCGTTGATTATATCCGGAAAGACAGTATTCATGCCCAAAACACCCGACAAATGGATCCAAGTTGGTCAATTGAAATAGCAGATCCGAACAATGAAATTGAGAAAAGGCTGATTTTCAGTGAAGTGGCCAAGGCAAAAAGCAAATTAAATATGTCGCAAAAAAGATTGATCGATTTACTTTACTGGAAAGGCTATTCTCTAACAGAAATTGCTAAGATCGAAAACGAACCGGTAGGAACCGTTAAGAGCAGGCTTCATCAATCTCTCAAACAATTAAAGAAGCATTTGGAAATGGGGGATTTGTAAATGGGCAGAGAATGTGAAAACCTGCTTTCGTTTATAGCGGATGAGTTGGATGCAAAAGAAAAAAGAAAATTTGCAGAGCATTTACAGCATTGTCTTGAATGCTCAAAGGAGTATGAACAAATGACAGAAACCTGGAATTCATTACATTGGGACTTTGAAGAAAAAGAAGTACCTGCATCCTTAAAGGCGGAAGTAATGGATTTTGTGTTCGAGAGTGAGAAAAAGAATGTTAATAAGTCAATCCGAGCAAAGCTGGAAGAATGGGGCAGCTTTCTTCAAAAGCAGTTTACCCCCATAACTGCTGTTATCGTGCTAGTCTTTCTGTGCCTGTCAATCGGTCTGTCAATTTCAAATGGCAAATTGAGAAATGAACTTGTGAGTGAAGAAAACTTAAAATCCGCTCCAATTGAAGTTTTGTCAACACTTTCATTACAGAGCGCCAATCAAGCGAACAGCGACGTGAGGGGCCATGCATCTATTTTGCAGCAGGGCGAAGACAAGAGGCTGGTTGTACAAGTCAATAATTTGCCTAGGTTAGAAGGATCGGAAGTGTACCAGGTGTGGCTGTTAAAAAATGGAAAGCGGGAGAATGCCGGGATTTTCAAGCCGGATGAAAGCGGGGCAGGAGTGTTAACCTACCAGCTTGCACAATACCCCGATTTTGATCAAATCGGTATTACCGTCGAACCGGACCAATACAGCACCCAGCCAAGAGGAAAAAAGATTGTGGGATCGTCGTGATATTTCATTTTTTGAAGCAACACGGACTTTCCAATTGTGGTGAGTCCGTGTTGTTCTGATTTTTGGGCGATCGCCGAAATATTCAGAAAATCGGAGACAACCAGCATCTTCTCCTGCCAAATCAGCAGGAACCCCCTCTGTATCTCCTCTAATCAAAAATACATCTACTTCCCTTATAAAAAATATCAGAATTTTAATATTTATACACCAAGTTTAGCTTTTTAATCATATTGTAGCATGCACCATATAAACCAGCATCATTTCCCAGCATAGATGGAATAACTAACGAATCATGTTCGTAGAACTCCATTACTTCCTTTTTTAAATCTTTATTAATATCTATTATTAAACGGTCAGCTTTTTCTGTTATTCCGCCGCCAATAATAATGGCTTCTGGATTAAGCAGGTGAGTGATGTTTGCAAGGCCTATGCTAATAAAGTGAACAAATCGGCTGTAAACGGAAAAAGCTGCAGGATCATCATTCATAGCCAGCTGAATAATTTCTTCCCCTGATATGTTCTTTTTTACCTCTTTACTCTTATTTTCTTCTAGATAGTCTTTGACGAAAGCTGAGGTAGATGCATATCTTTCATAACATCCTTTTCTTCCGCAGCTGCAGGACCTTCCATTATGGACAATTACAGTGTGGCCTAACTCTCCGGCTAATTTGGCTGAACCGTTAACCAAATTTCCATTTATTACAATCGCGCTGCCGATTCCTGTTCCTAATGTTAAAAAAACGACATTTTCCCTTCCGCGGATTGCACCCTTCCACATTTCACCAAGACATGCACTTTTTACATCATTTTCGACTTTTACCGGCAAAGTGGTTATATTGGATAAAAGTTCAGCAAGTTTCATCCCTGTATAACTTTTAAGGTTATTAGAAAATAAGATTTCACCCTTCTCGCTGTCAATTAGCCCACAAGAAGAAATACCTATACCGGATATAGGAAAAATTTTTTTTAGTTCATTGATCTTTTCGCATAATATTTCAAGTAAGTGTTTTTGAACATTTCCTTTTGGTGTTTCTACCTTGTTCTTTTGCAGCAAATGGCCAGTACTATCTATTAGTCCGTATTTAATATATGTTCCCCCGATATCAAAACAGGCAATATAGTTCAACTTAATCCCCTACCCTTAATTCAATGACTTTTATATCTTCTGCAAATCGATTAACTTGAGATATATTGATAGATCCGGTTTTCTCTGATGCAGCATTAGATATCCCACATGCACAAGCCCATTTAAGTGCTCTTTCAATTGGAAAGTCATTAGAATGAGCATAAGTAAAGCCAGCGAGCATACTATCACCTGATCCTACCGGATTAATTGCTTTTACTTTAGGAATGGATGCCTGCAGGATTATAGCATTGCTTACTAATATGGCTCCTTCCTGACCAAGTGACAGCAAGACATATTGAACTCCGTTCCGGCAAATTGACTTTGCATGCCTGATCATTCGATCAATGGTCAAGTGTTCCAGTCCAACAAGCTGTTTAAATTCTTCCAGATTTGGTTTTATCAAAAATGGCTTCCCTGCTATACCTTTCTCAAGTACAATTCCACTTGCATCCATAAGTAAATACTTCCTTTTCAGGTTTGCCTTTTCAGCAAGAATCTGATAAAAATCAGCATCTATCCCTCTCGGCAAGCTGCCAGAAACAATAACATATTCTGCTTTATCAAGGATAGATTTATAGATTTCAAGAAAGGCAGCAATTTCATTTTCTAAAAGAAAAGGTCCTTTTTCAAGAATTTCAGTTTGTTCATTTTCGGATAAGATGGCAAGACACGATCTCGTTTCACCCTCTATGGCCACAAAGCGGTCTATTAACTTCCCATGAGACAATTGATCAGCTATCCATTCCCCGCTCTTTCCTCCTAAGAAACCTGTGCAAATGACATCAGCACCTAATTGAGATAAAACCCGGGACACATTTAACCCCTTTCCCCCAATTGTCTTATCAACGGAGGAGACACGATTTACCTGACCTTTCTGAAAGTCAGAGAGATTATATCTTATATCAATGGCAGGGTTTAAAGTAACCGTTGCAATCATATGCTTATCCTCGGTTCATACTGCCGCACATCTTAATTTTAGCCTTAATTACTTTTTTCATTTCATCTACTCCATCTTGGAAATAGTCTCTAGGGTCATTTGCATCCGGGTGAGATAACAGATAGCTTCTTAAGCCTTTAGCAAAAGCAATCTTTAATTCAGTCGCAACATTTACTTTGCAGATTCCGCGTTTGATCGTTTCCTGAACTAATTGGCTCGGCAATCCGGATGCGCCATGAAGAACAAGCGGGATAGCCACTGTATCTTTAATTGCCTCTAAACGCTTTATATCGATTCTTGGTTCACCTTTATACAAGCCATGAGCTGTGCCAATTGCCACGGCTAGAGAATCAATTCCAGTTCGAACGACAAATTCATGTGCTTGCTTTGGATCGGTAAAAATTTGATCTTTCTCGTCTACAGTAAGATCATCTTCTATGCCGCTTAATCGGCCCAGTTCCGCTTCTACTGAAACACCAAATTCAGCTGCATACCCGACAACTTCCTTAACGATTCGTATGTTTTCCTCAAAGTCATGTTTAGATGCATCTATCATAACCGATGGAATGCCCATATCAATCAGTGTTTTTATTTCTTCTATTCTTTCATGGTGATCAAGGTGAAAACAAATAGGAATATCGTATTTTTTCTCTGCTGCCTTCATCATTCCAATTAGAAATTCTTGACCCATATATCTTACAGTACTTGGTGTGGCTGCAATAAGCACCGGTGAACGCAGTTCCTGTGATGTATCCAGCACGGCTTTCATCGTTTCTAAGTTATGAATATTAAAGGCAGGAACTGCATAACCGCTTGCAAGTGCATCAAGTAAAATAGAACTTTTAGAAATGATCACAGCCAATCTCCCCCTGCTTTAGGTTCATTTGTAGGATAAGAATGTATGGTAACACCTTTTACAACCCTATTAACTACTCCTGTAGGTGAAGGGTTATCTGGAGAGATACCAAGCTGAAGCGATTTATGCATAGCTAAGAGCTGACCGAACAAAATATACGGGAACGCAAGCAGGATGTCATCCTTGATATCATCCAGTTTGACATTTATAAAATAATCACAATGCCGCTTTGCTTCTTCATCCGCAAAGGAAGAAAGAACTATGATCTTCCCTCGGTCTGTTTCCCGACTGATTTCACGCAATATATCAAGGTCATATTGTCTTGTGTAAGAGTGACAAGATAAGAAAAGAATAACGATTGTCTCGCTGTCCAAAATAGATTTTGGACCGTGCCTAAACCCCAATGAAGTATCATAGGTTGGCGGAATTTTTCCTCGAGTCAGTTCTAAGAGTTTCAAAGAAGACTCTCTAGCTAAGCCTTCGAATACCCCTGAACCCAAGTAAACAATTTTAGAAAAAGATGTCTCAGCAAGCTGACGAATGGCCGCATCATGGTCACGAATCATTTTCCCGCCAGCTTCAGCCATTTTCTCAATATCTTTTTTCAAGGTATCCAGATCCATATTGTGAAATAATAGGAAAGCTGACAGCAGCATGGTTGTAAAACTGCTTGTCATGGCAAATCCCTTATCATTAGCCTCTTTAGGCATACAGATTACTAAGTGATTCTTGTCGTGCTTCTTTTTCATCGCCAAAAACCCGTCTTCGTTGCATGTTAGAATAATACCGTAAAAATCTTCTATGATTTGTTCTCCAAGGTTCACCGCAGCGAGGCTTTCGGGACTATTTCCTGAGCGGGCAAACGATATCATAATGGTAGGAAAGCTTGAATCCAGATAGTTGTAAGGATTGGATACGATATCAGTAGTTGGAATACATTCCAGGCTTTTCACTTTATTGTTGCTAATTTTTTTTAGATAAGGCAGAATTGTTTCACCAACAAAAGCAGATGTCCCTGCGCCTGTCAAAATGATCCTAAACTGATCGTGTTTTCTTTCCACTTCATCAAAAAAATGCATGATTTTGCTGCTGTATCCTGAAATAAGCTCTAATGTCTCTTTCCAGAGTCTAGGCTGTTGAGCTATTTCTCTCACTGTGTGGATGGCACTGGGAATTGGGGGCAGGTTATTTGACTCTAACAATTCCATTTTTCTCCTCCTCATAAAGATGCTGTTCATGTCATCACTACCAGTTGAACCTGAAATAGAAACAGAAACGTTTCTTATTTCAATTCAACTGTATAAGTAAATTTATCTCCTCTGGCTATAGAGATTGTATATTCAATAATCTCTTCTTGTTCAAAAGTTATCCGTTTTAGCATAAGACAAGGTGAAGCATTTTCAATGTTTAACATTTCACTTTCAGCATTGCGCGCGCTCACTGCTTTAAAACTCTCCAGCGCACTTGTAATGTTTACGTGATATTCTGTTCTAAAGATCTCATACATTGGAGTTTGTTCTAGTTCATCACTAGAAAGTTTCTTAAACCGCTTTACTGGAACATATGAAGTTTCATAAATCATAGGCTCCTGATCAGACAGCCTTAATCTTATTATTTTAAATACTTCATCTTGGATGGTAAGATTCATGGCTTTGGCTATCTTATTATCACAGGTCATTTTCTCGAATAAAATGACTTTTGTTGAAGGCTGTTTCCCTGCCTTTTTCATTTCCTCTGTAAAACTATAAAATTTTACAAGACTTTGATTGTAGGCTTTTGGTGAAACAAAAGTCCCCTTACCGTGAACTTTATAAATGTATCCTTCTTTTTCAAGTTCCTGCATTGTTTGTCTTACTGTTGTACGGCTGACCTTGTAGGTATCGCATAATTCCCGCTCTGATGGCAATTGGTCATTTTCTGCAAGATCACCGTTTTCAATTTTTTCTATGATGATATCCATTAATTGATAATACAAGGATAGTCTTTTATCTTTATCAATCATAACAATACTCCTTTTAGTGGTATCTATGTCGTAACCAGTTAAATCTATTGTACATTAAATGGCATTCAATACCACTAATCTTGTCATCGGAGATTAAAATGTAAATGGTTACAAATGTTTCTAAATGATCATATTTTTTGTCCTCCTAAAAAAGATTCAACTCTTTTTAATTATCATGATGTCATTACCAGTTGTACTGAGTATAGCATGCATTTTTTATTAACGAAATATATTTTTTAAATTTTTTTAAAATTAAAGGTTATCTTAAATCATGAAAGTTTTTGCCAAAGGAATCTTGAATTTACTTAATATAAATGCCCAATAGCATGTTTGGAGACTGATTCATTGATCTTATTATGATATGCTCCCTATCATGCCTAAGAAAGTTAAGATTCTTCATGTAACTGACCTAGTTTTCTCATCGATTTATTTTTAGCCAAAACTAAAATTCCAGCAGAAGATATAGAACAGCTTCTGGAATGTCCAGCAACAAATAAGATACAAGTCCTACAAAGATAAACCATACTTTTTGCCCTTTAAATAAAGGATATTGATTATTTTTGTTGAAGTTTTTACTGTGAAAATTTGAGAAAAAGGAGAGCTATTATGAAAGAAAAAGAACTTTCCGGCAGTGAAATGAATCTAACGACGCTAACAAAAGACCTTGCGAACTACAACCTATGGGCAAATACGAAAATGACCGAGTGGCTCAAAACAAAACCGTCTGAAAAAATGGTACAGGAAGTCCCTTCGAGTTTTCCAACTATCAAGCTGACGCTCAAGCATATTGAGGATGTTCAAAATTTTTGGCTGCAAGTGATTAAGCAGGAATCACCGCCTGATATGGGTCAGTTTGGAGAGAAATCCAATCAGTCAATGGATGAAGTGTTTAGTATGGTGGAGAAAAGTTCCAAAGAGTTATCTCAATATGTTCATTCACTTTCCGAAAATTCCATAACTGGAGCTTGTCAAGTTGAAACTCCATGGTTTAATGAAACTCGACCCAGATTTGAATTTATCCTCCAAGTCATGAATCACAGTACTTATCACCGAGGTCAGATTACAACGATTGGCCGTAATGCAGGATTAACAGATGCACCTATGACAGATTTTAATGTCTATAGTTTTTCAGGAAAGCCATCATGCAACTAATGGATTGCGCTGAAATCTGTTAGATATTGCTAACTTTCATAAAGGAAGGAGTGAAAGGCCCGTTTCTTTTTTGAAATTATTATTTTTCGTGCACTTTCCTCCCTTGTGAAGATGACGACAAACCGAGGTCTGAATGAGTTTTGCTGAAAAACAAAATTATTGATCTCGCTACAATTCAGCACGATGCATGGCTGGAACCGATTGGCCATTTCATCCAGAAGCATTCCACGAGACTATAACCATTGATATCAATCAAACTTTTCTTACTAAACCCTTCCATGCTATTCTAATTGAATAAATGGAAGGGTTATTGCTTACCTTTCTAACGGCATTTTCAGTTGTAAGCATTGAACCTTATCGGATTAACGCTTCTTTTGTTGCAGATAAATCAAGAATGATGACTGTCTTTCTTTTCTGATTGCTGTCATTTCATGTAAGTATTCCAAGCTGTTAAAAGACCTGCACCAAGGAGGATGACATCAGAATCAAACCTGCGGATGAAAGAATAAACAATTTATTAGTTTTTTCATTTAACGAGTTCATCCCCCTAGTGTCAGAAAAACTTCTATAAAACTATTTCACTTTTAAAAGCTATTGGTCATATTTCTATTATTTGAGATTACAAACCTTCTTTTAAAAAGCAACACCTATCTTTTCTTCTAATTCCTGCTTCTGACGTAAATGATGACGAAAATGCATGTCGACAAGATCGAACCATTCTTTTGCATTGAGCCAGCCGAAGCCCCCATGTTTTACTTTGAAGTTTGGCTTAATGACATTTACCTTCTCTTCCCACGCTCTCATTCTCTTCTCTACTTGAATGAGCCCCTGCATAAGTTCCTCTTTCCTTTTGGTATTGCTTGGTGTGTTTTCTGGATCGTCCGGCAGCTTGATTTTAATTAGAGGAAACCCGCCTCGCTTGTACAAATCCTCTCCGGCTTCCGTCTTTCCAAGTTTTTGTTCTTCAGATGCTGCTGAACAAGCTTCAACATTCTCAAGATACTCGAATGCAACCTCAATCAAGTGAAGATACATTTGGCCGAGAGACCAGGTCCCTTCAGCAGAAATATGTCTTAACTGATCCTTCGAAAAGTGCTGCAAGTGGTCTTTGTAGATTTCAATTATGTGATAATCATTCAAATTAAACACCTCCTTTATATTCATTTATTTCAGTTTTACATATAAAAGCTCCTCACCTACCCCTCCTATTCATCGCGTAATTCGCTAAGTAATTGGAAAATCTGCCCACGATGGTGTGATTCATGTTCAATCAGATGATAAACAACCCACTCAGGTGTGACATCATAATGTTCCAGTACTCTCGATTTACGCCAATCCGTTAGATCCATTGTACGAAAGTGGGAAAGAAATACTTCACGCACCTTAATAAGACGATGCAAATGTTTTTCTGCACTTTGTCCCTCAATGTGAGTCAAAGAGCCGTCTTCAGCATGGCTTTCAAACGGAAACAGCGAGCTTATTTCTGGATCCCATTCAACACCCAGGACTTCTGCATATAACCAATCTGCCTCGACCAATGCAATGTGATATAACAGGGAGCCAATGGAATGTCTTTCTTCTATTTTTGTGTCAAGAATACGTTGGCTGATTCCGGTTAATGCTGAGGTGAGTGTTTTGCGAACATCCTCTAAACACCATAGCCATCGGCCAATTTCTTTTTCAAAATCCGGTAACGGAGATACCATTAAAGATTTTCTGTCCAACGAGATCATCCTCCTCTTAAATGCTTACATTCTATTTATAATAGATGTTTCCTCCTGAAAAGTACTTTCTGAACTTATGTTTTCACCTAATTTCGGTCTATTACAATTAAACAGCAGACAATGGGATATCACGGGAAAACAAAAGAACAGCTGCTAACTTTGACTTTATAAAGTTGATCGCCGTCCCTTTTGGTCTATATTTTTGATCAATGTCAGTTCCAAAGATGAGGCAGAGCTGCTAATGATTGTCCCAAGAAGATTGGCATCATTTTGAATCATATCTATATCAAAGTCACCGAATTCCGAATATTTTGTTCAATTATAAAATGAAATCGTATACAATAATAGTAATAACTTACAAGGAGGCCATTTACATGAAAAACATAACGAATCAAACAGCTCCAACATATAAGGGTGAAACACTTTCTTAAAGTAATCGGTGTACTCTCCCCTTATATGTGTACTTAAATAACACAAAAAGGGGTAAATCATGCGTTTTCCAGTAAAAAAATTTTTCTCCTATTATAAACCGTATTTAACGCTGTTTTTTTCAGTATTGGCGTGCGCCTTTATCGTATCAGCTGTGACTTTGACGTTTCCTTTACTAGTCAGGTATATCACGAAGGATGTTCTGGAAGGAGATTTATCCATTGCGCTAAGTAAAGTATATTGGATTGGCGGGCTGATGCTGGTGTTAGTCACAGTTCAGAATATCGGGAACTATTTTGTGGACTACAAAGGTCATGAAATAGGTGCGCGTATGGAAAGAGATTTGCGAAGCGAGCTGTTCACGCACATGCAGAAGCTTTCTTTTAGCTTTTACGATAAGGAAAAGACAGGTCAGCTCATGTCTCGAATAACAAACGACCTGCTGCTCCTTTCCGAGCTGTACCATCATGGCCCAGAGGACTATGTCAAATACCTTGTCCGTTTTATTGGGGCATTTGTTATATTGTTCTTTATAAATGCGCCATTAACGATTGCTGTCTTCTGTTTTCTGCCATTCTTAGGTGTCTTTGCCCTGTATTTTAATAAAATGCTGAACAGGGCATTACGAAGCAATAAAGAAAGAATTGGGGACGTAAACGCACAGGTAGAGGATAGTTTATCTGGAATTCGCACAGTAAAGTCATTTGCCAATGAGCAAATAGAGATCGAGAAGTTCGACCGGGAAAATAATCGTTTCCTTCATAGCCGAAAAAGAACGTACCAGGCTGAAGCACTCTTATACAATAGTTTTGAAACGATTATTCAGCTGATAACGATCACAGTGATTATCTTTGGCAGTGCCAGTATTGTCAACAACACATTAGATTTAGAAGATTTAATCACTTTTTTACTGTATATCAGCTTTATGATCGAGCCAATTCAGCGATTGACTCAAATGAGCACGCAGCTTCAAGAAGGAATAACTGGATTTCAGCGTTTTATGGAAATCATGAATCTGAAGCCGGCAATTGATAATAAACCGAATCCTGTTACCTTGTCAGAAGTATCTGGTGAAATTGAGTTCAATCAAGTTTCCTTCCGATACGAAGAACATTTGAACAATGTCATACAAAACCTGTCGCTTCGAATACTTCCTGGAGAGTATGTTGCGCTAGTAGGTCCGTCTGGCGCTGGAAAAACTACTTTATGCTCACTCATCCCCCGCTTTTATGACGTGACAGATGGAGACGTTTTCCTTGACGGAGTCAATGTCCGCGATATTGATCTGGAATCATTAAGAAATAACATCGGTATTGTTCAACAGGATGTTTACCTATTTGCGGGAACAGTGATGGAAAATATCCGATACGGAGATCCGGCAGCTAGTGATAACGAAATTATTGAGGCGGCTAAGCTTGCCAATGCACATGACTTTATCATGAACTTGCCAAAAGGCTACAGTTCCGAAATCGGACAACGAGGTGTCAAACTGTCTGGGGGCCAAAAGCAGCGGCTTTGTATTGCTCGTGTATTTTTAAAGAATCCGCCAATTCTCATTTTGGATGAGGCAACAAGCGCACTGGATAACGAGAGTGAAAGCATCATCAAGGAATCACTGGATTTATTAGCAAAAGGCCGTACAACCATTGTCATTGCCCATCGCCTTTCCACAATCCGTAATGCGAAGCGGATTATCGTCCTAGCGGAGAACGGCATAGCGGAACAGGGGAACCACAATTCGCTGCTTGCATGTGATGGGTCGTATTCAAGACTTTATTCTAAGCAGTTTGAGATACTACAATAAGCTATCCAACCAAAAAAGCTGCTCTTCTAACCAAAGGAGAGCAGCTTTTTTTGCTTTTCTCTCATTGTTCATTCCCGATATCAGCTTTGCTGGTATTACTAATGGTTAGCCCATTCAGGATTTTTTTCGTCTCACTAAATAAATGCTGCCATGGCAGCTCCATGATATGCTATTCTTCCTGCAAAATGGCACCTGGTTCTTAAAGCAAAATATATATAAACAATCTTAAATGTTATCTGGTGTTCAGCAACGGTATAAGGTCTTCATGTTTATAAGCATTCTCCGTTTCTGAAATAAGTTGAGAAAGGAGAATATCAAGGGAATCTGTTAATGCGTTTAGACTTTGTTGAACAAATCCTTTCTCAAATTGATCTAATGGCTCTGGTAACTCATTCTCGTCTAAAATAAAGCAGTCTCCATTAGGAAGAACGATTATATCAATAATCAAATCCTCAAAGGATACCACCTTATCCGTTATATATGTATTTTTTACGATATTAAAATAGGAACCGAGGTAATCCCCTTTATGATCTCTCCAAATGTATAAATTATATGGACGATCTCTCCAGTAATACGCTATTGTATAACTGCCTCTAGGAATGGTTAATTTAGTATGGTTTGCTGTCATCGTAAAGGATTCAAGTATTTTATGGAAAAGCACGACATTTTGATTTTTTGCTTTAAGCAGCATACAGCTATGTTCTACAATTTCTGAGTCGTACTTTATTTTTCTTTCTATTATTTTTTCCAGGCGTTTGGCCATCGCTCTTTTCTCCTTTCAAATTAGTGTTCTTCTCCTGAACAAATCTTAATTAAAATTATATCATCTAAAAAAGGATGAACCGAGTTTTAGACAACCACTTCTCTATGTAAATGGTCCCATACAAAAAGACGCAATCATATGAAAGAATGCGCCGATTGTGGAGAAGATTGACAATATTATTAAACGATTGAAGCCGGTTTAAACATATTAAAAAATCCTCCGATTGTTTAATAGAAAGGCAGAAACCCCTTGTTGAAGGCATGCTTTCTGACAAAGCACCAAATGGATGAAGCATTGCTATAAATACACTGATTGGGTCCTCTATATAATCTGAATACACCTTACCATTTAGAAATCTTCCAAAGAACCAGTTTCCAAACTTAGACAACGGGAGTCCTGATGATTAGCAGCAGTCATTCAATAAAATACATCTTTCCATTCACTTCAAGAGACACCGATGATTGTTTCATCTCTTCCTTTAAATATTCGGCATAGGCGACGACTTGATTAATCTTTTTCTTGTCCAAATCTTCTGCAAAACTATACACGATCGTAACCTTCTCCTTAATCAGCCGATCATCATCAGATAACCAGGATCCAGTTCCCTCAATGGCTGTTGCTCCTCCAAACATTTTTGAGAATTTCTCTAATGACCTGTTAACAAATGGTGTATTATCAATTGGTTGATCTCCATTATAGGTGGAAGGTACATATATTTTCACCACGTCATCGAGATAGAATTGCCCCTTTAATGCAGAAGATTGTTTTACGTTAGATATTTCCTGGTGCCCTGCAGCGTACACAGCATTGCCTAAAAAGCCGATTAACAGAATCAAAGGGATGATCCAAAAGAAGATTTTTTTCTTTTCCAACATTGCCACTCCTTTTTTGATAGTTTTTAAGCAAAACAATTGTGAATGTCTATCTATGATTATAATTACAGTGAATGATTTTTTCATGGTAAATTTTTACTGAATTTCAATCTAATCTTTTGTTTACTTTTTTCAAAAAGAGATTTGTCCATAAAATAGTAAAAAGTTGTTGATTCAAGGAAAGAAGCTGCCAGAAAATGATCTTCGGATTAAGTTGTTTTAAATGAATTGAGACCCCTTCTTTTTACATAATAGATTTAATGTTGAACTTTATTAAAAAGAGGACCTTCTTAATAAGAAGGTCCGAACTTTGAATGTGAATTATTTTTTATTCTCTTGCTGTATTCATTCCAAAAATCTTCATATATTTCTTCGTCAAAGTCATCAAAAATTCTTTTATCTTTGGCGTTATCAAAGAATTTTTTTTGCTTGCATGGCAAATGAAACTACTTGGTTTATATATTCAGTTCACCATGTTTCTAGATCCGCTTAAAATCCACTTAATTTCTTCTATACCATCAATATTTCCCGTATGTCCTCTTCGGTAAGAGAAGATGACACTTTTTCCTCAGATTCGATGATTTCTTCCATCAGATGTTTCTTTTTCTCTTGAAGTTCATTCATTTTTTCTTCGATTGTGCCTCTGGCAACAAGCTTGATTACCTGTACACTATTTGTTTGACCCATGCGATGGGCTCGGTCAGCTGCTTGCTCCTCGACTGCAGGATTCCACCAGATGTCATATAAAATAACAGTATCAGCACCTGTCAGATTCAGGCCTGTCCCCCCTGCTTTCAAAGAAATAAGAAATAAATCATGTTCTCCTGCATTAAACCGGCGGCAAATTTCCACTCGTTCTTCAGACGGAGTTTGTCCATCGAGATAGAAATAAGAGTGCCCTTGAATCGCTAAATCTCTGCCTATAAGCTCAAGCATTTTCGTAAACTGGGAGAAAATCAACACCCTTCTTCCAGAAAGCTTTGATTCTTCTACAATCTGCATCAGCTGTTCAAATTTCGCAGATTTCCCTGTATAGCCTTCCACAAACAAGGCAGGGTGACAGCAAATCTGCCGTAACCTCGTTAAACCAGCGAGGATTTTGATACGATTCTTACGGAATGTATCCTTATCCAGGTGCTTTAATGTATCGTGTCGCAGTTTGGCCAGATAGGCAGCATACAGCTTCTTCTGATCAGGTAGCAATTCTGCAGATTCCATCGACTCGATTTTTTCAGGCAGCTCTGGAAGGACATCCTCTTTCAGCCTTCGAAGCAAAAATGGCCTGATTCTTCGGGCTATCGTTTTTCTGGAGAGGTTACTGTATTCCTTTAATCCCATAAATAGTTCGGGAAAAACAACGTGAAAAATGGACCATAATTCCTGTAATGAATTCTCCACCGGAGTACCAGTTAGGGCGAACCGATAAGCTGCCTGGATCCTCTTCACCGATCGTGCAGTTTGTGTCATAGGATTTTTAAAGACCTGAGCTTCATCAAAAAACACAGTATGAAAGACATGTTTTTCAAGCCAATTTATGTCCCTGCGCAACAATGGATATGAGATAATGACTATATCCTTACCCATTAAATCCTTCTGTATCTTGAATCTTTCTGTTTTAGTGCCATCTACGACTATGGCCTGTACTTCCGGTGCAAATTTGCTGATTTCACTAAGCCAGTTATACGTTAATGATGAAGGTGAAACAATCAGGACCGGAAGCTTTTTTTTACGGATGGCAGGAAGCTCTGATAGAATAAACGCAATGCTCTGAAGCGTTTTACCCAATCCCATATCATCTGCCAGAATCCCTCCAAATCTATAGCTTGCAAGTGTTTTCATCCATTTAAAACCACGTCTTTGATAGTCTCGCAATATCGGTTCTAAACTCTTTGGCACCTCGAATTCCAGTCTGTCCGGATTGCGGATGTTTTCCAAGAACTGACGGAACGAAACCTCTAACTTTAATAAAGAACGATCATTAATAGAATCAAGAAGCTGAATCCCCCGAACAATTGGTACATTCAAGCCGCTCTCCAGATCTTCATTTTGGACCGGAAGTTCACTTAGAAAACGATTAATTTCTTCAAATTCCCTTGTCTCCAATGAAAGCAGCGAACCGTTCTGCAAACGAAAATACTTCCGTTTTTCCTCTAGAGCCAATAGAACCTCACGTATTTGTTTTTCAGGAATGTTATCCATTTCAAATTTGAATTCCAGCCAATTGGTCCGTTCTTTATTAATCTTTACCCTAACTTGAGGACGAGAATTACCTTTGAAAAGCCGATTTCTCACTGCGGTGGTTGCATACATCTGTGCAAGCTTTTGAAGTTTGGGAACCATATGGTACAAAAACTCATATTCCAGCTCTTCATTATGCAAAAAATAGCCTCCGTCCGTCTTTGCAAACAAGCTATCCTCCATCAGCTTCAGGATGGCATCCTCCTTTTCCACGTCCCTAATAAGCTTGGAGCCTGCGTGGAGATCCTTATTTTCCAATGGATTAATTATTATATTTTCATAATGAAACTCAAGTCCAGCGAGCAAGCGATTTTTCACGCGATCCAAGTAGAGCTTGGTTACTAAAGGTGTCTTCATAAACTGATTTGATATAGCTCCGGATAACTGGACTTCGCCCAGTCTTTTCAAGCCTGGAACCACTTTTTCCATAAAAAAATCGATTTGCTCCTGAGGAATCGGAATTTGATTCGCTGCTGTAGCATCCAGCATCTGTTTTAGTTCTGAAAGACGATTACAATCCTCCATTTTCATCTGTTTTAGTTTTCCTTCAAAGAGGACTGACCTATATGAATTCATTATCACCATTCGATTAAACCCTCTGATTTTAAGTAGATAGCCTTTACCCTCGCCTGCAGCAAATTGGAATTGTAAAGGCAATGGTTCATTTGATAAGCGAAGACCCTCATAATTATTAGAGTCATACATCACCTTTACCATTGCTGTTTTCTCAAGTAAAGGAAAAAGCCTGTCCCAAGAGGATGGAGGAATCAGGAGTATATGTTTACCGCATATATCGTCTGATTTCTCTGACATTTTGTCAATGAACGCTTTTTCATCATGGATTACTTGTATGAGCTGTTGAATCACAGCATCAGCTTCATTTTGAAAGCAATGAAGACTTGGGTTGTAAATGAATGAAATGGAAAGCGAGCTTGACAGACCTTTTTTCACATGCTCTAGAAAATCTCGTATATTTCGTACAATTGTCTGGCCAATCTTAACCTCAATTCCGAACATGTATTGTCCCTTCCCTAGGTTTACAGGTTTACAAATAAACTCTGCATCAAGTACTTGTCTTTTTTCAAAGTGCAGCTGATGGCCCGTTGATCGTTTAGGCTGATCATTGAAAAGGGTCAGCAATCCTTCTGTCAGCGCTTGACTTGCTGAATTGTCAGAGTTCTCAACGCCTGGATCAATAGGAAATGTTCCTTTTCTCTGGTGTTCGTAAATCGACAGTAAAACAGCTGCTATATGCTGGCAATCATTTTTATAGGAAGCTAGCGCAGGGCAGCTGCATTTCGTGCGCAAGCCTCCGCTCTCATCCTTTTCAATCAAGACATGAAAATCTTCCTTACCTGTAACCGTGGCTTTACAGCCATCAGGACAGTAATTTTCAAAAGTCACGTTATTACTTCGATTAAAAGAGTCTCCTTTCTTGAAGGAGACTGTACCGCATATTTCTTTTATGATTTTTTCATTTAATTTTATATTCAATTGCTTAGCTCCTTCTTTAGGATACTTCTCTTATGGCATTAAGATAATGAAAAATATGGATCATGTATGAGATTTTGCCTTCTTTCCCCAGATAAAATTATTATCACAATTGTATCATTAGGGTGAAATAATATCCTGCAGCCGATGGTTTAGGATCGATGAAGCAATAGAAGGCTGCCGCTTATTAAAAGATACACCCATAAAAAACGTTCCTTACTATATTGTAAAGGAACGTCATTATTAATATCAAAATTTGATTTCTTCAACTAAAAAATTATTTATGTAAAGAAGTCCTGTCCTTTTCTGCAGAAATTATTAAAAACATAGGTCTCCGGATTTCATCTTTCATATCAGGTACACTCTTTAACATTTCATCTGAAGGAACTGGTTCTTTCATTACTCTTAAGCTAAAACCTGCGCCAATTAAGTCATTAATATATGTGGATATCGTACGATGATATTTTACAACGTTATCAGTTAAGAATGTTGTTTTTCGCACTCCTTCTGATTGATAGTTGTCAACTGGCCAATGGATACGAACCCCCTGTTCATCTAAAAACCAATCCTGTTCTTTTCGAGCAGTGAAGATTGGGTGTTCAACAGAAAAAACAAACGTACCCCCAGGTGTTAGATACTCATAGACTTTTTTGCAGATTGCATCAAACGACTCAATATAGTGAAAGGCTAAAGAACTGATAACAACATCAAATTGTGATTCTGAAAAATGGATCTCTTCTATTGCCATTTTTATATATGAAATGAAAGGATCATCTGTTTTTTTACGAGCTCTTTGAAGCATTTTTTCAGAAATATCTATCCCTATAACTGACCTAGCTTGCTGCTCACGTGCAAATCGGCAATGCCAGCCAAAACCGCATCCCAGATCAAGAACATTTTTATTATGCAACTCTGGTATTAATGCTTTTAATACATGCCATTCTCCAGCAGCTTCAAGTCCATCTATTGAACGGGGCATTTGTTCATATGCTGAAAAAAAATTTGCATCATCATATTTATTTTGCTTCATCAGTTATCCATCTCCTATAAATTGAAATAGCCTCCACTTCGCCAAAATCCAAATTGAATGGAAGTTATACTCTACAATTAACATCCATGTAATACCATATTTATTCTCTCAAATCAAAGAGTTCTTGCATAAATCAATGAAACAGGGAAACCTGACAACTTCAGCTGCAAGCGGCTTGTTGCAAGTCACTTGAATTGTCACCCGTGTTTTGGTCATCAATGTTTGTTAATGAGTGATTCCTGCTTTTATTCCACTGATGTGATGTAGTTAACAATACTTCTTTCCTAATTAATTAGGACTTTTTTCATCCGTATTAAAAAAAATACATTTGGTTCTCTATTTATAATAATCCTAAATTCAATGAAATGAAGACAGTTTTCTTAACTAAACCCATAATTTACCATAACATAGAAACAATTTCACAAATGGAGTCATACTTCTCAAATTATGTAAATTTATGGATATAATCTAGATTATTTTACATATTAATCCTTTAAAAGAGAATTAAGGATAAAATACCCTTAAATTTACCATTCAAAAGGTGTAATGTGGTGAGGTGTTTTAAAAATATTTTCAATAATTAGAAAGAGGTGACTTATTATGAATGTCTTTCTCAGAGTATTTACCTGTATTTCAATGACCCTTGCAGCTTTTTTTGTTCTCTTTGGCTCTCTGGATTCCTTTTCTGATAAGGTTTATGCAGAAACTCACGTCTATGATGGAAAAAGTCCTTATTACAATAGTTGTGCGGATAGTGCGGTTACAAAGAAAAGTGTAAAAATTTATGCAAATGGTGCTTCTGCAAATTTAGAGCTGAAATTCAGCACAAAATGTAAAACCGCATGGGCGAAAATTACACTTAGCAGACCTGCCAAAGCTGATGGTGAAGCAACAGCATTAGTCGTGAGAAACACTGATAACAAACAGTATAGCTGTTCTTCTTCCGGAGGAAATGGTGAAATAAATAAAGGGCAAACGTCTTGTTATACACCTATGGTTTACGATTTAGATCCCAGAAAAGCAAAGGCAGTTGGATATTGGCCATATACAGCTGGAGAAACAGACTGGTATTAATTGAACAGCAAAACCTTCATCTGACTTTTATTTAATGAAAGGATGAAAAGCTTGAAGAAAAAGATAGGTTTATCAATCATAATGACTTTGTCGATGTTCTTTGTATCATTTGGATTTGGACCCAGCCAAACAAGTGCTGAAAATCATTCTTATGATGGAAAAAGCCCCTATTATAACAGTTGCGCAAGTTCTGCTGTGACAAAAGATAAAGTGTGGATTGATTCCGTTTCTTATGTGGAATTAAAATATAGTACCACTTGTAAAACTGCCTGGGCGAAAGTTACGGTTACTAGGCCGGCGGTATACAATCATGAAGCAGACGCAAGAATTATTCGAAACACAGACGGCAAAGCTTATACGTGTAATAGCTCAGAAGGGAATGGGGTAGTAAATAAAGGTCAAACCTCTTGTTATACGCCAATGGTATATGACTTGGACCCGCGAAAAGCTCAAGCTCAGGGTATTCACGCAATTCCAAATAGTGATGCCTATAAAAAAGCAGTAACGATTTGGTATTAGGAAAATAAGGCTTATTTACCTCTAACACGCAAACCCTCCGTTCACTTACAGAACGGAGGGTTTGCGTGTTTAACAACAAAATGAAAATAACATTACATTAGCAGGCATTTTTCATTAATATTATTGGTTGGTTCTAAACGTAATGGATTTTCGGAAATCATCCATTTGCTTTTGAAGTATGAAAACGCGTGCGAAACACTGCATCTTCGCACGCCTTGGACCAAAAATCAACATTATTTTACAAGTTTGATAGGTAAAATAAATTTCTTTCATTTAATCAAACAAAGTGAATTATCGGTTAGTCACTCCATCATCTGTTTGAGTATCTACTGGGACACGCTTGCTTATTCCCAAAGTGTAATAACTAATCACAACGATGCCTAGGAAAACAATCCCTACTATAAGCGATATACGCGTTTCATCATTAAACCACATACCGATTAATACCATCATTAAGAAGGCAATTGTCAAATAGTTTGTAACAGGAGCAAAAGGCATTTTAAATGGATGTTTGGCCATTTCAGCCCCTTTTTCTCTTCTGAATCGAATTTGACTAATAAGGATGACAAACCACGGGATCATACCCGGCAGCACACTTGCACTGTATACGTACACAAATATCTTTGGCGGTGCAATATAGTTTAAAACAACACCAATGGCTAAACCGATCATTACTGCAATCGTTCCATATAAAGGTACACCATTACGAGAGATTTTCGTAAAGAATTTTGGCGCTTGACCATTCACTCCCAATGTATAAAGCATGCGGCCGGCACTGAATATACCACTATTACAGCCAGACATTGCTGCTGTAATTACGACAAAGTTAATAATACCTGCTGCTGCTGTAATCCCAATTTTCGCAAAAGTTGAGACAAACGGGCTTCCAAGAGTATCAAGCTGATCCCAAGGAAAAACAGTTACAATAACAAAAATAGCTCCGATATAGAAGATTAAAATACGCCAAATAATACTTTGAATCGCGTTTGTGATCGTTTTTTGCGGATTTTTTGCTTCTCCAGCTGTAATCCCGATGAGTTCGACCCCTTGATAAGCTGCAATAACAAGAGATAGTGCAAAGAAAAATCCTGACCAGCCACCTGTAAAGAAGCCGCCATGTGCCCAAAGGTTAGATAATCCGATTGCGTCTCCTCCGTTGCCAAATCCGAAGAAAATAAGACCAATCCCTGCAATAATCATCAAGATTATCGTAACGATTTTAATCATCGCAAACCAGAATTCAAATTCACCGAATGATTTAACGGAAATTAAGTTCGCTGCACCAAGAATGACCATTGCGATGATACCTGGTATCCAAGCGGGCAGATCCGGGAACCAGTACTTCATGTATGCCCCAACCGCTATAATTTCTGACATCCCTACGACAATCCACTGGAACCAGTTACTCCACGCAGTCATATAACCTGCTAATGGATGTATGTACTTATGGCCGAATGTTGCAAATGAACCTGTACTTGGCTCTAAATACAGCATTTCTCCCATTGCACGCATAATAAAAAATATAAATATTCCGCAGATTGCATAAGCAAGCAGTACTGACGGACCCGTCCATTGGATCGTGCTTGCTGACCCCATAAATAAACCAACACCAATCGTACCGCCCAAAGCAATCATCTGAATATGACGTGATTCCAAACCTCTCTTCAGTTCTTTGTTTGCCATTCCATTTCCTCCCCTAACACTATTAATAACGCAAATT
This sequence comes from Bacillus sp. F19, assembly GCA_023823795.1. Lineage (NCBI taxonomy): Bacteria > Bacillati > Bacillota > Bacilli > Caryophanales > Bacillaceae > Bacillus > Bacillus sp. F19. The sequence goes on from CP085710.1 coordinate 3,015,277, forward strand.
TTAAGCAAGATACAATCAGCTCGCACTATTCGGGATCGAAATGAAGAAGCAGGCGTCACTTTTTTTCAATCTATTTTAGAAGCTTGCCTTAAAAATCATTCTTGACTTCCCGTTAAATTCCATTCCTGATAGTTTGAAAGATTCATTATCTTAATGACGGTTTTTAATCGTCTGATTATTTATTTTATAATAATAAATTTACTTAAAAAACACAAATGTTTTTTTCAGGGAAACACTTTTCTATCAATAGTAAATATCCATTATTTACAAAATAGTAAATGGAATAAAAAATATTTTAATACAATTAAAATTTAATGAAATCTCTATAAGAATATACTTTGCATTAGACTTAGTTAAGCATGATCCATTATCTTTTTATGAAATATGACTACGCGTTCATAGAATTTTCAAATAAACAATTCCGCACTTTAAACCGCAATTTAATTTCTAATAATTAGCAAATGAATAGATCTATATACACATATCCACATTAGATGGGTATGCTTTTTTTATCTAGTTTTAATTTAACGCTGATACAGCAAAAAAAGAGCAAAATCACTAAAGATTCTGCTCTTACTATTTTATCCCAAACTGGGAGCTTCAGATGAATTTTCAAGCCACTTAGATCTGATCCAAATGTGTTATCCTGCTTTCAATAGAATAGAGGATCAAAAAAGGGCTTTAAAAACTATCATTTTTCCCTCACCTGCTATCTCTTTAAGAAAGCCCTATCGCCCTCTGCTGGAGCCTTTTATGTATCGTAAAATCTTCTTAATTGCGTTCATATGAATTCTCCTCACATTCGTTTTCTGACATTTTATATAAAAGAAAATCCTTTTATTTCCTCTTAAACCATATCATATGACTCAAGAAAAATGGGTAATATTTTTTATTTTTCTATATCCAAATAAAAAATGCAATCCCAGTCCCTGGATTGCATTTTTATTTTCGCGAAATATTCCTTCTCGAGAACAGAGTCCGATTAGTTATTGATAGTTAGGTAATTACTTTTTGGCGCTTTATATCTTTTAGGCATCTTAAAATCATGGTGAGACATGACTTCACGGAGACGGTCAGGATAATCTGTGATGATACCGTCGACTCCATCCTCTACCAGTTTGTTCATTGTTGGGGAATCATTTACTGTCCAGGGAATCACTTTCATTCCGGCTTCGTGAGCATCTGCCACCATTTGTTTTGTTACGTATGGTTCGTAGTTTTCATCTGTGATTTTGCCGTTCTGTGGAAAACCGTGTACTGGCGAGATTGCATCTGCTCCAAATGATCTGGCGGCTGCCACTAAGTCTCCGTCAAAAGCGTCGATATCGATTCCACCAAGCCATGGTGATGCTCCCGGCTGGCCTGGCTGCAAAAATTGAGGACCGTTAGTCAGCGCTATGATAGGCAGACTTGGCTCAACTTCACGCATTCGCATAAGTGAACCCCAGTCAAAGCTTTGAATGGATACTCTGTCAAGCATTCCTGCCTCTCGGACTTCTCGGGCAACGATTTGAACAAATTCTTCACGCGGGGCGGTTTCATGAGGAGCACCCGCTTCTACCTTTGTTTCAATATTCATTCGGACCTTTTTTGCGTTGTAGCGTTTGACCAGATCGAAAACTTCAGTCAGCAGAGGCATCTTAGCTCCTGAACTTGTCTCCTGACCAGGATACTGCGGCTTTGTCTTTGAACCGCAGTCAAGAGTGCGGATTTGTTCAAGCGTTAGATTTTTTATGTATTTTCCGACATATGGGTACTCGGGATCACCTGAGAATGACGGAGCTGTATCCTGACAGTTTCCGCCTGAAATCTTACGGTCATGTGTCACAACAGCTTGATGATCCTCAGTGATCTGCACATCAAGCTCAAGGGTATTTACTCCGAGTTCAAGAGCTTTAGAGAATGATGCAATAGTAGATTCAACTGTAAGCCCCATTCCGCCGCGGTGTGCCTGGAGATCAAATTCAGTTGATCCATCGCCAGTTCTCTCAGCCGCTGAAACGGTCTGTCCATTTCCAGTTGAAACCATCGTACTCACTATCAGTGCTGCAATTGCTGCATAAAAAAGCTTTTTCCTTTTCATCTGCACATCTCCTTTATACTCTTAAAAGTATGGTACGAATAAAGTATAAAGAGATTTTGTTAATTCAATTTCATACAAATAATAAGACTATATAAAGAAAAATAGGAAGTATGCCATAGTTATAGAGACCCGGCTGCTTCCCTGTTACATTGATCATATTCTTTATGTTAATGAACAAATCCTCTTAAAATCAAACGAATCCTCTGTTCATTCGAAAATGTCTTTAGTGTATTCTTCTCTACATAACGATGATTTATCGGCATGAAAATCTCCATCTTATCTTTTAAATCTTTCGATGGATGACTGACGATTCTCTCTCCTTTTGTTAATCCTTGCAGCACCTCATTGCGGTTGTTTACCTCTAGCCCAAGATTTATTTCTCTTTTTTCCAGTCTTCCATTTTTAATAACATAAACATAGGTTTTTCCTGCTTTTTTTTGAATAACGGAATCAGGTATAACGACAACTCCATTCCGCTCTTCAAGAACGATATCAAGACTGATGTGATATCCGTGATGCCAGGTTTCGTCAGCTTCAATCATTTCAGCTCGAAATGGATAAAAGCTTTCTTTTTCTTCAACGGATGGCACTCCGATTGGATCCATTTTCAATTCTTTTATCGTACCCTCTTTTTTCTGGTCAGGCAAAACGTTTGCCGATGCAATTACTTTTTGTCCCACTTTTACTTTGGCCGCTTGTTTTTCTGAAAGCTTTCCTTCAATGAGAAAAGGCTGATTTGAATTAATTGAGACTACGGCTTCATTCTCACTTTGTGGGTATGGATTGATTTCAGACACCGTGCCATCCATTTTGCTGGTAATCTTATATTTCGCTTTCTCTCCCTGCAATAGGGTGATTTTATGATTGATCCCGTCCATTTGCAAGTTGAGATCCTCAATTTGATCCTGTTTGTCGCTAATTTGATTGCTTATTACTTCTTCATTATTATCATTTTCATTATCACTATTATCATTATTATTTTCATTATCACTATTATCATTATTTTTTTCATTATCAAAGAGATCAGGTGTAGAGTCAAACTGCGCCTCACTCAGCTGCTGCTTTAGAGAAGACAAATCGGATTCAGCTGAACTCAGCCGTTCAGTCAATTTGCTGATCTGCTGTTTCAGTCCTTCAATTTCAGCATCTATGTGGCCAGTTTGATATTCAATGAGAATGTCACCAGCCAAAACCGCATCTCCCTCAGAAACCTTTACTTCATTAATCGTACCCAACGTTTTATCATATTGAATGGAGTAATTTGAAGAAGGAATCACAACTCCTTTAGTAGAAAGCAGTTTCTTTAAGTCCCCATTTTCAGTATTGGAATACGAGTTTAATGCTTTAGACCTCTCTATGTGATCTGTGCTCAATATGATACTTATATTTATTATGATGAATGCTAGACTTATAGTGATGATAATCCCGATCAACGTTTGCTTTTTCATATATCCCCCTACAACGAAATTCCCAGGTTTTGCGTTAATAAAACGAATGCAGCAGTAACCAAAATAAAAATGAAATAAGCAAAGATCACGATGCCTATGATTGATTTCATTGTTTTATCAGACATCTTCTGCAAAGCTATCATTTGGATCCAGGCACTCCATACCAGAAAGATTGTAACATGACTTAGTGCATTCACAAGGAATGACTGGCTTGAAATTAACTGGATAAGGACCCCAAAACCGAATGGAGAGGATTCAGAATTAATTCCTAAATAATAGAAGAGCGGGAAGTTAAGCACTTTTTCTATGAATAACAGAAATGCGGGAAACAATCCGATGGTAAAAAGCTTGGCCCACCCTATTTCATAAAAAAACACTCTAAATACTAATGTAAAAAATAGAAGAGTGAATATAGGAGTAAGTAATCCCGATAAAAGTCCGCCAATCCCAAATAGAAACTTAGCGAATTCCAGCTTCTCCCTTCCAATGATATCCATCAATTTCATAATTTCTTCCGTATGTATGCCTAAATAAGCGCTGCCTGCAGCAAGCAGGAGACTTAATCCAATGAGTAAAGCAATTCTTAACGAGAGACCCTTCACTTTTTCTGATTGATGAAGCTTTTCAAAATATGTAATTGGATCTAGTAAGCCTTCGAGTATTCGAACTTGGTGCATGGTAGTCCTCCTGTCAAAAATAAAAACGGTTACTAGAAATTTATAGCATATTTTCTCACTTAATAACAGTTACTTCCGGAATATAACATGAGAAAAATTGAAATTAATTTTATTTAGATATATATAAAATTGAAACTATATTTAAACATTATTTTTATTGGAGAAGGAATCGGATGGATATATTCAATCTCACTGTATGTGTATCCTTCTAGTTGATGCTGTACGACTTTTACCATTTTTTTAATAGATGTAATAATCGCAAAAAATAAAGGAAGACTCAAGAATATAATGAGCATTCCCTAATCGTTTAGTAATAATCAATTCCTTCTGAGCATATAAGGAATTTCATTACTCCATTCCAGCTGTCCTTCTGAAAGATGAAGATATTGTGCTGCCGACTCAGCATCCATCCAAGTGATTTCTTCAATTTCTTCCGGCAGTAAGATTTGTTGTTTTCCACCGGTTATTCGGCCAATAAAAGTAAAGAAAATGACATGATGCCCTCTTTCTTCAAGAAATGCTTCGCTTACACTATTGATTCCAGTAACGGAAACCTCTAACCCCGTTTCTTCTTTAACCTCTCGAATTGCAGCTTGCTCAAGGGTTTCACCATTCTCAACTGCTCCACCCGGTAATGTATAATAGGAGGAAGAAGATTTCCCTTTATTTTTGACCATCAGTATACGTCTGTTCTTGTCATCGTATAAAAGAACGTACGCCACATCCACTCTTTTCATTTAATCTCATCACCTTTTAATCTAGTTAATATTTATACCGCAAAAAACAAATATAGTAAGGATTACACTATTTTAACATGAAAATTCTTAAAATTAGAACAATAGATTGCAGATACTATGCATTTTTATACGATTCATGGTAAACTTATCATTATTTTAATTTTCAAAAAACAAATGACGAAAAGATGGAATCCATTCCAGTAAAAGAGGTGCATAGAATGACGGTAAAATCAGAAACCATACAAGATCGCAATCATAACGCGGCACTGCGCCGAGATGTAAAGTTCCTTGGAAACATGCTGGGAGATGTGCTCGTCCACCAGGGCGGACAGCAGCTGTTAGATAAGGTCGAAAAAATCCGGGAGATGACAAAATCGCTTCGCAGTCATGCGGATGATTCTATATATGCCGATTTGAAAAGGGAAATATGGACTCTTGAACCTCCGCTTAGAAAACAGGTCATCAGAGCCTTTGCGGTCTATTTTCATTTAGTCAATATCGCAGAGCAGAACCACCGAATCAGACGAAGACGCGATTATCAATTTCAGGAAGAGTCTGTGAAACAGCCAGGTTCATTGGAAAATGCCGTTGCTTCTTTAAAAGAGAATGGCATCTCTGCGGACGTTATTCAGAATCTGCTCAAGACCCTTTCGCTGGAGCTGATTATCACAGCACATCCAACAGAAGCGACAAGACGAAGTGTCCTCGAAATTCATAAACGAATCGCCGCGCTGCTTAATAGTCTGGATCAGCCGATTCATACAAAGCGTGAACGTGCAGAGCTTAGGGACCGACTATTTAATGAAGTCGTGATTTTGTGGCAGACGGATGAGCTGCGAGACCGTAAGCCTACAGTTATGGATGAAGTCGCAAATGGGCTGTACTATTTTGATGAAACATTATTTGAAGTGCTGCCTCAAATTCATCAGGAATTGGAGGATTGTCTGCAGACTCATTATCAGGAAAGTGAGTGGCAGGTCCCTAACTTTCTCCGCTTCGGATCGTGGATCGGCGGAGACCGAGACGGAAATCCAAATGTAACGGCGGATATTACTTGGAAAACGCTGAATAAACACAGAACACTTGCTGTCCGCAAATACAAAGAATCACTGAAGCAATTGAGAAAGCGACTGAGCCAATCGACAAAACGAGTGACTGTCAGTGATGAGCTGCTTGATTCAGTGCACAATGAAGTTTCTATTTTAAACAAAAAAGAAAGATGGCAAATTGAGCATGAAGTGTATCGCTGCAAATTAACGATTATGCTAAAAAAATTAGATCCGCAGAGTGATTTTGGCTATAGAGCTTCTGATCAATTTTTGGATGATCTGAAGCTGATTCAGAAAAGTGTCAAGCTTCATCATCCTAAAGGCTATGAGCTGAAAAGTCTGCAGAAGCTGATCCGTCAGGTCGAACTGTTCGGCTTTCATCTTGCAACCCTTGATATCCGCAATCACAGCGGCGAGCATGAGGCTGCAATTAAAGAACTTTTCCATTCCGTAAAGCTTGCTGAGGATTATTCGAGCCTGTCAGAGGAAGAAAAAATGAAGCTTCTCGGAGATGTTCTGCAGGATCCAAGACCTCTTGTTTCCTTTAAAGAGGATTACTCAAAAGAAACTCAGGATGTTTTAGAAGTATTTCAAATGATCCGCAACGCACACAAGGAATTTGGCGAGAGGTCTATTGAAGTGTACTTAGTGAGCATGACGCAATCAGCGAGTGATTTGCTTGAAGTGATGGTTCTTGCCAAGGAAGCAGGCCTTTATCGTCTGCACCCTGATGGACGGATTGAAAGCAAGCTGAATGTCGCTCCCCTGCTTGAGACGATAGATGATTTGATTGCAGGTCCTAAAATTATGGAGAAGCTTTTCCAATTGGATTTTTACCGCACGCATCTGCAGGAGCAAAACAACCTGCAGGAAATCATGCTGGGCTACTCTGATGGAAGCAAGGATGGCGGGACGCTTACAGCCAACTGGAAGCTCTACAAAGCGCAGCAGGAAATTCATGATATGGCTAAGCAGTACAGCATTCGTCTGAAGTTTTTCCATGGACGCGGCGGTTCGCTTGGACGCGGCGGCGGTCCTCTTAACCGAAGTCTTCTTTCTCAGCCGGCTGAGACCCTTGGAGACGGGGTCAAAATTACCGAGCAGGGCGAGGTTCTCTCATCCCGCTATGGTTTATTTGACATAGCTTACCGCAGCCTTGAGCAGGCAGCTTCAACACTCCTTACAGCTGCAGCACACGTTTCAAGTGAAGCGGAACAGTCAGATATCCGCACGAACGACTGGGAAGAAGCCATGGATCAGATATCTTCTGTGTCACTGAGTAAATATCAGGAGCTTGTATTTAAAGATCCAGACTTCTTAACTTATTTTAAACAAGCGACTCCGCTGCCTGAACTCGGGGCGCTCAATATCGGGTCCCGCCCGATGAGCCGTAAAGGAAGCGAGCGGTTTGAAGATTTGCGAGCCATTCCATGGGTGTTCGCTTGGACACAGAGCCGCCAGCTCCTCCCTGCCTGGTATGCAGCTGGAACTGGATTACAAAGAGGGATAAAGGATGCGGCAAACCTGGACCGCCTTCAGCAAATGTACAAAAGCTGGCCGTTCTTCCGTTCAACCATCGACAATCTGCAAATGGCTTTATTAAAAGCCGATTTGATGGCAGCAAAAGAATATCTCGGCATGGTTGACGATCAGCAGGCAGCAGAACGAATCTTTAACGATATCAAGGCTGAATACAACAGAACAAAAGAAATCCTCCTCCACATTACAGAGCAGACAGAGTTAATGGATCACATTCCAAACATCCAGGAATCTGTAAGGCTCCGAAATCCTTATGTGGATCCATTAAGCTTTTTCCAGGTTGAAGTGATTTCGAAACTGCGTGAAGCCGGAGATGATCGCCCTCATGAAGAACTGTTAAGCGAAGTGCTGCTGACGATAAACGGAATCGCTGCAGGACTCCGGAATACAGGCTGATGTAAGAAATCGGACATGTTATGTGTCCGATTTTTTCTGCTTTTAAAATAAAGAAGATCATGTTAATCAATAATACCGCCCGCGAGTATAGCCATTCTAAAAAGCTCCGAATTCTGTTCATTTTCATCTCCCCAGTTATTTGTTTTTCATTTAAAGTACTATTCAGCTGAACTTTAAATGTTTTTCAACTAAAAGATTTCCAACTAAAAAAATGAGCACAATCCGTGAAAACAGTTGCTTTTCTCCCAATGAACTGTCAAGCTTATATAGGTAAAAAAACTTAACAGGAAAGATCATACAGGTGACGAAATGATTGAAATCAAAACATCTTCCCTTAGCGACGGGGAATTTAATAGAGGCGTTTTCGCTACGCGCGACATCGCAAAAGGGGAAATTATCCACGAGGCTCCGGTTATTCCATATCCAAATGCCGAGCATGTTCATATCGAAAAAACAACCCTTGCTGATTACGCATTTGAATATGGCCAGAACCACACAGCCATCCTTTTAGGCTACGGCATGCTTTTTAACCATTCCTACACACCCAATGCCACATACGAAATCAGCTTTGAAAACCATACTTTTATCTTCAGCGCATACAAAGACATAAAAGCAGGAGAAGAAATTCTCATTAACTACAATGGCGACGAAGAAGACCAAGAGCTGCTTTGGTTTGATCGGGAAGATGAAAAAAAAGACAGCAAATAACAAAAAAACTGACTCGGGTTGAGTCAGTTTTTTTGTTGGCTGCTTAAGTATAATTAAATCCGAAAAGAGATAGCACTTTATTGATGATTGTAGAGTTCATTATCCTATCTTTACGAGACAATTCTCTACATATAGGATGCACTTGAAGCCACGAAGCAGATTTATGGTGCGAATGGATCCCCTTTTTTGGCTCATTTCTGAATTTAGGTACTCATTGCTTGCGTATGATTCCTCTTTTTTGGCTCAATCCTGAATTTGAGTACTTATAGAGTGCGTATGATTCCTCTTTTTTGGCTCAATCCTGGGTTTGGGTACTCATATAGTGCGTATGATTCCTCTTTTTTGGCTCAATCCTGGGTTTGGGTACTCATATAGTGCGTATGATTCCTCTTTTTTGTCTCAATCCTGTTTTTGGGTACTCATTGAGTGCGTATGATTCCTCTTTTTTGGCTCAATCCTGAATTTGAGTACTTATTGCGTGCGTATGATTCCTCTTTTTTGTTTCAATCCTGGGTTTGGGTACTCATATAGTGCGTATGATTCCTCTTTTCTCGCTCAATCCTGGGTTTGGGTACTCATATAGTGCGTATGATTCCTCTTTTCTCACTCAATCCTGGGTTTGGGTACTCATATAGTGCGTATGATTCCTCTTTTCTCACTCAATCCTGGGTTTGGGTACTCATATAGTGCGTATGATTCCTCTTTTTTGGCTCAATCCTGAATTTGAGTACTCATTGCTTGCGTATGATTCCTCTCTTTTGGCTCAATCCTGAATTTGAGTACTTATTGCGTGCGTATGATTCCTCTTTTTTGTTTCAATCCTGGGGTTGGGTACTCATAGAGTGCGTATGATTCCTCTTTTCTCGCTCAATCCTGGGTTTGGGTACTTATAGAGTGCGTATGATTCCTCTTTTTTGGCTCAATCCTGGGTTTGGGTACTAATTGCTTGCGTATGTTTCCTCTCTTTTGGCTCAATCCTGAATTCGAGTACTTATTGCTTGCGTATGATTCCTCTTTTTTGGCTCAATCCTGTTATTGGGTACTCATAGAGTGAGTATGATTCCTCTTTTCTCACTCAATCCTGGGTTTGGGTACTCATAGAGTGCGTATGTTTCCTCTTTTTGGCTCAATCCTGTTTTTGGGTACTCATAGAGTGCGTATGATTCCTCTTTTCTCACTCAATACTGGGTTTGGGTACTCATAGAGTGCGTATGTTTCCTCTTTTCTTACTCAATCCTGTTTTTGGGTACTCATAGAGTGCGTATGATTTCCAATTCAAGCTCATACCTGGATTTTGCGTACTTATAGTGCTTATGAATACCTCAACCCCAATACTGGCTCACTCCCTGAAATCGGAAAAGTAAAGAATCCAAAGAATCGCAATTTAGTGAAAATCTGAAATTACGGTATTCAAAGATTTTCTACATAATTAGCAGATTTCCCATGTCCTTCTTTTTTAAAGTTCTTAGAAAGAATTTTCCAAATGAATTTTTTATTTTTTATGATGCTGCACCAATCATGTATTTGGTTTGTAGTAATTTTGCATGTTGGAAAAAGCATTCTAAATTCTTCCGTGCTCCGTAAGACAGCGCTTTGGTGCCTCTCTATCCCCTTGCAGCAATCGCAGATTAGTGCCGTTTTGTTTAACGACCTATAGAATGTATAGCACACTGGACAGAGAATTCCTTTTTCAAGTTGATCATAGCAATAGTTAGGTAGGCGGCAGTATGGAGACTCGGTTAGATGAAGAGATAACAATTTATGAGCTAATGTAGTATGAACTCCTTTTAGTTTGTTCGATTTCTTCGTTATTTTTTCAGCAAAACGGTTTAGCTGTGAAGCTAATATGATTGGGAGATTTAGAGATGTTTGATAGAGTTGAAATTCGGGGTTGATAAAAATAAGATAAGCTTCAACCTGAAATGTTAATTTATGCTCCTGGAGTAATCGCCGTAATAAAGATTCATTTCTTTTTAATTGATGCATGGGATTTTTAATTTCTAATTTTGAAGATGAATACCATTTATCCTCTTCTATAAAAAAATCACCCTCATAATTTTTAACTTCAAAAAGATAAATCGTGTTTGATGAAACATATAAAGAATCGATTTGAAATAAGGAATGGTTCGTTTCGAATAATAAATCATTTAATATCAACCCCTCACCTGCAAGGTCCTTCATCCATTCGTCAAACTTCTGCTCCCCCTCAAATCCTTTTTTGAGATTGGCATAATGATTTTTATCCTTTGCCGGCAAATCTATACGGGCATTTAAATACCTCAAGATTCTTAATTCTAATGATTCACAGCGAGGTTTCATGATCAAAGAACATATCTCCTTTCACCTTTCCCTAATGATAAAGCGTCTTTAAAATAACAGCAAATCTCAAAAAACTAATTTTATGTTGCTCTATCTTGGTTGATGAGCGCGCACTTTGCCCATAAACAGGAAAATTATTAGACTTGGGTACTAATAGAGGCTGATTGATTCCTCAAAACTGGCCCTATTCCTAGACTTGGATACTCATTGTGCCGGTTTGATTCCTCAAAACAGGATTATTCATAGACTTGGATACTCATTGAGCCGGTTTGATTCCCCAAAACAGGATTATTCCTAGACTTGGATACTCATTGAGCCGGTTTGATTCCCCAAAACAGGATTATTCCTAGACTTGGATACTCATTGTGCCGGTTTGATTCCTCAAAACAGGATTATTCCTAGACTTGGATACTCATTGAGCCGGTTTGATTCCCCAAAACAGGATTATTCATAGACTTGGATACTCATTGAGCCGGTTTGATTCCCCAAAACAGGGTTATTCATCGACTTGGATACTCATTGAGCCGGTTTGATTCCCCAAAACAGGATTATTCATCGACTTGGATACTCATTGAGCCGGTTTGATTCCTCAAAACAGGATTATTCCTAGACTTAGATACTCATTGAGCCGGTTTGATTCCCCAAAACAGGATTATTCCTAGACTTGGATACTCATTGAGCCGGTTTGATTCCTCAAAACAGGACTATTCCTAGACTTGGATACTCATTGAGCCGGATTGATTCCTCAAAAATGGCCCTATTCATAGACTTGGTTACTCATTGAGCCGATTTGATTCCCCAAAACAGGATTATTCCTAGACTTCGATACTCATTGAGCCGGTTTGATTCCTCAAAACAGGATTATTCCTAGACTTCGATACTCATTGAGGCCCGTATGATTCACCAAATCAGACTAAATCGTAGACTTAGCTACTCATTGAGCCGGTTTGATTCCCCATAACAGGATTATTCCTAGACTTAGATACTCATTGAGGGCCATATGATTCACCAAATCAGACTAAATCGTAGACTTAGCTACTAATAGAGCCGGTTTGATTCCCCAAAACAGTTTAACTCCATATCATGTGTACTCATAGCGTGATCTCCGCACATCTAATCAAGACAAATCGATTTAAAGCCCATTTCCTCTGATTTAATAATCTGCAACTATGGAGACCTTAGATGAGCAAGGTGCCATGCTTTCATTATAATGAGAAAAGAGCTTGGGCCAGATTGGACCCAAGCTCTTAATTTTATCTTCTTACTCCATATTACTATGTTTCTGAAACGCCTGTTCATTGCTGATTTTTTTCTTCTCTGCATATTGCAGGCAAATGCCGTCAAATAGAAGATGGACACATTGATCAAATAATGATCCCAATGGCTGAATCGTTGGCTGTTCACCTTCTTTTCGATATTTAGTTGCTGCTGGTACATGAAGAATATAGGTGGCAAGTGCAGCGAGCTGCGCTTCTGGATCAGCAGTTAAAGCAATAATCATACATCCGATTGATTTTGCTTTTTCTGCCGTCCAGACAACATTTTTTGTCGTGCCGGACCCTGATACAGCTACTAAAATATCATTCTTAGATATACTCGGTGTGATTGTTTCACCTACAACATAGACTTCTGCTCCCAAATGCATCAGACGCATTGCGAACGATTTTGCCATCAATCCTGAACGGCCTTCACCGATGACGAAAATACGCTGATCTTTTAAAAGCTCGCTGACAATCGGTTCAATCTGCTGTGAGCTGCTTCTTTTAATGACTGTCTTTATTTCAGCTAGAATGGTTTCAAGCTGGTCCATGTGATTCCGCCTTCTTTCTCTCAATAATTTCACGTAATGCTTCAGCAGCTTTTTCAGGCTGTGGGGCTTTTGTGATTGCTGATCCAATAATGACGATCTCAGGAAGCGGTCCTGCTATATTTTGAATAGATTCTCCTGTTATACCTCCTGCAATAGCCCACTGCAAAGACGAATCAAAAGTAGCTGAAGCTGAGTTATTCAATCCTGACTTCTCCTGGACATCTTTACTGACATGATCACAAAAAATAGCCTCGGTATAAGGAAAAAGAGCTGTTTTTTGTTCTTCTGTTGTGTTTAATAAATCAATCATTGTTTTTTTCTGATGCTTTGCAGCTGCTTCGAGGCACGTTTCAATTGTCTGAAGTGGGCTTACTCCCATGACAGTTGCCATGTCAGCACCAGCTTCAAAGCATAACTGAAATTCATATATAGCATTATCAATGGTTTTCATATCTGCCAATATAAGTTTATCTGGAAAGGCTTCTTTCAATCTGGAGATGCTGACGATTCCGTATTCCTTAATCAGAGAAGTTCCTACTTCAAAGATGTCTATAAATTTTTCAGCCTGACCGGCTATCTTAATGGCTTCATCAATCGATAAACGGTCCAATGCCAGTTGAATTTTCATTCCATCTCCTCCTAAACCGGTTTAGTAACGGCTTGAAAAAAAGAGAATCGCTTACGATGATTCTCTAATTATGAGTTCACAAGGGAAAACATGCTCGTGAACCTCGTTCCATTCCTTGTTAATTTGCTTGAGCAGGATTTCAGCTGCTTTTTGTCCCATTTCATAGCCTGGCTGGGCTATCGTGGTCACTTGTGTTTCTGCTAAATGAGCAAGCGGGATATTATCAAACACAATTAACGCTGCATCTTTCCCGATTTTCATCTGCTTGTCTTTAAAAAATTCAAGGATCTCAATAAAAACTAAATCGTTTCCGGCAAAAAGGGCTGTTGGCGGCTCTTTTAGAGCAAAGAGCTTTTCCAATTCATGTTTCATCTGCTCCCGATCAGCATGTATCATATACTCATTAAAGAGCGGAATACCCTCATCACTCAGCGCCTGCTTGTAACCTTTCAGCCTGTCAATCCTTGGACTGATTATCAGCGGCTGCGTAGCGATTGCTATTTTAGTATGGCCGCGGGAAAGTAAATGCCTAATGGATTCTTCCGTTGCATCACGGTTCGCTGCCACTACATAATTGGCTTTTAATCCTTCAATTTTACGGTCCATAAAAACGACGGGATATTCTTCATCTAACAGCTTCTGATACAGGTCCAGGTTTTGCCCTGTCGGAAAAATAATCAGTCCGTCTACTTGCTTCGCATGAAGAACTTCAATATATTTGCGCTCTTTTTCAGGGTTGTCATCGGCATTGCATAGTATGGCGTGAATATCATGCTTATGACAATAGTCCTCAATCGAGCGGCTGACCTCTGTTGAGAGCCTGTGCATGATGTTTCCGACGATAATGCCGATCATCGATGTTCGTTTCTGCTTTAAGCTTCTTGCCAGGTAGTTGGGCTGATAACCTAGGAATTTGATCGCTTCATCAATTTTCTTCTTGGTATCTTCACCCATATATTCATAGCGTTTATTAATAAATTGAGAGACCGTGCTTTTAGAAACTCCGGCTTCTTTGGCTACATCAGCCATCGTCACTCTTGCCATCTTATCAACTCTTTCCAATCTGTCCGTACCAATCATTTTATCGGATAAACAGACATTTATCCAGCTCTCCTCTTCATTAACTAAAAACGCAGCCGCTCAAAATCGAGCGGCCATTTGGATTTCTTCTCTTGCCTTCTTTACTTCATTGATAAAATCAGCAGCTTTTTCTTTTATATTAAGAAGAGCTTCTTCCGTTAATGGTTTTTTCGTATTCACAAGGGTACTTCCTACCCCAACCGCAACAGCGCCTGCTTTCATATAATCAGCTGTATTATTAAGATCAACCCCGCCTGTCGGCATCAGCGGGATATGCGGCAGCGGGCCTGCAATATTTTTTAAATACGAAGGTCCAAAAGCATCAGCAGGGAAAACTTTAATTAAATCTGCTCCATATTCATAGGCAGTAAGAATTTCCGTCGGTGTAAATGCCCCTGGTACACTAATGACGCCATAGCGTTTAGCCATAGTAATTGTTTCTTTACGCACAGTTGGTGAAAAAATAAATTTTGCTCCTGAAAGTATGGCCATTCGTGCAGTTTCCGGATCGAGGACGGTCCCTGCTCCAACAAGCACTTCGTCTCCAAAATATGCCGCTGCAGCCTCAATAACAGACGCTGCTCTTGGGGTTTCCATTGTAATTTCAAGGGCAGTGACACCCCCGCCTTTTAAAGCATTGCCAATCGAAATAATGGATTCAGGCGTTGCTCCTCTTATGACAGCTATAACCCCGCGGTTTCTGATTTCAGTTACTCCCATTTTCTTCACTCCCCAGTCTATTATGAAATATTCGTATTAATGTTGGACTGTTTTATATGCTTAACTTTTGCCTGTTTCGTTGCAATAATTGTTAAAATGGCGGACAGCAGCAAGGACCCGGCCATAAAGATGTAAGAAGCCGCGAAACCGCCGGTAGAACCGTTCAAATATCCAACGACATAAGATCCGACAAATGATCCGAGCGCACCCATTGAATTGATTAAGGCCATCGCACCGCCAGCCACATTTCGCGGAAGAATCTCTGGAATTATCGCGAAAAACGGTCCATACGGAGCGTACATTGCGCCTCCAGCTATAATAAGCAAGACGAAGCTGATCCAGAAGTGATCCGGTCCAATCAAGTACGATGCATAAAAGGCTATTGCACCGATAAACAGGAACGGCCAGACAAATTCTTTCCGTTTTTGCAGCTTATCTGAAAAATGCGATGCTGTAAGCATAAGGATAACGGCCAGAACATAAGGGACTGCTGATAGCCAACCCGTTTGAACAATGCTCATATTCGGGGCTGCTTTTATTATAGAAGGAAGCCACATGACGAATCCGTAAAGTCCAACACTCCATAGAGCGTATTGAGCAGCCAGTAAAATAACAACTTTCGATTTAAACGCTTCTCGGTAGTTTTTAACGGGTTTGATCCCTTCCTGTTCTTTTTCAAGGGCAGCCTGAAGGTCAGCTTTTTCTTTTGCGTTCAGCCATTTAGCATTTTTAGGATGATCAAACACAAGCTTCCACCATAAAAAGGCCCAAATAACCGCTGGAAGTCCCTCAATAATAAACATCCATCTCCAGCCATACGCTTCCAATAAATAACCTGAAACGATCGACATCCATAAAACAGTTACCGGATTTCCAAGGATAAGGAATGTATTGGCACGTGAACGCTCTGCTTTAGTGAACCAGTGACTTAAAAAGACAAGCATAGCCGGCATTACAGCACTTTCTACAACTCCAAGCATAAATCTGATGATAAATAAGAAATTAACATTTGAAACCATTCCTGTTGCGGTTGCAAGTGCCCCCCAAGCAATTAACGACCAGAAAATCAGGACTTTGGCACTTTTCTTTTCGGCATAATGAGCTCCGGGAACTTGGAAAAAGAAATAGCCTAAAAAGAAAAGAGATCCAAGCAATGAGGAGATGGCAGGAGTAATCTGGAGATCCTGCGCCATTCCGCCTGCAGCGCCGAACGCATAGTTCGCGCGGTCTAAGTAGGCAAGGCTGTATGTGATAAAAACAACTGGTATTAACCGGATCCATCTTTGTCTTGCCAATGTTTGCTTCATCGTCAGCCCTCCTTAATTAGGTAAATTCATATAATCGATTAATGTCTGACGATCAGGGTATCCGTCATTGTCTCCAGGAGATTGAACGGCCAAAGAACCAATGGCATTCCCCCTGAGTACAGCTTCTTTGAGCGTTAGCTTCTCAATCAGACCGCTGATCAGGCCGACTGCAAATCCATCTCCCGCTCCTACTGTATCAACCACTTTTTCAACTTCAAATGGCTTCACTGTGCCTTCTTCTGAATGGTTTTTATAAAATGCACCTTGTTCGCTAAGCTTGATCACAACAAGACTGACTCCTTTTTCTAAATAAAAGGACGCTATATCATGAGGGCTGCTGTATCCTGTAAGCAGTTCCCCTTCTGAAATGCCGGGAAGGACATAGTCAGCTTTATAAGCAAACTCGTTCACTACTTCAATCATTTCCTGCTGCGAGGCCCATAATGTCGGTCTCAGGTTAGGATCAAAACTGACAGTGCGCCCCGCTCCTTTCATATGAGTTAAAGCTTTTTGGGCAAACGAGCGAGTATGTTTTGAAATAGCTAGAGGAATTCCTGTCATATGAAGATGCCTGGCGCTGCTAAAATAGTCATTCTGAAAATCATCAGCACTCATAAAGCTTGCAGCTGAGCCTTTGCGGAAATATTGAACCGCAGGATCTCCCTTCAATGCTTTTTCTTTGAGCTGAAATCCCGTTGGATAGCGGTCATCTTTGAAAACATGATCAACATTCACATTCTCTTCTGCAAGCCTTTTCATAATAAAAGTTCCAAAGGCATCAGCTCCAACCTTGCTTGCCCAGCCTGATTTCAGCCCGAGTCTTGCGAGCCCAATCGCAACATTGGTTTCAGCACCAGCGAGCTCCCTTGTAAAGTGCCGGACTTCATCTAACGGTCCTGGATTTTCTGCCATAAACAGTGCCATCGCTTCACCAAACGTGACTACATCTAACTTTTGCATACAGCCTCACCTTTCCTTTTCGATAGATTGGTATTGACCATTTCTATAAACTCTTTCAGACGGCTGACAGGATGAATCGGGAATTCCAGTGCTCTAGGAAGATTTTCCGGCAGCTGTTCTGCCACCTTTCGCCAATCAGCAGTTTCACTGTTTGATAGTTCAGTAGTAACTAATTCCCTGCCGGTTTGAACCACATCCTTTAAATGCAAATAGGATACATAATCTTTCAGCATGTCGAATGCTTCAATCGGTTTTTCATTCGTATAAAACCAGTTTCCTGTATCGAATGTCATCTTAACTGGAACGCCTGCAATAGAAGCGCTTTCAAAAAAAGACCTCAAGGTTTCCGCATTCCCCCCATGCAGCGTCTGATCATTTTCTATCAGCAGTTCCAACGAATCAAACTGATCTAAAAATTGATTCATTTTTTTTAAGTCAGATACGCCTTTTATGTAGTGGCCGAGTGATACTTTCACCCATCTCGCACCAAGCAGCAGGGCCTCCTCTTTGATTATCTGAATCTTCTCATCATTAAGAGATCCATCCATATTCCAGAGTTCAACAGGAGCGGAATAGACAGTAAACAAGGAACCTGCAATCTTTTCCCTCAGCTGTTTCAAGGGTATATCTTGTTCAGAAAATAATTCTCTTCTGATCTCAACGCCGTAAGCTCCCGATGCTTGAATGATGCTAATATACGAAAGCTGCCCATTCTCTAAAACTTCTTTTCTATCAAAAGCATTAAGCGGAATAATCACATGATTCAAAGAAATGCTCCTTCCTTATTGATAAATCGGTTTAGTAAATCGGTTTACTTGAATTATAATGTGGATGAAAGCGTTTTACAACCCTTTTCAAAAAAAAAAATGAACCTCCGAAGCGGTCCATTCTTTTTTTCTTATTTTGTATCTTATCAGTTATTTATTTTTCTAGCGGTTTTCCATCAAACATTTTCACTTGAAGCGGAGCTGCCATAAATTGAGGAGCTTTGCTTACAAATTCAGTGAAGTGTACGGTTGTATTATGAGCTTCCACTGCTTCACTATTTTCCCATACTTCCACCATTGTGTAGGCACAATCTTGTTCTGTATCTTTTAATAAATCATATGATATATTGCCGCTTTCAGCTCTTGAAGCTTCAATTAAAGTGCGAGCTTCTTGCAGAAAATCATTTTCTTTCTCAGCTTGTACTTGAAGACCTGCATGTATAATAATCATCTTTTTTATTTCCCCATTTCGTTTTTATTTAGTCATTCATACACTTCTAATAAGATTACTTCCATTCAGTAATGACATCAATTGGCAGGCGTACAGATTTGTAGCCTTCTTCAGCAGCTTTTCCGATTGACAGCAGCATTACAGGATAGTAACGGCTCTTATCCAAGTCAAAGGCTTCAGCAATTTTATCTTTTTCAAAACCGCCGATTGGGTTCGTGTCATAACCATGTGCACGAGCGACCAGCATCAGCTACATCGATACTAAACCTGCATCAATCAAATTCATTTCTTTCGTTTGTTCAAATGTCATCGCTTCAATGAAACCTTTTATTGCAGGCACTTGCTGATCTCTTACTTCTGAAGGCATGTGACCTTCTTCCACTGCTTTATTATAAATTTCATCCAGGAATAAATCACTTTGCATATCTGCAAAAACAGCGATTACAGCTGAAGAAGTCTCAACTTGTCTTTGATTAAATTTAGCCAGTGGAGCAAGTGTTTCTTTTCCTTCATCCGTGTCAATGACAACAAAACGCCATGGCTGCAAGTTAACAGATGACGGTGCAAGCGCAGCTTCTGTTAACATTTCTGCCATTTCCTCTTTGCTGATTCTCACGCTTGGATCATAACTGCGAATGGAACGGCGTCCAGTTACAATTTCCTTAAAATCGTTAGCTAATGTTTTATTCATGGTTCATTCTCCTTTTATGTCACGTCTTGATGAGTATAGTTTTTCTACTGAATCTTCTCTACATTTCCTTGAATACGAGTAAGCATTTTTAAAAGAGAAGAACGTTCTTCTTCTGAAAAGTCCTTTAAAACATTTGAAATAAATCGCTGTTTTTCTTTTTTATAAGCAATCATTTTCATTCGGCCATCTTCAGTCAGCTTCACAAAAGTAACTCGGTTATCAGCAGGATTTTTCCGGCGTGTAACCATTCCTTTGTCTTCGAGCTGCTTTAAATGCCTTGTTACAGCCGCATTATCAATGTTTACTTTCTTTTGCAGGTCAGTCTGGCTGATTTCTTCTTCTTCATAAAGCTCATTCAAAAGTTCCAGCCTTGATTGGCTGATCCCTGTACACCGCTCAAACCTAGGCATTGTAAGCTTATTTATTTCAAATAATCGATAGACTATTTTTTCATTCTCATTACATGAGCTGGACAAATGCACCCTCCTCCTTTTTAAAATTAGTTGACGGGTCAATATTTGACCTATCAACTAATTTAATGGACTTTCTTTTTAAAGTCAAATAAATGAATCTAAGAGCTTGCATATTAAATAAAAAGTAGAATAAATCAGCAAGTTAAATCCAATTTTCTTTATAATCTTCTATGTATTTTCGAATTCTAATTGGCTTTTTCCTGTAAATTTTTTAAAATCCTTTGTCATACTTTTGCTAAACTGAGTTTGGCAGGAAAATGTATCCCTATCACTTACTTCAATAAATTTTTTGTCCTCTCCTTTTAGGTCATTTCTTCTTTAAATTCCTTTATTGGTGAATTTATTATTATTTTCATTAAATTTATATTTAAGAGATAAATATTTCGTTTATATGGTTTTTGCATAAAAAAAAGAGGTGAAAATCACCTATTTGTGTGTATCTTTCTTTTTTCTTTATAATCTTTTTCTATTAGCAAATCTATGGCATTTCTCATTCCAGACTCCATAATTCTAGACAGGTAACCATATACTATTTTAGGTGGATTAATGTTGTTATTACCTGTGATAATTTCCAAAATCAAGGGTTAGTTAGGTAAACCAGAGTTTCATAAAAGCATCATTAGAGTATGACTATTCTTCATAATTAAATAGAATGTCCCAGGTTTCCGGTCCAACAATTCCATCTACTTTTAGTCCGTATTTTTTTTGAAACTCCTTCACTTTTTGTTGAGTGTTTGGACCGAAAATACCATCCACTTTAATCGAACCCCCAGCGTCATTAAGACGCGCTTGGATGTACGTTACATTTATGCCACGATCCCCGATTTTAACGATATAACCAGGATATGGAAATTCCGTATGATAAAGCGCTGTCCAAGTTGAGGGACCTACTACCCCATCTGCTTTCAAATGTCTGCGCATTTGAAATTCTTTTACCTTTTTAAGCGTTGTTTGACCAAATATACCATCTACATAAATTGGGACGTTGTTTTTGTTTAGCCGATCTTGCACTTTATGCACATTAGGTCCTCGATCCCCATATTTTATGACATGGCCAGGATATGGGTTGCTTACTGCTTTTATTTCATATGTCGATTGAGTAGACTTAGATGCCTCAGCAATTGTTAAAGGTAGAGTTTGAAATGCAATGATACCAGCTGCTGACAAACATAAAAAGGATTTTTTAAAATTCATAATAATTTCCTCCCTTAAATTTTTTAAAATAAATTTATTACCCCCCTCTATTAATTGGCGGATAATCTTATTATTTATTTTCAATTGTTTAACGAAGTGAAAAAGGAAAAAGTTTCATAATAATACTAACAATCATTATCCTTTTTGAAAAGCTTCCCAATACACCCAAAGCAGCGAACATCAAATTTATCAAAATTTACAAAAATAAGTTTAAAAATAGTGGTAATTCCAATTTTTTGATTGATGTTAATCGCAAAATCGTTACTTTCGGTTAATCAGTCATGGTAATTTAATTTATTGCATAAAAAAAGAGGCCTCCAAAAAGTTATACTTTAGTGACAGCCTCAATGATAACTACTTAGTTATTAGTCTTAGAAATGAAAAGTGACATTTTCAATTTCAGTGTTTTCAACTACTAATCCTTCAATCTTAACCCCTTCTAATTTTATTTCCCTATCGAAACTAACCTTGTCCAGAATAAATAGAAAGTCATTCGCGAATTTTTTAATTGTTTCAATTTTAAACAAATTACTTGCAAATTCAAGTTCGAAAGAAATGTCTTCTTTTCCGTTTTCAACAAATAGTGATAGATCAAATTTAGAAATTTTATTTCTATATTTAATAGGAGTCAATTTTATGTTTCCAATGGTATTCTCGGTGATTTGAACATCTTGAAGAGCAAGCATTGTAGAAAATATAGGGTTTCTTCCTGGCTCTCTCTTTATTTTTAATTTATCTAAGAGCATATCAAACTGATAATCCTGATTATCATACGCTTTAAGCAACTGCTCCTTAACCTCCGTTAAGAACGTCACGAAAGATTTATTCCCATTAGGGAAACTTCTTATTGCAATAGTATTGGCAAACATGCCGATGGTATTTTTTAAATCAGAATGCGTTCGCCCTAAAATAGGCAAACCTACAATAATATCTTGCTGTGAGGAATATTTGGCTAAAAGAATACTAAAAGTTGCCGATAAAACCATAAAAATTGTCGTATCCGTTTCCAAACACAGCTTATCTAAGCGTTGCTTTAATTCCTTTCCTCCTTCAAAAATAAAACGGTCTCCTTCAAAGCTTTGCATGAGTGGTCTAGGGAAATTCGTCGGCATATTCAATACTGGAAGATCTCCTGAAAGTATATCTAACCAATACTCTTCCTGCTTTCTTGCAGCACTAGTTTTCAAAAACTCGTTCTGCCACCCAGCAAAATCTTTATATTGGATACGATTCTTCTGTAACTGCTGTCCTTGATACAACTTTGATAACTCGTTTAACATAATACTGACTGAATATCCATCTGAAATCAAATGGTGCATATCCGTCAGCAGCACATGTTTATCACTACTTAATCGAATGACCATAATTCTGGCCAAAGGTGCTTTGCTTAAGTCAAAAGGCATTATAAATTTATCAACCAAATTAATAAATTCAGCAGTAGGTTCTCCCTTTGAATTTGGAAATAAGTCTCCGTCTAGAACAGAATATTTGATTTCAACTTCCGCATTCTCTTGAATTCGTTGTTTGGGTTCACCTTCGACTACTTCAAAAGAAGTACGTAATGCCTCATGCATCTTTACTATTTCACAAAAAGCTTTTTCTAGTTTATCCAGATCGATTTCGCCCTCTAATAAAGTTGCTCTCGGCATATTGTAACTTGTACCAATCCCCTCCATCTGATGAAGGGTATACAACCTTTTCTGAGCTGATGAAAGTTCATAGTATTCATTGTTTTTTAACGGTTGAAGTGATGAATATATATTTTCTGATGCTTTCTTTACATACTTGCTCATCTCTCTAATTGTTGGTGCTTTGAATGATTCTCGCAGCGGGATATTTACATTAAATTGCTTATGAATCTCAGCCGTTAATAGCATTACTTTCAATGAGTTTCCGCCCATTTCAAAAAATGAGTCATTCACACCAACTTTTTCAACATCAAGGACTTGTTCCCATATTTCTGAAATCTTTTGTTCAACTGAATCGCCAGGAGTTTCGTATTCAACTCTCATTAATGACTCATCGGCAATTTCTGAAAGGGCTTTAACATTTAGTTTTCCGTTCGGGGCCAATGGAATTTTATCCAATTTGATAAAACTGGACGGCATCATGTAGTAAGGGATTTTACTAGAAAGATACTCTCTTATTCCCGATCCATTCTCACCCTCTTTTAACACAATATAGGCACAAAGATCATTGTTACCCTCTTTATCTTCTTTAGCAGCTACAACTGCATCCACTACCGAATCATGCTGCAGGAGTACCGAAGTCACTTCTTCCAGCTCCACTCGATATCCTCGAATTTTCAACTGATTATCCATTCTTCCGAGGAATATAACTTCTCCATCACATGTGAATCTGCCTAAGTCCCCAGTTTTATACAATTTGATTTTTTCATGGTCAAGAAATGAACCTTCAATAAACTTGCCGGTATTCAGTTCAGTTTGATTCAGATATCCTTCTGTCAATCCTACTCCGGCAATACAGATTTCTCCGGTTACTCCGATTGGCACAGGTTTCTGATGCTTATCAAGGATGAATATTTTTACGTTATCGATCGGTTTTCCAATGACCGTTCCCTGAGATAATGGATTAAGTTTTGCAAAATCGATCTTTTGGGCTATAGAGCCGATAGTAGTTTCCGTTGGCCCATAATGATTCATTACTTCAGTATTAGGGTACAAACTGTTAAATTTCTCGATATCAATAGCTTTCATTTCTTCTCCACCCAAGACCACCAGCCTTAACACCATACGGTTTTTGTCTTTCTCAATCAAGCTGTTGTTCAATAGGTGGGTGAATAGTGAAGGAGTCAGTTTTATAAAACTTATCTTCTGATCTTTTAAATACGTTAGAAGAGATTCTGGAACTGTAAAACATTTCTTTGGAGCTAAGTGCAGTTCACACCCATTCAATAATGCCGTATAAAAACTCGTATATCCTAAATCAAATGCAAAGGAAGATAACAGCATTGTTTTATCGCTATAAGTTATATTCACTTCTCGTGTAAACCATGAAATGTAATTGACCAAGCTTTGATTTTTGATTGGTACTCCTTTCGGAGTGCCAGTAGTACCAGAAGTATAAATGATGTATATTGGGTCATCAAATGTACTAATATCTACTGGGTTTGAAGTATCTTCAGAAAGTAAATCTTTATTTTCCAATACCATAACCCTACCAGAATAGACATTGGAGGTTAACAAATGAGACTGAATCAATAGAGCAATGGAACCACTAGATTCAAGCATAAAATTTATACGTTCATCTGGAAACTCGGGATCAATGGGCAGATAAGTTGCTCCACTTTTAATAATCCCCCATAGTCCAACAACCATTTCAATAGAAGGCTCCGCCAAAAGACCAATCACAGTATTCGGTCTTGCGCCCTTCTTAATCAAGTACTTAGCCAGTTGATTCGCTTTCTCGTTTAATTCCTTATAAGTCAGCTTCCTGTGACCAAACACTACAGCAGTACGATAAGGGTGTTTTACAACTTGTTCTTCAAATATACTTTTGATGGTTTTTTCTTTTGGGAACAGGGTACCAGCTTCATTAAAATCCATTATTATATTTTTTTCTTCTGTTGTTACTAGGTCAATCTCCCCGATTGAAATAGTGATGTCATCTGCGATAGTTTCGATAATTTTTACAAAGTGTTTAGCCATTCGTTCAATTGTATCTCTGCGAAACAAACCAGTACTGTATTCAAAAACAAAGTGAAGTTTACCTTTCTGTTCGGTTGCTTTAAGCTCCAAGTCAAATTTAGTCGTTCGATTGGTATATTCATATGGTGTGATCTCAAAATCATCAATTTGGGCCTTTGCCCCATCTACGTTTTCAAATGCAAACATAACATCAAACAAGGGATGACGGTTTAAACTCTTTCGTAATTGTAATTTATCAACTAGCATCTCAAATGAGTATTCTTGATGTTCAAGAGCTTGAACTGTTTGATCGGCTACTTCTTTCACAAAGTTTTCAAGCGTCATTTCGGAATCGGGATAATTTCTAAGAGCAAGTGTATTTACAAACATACCCACCATATTTTCAAGTTCAGAATGCAGTCTTCCAGCTACTGGAGTTCCAACTACAATATCTTCCTGTCCGCTATATTTAGACAGCAAAACATTGAATGCAGAGAGTAATAGCGAGTACAGAGTAACCCCTTTTTCGATTGAGATTTGGTTTAATTTAGATGTTAAACTACCCTCTAAATTAAATTGCACACCATCACCTTCAAACAGCGGTTCATCCAATCTACGATAATCGGTTGGTAGATTTAACTGTGGGATTTCCTGTGAAAATGTTTTAACCCAGTATTCCTCCTGGGATTTTAATAAACCAGATTCTATCGCGCGATTCTGCCAGCCTGAAAAATCTTTATATTGGATTCTTACATTCGGCAAGGTATTTCCTTGATATAGGCAAACAAACTCTCTGATCAAAACCCCTATCGATAAACCATCGGATATAATATGATGCATATCATAAACAAGTAAGTATTTTGATGGTGACATTTCTACAATTGCCACTCTGAACAAGGGACCTCGCTCTAAATCAAATGGTTGAATAAAACCTTCGACAACACTGTCCAGATTGGATTCATTCGCATGCAGATGTTCAATGTTCCACTCCAAGTTCTCATGGACTTTTTGAATTATGTGCCCATTCGCCTGTGCAAATGATGTTCGTAAACTTTCATGCCGAATGATTAAAGCTTGAAATGCCCTTTCCAGCTGCAACACATTGACTTTGCCATCAAGAAATACAGCTCCAGAAATATTATAGTTGGTACTAGCACCGCTCAAGTGGCTGACGATATACATTCTCTTCTGTGCAGCGGAAACCTCATAGAACTCCTGCTGCGCTACTGGAGAAATAGTTTGATAGGTTTCTTTCTTCTCCATCGTTTCTTCAATAAGTAAAGCCAACTCTTTGATGGTAGGAGACCCAAACACTTTCCCAAGTGGAATCTCTACTTCAAATACCCTGTGAATTTCTGACACAAGCGTAATCGCTTTTAATGATTGACCTCCGATTTCAAAGAAATGATGATTGATTCCCACACCATCAGTTCCCAGTACTTTTTCCCATATACGTACGAGTTTTTGCTGTATTTCATTGTATGGTCTTTCATATCCACCATCTATATCCACTTTGATTTTCGTATTAGTAAGCGTCTTTCTATCAATTTTCCCATTTGGACTCATTGGAAGTTTTTCCAGCTGTATGATAAAGGAAGGGATCATATACTCTGGGATATTATTTCGTAAAAACTTCCTAATACTTGATAAATCATTTGTCACATGTGTGGCTGAGACGTAGAATGCAACAAGGTACTTCTCATTCGTCTCACCATTCTTCACAACAACTACAGAATCTTTTATGTTATCGCATTGGTTCAAAACAAGTTCAATTTCACCAATGTCAATTCGATGACCTCGAATTTTTGTTTGGTCGTCCTTTCGTCCTAACACCTCTATGTTTCCATCACGAAGAAATCTACCCAGATCACCGGTCTTATAAAGCCTGTTTCCGTAATCTTGGCAGTAAGGATCTTGAATAAACTTGTCCTTTGTCAGCTCAGGATTTTTCAGATAACCTCTTGCCAAAGGCAGACCTCCAATAAATATTTCTCCTTTTACACCAATGGGCAGTGGCTGCATGCTTTCATCAAGTATATAAACACGTCTATTTGCAAGTGGCCTTCCAACCGGAATATACCTTAAATTGGCACTCTTAGTTCCATTACCAGATACTTTATACAAAGTGCTTGTCATTGCTGTTTCAGCAGGTCCATAAGCATTTAATAGAATTACGTGGTCTAAAGATAAGCTTTCCCATATTCCCACTTTTTCCGCTGACATTTGTTCCCCACCGACTATGACAAGTCTGAGCTTACTATCTGGGATCATTTCAGGACTTTTATGCCATTCTTGTATAACTTCGCCCCAATAAGAAGTAGGAAGATTCACAACCGATAGCCCGAGTTCCACACACTTTCGAGAAAACTCGTTAGGAGTCCATATATTCTTATCACGCAGAACGAGAGAGCTTCCCGCAGCAAGCGTCGTAAAAATCTGCTCAAGCGAAATATCAAAACTTATTGAAGAAAACTGAAGAACCCGATCCTCTGGTGTAAGCTCATAGCGTTTAACAATATCGATGGAGTGGCTTACAACCGCTTCATGCGGCATCATTACACCTTTTGGTCTGCCAGATGAACCTGAAGTGTAGATGATATATGCCAAATTATTAGGTTCAACCCGAGAATTTGGGTGGTCTTCAGGCTCTTTAAGCAATGAATCCCATTCCGTATCAAGGCAAATAGTGTGATATTCATAGCTTCCTATCTTTGGTTTGAGATTGGTTTGAGTAAGCAGCACAGGTACTTGAGCATCATTTAACATCATATTTACCCTATCGCCAGGATAATCAGCGTCAATCGGCAGGAAAGCTCCTCCAGCTTTTAGAATCCCTAGAATCCCTACAGCCATTTTGATTGAACGTTCGACGTACAACCCAACAGGTACCTCAGGCCCAACCCCTAGCTTTATGAGTCTATGAGCTAATTTGTTTGAGAGTATATCCAACTCTTTGTATGATAAACTTTCATCATTCTGAATAATTGCAGGTTGGTTTAATTGTGATTTCACTTGAGCTGCAAATAAATCTTGAAAACACTTGTCTTTAGGATAATCCATCGATGCAGGATGACTGTCAATTAAAATATGTTTAAGCTCTTTTTCCGATAACATCGAAATTTCACCTAGTTGGCTATCTTCACTTCCGATCATATCCCATAAGATGTTAATTAAATGTGCAAGTATTTGATTTGCTTCCGTTTCATTTAAAAAGTGACTATCAAACAGGAGCTTGAAATGAAGTTCGGGTTGTAAGTTACAATAGATAACTAAAGGGTAATCCAATTGTTCCTCTACACGTATTGATTTTACGTGAAGAGAACCAATTCCATCTTTTAGAGCAGCGTCAAAAGGATAGTTTTCAACTATTACAATACTTTCATATAGATCATATAAGGCAGAATTCCTTGGTACATTACTCCAACTTCGTATATCTGCTAAAGAAGTATACTCATATTGACGCATTTCAGCTTGTTTCAATTGCAAATCCTTAAGCCATGGTATCAAATCTATGTTCGATTTTACTTTTACTCTGAAAGGGAGAGTATTCATAAAGCATCCGATCATAGCATCCGAATTTTTCAAATCAGCTGGGCGACCAGAAGACGTAACACCAAAAGTAATATCCTTTTCTTCTGAGTAGCGATTTAAAAGAATAGCCCATGCTCCCTGAACCAAGGTGTTTAGTGTGATCCGATGCTTCCTAGCAAAGTTTTGTATCAGCTGCTTTTTCTCTTGTGACACTTCATATACTACATCTCCAAAAGTGGATAACTCATCTGGATCTGCTTTAACAGGGAAAATGTTATCAAATCGTATGGGCGTTTTGAATCCTTTTAACGCTTTTCTCCAAAATTGTTCCGCTTTCTTCCTATCTTGTCTACGTAACCATTTGATATAATCCTTAAATGGAAGTGCATTACCCATTTCTATTTTTTCGCCAGCACAATAGGCTTTATAAAACTCTCCGATCTCCTTAAGGAGTATACTATTACACCAGCCATCCAGCTGAAGATGATGATGTGTCCATATCACGTCATAGACAGAATCGCCCCTTTTAACTACCATAATTCTCATTAGCGGCGGTTTAGTAAGATCAAATCCCCTCTTACGATCATCCTTTATCAATCGTTCTAATTTCTGAAGTCCCTCAAATTCCGAAAGATTCGTCCAATCCAAGACTTGAAAAGGGACTTTTATATTTTTATGAATAATCTGAACAGGATCTTTCAGTCCCTCCTCCCAGTGGTATGAAGCCCTCAAGCTTTCATGCCGATCTAGGATCGTTTGCCATACCCTTTCAAATACCTCGATATCTAAGTTTGATTCTATCGAGAATACGGTTTGCTCCACCGTTACTGATGAATCAGGTGAGTAGATATGATGGAAAATCATGCTTTGTTGTACAGGTGAAAGTGTATAAATATCTTCTACGGTGTTATATCTCTTACCCCATTCGTCAAGCTTCTTTTGATCGATAGAAGCAAGCGGGAAATCAGATGGAGTAAAAAATATATGATCATTCGTCTGACAATACTGGATTATATGTTTCAGATTATGAACAAAGCCGTTTGCCAATTGTTCAATTGTTTCAGGCAAATGTTTATTAGAACTATATTTCCATTCAATATATAACTTTTTATCAACAATCATACAATCGATTTCAAGTAAATGGCTCCTTATTCCACTCAAGTCGCGACCAGGTCCCGTATTCACCTCAGAGATCTTAAATAACTGATGTTTCTCAAGTACTTGTTCAAACTGGCCTAAGTAGTTAAAACTTACTTGTGCCCTTGGCTTAGATGCAATTTGTTCTCGTATACTCTCTTCTGCCAAGTAATATAAAATCTCATACCCAATTCCACCTTTAGGTATACCACGATACCGTTCTTTCACTTGTTTCAATACATCTTCCACATGTATCTCAGGTTCAATATCTCCCAAGATCATCGGATATACGCAAGTAAACCAACCTACGGTTCGAGAAATATCATGCTCTTTTAATAACGTGTGTCTCCCATGTCCTTCTAGATCGACTAGGGTTGTCCCGCTCCATTTTGCTAATGATCTAGAAAGCGCGGAAAGTAGAATGTCATCGATTCGTGTCTTAAATGAATGGTGAATATCACGCAATAATAAATCTGTCTCATCCTTCGTCAACATAAGAGAGAATGTACGAGCTGACTCTTCAGTATTTAACCCGCCTTCTATATCAACAGGTATAGGTTTGGAGGTAGGTGGCGTATTCATCTGCCAATATGCGAGTTCACTTTTTAGCTGATCAGAATCTGCATACTCGTAAAGATACTCCGACCACTTATTAAATGAAAGGCTTTTCAATGGGAGTTGAACAGTGTTGCTATTTTCAAGCTGTTCATAAATATCTTGCAGATCATCTATCATGACCCGCCATGAATATCCATCTACTGCAAGATGATGTGCTGTTACAAACAACCTTCCTTTTTCCTGATTTCCAAAATCAAAATATGCTGCTCGGATTAACGGTCCATCCGTGATATTCAACCCATACTGCAGTTTTGTGAAGATTTCTTGCATTTGATCATCTTGCTGGTCAAAACTATATACGTCAAATAATACATGTTCATTAGCTTCTGAATATACTTGTACCCACTCTCCGTCTTTTTGGTAATACCGGAGTCTGAAGCTATCGTGATAGCTTGTCAGGATGTGAAAGCTTCGACTTAACAGTGCAGGGTTTATACCGGGCTGCGTTTCCAGCAGGATTGATTGGTTCCACTGATGATAGTTTTCCAAGTCTTGTTCAAAGAACCACTTTTGAATCGGTGTAAGGAGCACTTCTCCTGTCTCTGGCGTTTTAGTCCCTTCTTCACGCTTACTTTCTTTGCCTTCCACAACACCTGCTGCGAGCTCCGCTATGGTCTGATGCTGAAACATCTGACTTACAGTAATTTCTATATCCTTTTGTAGCGCTTTACCTACTATTTGGATACTTAGAATAGAATCCCCGCCGAGCTCGAAGAAGTTATCTTCTATACTGATTGCTTCCTGTTCAATGCCCAATACAGAAGACCAAACATCTAGCAGATCTTCCTCAATCTTATTAGTAGGAGCAACATACTTTTTGTTTGTTTGGATTTTCGGTGCCGGCAACTTCTTTCGATCAAGCTTGCCTATCGATGTTAAAGGCAGTTTCTCTAGTTGGATGTAATAGGAGGGAACCATATAATCTGGTAATTCTTCAGATAGGTATTCTCTTAGACTTTTCGAATTGAACTGGGCATTTGAAACGATATATGCACAAAGCACTTTTTTGCCCTTATCATTTTCCCAATCAATTACTGCCGCATCTTGAATGTGAATATGTTTTAATAACAGATTTTGAATTTCTGCAACTTCAATTCGGTATCCTCTGATTTTGATCTGGTGATCCGATCTCCCAAGAAACTTAATTTCTCCATTTTGATTCCATCTTCCTAAGTCACCTGTTTTATACATCCGATCATTGGGTATAAAAGGATCATTCATGAAGTTGTTTTTTGTAGATTCAGGCATATTTAAATATCCTCTGGCAACTCCGGCTCCAGCGATATACAGCTCGCCAGGCATACCAATTGGGCTAAGGTTTTGATCTTTATCAAAGATGTAGCATCTCACATTTGAAATTGGTTTCCCTAAAGACACATTTTCTTCAGAACACTTTATGCTTAAGGCATCGACTGTTGTTTCTGCCGGTCCATAATTGTTATACAGTTCAAAACCTCTATAAATCAGTTCATCTTTCAATGATTCTTCCAGTCTTTCACCACCGGAGATGACTGTACGTAAACTCTTCAACTTTCGATTCGTACATAATAATTCTTTTAAAACAGTTGGTATAAAATTAATAATATCGATTTGATGTTGGTCAACATAATCACAGAAGCTCCCACTGTTTAATATTAAATTCTTTTCGGCTATATGTAATGTCGCTCCGTAAAGAAGTGTCCCAAAAAAATCTTCAATGCTCGGATCAAATACATAATTTGTTAATAGTAATAGCTTCCTATTTTCCGTCATATTAAATGTATTTCCAAACCACTGAATAAGATTTACCACACTCTGATTCTCTATCATTACACCTTTAGGTTTTCCTGATGTACCTGAAGTGTAAAAAACGGCAAATAAGTCAGCAGGACCGGGATTTAATCTTGGACTAATCGTCTCACCCGAAAATAGACTGTTATCATCCAGCAAAAGAATACAATCCTTATGAAATTCCTCGATTAGGCAGTTGTTGTTGTTTATTAAATATTCATCAGTCAGTATGAACCTGGTTCCACTATCCTTTATCATAAATCTTTTACGCGGTTCAGGATATTCAGGATCAATGGGTAAATATGCGGCTCCCGCTTTTAAAACAGCAATGATTCCCACAATCATTTCAATAGACGGTTCTGTCATTATGCCAACA
Organism: Bacillus sp. F19; assembly: GCA_023823795.1. Lineage (NCBI taxonomy): Bacteria > Bacillati > Bacillota > Bacilli > Caryophanales > Bacillaceae > Bacillus > Bacillus sp. F19. The sequence goes on from CP085710.1 coordinate 3,047,393, forward strand.
ATTTCACCTTTTTGTACACATTTCCTAAGGAGCACATTCGCCAAGCTGCTGGACATCTCATCTAACTCTTTATAAGTAACAGCTCTCTCTTTATATATCACTGCAATATTATCCTGTGCTTTCACCACTTGATGTTCAAATAACTGGCTAATCGTGTACTCATTTGAATATGTTGTCCGGGTATTATTAAAATCCGAGAGGATTTGCTTTTTCTCTTCGGGAGGTATAATTTCGATTTGTTCTATCTTTTTATCAGGGTTTTTTATTACATCATCTGTGATTAAAGTAAAGTGTTGAGCCAAACGCTTAATTGTAGATGAGTCATATAGTTGTTCATTGTAGCTGAAACATACTTCAACATCTTTGAACACACTAATGCTGATAGATAAACCATAATTCGTCATTTCAGTTGCGGAGTAGGAGTTGAAAGCAATATCACTTTTTTTGTTTAATACGGTTTGATCTAGAGGATAGTTTTCAAAAACGACAATTGTGTCAAAGAGATCCGTTATCTCATCCAGCTCACCATGTCTTTTAATATCCGTTAAAGAAGTAGTTCCATACAATTCCCAGTTCTGTAATGCACTGTTTACCGCTTTGATAAGCTCTATAGATGTTTCCCCAGGAGATCTTTTTATTCTTAATGGAATTGTATTGATAAATAATCCAACCATTTCTTCAATTCCATTAAAGGCTCCTGCTCTACCGGAAACAGTTGAGCCAAAAACAATATCATTGCTATTCGTGTTCTTTTGTAGTACAATCCCCCACAAGCTATAGATAAGTGAGGCAAGGGTAATTTCATTTTTTGTTGTGAATCCTTGCAGTTCATTCTTAGAGAATCGAATCCGATAATGACGATCGTTTCGAATCGATTGATCTTTTCTCTTTTTCGACTCCAGCCTTGATTGTGGGTCAAATCCCTTTAAATAATCTTGCCAGAATATCTTTTGCTTCTCTTTATCCTGATTTTGGATATGTTTTATAAAATCCTTATATTTCTTCTTGATAGGAAGATTGTATTTTTCTGATTTACTGAAGCATTGGTAAGCTTTTAAAAACTCTTTCAAAATGATCCCATTACTCCAGCCATCATATAAAATGTGATGATTACTGATAACCATTTCATATTTTTCTTTCTCTAATTTGCACAAGGTGATCCTGAACGGTACATCTCGAAGATCGATTTTTTTTTCTCGATCCTTGATTATTATTTCCTCAAGAAGGGCACTTTTTTCTGTTTCATCCTTATGCTGTAGATCGATTATTTCTATATAGGGCTTATGCTCTTTCAACACGACCTGAACGGGAGCTTTTAATTTTTCCCACCGAAACAATGTACGCAGCTGCTCATTGGTTTGGATAACGGACTCCCATGCTCTCATAAAGAATGACTCGTTAACGTCTCCTGAAATCTCGAGACATATCTGTTCGAAGTACACATCGCTATGCGGATCTTTTAAATAGTGGAACAAAATCCCCTCCTGTATTGGTGTCAGGCTAAGAATGTCTTCCACATTTTGTTTATCCAATTTTGCCATCAGTAAGCTCCTCCTTTAGATGTTCATGTTGTGCTTCTTCCACAACCTTTCCTCTTTCCATCTTGATTACCTTGTCTGCAAGATGGAAGTACCTGTCGTCATGAGTAATAGCAATAACACATTTTCCTTTGGCCTTTAAATCAGGCAATAGCTCCATATAGAAAAAATATCTAAATTCGGGATCTTGATCCGCTGCCCATTCATCAAATAGATAAATAGGTTTGTCTTCCAAATAAGAGATTAACAAGGCTAACCTTTTCCGTTGACCCGTAGAAAGTTTTGTTGTACTAAATTCCCCATTCTGAATTTGTATTTTTTCATCGATGCGCAGTATTCTTAAATACTTTTTTATTTCTTCTTCTTTCGAGCTACAATCAATTCCATAGACTTTTGTAAACAAGTAGTAATCACTAAATATCGCCGAATATAGTTCCTTTAACTCTTTTTGGCTTATTTTTTGATTGTTGACGAATATGTCCCCGCTCTTGTTGGTATACAGACCAGTAATCAGTTTTGCAAGAGTGGATTTGCCGCTTCCATTCCCACCTGTTATGAAAACAATCTCGCCTGATTTGAATTGGAGGTCAATTGGTCCTACCCGGAAAGATTCTTCATGCTCACTATCGTATTGATATTCTAAATTTTCGAACTCCATTTTCAGTCTTCCAGGAGTTTTAAAAATACTGGCTGCTTCATTTTTATCAGCTTCATCCGCATTTAGATTCTCAGAAAAAGCTTTTATCCTCTTCCAGCTGATTTTCATCTGAATAGCGTTTGGAATAGCATTAAGTATGCTATGAATAGGCCCTGTCATATAAAGAAAAACAAAAACATAACTTCTTAAGAAGTCGCTCTGTACATCTTTAAACAGAATGGGAAATAGGAATGTGACGGCCCCGATCACCATAACAAACAGCAATTCACCAATAATAAAGACATTTGCAAATTTAAGGCCGCCCTTAATCCGTTTGTCCTTATACTCACCACAGCTTTCTTTCATGTCTTCTCTAAACTCTTCTCGTTTTGACTTTCCGATACTCAACTCTTTATAACCGCCAATGAGATCGTTGATATATCTAAAAAAGGTATTTTGAATATTCCGTGTTTGTTCCCAAAGATTATTGGCTGATCTTCCGGCTACATAATACATGCCTGCTGCGACTAGAATGACCGCAATTGAAATAAGAAGTCCGAACACATTAATTACTCCCAGATAAACCAAACAACACAAGAGTGTGATTGAATCGGTCAGACCAGTGATAATTGTAGGTGCATGGTTACTGATAGCTTCTGTGTCATTATTTAATATGGTTTGAATTTTTTCGGATTCCATCTGTTCGATTTTCTCATATGGGTTATTTAAGATTTTGTCTAATAGAATAAGCCTTTGTTCATAAATCAGATTATTTGTAAGGGTGATTAACTGTGTTCGAACCAGCTTTTGTGCAAGTACATAAATGATGATTCCCAGCACAAAATATAAAAACAGACTATTGTTTGAATCGTTGGTACTATTTAAAGCTTCATTGATGATAAATATGATCATCGCATTTCCAAAACCACTAGTTACGCTCAACACAAAGAGCGGGAATAAATTCTTATTTTTATATAACGGAAAGATAGATATAAGCGACAAGTAAATAGAGAACAATACAACACCAGATAGAGTAGCCCAAGCCGCCAAACTCATGCTGATAGGTGCCCATACATTAACAAAATCCCAAGTAAGCCCTGTAAAGAATACAGACGGAACTTTAAAAAGGGAATACCCTGCCAACAAAGAAAACACGAACATTATAAATGGAACTCCAATGCGTTTAACTCTTTTTCCTTCCAGATTCCTCTTTTTCTGATACACCTGAATGATTATTTGAAAAATAAAATATAGGGTAAGGCATGAAAAAGGAATCATAAACAAAAGTAAGGTAAAAGAAAAAGCATCAATGCTCTTATACATATCTTTTGTATTAATTACTAATTCCTTCTCTGAGAGAATATCGATGATTCCTTGGCCAATGTTTTGAGTATAAGAGGAGTTCATGTTGGCCATGACTGCAACACCTATCTTTTCCTGAGGACGAAATACAATAAATGAGGAAAAATTGGGATTGCTTCCAGCATGCGAGATCTCGCCGGAACCGTTTTGGTATACTTCCCAACCTCCTGCATAGGATGAACCATCCGCAGATGGCGGAACCGAGCGGTTAGGTATATGCGTCTTTTGAATCGCCTTTTGCTGGCCATCACTTAACATATACGTCCCAAACTGCATACGAAGCCACTTTTCCATGTCTTCTGCATTTGAAATAAAATAACCTGCTGGGGTATTCCCGCGATAAATAGGTGCATTGTACTCTTTAGGCCTTAAAAAATTGATTTTGTAACCCTTAGACATTTCATATTTGGCAGCCTTTTCTCTGAACAAATAGGTATTATCCATTTCAAATGGGACTAATATGTTATTTTCAATGTATTTCTCAAATGATTGATTCGTTACTTTTTGTATAACCAAGCCTAGAATGTCATAGTTGATGCTTGCGTAAGTAAATTGCTCTCCTGGGTAAGTCTCCAATTTTTTATTTATCAGACCTCTAACGGTGTTTTCAAGCGCATCACCGTCATTTGCTGCTGGGATGTCTCCTATCGTTTGAAACGGAATTCCACTCGTATGATATAAAAGCTGTTCAAGTGTTATATCAACATTCTTATTGAGTTGCTGACCTTTATACTCGCCCACATATTTCATTTGAAACCAGGGCAAATACTTTTTGACTGGTTCTTTCAAATCTATTAACTTTTTTTCTGCAAGTGTATAGATCGCTAGAGCTGTAAATGACTTACTATTCGAGCCAATTTCAAATAAAGTTTGATCCGTTGCTCGTTGTTTTGTTTTGAGGTCGGAATACCCAAAACCTTTTTTATAAACAGCTTGGTCCCCTTTAACTACTACCACTGACATCCCTGGAATTTTGCCTTCCTTCATTTGCTTTTTAATGAATGAGTCCAGCTTTTTTCCATAGTCATCGGATAATCCGGTAGATACTCTTTCATTCTCTGCATTTACTATCTGTATTCCAGCAGTCATCTGCAATTGCAGTAAGACTACAAGGGCAATTAAAACGATTTTTATTCTAATCATGACTGAATCATTCCTCCCCTGCCTCATAGGTTAAATATATTTTCCAGCTCTTCACTTGAGAGGTTTGCAGTTTCGAAATCAGATGGAGTAAATTCAGTATGATTCTTTTGGCAACAATGTTGAATCAAAGCTCTTAATTGACTCGTGTAAGCTCTAACAAAATCCGATATGGTTTCAGTTTTAAATTTGTTTCGGCTATATGTGATTGATAAATTTAACTTTTTATCCACTGTGTATGCAACGATATCCACCAAACAATCCATTGCATTTGAATAACAGTTATCTCGGCCAGAGTATTCCTCCGCAAATTCAAATATTCCATTTGAAAATGAAGCATTAAAATCACCTAGATAGTTAAATCGGACGTATTTTTGATTGTCAAACCTCCATTCATCCGAAATGTATTTCAAAACTCCATGACTCAAACCTTTACTAGGAATACTGCGCAATTGATCCTTTAATTGCTTGATCTGCTGCGATATATCTGTTTTTTCCACCTTCAAAAGAATTGGATATAAGCTCGTAAACCATCCAACAGTTCTTGATACATCTATTTCCTCAGATAAGTCTTCACGCCCATGCCCTTCAACTTCAATGATCACTTCATTCTTTTTGATATAGTCAGACAACACCATTGACAGTGCTATAATCATCAATTCGTCAGCTTTTGTTCGATAGGCTTCATTTGCTTTTTGAAAAAGTTGTGCCGTTTCTTCTTCTGTTAATTTTTGATCCATTTTCTCGCAAAACTCCATGCGATCAGGTCCTAAGTCAAAGTCTAAAAATGTTTCCTCCCGAGATTGATAAACATGATTCCAATATTGTTTGTCCTTGTCGGGGATTTTTTCGCTTAATTTTTCCAATTCAATTCCCCAATCTTGCACCGAATTGTTTTTTGGCGGCAATAAAGCAATCTCCTTATTCTCCATCTGTAAATATAATCGGTTCATATCTTCAAAGATAATACGCCAAGATATCCCGTCTACAGCCAAATGATGTGCCGCCATCAAAAATCTTTTACCCTGATTCCCCAGATCGAATATACACGCTTTAAGCAGAATATCGTTTTCAATATTAAAGCTCGATTTTAACATTTCTCCAATTTCAGCTATATGAACGTTCTGATCTTGCACCGAATAGCATGATAAATCAAAGAATTTCAATTCAAACTTATGATCGAGATGTTTCTCGTTATAATATAACTTCTCCGTTTGGATCATATAATTCAATCGGAAAGAGTCATGATGGCAAACCAATAATTGTAGAGCAGATTCAAGCATTTGCATGTTAATATCATCTTTCACCTTCAATAATACAGACTGCGAATAATGATGGATGTTATCTAAGTTTTGTGAGAAAAACCAAGATGCAGATGGAAGTGACTGAATACTGCCAACGCATGGTTGATTTCTCCCATGCAATTTTTTACCTGTTGTTTCTAAATGTAAAGCCATGTCTTCAATTACAGGATTAGACAAAATATCTTTTGTCTTAATTTTTAGTCCTTTCTCACTTAGCCTGGAAGCTATCTGAATTGCTTTGATTGAATCTCCGCCTAGATGATAAAAGTTGTCCCGCATACGCACTTTATCTACATGTAACACCTGACGGATGACACATACTAGATCTTCTTCTATTGCAGCTTCAGTTGCTCGGCGTTTCGCAATTACAGGTTTAGGTAACGCATCCCTATCAACTTTTGCGTTAATTGTCAGTGGAATTTCTTTCAATGGAATAAAATGCGCAGGAATCATATATGCCGGCATAATTTTTTCAAAAAATCTGAATAATTCGGAAGCAGTGACCTCATTTTTCTCTATGTAATAAGCACAAAGATAACGATTTCCATCATGGTCCTCCCGATCGACCACTACTGCATCCCTGATACTCGGATGGTTTAATAAATTTCTTTCAATTTCGCCTAGTTCTATGCGAAAACCGCGGACTTTAATTTGATTATCGGCTCTTCCCAGAAATTCAATCTTGCTCTCATCGATAAACCTGGCTAAGTCACCTGATCTATACATCCGCTCTCCTGCAGAAAACGGATTCATAATAAATCTATCACGTGTCAAATCTAGTCTGTTTAGATAACCCCTCGCAACGCCGTCTCCTGAAATATAGATTTCCCCTACAGCACCCATTGGCACATGACGGAGATCAGAGTCTAACAAGTATATCTTCATATTTTGTGCAGGCATGCCAATTGGTACCGATGTTCCTATATCCTTTTCAACATCGAATTGATGAATCATACACCCGACAACTGTTTCTGTAGGTCCGTATTCATTGAATATTTTGATATCTCCGCCGAAGCGATTCTGAATGCTTTTAGCAAGGCTTACCGTTAAATCTTCTCCTCCAACAATAAACTTTTTGATTGAACTTACCCCTGACTCCACATCTTGTAAGAGGGATAAATGGGATGGAGTTAATTTGATAATACTTACTTTGCCTTCCCTAAGCATTTTATATAGGACATGTTCGTTTTCGTCAGCAGGATAAATGACAATCCGATTGCCGCTAATTAGTGGGGTAAATATAGATGTAACCGTGAGATCAAAAGCAAGAGAAGAATATAAAGGAAAAATTTCGTCTTGACTTGATCCCACATATACGTTCTTTGCCCAACAAGTATAGTTAACCAATCCTTGATGCTCGATCAACGTCCCTTTAGGAGTTCCAGAAGAACCCGATGTGTATATGATGTACGCGAGGTCAGATGGGTCACTCAGAGTCTTAATATTAGAAGACTTACCCATATATAGATTTGCCGACTGAAGCTGAACAACTTCCACTTTGTTTGGGGAAATGTTCCATCGATTTGAGGTATCAAAGTTAGTCAGCAGCATAGAAATACCCGAATCTTCCAGCATATAATTGATTCGTTCAGATGGATAGTCAGGATCGAGAGGTAAGTATGCTGCTCCAGCTTTCACAATCCCTATAATTCCAATGATTGTTTCCAGAGAGTGCTTGGTTGATATACCGACAATTGTGCCTTTTTTCACATTTTTCTTTAATAGATACCTCGCCAATTGATTCGATTTTTCATTTAATTCACGATAGGTAAGTTCCTCGTTTTCCAAGCTAAGGGCAACTCTGTCAGGGGTCCTTGCTGCCTGCTCTTCAAAAAGCTGGTAAATAGTCTTATCCTTAGGGTAATCCGTATCCGTTGCATTGAATTCGTATATTAATTTATTCCTTACGTCTTCTGATAAAAGTTCCAGTTCCCCAAGCTTTCTATCAGGAAATTGAAGCATTTGATCTGCTAAATGGGTGAAGTAAAGATACATTTGTTCTATTTGTTTTTCTTCATATTTTTGGATCTTATAGTCGATATCTAAATTGAATCCTCCTGATTTAGACCACTCTCGAATAATCAGCTGGAGCGAATAAATCTGATTGCCGTTGTAGAATTCTTCATTTTCTACTGGAATTCCATCAAGTTCATTCGGAAGGTTTGTGTTGTAATAATTAATACATGTATCAAACAAATCACCATAGCCTTTTTTCTTCAATTCCAAATCTTGTACAAGTAAATTGTAAGGATATTTTTGATGGTAATAACAGCGAATTAATTCACGGTTAATATCCTTGATAAATTCTCGAACCGTCATTTCCACATCGACAGTGTGTCGGAAGGGCATAGTACTCGTTAACATCCCTACGATATTTTTTTCTTTTTTCCCGGATCGATTAAGTACTGGCATTCCAACAATCAAATCCTCCTGCTTCGTTAATTTTTGAAGGTAGATATAATACAAACCAACAAAAAAAGCATACACAGAAACATTGTGGTCAGCAGCAAATTGTTTGATTCCATTAGATTGACTATTCGGAAAACAGTATGTCTTTCTATTCCCCTCTGAACATTCTAACTCCCTCTTCTGAATCGGAATTGGAAGTGTGTTGAATTTCTCATTCCAAAATTGTTTATTCTTCACAAATCGCTGAGATGCTAAGTATGTTTGTTCTTTTTTGAGACAGAGAGTATAAGAGTCTCTGTGTTGATCGGTTAATTTTTCACCTTTCAAAAGCCTCATATACGTATCGAAAATCTGTTCGGTTAAAAGATTCATAGACCATCCATCAGAAATTATATGATGGACCTTAACAAAGTAGCCGCCATCGTTGGTATCTCGCACTTTAAACATTGCAAAATCGAATAGGTCGCATTCATGAATAGTAAAAGGTTTCCCCGCCTCTTGTTGAACCCAGGTGTCCAAATCCTCCCGACAATTAAAAACAACATTAAGCAAGTCTTTCTTATGGTATTTCTTCACGTATTGCCGTACTTCCCCGTCTGTTTCTATAAAACGATGTCTGATTCCGTCGTTATTTTTCACAAAACAATTAATTGCTTTCTCCAGGAAGATAAAATCCAGCTCCCCTTTTATCGTTACTACTCCACCAATATTATGCAATGGTTGATGAGCGTTGATTTTCTCCATATACCAAATTCTTTTTTGGGGATGAGTTAGCGAAAAATACTCTGTACGATTCATATAATCACCACTTTATATTTTTTGATTTAGAGAAAAAGTTCACCTGCTGACCATACTCTATCATTTTCCTTACCAATTGATTATTTATATCATTCCATATAAAACCAGTTCTGCTTAGCAACATATTTGTTTTATCAGCAGTGATATGGAAAACTGTTTGCTCAGCATCATCAAATACTTCCAATTCTTCTCCTATGCTATGCAGCTGTAAGTTATAAATAGCTGATGCATGTCGATCGGCTTGCTTTTCATCAAAGATAAAATCTAAAAATTTGTCAATTGACGTTTCTTTCACATCAATATTCAATTTTGGAGTAGTTAGAAGATCCGATAGACTCATATGATTTGGATTAAAGATATGGTGAGTTTCATTCATTAATTCTTCTTTATCAAACAGACTGATAATTGCTCGACTAACATCATCAACGCATGAAAAATCTGTATCTCTTTCCATTTCTGGAACCAGACCAATTTCTATATATGATTTCATCATAGAATATAAAGCGTTCTGCTCTATGTTCTCTTGAAACCTACCAGATTTAGAATCAAAACCGATATTTCCTACTCGAAAAATGTTTACGTTTACTCCTTTTCCCCTTGCCTCAATAACAATCTTTTCAGCTTCTAGCTTTGTTTTTGGGTAAGGATTTTCAATAATTTGTCCCAAATCATTATCGTATTCCGTATACAATATATCTTTTTTGTTTTTCACTGTACCGGAAGCTACAGCCAATGTAGAAATATGGTTAACATCTTTCTTTACTCCCGTGAGTGAAAAATCCATTAAATTTCTCGTAGCCAATACGTTCGCTTCGAAGGATATATCGTAGTTTCCATAATGACTAACATTACCAGCTGAATGGATAACACATTGGATCGTTTCACTAAGATATTGATAATTACTCATATCCAAGCCCAAATCATTTCTTGCCAGGTCACCACTGTAAACAAAAATTCTTTGTTTAAACTTGTCATAAAAGAATGGATCAAAATAAGAACAAATTTTTTCTTTCATGCGATTTTCTGCTTCTATCTGATTCTTGCTTCTTACAATGAGGTGAACATTGCTATCTGATTTCGTTAATAAATCACGCAGCAAGTAAACTCCCAAATATCCTGTAGTTCCTGTTATTAGAATCTCTTTATAGTTCAGTTGATAAAAAAGATTTGCTTCCTCATATCTTCTGTTTTTGTCATCGTATAAACGGCGTGTTTCTTCAATTCCCCTAATTTTATCCTCTACTAAGCGGTGCCTTTCCCTCCTTGCAACAAGGTAACTTGTTAACACATGTTTATCGACCTTATTCTTCTCTCCCTTAAATGTGATATGCTGTGCTAGTTCAGACGCACTGGGATATTCAAATAAATGATTAATAGAGATATCAAAATCCTTCTGTAATCTGGCGACAACATTGACTGCGGTCAGTGAGCTGCCTCCAATTTCAAAAAAATCAGCATGAGGACTTATATTTTCCAATCCAGTAACTTCCATATATGACTCTATAATTTTTTGCTCCTTATCATCTTTAGGGGCAATATGCTGCTTCGATTCTGCTACGAGTTCACTTTGAGGTAAGGACGCACTCTCTCGGCTTTTTAAATCCTTAGATATACTAAAGAACTGCCGATCAAAAGGATATGTAGGTAACGGAACCCGATGTCTTCTTTCTTGTGAAAAGTATTTCGGCCAATCTATCTTTACACCATAAATGTACAGCTTACCAATATTTTGAAGCAAAAACTTATCATCAGAGACTCTCTCCTTGGAATGCCGTACAGTGTTTACAATCTCAAGTTCAGATTCTTCCTGCTCTTGTTGTCTAACCAATGCACTTAAAGCTCTTCCAGGTCCGACCTCGACAAAAATGTTTTCCGAACCTGTTATTAGATGCTTGATACCGTCAGAAAACCTAACTGTTTGCCGCAGATGATTTACCCAATAATCGGAGCTGGTTGCTTGGCTTGCGGTAATCCACTCTCCTGTGACGTTAGAAATATATGGGATATTCGGATGATGAAGGTCAATTTCTTTAATCTTCTCTTTATACGCACCTAAGATCGGATCCATCATGGATGAGTGAAAGGCATGAGAAGTTGACAGTTTAATAAATTTAAAGCCTTCATGATTCAATCTGGTCTCCAAAATATTAATTTCTTCATCAGAACCCGAAACAACACATGATAATGGACCATTCTCGGCGGCAATGGATAAATCACGACTCATTAATGGTAAAATGTCATTTTGCGAAGCCTTTACGCTTACCATACTTCCCTTAGGTAATTGCTGCATTAAGATCCCACGTCCATAAACCAGCTTAAGTGCGTGCTTTAGGGATAATACCCCTGACAAGCAAGCAGCTACATATTCTCCTATGCTGTGCCCGATCATGCCATCAGGACGAATACCCCATCCCATTAACATTTTTGCCAATGAGTATTCAAAAATAAATATTGCAGGTTGAGTATTAGATGTCTGATTGATCGCGTCACTTGCTCTAGCTTCTGAATCCGAGGGATATAATAATTCCAACCAATTGACGCCACTAATTTCCTCTAAAATTTGGCAGCAACGATTAAGTTCTTCCCGAAATATCTTTTCTTCTCTGTACAAATCCAACCCCATATTTACATACTGTGCCCCTTGTCCAGGAAACATGAATATTATTTGCTTACTTTCGCCATCATAAATTTTGGTCTGAACTTTAACAGGGTTCATACTGAAAAGTTCACGCTTAGCTTCCTCTATATCAGAAACTACCAGCATTCTTCGATGTTTTAAACTTTTTCTACCATTTAAAAGAGTAAAGGCCACATCGGCCAAATTCACATTAGGGTCTTGGTTCAAGTAATCTGCCATCTTTTTTGTCTGTTCCTCAAGAGACTTTTCCGTTTGTGCAGAAAAGGAAAGTAATTGATATCTTCTTCCTCTATCCGAAGCCTCTATATCCGGAGCTTCCTCAAGCACTACATGGGCATTTGTGCCTCCCATACCAAACGAACTTATTCCAGCTCTTAAAGGAAACTCGGAGTTCTTCCATTCCGTCAATTTATTGTTTACGTAAAACGGGCTATTATCAAAGTCAATTTTCTCATTTGGTTTCTCGTAGTTAATATTTGGTGGAATCATTCGGTGTTTTAAAGAAACTGCCGTTTTAATCAAACCTGCCACACCTGCGGCGTTATCGAGATGACCTATATTCGCTTTGACAGATCCGATGCCACAAAACCCTTGTTTTCTTGTGTTAAACGCCAGTTTTAAAGCTTCAATCTCAATTGGATCGCCTAACATGGTTCCAGTACCATGGGCCTCTACATAAGATATGCTTTCGGGTTCCACTTCTGCCATGAGATGGGCTGCCTTGATAACGTCAGCTTGTCCTTCAACACTGGGTGCGGTAAAGCTGACCTTATTTGAACCGTCATTATTTACTGCAGATCCTTTCACGATAGCATGGATAAAATCTCCGTCAGCAACAGCATCTTCCAGCCGTTTCAATACAACGATTCCAGCGCCATTACCATTAACCGTTCCCCTAGCATTTGCATCAAAAGGTCTACAATGCCCATCTGGTGAAAGAATCATACCATCCTGATAGAAATGGCCCCTTTTCTCAGGTAATGTGAGGGAGACGCCCCCAGCCAAAGCCATGTCACAATCACCGCTTAAAAGAGCTTGACTTGCCAAGTGAACGGCAACCAAGGATGATGAACACGCAGTTTGAACAGTGTAGCTTGGGCCTTTCAAGTTCAATTGATGTGACAATCTTGTACTGAAGAATTGTGAACCATTCAACAATTCTGCTTCTTTTATAAAGTCATGTGCTTGATGGTAAACCGTGTCAATCCAATACAAGTTTGTTGAGCTTCCAATATAAGTACCCACCAGACCTTTAAAGGTATCGGAACAGTAGCCGCTGTTCTCCAATGCTTCCCAAGCACATTCGTGTAAAATTTTTAACTGTGGATCCATTACTTCTGCTTCCCTGGGTGAGTACTTAAACAAATGAGTATCAAACCATTCTGTGCCAGTGATGGATCCTCCAGCCTTTACGTAATTGGGACTCTGGATTGTTTCTTGGTCAATTCCTGCTTCCCGCAACTCCTCATCTGAGAAAAAGGATACCGATTCTTTGCCGGTCTTCAAATTTTCCCAGAACGTATTTATATTATTTCCTCCAGGAAATCTGCATGACATCCCGACAATAGCAATTTCCATACCGTTTCTAACCGATAGTTGCGGACTATGATTCATTCCAATCCCTCTTTCTTAGCCTTCTGTTCTTTAGCCTGTTTTTCGATTCCTCCATCACTTGTACTCGATTTAGATTCGTTTTTTCTGGTGCCTCATTAATCAGTTTTAATTGTTGGGCCAAAGAATAAATGGTGGTGTGTCTGAATAACGCCACTACAGGTAAGTCGATGTTTAATTCTTCTTTCAACCGCTCATTTACTTGAACAATATTAAGGGAATTTCCACCAAGCTCGAAAAAATGATCATGGATACCTACTTTGTTTACACCAAGTACCTGTTTCCATATATCCGCTATAGTTATTTCTATATGTGTTCCAGGTGCCTTATAAGAGGTTCCTGACAACATATAGTCCTCGTCTTTTCTTTTTTGCAGCGCTCTTACGTCAATTTTGTCACTGTTGGTTAAGGGCATACTTTCCAACTTTACAAAATGTGATGGGATCATGTAATCTGGCAACTTATTTTTCAAGAATTCTCTTAATTCTGCGGTTTTAACATCTTGATTTGTAATCAAATACGCACACAAGTAACTTTCATCACTCTGATTCTGTTTTGCAATGACAACCGCATCCTTAACGGAGCTATGGTTTAAAATATGCTCTTTTATTTCATCCGGCTCAACTCGGACTCCTTTAATCTTTACCTGGTGGTCAATTCTTCCGATATACTCAATGTTCCCATTTGGAAGCCACCTGGCAAGATCCCCAGTTTTATACATTCTTTTACCCGGAACAAATGGATCGGAGACAAAACGTTCATTTGTCAAATCTGGTTTATTGATATATCCTCTCCCTACGCCTGCACCAGCGATACATAACTCCCCAGTTGCACCTAGGGGTACGGGACGATGATCTTGGTCTAAAATATATGCTCGATAGTTGTTTAAAGGTTTACCTATAGGCAAGCTCGAACCTTCTTCTTTTTCGTTGCAAATATAAAGTGTTGAAAAGATCGTTGTCTCGGTTGGACCATAAAGATTAATAATTTGATCGGCATTAACAGCACTTCGTAATTCATCGTAAAGATTCTTTGTGAAGACCTCACCTGCTACAAAGACGTAGCGAAGACGCTGATTTGTAGAAGTACTATTTATCAAAACCTTCAAATGGGCGGGTACAGCACCCAGCATATTGATTTTGTTTTGCTCAATAAAGCTCCAAAGTTTCCTCGGTTCAGCAACCAACTCTTCCTCAGGAATATACAATTTTCCTCCTGACAGGATCGGGAGAAAAATCTGCTGTACGGAAACATCGAAAGAAACTTTCGCAAGCAGCAAATGATGAAACTCTTGGTCAAACTGCATGTTTTCGATCAATCCAACCAGCTGATTGGCAAGATTTCTGTGCTCGATCATAACACCTTTTGGATTCCCAGTTGTTCCGGACGTATAAATCACATATGCCAAGTCGTCGGTTTGATTTATGTTTTCAAGGGTTGAATCATCTTCTTTACAGATCGTTTCATCATCCAGTCCCACAACTTCCTGTTCAAAAGTAAACTTTCCCTTCAAATGATGCTGCGTCAGGATTAGCTGACAATTGCTGTCTTTCAATAGATATTCTATCCTGCTTATCGGAAAGCCCGGATCGATTGGCAAAAATGCGCCTCCTGCCTTTAACACCCCGAGAACTCCTATGACCATTTCCAAGGAAGGCTCAGCAATAATTCCGACGATGTTATTTCTTTGCACTCCTTTTGTTCTTAAAATGCGGGCCAGTTGATTGGCTTTCGAATCAAGCTCAGAGTAAGAGAGTGTAATCTCCTTACATACGACAGCAGTTTCCGATTTTGTCTCTTTCACCTGATTCTCAAATATCTCTTGCACCGTCATTTGATATGAGAATTCTGCATCCGTATTGTTGAATCCTGAGAGAATGGTTTGCTTTTCTAGTTCGGACATTATCTGAATATCTTGCAACAGCATATTCACACTTTGGGTAATTTCATCAAGCAAACGCATAAAATGGTCGGCCATTCTTTGTACTGTTTCTTTCATAAAAACATTCGTACGAAACTTGAATTTCAAATCAATGCTATTGTTCGTTTCCATTGCATGAATGAACATATCAAATTGAGTCATGTTGCTATCTACCGGGAATTTACGGAAGGACAATTCTCCAGTATCCTTGAAGAAATTCTCATTGCTGTCTAGAGAAAACATAATGTCAAACATCGGATTTCTACCAAGATTTCGATGAACGCCTAATTGATCTATCAACACTTCAAACGGATATTCTTCATGATCCAGCGCTTTCAGCGTAGTATTCTTCACTTCATTCAAAAACTTCCGAAATGTTTTTTCACGACATGGAAAGTTTCTCATTACCACAGTATTAACAAACATGCCGATAACACCTTCCAAACCTGGACGGGATCTACATGCAGTCGGTGAACCAACTGTAATATCTTCTTGACCTGTATATTTGAAAAACAACACATTCAAAGCAGAAAGTAACACCATATATAGGGTTGTCCCATTCTCCGCTGCTACTCTTCTTAAGCGTGATGTCAAATCATGACTTGCAGTAACTAATACATGATCCCCTTCATAATTTTGCAAGGGACGACGTGGGTAATCAGTATTTAACTCTAGTATGGGAATTCCTTCTTTAAACAGGTCTAACCAATACTCCTCTTTTCTCTTAAAATCATCAGTCTGAAAAAATTCCTCCTGCCATACTGCGTAGTCTCTATACTGTATCTTAGCCTGAGGCAAGTTTTTATCTAAATAGGAATCAGAAAATTCCTCCATAATAATATCCATGGATATACCATCAAAAACAATATGATGAGCATCAGTCAACAGCAAATGCTTATTTTCTCCAATCTTAATAACCGTTACTCTAAAAAGAGGAGGTCTTTCCAGGTTAAAAGGCTTGACTAAACTCTTAACAAATTCCATTAGTCTATCTTTCGGAGCTTCCACAAAATCGACAATAACATCTAATCTAGGATGAACAGACTGTACCAGTTGTCCATCGACAAAAGAAAATGATGTGCGCAAAGATTCATGACGATCAACGAGCTTCTGGAAAACGATCACCAACTTATCAGGATTAAGATTACCTTCTATAATTATTGAAGATGGCAAATTATAAGCCACTGAGTCTCGATTAAGCTGCCACATGATAAATAATCTTTTCTGCTGTGATGAGACGGGATAGTATTCTCTTTCTTTGACAGCTAAAACGGCTGAGCTCTTATGTTGTTTTAGCTTAGTAATTAGAGTAACAACTTCTTTTATGGTTGGTTGCTTAAACATTTCGCTTAATTGCAGATTTGTTTCAAATACTTGGTTTATCTTCAGTACAATTGAAGCAGCCTTTAACGAATGGCCGCCTAATTCAAAGAAGTTATCATAAACTCCTATTCTTTCAATATTAAGAACTTCTTCCCAGATACCCGCGATAATTCTTTCCAGTTCACCTTCAGGTGCGACATAACTTGAGCTTGACGCATTATCCAAATCAGGCACTGGCAGTGCTTTTCGATCAATTTTTCCATTTTGATTGAGAGGCATTTTATTCAGTTGAGTGAAATAAGCTGGTACCATGAAATCTGGCAACCTTTTAATTAGGTAATTTCTTAATTCCGAATTCGCTATTTCCCCATTGGCAACAAAATAAGCACTTAACTCTTTTGTACCAAGAGTATCTTCCATCGCAACAACAACTGCTTCCTCCACATCTTGGTGTTTCAAAAGGCAATTCTCAATTTCCCCTACTTCTACCCGAAAGCCTCTTATCTTTGTAAGATTGTCTATTCTTCCAATAAATTCAATATTCCCGTCAGGCATCCACCTCGCCATATCCCCAGTTTTATAAACTTTTTTCCCGGGAATATGCGGAAACTCCACAAACTTTTCTTTAGTTAAAACTGGTGCATTGTAATAACCCTGTGACAATCCGACCCCAGCAATACATAATTCTCCTGTTATACCAATAGGCAAGAGGTCCATTTCTTGATTAACAATGTATAGTTCCACATTATTGAGTGGCTTTCCGATAGGAATTGTTTTCTGTTGTTTTAATTCTTGATTGCTGATTCGGTAGAAGGAGGCAATATCCGTACACTCAGTAGGTCCATAAGTATTTACTATTTCACTTTTAAAGTTGGATGACTCCGCCAATGGTTTCAACTTTTTACAATTAATAGATTCACCGCCTAAGAAGACATGTTTCAGTGATGTTAACCTGCAGTAATCCGATTCTTCATTATAATCAACCAATGGATAAAAACCGCTTGGTGTACAATTTATTGTTGTAATTTTATGAAAATCAATATAGTCTGACATTTTATTATAATCGTACATACCTGGCTCAAAGAGGTGTAATCGTCCTCCTCTTATTAATGGAGCAAATAAATTCTTATGCGCCGTGTCGAAACTTATTGGGGCAATTAATAATAGATTGCTGGCTTCATTTATAGCAAATTCATGAGTATACCAGTAGAGCAGGTTTACAAATGAATTTCTTTTTACCATAACCCCTTTAGGCTCACCAGTACTTCCCGAGGTGTAAAGAACATACATTAAACTTTCAGATGAGATTTCCAACTCTAGATTTTTTTCCATAGCTACTGGTGTACCCTTGCCCAACGTTGTATCGATATCAATAAATAGAGTATTCTGATTAATATACTCATGTTGATGATGACTGCATTTCAAAATTATATCTACGTTGGAATTCCCTACAATCTTTTTTATACGTTCATTTGGATAGTTTGGATCAATGGGAAGATAAGCTGCTCCTGCCTTTAAAATTCCTAATATACCGATTGGAAGCTCGAGCGATCTATCCACCATACTTCCTACTAAACAATTTTCTTTGATCCCTAGCTTAACCAATTCATTTGCTATATGGTTCGCTTTTTTATTTAATTCCTGATAAGTTAACTTTTGACCAAGATATACGACTGCTGTCTCGTGAGGAGTTTTTGACACTTGTAATTCAAACAAATCAACAACCGACTTGTCTCTAGGAAAATCTGTAGTAGTTTTGTTAAACTCATAAAGAATTTGATTCCTATCTCTGGATAAAATATCGATTTCAAAAAGGCGAATATTAGGGTTGTCCACCACTGCTCTAAAGAAATGAGTCAGTTGATCTGTAATTTTTCCGATCATTTCTCCTACGGTTCCGTTACAAGTAATACAGCATTCAATAGTGCTTCCATGCCAGGTGAAATTGAAGATCGAGTCGGCATATGAATAATAATTAGAACTGCTGCGCTGAATATTTTCAAGCTGGACAACTGTACGGGGGTTCAGTCTATTGGAGGTTGTAGAATCAAAACCTAGTAATTTTGCTAATTTATCATGTGATACTTTCTGGTTTTTATTGGCATCTGAAATATTTTGCTGCACTTTAAATAGAAGCTCTTTAAATGACATTCCGCTATGGATATCACTTCGTATGATCAGTTGATGATCTTGAAAAGCTGCCCCAGATTTTGATTGAATTACTGGGGTTCCGATTGAGACATCTCCATTACCCGTATATATTGAAAGTAAGTATTTTACCCCGCTCATCAGGATGATGAATAACCCATATTCTGATTGATTACTCATTTTGAGGATTTCACGGGATATTTCACCTGGGAATTTATATGTAAATAACTCACATTTACGATCTTCTAAATCAACTTTATTATTATACTGAGTAAAGCTGCTCATGCTTAAATTCGCAGATAGTTGACTTAACCAAAATTTTTCTTCATCAGTTAACAAATCTTTATTATAAGTATGATGGATCATATAAACCGCCTCTCCCAACCAATGTCAAATTGATCAGATCTATGATATCAATATAATTTTCATTAATAAAAAAGTGTCCTCCTGGATAACCACGGACTTGGCTATCTTTTGAAGTAAAGTCAGTCCATTTTTTCATATCTTCCTCAGTAATATCATCCTGCTTACCGTACATGGCAGTAATACTAGTGTTTAATTTGTATCCTTCTTTACTAAATTCATATTCTTCTATCAATTTAAAGTCAGACCTTAAAATCGGTAAAAATATATCCATTAACTCCTGATTATTAAGAATCTCTTTTGGAGTACCATTTAGTTCAAGTATTTTTTCTTTGAATTCTTTTTCAGGTAAATTATGAACTTTCTTGTCTCTAACATGGTTGGGAGGTTTTATTCCAGACAGAAAAATATGAGCAGGGGAATGAAAGCCTTCGCTTACCATTTTTTTACAAAGTTCATAGGCGATAAGTCCTCCCATGCTATGTCCAAAAAAGGAATATTTTCTTTGGTTTATATAACGATTTATGTTTTCGAATATATCATTTGTGCTATCATTCATATCATGATAGCAACATTCTTGAAATCTCCTTCCTCTCCCTGCATAGTGAATAGGATGCAGCTCAATGCTAGGATGTAAATAATTGCGCCAATTATTATATATTGCCCCAGATCCTCCGGCGTAGGGAAAACAAAAAAGAACCAAATTACTCATTTATTATCCCCTTCCCGAATAAATTGATTTGAATACTAAACTAAAAGGCCCTATAGAGATTAATAAGTTACCCGACACCTCCCAAGGTTTTGTTAAACTAGCCCCCTACTTATATTTATAGAGTGCAATCAGGAAAAACATCTTTGGCAAACCATTAAATTTCTATAAAGCCTATATAAAAGCGTATGAACTATTTGTTCTTTAATTTATTCCAGAATGGTATACGACCTTGAATATCATCAATAACCGATGAGAAACCTGGTGCAGAAGACAAAAAGAAGCCCGTACAATGGTGTGCTTTTTGGTATTCTGAATCTTCTAATAATATAAGGTGAGCCTTCTTTATGTTGTAGTGCGGTACAGCAGGGAAAAGGTGATGAACTAAATGGTATGAATTTCGGTGAGGGTGGATTAGACTGCGCTCAAACCAATTCCCAAAAGAATTTCTTGATGCAAATATCTCCTGTTCAGACTCTAGCCCAGCATGTTCTGCCATTTCAGCCCAATATTTTAACACTTGGAATGTTGTTATAAATGGTACAAACCAAAAAAGGATTAACTCTTGCCAAAAACCAAAAATAATTGAATTAATAATGATAACTCCCCAATATAAAGTTCGGATTACCTGATCCAAACGAGGTTCATCTTTTGCATATGCTGTTACTTTGATCATTCCGATAAGATAGTTGGGCACATGCACCAAGAACAATGGTTTTAAGCAATGATGAATAAAAAACTTCATCCTATTTTCAGGAGGTTTATCCAATCCAACTATTTGATACCTTTGTTTATCGGGGTCTACGTCGCTCCACAAGTATTTGTGGTGACTCATATGACTCTTACAGTATGCTTTATGAGAAATCATAATCGGATAGGCTGCAAAGAAACATGCAACCCACTTATTTAATTTACGGTTTTTAAACAGCATACGATGACTTGACTCATGCATCATGATATCCAAACCACGCATACGGCTGCCGATGATAACGAGACTAATTAAATACATCCAAACAGATGGTATAAAATAATTGAGAACAATTGCCAAGGAGATGATAAACCAATCCAGTCCTATAGCAAAAAAATTATACCAATTATTACGTTGTTGTAAGTCGCGGATTTTTAACATAATTTCTTTCGAAAAACGGTGCTTTTCTAACTCTTGTGGGGGGTTCGTCGCTTCTAATTGGTTAATTTCACTATTCATGTTATTAACTCCTTTTAATAGAAATCAATGATCTTGATTTACGACCTGAATCATTTATTTATAGTTATTTTATAAATACCAATAAACTTCCGAATTTCATCAAAACCCGGAACTGTCTATTACAGATTCAATTTTCTAACCATACCCCCATTATTGATATATACATAAAAATTACCAATAGATAAATAGTCATATATTTCCTTATTCTTTAGGCATCAGAAGAAAGAACATATTTTTTCCAAAATGAATCCTAAATCTATTTTTCAAAAATCAGTTTATCAATCCCAGTTACAATAGGAACTACACTTTGATCAATATTCGACATAATATGAGATTGTATCTTCGATTTTGCATTTACAGAGGAATGAATTCTAACACCTGGATCAAATCCAAATATAAAATATTTGAGCACGTCATCATTTTTCATTGAAATCCAAACCCCATATCCATAATATATATCATTGTTGCTCTTAACATAGGGAGTTAATAACCTATCGGTATACTCTTTACCTAATAGTTTCGCATTTAATAATCCATTCCAAAACTTTGCTAAGTCTAACACGGTTGTAAATGCTCCCCCATCTGGACCTCCTACTATAGGAACGGAATAAATATTTGTTCTCCAATTGTTACCTTCTTCGCTATCAATATATCCTAGTGCCGTCCGTTCAGGCAGTTTATCCATCCGGAAATACCCAGAGTCTGACATATCACAAACTCGAAATATATTTTCCGAAACATACTCTGGAAACGTCATCCCTGTCATTCGTTCTACAATCAACCCAAGTAAAATATATCCTGCATTACTATAAGAAAACTTACTCCCACTATCAAACTTCATAGGATGATCCTGGAACATAGGTAAGAAATCTTTTGGTGATTTAATAGAATACATAGGGACAGCTTTCCATAACTCTTCAAAATCACTCATCACTTCTTCATCGAAATAATCTGGTACTCCTGAGGTATGTGTTAATAGATGGTGAATTGTAACATTTGGATGGAAATGTGGAAATGAGATATCCAGACAATCTTTGAGGCAGGTATCGAAAGTCAAAATCTCTTTCTCAACTAGTTGACATATCGCTACTGAGGTGAAAACTTTACAGCCAGATGCCATTCCAAATCTGGTCCTTGACGTAATGGGGATATGTTCACTTCGATTGGCGTAGCCAAATCCACCCTCAAATATCTTTTTTTCATTTTGAATTAAGATTGCGCCGGAGAATCGTAATCTATCATCATAGTTCATTACAAATTCTTCAATTCTTTCAGAAAGCTCCATTAAATCCGACCTTTCTCATTTTAATATTTACAAATATTTCTATGGTAATTTTAACCTTATCTCCTCTTGCTAGCAAGAGATCTAAAGACCCTAATTTGTCCAGCTTCAACGTTACGATTTGAAAAGTCCTGGGACTTTGTTCTGCTGTCTCCAGATTAAATCAGTGGATATATAGTCACCTCATCAATGGTTTTAGACTTGACCTTGAGATTGGAGAACCTGCATGTTGGATTTAATCTAATTTTTCATAATGATCACCCCTCGATCTCCTAATCAGGAAGTCATATGTTACTTTAGATAGATCTCATAATAATTGAAATATTGGACAACTAATTATAAATTAAGAACATATTAAACCATTTATACTGATATTAGGTGAGGTAGTCATGAAGAAAATTGATAATAATTTAGAAGTTATTGCATTTAAGCTAGGCGATCCACTCCCACACAAATGTATTGAACGGAAACTTAAAGAATTGCCAAACGATGAGAGACAAAGAATTTTAAGATTTCACAAATTGGCAGATCAGCAAAGAACTTTATTGGCTAGTTTATTTATCAGAAAACGTTTGCAAAAATTGTTAGCTTTACCATTGCCTAATCTTCTTATTAGGAGAGATCAAAAAGGGCGTCCATTTCTGGCAGATTTTCACGAATGGAAAGGAGATTTTAATTTATCCCATTCCGGCGAATGGATTATATCTGGAGTTACAACAACTGGGAGAATTGGCGTAGATGTTGAAGAAATTCAACCCATAGATCTGTCCATAATCAAATTATGCTTAACTCAAGAAGAAATCCATTATTTACAAAACATCCCTCCCGAAAAACGGTTATTATTTTTCTTTGAAATTTGGACATTAAAAGAGGCATTTGTTAAGGCAACTGGACAAGGGCTCCAATGTTCTATGGATAGTTTTGGGTTTAATATGGACGCTTGGTCTCAAAATAAAATAACACTAAGAAAAAATGATCTTTCTAGTCAATATCATTTCCGAATATATCAATTAGAGCCAAATTATAATGTTGCTGTTTGTTGTACGGAATTAGAACAAATTAATAATTTAAGAATAAAAATAATGGATCGTTCTGACTTTCTGTAATGTTAAAAAAATGAATTAAGTAAACCAACTACACAAACGATTAAGCAATCATTTTGATTAACAAAAAAGTTCCAATAATAATCAATTATTGGAACTTTTTTAAACCTGATGCAGTCTATAACGGTTAAGCCGTTGGCAGGTATTATCGATTGGACCTGAGTAATCTTCCATTCCATATTTCGCTTCGGTTTAACCTAGTCATTATTTTATGTCTTTCAGAAATGAATTACCAACCGTTCCTATACGCCGTATTTTCACGTCAACTTTAATATTCACAGGTAATTCTTCAAATTCCTTTTCCCAACTTTTTTTTAGTTTTTTCCAAGCTTTCGGTTCTGCCCGATGAACGGCTTCACCAAAACCAAAAATATCTACTTCAAACTCTTCCTGCACTTGTTTGATAGACTGTTCGAACATTTTTTTGGCTCTTTGTTCCTCTATCTTCTCTAATTTTTTAATAATTTCCGGTTTCGTTAGATCAATATTACACTCTACTTCCCCGACATTATATTCTCTGTGAAATTCTATATCTATTTCAGGTTTGCCATTCTTTACTTTGCCTTTTACTTTCGCTTTTGACTTAAGGAGCTGTAAAACGGCTTTCCCCTCTTTAGGACATGATATATTCACAACCGTACTTTTAACTTTATTTGTAACGGCGTTATAAGTTCTGCTCTGTTTGTCATCAAGCCAGCCTATTAATTTATCCTTATCAAATACCGATAAACCGTCAAAAAACAATCGTCCCGGGGAATCGATCATTTCTTCATTCGTTTTGCTTAAAGCGGCCTCTTCATTACCTTTAATACGTGCCTCTATACCTGTTAACACAGGTTGTTTACCTTCGCTTACCAAATCCGCAATCAGGTCGTCTAATGTAACAGAACTTGTCTCTGACCATGCCTTTTCTGATACTTTAAGAGTATCAAACAAATTATTGGCAGGTATCTTTTCTAAAACAGTTGGCACCTTTAGGATACCTTCTGCATTCATTCCCTTTGATACGGCAATATAAAAATCTGAACGCAGTTCCCAGTCCCTGAAAAGCAAATCTAACGGCTTACCAATTCCTTCTTTTGCCAATGACTCTCCAATCACTAGAATTCGAAGGTGTGAAGGATAAATTCTTCTTGGTGATTCCCTTGTCATTTTTCGGATAGCCTCAAATATGGTTTCACCTGTCGCCTGATAGATGACTACTGTTGAACTTCCCCTGCTGCCTCCTTTTGCGGCTACCTCTCCTGGGTTGACTACTTGAGCGGTTACAAGATATTGACCATCCATAGTCTTATCTAATCCAATAGCCAGAGTAATGGCAAGTTCGTTTATCTCACGACGGTTCCAGCAGCCTGTTGTGAATAAAAGAACGATTATCAGTATGATAAGTATTTTAAAACTCCATTTCATAGATTAATCTCCTATCGAACTTTTTCATCAAAAGTGTGCCTAAAAGGCAACCGCCATTTATTCTTACTTATCTCCTTACATTTTTTCTTATCTCCTCTTCACTGCCTTTAAATCTCTTTTGCATACTCTCATCACTTTAATAAAGTATCAATCAAATCGGAAAGCGGCTGATAAATAACTGTAATCCCATCTACCGGATTTGGAATCTTAATTTGTAAAGCCTGAGCTATGCTTAATGATGTTCCGATTAGCAGAAGGATGAAAAATACCCACAGCTCCTTCTTTTCTTTTTTTCTTAACAGGGAAGGAACATCGATCGCGATGATCACACCGACAATGACAAGGATTCCTGCAACAGCCACCACTTTTCGTTGCTCCTTTCTTTATTTGCTCTATTTAAGGATGGTACGGTGAGATAGTGTTTTTTAATATGCCGCTTAAAAAACTTAACAATTAATCATCGTTCCCCTGCCGATTTTGTTTCAAAGTTTGTTCACGTCTAATGTTTTTCTGACTGATTAAACGGGGACGAAATAACATCCGTCCTCTTGGAGCGCGAACAATTGTATCGGTAATGTCTTCCTTAATAAATGGACCAAATGGACTCATATAAGGAATCCCGAAGGAACGCAAACTGCACAAATGAAGAATTAGAGCAATAAACCCGATCAGTATCCCGAACAAGCCAAAAGAAGCGGCAAGTGCCATCATCGGGAATCTAAGCATTCTAATTGACATGGACATGGCAAATGAAGGAAGGACAAAGCTTGAAATTGCCGTGATCGCGACAACGATTACCATGGCGGGCGAAACGATTCCAGCCTCTACTGCAGCTGAACCAATCACAAGTGTTCCTACAATAGAAATAGCTTGTGCTATAGCCTTAGGCATTCGTAAACTGGCTTCCCGCAAAATTTCAAATGCGGCCTCCATCATAAGTGCTTCAATGAACGCCGGAAAGGGAACCCCTTCACGCTGGGCAGCTAAATTTATTAGAAGACCTGTTGGCAGCATTTCCTGATGAAAGGTGGTGATGGCGATATATAGAGATGGCCCCAGTAAAGCTATAAAAAGACTAAAAAAACGAAGCAAACGAATCAGGGTGCTGATATCAGCACGCTGATAATAATCTTCGGCAGCCTGTATAAAGGATACGAAAAGAGCAGGAACAACCAGAACAATTGGTGTTCCATCCACTAAAATGGCAACTTTTCCTTCCAAAAGCTCGGCAGCAATCTTATCAGGCCGTTCCGAATAATAGACAGTCGGAAAAGGACTCAAAGCTTCATCCTGAATCAATTCCTCAATATAGCCGCTTTCCAGGATTCCATCGATTTCGATCCGATCCAGACGCCTATGAACTTCTTTAATGACCTTATCATTCGCAATTCCATCGATATACATGATCCCTACATCTGTGACTGTCTCTCTCCCGATTTTTTTTGTTTCCAGCCAAAGGTGAGGAGTTTTTATTTTCCGGCGTATTAAAGCCGAATTAGTACGCAAATTCTCCGTAAAACCCTCCTTCGGTCCCCGAACTACGGTTTCCGTAGTGGATTCCATTACACCGCGGTCCTTCCCGCCCCGCATAGAGATTTTGAAACCTTGTGAATACCCATCCAATAAAAGGATAACATCCCCTGATAACAGGGAAGTCATTAAAGAGCTGAATTCAGTTACATCTTGTATATCTCCAACTGCCAGAATTCTATCTTTCAAAACTTGTACAATATTCTGTTCTGATGATAGCAATAGATCTTGATCGTCTAACATAAGCGATTTCATGATATAGTTCTGAATGGAATTGGTATCCACCAATCCATCTGTATAGAAAATACATGCTTTAATAAGTCTCCCCTTGCCAATTTGTATTTCACGAATCACAAGGTCGCTGCTGTTCCCAAGCAGTTGCTTGACATGCTGAATGTTTACATTCAGGTTTGTTCCTAACAGGTCTTCGTTTATCTCATTACGTTCGTCTTTATGATCTAATGAAGATTGGTTTATACTTTTTTTTGTTTTTTTCTTAAAAAAACTCACACATTTAATCCCCTCTCATTAATGGTTTGCTTGATTTTTGGGGAATCGGTCCTTAACATCATTCATTTGAGCAAATAATAAACGTATCTGACTCTTCTGTATCGCTCCATTTAATGATCATTTTTTACCAATTTACCATGTTTTAAACATAAATAGGTTCTGGCGAAACGGGAATTTTATGTAAAGAACATAGAATGATTGGATAATAAGCATCTGATATACTCAACGCTTTTAATATTGTCCGGAGTTTATTCTAACAATACAAGGTCAAGAATAAAGATAATAACTATCGATAGGAAGTTGGACTATGGAGAAAAATCATAAAATTAGTGAGCAGCAATTTGCAATACTAGTTATTTTATTTACTATTGGCACTACCATCTTGGTGATTCCTGGCAGCCTTGCTCAAGTGGTTGAACAAGATGCATGGCTGGCAGCTGTATTCGGTACAGCTTTAAGTTTCATCCTGGTGGTATTATTCATAGCAGTTGGCAGGATGTTCCCCAATATGACAATTGTTGAAATCAATGAAAAACTGCTTGGTAAATGGTTAGGAAAGGCAGTCTCTCTTTCATTTGTTTTTTTTTCACTTTATTCCACTACTTCATTAATTCAAATAGTAGGCAGTTTCTTAACGACACATATTATGCCTGATACACCAATTGTAACAATTCATATTCTTTTCGCATGCATCTTATTTATGGGAATCCGCCTCGGTCTTGAAACATTAGCCCGTGCTGGAGAAATTTTATTTCCATTTTTCATTTTTCTTTTCATTATTTTAGCAGCTTCTATTTCTCCCCAGATTGATTTTCAGAACATGCAGCCCGTTCTTGAAACAGGGATTAAACCGATGATTAGAGCTGTTTTTCTATTTATTAGTATTTTTTCATTACCTTTGGTTGTCGTATTAATGATTTTCCCTGTTTCAGTGAATCGGCCAAAAGAAGCTGAAAAAACTTTTTTTATCGGCATACTCATAGGCGGACTCTGTTTAATCATCATTATCCTTTTAGCTATTTTAGTTTTAGGCCCTGAAATTAGCGCAGGACTTATGTATTCAAGTTATGCATTAGCTCAAAAAATAAACATAGGAAATTTTCTGCAGCGGATAGAAGCCATTTTGGCGGTTATGTGGATGATTACAATCTATTTTAAGGTTTCCCTTTATTTTTACGCATCTGTGGTAGGACTTGCAAAAACATTGAATATGAAAGATTACAGGCCCCTTACGCTCCCATTTGGAATGATTGCAGTTTCCCTTTCTTTAATCATCCATCCCGATGTGACCCACTCTTCCACATTTGATAGAGAAATTTGGCCATTATTTGTTTCAACTTTCGGACTTCTTCTTCCGATACTCTTATTAGTAATAAATGCAGTCCGGACAAAAATACTCAGAAAAAAAGGAACGTAACGTTCCTTTTTTTCTGGGTTCCTGTTCCCGCAAGTCAGGAAGCTATTTTCTTCTCAATCAAACAGCTTTAATAGAAAATTACATCTTATTTTTGCTCATAACATGATGCTTTTTTATAGAGTCGTTTATTATTTCCAGACAATTAAGCTGACCTCCATATGCACATGATCCATCAATCCCTATTTTATTATTGCCAATATAGATATCATTGCTTTTATGTATAAGAGTATTGGGTGTATGTCCATGTACAATTGTATGATTATGGGTATGATCATTAAATAAAAATTGATCTCTTATCCACATAAAATCTTTTTCATCCGTCTGTTTCCAATTTTCCAGATTGGGATTAATTCCTGCATGCACAAAGATATAATCTTCGTTTTCATAAAAGTAAGGAAGCTTTTCGAGGAATTCCAAATGAGCTTGATAGTAATCTTGAATGTACCGCTTTGCATTTTTTACTAATTCATTATCATAGCCAATTTCTTTAAACCACCCGTTGCCAACATAACTTGTAATCGTTGCATAACCACCGTTTCTGAAAAAATGAAGATCATTTCGTTCATTGTCCATTTGAATCCAATCATAAAACATTTGATCGTGATTTCCCCTGAGAGCAATTGCTCCTTCATCAACCAGGCTCATGACTTTGCATAGCGTTTCCTTGCTCCTTGGTCCCCTATCTAAGTAATCACCCAGCAAGATTAATTGGTCGCTTGCAGGATTGTATTTTATCAATTCCAGCAGCTTAAGGAATTCATCGTAACACCCGTGTACATCACTTATTGCCAATATTCTTTTGATGTGAATCGACTCCTTGTATAACTTTATTTATAAACTTTTTCCACTTTTGGCCAATCAATCCCTTCTTTTTCTTTTCTTATCCCAACTTATCGTTTTATGTAAAAAAGCGCTTCTTCTATTATGAAGAAACGCCTCTTATAAACCAGGAAAAGATAACTTTTAGGAATCTTGCTCCTTATTTCAGTTTGTAAGGTATGACATCACTAAATAAACAATGAAACACAAAATGGATCCGTTTAGAAATGGACTGATTTTTAATGTCAATTTTTCATGTTTAGGTTCATATTGGCCACCCATGGATGTATAAGCAGCAAACTCTGCATTTTTAGACAGTAAATCCCCAGAAGAGCCTGTTAAAAAAGCAAAAAAGATAAAGAAAGCAGCTCCAAAAAACATCGTAGTTAATAAATCTGTATCAAAGTATTTAGTTAGTCCAACAATTATTCCTAGTTCAACGACTTCAGTATCTGAAGGCAGGCATGCAGTTATATCCAATCACACTGTCTTCTTTTTCTCTTTTTGAAACCAAGACTGCATCAGCTCCAGTTCTCTTTCTTGTGAGATCCCCGCTTTCAGTTCTTTAACCTCTCTTTCTCCCATTGATATATATCAATGATAGTATCTGCAAGAGGTCGTAAGGAAAGGCCAGAGTTAACAGCTTTTTCTACACTTATGGAAAAAGTGCCTTTCCAAGCTTCTGTTTCTCCCTCTATCGGGAAATGTTCCGGAATCCACAATGGCATTTCCGTCCATGGCTGTACTTTATGCTCCAATAGAAATTGTTCATCTGCCCAAATGAATTCGGCATCGCTGTTTGTAACAGCTTTACATGTGTTTAATAGCTCTTCAATAGTCCATTCTTCTTCCGGGCTTGTTACATTGAACGTGCCTGCCATTCTTTTTTCCGCCATATTGAACACCCACACTGCTATATCTTTTACGTTAATCAACTGCACTGGTCGATCTATACGTCCTGGTACCAATACATTTCCGCCTTTGGCTACACGCTTAACCCAGTACGGAAGCCTTTCTGTATAGTCAAACGGGCCAACAAGCAGTCCTGCTCTTATATGCAAAACACGCCCTGGCCAATGGTTTTCTGCTTCTGCTTCACATAGTACTTTCAACGCCCCGTAATACTCGTAAGGGGAAAGTGTTCCCTCCTCAACGTCTTTCAATTTATCCGCCGGCATGGATTGTAAATGATAATGTTCCTTAATATTGTTGGGAATCCAATCTTTATATACAGAGATACTTGAGATATATGTGTAATGCTCGATGTTATCCCCGAGTACGGCTGCTATTTTTTTAATTTGATGAGGAGCAAATCCGCATGTATCCATTACAACGTCCCATTTCCGGTTTTTCAGTTGTGATACATCACTGTCTCTATTTCCGATTAGCTGCTCCACTCCAGGAAAAGCCCCAATGTTTGTGCCGCGATTAAATAAGGTAATTTCGTGCCCTCTTTTTAATGCTTCTTCTGTCAAAGCTTTACCTAAAAACCGTGTACCACCCAATAAAAGGACTTTCATAGTTTTCCCCCATTCAATTAAATAGTCTGAAAAAAACCTTTCAATTTATAAACGGATTTCCTTAGTAAAAAGATACGGATAGGTTGAAAAAATCATGACATTAATTAAGAAGGTGCGATTGTTGAATGACACTTATGTTAACTGGTCTTTTAATTTAGAGCATTACAAAAGCAGATATGAACAACTTCAGGAAATTGAAAATATAAAATATAAGCTTTTTTTTAAAAAAGAGCCTAATGGCTCAATTCAATAGTAAAGTTATTTAGTTAATGCTGCTCTCAAATTTACACTCTTTGATCAGGTCAGCTAAGCCCTCTTAATACATGAAATTAAATTATCTTCCATTTTCAAACCAATGATCTGGAACCCTTAAAGTTCCTGGTAATTTAGTATTCCTATCGCCTTTTGCCGAGTTCATTTGTGCTTGAGTGAGAAAAATACTTTCTGTAAGATCTGCACCTCTAATATCAGCGTCTCTAAAATCTGCACCAATTAGATCAGTCAATCTCATGTCAGAGTCTCTGAGATCCGCGGCAATAAGCAGAGCACCTCTTAAATTAGCTCCTCTAAGATTTTCACCTCTTAAATTTGCACCGATGAGATCACTGCCCCTACCTATTTTATGATATTTATTTTGAATCTTTTTTTTCTTATGGCGAGCTTTTGCCCTTACAAATTCACTTGTACGCAAAAGCAACTCGTTAACGGCCATTCTATGGGCTTGAATATTTAGATTAAGGATAGACTTAGGACTTAAATAAGTCAGTGATTTCGTCTCATCAAGCGCAGCCTGCAAATCTTTATGTATAGATTTAGCCTCTTCTAAACTAAGAGCTTCATTTAAGAAGTAAAGCATTTCATGAAGCTGCTGCATAATAGGAAATACTTCGAACATTTCTTTTGCAGCTGCTGGATGATCTCTCCAATCATTCCCATCATAAGTTACTTGAGATACGTGCTGACCAGCGCCAAAGCATTCATAAACAGCACATCCCCTAAATCCTTTTTGTCTAAGATTCCGATGAATTCCACATTTAAAATCTGCTTGCAGGTTTGGACAAGGATCTCCGCCATCTTTATTGAGAGCAAAATCAGCAGATTGTGCAAATGGTAAAGCTGTACAGCACAATCCGAAGCAATTTTCACAGTCTGAGCTTAAATGAAGATGATTGATATTGTTTTTTAAATAATTAGACATTTCGAATCCTTCCTTTTAAAGATATCTTATAAAAATTAATAGCTCCATTCATAAATGGAGAAAATCCAATAATGGTCAAAAGCCTAAGACTCAAATTGATATCGTATCTGAATGACAGCTGCTGATAATTCCCTCAACATTCAGCAGATCATCAATGATATAATCAGCTTGAGAAAGTTCTTCCTCCTGTGCAAAGTCGAATCTGCAGCCAATTGAAATTAGATTATTATCTTTGGCGGCCAATATATCTGAAAGCCTGTCCCCCACCACAAAACCCTTTTTCAGTTTATATTTTTTAACGATTTTCCCGACTAACTCCGATTTGTTTTGTGATTCTATTTCCTGAATACTAAACATTTCTGTAATCAATTCTTGAAGACTATAATAATGAACAATTGCATCCAAATATTCTGTCTGCCCATTGCTGGCAATAAAAATAGGAAAATGATTGTTTTTTAGTTTTTGAAATATTTCAAGCACATTCGGATATAATTCTCCCCTGCCAGAATGTATATTACCTATTAATTGCTTATGAAAAAAATCATTGGCCAGATTTCTTGTATCTATAGAGTGGTTTGGGAGCAGCGTTTCCCACACTGCAGGCAGCGGGACACCCATTATCCTCCTATATTTGTCTATAGGTGTTTCTTTATCCCACAGATTTTTTTCCCTTAATAACTCAAACGTTACATCGAGTGACAATTCAGAATCCTGTTGGTTTGAAAAAGTGTGCCATCCATATCAAAAATAATTGCTGTAGACATAATTTCCTGCTCCTTTTTTACAATTTTTCAAGCAGCATCAAAATCTCTTTTTTCTCTCCTCATATTCTCTTAATAAAAAATAAAAAAACCCTATGGCATTATATACATAACCAAACAGGAAATTCGATTCAATCTAGTAAAAATGAGAGCTCTACACTATTTTCTTCCATCTATATGATTTCGTTCTCACTTTAATAATTAAAATTTGTGAGGTATAGAGTAATTCTTTCCAGCACATCCTCATCCATTTATTGATAATTATAACATTTTGCCCTCTTAAATGTTTCAAATTATTCATGTAAGTGATTGCTGCACTTAGAACGGTCCAACCATAAACTAAATTAATAACTTATGAAAAAACTCTTCATATAATTGTCTTTTTGAAGTTAACAAGTTTCTAAGCTTCCTGCTAAACGACGTTTGGCTGAACAATTAAACATAAGTATCATGACTTTTCAAATTGCTTCCGAACAACTGCAGAGTGAAGGATACAGTTATTCAGTAGAACGGCAAGGATATTTTGTTTCGGAAATTGAAGATGAATGGCACTACGCTGAGAATCCAGCGACTTCTCTGAGGAAACCGACGCAGCCTGAGCATTTTATTAATGTTAAAAATGGCCAGGTCTTTCCCTACAAACTATGGAGCCGGCTATATCGAAAAGAGCTTAATGAATTCAACGGATACAATGCACCGTGGCAAGGTGAATATTCGCTTCGCTTGCAAATTGCACGGAATTTACAAAAAGCTTGAGGGTTAGCTTGTCAGCCGGAGCAAGTTTATAATTTTAGTGGATTTCAGCAACAGTTAATGAATGTATGTCTGTTTTTTATCGGAGAGCTATCGGAACAGAAGAACCAGGTTTTATTCGAGCAAAATCTGTTTTTGAGCAATTACAGCTGCACTATCATCCGATTAAAAGAAGCTGTTTAATTGAAAGCATAACTAAACATTTAGGAGAAGAATTTGAGATCAGGGGGGATGCAGCAGGCTTACATATCATTGTTCAATTACCAGAAAGATTAAATGATTCTATAGCAATAGAGCTAGCGAAGTCAAGGGGAGTTGAAATCGATGCCGTTTCAACAATGTATCAGCTTCACAAGCCAAGTCATCAAGTTATGCTGGGATATGGTGAACCATCTCTGGACGAAATTCAGAAAGGTGTGGGTTTATTAGCTGCTGCATGGAAGAATAGCTTAAGTAATTAGCATTTTTATAAGGTTAGCCATTTTTCTGGCTGGCCTTTTTTATAAGGTTTTATTATACCCTAAAAGCGTATGCACTTAAGTCTACATGACTAATTGGACATTTTCGGTCACCGTAGCCTCCCTAACTGCGAATTTTGAAAAAAAGAACCTTCAATCTAAAGATAGATCAAGGGTTCTATGTTTTATTTTCAATGATATTCTATTATTTACTCAATTGTTCAAGTGAATTTTTTTATCTCTTTTTTCAATCATTGCCTTTTTACATCCAAAGAATTAACTATAGGCTAGCTCTTTTTCGCTTAGACCAAGCGTCTCTGCTGTTAAAGTATGAATTTCGTGCAGCAGCTCTGGATTTTCCATTAGTGACACGCCATAAGAAGGAATCATTTCTTTGATTTTTGGTTCCCACTCTTTCATATATTCCGGGAAGCATTTTTTAATTATCTCAAGCATAACGTGAACAGCAGTAGAAGCACCTGGAGAAGCACCTAGTAATGCCGCAATCGAGCCATCAGCTGCAGTAATAACTTCGGTACCAAATTGAAGCGTTCCTTTGCCGCCTTCAGCAGTATCTTTGATAACTTGTACACGCTGGCCAGCTACTACTAAATCCCAATCCTCGCTCTTAGCGTTCGGGATAAACTCTCGTAACTCTTCCATGCGCTGTTCTTTCGTTAACATAACTTGCTGGATCAGGTATTTAGTCAATGACATCTCTTTTGCGCCTGCCGCCAACATAGTTAAGACATTATTCGGTTTTACGGAAGTTACTAAATCGAACATTGAACCTGTTTTTAAGAACTTTGGTGTGAAGCCGGCAAACGGTCCAAATAGTAACGATTTTTTATTGTCGATATATCTTGTGTCAAGATGCGGAACAGACATTGGAGGAGCTCCAACCTTAGCTTTGCCGTATACTTTTCCATGATGCAGCGCTGCAACTTCCGGATTATTACATACCATAAATATTCCGCTTACTGGGAATCCGCCAATATGCTTCCCTTCAGGAATACCAGATTTTTGCAGTAAATGCAGGCTTCCGCCACCGCCTCCGATAAAGACGAATTTAGCAGTATGGTGTTCTACGCTGCCGTTATCGACATTACGCACTTTTAATTCCCATGAGCCATCGCTAGTACGGTTAACATTATCAACACTATGTTTGTATTTGATATCGACGTTTTTATTCTTTAAGTGGTCAAACAGCATGCGTGTTAAAGCACCAAAGTTAACGTCTGTACCAGAGTCGATTTTTGTTGCCGCAATAGGTTCATTCGATGGACGGTCTTGCATGATAAGCGGAATCCATTCCATCAGTTTTTCTGGGTTATCGGAAAATTCCATACCTTTAAACAGAGGATTGTTTGAAAGCGCTTTAAAACGTTTCTTCAAAAATGCTACATTTTTTTCCCCTAGTACCATACTCATATGAGGTAATGGCATGATAAAGTCTTGCGGATTATTAATCAGCTTACTGTTTACGAGATAAGACCAAAACTGCATTGAAACTTGGAACTGTTCATTAATTTTAATAGCTTTGCTAATATCTATAGATCCGTCAGATTTTTCGGATGTATAGTTAAGCTCGCACAGAGCAGAATGTCCCGTACCCGCATTATTCCATTCGTTAGAGCTTTCTTCTCCTGCGTTTGCGAGCTTCTCAAACACTTTGATTTCCCATTCCGGTGCTAACTCTTTCAGTAAGGATCCCAAAGTCGCGCTCATTACTCCGCCGCCAATTAAGATAACGTCTGTTTTTTTCTGTATGCTGCTCATAATAACCTTCCTTATCCCCTTTATTTGCAAAAAAGATGTAAGGGCACCTGCTTAGGTGTCACAAAAAGCCAGGCGCGACCTAAGAACACACCTTTTCTGTCTCAATTATATCATAATCTATTATAATTTTTTGTTTAATTATAGTTTGTGTGAAGAAATGAACTTAACTTAATTGCCTGTTAGCTGATGAGATGAAACAGGCTGCTTCATACAAAAAATGAACATTATTCAGCAAAAAGATTCATACATTAGACAGAGGGAATCTTTGTATTCATTCCTAAAAAGGATAAAAGTTATTAAGGAGGCCTTTATATGATTCAACAAACAGTTGAACTGAACAGTATAGGGGGGTTGTATGGACGTTCTGTTACAGAATTGATTTGGACCGCCTCTCGTTATAGTTCTGATATTTTTCTAACTTATAAAGGACGCAGGGTTAATGTGAAGTCTATATTGGGTGTTTTATCACTTGGAATACAAAACAAGGCAGAATTAAAATTAGAAGCTTCCGGACGTGATGAAGAAGAAGCTCTCCAACAAGTAATTAAAACTTTAGCATCATTAGATTGAGTTAAAAAAGACATCCCTTATATGTTAATAAGCCTTTGCTCCTGAGCAAAAGCTTTTTTTTAATGAGTTTCTTCTTTTTAATATTGCTATTTTACTAGCTTCTACTGAAGATCTTCACATATTAAATCAATTTCATAAATCTGAGCCTAGGCGGCCCAACGGTTTAAAAGCATAAAAAAAAGACCGAAAATTT
This sequence comes from Bacillus sp. F19, assembly GCA_023823795.1. NCBI lineage: Bacteria > Bacillati > Bacillota > Bacilli > Caryophanales > Bacillaceae > Bacillus > Bacillus sp. F19. The sequence continues at coordinate 3,083,804 of CP085710.1, forward strand.
CGGTCTATTTGTACTATACATTCAGATCTCTTTTTTTATAAAAAACATAGGTAATAATCGAAAGTCCCACAATTAACGCTATAGACAGTATGACAAAGCTTGCTTCGAAACCCCCGCCATACATTACATTTTTCGCTTCAAAATATTTGAATGGTGTAAAGTATCTTAAGCCATCAATGTTCTCATTCAAATCAATAACGATGGATAACATATACGTAAGTAAAAGGATTCCAGCAGCTACTGATGCAGCCGATTTTGGATTCTTTTTGACCGCAGCCAGCGCGCTGCCGATTACCATAAACAAGACCTGCAAAATGAACATTGCCGCCATTAAGATGGCGATCTCACCATTAACCGCCTCACCCTCGCTGTATTTCCCTAAAAGAATAATAGACGAAGCGAATGTTGCGAGATTAAAGATCACGATATTGGTGAATGCTGCCAATAATTTTGCAGTAATAATGGTACTTCTTGATACTGGCTTTACGAACAAAAACTCTGACGTTTTGTCCCGCTCTTCTTTGGCAATAATCGTTGCTCCCAGCATCGCAGCATGGATAGTTGCCATTAATAGCAAATAGAGAAAGAGCATACCATAGTAGCCGCTAGCCTTTGATAAATCCAAAGTACTGAAACCCAATACAGCCCTCAGCGATTTTGGAATATCAGCCATCAGATCATTTATCGATTGGCCTGATGACGAATAGGCAGAATATTTAGCCATTCCGGATGCCACCGCAAGAAAGACACCGATGCTCCAAAAGATAAGCGCTTTTCGATGAGACTTCAATTCTTTTAAATATATATTCATGACCAAACCCCTCCGTTTAGCTCTCCATATGAATAGCCAAAATTCTTATACAGCATGGATATCCTTCTTGGTATAGACGACATAACTAGCTGCAATTGCAAGAATAATAATGACTCCGCCCACAATCAAAAATGATGCTTCATAGCTGGAATGTTTAATGATATAGGCAGTGTCAAAATATTTAAACGGCGAAAAATAACGTTTCACTTCATCGGCTGTCGTATCACTGAACATTCCCAGAAAGTAGAAAGCAAAGACGGTAGCAAGCGAGACGGTCAGCACGGATTTGATCTTATGGACCATAACGGAAATGAAAATTCCCATAGCCAGGAAAATCAGTTGAATGAAAAAAATCGTAAGCGAAAGCAAGAAGAAAGTTTTCAAGCTAAAATCATCGGTCTTGACTTGTAATGCCAAGCTCGCTGCAGCGAAATAAAAAATATTCGTCATGACAATCGAAACCAATGCTGCCAATAACTTGGCTGTCAAAATTTTAGTCCGGGTAACAGGCTTTGTAAGCAAAAAGTCCGCCGTTTTTTCACGGACTTCCTTGCTGACAATGGATGTACCGAGATTCATCGCCTGGATTGCTCCGCAAAGAGTAATAAACGATAATGGGAAGCTATAGAAGCCTAGAATAGTAAAGAAATTTCCTTGATTAAACCCGAGCGCATTTCTTATCGCCTCCGGATAACTTTCCAAAATTTTCATAAAACTTTCTGCATCCTCTGCAAATGAAGAATACATCGACATAAAAATAACGATGATCACAATTAACGATAGCGACCATATGATCGTAGACTTCCGAAGCGCCTTCAATTCATGCAAAAATATATTCATAGCGTCCTAGGCCTCCTTTTCATAGTAGTGCATAAAGATCTCCTCAAGGTCCGGCTCTTCTATCCAGAGATTCGTGATTTCAATGTCGGCTATTTTTTTCATTACCGTATTGATATTTCCCTTAAAAATAAAGCTAGCAACATTATTATTCACCTCTAAATTGTTGACTCCAGATAAATTAAAATAATTTTGTTCAAGCTTTGACTTTGCTTCAATTTTGAATTTTTTATAGGTGTTTTCTTGTAATGTACTAATTTTCTCAACTGTAACGATTTTTCCCTCTTTAATAATGGCAACACGATTACATAATCGCTGTACCTCACTTAAAATGTGAGATGAAAATAGTATAGTGGCGCCTTTTTTATTCTCTTCCTCAAGCAAGTCAAAGAATTTTTGCTGCATGAGAGGATCAAGTCCACTCGTAGGTTCATCGAGAATGATCAGCTTCGGCTCATGTAGCAGACCTTGAACAATTCCGACCTTCTTTTTGTTTCCTAATGAGAGGTCATCAATTTTTTTATTGAGGTCCAAGTCCATGATTTCAGCCAATTCTTTTATTCTCTTACTGCAATCTTTTTTATAAAAGCTAGCTGAATATTTTAATAAATCCTTTACTTTCATATTGTCATAATAAAATACTTCTGAAGGTAAATAGCCGATTTCTTTTTTAATTTCAGGAGCTGATTGAATACAATCCTTTCCAAAAATTGTTGCACTGCCGCTTGTTGGATAGATGAGCGATAACAGCGTACGGATCGTTGTCGACTTCCCAGCGCCGTTTGGCCCGATAAACCCGAAAATCTCTCCCTGTTCAACATTAAAACTTATATCGGAAATTCCTCTTGCCTTGCCGTAAGTTTTGGTTAGCTTTTTAATTTCTATTACGTTCATTAATAATACCTCCCTTTTTTCTCCTCAATCAGTTATGCGGAATGACCAATTTTGTAATATGATTGATCACCTCCTTATTCGTATAAAGAATTTCTTAGTATTTTCAGGTATTCTTCCATTTCTGCCATTGTCTCTTCGCTATCGATTTGCTCAAGGGATAGGGACAATGCTTTTTCTTGATATTGATAGGCGAACCCTTCCAATGTCCAATTAATAATGTTAATCGCCTTTTTGATATCAATCCCTTTTTTAAATTTGGAAAGATCAATATCGGAAAATAATTTATTGAAGGAACTTTCGAACAATTCTTTCGCCCTGCGGTTTATATCAATTTTTACTGCAGGGGAGGAGTCTTTATAAATTGACTTAGCGAAACTTAGCATTTCTGGATAAATTTTGTATATCTCAATTTTCAGTAATGCGATTTGCCGATAGCGGACAAAAATGTCTTTTTCATCCCAATTTATTTTTTCCATAATTTTTCCCATTAGAATATCGATCATATGATCATATAAGAATAAATATAATTGCTTTTTATTTTGGAAATAATGGAATAACAATCCCTTTGATATTCCCGCTTCCTTGACGATTTCATTTGTCGATGCCTTATCATATCCGTTCTGGGCAAATTCCTTCATTGCCGCATTTATGATGCGATCCTGTTTTTCCTTATCCAGATTCAAAAATTTTGAAAACATTTTGGCAGCCCTCTTTCTACATTGGTTCTCACGAGGTTATTGACCATATTGGTCAAATTCATTGTAATCCTGTTGACCTCTCTGGTCAATAGTGTTCAAGCTATATTTTTTACAAAAAAATGAAATTGTTGCTTTGAAAAATAGTTGGTATTCTTTTATAAAAAAGTTTGATCATTTCAGTGAACCCTCTTCAATTAATGCGACCGATTGTGGAAGAAGGTTATCACTGAATTTTCAACAGTCATTTTCCATAATAAAGCAAAGCACCCTTCAAATAGAGATTCTTATAAAAAGAAGCAGAGATACGTTCTCTGCTTCTTTCTCTGATTAGTTTCTTAATTTTAGTTGCTGGTGTTCAATAACATATATACGATCTGCTGCACGTTTAATAAACATGTGATCATGCGTTACGAGAAGGACCGTACCTTCATAGCCCTTTAAAAAGCGTTCTAACGCTTCAATACAAAAAACATCCAAAAAATTGGATGGCTCATTTAAAACCAGTACATTGTATCTTCCCAAAAAAAGTTGACACAATATTAGACGGATTGCTTCTCCACTGCTTAAATCGCACACATTCTTTCTCAAATCATTTCCTGTAAAGTTCATTGCATGAAGGACTGCACGGATCCCCGTTTGTTGAAGAACATTTAATGTACAGTATAGGCGTACTGTACATTAAAAGTGAAAGTACTTAATCAGTAGTTTTCATTAATATGACATATATCAGATAACCTTCTAATACCTTTTATTATCATAATAATAATTGAATCGAATACAGGGAGAGGAAGATATGGCAATAAGACCTCCGATGCTGCAAAGAGGGGATACGATTGGGTTGGTTACACCTGGCAGTCCTCTTGATGCAAATATTATTAATGCGAGAGTACAATATTTGAGAGATATTGGCTTTAATATAGTTTTTGGCAGGCACGTTTATTCTTACGAGGGCATCACAGCTGCACCTGCTGGGCAAAGAGCAGAAGATGTAATGAATATGTTCAAAGATCCGAGCGTCAAAATGATACTATCCACACGAGGAGGGACTGGGGTACAGACCATTCTTCCTTACCTAGATTTTGAAGTCATAAGAAAGAACCCTAAAATTATAGCTGGTTATAGTGACATAACAGTATTACTAAATAGTTTGTATCTATCTAGTAATTTAATTACGTTCCATAGCCTAATGCTTATTGATTTTAGATTAGAGACACCTGCTTATAATTTCAATCAATTCTTTGAAGCAACTTCTACATTGACTTCGCCTAGGATTATCCAAAATCCATCGACTATGCCCCTGAAGAGTTTAGTACCAGGAAATGTAACGGGTCCAATAGTAGGTGGTAATATGACTTCTCTAGTCAATACCCTTGGTACGCCATATGAAATTAATACACAAGGAAAAATACTTTTCTTAGAAGAGATCCATTCACCAACTACAATGATTTTTCGGTATCTAACTCAATTATTGATGTCAGGTAAATTTCAAGATTGTCTTGGTATTATCATGGGAGAATGTACGAATTGCCTTGTATCTTATGACACAACATATGATGATTTAATTAATGATTTGTTAGTCCCCATAGGAAAACCACTGATGGTCAACCTTGCTACAGGGCATGGTTTTTATAAAGCTGCTATTCCAATAGGTGCTAATGTTAATCTCAATTCGACAGATAATACATTAACTGTGCTTGAACCAACTGTCTCTTAGTGATATTAAACGAGGTATTAGCAATCTCATCTATACCCAAATACAAAAAATCTCTGTTATTCCTAATTTAAAAATTGTGTCAAATAAGCAATACTAGACAAACAGATTTCTTATTCGGTTCAGGATGATAATTAAAAAAGACACAATTCCTTATACAAGAATTGCTCCCTTTAGTAATGCCCTTCTCAAGAGGGGCTCATAATGATTCGATGTCAATTTTTATTTCTTTGTCGCCAAATTTTTTGTAAAAAGAAATTAATTTTTTTAATTAGGGTTAGGGTGAACCTGAACTTACCCCTGTCAAGTAGACAACTAAAAAAGGCTATGCTGCCATCTGGCATCTATATTCAATCGGTGCGAGGTGGCAGAGTCGTTTCTGGAAACGTTGATAGTTATAAAAATAAATATAATTTTCAATGGCTGCTTGTAGTTCTTCTTCAGATTCAAAGTGAGTTAAATAAATACATTCTGATTTTACATGCGAAAAGAATGACTCGATACAAGCATTATCATGGCAATTTCCCTTACGGGAGTGGCTGCCAATAACACCTAGGTGTGCTAAATGTTTATGATAGGCGTGAGATGTGTACTGAAACCCCTGATCCGAATGGAGAATGGTTCTGTACACATTTCTTTTTTCTGCTACTAAATCTAATGTATCCATTAAAAGCTGTAAATCATTCCGAAAAGACAGCTTCCAAGCAATAACCTCATTGTTATAAAGGTCTTGTACGGCCGATAAATAACGAAATACATCCTTCAATCGAATATAGGTGATATCCGTTACGAGTACTTCGTTTGGCTGTCTATTCTGAAATTTTCGTTCTAATACATTTGGATAGGTTCTTGAGTATTGCCCTTTAAAGAAACGTCGTTTCTTCCGAATAATGGACTGTATCTGTAGTTCACACATTAAGCGATATACTTTTTTGTGATTGACGAAAAAGCCTCTTTCACGCAACGCAATTTTCATCTGAGGGTACCCAAATTGCTTATGTTTTTGGTGAATTTCAAGAATCACTGTTTTCAGCTGTGCTTCTGCTTCAGTACGTGCTGTACACGACGATGTGCGCCTCCATTTGTAGTAACCTGAACGATGGACCTTCGCCATTTCAGTAAGCCAAATAACCGGATATTTCTCTTTCATTTCCTCAATAATTTCATAACGTTCTTTGTGTGTCGGAACGCCTCCATTTACAGATTTGGATAACGCTTTTTTAGGTATTCAACCTGTGCCTTGTAGTAGTCACGTTCTTCTTCAACACTTTTGAAATGATTTTTCTTTCCTTTGAGTGGATTAGGGATTCCCTTACCGCCAGACCCTGGTGAAGCCGTGTTTTTAAAAGCATCAACACTCCCTGTTTCACGATATTTCTCTACCCAATTTTCTAATTGGGTTTTGCTTTTTAATCCATACATTTGGGCAACTTTGACATAATTTCCTTCACCATTTTTTAAATAACTTTGAACTGCTTGTATTTTTAACTCGTAAGAGTAGCTGTTATTTTTTCTAGACATAGTAAAATCCCCTCCAAGTATGAGTGTATCATCTACATAAACTGTAGCCTTTTTACATTGTCTACTTAGAGGGGATAATATCAATCTGCTAACCAGGAGGTTCCCTTTTTATTTCGTGAGATAAAAATACACCAAAACTACGATTGGAAAAATAGGCTGCGGTTAGGATTTCAAGCTTTTTTTCAACTGACAACTGTTACATTACCTACAGGAGCTGCATTGAATGAATATGGTTGGCTACCAGCACCTGCGACTAAAAATTTTGTATTCGCAGCACCAAAAAGGCAAAATTACAATAAAACTCCAGAATTAATAATAGCTCCTAGACAGCTTAACCACTATAAACACTATCACATGTTTCAGCTTTTGGTTCATAAAAACAATGTTTTTTAAATTGACCAGAAAAAGGTTGATCGTACCATGTTGGAGGGCATGGAGCATATGGATTAAAATACCAAAGAGCATATTTCCCTGGGTGTTGTCTCCAATAATCCAAATTCTGTTTTGCTAATCTTTTTTCAACAGTTCTCGCTCTATTATAAAATACATTACCTTTTTGAACAGCTTCAAAAGAATAATTTCCTCCTTGTACCTGATAAATGACTTGTGGAATTGATCTTAAATTTTTAAAGTCTAAACAATTTGCTTTAAGACGATTAACAATTACATTACCAACATATAACATTCCTTGTTTTCCTTCACCTTCGGCTTCTGCTCTCATCATCCTTGCCATTAAGTCAACGTCTGAACTTCGGTAATTTACTCTTGGCATTTTTTCACCCCAAAAATATAGTATGAAAAAAAGCCTCCATTGATGTCATTGTTTATAAAATAAGAATGCTTAGTTTTTAAAGCTTACAGTTTTTAAGTAAGATGAAAACTAAGGCATTCTTTTTTATACTTTTATTCAACTCCCTCTATAAAGAAAGGTGCCCTCTATGAACATAACGCAGAAAAAAACTCTATAAAGTATAGTTTTATATTTTTTTGAAACTATATTAAATGGAGGTGAATTAATAATGTCAAATAAAAACAAAGATGTTCCAAATACACTCAAATATAGTATATGGAATACACGAACGGATGAAAATCAACCTTGTAACAAAGAAAAATATACTGAGTCAATTGACAGTTCTAAACTAGAATCAAAAACAGCAGACAATCAAGAATAACAATTAAAAAGCAACCGCAACAGGTTGCCTTCTTTCTTTAATTATATTTCTTTCCACAACTTGGATTCGAGAACGGATATCAGACTCAGACTCTTCATCTGAGCCTCGGTCAACCCAGTATTAAACCTAATGTCTTATTATCATTCAAGCAGCAGCTTACATCAGCCCAGACTTTTCAACAATCCAAAAGAGCAGTTTAAGATTTATTTACTGTTTATAATCTGTATATGTTAACTAGGAAATTGCTTTACTAATAGGCCTGAGATTATTTTTAATACTTCTACAAAGAACCTACAGAACCTTAATAAAGAAGCTGCATTTATTCGTAGTTAAAGCAACTTGGTGTATAGAAAACTAAAAAAGAGTCTATATTCCATCTTTTTCGGTTATTACAATATTTACAGATAAGCGCCCGATCGTATTATGAGGCCAGCCAGTTTTCTGAATTTATCTTTCTAAGCTCTATCTTAGAAATCATGTTCACCTCACTTTTTCATGAACAGTGTAAAAAGCTATTTAGATAAATCAGCGAATTGTGCTTTTATTGCCTTTGCTAAACCCTCTGCCTTAATTTCAATCTGTACACCGATATTTCCCCCACTGACAATGATTGTACCAACTGATAGAGCTTTTTCATCGATAAAAGTAGGAAACAAACTTTTCATTCCTATTGGTGAACAGCCACCCCGCACATATCCAGACACTTTCGTTATATCCTTAACTGGAATCATTTCGACTTTCTTCTCTCCAACAACCTTAGCAGCCTTTTTCAAATCGAGCTCGGCTTCAACCGGAATAACAAAAACATAATATCCCTTGCTAGAACCTTGGGAAATAAGGGTTTTATACACTAATCCTTCTTCTTTTCCAATTTTTTTGGCCACAGATAATCCATCAATTTTTCCGTCATCTGCCCTATACGTCATTATTTTATACTCGATTTTTTCTTTGTCTAATATCCGCATTGCATTGGTTTTAACTTTTTTCATCGTTTACACCTTCTTTGAACACTTAATATTTGCCCTTAGTGAATGCAGCCAAAGTCTAATACCAATCCGTCTTATTCCTCTACAATTTTGTTTCGAGGTCTTACTAACCATATATTAACAGACAATAATAATCCTTGTTAAACATTCCTGCTTCCTTAGCTCAAATCATTATTCAATTATATGCCCCGATTATTGAATAACTAAATTCAAGATGTTGAAGCTACGTACTGTTCACTTAGTTAGCTTGAATAATTTATGGTACAGTTCCCGCACCTAAGCTGCAGTTTTTAAACCAATGGAAAATATGGTGGTATAATCATTCATTACCTTTTTATTGCACGTTATCGGTAAACAATTTTCATTATATTTTACGGATTGCATTATATTATTTGAATTTATATAAAATTAACTTATTAGCGGATTTTTAACTATCAATCTTTACCACTTTATTTCATCATTTTGTTAATAGCCTACAAAAACTATTCAAGTGTTGTTTTTTATGAGTATAGGAAAAGCTCCAGTTATAACTGGAGCTCCTGTTTCTGCTTATTATTAAAGGGAAAAGCTTTCACCAACACCAGCTTCAATCGCTTTTTTAAAAACTTGAACAGCAACCATCGTATCTAGATAGCCGATGCCAACGGACTTGTAAAATGTAATCTCGTCATCGTTCGTTCGAGCTTCTTTTTCTCCACAAATGATTTCCCCAATTTCACCGTAAATAGATTGTGGATTCCAAGATCCGTCTTTCATTGGAACTAGAAAATCTCCCGTTTCATGAAGTGCTCCTTCAATGGTATCAACAACGATTTTGCCGCTTTTTTTCAGCGTGTGAACATCGACTTCCTGCATATGCGGCTGATACGAACCAATCGCATTAATATGAGTTCCTGGCTTTAGCAGGTTTCCGTTAAACAGCGGGGTAGTAGATTTGGTGCTGCAAATGATAATATCAGCTTTCTCAACAGCCTTGTTTGCATCACTTTTGAGAACAATGTTTCCATTCCAATTAGGATATAGTGCACGAAGTTTTTCACCTAATTGTTCTGCTTTTTCTTTCGTCCGGTTATAAAGGATAATCTCTTCCAAATTTCTAACTGCCATAATAGCTTGAATTTGTCCCAGCGATTGAGCACCGCAGCCTAAAACAGCACAAATCCTGGATCTTTTGCGTGCTAAATATTTCGTGGCAACTCCGCTTGATGCTCCGGTCCTGAGTATGGTCAAGTAACTGGCATCCATCATCGCTACATGTTCTCCTGTAATCGCATCTGTTAATAAAATGATGCTTTGCAGCACTTTTCTCCCTTTTTTAGCATTATTCGGAAAAATGCTTACAATCTTAACGGCTGTGTAGTCCTCTGATTCAATATACGAAGGCATATATAGCGTTTCTGCTGACATCTTCTTGTGAGGGATAGACATCCTGATTGGAGCAATTGTTTTGCCTTCCTGTCCATAACGGAATGCTTTTTCTACATCATCTATACAATCTCTCATAGAGTACAACTCATTGATCTTTTGTTCATTTAATAACAGCAATTTTTTCACTCCCTGGTCTGTTAGCGGATATCTTCCCCATTCAATCGTATTTTTTTACATGGCCTTGCTTTGCGGCTGACCATCTGTATCAATGGGTCTTGTTTCACGGGTAAACGAAACCGCAATTAATGAGATGATTGACGCAGCGATTATATAAAGGGCAACGGGAACAAATGAATTATCATATGCATTCAGCAATGCAGTTGCAATAAGTGGAGCTGTACCGCCGGCAATAGCAGCCCCCAGCTGATAACCAACTGTTACACCTGTATAGCGGACACTTGTTGAAAAAATTTCCGAAAACATCGTTCCCAATACAGCAGTAATAGGTGCCCAAATGATTCCAAGCCCAATAATTGTTGCGACTGTTAACCAAAGGACAGAATCTAATGATAGTAAGTAAAAGTACGGGAAGGCGAATAGGATCATGGCTACGGTTCCACCTATATACAGCGGCTTACGGCCAACCTTATCTGATAATTTACCCATAAACGGAATCATGATCGTTGTGATCAGAGTTGCGATTGTAACTGCATTCAATGTAGAGCTTCTTTCAAACCCAAGGGTACCGGTAGCATATGAAATAATAAATGTTCCAAAAATATAGAATGGTGCTGTTTCAACTACTTTGGCCCCTACCGCAACAAGGACTTCTTTCCAATGATATTTGAACGTGTCAATAAGCGGCACTTTAGAAATATTGCCTGATTCTTTTGCTTCCTGGAATGCTGGAGTTTCGTCTATGCCGTTACGAATCCATAATCCTATAAATACTAACAGCGCGCTTAAAATAAACGGCACCCGCCATCCCCAGGCTTCAAATTGTGCATTAGGCAATAGAGTCATGAGCGATATCGATAATGTTCCAAGCAGCAAGCCGATCGTTACTCCCATTTGTGGAATGCTGCCGAAAAATCCCCGCTTTTTAGGAGGTGCATACTCTGTAGCTAATAATAGTGCTCCCCCCCACTCACCGCCAATACCCAGACCTTGAATTAAGCGCAAGGTGATTAGTAGAATCGGAGCCCATATACCGATCGCTTCATATGTAGGCAGGAAGCCTATTAATACAGTAGCTCCTCCCATTAACGATAGTGTCATGACAAGCGTCTTTTTCCGCCCAATTTTATCCCCAATGTGACTGAAAATTACTCCGCCTAACGGACGAATGAAGAAGGGAAGTGCAAAGGATGTGTACGCAAGCATTAATCCGACAACCGGATCACCTGATGGGAAATACAACTTGCTGAAAATAAGCGCAGCGATTGTTCCGTATAAAAAATAATCGTACCACTCAATAGAACTTCCTATTAAACTAGCTATCAAGGCTTTTGTTGCTATTTTTTTATCCCCTTTGTTTTGAGCCATTTCGGCACCTCTCCGTTTTATATTATTTCCCCTTTAAAATAATTCTTTTACTCTTGATTCTACGACATCTATCATTTGGTTTAATGCTAATCTGGCAAGTTCTGGCTGTTTCTTTTTTACGTAAAAATAGATATCTTCATGAAAGTGATAGGTATCTGCAAAAATGGAATTAGAATTTTCATTTCTTCTCCAAAATTCATTAAACGATTCGTATACAGTGGCAATCATTTTGTATAAGACAGGATTGTGTGATGCTTCATAAAGAGTTTGGTGAAAATCTAAATCAGCTTGAACAGAATCTTCACTTAAAGTTTTGACATTTTCAAAAATTTTCAGATTTGTTTCCATTTTGACCAACTGTTCCTCTGTTGCTCTGTTGGCAGCAAGTTCTATTGCTTGCCCTTCAAGCCCCCTTCTTACTTCACATAACTGAAGCAAAAAGGTCAGCTCACTTTCAATAAATATACGGGTTTGAAGCTGATGAGCATTTGCATCCTTTACAAGGATTCCTTTTCCATTCACAATTTCAACGAAATGTTGAGCCTCAAGTTGTCGAAGTGCCTCTCTTATGCTAGTCCGGCTAACGCCAAACTTCACTGCAAGATCAGCCATAGATGGCAGTTTATCACCCTTTTGAAACTTGTTGCTTCGAATCAGTCTTTTAATTTCTCCTGCTGCTAATTCATGTACCAATTGTTTTTTAACTAGAGGCATCTTCCCCCTCCCCTTCATGCTATCTACCTGTCATATAGGTCATTATATAATGAATTATATAAATTTTTCAAATTTTATTTTTATTAACATTTAAGATTAAACATACAAAAATAGAGTAATCCAATAAAATCAATCAGGATCAAAGAAAAAGCCCAAGATTCAAGCTATCTTGGACGTTTTCCTGTTTTTTAAATTGTTGTTATCAATCTTATCTTGCGGCGAACTTCAATGGATGAAAAAATGGCAGGAATATCACATACTATATCACATGATGAAAAACGCAATCGCAGTTATACTAGCCATTTTCCCCAGTTCTAGCAATCTAATAATTCATACATTCAAAACGATCAAAAGCGAGACTGAATATTTATCTAAGCGGCTTTTCACATAAAAACTGCAAAAACAAAGGAATTCTCATTCTTCTTTTATATTCCTCAGGGTCATCAAAGTTTTCAGCTTGCGGTGTAGCCTCTTTTAGCCCAGCAATCACGAATCCTGCATCCTGTAAACCTGTAAAATATTCTTCTGTGGTCCGGTGGTACTTTACTACTTTTTCACCAATCCATGGTTCTGTCCGTTTTCCGGAGTGAAAGTAATCATCGACAATCCAATCAGATCTTTTGCCAGATTGAGTCATGCTTTTAAATGAAGAAGTGAGCAAAGGGTGCTGCACGCTGAATACAAATTTGCCGGCAGTCTTTAATGTTTGATAAACCTTATTAGCGATTACACCGAAGTCTTCAATATAGTGGAGGGCTAATTGGGAGACTACAGTGTCGAACTCAGACGGCGGAAATTCGTAGCCTTCCATCTTGGATTGAATAATCCGTCCGTTAGTTCCATTTAAGGTTTCAGCCGCTTTTTGGCACATGTTTGCAGATCCATCTATCCCAATATAAGAGCTGCACTTCAGCTTCAATAAATCGATTCCAAGAGTGGAATCTCCGCAGCCTAAATCTAAAATGTGCTTTCCGCTTACCTCTCCCATTAATCCAAGCAGTGAGGGTTTTTCTAAAATGGAGTTTGGACTTTGCGGTCTGTGCCTTCTTTGCATAAAACGATCAAAAAATTCCCAATCATCGTAAGCAGCTGACCCTTTGTATTCCACATTTAGTTTCCTCCTTTCTGTGTCAGCAGTTCCAGCAGGTTTTCAGGAACTAATCTCAGGTTACCATCCTGAAACTCACTTAAAGATTTCCAATAAAGCTTAAAAATTGTGCCATTATCTTCTTTTCCTTCAAATGATTCCAGCTCATAATAGGTTGGATCAGTAAATTCGGCATGACAGACCTGAACGATTTCATGCCCCTGACTGCCGTTATAACTAAAGATATTCTCAATTGTTCCTATATAAGAAATATTGGAAATGACTGCACCAATCTCCTCATCAACTTCTCTTTCGAGCGCAATAGAACTGCTTTCTCCAAACTCTATACCTCCGCCGATCGGGCGGTAAAAAAAATCCCCCTTGCTTTCGTCAAAACCTTCAGCAACTAAAATCCGGTTGTTTTTTTGAAACGGACAAATAACTAATGGGCGAATGATTCCCTTCCTCATGCTTTCTCCTCCAAACTTAATCTTTTCACAAACAGAACACGATCCTTGTTTTCCCCGTCGTAATTGGCCGTTGCATGTACACCATTTACAATCTTGTCTCCATTTTCAATTTCAAACCCCATCTTCTTGTGAAACTGGATAGAACCTGTATTTACGGGAGATGTGATACAGCGGACAGTCTGGCATCCATGCTGCTTTACTAATTTGAAAAACTCATTGTAAAGCCTCTGTCCTACCTTGTTTTTTCTAAAAAGCGGATGGACGCCGACAAAGTGGATATATGCTTCTCTTTGCTTTGATTGAGACAGAAACCCAATTAAAAAGCCGATGATTTGTCCGTTTTTCTCCATGATTAAACTAGTATCTTGAAAATGATCAAAAAACAGCTTGGGAAGCATATATGTCATCTTTCTTCCGCCCCACCACTCATCTAGCAAAGGAGAAATGAGATAGAAATCTTTTGAAGACACATACCGGAGTTTCATATTTATTACCTTTCTTTCCTCGCGAAAAAGGCGCCTTTATAAAAGAATCGCCATCGCTTGATAAAAAAATCGAACTCATGATTTCAGCCTGAAATTATATCAGTTGTATCTTTGAAGAAATGTGTTTTAGAAGGGATTATCACAGTAATAAAAAGAATGGCGGCAAACAAAACACTAATGGCTGAAAAAATCTGGCACACAGTCTGCAGCGTGAACCATTCTGCTGTTAATCCAAGAATCAGCGTTAAAACAATTTGAATGATCCCCTGGATCATCTCCGCAACACTTCCGAAGCGTCCCATAATCTCAACTGGCACATTGTTTTGAAAAAAAGTCGCATACCCTGTGCTCGCAAATGCCATGAAAAAACCTAAAAAGATAAAAGAGAGTGTTGCCGTTAAAAAGCTGTATGAACTGTAAAAAAACAAATAACCGACTGAAGTCAGCAGCATCCCTGCCCCAATATAAAAGTTGAGCTTCAGTTTATTTGCCGCGAGTGCAGCAGCTCCTGCCCCTGCAAGTGAACCAAGACCCGTTAAACTCACGATGAGTCCATAATCTTTGTCTGTGAGATTCAGATGCTGTTTTATGAATGTAGCCTCTTGAGAATCAAGGGCAAATCCGATGAGCATGGCTGTTTGAAATAATAGATAGACTGTTATAAAAAACACAGCACCCTTTCCAAATTGAATTACCGCGTTCCAATCAGCAATTAGAGTTTTAATTCTGATTGGATCTCTTGCCTGTTCAAGCCTTTCATCCACATTTGGAAGCAGATAAATGAAGAATGCGCATGCAATAAATGTGAACGCATTAATGAATATGCACACATCTGTTCCAGCATACATGATCAGAAAACCCGCTATGGCGGGACCTGTTAAAAATGCGCCTGAACTTGTCATACTCATGATAGAGTTAAAACGTTTTCTCTTATCAGAAGGAATCAGTTTCGTTATGTATACAGAAGAGCTTGGTCCAAAAAAGGAACCAGCGATATTAATTAAAAAGACAGAGAGATATATTGTCCATAATGAGGATAAAAAAGGAATACTAAACACTAAAACCCCTCTAATCACATCCACTGCAATCATTAATTCCCGCTTGTTCACTCGGTCTATCACACTGCCTGACCAAGTATTTGTTACAAGAACAGCAATAGGCCGGATCATATATAGACCAGCGACCGCAGCCGCAGATCCTGTCAGATTTAAAATAGAGAGATTAATCGCAATTAAATAAATCCAGCTGCCCAAATAGGATATGCCGATCCCCGAAGTAAGCAGAACAGGATTTTTCCAATTTCCCATAGCATCACCTTGCTTAAAGTTTTATTAACTATGTCAATGATACCATTTTGATCAACTAAAAAGTCTATTAATTGTGAATATTAACCAAAATCTATTTGCTGAGAATATGTTCTATTCCTTCTGAGCGGTTATTCCATTTTTATTAGATAACCCTTTAAACTCCTCATAAAATACACGTTATAGACCATTGTGGTCTTAAATTCGGTACCATCAAATTCAACCGCTCTCCTGGCAAGACCCACAGCGCCCTATTGCCACTCCAGATGTTCCGATCCTGGTTCTCATCCCCCTCCTATTTCTTTTTTTATTTCAACACATGATGCCATTCGCTTTTTTTCCTTTAAGCCAGCCTGTACAATAGAGGGGAAAGGACGTGAGAGCATGGCAGTCATTTTGCCTCATATTGAAGACGCCAACTTAACAAATTATATTCCTCCGGCTGGAGAGTATGAATTATTTGATGATGAAGCCCATTTCGAAAATAAAGTGAAAGAATGGGGCCTTAGAGTAAAAAAAGAGTACTGGTATAAAGACAGAACCCATCAGAGGATTGTGACTTTAAAAGGGTATCAAACATTTGGAGACACCTCCTCTAATCATACAATCATCATTGAATTTCAGGACGGCAATCTTTCTTGTATCCACCCTGCTTATTTAAAAGAAATGCAGTCTTCAAATTTCGGAAAAGAATTGAAATCGGAGCCTGAAGCTGAAAAAGCGGAACCTAAAACTGAAGCTCCTGCCAAACAAGCTGAACCTGCATTAGAGACAAAAGCTCCTGCAAAAGCTGCCAAAGAGAAAAAAGAAAAACCGGCCAAGCTTGTTCTGCCTGATGACAAAGTTCATTTTACAGGCAAAGTGAAGCAATTTGCCCTTAGCTGGAACCATTTTAATGAAGAAAATGATGAAGTGGTTGTACTTGAAGATGTGCATATTGATGGAGATGAACCGATCGAAGTCGGACTTGCCTGGTGTTCACACAGCAAAACACTGAAAAAGTTTGAATTGTCTCCTGGAGACGATCTCGATTTTAACGGTAAAATCGTAAAGAAGAGCCTTCCTAAAGGAAAAGAAGTGGAAGATGAAGCTTTGCTTTTAGATGTATCAGTACC
This sequence comes from Bacillus sp. F19, assembly GCA_023823795.1. NCBI lineage: Bacteria > Bacillati > Bacillota > Bacilli > Caryophanales > Bacillaceae > Bacillus > Bacillus sp. F19. The sequence goes on from CP085710.1 coordinate 3,100,522, forward strand.
ATATAAAATTAACAATCCGTCTAAAATTTTTAAAAAATAGAAGCACACCTTTTTGGGTGTGCTTTTTGATTGCTGCACACGTTTTGGTGTTGGCACTTATTAAAATACCTTTCATGTGAAAAAATTGTAAAGTGGTCACATAAAAACAAATCATGAAAATTTCTAAAAAATCGATAATAAATCCCTCTCTTTAGAAAATAATAACGTTTAGATTCATCTGCCAAGGGTAATTATGCTACATCAGAGTTTAGCCTGCATACAGCGCACTTACTACTTATACGAGGTGAATAACTAACGATGAAGAAAATGAATAGAGGACTAATTACATCGATCTGTGCAATTGGAATAGCGCAGGGCCTAAAAATTTTTACTTACAATAGATTATCAGGGAAATGGGATCTTAAACAAGCAGTCACAACAGGCGGTATGCCCAGCTCACATTCCGCCGGTGTTGCGGCACTCTCCTCTTATGTTGCTGCAAAAAACGGAACGACATCCATTGTTATAAAGAACGATTTGAACTAAACTCTTACCTTACGTATTTGTTCCATCAATTTCATGATAATGTTCCGGGTCAGTCGGAAGATAAAATGGTCAATTAATAGAATAACCAAAAAGGGTAAAAAAGTAAATAGTTTAGCGACCTTGTTATTCTGATTAGAGAAGAAACAAGGTCGCTTTCTGAAGGGGAAATTTTTAAAAAGAGACCTTAAGACAGATTTTTTTCGATTGATTGACGTTTTTTCATGCGTTTTTTCTCATGTTTAGAAACAATAATCTCCTCATTCGCAACTTTGTTAAAGAAAGCTTTTGCAGCATCAAGAGGTAAAGTTACTAAGACAGAAAGGGGGACGTTATAGATTGTTTCAGAATTTGTAAATCCTTCTGTCTGTATCCATTTAAAAAAATCCTCAAAATCTAAAAGGTAGTTAAGTTGGGTAGAGTTTGTTTACTTAGTGAAGAATTATCCAATGGAAATACCTCCATATATTGGCTAAAAATATTATAGCAAACGTTTGTTTTGATTTCTATAATCAATTATTCGTAAAATTGATATTATACACGAAATTTTTTCCTGCTAATCTGCCTTCTCTATGCTGCTTTTAAACCATTAGCTTTTTGGAACCTAACTACAGCCTTTTTGTTATAGGACCAAAATATGTTGTTGTTGCATTATTTAAAATAACCTTTTTTTTCAGTGGTTCTTGTAATTGATGTCTTATCTCCCAATTCAGCACTACCAACAATTGGACTATTTAATAAGGCACCTGTTAAGACACAAAAGATGGGATTAATTTTTTCTTCCCCTACTTAATATACGTTATACGTTACGAGCATAACTTACACTGTCTGCTCCATATTAAATTATTTACTATAGATAATATAATAAGATCTCTTTGATTTTTTTAAGTCATATAGCTTTCTTCATAATCAAAAAAGACCAAAAATTTTGGTCGTAAATAAATTAGTTTTGTTCTTTTAATTTTCTCAAATCACCAGGCGTAAGTCTATAAACCTTAATAATTTCTTCATCAGACACTAACCCCTGATCCATGAGCACCTTAATTGCCTTTAAATAGCCTTCTTTTTCAGCTTTTTCAACCACTTCTTTTTTGAAATCTTCAAATACAGCACCCATACTTAACACCTCCCAAAGGTTGTTTAACGTATTTTCATTCATTTCTTTTACATGAAATGCTAATATGCTTCCTAATATTCTGAAACGGGCTTGCTCATCATTGAGCTCTTTCAACAACTTACTAATTTGATTGACACGATCATTGATACTATCTTTATTATCCATCAAAGGATTATATATTAATTCTAATTCTTCCTGAGAAGTTAATTTAATATCTGGGTCTAACTCAATTTTCCCCTTTAGTACCTCATAATATAAATCACCCTGATGTTTTCTTAGAAATACGGGTTCAATTATATATGTTATGCTGCCGGCATTGAATGAGTATTCTACGTTGTCAGGATTAACTTTATTTGTATATATCACAATGGTCCTAATTATTTCTACATCTTTATGTTTATTATACAAATATGCATCGTATTCGCAAAACCTTCTTATATCGTCTTTTGAAAATGTGCTCTGGAACTCAATATGCAAAAGAGAATTGTCTGTAAGTCTAAATAAACAATCTGCTGCATCATCTTTCGTTCTGACAGTTGCTATATCTGTGTTCTCCACATATTTTACTTCGGCCGTATCGATATTAAATATTTCTAAAGGTTTTGTCCCCTTTGGAAATCCATTAAATAACATTTTTTGGACGATATCTTTGTTATTCCAATGTATATCATATCTTTCATCATGCAACATCATTCACCCTATTTCATTTCCATAATTTTATTGTTATAAATGTGTCTTTTGAAAAAGTGTTTGATAATAAAGAATTAAGTTTTTTGATTAAAATTTCATCTAACGCGTTAATTAATATTTAAAAGTGAAAAGTTGTTAAAGCCGATGTTAAAATCCACAATATAGCCGGAATAAAAATCCCCATTTAAAATAGAACCATAGGTTTGAGAGGAGCTATGGTTCATGATTACAAGAGGGGATTTTTTTATGATTAAAGATATGTACAAGCGAGGAATGTCTATTTCTGATATTGCAAGAGAACTAGAGCTAGATCGTGGAACGGTTAGGAAATACATAAACTCTTCTGTAGCTCCTTCAAAGCAAAAGCGAACAAAGACAAAAAGCAAGTTGGATTCATACAAGGAATACCTTCATCAACGGATGCTGGAAGATGGCGTTTTTAACGGTGAACGCTTATTAGATGAAATCAAACAATTGGGATATACCGGAGGGAAAACGATTTTAAAAGATTACATTAAGCCCTTTAGAGATAAGGAGAAGAAGAAGTATTCTGTACGATATGAAACTTTACCAGGTGAACAGATGCAGGTGGATTGGAAAGAGATTGGAGAAATCATTCTAAACGGAGAGCGAATAAAGCTTTCTATGTTTGTTGCAACATTAGGTTACTCCAGAATGAAATATGCGGAGTTTACAACGTCTCAAGATCAAGAACATGTCCTTCAATGTTTGATTAGCAGCTTTAAGTACTTCGGCGGAGTTCCGCAGAAAATACTGTTTGATAATATGCGAACAGTGACAGATGGACGTGAACAAGGAATCGTGAAGTGGAACGCTCGATTTGCGGAATTTGCAGCCTATTACGATTTTATTCCTAAAGCCTGCAAGCCCTATAGGGCTAAAACGAAAGGCAAAGTTGAACGAGCGATTCAATATATCACAAATAGCTTTTATGTTGGAACTACATTCGATTCCATTGAAGATATTAATCTTCAAGTAGAACGTTGGCTTGACGGAATTGGCAATCGCAAAAAGAATGATACCACAGATGTCCCTCCACAAGAACGCTGGTCGGAAGAAAAGCTTAGTTCATTACCAAAAATCAATTATGACACGAGCTATCGCGTCTATCGTAAGACACATTTTGATAGCACCCTATCTTATAAAGGACACAAGTGGCTACTCCCAAAGGAATTTGCATTAAAGGATATCCTGGTTAAAGAATCATTAACTGGAGTACTTCGTTTCTTTTATCAAGGTGAAGAGATTACAGCATTTCAAACACCAGCATCAGTCATTTCATTAGCTGATCAAATAAAAAAGAAACAGAGTGCCGTGGTTGCCGCCCCGCATTCTGTTCCCGAAGTATCCGTCAATACTCGTCCTCTCTCCGTTTATGACGATCTCTTGAGAGGTGAATCATGAACGAGAAAATGAAAGAGTATTGCCAGAAGCTGAACTTGTCCGTAATCGCTGAACAATGGTCAACGCTTTCCGATCAAGCAGCTAAAAATAATGTACCATATTCTTCGTTTCTCTTCAGCCTTTTAGAGGCAGAATTTATTGAAAGACAGCAAAGAACGACTAAAACACTGATAAAACTTTCAAAACTTCCGTTCCGAAAGACGATGGATGAGTTTGACTTTACTGTTCAACCTTCAATTGACGAACGGAGAGTAAAAGAACTGATGACATTATCATTCTTGAAAAATCATGAGAATCCTATTTTTCTAGGTCCACCAGGCATTGGGAAAACTCACTTGGCAGTTTCTATTGGGCTGCAAGCTATATCACAAGGCTACAAAACATACTTTATATCTGCACATGACTTAGTATCACAATTAAGGAAAGCTGATCTTGATCAGCAGTTAGAAAAGAAACTGCGTTCTTTAGTAAAACCTAGTCTTCTAATCATTGATGAAATGGGTTTTATGAAACTCGAACATTATAGTGCTCATTATTTATTTCAAGTCATTGCCCGACGGTATGAGAAAGGTTCAATTATCTTAACATCAAACAAGTCATTTGGAGACTGGGGAGATATTATTGGTGATCCAATCATCGCGACCGCTATGTTAGATAGACTCTTACACCACTCAAGAATATTTAACCTAAACGGAGAAAGTTATCGTATGAAAGAAAAGAAGCTGCAGAAGGAAAAACAGAAGGGTTCGTAAGAACTCCTTCTGGGGATTTTTAAACCGGACATTTTGGTGAAGTTATAACCGGCCTTGACAAAAGGTTCTTTTCAGGGTATACAAGTCTTGATTAAGCACAAATTCAAGAGACAAATAGGAACAATTTCATGTTCTGTTTTAAACCATCCTGTACTTTTTCTGTATAGTCAATCCACCTGTATTTCTCAATCTTCATGTCGAGTCTAGTGTTTATCTCATTTTCAATATCTTTCATAAGTTTGTACATCTCATCCACTGACATATGAAAATGAGTGGCTGCTTGCTGATAGGGTGACTTCTCTACAAGGAGGGTTAAAAACTGCTCTTTTGTTTCACATTGTGATGCCAACTTATCCTCCATGCTTTCAATGTATTGATAAACACTCTTTTTCTTATGTGGAAGATTTGCAATAATATCACGCGTAAAGATATTCATTAATTTTTCGTTCAACAACATTAGCACCTCCTGAATCACGATCCTTAATTCAAAACGTAATCGTTTCGATTTAAATTATACTATACATGTATTATAAAGAGCAAAGCAACAAAGATTTAGGTAACTTTTTATAAATGTTGTATGTATATTGGTCTTGTTATTAATCCTCTGAAGGGAGAATCTTGGGGTACAGACACATCGCTATCAAGCTAACAAAACAAAATACCCCTTCCCTACTTCTGAAAAGAAGCCAGCTACAGTGTCCTTGCCGATTCCTGTGATGGCCAACATTTGTTGAACACCTGGTATCCGTTCAAGGAGTCCATCAATATCAGATTCTAGTTCTTCGAACTTTTCATTTATTAATTCATACTTGTCTAGTAAAGTGCGAAGCTCTAATTTAGCCATCCTTGAACCTTCACGAATACCAATAGAGTCTTTGGCTACTCGTTTAAGTTCTTGAATTTTACTGAGTCCAACCGCACGTTTTACAGCTTTTCTGAGATGAATGAGGATCTCTTGTTCCGAGACTATCTCTAACTCATGTGGTAATACATTTAACTTTAATAATTGTAGTGATGCTTTTCCTTCCCAATCTTTAAACACTGTTAAGAATTCAGGGAAATATCGATCTAACCAGTTATGAATTTGCCCCTGCACAGCTTGTAAGTCAACAAATAAGAGATCGCGAATTTTTCCTTGCCACACGAAGTTCTGCATAAACTCCTTGTGGAATATTAGGTTCGGCATATCTTCCATCTTTGACTAGCTGTGCTATGACTTTAGCGTCCTTCACATCATTTTTGGTTGGAGAGTTATCATCTAATTCTTTAGATTTCTTCACATGCATAGGATTTACAACGACAAACTTAATCTCCTCTTCTTTCAGAAAATGAGCGAGGTTGAGCCAATAATGACCTGTCGGCTCCATTCCAATAATCACCTTATTCATGCCTTGTTGTTTCATCAAATGTTTTATCCAGCCTAAAAAAAGATCAAAATGTGATTTGGTATTTTCAAAGTGACAAGGTGCACCAAACTCTAGGCCTCTAAAGTCTTGAGCACGAGCTACATGCTTGTACTTCGCAATATCTACACCTATAATCAGTGTTTCAGAAGTAATTTGAGCAATCTTTTCATTTTGGTTATAATTCATTTTGAAGGCTTCCTGGTATATATGATTTGTCCTTTTCGCTGCCCAGCTTCAGGACACTCATATCATACCAAGAGGTTATTTTTTTGTTCAAACCTCATTTTTCTTCATTACAGGAATGCTGCCCATTCCTCAATAAGAAAAAGCGATCACGTTGTGCTGCAATCGCCCCCGATTGTTGAATAAGTCTTGTTATATCCATTTAGCAAACCAAGCAACATAATATGCAGCAGGGATAAAGATAAGTTGTGCCAGTAATGTACCCACGAATTTTGAGCTTATCATAGTTAATGAATAACTTTTTAGAAAAATGTATTTACTCTCATTTTTAACCACTCTATCAGCTAGAACCGATGCTTTTGGATCTATGAATAAAGTCAATAAAATGGTGGCAATACCGTTAATAATGCCTGAAGACATTAAAGCAGCTTGGGCATAATCTTTCGGGACTAACATTGAAGCATATATAGAGGATAGTACACCTATTGTAAAAACCGCAGATATTATAACATTGATAATAAAAAGACGCTTTGGAATGGTGCTTAAAGTAATTCCATTAAGATAGGAGATTTTAGGTAGTCTAATACATTTATAAACCTTTTTAAATCCAGTTAAATTAAAATGCTTAATTAGCAGAGACACAATTGAGCCTCTTTCTTTTGAAAGTTGAATGATTGCTCTTGAGAAGATTGAGATAAATGTGGGGAATAGCAGAATTCCTACTAATACACCTAAAGATGTTACACCAATAAGTACACGGTACTGTTCTTCAATAAAAATTAATTTGTTTGTATCTGGTGCCTCTGCAATGAGCTTGGCCGTTAAAGGCTGCTGGATCATTGTAGAAAATCTCGATAATATAACCATTGTGCTGAACAAAGATAATGCTGTCGCTATAAGCTTTACTCTAGCTCCGGATATTCTGGTTGAGTAAGCTAATGTTTCAATGATTGTTATTATCAAAAGAAAAATAGAAATCAAAATTACTTTGCCTGTAATTAATTCCATTTTGATTAATCCTCCACGTTAGAATACTACCAATTATTTCAATTCATATATATTAACTCAAGCTTTAAGAGTAAAAAAAGCTTATCTTTTTACAGTTTAAGCTCCCTTTACTTCAATAAAAAGAGGCGACACTTTGTTAAACAATCGCCCCCGATTGTTGAAGAAGAACAATTTGTTTATATGAAGTTTTCCCAAAATAAATGCCTTATATCATCTACCTTTTGAACCTCTCTCCTGAACCATTCCATATTCCCAGCAAATCTCTCAGAACAAAGGAACTCGATCCTTCCCTTTCGATTCCCTTGTATGCATCTAAGTACTCCTTTATAAATAGGCTTGCTATTGGTTTTTTCTTGATAGGTAATTGCATAGGGAACAATTTCGTAATGGTAGTTAACTTCAAGTGAATCAAAATAATTCCCTAAAATTTGCTCTTTAATTCCCTTATAGGTTAAATCATCTATACCCATCGAATGACGGATGTTCCGTCTGAAAGTTGAACTTCCATTTTAATGAAGTTACCGACTTTATCTTTTGATACTTCAATAATTTTAAAATTATTTATAATAATGACACATCCCCTTTACTGTGCACTTAACCTGACCTCTGCTTTCTCTTGATACCAATCATTTCAAAATGACAATAACTAATTGTAAGCAAAAGAGGCTTGCCTTTTTCAAGATAAGCCCCCGATTGCTGAAGATCAATAATGTTGTATTATTAAAGAAAAGCGCCCTTTTCTTGAAGACCCGATATCAAGATAATATTAATGCATAACATCACGATCTTCTGTTTTTGCTCCGGTTTGAGGAATAGGATTATCGTATTCCTAATTATGTTTATTTAACATATTCAGATATTAAAGACATATTAAAAAGGATTTTCCACAGGAAGATCCTTTTAGCTGTTTGTTTAATTAATGCGCCCGATTTGAACTTTCTCCTCCATTTTGTCACATAATCATTCACTCATCCGTTATATTAGTAAACAATCGAAAAGGATGATGACGATGACAAAATATGAAGTGGCTATTGTAGGTGGAGGGATTGCGGGTTTAACGGCTGCGATCTATGCAGCAAAAGCAGGGAAACGAACCATTGTACTGGAACAACAAAAGCAGTTGGGAGGCAGAGCCATCACCAACAAAAAGCAGGGTGTGTATTTTAATTTGGGCGGGCATGCACTTTATAAAGGAGAGGCGCATGAAACATTTCGTGAACTCGGATTACGTATAGAGGGAAGCACTCCTTCTGTTGATGCTTACGGGATGTGGAAAAATCAATTATTAACCTTGCCAATGAACGTATCTTCCTTCATTCAAACTCCGATCCTAAGTCGGAGAGGAAAGCTTGAATTTGCAAAATGGTTCATCAAATTCGGAAAAATGGACACAAGTATCTGGAATCAGATCAGTATACGCGATTGGATTGAATCTCAATTACATGATCCAATGCTGCGCAACGTGTTCTATGCACTTCTCCGAACATCTACTTATGTGCTTGCACCTGAATTACACGCTGCTGGTCCTGCCTTAAAGCAGCTGCAGCGTTCACTAAAAGGAGTCTTGTATCTCGATAAAGGCTGGGGGACACTCGTAGAAGAACTACGTGAACTTGCTGTCCAACAAGGAGTGGAGCTGGTTACCGGTTGTAAAGTGGTTGCAGTTGAACATCAAGATCAAAAAGTACACTCGATTTTATGTGTGGATGGCACTAAAATAGAAGCATCGAATGTTATACTGACTACACCTCCTTCCATTTCTCATAAACTAGTCCCCCATGCGGATCAAACAGCACTCGACACATGGAAAAAGCAAGCGATCGCTGTTACCATTGCCTGTCTAGATGTTGGATTACACCGGCTTCCTAAGCCAAAGCACCAATTTATCTATGGGTTAGATCAACCAATTTTATTTACGAACCAATCACGGGATGGAAAACCACGTGCAGCAATCCTGAGTGACGATGGGACACAAGTGATATCGCTTTTTAAATATCAGGGTCCACAAACAGATGCAGAGCAGGATGAGGAACAGTTGGAGCAAGTGTTAGATGTTGTTCAGCCCGGTTGGCGGAATGAATTGGTTACCAGACAGTATCTGCCGAAAATGACGGTTGTCCACGATTTTCCTCATATGAAACGAATTGAGGATCCAGGCCCTGCTATTCCTGAAATTGAGGGACTATATGTAGCCGGTGATTGGGTCTCGTACGGGGAGTTACTCGTGGATGCATCCGTAGCCAGCGCTAAACGTGCAGTTTCACATCTATTAAACTCTAGAGAGGATATCAAATTATGAATATTGAATCGCTCTATCAAACCTATCAACCTTTGCTTTTTTCCTTAGCCTATCGCATGTTAGGCAGCGTGATGGATTCAGAGGATATTGTCCAAGAAGCGTTTATTACCTTTGATCAGCTCCCTAACCGTGAAAATATTGAAAACAAAAAAGCGTATCTAAGTAAAATTGTAACCAACCGTTGTCTTGATTTGATACGGTCATCCGCAAAAAAACGTGAGGTATATGTTGGACCGTGGCTTCCAGAACCATTGCTTGAAATAGAGAATCCACCAAACGATCCTTCAAAAGATTTTTTGCAACAAGAATCAATCTCTACTGCATATTTGCTATTATTACAACAACTAAATGCGATTGAACGAGCCGTCTTTTTGCTTCGTGAAGTTTTCCAATATTCCTATGATGAAATAGCTGAAATTCTTGGCAAAAGCAATGCTAACTGTCGGCAAATTTTTCACCGTACGAAAAAAAGTATGGATTTTGACCCTGATAAGCAGCCTTCGATCTCAATCGTGGAATCAAAAGTAAAAGAGTTTGTACAGTCCATCTTAAATGGAAACGTAAATCAATTATTAGAACTTGTCAGCGAAGATGTCACGATGTACTCAGATGGGGGCGGAAAAGTAAAAGCTGCCCAATTACCTATTTTCGGTGCTACCAGAGTAATCCAATTGCTTCAAAACTTATTGAAAATGTATGCAGGAAAGTTCACCATCACATTTACTACAGTCAACGGGCTTCCAGGACTGATATTAACAACCGATGATCACCTACAATATGTATACTCCTTTGCCTTTAACGGCAATCGAATTCAGACGATCTACTCGGTTGCTAATCCCGATAAACTACGACATTTACAATAGAAGACTCCATGCAAATCACAGTTCTCGCTCTATCAATCAGACACAAAAAACAACTGGCCAATTTTATCTAAGCCAGCTGTTTTTTACTATTTATCGATCACTGCTTCGTTCCTGAACTAAGTTGGCTTTTCTTTAATAAGATCTTTGAAACGATCTTCCGCAATCTGGCCCGTTTATTTAAGAACAACTGCCTGTTCCAGTAAAGAACTTTTTTTCTATGGAACATCATCGACACCCACAGATGGAACCCGCCACCTGACGTGAACCCCGAACAGCCATAAAGAACAAAGAGCCGTTTTTACAATAAACAAAGATGATCGTCATCTTGTTATTTATCGAATACAAATTCAGGATTAATGGCTATAGGATTTTTCATGACAAATAGCTTCTTCTGGATCATCGAAAAAAGGGGAGTCTTGAAAGCAGCAGATACGATGTATGGTCGGATCCCTTTCACAAATTTTGACGAAGTAAAAAACAAATTTCCCATTCGCTCTTGAATTTGGTGAATTTCCTCAATCTCCTCACTTCGAATTTCTTGGACTCTACAGAGAACTTTAGCTGAGACATCACATTTTTGAAGCGCATCCCAAATAACATCAGCCGCCACAACTGCTGTCGTTACTGCTAAAGAAACTCCTATTGCTCCTACAGGAGATGAACAATGAGCAGCATCACCGATCAGCAAGCAGCCATTCTTTGCCCACGTTTTAACCATATGATTCTTAGCTTGAAGTGGTACGAATGGTTTAAAGTCAACCAAAGATTCAGCAAATTCATCAAATCCTTTGTTAGCATGCATAATTTCCTGACGAAAATAATCTATCCCTTGACGCTGTGTTTCTTTCCATTCACCCCGTGGTAAAGCAATGCCTACTTGAAGTAAATTAGGGTATTTCGGCAGTGTTATATAGCTGTGTCCCTCTGTGATTTTAAATCGTAATTCTTCTCCCCAATGAGAAGGCCGTTTTACACTGAACCAGATTAGATCACCAGGATAATGTTGATATTCTAATTCAAAACCACCTAAACGACGAATCGTGGAAAACCGTCCATCAGCTCCGACTACTATTTTCGCCTGAATTTCAAGCAGCTCTTTATTTTCCCCATCAACAACCACTCCTGTTACTGTTCCATCCTTCTCGAGCAGTTTTTTTACCGGGGCATGAAACATCATATCAAACGTTGGATATTCCTTTGCTTTTTTGTACAGTGCTTGAAGTAAAATAGGCTGAGGAATCCAGAGAGCATAAGGTGCTTCTGCAATCATGGAAGTAAAATCAAAGTCACCTTTCTTTTTATCATAATGATAAAAAGCACCTTTCTTTAGCTTAGAATGAGGCAATTGTTCGATATACTCGCGTAATTTCAATTGATTAAGCAATTGAATAAAACGAGGCTGAAGCACTTCTCCACGGTATTCACGATCAAAATTATCGTGGCTCTCTAAGACGATTACTTGAACACCAACCTTAGCCAGCAATAAGCCCAGCATCATACCCGCTGGTCCTCCACCAACAACAATGACATCCTTTTGTAATTTTTCATTAATCATTACACATATTTCCTCCCTATTTTTAAATGTTAACATGGAATTATATGTAAAAAAATCGATGTAATGCTTGCTTTTGTTATTCAAGAATCTGGCCCTTATGTAGAAGAACTTCAGAATCCGCTTACTCCGTTAAACTGCCCTTTAATGGAGTAACTTACAAATTCAAGATGCACTATCTAATTTCCTTTCTTACTTCAGAATCTGGCCCGATTGCGGAACAAAAAATTCCTGCATATCAATACAGGAATTTTAATCAAACTTTATTATAAATTATCGAACTTTTTACAAATTATCAGACTTTATTTTAAATCGACAACTTCTTCCGGAGCAGAAAACGAAATCTCCCGTTACTTGATTTCGATCGCCGAAGCCTTGTTGTCCCAATCCGAAGCCATATTAGCAGTTTTACCATACCAATCGGAATGTCTAAAGAGGACTCCTCTGCCATACCCTTGATATGAAGTATGCTCCCACAGCGTCGTCGAATAGCTATAAGAAGGTGACGCAGTACTTAAAGAGGAAATTCTGTCATTCCAGCTGGAAGACAAGTTTGTAAACCCGTCTCTCCAATAAATATACTGCCCACCTTTATATTTATACTCATAGAAATCGGTACAACAAGGACCACTACCCATGATCTCGACTTTGTTTTGAAGTCTTTGTTTATCTTTTTCGATAAATGCCTGCAAAGTTTCCCTACTCGTAAATCCATACGCCAACCAATCGCCCTTTTTATTCTGTTTAGGCAGAACCATGGTTACTTTTATGTCTTTGTTGGATTTGTTATTCACTTCGACCTGGGAATCCACATCTTTTCCATCCACAGTTAAATAGTGGAACGATTTAATCGTATAATCCTGTTTGTTTTCGGCCGCAATAGATACATTAGAAAAAGAGAAAATCGCCAATAAGCTAAAAGAAACAGCAATCACGAGACTGTAAAGCGTTTTCGATTTAATCACTCCCTATTCATAAATTAAATACCTTATAAATATAATTGAATTTATTTTTTTCTTTAAGATTCGAAATACACATTTTAAACCCAGACTATATTACCAGTTTTTACCACTAATTTTGGCGCCAACGACAAATAAAAACTTTCTTCTACAATAAACTCATATTAAACGAGTTTTTTTACTTGCAGCAACAAGACAGGAAATCCAAGATAACCGGGATTACTGTAGACTTGAAATAAAGTTTGATTAAATTAACTCTATAAACCTTAATAAAAGAGCAAATAGAAAAAGCGTGTTTTGAAAAAAGATTGATCAAAACATGCTCTTAATATATTCAATTAAATTATTCTTTTATAAAAATGTTTGATCATTTTTGTGATCCTTATTCCATTAAAGCGCCCTTATGTGGAAGACTCGAATTCAAGATAATCATAAAAGACATTAATAATGATCTTCCTCTTTTGCCCCCTAATCTTGAATAACTACTACTTTGATTTAAAGTATATGATTTCAGTATCTCCTTCATCTAAATTTTCAACTATACCACTCTGAATAAATCCATTTGTATTAAATACTTTCTGCATATTTATGTTAGAACGATTAGTAGAAGAAAATACCTTCGTAGTAGGAGATGTACTAATCATATAATCCATCAGTAAGCTTGCATATCCTTTTCGTCTTTTGGACGGTGACACAATAATTAGTGATATAAAAGAACATTCAAAGAAGTTAGTATCGTAAATTAAAAATCCCACAATGTTCTCTTCTTCTTTCGCAATTATACAGTGTCCTAGCTCAATGGCATTCTCAATATAGTCTCGTCTGCTTGTGTTGCCAATAACCTCACTGTCTATATTCACTATTTTGTCCAAATCTTCAATATTAGCCTTAACAACGGTCTTCATCTTACTTCCCCTTTTTAAGTTTTTCTCTAAATCCAATAGCTCCCTTATTCAATAATCCTACCCAATTTTTCATTATGTAGAGAGCGATTACCTTATACAGCAATCGCGCCCTTTAATGGAATAACTTTTTTAGGGAAAATTAGACTAGTTAAAAATAGAACTATTTTATGAGAAATATACTTTGCTTGTATGATAAAGTGAAATTTTAGAAAAAAAACTCGAAGGATGTGGTATCTTGAGGTTAAATGTAAAAATTTTGTTTGTTGTTTTTATTTGTTTCATGTTTTTTATACCAAATTCAACCTTTGCTCAAGAAGTTTTACACAAAGGAAGTCAAGGACAAGCAGTTTATGACTTGCAAGAGAATTTAAAGAAAATGGGTTACTTTACCAGTAATCCTACAGGGTATTATGGTTCTATTACAGATAATGCAGTTAGACAATTTCAGCTAGATACTAGACTATTCCCAGATGGAGTCTTTGGATTCCAAACGCAACAAAAATTAAATAGTATAGAAATGATGGCAAGGGTTGTTCATGGAGAAGCTCGCGGTGAATCTTATGAAGGAAAAGTAGCTGTAGCTGCTGTTATTATGAATCGGATGTCAACGCCAGGTTTTCCTAAAAATACTTACGATGTTATTTTCCAGACGAATGCTTTTACAGCTGTACATGATGGTCAATATTATTTGACCCCTAACAGCTATTCTTATCGAGCAGTCATTGATGCTTTAAAAGGCTGGGACCCTACGCATGGTTCTGTTTATTATTATAATCCCCTCTTGGCATCTGATGAATGGATTTTTACTAGGGAAACAGTAATTAGAATAGGAAACCACTTATTTGCAAAGTAAAAGCTAACCTACATAATACTAAGTAAATCTTATATTATAGGGGTAGCGTCAGGAAAATGCGGATTTACAACGATAAGGAAACAAATTAAAAAGCCCAACTTCTCTGCAAATCAAAATAGAGAAATTGAGCTTTTCAGTTACTTCATTTATTTATTGAATTCATTAACTGGAAGAAGTATTCAGGTTTATGAGTCTTATTTAGGTTATACCATGAATGTAATGTATCTGGTGTAAATACATCTATTTTTTTCAGTACTTCCATCGCAAATTCCAGAGGAGCTACTCCTGATGCAGTAACTAAATTCGCATCAGATACCGCAGGTCCCAACTCATAAAACTTTTCTCCTTTATAATTAGGACATACCATATTAATATACTCTAAGTTATTACTTGTATGCTTTCTAGAATCTAGGTATCCCATATTCGCGAGGCCCTCAGTTGCACCACAAATTGCAGCAACAATAGTGCCAAGCTTTAAAGCTTGGCCAATTCTTTCCAAGATAGGTTGATGAATATCTTCTCTCCAAGTAGTCCCTCCTGGTAAAATTAAAAGATCTTTACTCTCAAGAGTACATTCATCAAGGGAAATATCTGGTTTTATGCTCAGTCCTCCCATGGTAGTAATAATTCCTTTATTAGCTCCCACTGTAATTACTTTTAAAGGTGCTAAATCCTTTTTGAAATATCTTCCTGAGTTTAGTTCAGCAATTAAATGTCCATATTCCCAGTCTGACATTGTATTAAATACATAAAGATAAACTTTTTTTGTTTGCATCCAATAACACTCCAATCACAATTGATATAGCCTATTATAAAATAACTTCCCTGACAGCTAACGTCAGGGAAGTTATCATATTTGATAAAATTTTATTAATTCCGACAGAACTTCAACAAGTCTTTTCTTAAGACTTATTGGCTCAATAACTTGAATAGATTTACCGTACGGTAAAAGTAAATAAGGTACATATGTATGTATCATACCTTTTTCAAGAAGAAATACTGCTTGATTTGAAGTCCGTTCTTGTAAATAATGTCCTAAAAACCAATGTTGGCAAATATCATCCAACGCCCTTGTATTTCCATTAATAACTAAAGAAATAATCCCTTCCTTATCTTCTATAGTTGGAAGGAGGTTTATCATAAAAAAGTCACGTGCTGAAAAGTTTTCTGGCCGGTTAAACTTATTTTCGATTAGCATTAGACTTTCAATTCGATCTACTCTAAAACTTCGGATATCATTCCTAAGATGACAAAATCCAATCACATACCACTTATTATTCCAATAAATAATTCTGTACGGATCAACCAATCTATACTTTGATTTCTCTTCGCCACTTTTATAGTATTGAATTTTTACAGTGTATCCGTCAGCTACGGCCTTCTCCAACTCCCTCAAGAAAGGTTCCATGGAAAGGGAACTTAATCGACTTATTACTTCAAGACTGGTTAAATGTTGGTTTATCTTTGTTTCCTGCTCTTGATTTGAATATTTGCTTAGCTTTGAAATAGCCCTAATTAGTACTTCACCACCATAATATCCGGCTTCTTCTGCAAAAACAGCAGCATGATAAAGTGAGGTTTGCTCTTCAAAATCAAAAAAAAGAGGAGCTTCAATAAAACTGTTCAATAAAGTGTATCCACCGTTATGTCCTGGTTCTGAAATTATAGGTACGCCACTTGTTGAAAGTGTATCAATATAACGATACACAGTCCTTATATTCATCTCTAACTTTTCTGAAATTTGTTTTGCAGTAATTTTTTCACCTGAACTAAGCATCCATAGAATTGCTAGTATATTGTCAATTTTAGGCATATAATTCCACCTCTATATGGAATTTATTTTCTACTATATTTTTCCGATTTTTAGTATAACCCATCAACTGTTCCCTTCTGATAGCTTTCTATATAATGAGGCCCTAGACACATTTGTAATTTCACAAATTTGATTTACAGTCATATTTCCTTCTTTATATAGCTTCACCGCATAATTCATTCCAGCATGATTTTTATGATATTTCTTTAATCGGCCTTTAAATTTTCCTTCTTTCTTGGCCAGATCAATCCCTTCACGTTGACGCATACGAATAAGATCTCGTTCTAATTGGTTAACACCAGCCATTATCGTAATTAAGAATTGGCTGTATGGATTATCTTCTGATAAATCTAACCAAGTATCTTTTAATGATTTTAAATTGGCCTTTTTATCCCGTATGTAATCAATCAATTCAAATAAATCCTGCGTACTTCGAGTGATCCGAGTTAAGTCTGTAACATAAATAATGTCACTCTCCTGTAAATCCTCTAACATTTTTTGAAGTTGCTCACGATCCTTTGTTGCTCCAGAAACTTTTTCTTCAAAAATAATATCCATTCCAATTTCGTTCAATTGCTGAAATTGCCTTGATGGATTTTGGCTAGTCGAACTGACACGTATATAACCGATTTTCCGCAAAATATCACCTCATTTTTGAGACAAGTCTTATGAGACACTCTTAACTACGATTTTATCAGTCTACTATACTTGTATCAATAGAGTACACTCTATTGATACAAGTATAGTAGACTGATAAACTGAATAGTTAAAGAAATGAGGAGATACAATTTGAAAATTGCAAGAGGAAGAGAATTACTTACAACAGATCAAAGGAAGCTTCTTATGGAGATTCCGGAAGATGAGTTGATAGAAGGAACCTACTACACATTTTCTAATCAAGAATTGGCAGTTATTAATAAGAGGCGCAGAGAAGAAAATAGATTAGGATTCGCAGTGCAATTGGCTGTTCTTCGATATCCAGGCTGGTCATATACACATATTAAAAACCTGCCTGATTCGTTTATGCGATACATAGCAAATCAAATTAATGCAGACCCTTCTTCACTTAGTCTTTATCCTCAAAGAGAAAATACATTGTGGGATCACTTGAAAGAGATTCGGAACGAGTATGGTTTTATAACATTTACTCTAAAAGAATATCGAATGACATTTAAACACCTTTATCAATTAGCATTAGAAAATGGTGATGCCCTTCATTTACTACACGAGAGCATAGATTTTTTGAGAAAGAATAGAGTTATACTGCCTGCTATTACAACACTTGAAAGGATGGTATGGGAAGCTAGGGCATTGGCCGAAAAGAAGATATTTAATACCGTCAGTCAATCTCTAACTAATGACCAGAAGGAGAAGCTTGAAGAAATCATTACATCTCCGCATCGATCTGAAAACAATAAAACAATATTGGGTTGGCTAAAGGAAGCACCAGGTCACCCTTCTCCTGAAACATTTTTAAAAGTAATAGAAAGACTTGAATATATTAGAGGAATGGAACTAAGAAGCGTTAAAATTAATCATTTACACCGGAATCGCTTTTTACAGTTTTCTCGCTTAGGTTCAAGATATGAACCTTATGCTTTCCGTGACTTTCAAGAAAACAAGCGTTATACAATTCTAATCGTATATTTATTGCAGCTTACTGAAGAGTTAACCGATAAAGCTTTTGAAATACATGATAGACAAATACTTAGTCTGCTGTCAAAAGGACGAAAAGCTCAAGAAGAAATTCAGAAAAGAAACGGTAAAAAGGTAAATGAAAAAGTCATACACTTTTCTAGCATAGGACAAGCATTAATAAAAGCGAAAACGGAAGGACTAGATGCCTTTGAGGTTTTAGAGTCCGTTATTGAATGGAATTCCTTTGTCACCTCAGTAGAAGAAGCTCAAGAACTAGCCAGACCAGGGGATTATGATTATCTGGATCTACTCCAAAAGCGCTTTTATTCCCTTCGAAAGTATACACCGACACTATATGAAGGTTCTTGATTTTCATTCAACAAAGTCAAACGAACCACCCTTTCTTGGAGGTAGTCTTCGAAAGATAAGCTAACTGATAATCGTGTACGGTCTTTGTCTTGGTTCCACGTTTCTTGTGAAAACAAATATTCCTCAAAATCTCTATATTGTCTACTGCCAGAGATAGACACATCACCAGCCCGAACATGCTCTCTCAATTCCGTTAAAACCGCCATTTCATAATAGTGCCGATTGATTGTACCGTCTTCTTCATACAAATGCTTTTTCCAACGATTTGAAACAAAATCTACAGGTGCTGCTGCAGGGACTTTTCGCTTTCCAGAATCGTTCATTCCACGTATAATCTCAACCGCCTGCAAAAGCCAATATCCTTAATGAAAGACTAAAATGGCTATCTAACAATTGGAATAATCTAGAGGGAGTTTCGCTTGAGAAAGGGAAGCAATCAATTGCACGGTTGGAGAGGGACATTCCAGAGGAAGCCAGAAAATTTAGTGCTTGCCTTTATCAGATGCTTCCTAGGATAAAATTAACCGATTTACTCATGGATGTTGCTCATTTAACTGGATTTCATGAACAATTTACTCACGCCTCAAATAATCGTAAACCTGATAAAGAAGAAACGGTAATCATCATGGCTGCCCTATTAGGAATGGGATTGAATATTGGGTTAAGTAAGATGGCTGAAGCAACGCCTGATCTTACATATAAACAACTTGCCAATGTATCTCAATGGAGAATGCATGAAGATGCCATGAGCAAAGCGCAAGCTGTATTAGTAAACTTTCATCACAAGCTAGACTTATCTTCCTATTGGGGTGACGGTACAACATCTTCGTCAGATGGAATGAGAATGCAGGTAGGCGTTTCATCTTTACACTCAGACGCAAATCCGCATTATGGCTCAGGAAAAGGTACAACAATCTATCGATTTACCAGCGACCAGTTCTCATCGTATTACACAAAAATTATTCATACCAATTCAAGGGATGCAATTCATGTCCTAGATGGATTATTGCATCATGAAACCGACTTAAATATAGAAGAGCATTTCACAGATACAGCTGGTTATACTGATCAAATTTTTGGATTAACTCACCTTTTAGGCTTTAAGTTTGCACCCAGAATAAGGGATTTGTCAGATTCAAAGCTGTTTACATTAGAAAAGGCAAGCGAGTATCCAGAATTAGAGTCTATTTTACGTGGCCAAATAAATATAAAGATTATAAAAGAAAATTATGAGGATGTTTTACGATTAGCTCATTCTATAAGAGAGGGAACTGTCTCAGCATCACTTATTATGGGAAAACTAGGTTCTTACTCTAGGCAAAACAGTTTAGCCACAGCTTTACGTGAAATGGGAAAAATCGAAAAAACTATTTTTATTCTCAATTACCTTGCTAGTGAATCTTTGAGAAGAAAGATTCAAAAAGGCTTAAATAAAGGAGAAGCAATGAATGGTCTCGCAAGAGCTATTTTCTTTGGGAAACAAGGGGAGCTTCGGGAGCGAACGATACAGCACCAACTACAAAGAGCTACCGCATTAAACATAATTATCAATGCCATTAGTGTTTGGAATACGCTGCATCTGACAAAAGCAATGGAATACCAAAAAGGTTTAGGGGATTTTAAAGAGGACTTGTTGCACCATATGTCCCCTTTAGGCTGGGAGCATATTAATTTACTAGGGGAATACCATTTTAGTCCGGAGAAAATGGTCTCGTTAGATTCTTTAAGACCCTTAAAACTTTCTTAACGTTGTTAAAACCAGGCTAAGCGTCAGGAAAATTTGCTTAACGTTGTAAATCCGCATTTTCCTGACGCTACCCCATACCCATCAAGCTAACAACATAAATTACAAGATACGGGTTGATCATTGTTTTAAAACAAACGAGTAATGAAAAAGTTGACATGACAAAAAAGCCTATTAAAATGCTATTTTTTTGCTAGGCAGCTTGTCTATCCTTCACCGTTTTTTCATATACAACTCCAAGAATATCCAAGACAGTCATCTTCTTATAACGATGACATTTACGACCATTCTTTTTGAGCAACTGATAAAGGCGATGCAGAATGTTCAAAAGTTCTTCTGTGCCAACTGCCATCGCTTGAAACAGTAACGGGAAGTAATCTTTAATCATATAAATTGCTTTGTATTCACTCAATTCCTTCTTTTTCTTTTCAAGAAGTAACTGTCGCATTTGAAACATGGTAGAAGAACAGAGGAGAATGCCAATGAGTTGGCCATATAAATGGCACTCAAGGCGTTCTTTTTTGATTGTTTTGCATTCATCGATTTCAAAGAATGACTTCCATGTTTTAAACAAAATTTCGATTTGCCAACGCAGGGAATAGAGGGAATGAACATAGTCAGTGGGAACTTCTTCTGGTGATGTATTCGTTATGTAGACATTCATACCCATCAAGTGCTTACTTTTCTCCTTCATGACAATGCCTTTCTTCTTTTCTCGAATCGCTTGGTTTTTTAGGCGTGTTTGCGTTTGATCATCGGTTAAACGATGGATAATGACACGTGCTGGAAGCTTCTGATTTTGACCAATGTATGCTTCAGTGATTTCCAGTGTTTCACCAGAGGTTAGACGGGACATCATTTGTGTCATATCAAGCTGGATGTATTCGGTTTGTTTTTTTAACGTGCCATTGTTGAAAAATTCTGGATCAGGGTTCTTGATATAAATACGTGTATTTAACTTCAACCGAGAAATATAATAAGCCTCTTTATCATGAATGGCTTGTAAGTCTCCTAAATCAAAGTAACCAAGATCACGTAAACATAAATCGCCTTTCTCTACAGTTTCAAGGCAGATTGTACCGTATGTTTTATCATTGTTTTTTCCTGGTCCTAACTGTACGTTTAAAAATTGGCCACTTAATAAATCGTATTCCAATTGGATTTTCACCCCTGCAGTATGACTACTCCCTCCAGAGCCTTGATAATTTGTGGCGAAGGAATCAGGTAGCTGAAATACAGTCGCATCTAAAATCCGAATACGTTCGAAAGCAGAAATCATGTGTGAAGAAAGCGAATGATTTAAACAGAGATTTTGTGTTAGGAGTGAAGTAAAGACTTCTCGGAGGAATGCGACAGCTGCTGGATTAAAGCGCTGATTCAGCCCTTCTGGGCTTATTAGTACACCCATGGAAGCCTCCAAACGACTACATAATTGCGTAAGTGATGTACTAGCGACTTCTTGGCTGAGCCAAACGCACAGGGCGATAAGTCCATTTGCTTGATACTTACTAGATCGTTGTACAAAGCCCACCTGTTTGGCAGTTTCTTGTAGGACTATTGGGGATAGAAAACGTTGTAATTCTTTTGCAAAAAGTGTCAGTTCACTGGAGACGATAGGATTCATAAAAAAACACCATCCTTTCTCGTAAACTTCTTACGATAAGCATAGCGTTTTTTCATTTTTGAAGGTATTGTTTAAACTTAGCTTGATGGGCATGTGGTGGTACCCCTTTATTGCATTAGATAGTAATGTAATTTATAATACGTTTAAATGATTAAATTCTTAAACGGAAGGTAATGTTAGCGAAATGAACTGTAATGATAAAGTAATGCATATTTTAGAAAATTTAAGACCATGTTTTCAAGGGTTGGGGGATCCAACTCGTCAGCAAATTGTATCACTTTTAATTGATAAAGATAGCTTGAATGTGACGCAAATTGCGGAGAATATTCCCATGTCAAGACCTACTGTATCTCATCATTTGAAAATATTGAAACAATCAGGGTTACTTCAAGTTCAGAAAAAAGGCACTGAAATGTATTATTGTCTTGAATTTAATGAAACAATAAATCTTTTAAAAGAACTTGTTTCTTTAGTTGAAGATGAATGTAAGAACTAGGTATTCATTTATAGTTTAGGGACACCTTTTGTCCCTTTTTTTAGCGATAATATGTTAAAAGGTTTAAGTTTTTAATCATTTAAACTTATAATCTCACACTAATTAAAATGGAGGTTTCAGATGAATAAAAAAACAGTATTAATTGTTGGTGGGTATGGAGTTGTTGGTAGTCAAATAGCTCGAATTTTACATGATCGACATCCTGATTTGGAAATTAGATTAGGAGGAAGAACCTTAGGGAAAGCGTTACCTTTTGAATCAGAGAGAGTAAAAATAGTCAAGGTAGACAACACAACAGATGATCCTTTAAGAAATTTGGATGATAATTTCACATTAGTTGTTAATGCGGTTAATGACCCTCAAGATAGACTACTCCTATCTGCAGTTCGAAAAAAAATTCCATTGGTTGACATTACTCGTTGGACTGAACGCTTTAAGAGTTCTATTGATCGATTAAAAAATGTTGAGGTCCAATCCCCTGTTGTATTAGCTTCAGGGTGGATGGGGGGGACAGCAGCCCTTTTTTCTAAAATTTATTCAAAAGATCTTCAAGAGGTTACGGTTGATATCAACGCACTATATTCTCTTCAAGACAAAGCAGGACCAAATTCAACAGCGTATATGGACCGGTTAACTATTCCGTTTGAAGTCAAAGCTCGAGAGGGAATGCGACAGGCTTATCCAATGACTAATCCAATCAAAGTCCGCTTTCCAAACGGTTATATAACCAAATGTTATCGTTTGGATACTCCCGATCACGTAACCCTGCCAGAATCAATTCATGCTGTTTCGACTAACTTTCGTATTGCTTTTGATAGTAAAATATCTACATATGGACTGGTTTCTCTGGTGAATACAGGGATTTGGAAAATGATTAGTGGAGAAAAATTTACCGATTTACGGAAAAATATTCTCTATAAACCCGGAAGGGGAAGTGCACATAACATAGTTATTCATCTTAAAGGTTATGATGCTACTGGTGTATTGCATAGACGATGTGTGAACATATCAGATCCGTTAGGACAGACACATCTTACTGCTTTAGGAGCAGCTGTCCAAGCAGAGAACATTTTACAAACATCTGATATTGTGGTTCCGGATTCTGAAATTTACTTTCCGGAAAATCTATTAGATTTGGGTGTGAATGCATCTGCAATTTTAGATTTTTATAGGGAATATGGGGTTAATATTACGAAAGAAAATATATAAAAGGTACCGTTCTATTCGTGGTAGTACACATATGGCTATCAAGCTAAGAAAAGTAAATACCCCCAGAACGAAATTTTTTGCTAACTTGTAGCAAAAAAGCTCATTTTTTCGTTTTGGGGTAATTCTGAATGCTTAAGTTGATGGGCATGGGGTCCCACCAACAAAACGCGGAAAACATACGCTAAGCAAATTTCGACATAAAAAAAGCCGATTTTTCCTCTCTAAGGAACCATCGGCTTTTTTTCGAAAAAGAAACAGAGTAAATCTAAACTTGTTTCTTTATTTCAACTCAAAGTTTTTCTGACTTATTGGTTTTAATTGTCTATCTTCAATTTTTTTGTAGATCTTCTCTATGAAGGTTTTATCCTTTAAAATATGGCTTTTATTTTCACTCACTAATTGTTTAAATGTTTTCTTTTTCATTCCTTTTCCTCTTCTCTTTCAAATAACCTATATTCTCTTTCCAGATCACTAAGACAAAGCTCATATAGCTGTGCATTCTCTTTTTTTTATATACACCTATGCTTAAAAGTTATTGAACTGCTTCACGTAATATTTTGCTCATAAAAGGAGAGAAGTCCGTTAGTAAAATTTCAACAAAATAAATCGTAACTATTACTATTTAAAGCGTAAATGATACATTCGAACGACTCCTCCTTTATGATTACCCGACAAATATTTTTCGCCGATCATAAGCAAAAAAGAGCATCGCCACACCAAAAATAGCACAAATCATATACATAGTTGAGTATGAGTAAAAATCTGCTACCGGCCCCATAATCACACCACCTAAGGA
The DNA here is from genome assembly GCA_023823795.1 of Bacillus sp. F19. Taxonomy (NCBI): domain Bacteria; kingdom Bacillati; phylum Bacillota; class Bacilli; order Caryophanales; family Bacillaceae; genus Bacillus; species Bacillus sp. F19. The sequence goes on from CP085710.1 coordinate 3,124,745, forward strand.
AACTCCTAAATCTGCCATCGCAATAAATAAACCAAGTAACACATTGCGATTCATCTGAGGTAAGACAAAGCTTAAATATGTTGTTAATGTTGGATAGAGGAGTGCCTGAGCTATTCCCATTAAAATGGCACCAGCATAGAAAAAGATAGCTCCACCATTTATAGCATAGCTTACAGATTGTGCCCCCATTGCTAAAAGAAGCATTGTTCCCATCATAAAAGATGAATTCCATTTTCCGTCAGAAGGGATTTTTTTTCTTAAGGAAAACCGAGAAAAAACAACGGTCCCTGCCATTAACATTAGAAAAATTCCAGCGTTTCCGTTTTTCACCTGTTCAGCATATAGTGGTATGAAGATAGTAATTGCTCCAAATACAATAGAACCAACTAACATAAGAATACTACATTTAAATAAATGCGGATTTTTCACTAACTGACCAAATGAATTAAACATATTTACACCCTGCTTAGCATTTTTTGTAAAAGGCTGGGCTTCGGCTTTATCCATTTTGGCACTATAGCCAAACACCCCAGTAAAAATGACAATTGCTATCATCACGATTGCAAAGTATTCCATTCCTCCTTGCCAAATACCTAATGCCAATAAAGGACCAATAATACCTGGTATATAGGAAAATAAAGAATAAAGTGAAATTCCCTGAGAACGATCTTTCTCTGGAAGTGCATCAATAATTCCTATCTGTAATGCCATTGAAAAGAAAGCTGTTGACACCCCTTGTAACATACGAGCAACTAGGTAGCCACCTATCCCAGTTATCGTATATAAGATTAAAGCAAAACCATTGATAATAAGAATAATGCGCAACACTTTTATCGGCCCATACTTTTGAATAATATGACCTGCCCATGGTCTAAAAAACATGGTTGTAAACAAATATGCCCCCATAATCAAACCTATTGTTGTATTGGTGGCCCCTAATGCTCCCCCTTGTAAAGGGATAATAACATTTAGTATCGAATTGGCACTAAAATAAAGAAGCACCAACAGATACAAACGTAGAAAAGGCCAAGACATAGCTCCACTCACGATTTTTTCTCCTCCAAACCTGTAACTAATTCTGTTACTTTATGTAGCTGGTTAAAACGTTATCAACGACTGTAATAATTTTCTTGCATAAAGAGATTTAACGTCCTTTAAGTGTTCAATTTCGACTACTTCTTCAATTTGACCATCCCTAAAAATAATGACTCTGTCGCAAATATAGGCAGCAGCCTGTATATCATGCGTGATAAAAACGTAACTAATGTTGTAGACTCTTTTTAATTTCTTAAGTAATTCAAGTACTTGTGTTTGAACAGATACATCTAAAGAGCTGATTGCTTCATCTAATAAAATACATTTTGGTTCTGTTGAGATAGCTCTCGCAATACATACTCTCTGAACCTCTCCCCCTGATAACTCATGAGGATATTTGTTTCGAAAAGACGAAGGTAATCCAACCTGATTTAATAGATTAACAATCTTGTCTTTATTCTCTTTTCTACTCTTGTTCTGAAATTTCAATGGCTCCATGATTGCTTCTTCAACAGTAAAGAATGGATTAATGGAAGATTTGTAGTCTTGAAAAACAGCACTTATATTACCTAGTCTCACTCTTCTGTCTTCTACATTCATACCATTAAACAAAACTGTTCCACGATCAGGCTTTTCAATTCCCAGCATCAAGCGCCCTAAGGTTGATTTACCACTCCCACTTTCTCCGATAATACCAAGACACTCCCCACTTCTGCATTCAAGGCTAACATTCTTTAAAACATTCTGCCTTTCTGCGGAAAACAACCCACCTTTTTTATAGGATTTCTCCACTCTATCAACTTTCAGCAACTATAGTTCCTCCCCCCATTATCCTTTTAAAATTATTGCTCAGAGCCAGTCTAGTGGAGACTAAATATTTTGTATATTCATGTTTTGCTCCTGTAAAAATCTTTTCAGTATTTCCTCTTTCAATGATTTCTCCATCCTTCATCACTAAAACTTCATCCGCAATTTTTCTTACAACACCTAAATCATGGGAAATAAAGATCATCGAACAACCCATTCTTTCTCGCAACTTAATAAATTGTTCAACTACTTCAAATTGTGAGATGGTATCAAGTGCTGTTGTCGGTTCATCAGCTATAATAATATCCGGCTCTAGGACAATGGCCAGCGCAATCATAATTCGTTGCAGCATTCCACCAGATAACTGATGTGGATATTTGTTCATAATTTCTGTTGGGTTTTTCAACATGACACTTTCCATGGCATTTGTCATTTTCACTTCCATTTCGTTTTTACTCCAATTGAAATGTTCAGCAAGTGTTTCCCTTAAATGTACACCGACCATACAAGAGGGATCGAATGCACTCATCCCATTTTGTAGAATCATGCAAAGGTTTCTTCCCCTTTTCTTTCTCATCTCTTTATTAGAAAGTTGGTTCATGTTTTCTCCTTTTAAAAAAATATCCCCTGCTTGGTGAAGAGAGGACCTGTTTAATCTCATGATCGCCCTACAAGTAACAGACTTGCCACTTCCACTTTCCCCTACAATCGCAAGACAGCTTCCGGCCTTTAAGTGGAATGAACTATCTTGAATAATCTTTTTACCAGAATGAACATCCCATACCTTTAAGTTTTTAACTTCTAATATATTCATCATCTAATTAGCCACCTCTTTTTCTTGAACCTTTATCTTAGAAAGTGGTAAATTTTCTTTATGCATGTTTTTAGAGTTTACTAATTTAGGGTCTAGAGTAACTTGAAGTGAATCAGATAAAAAATTAAACGCCGATACCACAATAACAATGGCTAAACCGGGAGCTAACATTAATTCTGGTCTCGTAAACATAACTTCCCTCGCTTCATTTAACATCATCCCCCATTCGGCATTTGGAGCCTGAATTCCTAAACCCAAGAATGAAAACCCTGAAATTTGCAATATCATCGATCCAATAGATCCACTTGAAATCACTGAGATATCAGAAAAGGTAACTGGAACAATGTGCCTACAAATTATTTTCATACCACTAATACCAGATGCTTTGGCAAATTTGATATAATCTAATTCAGCATACTGCCTAACAGACGTTCTGATTACTCGAGCAAACCATGCCCATTTAATCAAAGCAAATGCAATTAGGATATTTTCAAGACCTACGCCTAAGATACCAATAACTGCTAGCGCCATAACGTATCCCGGAAAAGAAAGCATCGTGTCACATATTTTCATAATTATCGCATCGACTTTTCCTCTAAAATAGCCAGCTAGAAAACCTAAAATAGCCCCAATTAAAACAGATATAAATAGAACAACTAAAACCCATAATACACTTGGTCGAATTCCATATATGATTCTGGACAAAATACATCTCCCTAGATGGTCATTACCTAATAGGTATTCCCACGAAGGTGAAGCATATGAAAGACTCATATTGACTTCATTAGGGTCATATGGCGCAAATAATGGCGCGAAAATGCCAACAATAATCGTGACAACAATGATCACTAAAGATATCGTAGCTAACTTATCTTTACTTAAGTTTTTCAATATTCTCATTTAAAGATCATTCCTTAGCTTAGGATTCATCGCAGCATTTATAATGTCGGATATTGTATTAAACAAAACAAAGGCTGCTGCTAATATAAGAACGTATGCCTGGATAATAGGAAAGTCTCTGCTTAGAATTGCTTTAACACTTAGAGTTCCTAACCCTGGCCATGCAAAAACGTTTTCTATAACGACTGTGCTTCCCAATATAATAGGTATAGCCATACCAAATATCGAAATGGCAACTTGCAATGAATTTCTTAGTATGTGCATGGTAATTTTCATTTCAGATAACCCAGATGCCCTTCCATACAGGACATAATCCTCATTTAAATTGTTTAACATGGAAGTTCTAACATTTCTAAAATAGATACCGGCATAACTTATCGTGATAACAATAACCGGTAGAATATAACTTTTATATGAATCCATTCCGCTTGTTGGTAACAAATCCAATTTAACCGAGACATACCAAACCATAATGGACGCCAACCAGTATGACGGCATTGCTGTTAGGAAAAACGAAACCCCTCTTACCGATTTATCGATCATTTTCCCTTCCTTCAACGCACAAATAACACCTAATAGTATAGACATAAAGATAATGACAACAGATGAAACTAACGTTAACTTTAACGTATTTAAAAATGCCGGACCTATTAATGACCACACTGGTTTCCCATTAATATATGAATCTCCAAAGTCCAACTGTAAGCAGGAGATGAGCCAATCAAAATATCGTAAGATAAATGGCTTATCCATCCCCAATTCTTCTTTTGTTTGTTTTAATAATTCTTCTGTTATCTGTGGAACACCTTGCGCTTGTAATACCACTTCAGCTGGGTCTAAAGGAGAAAGGTTAATTAAGATAAAGGTCAAAAACGAAATGGTTAAAAGTAAAGGGACAGAGATTAGTATCCTGCTAATGATGTAACTTACCATAGAAGATCTCCTTTCCATTAAAATATCAATATTTAACGTTTATACTTCCTCATAAAAAAAAGGGGGGAAATTCCCCTTTTTATTTTTATTTAAAGTTCATCAACTCAAATGGCAGCTCAAATTGAGTTTGCTTGAAAGATATTCCGTTTAAATTTTTTTGGGCTACTACAGTAACACTTCCATTTGATATAGGAATAAAAACTGCTTCGTTATGAACAATCGTCAAAATATCAGCGTACAATGATTTTCTGGTTTCCTCATCTGTTGAAACCATAACTTGTTCAATTTTCTTGTAAAGTTCATCTGCTTGCCCGATGCCTTTGGTCGTATGCAAATAAGAAGCCTCAGAAGTAAAAGCAGCGATTGTACTTTGTGGGTCATACGCTAGACCCCAGGTTTGATTGAATAATAAATCATAGTCCCCTGTTGACCTTCTATTAGCGATTGAAGTTGACTCCTCACCGATAATCTCCAGCTGCATACCAATCTTTTTTACTGATGCTTGAATAAATTCAGCCTGGTATTTTTGAGAAGAAGAATTGCTATCATAATAGAGTTTCATGGCTAATTTCTTGCCATTTTTCGTTCTAACTTCAGCACCATTCTCAAATTTCCAGCCAGCTTCTTCTAAAATCTCCTTCGCTTTTTCTACATCATAACCTCGTTTCTTTAAATCAACATCGGCATAATTGACGTTCGGAGAAAATAGTGTGTGGGCTACCGTTTCAGTACCATTCAAAATATCCTCAGTGATGGTTTCTCGATCAACCGAGTCCCAGATAGCTTCACGAACTGCTGTTTCACTAATTGGATTATCAGTTTTACTGCTATTTGCTACGATCATTTTCGTATTCATTGGTTCACTTCTAACAAGTTGATATTCACCTGACTCAACTAATTGATTCATTGCTTCGACAGCAAGACTGTCAGCACCGCGATCATCTGTAAAAACAAAGTTTACTTCCCCTTTTTTTAAGGCTAAGAATGTCGTTTCACCAGCTGGAAGAACTTTAGACGTAATTTTCTTAATTTCAGGTGCGCCATCCCAGTAGTTTTCATTTGCTTTAAAAGTGGCGTACTCATCGGTTTTATGTTTAGTGAGCATATATGGTCCTGTACCGTTAAAACCACTTACGCCATCTTTAGTTTCCCCGTTTTTAAAATCTTTGGGTGATATGAATACATACGGTCTGGTCATAGACAATTCAACCAAAGTTGGATAGTATGCTTCTGACAATACTAATTCAACAGTATACTCATCTATTACATTTACACTTTTTATTTTTGTAGATAACTTAATCCAGGCATGCTTTTCTGCATTATTCTGTACAGCTTCAATATTTTTCTTCACTGCCTCTGCGTTAAACGACTCTCCATCATGGAATTTCACATTTTTTCTTAAGTGAAACGTGTACACTTTTCCATCCTCTGAAACTTCCCAGGATTCAGCAAGCAAAGGCTTGATCCCATCTTCCGTATTTTCAATCAATGATTCATAGACCATTCCTTGAGCCGGCATTGAACCTGTATAGAAATGCGGATTCATATCATTAATATCTTTGGCTGATGCATAAACTAACTCGTTTTCCCCATTAGCTGCATCACCATCCTTTTTCTCACTAGTAGAATTTTCTGCAGAGCAGGCAACTAGAATAGATAAAACCAAAAATATTAGACCCACTAACTTAAATTTTTTAATTATCAATGTATTTCTCTCCCTTTAGCTTTACTTAATTGTCAAATATAATCTAAATTAAAACCATCTCCCTCTCACAAAACGAAATCATTACTATTTACATAGTAAATTACTCTACTAGCTTAAGACAAGTGTTCCTCCGATTTCGTTGCTCCTATACTTCTTCCTATTTCACTGCATATCATATTCAAATCTTCATCAAAACTTTGAACGACAAATGCATTAGACAACAATTCGTTTTTATGAAATTGAGCAACTTCTTCAATTTTACTCTCATATGTTTTAATGAATTTATCTATTGTTGGACAATCTGAGTCTAAATATTTTGCGATTCCTTGTATTATTTTTATACGGTAATAATCTTCCTTAGGCATCCTTGGAATATCCAAATACCCTTCTCTATTGACAAACATCTTTCTAATTGGAACAGCAGAAAAATCAAAATATCTTCCATCCTTATCTGGTTCTGAAAAAGGATCCATTAACAGTGAGGTATAACGTATATACAACAAGTACTCTTGATGAATAGTCTCAAAATGATTAAAACTTTCTATATCATGTCGGGATAAACTTTCCAACCTTATCGGATAATTATCGTCTGTCATAAATTTAAGTAAATTTATACTTTTTATATTTATTTTCTCTAAAACATTCATTATTTCTTTCCATTGGGCCAACATATCACGAATTAAAAATTGCGTAATAGGCCCTTCAGGATAAATTTTATACACATATTTTTTGATATTTAAATCTCCAAATATTGCACTTAATGAAAAGTTATTCATAAACAACGGTGGGTGGACATATAAAGAAATATTTCTTGTTTCCGCCTCAAGTGGAGAATCCATGACTTCTAGTGCAATACCTATTTGCTCATATACCTTATATAGTCTGTCAATATTTTTAGATGGATGGTGCGTCGAGCCTATGTATATTTTTTTCTTGACCGCTGTTGTTAAAACATGATTAGACGGTTTATCGTGCATCCATCGAGTATCACCATAATATGTAGAAAAACTAATAATTTCCGCATTTGAATTATGCTGGTTCATATAATTCTTGATTAAGTTATTTGAACCGAAAGTTGGAGAAATTAAAACAATACACCTTACTTTTTTTAAGAGCTTATCATTGATTTGTTTTATTACTTCTATATAGGCATCTGTTGTTACAGATAGAATAATGGTATCCCATTCCCCCTGTATTGTTTCATACCCATTAAAAACTTGGTCAATGAAGCATTCACCTTTCATAGCACGATGCTTTTCGTTTTGAATACTTACACGAATCAGATGATCACTCTGCCTAAGCGCCGAAAAAAATGTATTTGAGCGAACAGATTCTCTTCCAGCAATCCCTACGTAACAATCCAATTGTTTTTTTAAATTTACAGCAAGTTGAATTGATGTAGGACCAGTTCCTAAAATTAAGACTCGCTTAAAATCACTCATAAAATCCTCCCTTTCCTACAAACACAAGCTATACTTTTTTATACAACGCAATATCAAACACATGATCTGGGCGTAATATATTTTCAACCATCTTCCATTTTTGTTCATTAACCTTTTTCATTGGATAATTAAATAATGATTTCAACCGATCACCATATCTCATGGCCACAACTACATTTTCATTCGACAATGTATGTAACTGATCTAGTATTTCATACTTTATTTCAACGGTTGAACTAAAAATAATATGGGTCGCTTCTTTCGTGAAATCAAGATCTTCTACTAATGATTTTTCTAGTCTAATATTTGATCCACTGCTTAATCTCTCTACAACGTTTAATCCAAGCTTAATGGCCTCATCATCAATATCTATGCCAACAACCTCTGCTCCAGTTTGCTTAGCTATTAACAACGGTGTCATCGGAAATGAACCCGATCCTATTAATAATACTTTTGATTCAGAATTAACTTGAAAACTACCAAATTCTTTTTCAATACATGACTCTATATTTTTAAAATAATCGGACATCTCATCATTTCCGTTCAATAACTTCAATGCACGATATTTTTCCATAATAGCAACACAAAGTGCCGATTTTTTCCTCAAATCCGACAAAAGCTGATTAAAATCACTAGATTCTTGTAGTTCTAGTTGTTCCCAAGTTTTTTTGTTGCTCTCGCTTGTTATGAACTTTGAATAGTCATCTATTAAAGTCTCTAATTCTGAACAATTATTGATTGTATAATCATATCTTCTTGCTAAATCATCGAATTTTTCTAAAAAACCATTTAAATATTCATGAAAAGTTTTTAACGCAATCATTAATATTACCCCTATTCAATGTTATAATTATACATCTATAAAAGCTTTGCCTTGTGCCACTATGCCAACGTATCCTTCAATCTTTAGACTTGTTAATTCTTCTTCCTGACATTTAGCAACTACATTAATAGTGCCACCAGGTTGCCTTATCTTTGCAACAATTCCCCCTTTATTCTTCCAAGCTAGATAGGCTCCTAAGGAGGCTGTACCTGAACCACACCCCCTTTCCCATATCATACTGTCTAGGTGTGGGACGTAAATGAGGGGAGCTAATTCATCAGATTTCGATTTATACAATAAAATGCCAATTAAGTTAGCACCTAAGGTTACTCCAAGCAACTTTGCTAATGATTGCGCTTTTTCCCTCACTGTCTTACTAAATTCATCCACTTCTATCACAATATGTATGAAGTCATGATATCTCACTATAATCATATTCAAGTCGCTGCCTTCATACTTTATTGTTCGCTGCTCTATCTTTTTAGGAATAGGCATAGCAACTTGACAGTAATATTCTTCTAAATTTCTTTTCACTTGACACATAATTAATTGATCTGTACCTGAAGCTTCTAATAATATTTCTGTCAAATCATTTTGCTTTAGTCCTTTTTCAGATGCAATAAAAGCTGCCAATGCCATGCAAGCATTACCACAAAACTCACTACCAGCCATCTGTAGATGTGCAGCAGCTTTATTGTTTACCGGCTTTTCTATAAAACCTACTTGTTCAGCATACACATTGTCATATGACATAATTTTTGAAGCAATGTGCTTATACTTCTCAACTGGATAATTAGTTTTTATAAGAATTGTCATATTTTGTGTGGGATTAAATTTTATAAAATCTATTTCCTGTTTCATCACAACATCCTTTACACTTTTATTTTTATTTGCTTCTGAGTATTATATAATGCAAATCGTAATTATTACGATTTTCATATTACTAAATGAATTATAGCATGATACCAGATACTGTCAATATTGTTCTGGCTAATAAACACTAGTTTTACTTAAAAGAAATAATCCAATATTTAGTTATCTATTTCACTGACCTTAGGGCAAAATGGTCCCCCCCACTATAAGGGAATTATTGTACATAAATTCATCAGTTTCTGTACACTTTTTTTGCGAAGCAATCAATCTATCAATTTTTTGTATTTTGTGTTCATAAACTCTATCAATAAAACTATGTTCAGTTAATCCCTCCCCTCTTAAGTTATGGTACAATTATTTGTAAAAAGATGGGGGATGTTTTATGAAAGTGGGCTATGCACGTGTTTCCACAGGTGTTCAGAATTTAGATTTACAACTTGACGCACTAAAGATACATGGCTGTGAAGAAATCCTGAAGGATAAAATCAGTGGAGCTAAAGAAAAAAGAATAGGACTAGAAGAAGCTCTACGTTTTGTTCGTCCGGGTGACACTTTGGTTGTTTGGCGACTTGATCGCTTAGGAAGAAACATGCAGCATTTAATTAAAATCGTAAATGACCTAAATAGTCGGGGGATTGGTTTTCATAGCTTGCAAGAAAATATTACGATGGACAAATCAAGTGCAACTGGACAATTAATGTTCCACCTGTTTGCTGCATTTGCTGAATTTGAACGGAATTTAATACAAGAACGTTCGGCAGCAGGTAGAATAGCAGCTCGAGCTAGAGGTCGACTGGGAGGTAGGCCAGAAAAATTAAGTAAGAAGGATATCGAAATGTTAAAAACCCTTGTTGCAAATGGAACTCCTATTAAAGATATTGCGCAAATGTTGGGAATTTCTCGGACAACTATTTATCGATATTTAAAAAGGTAAATTAATCACTTGTATTTACATCTCTGAGTTGACAATAAAGCTAAAATCTTTTTAAAAAGGATGGTAGGTAATGTCGTTACGAGGAAGAGAATTACTAACACCTGAACAAAGATTAGAGTTAGTTCGTATTCCAGAGAATATTAGCGAACAAGAATTAGGTAGAAACTTCACCCTATCCGATTTTGATCTAGAGCTTATTAAGAATAGAAGAAGGGATTATAATCGCTTAGGTTTTGCAATTCAGTTATGTGTCCTGCGCTTTCCTGGATGGTCCTTAAACGATGTTGAACCAATTCCTAGAAAAGTCCTTCAACATGTTGCAAGGCAACTTAATGTAGACCCTGACTCCTTTGACTTATATTCATCAAGAGAAGCGACTAGGTATGAACATTTAGAAGAAATTAGGAAGGTTTATGGCTTTAGAAATTTCTCATCCAGTAAATATCGAGCAATTTCACGGTTGTTACTAAAACATGCAATGCAGAATGGGAATACAATGTACTTAGTACAAACTCTTATAGAAGAACTTAGGAAACAGAAAGTTATCCTACCAGGAATGACTACTATGGAAAGACTGGTTTGGGAAACAAAAGCTCGAGCAGAAGAAAAAGTGTTTAACGTTTTAGCACGGTCGCTTACAGAAGATAATATTGCGAGATTAAATGAAGTCATAAATAACGATGGGAATGGATCTAAAACCAAACTAAGCTGGCTTAAAGAAATTCCAGGGCAATCATCTCCCGATGCTTTTCTTAAAGTAATCGAACGATTAGAATTTATTCGTTCTATGCAACTTACATATAATGTCGAATCCATTCATCCTAATAAACTTCTACAAATGGCTCGTCTTGGAGCAAGGTATAATTCCCAGGCTTTACAACGTTTTAAAGAGAACAAACGGTATGCAATATTAGTGGCATACCTCTCTACCCTAAGTCAAAATCTAATTGATCAAGCTATTGAGATTCATGACAGGCAAATGATGATTTTACAGTCTAAAGGTCGTAAAGCTCAAGAAGAAATACAAAAAGTAATGGAAAGTCTTTGAATGAAAAAGTAGTTCATTTTATTGATTTAGGAGCAGCTCTTATTAGAGCTAGAGAAGAAGGTCTTGATCCATTTACTACTATGATAACTCACATAATGTATTAGTAGCTGATATTGGAGGGAGGAATCATAAATGAGTGATTTTTGCAGAAAATACAACGATTTTGTGTTAATCGTTGTATTGTTTATCTTATTGATTATTGTAGGCGCTTCTTTCATGAAAGATCACTACTAAAAGCTGTTTATCTTCCTCTACACAAATGGGGTATACCACCAGATACCTCATTTTTTAGGCTGCTAATGAAGTATCGGCAGCCTTTTTCTATACCTAAGATGCAAGGTAGTCAATCACCTCATACAAGAAATGTCCGTAAAAGAAGAGCGATGAAAGCAGCGATTATATATATCTAAAACCGAAGCTAAAAGGAGTCGTAAAGTATCGCACCTTACAAGAAAGGGATTTTTACGGATACCTTCTTTTGAGCATTGGACAGCATAAAAGCCCTCCTAACGGAAGGCTTTTTCTATTTTTTGTGGCACTTATTCCATTAAAGCCCCCGATTGTGGAATATCGTGTATGTTGTCTTATCGAAGAATAGCGCCCCTTAACGGAAGAATGGATTTGATTACATTTTTGGGGGTTCCATACCAAAATTAGCCCATTCCTCTTTTGAAGGGCCATATATACCTGGAACAGTTAATCCTGCTTGACGCATAAGAACAGTCATTTGTCCTCGATGGTGACTTTGATGCTGAAGTAAGAACATCAAAAGAGAACCATTTGGCATTTGTCTACCCAAAAAGTTGATATGTTCTCCTAAAGTTTGGTCCGTCCATTGAGTTTCTAAAGCTTGTACAAATGCTTCACTGGCTTTCCTATAACTACATGCTATAAACTTAGCTGAATCAGGGACTGGCCAATCTTCTGCTTGGGCTTCAAATCTTAATTTTGTATTTGAAGTAATGATATGAATGGACGCAACTGTATGCCAAGCAATACGTCCTAAATTCCAGTTCTGTGAAGTAATTTCCTGTTTTAGTGACTCATCAGTTAGATTATTCAGTAGGTTCTGTGTGGCTCCAGATTCGTACTCCCAGGATTTTAAAAAATGGTTTAGGTTTTGGAACATAAAAATCCTCCAATTTTATTATAAATAATAGTTTCGCCAAATCTTGTATATTCCCTTCCAATTTATAAAAGTGTCTATACGGTCATATTAGTTTAACTTAAAAAGACTTACTCAAGAATATGGCCCGATTGCTGATCAAACTCTTGAAACCACTCTTCAACTATACTGCCCTTTACTTCATAAGAAGAGGCGACACTTTGTTAAGCAATCGCCCCCGATTGCTGAATAAAATCAACTAAAATGCAAGTCGATTCCATATTGATATAAGTTTAGTTTTCTCGCAACAGACTGTGATGAAAAATTATCCCAGGCAGTGCTATAGAGAGGCTGCAACCCTAATTTCTTCACTTCATTAGCCCAAGATATTACACATCTAGTGGCATAGCCTTGACCTTGATACCTTGGCGATGTTTCCACACTTGCTTCAGCAGCTGTTGAACTTTTTCTAGCACTTGAGCAAACGGACACCGCTTTACCATCTTGTACAATAACATACAATGGCTGTTTCCATTCTAGTTCTCTCATTAGATTAGGAAATTCTTCAGCCAATATCTCTTTATTTTCACTAGTTATCTTAATTGCATCAGATATCATATTAAAGCCTTCAGGAAAGGTGTATGCTGGTCCCAACCATATGGAATTTATCTTCCTGATCATATTAACATTAAAAATGAGTTTTCCAAGATCCTGGTTGTCTACCTGTGTTAGGATTTCATTCTTTTCAATTTCAGAAATAGTTTTATCAAGCCGAATTACATTTCCTGTCTTAGTACGTCCAATGAAAAGGAACGGTGCAGTTGTATCTTCACGTTCGTTCAATCCAGTTATTCTTTTTAGTTTATCGATTTTAAATAATACTTCAGTCTACATTTCCATCATTTTTTTCTCTATACTCATTTTCATTCTCCTAGTGTCGATTTAACCACTTAAAAATGCTTCTGTATACGACAAACGCCCCCGATTGTGGAATATCATTTTTGGTTGTCTTATCGAAGAAAAGCACCCGATTATTGAAGATCATGGCTGCTAAAGATGGCTTACACTTATTGAACTCTAGCACCTTTTAGTTCAACAAGGATTATTCTCTTCTTAATAAATTTCTGTATAGCGTTAAATGAGAAAATGGGTCAATCTCATCTTCATTAGGAACATACATCTCTTTATCATGATAAGGCAGTGTGATCTGTTGCCAATCCTTATTATTTTCTGTTTCACCTGGCAAACATGATATGAACAATTCATAACCTTCACCATCACTTGTTGTGGTAACTAACCTGCCTTCACCATATTGAATAGCATTGTCAATAACATCTCTCAATTCTTTAAGTGCTGTTTTGTTTCCAACTATAATTGCATCATCATGCCAGTGTTTTTGACCATAAATATGAAGATATGGAGATTCTGTATAACCCTCCTTCTTTTCTGCAATCACTTTAATGAATTTAGGAATAAGAATTTCGTGCGATATGTCAGTTGTAAATACATCCATTTCTGTGTGGCTTTGACCAAACATTTCTTCAAATTGTTGAATAAAAGGTGTTACTTCCACAAAAAAAATAAAAGCATCTTTAAAAAAATATGTACGAATTAAGGTATCTTGTTTTTCATAACAAGAAAATGTAACAGTTGGAGACAACTCTTCATACTGTACTCTTCTAATCTTAAATTGTTTTCTCTTTTCCATATTTGATGATTTAGAAAGGCTAGTGTCTATACCAATAAATAATGTTGTTTTAACCAAAACTCTTACCCCTTTTCAATTCATTTGATAAAACAAATCTCATATATCACTAACCAATAAGTAATTTCTTTCCGTTAGCCATACTTATCATTTATTTTATTATTTTCGAATCCTTATTGCACTAAACTGCGACGTTAGCTTAAGTACATTTCTTTACAATCTCTTCGCTATACAATCTAACATGTTATTCAAGAATATGGGACCTTATGTAGAAAAACTTCAGAATCCGCTTACTCCGTTAAACTGCCCTTTAATCATTTCGAGATGAACCACCTAATTGCCTTTTTTACTCCAGAATATGGCCCGATTGTTGAAGGAATAGCAAAATACCTCAATATCATTAAAAAGGGAGCTGTCCGTTTAAGGATTCGCCCCTGTTCGTTCAATAACCACCAATTAAAGATTAACCTTCTCAAAATGTTCAACTGTCGGGAAGGGATCATAAAAATGATGTAATTGCTTTTTCCATTCTTGATACTCGTTTGATTGTCTAAATCCAACTGTATGATCTTCTAATGTTTCCCATTGCACCAGTAATAAATATTTCCCCTTTGCTTCCATACAACGCTGTAATTCGTGAGATACGTACCCTTTCATTGAAGATATAATTTCTGATGCTCTAAGAAAAGCTTCTTCATATTCAGCTTCCATCCCATCCTTAACTTGCAGCATAACAGCTTCCAATATCATTTAATTCACCCCTTTTTCAATCAGTCATACTTTTTGTTGAAATATTCTGCGCATTAGGAAGAATTCAACAAGAAGAGCGTTAATCCTTTTTGGATTAACGCTCTCTTAATATATCTATTATTTCCTATCGTGTGTGTTTTTTTCAATCAGGCTACTGTCCGTAATAAACCATCTTTCATCTTTATAAAAGCTCTATTGTTTAGTATTCCAATGACCCTAAATGGAATGGCTCTTAGAAAGAAAAACAAAGCTAATAAAATGGAAAAAGTGGTCAGTGTTTCATACATTTGTTTCTGAAACAATTACTTTCTTAGGCGCACGAGGGCTTATAGCCCTTATAAGGACTTTTTTTCAATAGGGAACATGGGCTTTTTTTGAAAAAATCTTACTCAGCATCCAGCCATTGTCTTAACTAAAGAGGACGATTACTATATGCTGCAATTGCCCCCGATTGCTGAATATTGCATTCCATCATACATTTTGGGATTTTTAACGTAAGCCCACAGACAGTCTGGAATATTCAGAGAATGCTGTCGGATAAGTGGTTGTATTGAAGGATGTGCTGATAAAGATTAACGCATTTTAAAAAGCGTGGCAATAGGCCACGCTTTCCATCTATTCTTCAAATAATTGATCGATTGCACTTTGTGGAAGAGCTGTCTCTCCTCCAAGGATATAGTAGACGTACATTTGGTCCATATATTTTTCTACTGTCGTTTTGGTAGCTATGTTCGCTTTAGCCGGATTTGTCAAAATGACAGGACTGGAATATTGAGCTGCAAGAGCAGATCCTGCTAATGCATCAGGATAATTAGTGCCAGTTGCGAAATAAGTGAAAAACGTATCAATGTCTTCAATAAACGTATCAATAATTTTACTGTTTGTTGCGTAACGGTCTGCACCGCTGATTCGTTTTACTCCGGGCAGTTTTTTCGCAGCCGCATCTGAAATAGCATTAACTCCTCCGATAACATAGCTTCTTTCTACATCCCAATTATTAATAAAGGTTGAAACAGCGCCTGGTACTGAATCCTTCCTAGAAAGAAGAATTGGCATTTCCAATTGAGCAGCAATCGGAGCTATTGATAAAGCATCAGCGAAGTTGCCTCCTGTTGCAACTACAACCGCACCTGCTCCAATTTCATCTGCAATTTTCACAGAAGTCGAATATCTGTCAGTACCGCTTAGTCTAGTTACTTTAATCCCCATATTCTTAACCTGTTTTTCAACATCTGCTGAAACAGCACTTGTGCCTCCAACGATGAATACTTCGGATACGCCTAAACGAACAAGCTCATTTTTAACAACTGCTGGCAGGGATGCTTGCCTTGTCAGCAGCAATGGTGCACCGTAGCGGTATGCAAGCGGAGTTGCACTGAGGGCATCAGGAAAGTTTGCTCCAGTCGCTAAGACAGCCGTTTTAGCTTCTCCGTCCATCCACCCGTCCTGTGAGATTTTGACTGATGTTTCATAGCGGTCTTCGCCGGCGAGTCTTTCAAATGATTGTCCATACCCGTAAACATCATGAAAGATTGCATAATTTTCATTAAGAACAGTTGAATAGGAATTCGTGACTTCCAAATAGTAGGTTCCAGGTGTAAGAACGCTCTCAACGCTTTGCAGATCATATCCATCCTCACTGAACAAAGTGCTCTTTGCTACTTCTTCTCCATCTGATGAAAGTACACGTATTTTAAGTGTTTGTTCTCTTTGATTCTGAGTATATGCAACGAGAGAATAATCTTCTTCATCTTTTAATGTGAATTTATAAAGATCAATATCCTTTCCATTATTAACAGACTGGTTGTGACTGCTTCCAGCCAAAAAATACCCAGTCTCTACAGGAGTGGCTTTTGCCAAAGTATCGTTTGGCTCATCTTCATAATAAGTTCCTTCATCTTCATTAAATCCAAATAGTTCCATTTCATTTGTCTGATGCTGCTGCAAAGCTGACCATTTTTCTGCCATTGCTGTTTTTCCCTCTGCAAAACCCTGCCCCACAGGAAATGCAAGAAAGAGTCCGCAAGCTAACAATAATTCTTTTTTCATAGTATCCCCCTGAATATATGTATTAAATCTACTAGATTATACCTCCTAATTAATTCAAATGTAACAGGTTATTACAATTATATGTAAAATATATATATTTTTTTTTCGACTTTTTTTACATAAAGAACTCCCTAACAATGGTTAGGTCGATAATGTTTATTTCACAACCATCAAGCCCAGGATTGGTTTCGTCAATGAAACTTGCAACTTCTTTAACAGTAAAGCCTTTATCCAAGTTTTCATCTTGATTATCCGCACCTGGATTTTCACTTTTATTCAAGTTTCCAACCATCTTTCTAACTTAGATCCATACCTGGTTAAGATAGATAAATAGGGTTGATAAGCAAATTTGCAAATGTTTTAATCATTATAATTTAAAATCCATGTGTCTAAAAGTGTAACTTTTAGATATAATACCTTTTCTTAAATACCCAAAGGATACCCACCCCATTATAAATGATACGTACTCAAACAAAGGTTCTGGTCAAAACTCTCGATTCATCTATTTTCTCTTGGTTTTAAAACACATTTTTTTCCTGCATAATGAAATAGTTTAGACAAGTTACTCATTTTTTCCATACGTTATAGTCAGACTGGAAAAAAGGAGGTCCTGTTCTTGGAAGAAGAAACATTTGATAAACCTCTTACTGACCAAGAAACAATAGATTCTGATAGTGTAACGATCAACGTTGAAAGCATAGATGGCGCTGACAGTGCCGATGGCGAAAGCGTTATTATTGGCAGCGTTGACGAAGAAAGTGGTATTAAGATCAATGTTCCCGGTGTGTATGTAAACTTTAATCTTTCCAAACTTCTTCAAGCCATCGGTTCTGTGATAGCAGCAGCAAGAGTCACAGGGGCAACTGCTGATGGTAATGGTGGTAATGGTGGTAATGCAACAGATGGTAACAACACTGGAAGTAGCGCAACTGGTGATCGCGGTGGTGACGCTGAAGGCAGTGACGGCGGCAACGCAAAAGTAAGAAACTAATAGTTTAAATTCTACTACGGTGGTTTTTATGAAGTTGATTTAACCAGTTAGAACATTATTTGCCTGACAACTCAACAAGAAATAGAGATATTGTCACCAACGATAAGGTAATCATTAAAGAGTTGTTCTAAGAGAACAGCTCTTTTTTACGTTAAAAAATATTCAGCAGAACTTTTTTCTATGAAGAGAGCTATCTAAAAGTTGTAACTTCTAGACACTTATGTTTAGAAGTTATTTTTTATGTATTTTTTAGTAGAAATTAGTCTAAAAGATAGTCTATAATTTAAAGTATAAAAGATTGTTAATTTATAGACAAAAGGAGCTTAATAATGAAAATTGGTTATGCGAGAGTCAGTACAGTTGGCCAAGATTTAGCATCTCAAGAAGAAATCTTAAAAGAAAATGGCTGCGAACGTATCTATGTAGAAAAAATTACTGGTACGACCACTAAAAATAGAAAAGAGCTAAAAAAGTTATTAGAAAATGTGAGACCGGGTGATACAGTGATGGTGACAAAAATAGATCGTTTGGCCAGATCGATTATTGATTTAAATAAAATTATAGAAACACTACAAGAAAAAAAAGTTGATATCTTTTTTATCAAAGATAATTTATCTTTTAAGGTCAATGAAACAGCAAACCCTCTACAATCATTATTATTCAATGTTTTAGGTTCTTTTGCGCAGTTTGAAAGAGATATAATAGTTGAACGAACATCTGAAGGTAGAGAAAGAGCAAAATTGATAGGAAAACACATGGGTCGTCCTTCACAACCGAGAAAGAATATAGAAGAAGCCTTACGACTATATAATAGTAGAAACACGAATGGATTAAGTGTGAAAGACATTGTGAAACTTACTAGTGTGCCTAAAGCCACTTTATATGTGGAAATAAGAAAGAAACGTGCAAACAACCTAGAATAGTTGTTGCACGTTTTAAATGTCTCAAATACACCCGGAAAGCCTTCAGTCATCGTGGAGTATACGTGCAATATCTGGAATATTATAGGATTTTAATCTGATCCTCTATTTCCACCTGCCTTTACATTGTCAAAACGTTACTCATTCAATCATATTCTATCAATTGAAATGAAATCATCCGAATACATGAGTATTCATGAGAAATACTTATCTAGCTGAGGGAGTTGAAGAAGAATGCTAAACTACTATACGCTTGGAGTATTGGCTCCAACAAGGATTACAAAAATTTACTTTATCTCCAAAAGATATAACACATATTATCTTTCACATTGGGAAGTTTAAGTAAAGATTTACAATTAAAAATAAAATAAGGAAGGTGTATTACCATGAATAAAAAATGGTTCCACTTGCTTACAAGTGTATTTTTCTCTGCTTTAATATTAGCGGGATGTAATGTTGGAGATAATCAGGATCAGGATCCTGCACCTCCAGAGGAAGAACAAAATAATGATACAGAAGGTGTACCGGGTGTTGATGAAAATGACACTATCAACAAGGATGATGAAGAAGATGCCGAATCAGATCCAGAGGATCCAATAGAAGACCCAGAAGATATGAACGATAAAGATAGGCAAGACGACTAACAAATCACTTAAATAGGAAAGAGTCCTCAATGAGGACTTTTTTAGGTTTTTTATACCAACTTCATTGCGTTTGCTTAATGCTATAATCAAGCCTAATATAGCTTTCCCCTTTGCAAATAATCACTTGCTATGTGAATAGAGATACAATTTATAACCCCGGCTAAAAATCGAAAATAAACGCGATTTTCAATCTTTTTAACACAATATAAAAAACTTTTTATTAAGAACAGGAAGCCTATAGCTATCAACTTAAGGAATAATTTGTTATGTAAATTACATATAAATATTTCCGAACGATCAGAGTAGTGTCGAAAAGGGTATTGAACACCTTTTGGAAATAGCTAAAATTAAAAACAGTCATTTCTAAATAAGTATAGAGCCTTGGTTAGGTTCGACAAGCATAAGGGGAGCCAGCAGGAGGTTGTGTTCATTTACTTTTTTGACGATCTCTAGTCCCGGGCACAGGAGCTAGAGACCTGTCTAACTTCAGAAAGATATAATTTCTGATAGGGTAAAAAATGTTAAACCTTCTCAGAGTAAAAGTTAACGTCTTTCACTTACGAATTCTAAATCCTGCTTTGGTCCATTATAACCTTTCAGATTGAGCTTTGATTCTGTTGATTCTGACTGCTATTGTCATCGCCTTTCTTATTGAACATCTGCTGAATCTTATCTACTGCTTGAGGAGCAAGATCGAGTATCTTTTCATATAAATGCGTGCTTTCATCAAGATGAAGCATTTTCACCTCATTGGAATTCACAATTAAGAAGGCAATGGGGGTAATGGAAACACCGCCTCCGCTTATTGCTCTTTCTCTATATGCCTACACGCATACGTGGTGGGCTCTGCCCCCACACCCGCCAAATGTAGCATCACTCCTTTTTAAAAGGACTATGGCCACATTTATAAAAACTAAAAACACCGATCCGATTATTCGGACGGTGTTTCTGCAATAACCTATCACTTTATGGGAAATTAGAAATAACTTTAATTTCTCAACAGACCGAGTCATTACCCTTGGTCTGTTTCCCTATTTAAAATGAGTTTTTCCTTAAATCCATTTCCTATTCTGGTCAAAAAGTAAAAGACACATTCCTAAAGGAAAGCGCCCGTTAATTGAATAACAAACATATAATATAATTACAAAATAGTTCTCTAATTTCATAAGAACAATTCTAATAATATATTTTTGCAAACACGTTCTTCTTTTTATTATTCACAGTAGTTTTATTCAGCTGCCATGGCATCGGATTTTGTTACATGTACAGTACCGTGTGGATGTTGTGGAGGTGCATATATCGAGTAAATTTTTAACGGGATATTACCTGTATTAGTTACATTGTGCCATGTTCCAGCAGGTATCATTATTGCCGAATCATCATAGACATTTCTTTCAAAGTTTAAATCATCTTTACTCTTGCCCATTTGAACAATCCCCTGGCCTTGTTCAATACGTAAGAATTGATCAACGTTAGGATGCATTTCCAAACCGATATCTTCGCCAACATTGAGACTCATTAAAGTAACTTGTAAATGTGTTCCTGTCCATAAAGCAGTACGATAGGTATTGTTTTGCTTCGTTGCTTCATTGATATTAACGACAAATGATTTTGGTCCATAATCTGTTAAAAAAATTCTTCCATCACCGTTGTAAGAGTGAAAAGAATCAAATCTGTTTGCATGCTCTATCTCATTAGGAAAAGTCCAGTAAACAGATTGTCTTTCATAGTTATACGTTGGTACATTAATATAATAAGGATATGGATTCATATAAGGAACATAATACATTATTCTCAATCCCTTCACAGTATATAAATTATCCTATTCACTTGTTAAGGAAATGTATTTAGATTCAAGATGACTTATTGAAAAAAAGCTTTCTTAGCCCAAAACACTTTACTCCATTAAATGGCCCGTTTATGGAGTTAAGCAAGTAAAGGGGGATTTCAATTTTCTTATCAAAAACGAATGTATTTGATAAACTTTACTTTCGAAAATTTTAACCTGCAAAATCCTTATTCATTCGTTATCAAAACTATTATCAAAAACAAGTTAACAATAACACCCTTTAATGATAAGATTATCGCTAAGAAAAGGGGAGAGTATGATGCAATACACTTATGGATATGCAAGAGTTAGTACCAAGCAACAAGATTTGATTCGACAACTGGATTTGTTAAGCGAATACAACTGTACCGAAATATTAACAGAAAAAATGTCAGGTACAAAAACGAACAGACCAGAACTTATTCGATTAAAGGATAAAGTTAGACCCGGAGATTCAATTGTTGTAGAAAGTTTTTCAAGATTAGGCCGAAGTACAAAAGATTTGATAGAGTTAGTTGAGTATTTTGAAAGTAAAAATGTTAAATTGATTAGCATAAAAGAGAATTTTGATACGAATACTCCACAAGGTAAACTTATGCTTACTGTATTTCAAGCATTTAGCCAATTCGAAAGGGATCTAATTGCTCAACGGACAAAAGAGGGGTTAGAGAGTGCAAGAGCCAGAGGAAGAAATGGCGGACGTCCAAAAGTGAAAGAAAAACAGATAAATAAAGCTTTAAATCTTTATCACTCTAAGGAATACAGTATTAGCGAGATTGTGGAAATGACCGGAATAAGTCAAGCAACATTGTATCGTTACATAGGAACAACACGGCAAAGCAAAGAGAAACAATCTCCTATTGATCTAGAAAACACTGCAAAAATAAGAATGGGGCTGCGAATCGAAAATAACAATAAATTTGTAGGTGGCAAAGGGAAGGTAAGAGAAAGTATCGAACAATTCCTAAAACATCATTATAAAATGGAGATCATTGCAAACGAGTATATAATCTACGTCCCCTATACAACTATCGATGCGTTAAAAAAGGCAGTGTATGATATTCTCGGTGAATTGGATAGTGAGGCTGATATGAGGAATTGTTTTATTGAGGCAGATGTTTATTGCGATGAATTAGGACTTACATGGTAATTTCAATGGGTTTGTTTTGCTTTTTCCTATTGTCATTTCTTTTCTATTCCTTATTAAACAATTAAATTACTTTTTTTGGAAATTATCCTGCGGACTAGAGCAGCTACCCTGTCACTAGGCCATATACACTGGCTTGTGAAAACGAAACATAATGCCAACTATATGAAGTGAACAAACGCCAATCCCTTACGGTTGAAGGGATTGGCGTTTGTTCATTTTTTTTCGTTTATGCAGAATTTTATACATCGTTGATGAATCAACGTTTTCGATTTCTTCAGAATACTATTTCATGGACGCTTTTTATAAAAAATTTGATCATTTTCTGTTTGTGTTGTTAAACAATCGCGCCATTAATGGAGTAAAACACTCACCTACACTTGGTCCATCATATAGAGTATAGTGTCTTTTATTTTTTCTGAGGATCCTTTTTCTAATAACGTCATATATGCCTCATAGCTGTCACTCGCATAGTAGCCTTCTGGGACTATATATCCTATGTAGTCGTTAGTGTTACCAGCTATGAATACTGGTACTCCATTGTAGTTATTAGTTATTTCTGTTCCAGTTTCATTAAATATTTCTCCAGGTATTGATACGAATAAGATCTCACCCAGCTTTAATACTTGTATTTCGGTAGAAATGGTTAACGAGTTTTCTAACACTCCTGATTTCTTGATTAATGCAGAAACACCTTCAATCTCTGATTCTATCTTTCTTAAATAGGCACAGTTGTTTCCAGCTGTTACCCTTTGGATTTTATGTTTTTGTTTAAGTTCGTGCAATTTATGTTGCAGTTGCGCAGAATCTTCTATGTTGTGAAGGGCCAAATCTACTTTCTCTATTTTAGAAGTTACGGTATCAACCTTGATTTGTTTTTTGTGAGTTAATAATTCCAATATCGCTGCAGATAATACTGTTCCTACCCTTCTTACTTCATAAAAACTTGCCTCTTTTCTTGTAAAACGTGTACTAATATCACCTGACGGACCATTTATAAATAATGCAATTTCTACATTATTTTCATTTTCTAAATTAGAGCTAGTTACTCCAGGGAAATCAGCACTAATTAGAAGGTTGTCTCTATTCATTATCGTTGGATGGCATGCAAAGTGATACACTATAACCTTTTTGTTCGTGCTGCAATATTCAAATTCTATTACTTTTAAAATTGAGGAATATTCTATTTCAGCTGATATCCTATTAGCAGCAATGCCGCTGGCTTCCCCCTCACAAATACTAACTTTGCATTCTTCTAAATTTTCCAATGCTAGTTTAACAGCATCAACAATCTTTTTATGTTGTTCATTTACAAGTATTCTATCGTATGGCATCCATAAATCAGGAAATGCTCTCCAGATGGGAGATGTTTCATGAATAGTCCCCCCCGGACCAGAATGAGTATGCGTAGCGTGAAGAAAGATACATTCTTTTAAAACATTTGTTTGGTCTGAAATTTTTTTGCGAAGTTCGACTGTATAGTTTTGATCTATACAAATCAAATCTAAGCTAACCAGAATTATAAAAGTCTGTTGAGATCTGATTGCAATAATTCGTGCATTAATTGGGTCATGAATTCCCTTAGATTGTCTTGTAGCCATATAACCTGCTAAAAGCTTACTTTCAGTAGGTGTGATATCAACTTTAGCTGATCCACAATAAATATTCATTTGATCACCTTATTCATTATAAAATACCAATCCATTTACCCAATACACAAAAAATAATCATTCCCATTAAAATTTTGATTGCACTAAAACCTTTCTTAATTAATAGGAAACTAATAACTGTAATAGCTAAGGGAAGTAAGCTAGGTAAAATCCCATCAAAGATTTCCTGGAACTTTATTTCTGTACCTCCCACTTTTAGTACATAAGGAGTGGCTAATTGTACAAGTTGCGGGATTAAACCACCAATGACTACAATCCCTAACATCGTTGCCATTGCAGTATATCTTTGAACAATTCCTGATTTTCCGGCTTCAGCTAAAAAGTTTACGCCTTTTTCATATCCTATTTTAATACCGTACCATTTAAGTGGAATATTAACTACGTTAAATAGAATAAGAGCAAGAATTGGCCCGAAGATATTTCCATCTTTAGCAAAGGCGGCTCCTATGCTCATTGCAATAGGCATCCAAGTAAGCCACAAAATACTGTCTCCCAGTCCTGCTAGAGGTCCCATTAACCCAACCTTAATGCCCGATACACCTTGGCCAGCGCCATTTCCACCCTTTTCTTCCATAGCAGCAGTCATTCCTAAAATGGGTGCTGCCATTGTAGTGTGGGTATTAAAAAACTCTAGGTGTCTTTTCAAGGCTATTTCTCTCTCATCTTTGGTTTTATAGAGCTTTTCTATGGCCGGTTTTATAGTAAATGCAAATGCTAACGCTTGCATTCTTTCGTAATTCCATGAAACCTGAAATAATTGCAATCTCCAGAACATACTTCTAAGTATTTTTTTATCAATTTTAGTTTCAACATTTTTTTGCACTATTAAATTTTCATTGGCTTCAGCAAAATTATCTTTCGCAACTTCACTCATTATTCAAGACCCCCTCCAGTAGGTGTTTCTACCGAACCACTATCTATAGATTGGTTTACAAAACGGTCATAAAGGACTGCTACGACAACTCCAACTAGTGCTATACCTATTGTAGGAACTTTAAGATAAGCTGCTAAAAAGAATCCTATAATAAGGAATACCCACATTTCTTTGTTGAGCATTAACGATAGGAGCATTGCAAAACCTAAGGCTGGCAGCACCCCACCTGCTAATCCCAAACCATCTAAGATAACTTGAGGTATATGTGAGAATAAATCTTCTACGTACTTTGCTCCTAATAACACGGCTAAAAATACTGGAATAGCCCGCGTAAGTACTACAAAAGGAATACCCAATAGATGATACCGCTGTATTTTATCAAGATCACCATCAAGCGCAGCTTTATCAGCCTTATGCATAAGAGTGATGGTACCTGTTCTGAATAAAATATCCAGTTGTTGACTTGCTACAGCAACTGGAACTGCAATTGCTATGCCTGCGACTGCACCTTCACCTGATAAAATTCCTATTGCTGTTCCAATAATAGAACCTGCCACTACATCAGGCGGAACATAAGCTCCTACACTTACAACACCAAGCCACATTAATTCTAAACTCCCTGCAATAATCAATCCTTGAACCGGATCGCCTAAAATTACTCCTACCCCCGTTCCGGCTACTAGTGGACGCCAAAGGGAAAGTTGAGGTCCGAACAAATCTAAAGTACAGATTGCAGCCCAGATTGCCACAAGTATTGCTGGAACTAACATTTCCATAGATCAAACTCCTTTTTATTAAATGAAATTTTTGATTTGATCATAATCTTTCTTTGGTGAACTGGGTACCATTTGTAAATCGATCTTTATACCGTGGCCTACTAATCTATTAAACGCTTCAATGTCTTCTTCTGTGACAAAAACTGATTCTGTTATTTTTCTCTTTCCGTTTGTAAATTTCATTCCTCCAACATTTAGCGAGGAGATTCTTACCCCCTCTCCCACTATAGATAGTACATCATGGGGGTTGGTCAGAATTAGCATCGTTCTCTTTTTGAAACCTTTTTTATAAGCTTCGGTAAAATCTTTTTTTGTTAAGAGAACTGCATTCACTCCTACCGGTGCAGCCATTTTTATCACTGATGTTTGAATTGGATCATTTACCAATGTGTCACTAATTACGGCTATTTGTTCGACATCAAAATTTCTTACCCAAGTCGTCGCTACTTGGCCATGAATTAAACGGTCATCTATTCTGACAAAAACAATTCCCATTTTGTATTCCTCCCTTAATTAAGCGATTGTGAATCTTCTGTTAAAATATTGGTTCTAATTGTTTGAATCCCTTCTTTACCAACCGTCTCTAACTCTTTAGCTAATGTATCAGGATTTTCAGTAGAAGAAGAATAGAATTGAACTAACATAGGTAAATTCATCCCAGTTATAAGAATAATTCTGTCAGGATAAGATTCTGCCAAAAACACCGATGCATTACTCGGTGTACCCCCAAATAAATCGCTTACAATAAAAACGTGCAAACAATCGCTTAACTGCTGAATATTTTCTTCAATAAGTTCTCTGATATTAGAAAGACCCATACCAGGTTCGAGACTAATTGTTACTGTATTAGATCGAGGTCCCATAATCATCTCTACCGAAGATAATAGACCTTTTGAAAGTCCACCATGGCTAACTAAAATTAATCCAAAAGAGTTCAATATCGTAACCTCCCCACTCGGTTTAAAACATATAATTGTAGAAATGGAAAAGTACTGCATGTAGACAGTATCATTACCATCAGAGCTCCTTGTAAGATCTTAACTGGATCCTAGCTTTTTGAATGGCAGTTATTGTCAAGGGATCAGTTAATATATCTAATTCCTTTATTCTTTGTATGCTATAAGAACTGTGATTTAAAAGTTGTTGATCAACAAAACCAGGATGACACATCATTTCTAAAGGGATCACACTTGCACTCTCAAAAATATCCAATAAAGTTTCATAAGAAGCATTATCATCATGAAATTTAGAAGAAAATTCTAGAGTGTTTATCGATTTATCTTCATTATTTAATCGACGTATTCGTAGCTGATACTCTTCAGCCAAAACTTTTACAATCGAAGAAACCGGTTCTGTTCCGTGTAAATTATGATGAGTATCTAAGTGAGTAGGGATCAATCCAAGAGTGTAAAATTCGTTAATTTGTGCCCTAAGTTCTTTTTCAATATCAAGTACATTAGTTTTGTTTAAAACATCTTTCTTGCTATGGAAATATCCCTTTTGATTGACTAGTGATGGAACATTTAGATGAATAGGTTTACCTGCCGTTAGGTTGAGGTGAACTCCAACACCCAAAGAAGGATATTTTTTTGCTAGGCTTGAGGCATGTTTCGCTGCCGGCATGTTCACCATAAGCGTTGTTGATGTAACAATTCCATTTACATGTGCATCAATAATTCCGTAATTTACTCCTTTTGAAAGACCAAAGTCATCAGCATTTACTATTAAAAATGGCATAATGAGTTTCTCTCCGCACTAGAAGGGAGATTTTTGGCTAAATGCCATGCTCCCCATAAACCGCTCTGTCCGTTAAGTGCAGCCAATTTAAGATCCAGATGACCCCTGTGAATTTTGAACAAGCGTTGATTCATTTCATTTTCTATTAATGGAATTAATAGTTTTGACTGATTATTCATAATTCCGCCTCCTAAAATTATGGCGTCAGGGTTGAAAATCTGTATTATATTTGCCAAACCAATACCTAAATATCGGCAAGTTTGTTGGATGATCGAAAAACAGGCTTGATCTCCCAACCTAACGGCCTCAAAAACCATTTCAGCAGTAACCGAATTCTTACCGGCAAGTTCTAATAATACTTGAGATTGCTCTTGAATCAATAATTGCTCCCCTTTTTTTGAAATAGATGTTCCAGAAGCCAAAGCTTCTAGACAACCAAAATTCCCACAGGAGCATGGTGGTCCGTCTGGTGATACCGTCATATGACCAATTTCGCCCGCAAGATCTTGTTTTCCATAATATAGTTTTTCATCTATAATGATTGCACCTCCAATACCTGTACTGACTGTCAAATATATTTGATTCTTATAGCCTTTTCCTGCTCCATAAATCGCTTCTGCAATACCAGCAGCGTTAGCGTCATCATCTATGATTATTGGAATATCATTGAGACTTTTTCTTAGTTCTTCCACAATCTTAAAATTGGACCACTTTAAATTTCCTGTGAAATGAATAACTCCATTTTGTCGATTTAACGGACCCGGAACACTTATACCGACCGAGTTTAATCTTCCATATTTATGGTCCGTTTCAGCTATTAATGAATCGAATTCTTTCATAAGAATATCTATCAGCATTTGTGGTGATTCTATAGTTTTAGACATCAACTGACGTGTGCCAATAATTTTTTCATTAGTGGCTATTCCAATTAGGGTTTTAGTTCCTCCAATATCCACTATTCCATACAAACCACTCATTTTATCACCTTTTCTACAATTTTTTCTGAACCATCTGAACTAATAATTTTACTAACATCCTGTACAAGGTTTTGCGTTTTTCTTTTTAGGACTAATCCTAAAATAAAACCAACTAGGATATAGACCAAAACTAGTATCAATACCAAATTATATGGCCAGGCCGGA
The DNA here is from genome assembly GCA_023823795.1 of Bacillus sp. F19. Classification (NCBI taxonomy): domain Bacteria; kingdom Bacillati; phylum Bacillota; class Bacilli; order Caryophanales; family Bacillaceae; genus Bacillus; species Bacillus sp. F19. The sequence continues at coordinate 3,153,397 of CP085710.1, forward strand.
AACGGAAAAATGGAGCCATAGATCGGCAATAACATAACAAGAGCACCAATTATTGGGGCTATACCGTGTGACCACAAGCTAAATTCGTTCCGATGGTTTTTTCTAATAAACATGATTAATGAAATAGAAGCAAGCACATAAAGAAGTAAAATGGGCAAAGTTGCAAACGATCCCAGCATCCCATACCCAACAGGGTAAGGACCAAATATAAAGCCCATTAGTAGTACTATTATAGTTGCCAAGATACCAACAGCATTAATTGCATGGACGGGGGTTGCGTATTTCTTATGGGTAATACCCAATTTGCTAGGAAATACTTTTTCTCTTCCCATAGCATATATTACTCGAACTGCGGCATTGTTTAATGCAAGGCTTATGGCAAAAGCACTCACAATTCCTGCAATTGCAACAGCAATTCTTAACCAGTCCCCTATGTAAGTTGCAGCTAAATAATCCATAGCCAGTACTGATTTAGCAAACTCATCCCCATTATGTGAACCAAATCCAATTGACATTGCATAGGTTACAATGATATAAAAAATCCCCATACCTACTACTGAACCCCAAATAGCTCTTGGGATATTTTTTTTAGGGTCAGAAGTTTCTTCCGCCACGGTAGCTACCGACTCAAAACCCATAAAAGTCATCATTGCAAAAATCATTCCAAAAAAGATGCCAGACCAACCGCTTGGGGATCCCTCAGCTGTCATGACTTCAAAAGTGTGACCGTCAGCTCCTCCCTGAAGGATAATAGCAAATACTACTATTAGGATAATTAGCATTTCCGCACCCACAAAATACAAGTCAGCTTTCATAGAACTACTAATTCCCCTAGTTGATAAATACCAAATAATCACAATGAAAAATATTGAAAATAAACTCCAATGAATATCGATACCAAAATGTTGAGTTATTATCTGCGAACTAAAAAATGATGCCACCAAGATGTTTTGGGGATAAAACACAAAATAACCACTCATTAGCAACCAACCAGATAAGAATCCCATTGTTTGACCGAGACCAGCAGAATTATAGGCAAAAAAGGATCCAGCGTGCGTTATCCGTTTAGCAAATTGCACAATTGTATTAGCTACAAAAAGCGAACCAATTAGAGCGATGAAATATACCAAGGGGACAGATGATCCTGCAGATTGAGCAACTACCTGTGGAACGAACATCATACCCGCTGCAGGTGCCATTATAGCTATGGACATAGCTATCGCTCCAGATAAACTAATAGCGTTTTTCTTAAGATTATTGGAAATTATTAAAACCACCTCCAGAAAAAATATTTATACCAATTTTAAATTGGTATTAACCAATTTACATAAATTTTATATTTGTCTGATATTTTTGTCAATTTAATTTTTAAAAAATACGGATCCCTTATTTTGGATCCGTAGTCATAGTCTAGCTATAAATTTCAGTATCTATTTCATATCTGTCTCCCCTATATACTGAATGAGCAACCTCGAAAATTTCGTTATTTTGATCAAAGGTTATCTGTTTAAAATGAAAGACGGGTACAGAGTAGTTTATTTCAAGTAATTCTGATTCCTGAGGAGTCGGCATTCTTACCTCGATTTTTTGTTGAGCCTTTGTAATCTTTATACTGTATTCATCCTCTAAGATTCGATATAGCGATTCGTTCTCGAAGTTTCTACTTTCAAGATTATTAAACTTTTCAATCGGCAGCATTATTGTTTCAATTGCTAAAGGATACAGATCTGCCAATCTTAAACGCTTCAGCATAAGAAGTTTTCCCTCAGATTTTAAATCAGCAATCATGTTTGCAGGAGGTTCTACAATTATTGTTTTCTCTAGAACCTTGGATCCGGGCAACAGCCCTCGCGCGCGCATGTCTTCACTAAAGCTCTTTAAACGCCTACCTTGTGGAATTTTAAGTTCAGCTACATATGTCCCGCTGCCGTGTCGTCTTATGAGAATATATTCATTGACCAATTCTGAAATAGCTTGCCTCACCGTCATACGACTCATTTCGAATAATTCTGCAAGTTCTCTTTCAGGTGGTAACACATCACCCGGTTTCAACTCCCCTCTTTCAATTTTTTGTATAATTTCCTTTTTCAGTTGTTTATATAAAGGGGTTTTTTTATTGTTCATTTTTCACATTCCTTTTATTTAAGATTATTCTATTGACATTATAAACATATTTTTATAATAATTAAAGAGAATTGGTATATATCAATTTACAAAGGAGGTATAAAATTCGAATTATGGTGTAAATCTTTATGGATATAATCCATTAGATTTAAACAACTTAAAGGACGTAATGCATTACTTTTTAGGGTTTAATTAAATCTTGACTAAATAAATATACGGAGTGATTGATGTGAAAACAGCTATTATATTGGCTGCAGGTAAAGGAAAAAAAATGTGGCCATATAATGATTATTGGCCTAAGACAGCTTTACCGGTAGCTAACCAAGGAAATATCGTTCATCTCGTAAACCATCTTAAGAACTTGTCTTTTGACCGAATTATTATTGTGACTAGTTATCTAGGACGCAGAATTAAATCTCTTGTTTACGATATTGAAGGAGTTGAAACTATTGAACTCTCGGTAACTGAGGGGACTGCAGATAGTTTGGAAAAAGTAGTGTCCCTCGTTAACGACGAAAACTTGTTGATCATGTATGGAGATATATTTATTACTCTAGAGAGATTAACTAGTTTTGTTGATGCCTATCAAAAAGAACTTAATACTGTAGATACACTCATTTTATCTAAACCTATAACAAATGAATTTGCGCCTGATTGGTTTGGAATTTCCAAAGGGACCGGAAACAGCGTTCAGAATATTTATGGTCACCCTCGTCCTCATTATGTACAAGAGCGAATCATGGGCGTCTTTGCTTTAAGTACAAAAGTGCTGAAGAGAATGTTGCACCATAACCCAGGTTTCATGAAAAATGTACCGACAGGAGTTATGCCACAACACGAGATGGAATTTGAGCAAAGTCTACAATGGTTAGTGGAAGAAGGATATACGGTTTCATCCTATCCTGTCACAGATGGAGTAATTGATATAGATAAGCCTTGGCACCTAATGCAAGCTAATCAGCTGGCACTATCGGTTATGACAAATGAACTTCAACATAATGATATTCCTGAGACTTGTAATATCCATCCGACAGCTGATATTCAAGGATGTATAAAGCTTGGAGAACATGTGGAAATAGGAAAATATGTAACGATAAAAGGAAATGCGATTATTGGAGATCATACAAAAATTGAAAATAGTGTAACTATAGAAGGAAACGTAGTAATAGGTTCTCATTGTCGCATAGAAAACTTTTGCAGGATAGGTCCTGATAGCGTCATTGGGAGTAAAAATCGCATTGGACATTGTGCAGAATTTAGAGGTATTACCTTTGATAACGTCAGTTTTATACATTTTGGTGAAGTGTTCGGAATCATAGGTGAATCAACAGATATCGCTGCTGGAGTCACAGTAGGTATTACTCGTTTTGATGATCTGCCTCAAACTCAAAAGGTGAATGGTAGAAGAGAAATTCCTGAGGAATTTGGAAACGCTGTTTATTTTGGCGACTTTACTCGGACCGGTATTTTGAGTCTATATATGCCCGGAACTAAAGTAGGCAGTAATTGCGTTATCGGATCAGGTGTTGCAGTGGAGAAAGATATACCATCCAAGACGTTATTGTATGCCCAACAAACTCTAATTGAAAAAGGATGGGACATTCATCGTTATGGATGGTAAAGCTTAAAAGCTATCGTAGTAATAAATTCAAAATAAAAACTTTTAATGGAGGAAGAACAATGGGATCATTATTTGCGGATTATAGTAAATTCTTTAACAATATTTTAATGGAAGTTCAAGAAACACAAGAAGAAGCCATTATAGAAGGTGCTAACCTCATCTCAAAAGCTGTTAAGTTGGGTGGAAGATTCTATGTATTCGGTTCTGGACACTCCCATATGATTGCCGAAGAGATTTATAATCGTGCAGGTGGACTTGCCTTAGTCACAGCTATTTTACCTCCAGAGCTAATGTTGCATGAACGCCCAAATAAAAGCACCTATCTTGAAAGAATCGAAGGACTTGCGAAGTCGTACTTAAATTTACATGAAGTATCAGACAAAGATGTAATTATGATTGTATCAAATTCAGGAAGAAATATTGTACCCGTTGAAATGGCTATAGAGGCAAGGAAAAAGGGAGCAAAGGTCATTGCTATGACGAGCATTAAACATTCTCAAAGTGTAACTTCAAGACACCAGAGCGGAAAAAAACTATATGAACTTGCTGATGTAGTACTCGATAATGGCGCTGTTATCGGTGATGCTGGTTTCCGGATCTCAAACTCTGACATTTATTCTGGAGCTACTTCAGATGCCGTTGGATGCTTCCTTGCTCAAGCTCTCATCGTTGAATCTCTACAACTTTTAATAGAAGCTGGTTTTACCCCTCCAGTATTTAAGAGTTCAAATGTGGATGGGGCTGATCAATTTAATGATGAGATATTTTCAAATTATGTGAAATGGTAGGTAATCCATAATTTGTGTTTCTTTATTACGCTATTAAAAATAAACCAAGAAAAGGAAGAGAGTGCCAAAAGTCTGACTTTTGGGCACTCTTATTACTTTTCCCTCTCATTACAGCAAGCCAAAAATCCCAAAGCTTGAAGTCTTTTGAATCCTTTCTGAAAAGATCGAAACCAGCTTCCGATATATCTTTATAGTCATTATTCTCAATCAGATTTAAAGCCTCTTCAATGTTAAAAAATCCAACTTCTAAACTTTCTGAACTTGTTTGTAGTTCCCCACTTACAGGTATACCTAACCACCACATATTACAGATATTTTTTCTGAATTACTGCATCTTTAATTGCCTCTTTGGTTTCTACAATACCATCAGGCAATTCCCAACCTCTTCTGGGCTCCTTCTTTAACAATATTCTATTCTGGTTATCGATAACGACCGCACCTGATGTAATTGTGAATTTATTTATCATATAATCATCACCTTTATAATTAAGATATCTCTATTTTAACTTTCCATATGTTTATTCTTCTTTTACAAAACCAATTCTTTCTTAAAAAAACTGCCAAGAAAGCACAATAAGCCTTATTTCATTGAATGGCTCTTCGGAATATACTGAAGTTTTTTACAACAACATCATAAATAAGAAATCAAATTACTGTAACAAAAACGACCGTTTATGGGCATTACCATTACTTAATCAACAAATAGTCTATTAATGCTAATTTACAGTACCAAAACTCATTCCCTAAAACAAGGTAACATTTTTACTATTGAACATCGTTTTTGGTACTACATTTAGGAAGCAGATAACAAATATCCAGAGTAAGATATACATTTTATGTAAAACATCTGACGGACTACAGCAGCAACCCTGTGACTAGGCCTGGTAGAATGACTTTCCACTTACGCAATATCTGGATTGCAGTTTGGATAAGGTGTGTAGGGTTTCCATTAGCCATAGCATCATCGAACAGAAGTCTAGCAAGTTGGCGATATTCTGAAGTTGTAAATGTTCGATATCCATACTCTTTACGGATTTCTACCAAATGTTCATATTTTGTAGCTTCTCGTTTTGAGTACTTTAGAAACTCATTTGGATTCACTTTAATTTGCTTGGCAATATAAGAAATGGCTGTTGAAGGAACTTCATCCATATCAGATAAGGTCCATCCTGAAAATCGGATAATGCAGAGTTGTACTGCAAAGCCCAAACGATTATAGTCTCTTCTATGGCGAAGAGTGACATCCAAATCATGTTGACTAAGCGTGAAGTATGTACCTAATGTCCATTCATCCAATTCATTAGGAATCGACATATACGTTTTACGTTCCTCTGAAGTTAGTAATTCTCTTACTCGGGCATATATAATATAAGAACTCCTTTCTTGAGGAAAATGGTTCTTGCGAATGATACATAACTATCTTTTGTATCATTCGGAATAAAGCGATAACCCTTGATAAATCAGAGTTTCCAAGGACTATTTTAAATCTCTTACTTTTTTTAGCATTTGAATCATACATAATATATAATATTATACATTAAGGATCATAGTTTTGGAGGGTTCATTTGGGAATATGTTCAACCCATTCGGAATAGGAAACAAATAGATGCTATTAAGAAAATTCTAAAGGCTACTAATATAAGAGACTATTGTCTTTTTAATGTAGGAATTAATTCAGGACTTCGAATCAGCGATTTGCTTCAACTAAGAATTGTTGATGTAATCGACGAAAAGGGTAAGATTAAGGATCGAATTTCACTTCGGGAAGTAAAAACAGGAAAAACCAAAGATTTTCCCATTGGGGATACGTCAAAAAAAGCAATTAAGGAGTACTTGATGACAAGAAATTGTGATGAGAACGAACCTTTATTTCGCTCCAGAAAAGGGAAAGAAGCATTAAAGCGACTCGAATTATTAATGAAGCAGCAAGAGCAGTAGGAATTAAAGAGAGAATTGGGACTCATACATTACGAAAAACTTTTGGCTACCACGCTTATCAATCTGGAGTTGACCTCTCAATTCTTCAAAAGTTGTTTAACCATTCAGCACCAAGCGTTACGCTAGCCTATATTGGTATGACACAAGATGATCTCGATAACGTGTATTTAAATTTAAATTTATAAAATTTGACTCTTTATAAATAAGCAATTATACAAATTATCAATTTAATGGTAAATATTACTTAATTTTCAAAATTCCTTATAATATAGAAGGGAATTATTTACTTTTGGGAGAAGTATATAAAAAGGACAGGAGGTATTGCAATGAAGATGAAGAAATCATTAATTTCAACAACATTAGGATTATCGATTTTATGTTTTGGTACGGGAGCAAGTGCTGCAGAGAATGATGCTTTGGTGGACTCCGATGTAACACAATCTATAAAACAAGCAGAAAATCCAAATTTAATTGGCACCATGGCCGCGCCAACGAATTCATCTAGAACAGATACATATAGCCCTTTTTTGGGGGGAACATATGCAGTATCTAAATCTTCTTCAACAGCAACTGAGGATTATATTTACGCAAGAGCTAGAACATTCAATGGTGATGGAGCTTTAATTAATTCAAAATCAGCAAGCGCAAATAAAACGACTTATATTTGTGCAAGAGCTGACAACGGGACAATATACTTTGGAAATGACTGGGCACTTGGAAACCACACATACAAGCTTAGTGGATATAAAGATGTTGTTCATGAAACTAAAGCATATTGGTAAATAAAAAGAAGATAAAAGAGATATGCTCATCGCATATCTCTTTTATTTCACAAGGAGAAGGAAGTTCAATGAAAAAATATCACATCATTCTAGTACTATCTGTATTAATATTACTTGGAGTTTATTTCTTATTTAATAGTAGCTTTTATTCTGAATTATTCTCAAATAAAGGTTCAATCACTTCAGGTACTAATGATAATGGAAAACGAGAAGATGGCAATACAATTGCATATGGACTAAAAAATGTTAATGGTGAAAATATAGATAACGGAAGTGTACTTAATAGTGAAAATAATGAAGTGACAGTGTATGTATCACTAGATCACAATATTAATGAAGATAGAGAGTATGGATTGCTTGTATTTGAAGATTACAAACAAAAGAAATTTAAAGTTGAAAATAATGAGCAGGAATTAAACAAATATTTCTTTGAAATGCGACCTCGAAGTTCATTGGACATAAAAGTTTCTGCACCTATTAAGTCCAATTCTAGTGAACTAACATTTTTACTCGTGAAAAAGCCGGAGTATAAATTGAAGGAAAACGATCTAAATAGAGCAGCCGTTTTGGAAGAAGTTTTAAGTATGCGGTATTCAATTAATAAAACTGTTAGTACTAGTAAGGAAGAATTAAAAGAAGGAAAATCTAAAGCTATTAAAAGAGATGGTTTAAATGACTACTTATTTGTTACGAATAGTACGGAGAAGTTGCAATTTATTTTCACTGAAACGGAAGGAGAAAAACTAACACTCTCTGCCGGTAACGATACAAATACTGAAATTAGATATGCAATCTTAGCTTTAAAAGATTGGGAACAAGATATTATTATTGATAATAATGAGGTTTTATATACAACTGTCCCTCCAGAATCAAGAAAGATTTTTGATTTTAAACTACCCAATGTAGAAAGAGAAAGTAATTTTCAATTTATTGCCCTCCCATTTCCTTATGAAGTAAGTAGCGACAACTATATGAGTCAACAAGCTTTTAGTTCCTTCAGAATTGTGATTCAAAATAAAGAATAAGTTTATGAACAGAAAGGAACGAATAAAATTGTTTACTGTAATTACTTTGGCAATTGTATTTGTCATAATAGTTTTCTTAGCAATAGACAACTCCAAAAAGTAGTTGTTCCCGGAAAATAATTAGAAATGTTTTTACGTGTTTGATTAGGTATTAATTACAACTAAATACATATTCTATTAAGCCGGTAACTCCTTATATTAGGGTAAATCGGCTTTTATATTCCAAAAATTGTCTTAGCGTATATTTACGTTAAAATGTTGGCGGTACCCCATTCATAGAATCACCTCCCATCTATTGAATCGTTCGTTATATCGCTCTAGGCAACTTATTTGCCCAAAAACCATCATTTTGGCAACCATCGACAAACGACAAATAACCCTGAATCAATTCCAGAGTGAAAAACATCTATATTGTGAATCATTGTTTTACTTTGAAGATTTAATAATGCCCGGAAAGCCTTCTTTTTTCAGCTTTTTCCACCATTTGTTCAGCATTTTCTAACTTGCTAAATGCTCCGACTTGAACAAAATATTGCACAGCTGTCGGCTGTTGTTTTTGCTTCTCTTTTGCAAGTTTTTCAGCATAAACCTCAATCAATTCACGCTTCGTATTCGGGCCATAGATCCCATCAGCAGCAATTCCTCTTGTTTTCTGGAATGCTGTAAGATGCTTTTCTGTGTTCGGACCAAAATATCCATCAACTTCAATCGTGTTCGCTCCTAACCAGAAATTCAGATAGGTTTGAATGATCTTCACACCTTCAATGTACTTAGATGTAGGTTTGATCACTCCATCAGGAAGAGCAGCTTCTGCCGATTCCTGAATCGCTGGCACAATATCAGCATTTGTTTTAGGTGCTAAAAGCGAAAGACTTATGAAAAACGCCATCCTTTCCTATTTCTTTACAGAAAGAATAGCGATTTTTTTCGATTTGGGGTATTAATTTGCCTTAGCTTGATGGACATGTGGTAGGACCCCTTATTGACCTTTATTCTGTTAAACACTCTTCTTCAGGTTTCATATTCACCTGTTTCCACTTTTCATCGCCTACTTTGCGAAATTGAGCTATTTCTACGTCAGTTCCATTTGTTAATGTAAAGAATATAAAATAATAATCAGCTTCATCATTACCATGAAAGTAAATATTTTTAATATAACCATTTTTTATCGTTGGGTACATGTGCTGAATCATTTTACACCATTCTCCATATTTTATTTTTACTACCGCTTCCCCGTCATGGTCCCATCCATGATATGGTGCACATAGAAAATCTTCTTTAATCTTACTCAAATCTGAAATTCGATAACCATCCTTTTCGTGTTCAAGCTGGATAAATCCATACGAATAGCCAAAGTACTCAACCATCAAGTCTTTTGACAATTCAATCGTTTCAATTTCATAAAAAAATCTTATTCCTCGTTCTCCACCTGGGACTCGACAAAGCTTTATTAAACTCGTATGTCCTATTCCTGAAAACGAATCTACATATTTTTCAAAGCTTAGTTTATTTTGATAGGCTTTGGATAAAAAATTATAGGCAATTGGAAATGGAAGATCCCCCTGACCGATGGAACCGCAACTCCTCTCTCCTAGATTTACTGCTTCCCGTAAAATACTAAAATAGTTGATAAGTGTACCCTCTGGTGTCCTCGTCAATTCAGGAGGTAACTGGATTTCGTCATACGTTTTATCATAATATGGAGCGAAGAATTTCCAATTGTTAAATTTTACATTTAAAGCTTTCAAGCAAGATGGACGAAAATACTTTTGATGATAAGAAGTTTTGTCCATTTGATTTCGAAATAACACATTCATCCCCCCACTTTTTTAGTTTATGGGCGAACGAAGGATACGTGAAAAACTTCATTTCTTCTCTTTTTCACATGAATACTCTATAAAAATCTAGTTAACATAAAGCATGTTATAGATACTAAAAAAGGATCTTCCAAGTTGGTCTTACCCCCGTCAAGTAGACATTTAATTAAAAGGTGCACTTATTAGGCAGCCTTAGCCCTATATTCAGTAGGGCTAAGGTTATTTAATTTTTTTTGAAAACGTTTATTGTTATAAAACTTAATATAATTTTTTACTGCTGTCTTAACCTCTTTCGAGGTCTCAAATTGGTATCGGTAAAAACATTCAGTTTTAAAGTGACTAAAAAAACTCTCCATACATGCGTTATCTAAACAATTTCCTTTTCTAGACATACTTTGCTTAATATTGTATCTTTTTAATAGTTGGTTATATCTTATTGAGGTGTACTGGAATCCTTGATCGCTATGTAATAGGAGTCCTTTTACGTCTCTTTTTTTTATGGCCTCTTTTACAGTATCAGCTACTAGCCTTAGGTCATTTCTTTCACTTATTTTATATGAGACAATCTCATTGTTATAAAGGTCTAATATCGAAGATAAATAGATTTTTTTCCCATTAAAAAGTAAGTAGGTTATATCTGTTACCCATTTTTCATTCGGGCGTTTAGCTGAAAATTCTCTATTTAAGTAATTATCGGAAAGGACATATTTTTCTTTACGCCCAAAGTGCTTCCACTTTTTTTTTCGTATCTTTGCTTGAATACCATTCGTTTTCATTAAACGATAAATTTTCTTATGGTTGACTTTCAGTCCATACTCTTTTTTTAGCCAAGTTCGAACTCTTGGATAACCGTAGCTCCAATTAATATCAGGGTCTTGTTGGCATTCAATAATTCTAGATACAATCGATTGATCATCTAAATCCCTTTTAGTAGGGTTACTCTGACGTTTTAGCCATTTGTAATAGCCACTCTTTGATACGCCTGCAATTATACATAAAATACTGATAGTAAATTGATTTTTAAGCTCATGAATGATTTTGTATTCTATTGATTTTTCTTTTCCTGCATCCTCCTCCTTTTCGCATCTAAGAGCTTTTTTAAATAGGCATTCTCTGCTTCTAATCGACTTATTTTTTCTGTATCGCTTTCATAGTCTTTTTTAGGTATACCTTTAAGTGGGCTACAAGATGTTCCTCTCTTTTCCTCTAACCCCTGAATTCCTTCTCTTTTATAGTGAGCTATCCATCTTTGTATAGTTGTATATCCAATCCCTAACTCTTTGGAAATTGATCTAATACCCATATCTTTCTTTTGGTATAAATTAATCGCTTTTAGCTTAATTTCTTTTGTATAGGTTGTTCTAATTTTCCCCATGAAAAAATCCCCCCATAGAAGACAGTACAATCCTTTCTTTTTACTGTCTACTATAAGGGGATAATATCAAAGTTGAAGATCCTTTTAGCTATTGTTCAATTAATGCGCCCGTTTTTTTGAATACACCAAGTTATTTTACATGTGTTTTTTTCACAACCTCCCACTCATCAAGTGAATATCTGTTCGAATCATTTTTTAGTGCTTCAGGAACCTCAACAAAACACATAAATTCTAAGCTGTTTCCGTCAAGATCTTCAAAATGGGGTCCCACCAACATTTTGACGTAAAACCCACGTTAAGCCATTCAAGGGTTTTAGCCTTAGCGTGGGAAATGTGATAAATAGTTGGCGGTACCCCTAATTGGATAAAATGTATAATAAAGTAAGAGGTGACCCGAATGAGTATTATCCTTTTTGCTTTAATTCATATATTTGTTGGAATAGCATTAATATACTTTTACAGCAGATTGCCAAAAGCTTTAACTACATTTGCATTTGTATTTTTCACAATGAGCTTTTTGTATTGGGGAAAAGTTGTATTAAATGCTTTTTTTAATTAATGGGGGCGATTGCAGCACATAGTTTTCGCCCATTCAGCTTGGAATTGGGCAGGATTCTTGAGTAGGATAGGGAGAAGAAACAAATGAGATATTTATATGAAATATTACTAGCTATTATTATTTCAGCTCCTGTGGCTGTCCTTTTATCATTACTTAGTGAATTTGTCTTTAACCCAGACGTTTTTGCAGACAGTAAATAAGCGATTCCAATTTTAAACATTTCAGGAGTGGTTTTATGAAAAATAAAAAAAAATATAAGCAGGTATTTTTAGATATTATTAGAGATTTAAAAGCACAGAAAATTAACAGTCTTTACATAAATAGGGTACCGCCAGCAAAACGCGGATTTACAACGTTAAGGATATTCCAGCATTAAAAATCCCAATCTCTCAGTGATATAAATGAGAAATTAGGATTTAATTATTCAACAATTGCGCCCTTTTCTTGAAGAACAATAGCCTGTTCCAGTAAAGAACTTTTTATACAGAACACTAGTTCTCTTTTAGGCGACAACTAATCATCATGTTATTTGGCACATAGAAATTAATGGATAAGCACACCCATGGAAGTTTGGATATGTTCTGCATACTTTTTAGCCTCTTGCTCGAGATATTCATTCGTGCCTTCGTTCGCATTATAGGTGACGAATGCGGGAAGATAGGTGCCGTTGCATCTGGTGAGGGTACTTTGTATTGGTCTTAATAATTCGCTGATCGTGAACCAGTCGTAACCCCCCGAACGGTATTGCCTTTCCGTACCGCCTGTCGTCGTTGCGACCATAAACTCTTTGTCTTTCAAATTATCGCCTCCGGGTCCAAAAGCCCAGCCAAACGTCAATACATCATCGTACCACTTTTTTAAAAGAGGAGGGCAGCTATACCAATAAAAGGGGAATTGAAACACAACCCGGTCATATTGAAGCAGCAATTGTTGTTCCCTCTCCACATCGATATTCCAATTGGGGTACTCCTGATAGAGGTCACGAAAATAGATGTCGGTGTGAGCTCTCAGCTCTCGTGCCAACGCCTGATTGGCCCTGGAATTATTTAGATTGGGATGTGCAGCGATAACCATAATTTTCATAACGATCATCCTTTCTCATTTTTCGTAGCATCGTGATCTACACCCCCATTATTATGCGGAATTTCATTTTTGCAAAGTACGCTTTTTTTTCAGACTAGGTCCTGTGAAACGTACAATAGACGTCGCCTGATGTTGGTAGGTAGTACGGTAAACCGTACTAAGTATGATAAATCATCGTACTGTTTTCATTCTGGATACTTTGATAAAATTACAACTAAGAAGGTAAAGATCATGTGATCGGGAGATGGTAAGATGCGAGAGGAAATTCGCGATTCTAATAAGACACAGGGGATATTGGCCACTCTGCAGGTGATCGGAGGAAAATGGAAGCCACTCATTTTGTTTATTTTACTGCATCAAGGCACAAAGCGGTTCGGGGAATTGAGACGTCTGCTTCCGAATGTCACTCAAGGAATGCTCACCAATCAGCTTCGTGAGATGGAACGGGACGGACTCATCGTACGCCGAGTGTATCAAGAGATTCCGCCCAAAGTTGAATATTTTTTGTCCGATCACGGAAGAACGTTAAGTTCGGTTTTGACCGACATGTGCGGGTGGGGATTTAAGCATATCGAATTTATGAAGAATGCGAATGGGGACGACGCGAACACCCTTTGATCTCAATGAAAAAAAGACTCTGGCAAAGGTGTCTTTTTTCGTTCCTCTACATACCATTTCATTTCGAACATACATGTACTTTTTTATCGTCACGCGGCGTAACTTCCGTCCTTAAAGCTGTTGATTACAAATAAAGTTGTTAACTTCCGAAGCATTTATTAAAGGGCCATTTAATGAAGGAAGGCTTATTGAGCAAACGGGGAGTTATGTGAAATAAAATATTTCACATTTAACGAATGAAAGAGGACATTGATAGTCATGAAAAGAAATAACATTATAGTAGGTGAATTTTTACATAGAGGTGTTAAGATGGAAGAGAATGTTATTTATGAATATGAAGAAAGATTGCGGAAGGCAATGGTAAATGGGGATGTAGAAAGTCTTGATAAACTTATCAGTGATGAACTTACTTTTGTTTCTCATTTTGGACAAATATTTACAAAGGAAGCTGATATTGAAGCTCATAGGTCAGGCATATTGAATATCACTGAAATTAACTTTTTAAACCAAAAGGTAATTCCATTAGAAGATGCCGTTGTTACAATTACACAGGCTAAAGTAAAGGCAATTTTTGCTGGAGAACATATGGAAGATGAACTGTTTTATACAAGAGTTTGGCGTATGGATAAAAATGAATTGAAAGTTATTTCAGGGCATTGTAGTTCAGTTCAAAAATTAGTGGAGTAGATTTTTTAGTTACTGGGGTCCCACCACATCGCTATCAAGCTAACAAAACAAAATACCCCCTAAAATGAAAAAAATACGCTATTCTTTCTGTAGACTCATAGGAAAGGATGGCGTTTTTGTATGTCTATTTCTGTATCTGATGAATTACAACTATTTGCTCAAGAAATTCAAAACTTCTTATCTCCAAATTTCTTACGAGATCTTGCTAGAGATGTTGGTTTTGTACAACGAACCAGTAAGTACCAAGAAAAAGATTTAGTCGCTTTATGTGTATGGATGAGTCTAAATGTCGCTAAAACCTCTTTAACTCAGTTATGTAGCTGTTTAGAAGCATCAACAGAAGTGCTCATCAGTCCTGAGGGACTGAATCAACGATTTAATGCCACAGCCGTGCAATTTCTACAACAAGTGTTAGCCGAACTTCTCAACCAAAAGTTATCTTCAACTCCCTCAGTTTGATACGAATCTCTCTCGAATGCTCACTTATTCGCAGGATTTCATACCCCTTGTAATTGGATTACGTGTAAATGAAATGAGTTCAGATCATTTTGGCTTCGTGAAGGCATAGTTAAATAAAGGAGTCAGCTACCACTCCATATTTTACCATATAATGCACATCTCCACGCCGCCCCTGGAGGCTTTCCCTCCCATGTCTCAACGGGTCAATTGCCCTCTCATTCCTTCGTCATGCCTATCCAAGGGGTGGAGGCCAGTTATGCTAAACTGATGGGTCACAGTGCCCTTTTGTTGAAGAAACCTGGTACTCCGTACATATTTGAAATCCTACGAATAAGACAACATTCAAAATTAAAGTTAACTATTTTATATGATACATTTTATATAACTAATGTTTTATTTCTATGCTGCTAAAGGGGATAATACTTGGACTTTATTTGGACAGTAAGACTCGTTTCGTCGTGCTATTCCTACAAAAATCCTTGCTAGTTTACCTATCAGTTTCATTATTGACTTCATTTTTTTTATCTTTTTTACCTTCACATTATGGGAATGGACTGCTTTAAACTCAGGGTTATTCATCACAAGGCTCATAGTTGCTAAGTAGAGGAAGCGTCGTAGTCTTGACCTTCCACGCTTTGAAATAACAATCTGACCTTTCCATTTGCCTGAACTTGCCTCTGCTAGATGTAATCCCGCATGACGTAATAGAGAGTTTCCGTGAGAGAATCCACTTAGATCTCCTGACTCACCTAGTATCCCAGCTAATGAAATTTCACTTATTCCTTTAATCATAAGTAGTTTTTTTGCAAATGGTATTTTGTTGAGAACTTCATTAACTTGTTGTTCAACTCTTTCGAGTTGTTTTACAGCGAGGTCATATTCTTCTAATAATTGTTCTAGATGGAATTTATAAGCATCAAGTGCTTGTCCAGTTCCAATAGAAGATTTTGCTAGATTGATCAGTAATTGAGCTTTTTTAGGTCCTGGTTGTCTTTTCATTAATGACTTCCATCCCCTCATGACATCTAGTTGCTCCATTGAAGATATTTCATATGGAGTTGGAAACAAACGAAGGGTTGCGATGGCACCTTTACACGAAACATCTTTAAACACTTGTCTCAGCTCTGGAAAGACAACATCTACCCATCGATTTATTTGATTAATAGACATTACGAGACGTTTTACAATCACATCACGATTAGACATTAACACTCTAAGCTTCTCAAATGATTCTGATGATGGGCGAATAAAGGAGTAATAGCCGTTTTTGACCATATCCGCGATAACGAGAGCATCTTTTTTATCACTCTTAGATTGAGTTTTATCACGATTTTCTTTATTCCTTTTACTAAGTGGGGATTGACTGTTACTACCTCAATATTTTGGTTATATAACCATTTTGATAGGTTAATCCAGTAATGCCCTGTAGGCTCCACACCTACTATTTCTGCATCTAAGTTTTTTATTCTTTTTAAATCTTTAATCCAGTTTAATAGTTTAACGAACCCCTCTTCATTATTTTCAAATGTAATAGGGTCTCCAATTACAATTCCACGGAAGTTAACTGCTCTGGCAACGTGTAGTTGTTGAGCGATATCCACACCAACAATAAGATGTGTATCGGAAATTCTTTCTATTAGTTGATTTTGTTTGTCTTGCATTTTAAAATTCATAGTAGGGCTTCCTCCTTAAGACTCTGAGTTAGATTGGACTCTATACTCGTATCTTACTGAGGGGCTCTATTTTTTTCAAACCTGATATTTAACGATCTACAGGAATGCTAAACTGCCCCGTTAGTTTAAGTGTATCACTTCACAATTCCAATAGAGTAGAGTCTATTGAGACAGACATAAAATCGTGCAAAATAAGGATTCTTAAAGTCTCATACGACTTGTCTCAAAACTCTTACCGTTGTAAATCCGCATTTTCCTGACTGTACCCCTTTTAGACTTTGGTTATTAAACAAAACTTCCCCTTAGCAGTATTTAAAAAGCGTTTCCTCTTATTGAAGAAACGCCCCCGATTGTGGAATATCATTTATGTTGTCTTATCGAAGAAAAGCGCCCTTTAACGGAATAACCGAAACATGGAATTTGTTCAAAATAACTTAATTCATCTTATATACCCGTTCTAATTTCTTTTAATTGTAACTTTTCCTTTTTGTATTGTTTATAGGCTTCATGTAAAGCATTTGCTTTTTCAGCTATTAAATCTGGATCCGGTGTAAGTTCAAATTTTGGAAATTCCGATGACTTTAATAGATATTTGTCTACACACCATCGTACAGACAAATTTTCATCTTTTGCCCAAGGTATCCAAGATTCAATTTCGTTTGCTGGAGCATCTTGAAGAAGGCCATACATATATATCCCTCTCACACCTCCTTCACTTTCTGTCTGTAATTGGGCCCAGAATTTTTCTCTTTCTTCCGAATTTGCTGGTTTATGTAATCCTGAAACAGCAATGTTTCTAACGATACTTGAGGGATCTAATGTATACATCCATAAGTCTTTCCTGCTGCAGAGAGAGTGTTCTACTAGATATGATAGAGCTAAAGCTCGTTCTATCTCGCATTTCGATTGTAATGAATTTGTAGGATTTTCTACAGTAATTGGCCTTTTTATTTGAGGAGGAACATTGTTTGAATACCCTGTTTCCAAGGCTTTTAATACTTTTGAAACATTGACTTTTGGTGCAGGGTTATCATAGTTATCTATATAATCTCCCAGTTCCTTTAGAACATTTTTAAGTAATTGAATGTCGATATGTGGAAACTTTGAAAATAAGTATGCACAAATACCTGCTATTAAAGTTCCGGATCCACTTGTTCCGCCATAAAAGGCCACAGATCCTATAGAGCCATCTTTTTTATGAATAGGTACGGGTAAATACGTTCTTGGTCCTAAAATATCAGGTCTCATATGTCCATCCCCATTCGGTCCCCATGGTTCATCGGTATGAGGGACATGTTGCTTTAAATCAGCGGAACCTCGATCGTTATAACCGCCTACAGCTAAATATTCAACAGGTGGTCTAATATTCGTTATTCTAGAATTTCCATTCGAACATACCACTAGAATGTCTTTTTCTAAAACTGGGGCCAGTGCTTTTACCGTGGAATTGTATCGGGTATTTTTTAACAAGTGAGTATTATCTAAAGCATGCCATCCCATACTTAAAACAATCTTTATATTCCATTGTTCTTGTTTCTCTAAAAGCCAGTTGATTCCTTTTTGTAGTCTCTCTCCTTCTCCTTCTCTAAATGCTCCATGGTTTAGTACTAAGAAGGTTGCTGCGGGAGATATTCCTGTATGAAGTTTACCATTGATTTTGCAAGGTTGATGGGCTAAAGAAAGGACAGTTAATAATCCGTGTTCATCTTCAAAGTTTTTTATTTCTGCCGGTTCCTCAAATGCAGGCATCTGTACTTTAATCGATAAATCGTCATGAACAGTAATGTATATAAGCCGTTCTTTTAAATGTTGGATACTTTGATGTGGTTTTAAGGTGTCGATGATTACGATTCCTATATTGTGACCCGATGAATTAGAATCTGGAGCATCTGGAAACCCTAACCTTAACCAATTTGGATCATACTGAGTTTCAATCAATTTATTCACTCCTAAATTTGACATAGTACGCTTAACATCCCTTTAACTTAATAATAATCATCTCAAATTGCCAATATTTCCTCAATAAGTTATTCAAGAATCTGGCCCTTTTGTAGAAGAACTTCAGAATCCACTTACTCCGTTAAACTGCCCTTTAATTCAATAAGAAAGGCGACACTTTGTTAAGCGATCGCCCCCGATTGTAGAATAGCGTTTATTTTAATTGCTTTATAAAAAACAGTGAAAACAGGGTCCTATTTATCCCTGTTTTCACTGTTCTTTATAGCTTCCACTTTATCTTCAAGGCTCTTAATACGTGCCTTTGTTTTATTGTTGGTTCGGAAAAACCAAACAAGTATTAAGACTATAATTAAAAGATAAGCATAACTTAAAAATTGAAAAATTAAGTCACCAATATTCAAAATAATCACCTTCTCATTCATTTATTATGTATAACTTATATACGATTGTTTAGCATTTATGTTTCATTCTAAAGTAAAGTTCTACAGTTTTATTAATGCCATTAATGCCCCCTTTAATTGAATAAGGCCTGTATTTTATCAGCAACTTCTTTAGGTTTAACATTAATGTAAAAAAGTTCTTTAATGTCTATCCACATAGGTATATAGGAACCCTTAGCTCTTTCGTTATCTGTGAACTCTAGACCTTGTCCGGTGCCGAAAGTGCCACCAACAATTTCTCCTAAGAAGAAAAACTGCTTTCCATTAAACTCAATTTCTGCAATACATTCATTCACGCATATCTCGATTCCTAACTCTTCAAACGCTTCTCTTTTTGTTGCTTTCTCAGGCGTTTCGCCTATTTCTATTCCTCCACCTGGAAAGACATAATAAGTTATTCCATTTCTTATTCGTTTTATTAAAGCAACTTTGTTATTTTCTATAAGAACAGCAGAAGCTCTATCTCTCATAACAACCTCTCTTTCTTAGATAATTTCTGACAAAACCATTGATAAGTAAAGGGCGTTCAAAAAGCCCCTGTTTAGCTTAATAAAAGAGAGGAGTAAAATACTCTCCCCTCTTGCCAAAAATTATATGTTATTCTTTCTCAACTGTTGTCTAAACAAATCCTTACTCTTTAAAGCCATAATGCTAACTACCGCCAGTAAACCCCCAGAAAGAATAAAAATACTACGGACGCCGAAATAATCAGAAAGAATACCCATTATTAGCGAGGCAACTCCGAATGTACCTGTTCCAATTGTACCAAGGGAAGTATACACAGTTGCCAATTGTTCTTTTGGTACGGATGTCTGAACGACTGTTTGTTGAGGAATATTTTTTAATTGCCCAAAAAGACCAATTAAGGTGGACAAAATCAATGCGATTACAGGGAAACTCGTCAATCCAAATACAATCGTAAAAACGCACGACATAAAGGCTCCTGTAATTATAAAAACATTACGATTTTTATCTACAAATATGGAAAATTTAATACATAATAAACTTCCTACTACTAACCCTATAAAAAAAGAACCGTTGATAAAACCCCACCAATATTCTTGTGCCTTTAATGCCTGCTCGACATAAACCAATAATATTGCTGCTATCCAAACGGAGCCAGCGATAGTTTCAAAAAACTCCATACGAACCACTGTTTTTAACAGGGGTGTACTACTAATCGTTTGCCATCCTTGTGTTAATAGTGTCCACTTTTTTTCTTGCGTTTCATCTTTGTTTTCCACATTTTTCAATACACCTAATATGATGCTCGAAAAAACAAATAGCACAATAACTATCCAAATCAGCTGGTTTGGATTGAATACAATTAATAGCATACTTCCAAAAAACCAAGTCCCTATTTGAATAGACTGGGTAATTGTTTCTGCTATTCCGTTTGCTTTGACTAAGCTATCCTCTTCCACATAATATGGAATTAAAGTCTGTCTAATTGGATTTGCACAACCATCAAGGAGAGCAATCAAAGCAATCACTAAAAATATTAATGTAAAGTTACTTGAATCTACACCTACAGTCAAAAAAATGCCTAATCCAAATAAAAAAACCGTTTTTCCTATTTGCGAACCAGTTAATAAATGTTTCAAGTTAAACTTACCTATTAGCAGTGGTGTTAAAATGCTTGAAATAAACATAGAAAAAGTAATGGTAAACGGAACGAAAGCAGATGCGGTAGCTGATTCGGTTAAACTATAAATTATGCTAATAACACCGACAATGTATAGCACATCACCTATATTAGCTAGTGATTGACCGAGCATTAAAAAAAGAAAGTTTCGATTTGATTTCAAATTTATCCCCCATTTCTAAATTGTCTTTAAAAACAGGGAAGTTAAATTGGAATATTTCGCATAAACTTTTCTCCTTTTATATATGCAATATGATAAAAACCTCAGGGGGATAACAAGACTTATCACTTTTGCATCTGAATTTTATAATTTATATGATTACTTGAATTTTTAAAGTATTGTTAAACTCCCTCTGCTAGATGAGTATTTCTCTCGAATGCTCGCTTATTCGCAGGATTTCAATCCACTTGATAGAATATGAATGAATGAATAAAAGGGGTTATGACCGTTTTGACAATGTGAAGGCAGATGGAAACAGAGGATTCAATATAAATCCTATAATATTCCATATGCTGCACGCATACTCCACGATGCCCCTGGAGGCTTTCCCTCCCATGTCTCAACGGGTCATGTTGACATGCCCTTTCATTCCTTCGTCATGCCTATCCAAGGGGTGGAGGCTGGTTTTGCTAACCTAACGGGTCATTGCCCTTTTGTTTAACACATCCAGTACTCCATGCTTTCTTTGAAATCCTACGAATAAGCCAATACTCGCGAACATCTACTCAAATGGCTATTTTTATGCTGCTTCTTGAGTGATTGGGAATACTCTCTCTGGTACATATTCAGAACCACTTCTAGCCATTCCTACCAAAACTCTAGCGAGTTTACCGCATAACTTCATGACGGATTTTATTTTCTTCATTTTTTTCACCTTCACATTTTTAGAATGAATCGCTTGAAATTCAGGATTATTCATGATGAGGCTCATCGTCGCAATAAACAGGAACCGTCTCAGTCGGGACCTTCCTCGTTTGGACAAAATAATTTGTCCTTTCCATTTACCAGAGCTCGCTTCGGAGAGATGCAGCCCAACATGGCGAAGTAGAGCATTACCGTGAGCGAATCCACTTAAATCACCTGATTCACCGAGAATTCCAGCTAATGTGATGGTGTGAATCCCTTTAATGGCAAGCATCTTTTCAGCAAAAGGTACCTGCATAAGCACATTTGTTACCTCTTGTTCAACGGCTTCAAGTTGGACAGTCGCAAGATCGTATTCCTCTAGTAACTGCTTCAATGGAACTTATGGGCGTTAAGAGCTGATTGAGTGCCGACAGATCGGTTTGCAAGAGTGATCAATGAATGAGCCTTGGCAGTTCCGGCATGTCTCTTCATAACTGTTTTCCATCCTTTCACGATATCATCGGCCTGTAATGAACGAAGTTCAAGTGGAGTAGGAAACAAGCGAAGCGTTGCGATGGCGCCTTTACTAGTCACGTCTTTAAATACGTCTCGAAACTCAGGAAAGACAATGTCGACCCATCGGTTAATCTGGTTGATTGAACTCACACGTCGTTTGTTTACCACGTCCCGATTTGACATGAGGACACGAAGTTTTTCAAATGATTCTGGCGTGTAATAAACGATTGTATAGTAACCATTCTTCACCATATCAGCAATCACAAGTGCATCTTTTTTATCGCTTTTTGATTGAGTATTATCTCTGTTTTCTTTGTTTCTTTTTACGCGATAAGGGTTTACAGTGACAACCTCTATACGTTTTTCAGATAACCATTTTGATAGATTCATCCAGTAATGACCGGTAGGTTCCATCCCGACGGTGGTTTTTCCTAGTTTATATATACGTTTAAGGGAATCAATCCACTGAAGAAATTTTGTAAATCCGCCTTCACTGTTTTCGAATGTCAAAGGATCACCTATTATAATACCCCGGTAGTTTACAGCTCTGGCAACGTGGAAGTGTTGAGCAATATCTACACCCACAACAAGATGGTGATCTGTAATTTTTTCAATCAGTTGATTTTGTTTGTTTTGCATTTTAAAATTCATAGTAGAGCTTCCTCCTTAAGATGGTTTAGATTGGTGTCTATTTCATCTTACTGAGGGGGCCTCTTTTTTTCAAAGTTGAAATTAACTCACTACAGGAATGCTAAACTGTCTCGATTGCTTAAAATCAATTACAGATAAGCGCCCGATTATAAAAGTTTGTCCTGGAACATTCACGCTGCATAGATATCGTGAAAGACCAGCCTAATTACACCGTAATAAGAATTCTTAGAAACCTGTAAACCCCCTAAATACATAACTTGATAAGAAATTTGTTATTTTAGTCATCCAACCAAAATATAAAAACACGCCCATAAAAATCATTGCATACCCACCAAATTGGTTTATATTTCTATTGTATTTTTTAATCCATTTAGAATTTCCAATGAAAAATGACATTAAAAAAAATGGTATTGAAAAACCAAATGTATAAGCAATCATATAAATTAAACCCTGCCCGGTATATAAACCTAAAGTGATAACGGCACCTAATATTGGTCCAACACAAGGTGTCCAACCAGCAGCATATCCTATTCCAATTAAAACGGAACCTAAATACCCTGAAGGACGATTTTTAAATGTGATTTTTCTATCCATCATTAAGAACTTTGGTTTCAAAATGCCAACAACAACCAAACCAAAAAACACTATTAAAATTGCTCCTATCTTTTGAATTAGATCTTTGTATTGAGAAAAAAGACTACCGATAATTGATGTTGATAATCCTAGAACAACAAAAATAATAGAAAACCCAAGCAAGAAGAAAAAGGTATGAAGCATTGCACTACGATTTAGTATGGAATTATCTCTTAACTCCCCCACCGACATTCCTGTAATATAAGATAAAAATGCAGGATAAAGAGGTAAACAACACGGAGATATAAATGAGAAAAACCCTGCACCAAAAGCCAAAAAAATATTTAAGTCCACATATTCATCTCCTACCACCGTCTAATTTCTATCCATCACAAACTTACACAGTCACATATTCCATTAAACTGTACATTTCTGGAATAACATACCATTCAAGGTGAATCACTTAATTTCCTTCCTTACTCCACAATCCTGCCCTTTACTTTAATAAGAAGAAGCGACACTTTGTTAAGTAATCGCCCCCGTTTGCCGAAGATTAATTTGCGATGTTTTTACGTCTTATATAAAAGGTAATTGGGTTAACAAATCCAAGGATTAAAATTACCAAGAACATATAGGTAGTAACTACATCTCCTCCTAAACCAAGTTCATCTACAATTATTGCATCGTAGTATAGCAATTGTGCAGATGCAATTACCGACACTATTGATAATCCCACCACAGAAAGACCACTCACCATTTTTAGCCTTATTTTAGGAAAAATGATAATAAAAAACATAAGCAAAGCTGTAATAATAAACGTGACAAAAATAGGTCTTAATAATGTGAATGCTCCTAAGGTTTCGAATGAATCGTATGTATACATAAGCACCTCCAAAATCTTCTTATTCAACAATCCTCCCTCTATAAAGAAAGGAATAACTCTGGATTTCTAGCTTTTTCTTAAGATTTCATCATGGTTTATTTTAATTAGACATCAAAGCTATGGATGTAAGTTGAAAATAAGGATATTTTTGGAGTGTCAGAGAAAAAAAGTCCTTAACTGCCTAACCACTCCTATCCAAAAAGTGGTTACCTAGTAAAAGTATGGTTGCACTGGTGGATGTCCACATGTCTC
This sequence comes from Bacillus sp. F19, assembly GCA_023823795.1. NCBI lineage: Bacteria > Bacillati > Bacillota > Bacilli > Caryophanales > Bacillaceae > Bacillus > Bacillus sp. F19. The sequence goes on from CP085710.1 coordinate 3,177,712, forward strand.
ATGGAGGTCAACCCTCCCATGTCTCACAGAGTCTATGCTCCAAAATTCCTTCGTCCAACCTTTCCATGAGGTGGATGTCAGTGATGCTGCCCGACAGGATCAAAGTCCGTAGTATTGTTGTTTTACTGACTAATCCGTGCTTCAAATGTCTAAAATAATAAACCTAATAAAACTAAATAAATAACCAACTAAATGAATTCTAAGCTGCTTTCTGTAATGGTGCCATATGGGGAATATCCTTCAACATTCTATCTTCACTAAATTCACATTGTTTTGTACCAATCGTAAAAAGAATTCGTATCAGCTTATTACATATCGCTATAAGAGACTGCATTTTCTTTAGAGGATTTGTTTTACGTGTTGTAAAATACTCATGTAAAGCTTTAAAAGCAGTGTTCTTAGCTACCAAAGGCATCGCTACTCGGAAGAGGAGAGCCCTCAGTGTCTTCCTTCCTCTCTTTGTAATCTTCGTTTGCCCTTTGTGCTTTCCAGAGGTATTCTCCTTTAAGCTTAATCCAGCTAACTTGATGATTTGTCGAGGGTGAGAATAGTAACTTAAATTCCCTACTTCTGAAAAGAAGCCAGCTACAGTGTCCTTGCCGATTCCTGTGATGGCCAACATTTGTTGAACACCTGGTATCCGTTCAAGGAGTCCATCAATATCAGATTCTAGTTCTTCGAACTTTTCATTTATTAATTCATACTTGTCTAGTAAAGTGCGAAGCTCTAATTTAGCCATCCTTGAACCTTCACGAATACCAATAGAGTCTTTGGCTACTCGTTTAAGTTCTTGAATTTTACTGAGTCCAACCGCACGTTTTACAGCTTTTCTGAGATGAATGAGGATCTCTTGTTCCGAGACTATCTCTAACTCATGTGGTAATACATTTAACTTTAATAATTGTAGTGCTGATTTTCCTTCCCAATCTTTAAACACTGTTAAGAATTCAGGGAAATATCGATCTAACCAGTTATGAATTTGCCCCTGCACAGCTTGTAAGTCAACAAATAAGAGATCGCGTATTTTCCTTGCCACACGAAGTTCTGCATAAACTCCTTGTGGAATATTAGGTTCGGCATATCTTCCATCTTTGACTAGCTGTGCAATGACTTTTGCGTCCTTCACATCATTTTTGGTTGGAGAATTATCATCTAATTCTTTAGACTTCTTCACATGCATAGGATTTACCACGACAAACTTAATCTCCTCTTCTTTCAGAAAATGAGCGAGGTTGAGCCAATAATGACCTGTCGGCTCCATTCCAATAATCACCTTATCCATGCCTTGTTGTTCCATCAAATGTTTTATCCAGCCTAAAAAAAGATCAAAATGTGATTTGGTATTTTCAAAGTGACATGGTGCACCAAACTCTAGGCCTCTAAAGTCTTGAGCACGAGCTACATGCTTGTACTTCGCAATATCTACACCTATAATCAGTGTTTCAGAAGTAATTTGAGCAATCTTTTCATTTTGGTTATAATTCATATTGATGGCCTCCTGGTATATATGTTTTGTCCTTTTCGCAGCCCGCTTCAGGACACTCATATCATACCAAGAGGTTATTTTTTTGTTCAAACCTCATTTTTCTTCATTACAGGAATGCTGCCCAATTGCTTAGTAACAATTATTTCAAAATTTGTAAATGTTAACAATTGTTTTATCGAGAATAAATAGAAAAAACACACTCTCTAAGAATGTGTTTTTTGATGCCTTTAAAATCTAAAAGTATTTACTATATAAATCCTGTCTTAGCTTTCCACTTAGCTGAGCATAAATTTTAGTTGTTTCACTCTTTTCGTGTCCAAGTAAACTTTGTATGACTTCAATAGGGGCTCCATTATTGATCATATGTGTTGCATAACTATGTCTTAATTGGTGGGGATGGATATTCTTCTTTATCGCAGCTCGACTAGAAATCCGTTTAATTATATATCTTATTTGATCTATGCTCATTCTTCTGTGAGGACGCCTTTCAGTAACAAACAAGCATTCATCTTGATCGTCTCTATCATCAAGGTATCTCTTTAACCATAGAGAGCATCTTGTATTAAAGTATACTTCTCTTTCTTTATCTCCTTTTCCGTGTACAATAACTGAGTTTGTAGAAAAATTGATGTCTTCTCGATTTAATTTTACTACTTCTCCAATCCTGCAGCCGGTAGAATAAATAAATTCAAATAAGGCATTTTCCATAGAATTGTGGCAAGCTTCACGGAGATATTCTATTTCGAGTTCTGATAGAAACTTTGGTATTCTCTTGCCCAATTTTGGTTCTTTTAACTTGGCAGCAGGATTCTTTTTAATATACCCTTCCTCATATGTCCACTTAAACAGAGAGCGTATACATCGAACTCTATGTCCTAAACTAGAAGGTTTTAAATGTTCTCCTGCATTAATTAGGTAACTTTTAAGCTTATTAGTTGTTATTTGATTCACATCAATGTTTCCAAAGTATCGCAATAAAAGTTTAAATTGAAAACAATACGTTTTTATTGTCTGTATTGAGTAACCTTCAATCTTTTTATCGAGATGATATTTCTCCCAAACATCAGATAATAGCATAAAATCACACTCCTACACTATAAACCAATTAATCTTATTTATATTTTGAACAAAAATAACAAGCTTCATACTTTTCTTATTCAACAATCTAAAAATATAAATCTAATTGCCATTACTGAATCTCCTGTGGGAATGAAAAAGGAGCGTATACCTTGTCCAAGTAATCATTTACAGAATATAACTTACCTCTTCAGATTTTGCTAGTTCTGCTATCCTTAGTAGTTTTGTTTCCATTCATTATTCCTACCTCTATGTGTAGTAAATGTGTCCCTAGTAAGGGTGATTACTGGTAGCAGCCTTTCCTCCATCGGCATTACCCAACTTCATTGGTACTACGCTGCTATCCGACTCCCTACATCGGCATTTGGTTTCCTTGCTTTTTATCGCTTGTGCACCATACTCTTCTAAAAAAAAGAAAAGACCGGTAGGGTCTCCCGAGTTGCCGTATCATATCAATGTATAACGTGCCAAGGTCTATGACTCCAGAGAGGTTTTACCCTTCTTGCCTTTAACGAAAGATAAAATGTAGCTTTCTGCAGCGCGTAAAGCATCAGCCCTCTCGATTTACAATCATTATGGAGCTCAATCCCTTCAACCAGTTGGCTTTCGGCCCGCCACCTCACTGTCTACGCTTAAAGACTAAAGTTACCTTTAGTCCTCCAAGACTCGCTACGAGCGAATGGCTAGTTCTTACTCGACGGGAATCCCACCCGTTATATGATACGACCTAGGCTCAGCCGCACAAGCGCCCTATTGTTGAAGATCATTGCTTAAACCTTATTCAAGATAAGCACCCGTTACTTTAAGTACATATCATTTTTCGTTGCTCTGAGTATCACTCGTTTTTCCGCTGGGTCCAGTGCTCTTCTCTCCGTTCTGAGTATCAGTCGTTTTCTCGCTGGGTCCAGTGCTCTTCTCTCCGTAAAGTGAGGAAAAGTTCTCGCGGTCCTTAGTGCCAGCCTCGTTTTTTGCTTCGTTTCCGCTTCCACCCTGCTCGGCTGGCCGTGTATCTCTGTCTCTCTCGCTGAGCTCTTTGTTGATTTCTTCCTTTTTCTCTGTCATTTTCCCATCTCCTTGTGCAAGGGTATTGTCCTTGTCATTTATTGGAACGTGAATCTAAACTGGCAGTGGTGGCGGATATGGGCTCCAGACCGGATAGTTCCATGGATAGTTGTACCAGGGGCGCTTTCTCAGTTCTAGCGCCTTCAATTCAAGTCTGTGAGGAGCGCCGTGATTCCAGTATCCTTGTGCGATAGTTCCTTTCCATTGAATTTGCACCGGAATCATGAGACCCGGTTGGAAATTGAGTTCCCAGCATCCCACGCGCAGATCACATTCACGCGGCCAGTGCGAGCTTGGCTGGTTATCTGTCAGCCTGCCTTCCATGATGCCTCCATCTTGAGGGCCGAAGGAATGGGCTACCGGTGCATCTTTGGTGAGTGCAAAAGCACCACGGAAGGTGTAGCGATGATTGTCTGTTGTGCCCACAACATTGAGCCAGTTGTCTGCGCCTTTCGAAAAGTTTAAGTTCAGTATGCCCCAAGCATACGCTACACCATCAACAGTAATTTGGTATTTGCCGTTAAATAACCTGCACCAATCCTCTGCGTCGGGAGGACAAACCTGCAGCATACTCACGCAATCATTGTTCTTGCGTCGGTTGATCAAAAAATCGTAGATGTCATTCCATTTTGTGAGGTCAGTTACGGTAAGGCAACCCGCAGAAACTGTTCCAGGATGAAGATAGCGTGCTCCTTCCAAACCGATTGGAAACCAGGAAAATTGATACGGACCGGCTTCAGGATAATTGTTTTTATGATCAGTATCCACGACCTGTATACAATGATTCCCTTCAGGAATAGGATTATATGGATCGGTTTCCGCTTCATACTCGACCTGGTGCGGGATGCGGAGCAAATTTTTCGCTGGGTGGAATTTCAAAACTTCTGAGGGTTTATAGCTAGTCACAGGGCCGAGCGCTTTAGCCTGAGAATCGACGCTGTATTTTTGATCCTTTGCCCGTCCTTCAAGCACAGTGAAATAATCTCTTCCGTTAGTTGTACCTGTGTGATCGACTTTCAGATATTGTGGCAGCTTTGTCTCTTTTCCGGCTGCATCGAGGACCTTTAGAAAGCCGTTCCCATCCCACTTTACGATCATCTTAACCGTCATAACTATTGCCCCCTTGCACGATAATTGGCGCTGGTTGGGGATAGTTTGCCTTATTCTAACGGCGCTTATGCATGCGCGGCAGAGGAGCCTAAAGCCGATCTCTCCAAGAAGCAGATCCTGGCCAACATATTAGAACTTCTTGATATGTATTTCCAATTTATTACAGACGTTTACCATGGTGTCACGGACGCTGGTATTACCCCATTGCCATCAAGTTAAAGTTTTGTAGTACCCCCAGAACGAAATTTTGGACTTTCTTTTAACTTATAAGCTCAATTTATCGTTTTGGGGGTGACCTATTTTCTTGGCTTGATGGGCATGTGGCGAGTTCAATAAAATTATCCTCGACGCAGAAAAATAGGTCTATAGAACAGGGATTTCAATTATGAATCTTTGTAAATGGTGACACACATAAGGAGTTTTTTTATAAAAAGTATTATCTTTCGTGCATATGCGAAATATATATAATCGCAATTGTAACAGTAACAGCAACAGCTACGACAATAACGGCAGCAGGACTCCTAAAATAAAGATTTGCTCCAAGTAGTGCGATAAGCTCTTCTATAATATTTTTACCTTCTTTTGAGTTGTATAGTTTTTGATTCATTTCACTAATTGTAGAACCAATATATGATAAATATTCAATATCACTTTCTAAAACAGGTAAGGTCCGACCTTCTAATTCCTCCATAACAAAAGTGGAAATTTTTACCTTTATTTGATCGGGAATTAGAGATAAGTACCAGTTTTATTCATCACTGTTTCTAGATATCCAAGGTCCCTTCGGAGGCCAAGGAAACCAAGGTTCAGGTTTACACCATGGTGGAATCCAAGGAACCATAGTCGAAGGACCTCCTAATTCCCTGATACTATCATACCGAGCTGGTGGTCTACACCATGGGGGATCCCCCCACGGAAAAGTGGCAAAAGTAGGCGGACATGACAAACGCATGCCTTCAGTGTTGTACGTATTGTACATTTTTCTCCTCCTTTTGTTACATATTATGGGTTATCGCGGACTGTCACTTTTGAGGAGAAGGGCACATGCTACTGCGATGACAGGGGTAGCGTTAGGAAAACAGCCTTAGCGTTGTAAATCCGCATTTTCCTGACGGTACCCCTAGCTGTACCGAATACAGCTGCCAGCCATGCATCTTGTTCAACCACTTGAGCAAGGCTTCCAGGAATCACCAAGATGGTAGTGCCAATAGTAAATAAAATAACTAGTATTGCAAATTGCCGCGCACTAATTTTATGATTTTTCTCCATAGTCCAACTTCCTATCAATGGTTATAATCTCTATTCTTGACCTTGTTTTGTTAGAATAAACTCCGGACAATATTAAAAGCGTTGAGTAAATCAGATGTTTATTATCCAATCATTCTATGTTATTTACATAAAATTCCCATTTCGCCAGAACCTATTTATGTTTAAATCATGGTAAATTGGTAAAAAATGATTATTAAATGGAGCGATAAAGAAGAGTCAGATACGTTTATTATTTGCTCAAATGAATGATGTTAAGGACCGATTCCCCAAAAATCAAGCAAACCATAAATGAGAGGGGATTATATGTGTGAGTTTTTTTAAGAAAAAAACAAAAAAAGTATAAACCAATCTTCATTAGATCATAAAGACGAACGTAATGTGATAAACGAAGACCTGTTAAGAACAGACCTGAATGTAAACATTCAACATGTCAAGCAACTGCTTGGGAACAGCATCGACCTCGTGATTCGTGAAATACAAATTGGCAAAGGGAGACTTATTAAAGCTTGTATTTTCTATACAGATGGATTGGTGGATACCAATTCCATTCAGAACTATATCATGAAATCGCTCATGTTAGACGATCAGGATCTATTGCTATCATCACAACAGAATATTGTACAAGTTTTGAAAGATAGAATTCTGGCAGTTGGAGATATACAAGATGTAACTGAATTCAGCTCTTTAATGACTTCCCTGTTATCAGGGGATGTTATCCTTTTATTGGATGGGTATTCACAAGGTTTCAAAATCTCTATGCGGGGCGGGAAGGACCGCGGTGTAATGGAATCCACTACGGAAACCGTAGTTCGGGGACCGAAGGAGGGTTTTACGGAGAATTTGCGTACTAATTCGGCTTTAATACGCCGGAAAATAAAAACTCCTCACCTTTGGCTGGAAACAAAAAAAATCGGGAGAGAGACAGTCACAGATGTAGGGATCATGTATATCGATGGAATTGCGAATGATAAGGTCATTAAAGAAGTTCATAGGCGTCTGGATCGGATCGAAATCGATGGAATCCTGGAAAGCGGCTATATTGAGGAATTGATTCAGGATGAAGCTTTGAGTCCTTTTCCGACTGTCTATTATTCGGAACGGCCTGATAAGATTGCTGCCGAGCTTTTGGAAGGAAAAGTTGCCATTTTAGTGGATGGAACACCAATTGTTCTGGTTGTTCCTGCTCTTTTCGTATCCTTTATACAGGCTGCCGAAGATTATTATCAGGGTGCTGATATCAGCACCCTGATTCGTTTGCTTCGTTTTTTTAGTCTTTTTATAGCTTTACTGGGGCCATCTCTATATATCGCCATCACCACCTTTCATCAGGAAATGCTGCCAACAGGTCATTCCTTATATGAGTCCATTTGGTCCATTTATTAAGGAAGACATTAACGATACAATTGTTCGCGTTCCAAGAGGACGAATGTTTTTTCGTCCCCGTTTAATCAGTCAGAAAAACATTAGACGTGAACAAACTTTGAAACGAAATCGGCAGGGGAACGATGATTAATTGTTAAGTTTTTAAAGCGGCATATTAAAAAACACTATGGGTATTTTTCATCCTTCTGCTAATCGGAACATCATTAAGCATAGCTCAGGCTTTACAAATCAAGATTCCCAATCCGGTAGATGGGATTACGCGGTTGCCTTTTAGGCACACTTATGATGAAAAAGTTCGATAGGAGATTAATCTATGAAATGGAGTTTTAAAATACTTATCATACTGATAATCGTTCTTTTATTCACAACAGGCTGCTGGAACCGTCGTGAGATGAACGAACTGGCCATTACTCTGGCCATTGGATTAGACAAGACTATGGATGGTCAATATCTTGTAACCGCTCAAGTAGTCAACCCAGAAGAAGTAGCCGCAAAAGGAGGCAGCGGTAGTTCAACAGTAGTCATCTATCAGGCGACAGGTGAAACCATATTTGAGGCTTTCCGAAAAACGACAAGGGAATCACCAAGAAGAATTTATCCTTCACACCTTCGAATTCTAGTGATTGGAGAGTCATTGGCAAAAGAAGGAATTGGTAAGTCGTTAGATTTTCTTTTCAGAAACTGGCAACTGCGTTCAGATTTTTATATTGCCGTAGCAAAGGGAATGAATGCAGAAGGTATCCTAAAGGTGCCAACTGTTTTAGAAAAGATACCTGCCAATAATTTGTTTAATTCTCTTAAAGTATCAGAAAAGGCATGGTCAGAGACAAGTTCTGTTACATTAGACGACCTGATTGCGGATATGGTAAGCGATGGTAAGCAACCTGTGTTAACAGGTATAGAGGCACGTATAAAAGGTAATGAAGAGGTCGCTTTAAGCAAAACAAATGTAGAATTGATCGATTCCCCGGGACGATTGCTTTTTGACCGTTTAGCGGTATTTGATAAGGATAAATTAATAGGCTGGCTTGATGATAAACAGAGCAGAACTTATAACGCCGTTACAAATAAAGTCAAAAGTACGGTTGTGAATATATCATGTCCTAAAGAGGGGAAAGCCGTTTTACAGCTCCTTCAGTCAAAAGCGAAAGTAAAAGGCAAAGTAAAAAATGGCAAACCTGAAATAGATATAGAATTACACACAGAATATAATGTCGGGGAAGTAGAATGTAATATTGATCTAACGAAACCGGAAATTATTAAAAAAATAGAGAAGATAGAGGAACAAAGAGCCACAAAAATGTTCGAACAGTCTATCAAACAAGTGCAGGAAGAGTTTGAAGTAGATATTTTTGGTTTTGGTGAAGCCGTTCATCGGGCAGAACCGAAAGCTTGGAAAAAACTAAAAAAAAATTGGGAAAAGGAATTTGAAGAATTACCTGTGAATATAAAGGTTGACGTGAAAATACGGCGTATAGGAACGGTTGGTAATTCATTTCTGAAAGACATAAAATAATGGCTAGGTTAAACCGAAGCGAAATATGGAATGGAAGATCACTCAGGTCCAATAGTAGAATAAATACATGATAATACCTGCCAACGGCTTAACCGTTATAGACTGCATCAGGTTTAAAAAAGTTCCAATAATTGATTATTATTGGAACTTTTTTGTTAATCAAAATTATTGCTTAATCGTTTGTGTGGTTGGTTTACTTAATTCATTTTTTTAACATTACAGAAGTCAGAACGATCTATTATTTTTATTCTTAAATTATTAATTTGTTCTAGACCACAATTGGATGAAGGACAAATTGAAGACCTAGAACGACTTCTATCTGAAAGCTTAAAAGAAAATATCTTATTAGAAATCATTACATGGAAGTTATATTTAGGTCATTTCCTACAAACCCTTAATAATAAACGGTGATTACATATTATATATGTCCAATATGTGATTGTCGTTTTATTGGTTGGTTAATATAAAGTTTGATCATTTTCTACCTATGTTGTTCCACAATCGCCCCCGATTGTTGAATAAGTATTTTAGTCATACGTAAAAATGCCATACACTTCTAAAATAACCAGCCAATAATCCTTTTCCTTGAAATCTATCTTTTAAGACAGCTTGAACCTGTTGAAATCCAGCTTTAGACCCCAAGTAGGAGTATTTATACACTGGATCATCTGATGATAAATCATAAGCTCGTTTTAACATAGACTTTCCTTTTCTTTCCCACTGTTCATAGTCTTCAATTTCTCCAAAGTATTCAGGGAACAGTGCGATCATATAGCCAAAAGCCCATAAAAAATCCTCGTTCTCAATAAAATGTTCCATTCCAAACTGTGAAACTTTATGTAAAGTTGTCTCTAAATCATCAAAATCCACATCATTAATGTTCAAAGGTCCAGATTCAGCCAGGATATACCAACAGAAAAAGCCAAGGCGAATTAGGGATTTTAGGTCTTTGGGATTTTGAGTCCAATTTTCTATAAGGAGTGACTTTGCTTCATTCCATCTGCATTGACTTTCTAATTCATCAACTTCAGGCCATCGCCAATCTATCATTGCGGTCAAACTCCCCGATCATTATTTTGGTTAAGTTGTATTCATTAAACATAATTGAAATGCAGTATTCATCATACATATTTAGATTTCAGCTAATAATAAGCTGAATACTTCAATTAAAAAATAGTGAAGGAAGTGATCACTTATCAGAATTGCAGTGCTAATATGTTTAATCTTTATTGGTCCTTTTATTAAAGCAGCAAATGCAAACATTACTATTGATGAGACCTCAAATATGTATTTACAAAGTGGATATGGGGATGTATATGAGGAACTACAAGAAAGCAAAGAGCATTTCCGAAAGAATATCGTATTACCTCATAGGCTTCCTCCAGTTGCATTTACTCATAGTTTTGGCAGGTTTAATGATTTAGATGGACATCTCAATGATGAGTTTGAAATTGAATATATAAATGAAGATAAACCGTACCATCATTATAAGATATTAGTTAGACCGGTTGAATGCGGGATAAAATTTGAGGACAAACACATAACCCAAACCGTTAAATTAAGGGATGGTAGCAAAGCTATTTATTCCACAGCTACAGATGGATTTAATTTTCTTGCCTTTGAAAAGTATGGCTTTCAATACATTCTGAGCATTAGTAAAGATGTGACAACAGTCTCAAAAGAAGTATTAGCTGAAATCGCGGACTCAATAAGAAACAACTGATATCATTAGGGGTGAGGATCTTCGGCAATCGCCCCCGATTGTTGAATATCATTTATGTTGTCTTATCGAAGAAAAGCGCCCGATTGCGGAATATTGAAAAATGTGAAAGTGCTGCAAAAATGGCTCCTCAAATACCGCGTAAGTTTAAAAATTAACATTCTGTTTAAGTTATTATTTATTAAAAATTCACTTCCCAACGAAGAAGTTTACAACTGCTCCATCTACTTGAGACCAGATTTCTGTAATACTCTTTTCTCTTAAATCGTAGAAGTTTACAGTTACTGTATTATCGTTCTTATCATTTATTTCTATCTGTTTATTTTTGTTAGCTAAAAAATAAAATCCACTTTTATCTTTGCTATACTCAGGTTCCCGCATACTTATTTTTGAATCTTGTAAGAGTAAGGTTTTGTTCTGACTCTCCATATCAATTGTTGCTACATTGTAAATTTGTTCTTCTAGATTATTAAAGTAACTAATTAAAACATCTTTCCCATCTGAAGATAACGAGGCACCTGTTAAGAAAGTTTCCAAAGAAGTTATATCTTTTACTTTTTGTCCATCTTTATTATAGATAGATAGAGTATAAACTGGTGGTTCAGGAGGAATCCCTTTCTTATTCGCTTGATCAATTTTTTCATACTCTTTTTTTACTGAATTCGTTACTACTAATAACTGTTCTTTATCAGGATTGTAATTAATCATCTTTACTGATGTGTCTTTATCTTGATTATCCCATTTATGAATTTCTTTGTTCTTTAAATCATAAATAGCGAATTGAAAGTTACGATCGCTCCCACTCATCAAAACCCTCATAATTAGAAGTTGATTTTTCTCATCTAATTCTAATAAATCAACATGATTAAATTCATTGGTAAGTTGTGCAGTTTGACTATTATTAAGATTCTTTTTAAAAAGTTGAGATGTTTTATTTTTTGTTTTATATGTAAAATATACTTCATTATTTGATTTAGAATATGTTGCAGTAGGATACTCTGTTATCTCTTTTTTTAAGAGTATTTTATTCGTTTTTGTGTACAAATCATACTGAAAAAATATTTGATTCAATTTCCTATCTACAAAATTCACATATAGATAATTCCCTTTAATACCTACAGTATTAGTTTGTTCAGCATAAACCAACATGTTTGTATTGTAGAAAACAGAGATCAACAAAAAGATAATTACTGGAAATTTATTCAATTGAATCATACTCCTTTGATATTGCATCAAAGGTTATGTTCCCCAAAATTCTCAATTAAATTTAATGTGTAAGATCTTTAAAGCAAATAGCCCCCGTTTGTTGAATAGGATCTTCAACAAAAAGTGCATTTACCCTTCTTGGATCAACGCACTGTAAGATAAGTCATTTTAACCAATTGCATTATTATGTACTCAAATTTTTTAATGCTTTTATTTGATATTTATCACGAATTTTAATAATAAGATTATAAATAAGGTATCCAAAATTGACACCCAATACATTACAAATTACATCATCGATATCTGTAACGCGTCCCCATCCGCCAGCAAAGTTTTCTAAAAGCTGTAATAGCTCAATGGTTATTGATACTGCCAAGCCTAATAAGGTAACTTCTTTCAAACCTCCAAATTTATTCCATAAAATTGGTACCAAAAAACCTAAAGGCATTAATAATAAAATATTGCCGCCTACATTTTTAAGAATAAGTGAAATCATAAATAGGACATCGCCATCATAAGAAGTTCCTATTTGACTAATATTTTCAATAATAGTTACAAGAGGTACAACATTTATAGAACGGAAAACATTCACGTATTGATAATCAAATCCTATTGGGAGAGGAAATAAAGTCACAGCAGCAACCATACATATGTATATTATAAAAAATAAATTAATTATTTCCTTGAACCAGTGTAAGTGTATTTGATTTCTTGTGTTTCCTTACGATTAAAATACCTCGAGCAATAAGATAACATATAAACCCTAATAAAATTATTGAACTTCCATTAATCAAAAACAATCCATCAACATCTCCCTTTTTCTTACTCCTAACTTATCCTGATTTTACCATAAATCTCTTAAACGGACCTGTCCCGTTTGGCAATAAAAAAGCCCTACTTCTTATTGAAGTAAAGCCCCCGTTTGTTGAAGATGCTCACCTTACGCCAACCGTTTGTAAAGTAAAACTTTTACGAAAGATCAACTTTTTGAAAGTGTTCAACTGTCGGGAATGGTTCATAAAAATGATGGAGTTGATTTTTCCATTCTTGATATTCGTCTGATTGTCTAAATCCAACTGTATGATCTTCTAAAGTTTCCCACCTTACTAATAACAAATATTTCCCCTCAGCTTCCATACAACGCTGTAGTTCGTGGGATATATAGCCCTTCATTGCTGAAATAATTTTAGATGCCTTACGAAAAGCTTCTTCATATTCCTGTTCCATACCTTTTTTAACTTGAAGCATAACAGCTTCTAATATCATCAAAGCTCCCCCTCTGTGTCCAATTATAGAATGAATATTTTCACTCTATATCTTCTTTTTATGATTAATAATCCCTTCAAAAAGAGCCCTTCTCTATTCAAGAAAGGCGCCCGATTGTTGAAGATCGTTCTGGAACATCCACGTTGCAAGGTTATTCAAGAAAAGCCCCCGATTGTTGAATAAGGTTATTTAGCTGTTCTGCTCTGCATCGTCATAGTTTTGTAATAAAAAAAGACGGATTCCCCGTCCTTTTTATGACACAGCTTCTAAGAATTTATTAAATGTCCAGAACATTACCTCTGGTTCCCATTCTCCTTCACCGTGCATAGCTGTCATTACAGGATATTTTTTATTACTTATATCAATGAAAATTGGGTCACCTACAAGCTCATCGTAACCAATGACATACCAACTTTCCTTCCAATCTCCTTCATCATTACCAGCTAAAGAATTTCCATCTTCATCAATACTGTAACCTAGCTGACCTTCTTCAATTTCTTCTCTTGTGAACAGGTGAATTGATATGGTCTCGCCTTCAATATCATCTATTTTCACATCGATACTCTCAAGTTCCTCAATTTTACTCAATATGAATTCCAAATCTTCGTTTAACACAATATATCCCTCCGATTAAAAGCAGATCTTATTTAAAATAGATTATACCATCAAACATAAAAAACCTTTTAAAAGTTATCAAACAACGATTACACTTTGCAGCAATCGCCCCCGATTGTTGAATAACTCCTTTGCCTCATCAATTAGTTTCTAATGGAATTTTACTAATATCAGAAACATCTTTATGGTCGTATTTTATTACCTGAAAACTTGGTATGCGTAATGTGATTGTGTCAAAACCATAAGGCGGCATTCCAGCTCTCTCATAGGTAACAATCTGGATTGTGATATCGTATTTATCATCAAATTCATCTCGATCAATATTTATAATTCTTTGTGAATGAAACAGCTTTGATTCCCCATAAATAGTTTTTGTTGCATCAAGAATTTCTTTCCCAATAGCCCTTAAAAATGCCTGCTCAAGCATTACTTCACTTCCAACCGTAGGTACCTTTTTCTTCTCAATCTTCACAGTTTTCCAAGTACTGTCCACATTATTTAGTGTATATAAAAGATTTAATCCATCTAGTTTGACTGCGTGAACGTATGCAATGTTTTCTTTCACATAAATCCTTGGTTCTCTAACCCAATTCCAAATATCCCTTTGAAGTACTAATAAGACTTCCTTACCTAAAGGTGAAATTTGCTCTTTTTCATTATAAAAGGGAAATTCCCTGAAGAAGTAAATATCTTTTATGCCTTTTAAATCAACATCAAAATAATACTTCTCAATAAATTCTTTATTTGGCGTTTCCTGTTTTGCTGCTAAAACAGCATTAGTATTTATAAAGAATAAAAAACAAAGAATCATACACATCTTTCTCTTCATTTGATCCCACCTATTTTTAAGTTGTATGTATCTTGCTCAGTACATTTTTAATCCATCCTATGGTACACAAAAAAGACGATTACATTGTTCTGTAATCGCGCCCGATTGTGGAAGATAGTCATGAAGTACAACCCCTTTGATAACGACATACGTAGAAAAAGTACCCTTTACTTTATAAATAAACATTCATCATCCCTAAGTGTTTCATCAGAATATTTAGTCATACTTTCTAAAGCTTTTAATCTGTCTTCAATAGACCAACATGATTTGTCTAGAAATAAATCCTCTCTCAACTCAAGCATCCTCTGAATTAAGAACCATATCTATGATTTTTCCTTTAAACAAATTATTTTAAGACCAACCGTTATTAACTTTACGATCTAATTATAATTAAACTCCATTCATCCTGATCATATTTATTTCTCCCACGTCTAAAGTGTATTAAGTTATTTCCATTACGAGCTATGACTCCCGGTTGCTCTAAGTTAGATTGGTTATAATTTTGATTATAACTATAAAGTTTCACGTCTTCGAATGTACCTAAGTTGGAGCCGATAATATCAGGGCGATCCCAATAATGTCCTGGAAACTCATTGGGTCTTCCAAAAGCATAAGCTATCCCCCCTGTAGATAAAGGAACAGCTACTCCGATTTCTCCATCTTCTTTAGCCATTATTGAAGGGTTTCCGGATACATTTGTAACTATGATTTTTTCGGGACTCCATTCATCCTGATCATATTTATTTCTCCCACGTATAAAGTGTATTAAGTTATTTCCATTACGAGCTATGACTCCCGGTTGCTCCAAGTTAGATTGGTTATAATTTTGATTATAACTATAAAGTTTCACGTCTTCGAATGTACCTAAGCTGGAGCCGATAATATCAGGACGATCCCAATAATGTCCTGGAAACTCATTGGGTCTTCCAAAAGCATAAGCTATCCCCCCTGTAGATAAAGGAACAGCTACTCCGATTTCTCCATCTTGTTTCGTGTATATTGAAGGATCTCCAGATATTTTTAAGCCAACAATTTTCTGCAAAATAAGAGATTTCTCAATCAAATAAGAAATTCGCACCCCAAAATTATAACCAGTGGAATCAGTTTTGCAACCGCCATTTGTATGTACACCAACTAATGTACCATTTGGTGAAAGAAGAATTCCTGAACCAGATGTTCCTCCATCTGTATCTATGTCATTATATTCGATGCGGTAACTACTTATAGCAGTCGCAGGTCCTGCTTCTATCATCTTACGATCCCCATTAGGATGCTGGATAATACAAAGCATATCTCCTACTGCAGCATCTACATTAGCAACTTGAGCAACCCCAAATATTTGTCCTGGATTTCCTTGAAGTCTGAGAATAGCATAGTCTAATCCACCTTCTCTATATTCAACTAATCCTATAACATTAAAAGATTGTTCTGGTTTTGGATTACCGATTGAGTCTAACTGATAGTCAAAGTTCACATGCATATTTGTTGCAATCTCTGTAGAAGGAATTGGATCATTAGTTCCATTTATTCTTGGAACAATCCATCCTCCAGGGGATTGATCAAAACAATGTCCAGCTGTTAAAAATAAATCATCAGAAATAAGCGTTCCGGAACACCATCTAACGCCAGATACATTTCCTGGGTTGGTGTATATACTTGCTAAGTTATTGTTCCATTGAACTTGTCCCACGGGAGCTTGGTGAGCACTCACAAAAGCACTTGTTACGCCTAAGTTTCCGTTATACTGTTCAACATGTTGTAAGTCATTTACAGGTCCACAAGGTGAAATTTCACCCGGTGGGTCTACATATACAATAGGTGGAAGATCTTCAGTTTCCTTAAGTTGTATTTTTGAATTTTTCATGGTTATCTCCTTTATATAACTAAAAGTATTAATATTAATTTTAACGAGATTCATTTAATTAATACTGATAAATTAAATATAAGATTACCGACATTAAACCAATATTATTTGTTCAACAATCTGGCCCGATTGTTGCAAAGAAACAAATACTCACTATTCCACAATCCTGCCCTTTAATGGAATAACTTACAAATTCAAGATGCACTATCTAATTTCCTTTCTTACTTCAGAATCTGGCCCGATTGCTGAACAAAATTAAAAAAGCACACATTTCATAAATAAGTTATTATTTGTTCCAAAACTCGTCCTTTTCTGAACACGTTTCTTTTTGATTTGATCATCCCCTCTAAAGTGATTTTGGTATGTCAACACTAAACTAGACAGTTTTTTTAAGGTGTAAATTTTTGTATTCTCTTGGACTTAAATAACCCAATGTACCATGTATTCTTGTTCCATTAAACCAGTTCACATAATCAAATAGTTTTCTATTTAAGTCGGATAATGATTCGAAGTGGCGTTTTTTCACAAACTCTGTCTTGATAATTTTAAATGTTGCCTCCGCCACCGCATTATCATATGGACAGCCTTTCATACTCAAAGAACGCTTGATTTTAAATGTTGCTAGGGCTTCGTCAATCAATTTATTCTTGAATTCACTTCCTCGATCCGTGTGAAATAGCTTGATCTTGCTTAGATCGATTTCAATTGAAGAAATGGCTCGGTACACAAGCTGTACGTCCTTCTGCGGACCAGCACTGTACCCGATAATTTCCCGATTGTAAAGATCAACAAATACACATATGTAATGCCATTTTTTCTCGACTCTCACATACGTTAAATCACTGACAACCACGTTGTAAGCTGCTTTTTGTCTGAACTCACGGTTAAGCTCATTCTTTTGTTTCGATTCGTTACACGTTGATGCATGGGGCTTGAACTGGGCAATGGTATAAGTGGACACTAGACCTTGCTCTTTCATCACTCTGCCAATCCGTCTTCTTGAAACCTGGTATCCACATTTCTGGAGTTCCACTTTAATTTTCCGCGTCCCATAGTTTTGGCGGCTGGCATGAAAGATTTCAATCACCTTGAGGGTTACCTCATCTGTTTGAGGGTGAATTTTTTCTTCGTAATAATACGTGCTTCTTGGAATCTCGAGGACGTTACACATTGCTGATACCGAGTATTTGTGGGTGTTGTTTCGAATCACATTTACTTTCGTCCCATGATCAGCGCGGCTTGCTTTAAAATATCATTCTCCATTTCTAGCTGTTTATTTCTCTTCATTACCTCAGCTAATTTCACTTGATCAGGCGTTAAATTATCTTTTTCTTTAAACGAACCTGAGTTGCGTTGTTGACTGATCCATTTATCCAGCGAGGAAGGCGTCAAATCGTACTCTCTTATAATTTCTTTACGTGGCTTTCCAGTTAGGTATAGTTGTACGATTTGTTCTTTAAATTCTTGTGTGAATGTTCGGCGCTCTCGTTTAGTCATAGTAGAATCTCCTTTTTTCATTGTTTCCGTTAGTCTACTTGACCTTAAAATAATTGTCTAACTTAGTGTAGCCGATTCATTTCAAATCAATATATGTTTTAGGCGGATATACAGTTCCTTACTTTAATTAAGGTAGGTTATATATCTAACACAGGGTGAGTTAAGGTGCATAAAAATAATATTATCCTGTATTTAGGAAAGGAATTGTATATATGGTTTTTTCAGATAAAAACAATATTTTTAATAGTAAAGCCGCAATATTACTTGCAGCAATGAGCTATCAGACATATCCATTCTTTTTAGAAGGGAAACTTATCTTACCAAAAGGCTTTAAACTTCGATATACCATTCGTGCTTTTGCTAACGTAGAGGATCCTACGGAATTAGTATTCGGTTTTATTGCCGAGTCACAAGATCAAATCATTATAGCGTTTAGAGGATATGCTGCATATCCTGCAGATCTTTTAGCATCCTATGACATATTTCAAGTTCCCTATCCTTTTGTTAGAAATGGGGGGAAAACCTCACGTGGATTTACATGTCTTTATCAATCAACAAGAAACAATTTAATCAGACAATTAAACAAACTTTCTACATCAAAAAAGCTGTTTGTTACCGGACACAACTACGGAGGAGCTTTGGCAACGTTAGCTGCTTTAGATATTGCAGTGAACACCGGGTTTAAAAATCCTTTCGTGTATACGTATGGCAGTCCGCGTATCGGAGACCCTGTCTTTGCTTCCCGATTCAACCAAGTGGTAAAAAATAGTATACGAATTGTAAATATTCATGACTCTTTTCCAACTTTCCCAGCAAAAAAGTATCCACCTCCTTTTACGGAGGAAGGATTATACTATCAACATGTAAAAACAAAGTATCCAATCTCTTTTCAGTTAAATAATACGCCGCGCAATGATGCGATTGCCTGTTATTTTAAATACCTCAGCAAAATGAATCCTGATTTTTCCAAAGCGTTATGCGATAAAAATCCGGGATTTTGTCCCGATACCGAAATGTGTATTCCGTTTCGAGGAACATGCTAGCGTCTAATGCCTTGAATATAAGAAAGGAGCTGCATAGATGAATAACTCAAGCATATACCATATTTTTAACCGTGAAGATGCGATATTGCTTTCGGCCATGATCTATCAGTCATACCAACTCTTTGAAAAGGAACCACTTGTCTTGCCAAAAGGATATAGCCTTCGATATACCATACGAGCTCTTGCTGGTGTTGAGGAGCCGGAAGCAGAAGTATTTGGTTTTATTGCAGAGTCACAAGATAAAATCATTGTAACTTTTAGAGGAACCCGAACATTTAAGGACAATGAGTCGGACCAAGATTTATATCAAGTACAATATCCTTTTGTTAGAAATGCAGGAAAAACCCATCGCGGATTTACATGTATTTATCAATCGACAAGAAATGAATTGATCAGAGAATTAACCAAGCTTTCTACAACAAAAAGACTATTTGTCGCAGGCCACAGTTTAGGAGGAGCTTTGGCCGTGTTAGCTGCTTTTGATATTGCGGTGAACACCCGATTTAAAAATCCTTTCGTGTATACGTATGGCAGTCCTCGTGTCGCAGACCCTGTCTTTGCTTCCCAGTTCAACCAAACGGTAAAGAATAGTATTCGTATTTTCAATGTCCATGACATTATTCCTACTTTGCCGGATCAAGCGTATCCGCCTCCGTTTACAAAGAACGGATTATTCTATCGGCATGTAGACAAGAAGGTTTCGCTCTCTTTCCAGCTGAACAGTTTACCTGTTCGCAATCATGAGATTGTCTGTTATTTTAAAAACCTCAGCCAACAGAATCCATCTTTTACCAAATCATTATGTGATGAAAACCCGGGATTTTGTCCCGATACGGAATTATGTGTTCCGTTTATAGGAATATGTGGTGAGAAGACATCCACAAACAATGACAAGAAGTAATGGGATTGAGTAATTCATTGAATATTATTTTATGAAATATTTTAATATCAAATATTTTAATAGGTTTAATTGTAGCTTTATCGACCTTCTTTATCTAATAGCTTGCATTAAAGTAGCAGCATAAAAGGATCTTCGTTTGGAGATCCTTTCTTTAATGCCTATAATCTTTCATTATGTTAACTAGTTTTGTATAGAGTATTCATGTGATACTTTGGAAATCTCGAGAGTTTAGTTTAAAAAAACACCTATATAGTGGTTTTATTTTGCCCTCCTGTGAAGTCTGGGAGTGCTTTATTTATTCATGTCTTGGAATAGTCTTTTGAATGTATTGAATGTTTCCATATCCCATTCACAAAGCCATTTAATATATCTGGCTTCCTCCTCTGACAATTCCCTTCCAGTTCCTGCCTTGATTATGTTTTCCAATTACTTATACTTCACTTCATCACTAAGCCTAATAATCATCTCTAACAGTCCTTTCTCCTTGAATACTTTCCTCAATTTTAACAATTAAAAAGGAGGCAGAGCAGGATTTATTAAAAAAGAATGGGTACCTATTAGATACCCATTCCTTTTTTGTTTGCCGATAATTGACTTTATGTCAACTAAAAATGTATAGAATATACATTTCAGGTCATCTGATTGTACACCTTATTTAAATAGAATAGATATCGATCAAATGAAATCGAACTTTCGTTATGGTGAACGACGATATGCTGGTATTTATAAATCGAATAATCTCGTTGCGACATCGAAAATTTCGCCAGGTGTTTAAAAGACGGTCTTGTAACTAAATTTGTCAGATAGGCTGATTGATTTGCTCCCGGCTTTCTCCTTTTATTCAAAGCATGAATCATTTGTTCAGCTGTCTTTATTGCTAATCCATGTCCAAAATACGTACCATCTCCTAAAACAACAGCATTTTCTCCTCTCCACTGAGGGGTTCGCGGATTAAAGTCCGGATTGTTGAAATATACAACATCTCCAGGCAAAAAACGGTGAGAATAAATTGATCTTAATCCGAGGTCAGGATCAGCATGCCAGCTGTATAAATAGATGTTTTGAAATAATTGATTAAACAAGTATTCGCCAATAAGACTTAGGACCGCATGGTAATAAATAATGACCTTTCCCGTTGCACATTCAAACGCATACTGTGAACTGTTAATGTAAATATCTTGAATTGCGTCAGAAGGTTTTACACCTTGCCACAGCTGGAATCCACCGGTACTCGTTAAATGCCAGTATTGAGGATTACAACGGGATCTTGCAAATACTTCAAACCCCACATTACTTTGATTCATGGCTCTTGCGCTTACTATGATGTTTTTTCTTAACTTGCGTTCAAACGATGATATATACATCCTCCTCCGTTACCACATTATTTTTAATAAAATAAATATATGGTTAACACTAGAGGTTCATGAGTAGATACTGTTGATCAATCCCTTTGCTTCTTATAACATCGCTTATGTTAATTAAAAACAAGGCTTTCATGCAGGACATTTAATAAACTAGCATGAATATATGAACGTAAAAGTAAAATGAAAGTAGGTGGCTTTTACGTATGCTAGTAAGTGAAATCATTCATAAAATTATGACGAAAGAAATGACCATTAAAGAACTAGCCGTATTGTAGGCTTGATGACAGGGTTCTTGCTGTAGACCGCAAAGTAAAGTAGCCAAGAGCACTTTTATCTGGAGAAAATCCAATTAATTATTCGTTTAAATTTGGATTCACTAGATTCATTCACTTGAACCCTTGCTAGCATCTTTTGTGCCTCTAGCAGAAACACTTCTACCTCCTGTAAGTTTTCAAACGTTTTAAATGGTTTACAATATGGATTATCGTCCAATTCATCTGCATAGTATGCCTTAGCAGATTCAGAATCTAACCCATAATTTTCTAAAATTATTCCCATTTCTTTTGCTTTTCTAAACAAATTAGTTCTTTTAGGATCAGGGGTATTGACTGTTACTAAAGCATAAACAAGTGGAATTCCAGCGACCTTTGCAAATAGTATACGATGGTTCCCGTCAAAAATATAAAATTTATCTTTATATTCACTGAGGGTAATTGTATTGCTTCCTAGACCATCTCCGTTCATCTCTCTACGTTGCTCTGGAGTACTTGTCATATATTTAAAAAAGTACTCAGGATTCTCTAGAAACGTCCTACAGCACTCAGGTTGATTAGACCTTTCAAAAGCTTATATAACTGAATACTCTGAGTATTTAGAGTGAAATGTACTAAAGATTTGTTGAGGGTTAACCAATTTTTCTACTTCAGTCTTTGTACAACAGAATGACTCAAATTTAGGCCAATCATTCATTTTTTTCAATAGATAATCTGGTGGATTACTCCTGTCAATTCCTAGCTTTTGATAAAACAGGGAGATTTCTTCGAGCTCGTCCTGTTCAAAAGTATCAAATATTCTATGAGTATCCATATTTGTTGTTCCTTCCTTTCATTTGATCGAACCTAAAAGGCTTGAAGTAGCCAAAAGCACTCTAAAGTTGTGGTAAAAGTATTTGGTAATACTTTTGGACATATCTTTTGGTAATTATAGAATCCAATAGCAATCATTCAACTGCTAAATGGACAAAGTAGTTACAAAAACAGTGGTTTTTAGTAACCATCATTAGTTAATCGATCTGCAAATTGCTTCTTTGGTATTTCTGTAACAAACTACTTTGCGGTCTATGACAGCAACCCTGTCACTAGGCCTACCTGATGGAAAACCAATAGCAATCGAACCTTTACCTTTGCCAAAAGATCAACCACCATTACCAGAACCAATGCCTTATTCACAAAAGGATAAACATAACGAAAAAGAAGAAAATCTTGACCAACATCAAGCACAGAAAGATAAATAAATTTTGTGAAAAAAGGATCTTCGATTTGAAAGTTCTTTTTTTATACCTATAACATCGCTTATGGTGACTCGATTTCAGGTTCAGCAAATTGAACTAATTCAGGGTGCTCCTTCATATCTTTTAAAACTTTTTCTCTTTGTTCTTTTGCAAGTTCTATATCTGTTTCTTCTAACCTTTCAATGTGATACGAATCTTGTCCAACAATAAGTTTCCATTCTTTTTCTTTTTGTTTTATCGGTAATGTATATGTAGCTAAATTCCCATTTTCAACAAGTTCGATAGTTGCTTCAAACTCAGTTTCACTTATTTTTTTAAGGTTTATTATTTTAGTATCAGTAATATGTTGTTTAGAAAAAAGGATTGAATATTGTTCCTTTTGATTTTCTTTATCCGGAAACCTTAAATCATCAGCATAATTTATAGCTGCTGCAATATTTTTTGTTTCTATGGCCTCCAAATAATTATCTACAATATTTTTAACCTGTTCATCCTTAGTTAAAGTCTCGTCAGCTGAACAACCAGCTAAAAGTACTAACACTAGAGTACTCAAAACTATAAACCTTCTCATTTTTACCATTCCCCTCTATGGAAATATTTACATCTTAAATTGTACCACAAGAATTTTTTCTATCTCCGCTTTAGTTCAACAAGAAGCAAAAAAGGATCTCCAAATTTGGAAGATCCTTTTTTATTGCCTATAAAGTTAATTATGTTAACTAGATCTGTATAAAGTATTCATGTGATACTTTGACGTTTTGTTGAACTAAAGGGTAAGAAAACAATAATTGCTTTTGAAATAATTGGAATAAGATGGAGGTATTAGAGGTAATTTGTGGAATTATATATCTAGTAATAATCCACCATAGGAAATATTCGGAAAGGAGGTTAAAATCATATATGTTTAAAAGAATAATAGTTCTTTATTTTTTTAGTATTAGTGTATTAGCAGGATGTTCGGACTTTTCAAATATTAAATCATCAGAGAAAAGTGCATCTATAAAGGAATCTGAAAAAAGTGAGTCTTTAAATGGTGAAGAGAAAATTAAGCTAAATGATTTTGAAAAAATTAATTATAGTCCAATAGATCTTAGTGAAGCTAGTGAATTTAAACTTCCAGATTTTGAATTAGAGAATGCTGAATGTATGATATTTGGACCTATCGATTTAAAAAAATCAGAGAAAATAACTCTTACATTTCAATTACAATCTAATGATTCTATAAACCATATGGGTGTAGGAATCATTAAAGACTTCATTCCAGATACTGAGTCAAATTATGAGATAGAAAAGATTAATTCAAAATCTATTGACAATGAATTAAAAGTTACATATACATCTCCAGTGGATTCTCAATTTTCAATTAGTATTTTAGGAACGATGGCAGATAATGTCGACGTTAAAAATGGAAAAATAATCAAGCATTAGGGGAGATTTATCATAAAGAATCTATTTTATTATTTAGTGAGTATTACAATATTATTTATTTCGTTGGCTTGTCCTACTATATCTGCTGAAGCTTCAAAGTCTACTAACACTTTAGATGATGATTTAATTTCCATAGATACTAGTATTGTGCCAGATTCATATGAGTTAGATGTACTTGTTAATAAAAATGACCCCAAAAAAGAAGACATTATCATTTTTGTAGACGATCATGTTTATAAAATTGTGAAGGGTAAATTAGTTGAGACTTCACCTATCTTTATGCCATATGCAACAGATAGCAAATCTGTAACACTTGATAATGGTTCTTACACTTCATGGAGTAAATATGCTTCTCAAGGTACAACAGTGCACACAGGATCAACCGGCCCTGCGGAACTAAGAGAACATAAAATAATGAATAGCAGTAATACAATTCTAAGTTCTATTAAAGGTAGCGCAGCTAGCATAGGGTGTCAAAAAACAGTAACATCGACTGGTACATATAAGTTCACTATCGTAAACCTTAGCGCAGCAACTCAAACTTGGAATTGGACCATTACTTTTTAACAGCAAAGTTGAATTATAAGGAATAATAAGGCTCTTACCTTAAGAAAGAGCGCAATAAGCAGTATAAAAGGATCTTCGACTGGTCTTACCCCCGTCAAGTAGACAATGAATAAAAGGGTACACTAATTAAGCAGCCGTAGCCCTAAATTCAGTAGGGCTGAGGTTGTTTAATTTCTTTTGAAAACGTTTATTATTATAAAACTTGATATATTTTCTTACTGCTGTTGTTACTTCTTTTGAAGTCTTGAATCGAGAACGGTAAAAACATTCTGTTTTAAAGTGGCTAAAAAAACTCTCTATACAAGCATTATCAAAACAATTTCCCTTTCGGGACATACTTACGTTTATATTGCTTCTTTTTAATAGTTGGTTATATCTTATTGAGGTGTACTGAAATCCTTGATCGCTATGCAATAGGAGTCCTTTGACATCTCTTTTTTTTATGGCTGATTTTAAAGTGTCAGTTACTAGTTTAAGATCATTTCTTTCACTTATCTTATACGAAACAACCTCATTATTGTAAAGGTCCAATATTGTAGATAAATAGATTTTCTTTCCATTAAATTTGAGACAGGTTATATCTGTCACCCATTTTTCATTTGGGCGTGTAGCTGAAAATTCTCTGTTTAAATAGTTATCAGAGACGACACATTTTTCTTTACGTCCAAAGTGCCTCCACTTCTTTTTTCGTATCTTTGCTTGAATTCCATATCTCTTCATTAAACGATAAATTCTTTTATGATTAACTCTTAGACTGTAGGTCTTTTTTAACCAAGTTTTGATTCTTGGATAACCATAACTCCAATTAATATCAGGATCTTGTTGGCATTTAATAATTTTTGTTACAATTGATTGATCTTCCAGCTCTTTTTTTGAAGGGTTATTTTGGCGTTTAAACCATTTATAATAACCACTCTTTGAAACACCTGCTATTTTACATAAGGTGATGATACTAAATTGTTTTTTAAGTTCATGGATTATTTTATATACTAACGATTTTTCTTTTCTTTTAACATCCCCCTTTTCGCAGCTAAGAGCTTTTTTAGAAAGGCATTTTCTGCTTCTAATCGATTTATTTTTTCTGCCTCACTTTCATAATATTTGTTAGGTCTACCTTTAAACTGGCTACGTGATGTTCCTCTTTTTTCCTCTAAGCCTTGGACTCCTTCACTTTTATAATCGATCGGGCAACGGATAACTCCTCTTTTAATTGACCTATATGGAAAAAAAGATACCCGATTAGAAGAATACAAACCGCATAGCCAATGATGATAGATCGTTTCATCTCTCTCTCCTTTCTTATAGTCCAAGAATTAATTTAGGATGTTCAACCATGTACTCTTCTTCTTGGGTCATTTCGTAATACACGGGCTCTAATTGAACGGTTTCGTTGGAGTAAAGAACTACTTCGTCATTGCAATACCGCTTTTTAGGGAATTTTATTGTAATCAAGTAAACTCCTAAATCCCACAAATAGTTATGAATCTTCTTTCCATCCTTCCTTAACTTATACAGAAGACCTGAGACCGCAAACGGAATGCCGATGTACAGGAAAACCGTTAAGCCTGGTATCAAGGAACCTATCCCATTGAAAAAGGTTCGGTATCTAAACATGATCGCTAAGATGAGAAGCGCAATGACTACTCTTGCAAGGGGTACACCAAACGGCAAGCTGAATTTTCCAAGTCGATACAAAGTAACAGGTTCTTCGAAAACTCCTTTGTAGTTATAGGTTTTCATTTTCTTCCTCCCTTGCTTCAGCAAAACTAATTGCCGATTAAAATATCTATTCCATTCTAGCTAACATTGTCAACGCTTTAAGTGACTAAATGAAATACATTTAGAGGCATATTGAAGAGCAGTGAGTTAAGTAAGTCAAAGTAAAAGTTTAGCGTTCCCACACCCACGTTATTCAGTTACATGTTCCTCCAATCCTTTTATAAGCAATTAAAAAACCACCTGTCTAACTTTTGACAGAAGTTAGTTCAGGTGGATTATCTCGTTATGACCACAATGGCTTCGACGGCATTATGTATATCTGTAATAAATCCCATAGGGGGTCTTATTTATAAGCTCAGAGATAACTGTTCTAAAAGTAAATTCTGATAAATATCTTGTAATTCTAAGTTTTTAAAGTCACTGATAAGCTGAGGTTTCAACCCAACTTCTTGCCTTTTTTTGATATCGTTTTTTATTGCCTCGATAATTGACTTCTTAATACTTTCTTCTAGTTCTTCAGGGGATTTTTTATTTTCATCACGATTATATAATTTAATTTTTAACTCTTTGGTTTTTAGTAAAAAATCCTCAAATTCCTCTTGGCTTCCTCTTTTTTCAAAATAAAGCTGTTGTTTTTTTTCAGTAGATCCATTCTCCATTATTTCTTTTTCAACTTGATCTATTTCCATCCAATCAGGAATTTTTTCAACACGTATTGGTTTCTTGGTTGTTCTTTGCTTTGATATCAGATTATTTTCAATGGCATTTCCATAATCCTTTTGTATTGCTTTTACAGTGTATGAACCTGTATGAGTGATTTGTGACGTTTTAAGACGCTCTTTGACATAGTTTACATTACGCTCTATTTGATCCTGCGAGAACTCATTTAAGATCCATTCTAATTTATCTTCTCCTACCCCAAGTACAATTAGTTGTTCTCTCAACCCACTGGTTTCTTGTAATATAGGATTTGCTTTGGGAAGACCTCTAATGGATTCATTTTCACTTTTACCTTTTAAATCCACTTGATCTCCAAGTTCCTTCAGCCTTTTTAACACTTTACCGTTAATCAGAAATTCAATACTAGTTACTTTTCTTCCCGTCTTTATCTCTGTAAAGATTATTTCAATATCGGTTTTTTCATTAATTTCTGATTGAGCTACCAAAAGTACGTGCCCTTAATATCTTAATAAATGCTATTAATGTTTGGAACACAGTATATTTAACAGAAGCAACTACAGTATTAAAGGAAAAAGGGTTATATAAGGAAGAGTTAATGCAGCACATATCCCCCTTAGGCTGGGAACATATCAATTTTCTTGGTGAATACTCCTTCGATTTTAGCAAGACGACAAATATAAAAGCATTAAAACCATTAACCATATAATAAAAAGGCCGAACTTCCTTAGAGTAGGAAAATCGGCTTTTTTCATGTCGAATTTTGCTTAGCGTATGTTTTCCGCGTTTTGCTACCGGGACCCCAGCATGTGGATTTCAAGTGGAAACAAAACGTGCAAAACCAATTATTACAAAAGAAGACTGTGAACGTGAATTAAAGACAATTTATAAAAAACATGGGCGAGTTTCATTTAATGAATTAAAAAATTTATCAACCATATCCCTTTCAACGTTTTTTAGAAAGTTCCATACTACAAAAATAAGTGAGATCTGGGATGAGGTATTAAGTGATAAAAAAGCTTAGTCTCTTAGATCATGGTTATGAAAGCATTAAATGAATAGCTATGTCCAAATCAATGAAAAGAAGGGATGTTTGGATTGAAAGAATTAGAATTAAGTCTTAGCACACTTAGAATGCAATATGAAATAGTTGCAGAAAAATGGAAATTAAGTAAGGATGAAGATGATTTCAAAGATTGTATAACCTTACTTGCAGCGACTAATTTTCTGGAACAAAGACTTTACGGAGAGTCCATCACAAGCATTACTTCCATCTTTTCAGAAAGTGCATAATCCCTATCAACATAGATATCTGTTATTAAGATTCGCAAGTTCCATTTCCTTTAAGAATACCATGTTGCTATAGGTATCATAAGGAGATGAAAAGGGTAGAATTAATATTAAGAAAATTTAATAGGGAGGTTTATAGAATTGAATAAAGCACTTGAAGAGTTTTTAGAAGAGTTAAAATATAACGCTACAATAGAGGATACGTATACTGTGGAACTTTCGTATGTCATTGACAGAATTGAAAATATACTTGCAAATAAATAAATCAATATAAAATGAAGTTATAATAAGACCTTTCGTGGGTCTTTTTTTGGCTGTGTTCATCTATATCTAACACAGTAAAGAAAGAAGTAGGGATATTATATATTATTGGATAGCTTTCTGACTTTTAAAAAAAGACTCCCGCGGTAACTATGTACCAGCAGAAGTCATAAGTATTAACTAAGCTTGTTGTTGTGATTCATGTTCTTCTTGATGACGTTATTTATGGTCATGAGTATCTCTCCCTAATTTAATATTTTTAGTTATCTTAATTTTCAGCATATGATACCAAGTTCAAATTATTATGAAAAATGTTTTCAGGATCATAATGTTTCTTTAATTCTATTAAATGACTAAGGTGTTCTTCTGAATAAACATCTTTCAATCTATCTTTATCACCAATACCAATAAAATTGACATCGGCTCCTACTGCATATGGTTCTAATTTTTTCCAAACACTCTCATTATAAGCGTGATTTTTATCTGCATCTTCACTTGAGTAAAACCTGTGTTGCATGTTTACCATGTAGGGTTTATTCCGGTGAGAAAATGCTGTATTATTTTCTGGTACGCGACTGATGGCCCCTCCAAGGACGCGTAATTCAATATTTAGATTAGAAGATGGATCCTGATTGATTTCATGTGCAAAAGCCTTTGCTTCTTGCTCGTCCAACGTTGTAATATACATATTTCGAGCATAGAATCCTAATTTAACATCTTCAGGCAGAACCATCAGTAAATCTTTGTATGGTTGCGGTTTAACTTGATCTGAAATGATGTTCCCAATTTCCCGAAAGGGAGCTATGACTGCTTTACCTTTCTCTATATTGCCAGTGTAACAAAATGATGCGGATATCACAGGCTTATGATGATATTGGGATGATAGAAACGGGACCGAAGATGCGGACATCAAATTAATAATCACAGTAAGTTCATCGGGTGCCTCGTAGGCAAGATTCACTATTTTCATCAAATCTTGCGTTTTTACCCCTTCATAATATATATTACCTCCGAGTACTTCTCCTACTTCAAAGAGATTGAATTCAAAATCAGTGATGATACCGAAATTACCAGCTCCTCCGCGTACACCCCAAAACAAGTCTGGATTCTCCTCTCTGCTTGCACGGCGAATCACCCCATCAGATGTGACCATCTCAACTGAGCGCAAAGCATCAATGGTAAGTCCATACTTGCGTGATAAAAATCCAATACCACTCCCTTGTGCAAGCCCTCCTACACCGACTGAAGCCGTGTCACCAGCGGGAATCGCCAGTTTGTGGGGATGAAGCACCTCGCTTACATCGCCCCAAGTATTACCTGGGCCTATATGAGCAATCCTTAATTGGTGATTTACATCAATATGGTTCATGTCAGACAAATCAATCAATATTGAACGATTTGCTGTGTGATATCCAACAAAACAATTATGCCAGCCACTTCGTATCGCTATAGAAAGCTGGTGTTTCTTGGAAAAATCAAGAACTTTTACAATGTCTTGAGCCTGTTTAACCTTTACAATGACAGATGGCGTGGTCTCTGCTGCCATATTCCAAACCTTTCTTGTCTTTTCAAAATCAGGGTCTGTTGGGAATACAATTGAACCTTTAATTTGTCGGTTCAGTTCCACCAACTTTGATTCAAAATTCATCGTGATTCATCTCCTTTATTGAATTGGCTTTGAATGGACGTTGAAGATCTTCCATTAAACGCTTTTTTATCATGCGTCTGCCTTTCTTTTCGACATTTAAAATGAACATAACAACACTTATTCAGATGAGAGTACCGCTTATTCTACTAAGTCCCCCCTATTGATGATTTACCCATACCTATTAATCGCAATGGGTAGTAGTGGAATACTTTAGCATCCCTACCATCAGTATAGTTTGAAAATCTAAAGTCCAGTAAGTGAACGTTCTTTGAAAACATTTTTTTCCTTTTATTCTTTTAATACGAAAACCGTAGACTGAGTCTGGAGGTTAAACTGAGTGATAATTTTGAACAGATCCCAATAGATGGTGTTTTCCGCCCTAGTTGGAGACACCTAGTCATTGGAACAGGACACTTCAAGTGAAGAGGGGATTAATCGTATTAATTATGAGATTAGCACTTTTCAAGTCTTACATAAAACTTGCGATGCAAAGAAATATGGGTATCCGGTTCGGAACGATACCGCAATCCAGAAGAAGATCTGCCACAGGATTTTGAACTGTATATGTTAAATACATTGTTTACTGAATTAAGATATTAAGTATTCAAAATAGCTTTTCACTCAATTTTTCTTCTTCGAATACTTTAAATAGGGGTCCAAGTATCTTTTCGCGGAAAATATACGCTAAGATTTTGCTCAGAAGACCTAAGATTCTTAACATCTTATTGATAAAGGATTTATAAAGGTTTATCTCTTGTGTAAATGTCCAATAATTTATCCCCTTATCTATGTTCAGTAAATAGTTCGAAGTTAAGTTTAGTTACATCAATGATGGTCTTAGAGTACAATAAACGTCACTTTTATATGTCGAAAATTGCTTAGCGTATGTTTTCCGCGTTTTACTACCGGGACCCCTAGAAGTGGATCTTTAAACTTTCCTATAATATGTATTAAAGATAAATTGCTCATCCTTTTTCGAATAACTTTATTACGTTGTTGCGTTACTGTGAAATATGTTATATTAAAGTAAGTCATTTTTCGGCAAATTTTTATTGCCATCCTCACCTATTATTGGTGGGGGTTTTTTACATCTAAAGAAATACATTTGTTCCAGATGCGGATTTTTATTTTTATAAAACTTTTATTCTGTTATTGCGTGTGTTTTAAGTGTTAATTTGCACACAGGATTATCCACATGTAAATGTGGAAATTGAAGAAATAAAAGTATGGTACGGATCAGAAAATAAAGTGAAAACAATGTGACAATCGCTTGGCGTCCGGCAAATATTGAGGACGAAGGTAGCGATGAAGAGTTTGAGAGAGAAAACGAATATACTGTCCTTTATCCAGAAGGAGCTGTATTTGAGTTTTTTAAATGCATTTCACTACTTGCTACAAAAAGAACCTAGGAAAAATCCCAGGTTCTTTCTATAATTTAACGATAGATGATTTTAAATTGAAAGTGTAATACTTTTAAACTCCCAAATATTCATCATTATTTTTTATAATTCTACTTTCCATTTGATTTTTTTAAACGTCCTATATGAATATCTAACGAAGTCTAAAAATTTATAAGGTATTTTCACCGGAATCTTATACAACGTTTTTTTATAGATCTTATAGTACGCCTTTACTAAATCATCCCATTTTTCATCTTGACCCTCTTTATAGAAGTCAGATATATCCACAACATACCCCCTGCCATCCTTCATCATTACGTTTTTACCGTGAACATCATATGGATTTAAACCTTGGCTTCGAGCAAAAGTAAGAGCTTGATCGATATCTACAATGACACTCTCTGGTATTTTAATTCCTTTTGCGATTGCATCATACAGTGTAATTCCGTCTAATCTTTTTAAAATCAGATAATTTTGTCCCTTATATAGTAAGTTTGAAAACGCTGGATGTATGCCTAATTGGGTATATACATTCACTTCTTTTTCTAAAGCTTCAAAACTTCTCCCATATACTTTGACAACTGCATTAGGATTAGATTTATGCGAAAATACAGCAGCATAATTCCCTGTCCCTAAGCATTTCCAATCCTTAGGGATATTTTTAGCAACAATTGGATCATATGGGCTTTTGCTTATTAGAATAACTTTATGAATAAGTTCTTTTTCTATCATATTTAAAAATGTGTTATTGATCATTAGACTTCCTCAAATTCGAGTTGGATTTTATATACTAATTTATTGAGAATTTAGCTTTGTTTAAACACGGCTCATAGCTAGCACCTTAATTTATAACATAGAATTAACTCTAAATGATTATATAAAATTCATCAACTTCTTCTGTATCTTCATCTATCCATTGCTGCCACGCAATATTCTTTACTGGACGGAGACGGCCTGTAATAAAACCTGTTTCGGTACGGTTGGCATTCCTGATTGTTAAACTTTCGTCTTTATCAGCAATAATCTCTTTCAATTCTCGTATTGTCATATCGTTATTTTTTTTACTTATTAATCTTTGGTTCTTTTTAACGATTTTGATGCTCGAATAATCATTTAATGTCCTCAGTACTTCTAGAATCGATTGAGGATGATCAAATTCAGAATGAATGATAAAGTCACCGGATAGTTTAACAAGCATAGCAGCATTCTTATTTGAATCCTTAACTACAAGATTTCTCTCACCATCTAATACAAGGATTACGTTGGCAAATCGAAATTTTATTTAAAACGTGGAAATCATTCTTTCAAATTCATCAGTGTAAAAAGATAAAACCAGAAAGATGGGAGTGCCATTTGTATGGACAATTGATTGCCATTCTACTCTGTTCTTCTATCATGTTTCAAATGCGGCAATTACTTCTTATGAAAAAGAAACGAGAACTGAGTGAGTATAAGGCCATATATATGATTAAAGATTATTTTCTTCTTCTTTTCCAAGCTATACAGAAAGACACCCAAGAGCTATCAAAGGTTCTACTTCGCCTGTTCAACCTCCTACAGCAAAACGGGCGAAAATCTCATCGATATGAGAAGAAAACAGTCTTTGATATATTAGGTGTCGTTTACAATTGTACCATGTCTGATAATCAAGCGGCTTAATTCAAAAAAGGAAACCCGTTAGGGTTTATTTCGTATGCAAATCTTTAAAGCATCTACATATAGACTTTCGAAAAAAAGAAACAATCTTGCTTATCATTGACGTTACATGAGCTTAGCTTGATAGCGATGCATTCACGATAATTCCATTTTCAATTAACTCTCTGGACATACCAATCGTCATTGTATTTACTGCTCCTTTAGTCGATGCATAGTGAATGCTTTCTCCAGCCCCTCCAATACGAGCAGCAGCCGAAGATACATTAATGATTTTACCGTTTTTCTTTGGAATCATATGTCTTAATCGGCTTGCGAGCATAAAAGAACACTATTAACATTTAATCTAAACGTATCTTCCCATAGCTCTTCACTCATATCCATAAATGTGCTTTGCCGGATACCACCGCCAGCATTATTAACCAACACATCAACCGTACCAAATGAAGAAAGAGCTGCTTCAACCATTGAGTTCACTTCTTCTTTTTTCATCACATCAGCTTGAATGGCAATAGCATTTTCGCCTTTTTCTTGAATACGTTTGACAGCCTCCATAGCACCTTTCTCGTTTGAATGATAATTGATAATTACCTTTGCTCCTTTAGATGTCACTAATTCAGCTGTGGCAAGTCCAATACCTGAACTTGCTCCTGTAATGAGAATAACTTTCCCTGATAAGTCCTTCATACCTTTCCTCCTAACAAAATGGTTGTTATATTAATTCTTCAATTTATTTCGTTCAACCTTTTAAGTATGAATCTTTTATATGAAAATGACCTTTTTATTAGCAGCTTATTCACTAGCTTAATTTATTATTTCTTGTTAAATTATCCCGTTAATTAAATAACTTAGAGCTTCAATTCACTTTCTAATAATTCCTTCTCTTATTCAAGAATATTGGCCCTTTAATTGAAGAATACTTCATAAGTAGAAGATGATTTATACAACATAAAAGTTATTATTATCTCTTTACGCAAATAAAAGACGCTTTCTTTATTTCAAGAAAGCGTCTTCTTTTCAGAAACAATCTTCCATAATCTCGCCCTATTGTTAAGATCTTAAAAACAATATGTTATTAAGCTAACGTGTCTGTTTGTTTAAGTACATTTATTCGCATTCTATACGTTTTTGTACCAAATGATCTGCAAAGGACTTGCGACACCTTACCCTGCCAAGGTGTAAATTTAAAAGATTATAACTGCAGGATATTGTTTTACAATAAATGATTTATACCGATGATATTGGCGACAGCATGTTTTATTCTGCCGCCATCCCACCACAGGTTTTTTTTCTTATACTATAGTCCAGAATGCATGGGAGACTGAGGGAAAGAACGTATCGATAAAAAATCTATTAAACTCTAAATTTCCCTGCTCCCCCTAATATGTCGTTACGGAAGTTGCCAAGCTACATTATAGTCATCGTATCCGCCATAGTACTGCCAGATTTCTGCCTGTTCGTCAGTACCTGGGAAATCCAGCCAATCTGAATTGCTCGTTGTCAAATCTGAAGGGATGTCAACTGGGTAATAAGCAACCCAATACGCACCCGGAGTGCTTGGTGAGAAGGTCCCCATTGTGATTTCCCAGCTCCATGGAGACGAATAGGTACCAGGTTGTACACCTTCTCCATGTTGATTTAGATATTCAACAAATGCGTTATAAATCGATTGATTATTTGCATAGTCATATTCATTCATCCCCGTTAATGCGGGTTCTACATCAATAAAGATAACCGGTCTGACTTTCGAACCATAGACACTTTTCATAACTTCGTAGGTTTCCAGTGCTAATTTCGCCTGTTGTTCCCCCCATATAGTTGGAGAAATTCCTTCTGGCGCCATTTGCATCCCGGATAAAAACCAATAACCGTAAAGGTAGCTGGCATCCTCTGCTCTTACACTACTAAAATAAATTCCACCGCCAGTGCTTGCGTCAAATTGCACCTTGCTGCCATAACCTAATTTCCCAATATAAAAATCTTCACCTTCAGGATTCGCTGATGTAGCGGAATCCGATCCGAATGCATACTCCGTCATAACATCCGGTTCATTCGAATCTTCCAGTGGGTCATTGGAAAAAATGGCTGATTTTTGGGCTGCATGCATGGTCGCTGTTTCACTGGCATGCTCACTTGCCTGCGATTTTCCCTTTTTATTTTCTACCTTATGTTGATTCTCTGCTTTTCCTTCTGCTTTAGAGTGTGCAGGGACCTCAGGTCTTGCAGAATCTACAGGAGCTGATTTTTCACTGGCATGCTCACTTGCCTGTGATTCTACCTTTTTATTTTCTACCTTATCTTGATTCTTCGTTTTCACTTCTGCTTTAGGCTGTGCAGGAACCTCAGGATTTGCAGGGTCTACTGAAGTTGCTTTTTTGCTGGCAGTTTCGGAACTGTTTGCTTGTACAGCTTTAACAGGTTCCCCTTTTGCTTTATCAGGTCCAGCCGCTGCAGTGAGATGGCCTCCTGACATCAATCCAAATGACATTACTGTAGTGACTATAAAAGATTTTACAAGTTTTTTTGTGTTAAGGTATTTTTTCATTCCAATTTTGCTCCTCTTCATTATCGTTACATGTAGCTAAATACGTAGTAAACGTTAAGAAAAAGGAGCTACTTTTGGCGGTGGTGAAGGTGGAGCATTCATCCATTGAGAACAGTACTGAACCTCGCGGGAATGATAGATATTGCCAAGGGTCAAACCTAAATCCCAGTCAAACCAATGTGCATCAAAGCTTATCGTGCTTGCACCCGGCCTGAACGGCTCATGTGACTCTCCTCCAGACGTTTGCATGCGTTGTGGAGGATTATTCATGATCTCAATATCCCCAGGGTGATTCCTATTTTCAGGTGGCGTCTTGTTTTCTCGGTCTTTTAACGGTTTCTGCGACCCTTTAAGAGAACCACTCGTCTTTATTGAGACGGTGGATCCAGTATCTTCTATAAAAGCTTCTGACTTAGCATTTAAACTTGGAGGCTGGATGTTGGTTTCTGATGCCTCAGACTTTGATTGGTTTGAGGAGAGTGACTCAGGTGACTTAGGGACCACCGGAAGCTTGTTCGTGACAGCCATTGGCATCGCTCTTCCTGTTTTTCCTGTATCTTTCACCTTTGCAGCCGTTTCTGCAGATTCACTAGCGTTTACATTCTTATCTAAAGACGGAGGCACTACCTTTTCAACACGCCTATTGGTCTTGTTTGGTGACTTTGAAACAGGCTTTACTGGTACGGTTTGATGGGTACCAGGATTCGTCACTGGTTTTTGAACCATTCCACCTTGACTTTTACTTTCGTTTTTTGGTGTAACGGAAACTGCTTTTTCCGAAGCCTTTGGTTTTTCGATATTATCTAAAACGTGAGTATGTACTGCAGAGTTTTGAGGTTCCGTTTGATCGGCTGCTCTGTTTTTCTCTGCAAATGCATTATTTGGCAGGAAAGCGGCTGCCCCTAAAAATAAACCCATCAGAATAAAATGTCGGATGTGCATGATTTCACCTCCTTTCAAAAAGCAGAGTGTGATCACTTCTATAGACATAATTCGACATTTTTAGTTAATTTTTGTCGGTTGTCTGTTCCTTCAACAAAGAAAGAGTTCTTTCGACCTAAGCTCGATCTATAATAGATGAGGCGAATTTCCCTGAACAAAAAAGGAGGATTTATTTATAAGTTATGACATTAGTTGTCTATCAAAATGAAAAAAGCCGATCTTCAAATTTGAAAATCGACTCTAAATAATTAACCTAAACACCCGATTGTTGAACAAGAAACTAATAACATTTACCCCATCAGGTTCCTTCACTTTATGTTTTATAACCACGTTTCAAATTCAAGCAGTTAACTCAATCATTAATTTCATAAAAAAGAAGCTTATCTTGTTCCTGATAAGCCCCCGGGATCTTAGTAAGGCAGGTGTGTACTTTCTTAAATAGGAAAATCTATTTCCTATTAGATCTAAATAATCAAAGTCCATAGGTCTTGCTAATTGTTTACGGTTACAGTAGTTACAGCTTTTTATGATTACCTGTACCGTAATGGAGAGTTAGAACAGGACGTTCGTGACAGGCTTATAAAAGAAGTATTTACTGGGGGACGGAGACGGTACAAGAGCTTCCTCCATCATGTAAATGCAGGTAAGCCTGTAAACAAAAGGGGAACTTGTTTTTTATTAGTCTGGTCTTCAGGTGGTATTGTGTTTGACACTTTGCGAACAGCTGCTGTACTTGGAATACCAGGCTTGCCACCTGTCGTAGATTGGCCAGGGTTCGCAACCAGAACGATTAGTCTCATAGCTGCCATACTGCTTGCTACAGCGACCATCTCTTTTCAACGTATATCCCGAGGGGCATGTATTGTATGTGGTCAAGGTCCTTCGGTGAAAATCCAACCTGACCATAAATGGTTCGGCTATGCTGCATTTATACTAACTTTTCCATATCCTTTATTAAAACTTTATTGGTCCTTCGGTGGAACCCTAGGAGGTGGCCAAAATTTCAATCAACATTCTGCTTATGGAGAAATAATAGTATTTGGCGTTTGTGCACTACTTTGTCTTGCTCTTGTACAAAAATGGGGGCGTATTTTTCCTAGCTGGGTACCATTTATTTCTGGGAAAAAAGTTCCTCGATTCATTCTAATCACCGGAGGTTGGGTTGCTGCATCCATGACAGTTTCAATGGGATTTTTGGCAATATTGGGATCTCTTATGGAGGTATTAGGTCTTGCCGATGGGCCAATGAATTTCGATGACACAGGTTTGCTAGTATCTATGGTATATGGAGGATGGTTGTTGCTGGGTATAGCGATTACTGGAGCTACTTTGAAATATCAAAAGCAAACCAGGGGTAAATGTTCAAAGTGTGGAAAAGTTTAAATAATCTTTATAGACACATTAAAAAAGGATCTTTAATCAAAGATCCTTTTTTAATGCCGATAAGTTCTATTATGTTAACTAGATTTGTATAGGGTATGCATTAGGATCTTTACATCCTGAATAAATACTCTTTCTTTTGTAGATACATCTAATTTAGCTTGTTTTACAATTTCTTTTTCATCTTCAACAGATTGTATAATCACAGACCCATGAACTGGTTTATTCTCTTTCCATACAGAATAGTTTACTTCGAACGTTTTCAATATTCTCTCCTCACTCTCGTATCCTATAGTCGCAGTTTGGTTGCCTGATGGCAACCTTTTAGCCTTAATGGCTAATAACGAAAAATACATAAAATTAGGATTGCAAAAACTAGGGCGAATTGCTATTTAATATAAGAGTGAGAGGAACAAGCTTTGTGATGTTCAAAAAAACCTTATATATCAATAGTTTGAAGATTTTTCATAGTTGGTAATTTTGCCAACTATGAAATCATAAAAAAAGAGCCACTTTTAAGGCTTGGTGACAGGGTTGCTGCTATGAACCGCAAAGTAACCCTGTCACCAAGCCTTTATGAGTAGTTATGCTGTTAAATTAAACTAGAGGTGATTCAGACGAGTTAACAAACAAGCAACCAACATTCTCGTCCTCAAGGTTGCTTGTTTGTTGAAGAAATGAAGATTGGAGGTAACCTTGTATGCATAGAGATAGGTAGCCTTCTATGCATCAGTTACATGGCTTGTTCTAATGTATTCGATGCAGTGTTAAGGGGTGTTAGTTTATTCGTCCATTTTGAATACCAACATTCAATCTGGCTTTCTTGGAAGGTGATGTAATGGAGAACAAATGCACTTATTGTTGGCAGAAATCAGATGATTTGAAGCCATTACCACTAGAACTCAAAGGTGATGACAGAGAAAGGTTTTGCCCGAAGTGCTACCCATCAGTATTGAAGGCTGTAAAAAACTTGCCCTGGAATAAGTAGGGTACCAATCGTGCTGCTAAATTATCCTTTAGCACGGTAAAGTTGTGAAGTGTCATTTTAGCAGCAGGTTTTGCTAATCTCAAATAGCCCTAAAAAATTTTTCCGCTAGTTTTTCGGGATCTTTTCAGGCACAAAAAAAAGAAGACAAGGAATAAGTTTGATTACTTAAACCCTGCCTTATTTAGATGGTTGGTAACTGTTTGTCGAGAAACACCAAATGAATTAGCAATCTTTGTCTTTCTAAAACCCTGTTCAAACAGTGAAATCATTTTCGTTATTTCAACGTCAGTAATTCTCTTTTTCTTAGGTTTAGCTAATAGGCTTGGTGACAGGGTTACTTTGCGGTTCATAGCAGCAACCCTGTCACCAGGCCTAATTAAAACAAAAGGCGGACATGGAATGAGGAGAAATACTAAAACTTGCTGGACTAGTATGTGGCGTTGTTTTCAAACACCCTCTATAACGTTCCGTTATTTCAAAAATTATGTGAAAAATCGCTCGACTTGGCATGAATAACGAATCGTATGTCTGTAAGCATCACCGACACCTAACATAAAACGGAGCATCACCCTTAGAAAGGCGATATTGTACAGGTAGTCGCTAGATTCTCCTTTTTTACATCGTTTTAACACATGCTCCGTAATGGACCCGACATCATCTCATCTGGACTTATGAAGATATCGCGATTGTATGATCTTCATTCGAAATGTAAATACTGTAACTGGTACGAGGCTTACTTTGTTAAAGATCTATTTCAATGAAAGAGGGTGACAATCTTGAATAGAATTCTTAATCTCCAAAAAATCAATTTTGCAGATGAAAGAGGCGATAATAAACCGGTCAGCTGTACTTCCTGTGACAGCTATAGC
This sequence comes from Bacillus sp. F19, assembly GCA_023823795.1. NCBI lineage: Bacteria > Bacillati > Bacillota > Bacilli > Caryophanales > Bacillaceae > Bacillus > Bacillus sp. F19. The sequence goes on from CP085710.1 coordinate 3,217,798, forward strand.
TGTAACAAAAAGCCTGAATGATTTAAAAGCACATACGTAATGAAGTAAGCAGAAAGGAGCCTAAGCCCTTTCTGCTTGTATCCTTTACTGGAATCCGTATTGACGTTACGGAGGAGTTCTAAGGAGGTTCAGACATATGAATGAAAACGCAATAAACGTATGGTTCAACGTTTTTATGACAAACAATAAGGTGCCTCTTCAAGGCTGGAAAATACATATTTCGTTTATTCCGCAGCATTGCCAAGACGTCCTTCGCAAGGTTGCTTCTATTTGTATTCAGCATCAGGTTGCGTTTAAATTTCTACTGGATACCCGATTAGTGACATTATCGGGAGGTAAGATGTGGTCGTCGTTTTTTTAATAAGGATCGAAAAAAACGCTTGGTTTATCAAGCGTTTTATATGCTTAAATCTGTTGTGATTTAACAAAGTTCTACTGATAGCATATTAATAGGTCTCGATGGTGCCAAAGAAGTGAGAAACTCTGGTTTTCAAAATATAGAGGTTTTAACAGAAGATACAGTTTTCGAGGGTATCCAACTAATCAAAACAAAAGGCGAACATGGAGAGGAGAAATATTAAAACTTGCTGAACTAGTATGTGACGTTGTTTTCAAACACCCTCTATAACGTTCCGCTATTTCACAAATTTATGTGTAAAATCGCTCGATTTGGCATGAATAACGAATCGTATGTATGTAAGCATCACCGACACCTAACATGAAACGGAGCATCACCCTTAGAAAGGCGATATTCCTTTTTGCGATACTGTACAGGCAGTCGCCCAATCCTCCCTTTATACATCGATTGACACATACTCCACAATGGACCCGACATCATCTCATCTGGACTTATGAAGATATCGCGATTGTATGATTTTCTTTTGAAATGTAAATACTGTAACTCGTACAAGGCGTGGTTAGTTAAAGGTCTTTTTTCAACGAAAGGGGGTGACGATCTTGAATAGAATTCTTAATCTCCAAAAAATCAATTTTGCAGATGAAAAAGGTAGAGGTGATGTGGCAGAACACCCCCACCCCCAAAGCTGTACTTCCTGCACCAGCCATAGCTGTAACAGGCCTGAATGATTTAAAAGCACATACGTAATGAAATAAGCAGAAAGGAGCCTAAGCCCTTTCTGCTTGTATCCTTTACTGGAATCCGTATTGACGTGACGTAAGGAAGAGTTTTAAGGAGGTTCAGACATATGAATGAAAACGCAATGCGTATCATCCCATCGGAGTGGTACGAATCATTCGATCGTTACTTGCCTGATGAAGATTTGCTCAAGATTGTGCGTCCGATTCTTCCCGCCAATTGGACAACACGACGTACAAACGTATGGTTCAACGTTTTTATGACTGACAATAAGATGCCTCTTCAAGGCTGGAAAATACATATTTCGTCTATTCCGCAGCATTGCCAAGACGTCCTTCGCAAGGTTGCTTCTATTTGTATTCAGCATCAGATTGAATTTAAATTTCTAATGGATACCCAATTAGTGACATTATCGGGAGGTAAGATGTGGTCGCGGGAGGCGGGAGGAAAATTTATTACCATTTACCCTGCCGACATGATGCAATTTAGAGAGGTGATTGAGCAGCTTTACTTGTCTCTAAAAGATTATCAAGGCCCCCATATTCTATCAGATAAAAGGTATAAAGATTCGCATACGGTTTATTACCGGTACGGAGGCATCCGTGGCTACAATCTATTAACACCTGAAGGTGACAAAAGATACTATCTCCTCTCGCCAGACGGAGAACATCATCCCGATCTAAGAATGCCTTACTTTACTCCTCCTTCGTGGGTAGATGATCCTTTTCCTCAGGATATAGAAGAAGGCGGAGAGGAGTTATTGCTCAATAATGGGAGATACCGAGTGGATAACTCCTTGAATTTTTCGATGATCGGAGGTGTGTATCTGGCAACGGATTTAACAAACGACACAAAAGTTGTCATTAAAGAAGCAAGACCGTTTACCCAAGTCAACGCAGATGGAACGGATGCAACAAGTCGACTGGCGAAGGAATTCGACATCTTAAAATTGCTTGCAAACAGTGGAGTTACGCCTAAACCTATCGATTTATTTCAAGACTGGGAGCATACTTTTCTCGTCGAGGAGTTTATCGAAGGTATGATGCTTAACAAATTTATAGTCACTCATATTCCTTGGAAATATCGTTCGCCTTCAGATGATGTGAGGAAAGCGTACCTAGAGAAGCTATTTAAAATCTGGGCCAATATTGCATGTTGTCTTGCTGCATGTCACGCCAAAAACCTAGTTTATTGTGATCTATCTTTAACAAATGTGATTGTACAGGCTAATAACGACTACGCAGTTAAATTAATTGATTTCGAAGCAGGTTATCGCAAAGGGATAGATACGCCATCTAAGCTGATTACCCCTGGCTTCAATAGTCCTACTTCAGGGCAAGACCCTGGGTTTGAAGACGATATCTACTCGCTTGGATCCATTATGCTGGCTACACTGCTTCCAATTAATAGGCTTTTAGAACTGGATCCATCGAAAACCGATTTATTTATCCAGTCGCTCGGAGCTGATGTCGGTTTACCGGAAGCGATGCTCCAACTGATTAAACAATGCCTGAGCCACGAAGCAACTAAAAGACCTACAGCCGAGCAGGTAGTTAATCGTATTAAAGCGATCCAAATTGAGATTGAACCAGTGCCTCCGACCGTTATTTATCCAAAAGAAGAATTGCTGAATAAGGTTGGAAAGGCAGCTCAGTATATTATACATAGTGCAGACTATTTCAGAAGTGATCGCTTATACCCTGCGGACCCTAGAGTATTTCGTTACCACCCGCTTAACATCGCTTATGGCGCTTCTGGTGTAGCCTATGCTCTACATAAACTGACAGGTTCTGTGCCGAAAACAACTATTCATTGGATGCTGTCATGCTCAGCAACAACCGATAATTGTCCCCCTGGATTGTACACAGGATTTTCCGGGATTTCTTGGGTCATGCAGGAGTTGGGTTTACATGAAGTTGCTTTGCATATGATACAGAAGGCTTATGAGCATCCGTTGCTATGGACTTCGGCTAGCCTCTACTCGGGTTGTTCCGGCTTTGGGTTATCCTGCCTTAACTTGTATCTCGCAACCAAAGATAAACGCTGGTTAAATGTTGCGATTGAAGTTGGAGATCATATTATCCAAACGAAGCAGGATAATTCTGACGGAAGCTATTGGCTGGATTATGACGGGGTTGCTTGGAACGGTCTAACCCGAGGCTCAAGCGGAGTTGCGCTTTACCTGCTTTATTTAAGTATGGTAACAGGAGAAGGTAAATACTTGGAGGTTGGAGAATCGGCACTGGCGTTCGACCTAGCACGTCTCAAAGAGAACGAGCCCGGACATGTTAGTGTTCCTAGAGGGCAAGCCTTTAACCCAGAAGGTGTTCTGTCCCATTATTGGTACGACGGATCGGCTGGCGTTGCGACTGTGCTTCTTCGTTATTGGGCATACACCAAAAAAACAGCATATATGGATGTGCTAGAAAAACTCGCTAAAGATACCTGCAAAAAATATACCAGCTTCCCTTCGTTATTCGTAGGACTATCTGGACTAGGCAACTTTCTGCTAGATTTCTATCAGTTTACAGATGATCCGCAATATCTGCAAGAGGCGTACCGTGCAGCTAACGGCGTGATGTTGTTTACGATAGAAAAACCAATGGGCATCGCGTTTCCAGGTGAGCAGCTCAGTCGAATTTCAACAGATTATGCGACTGGCTCGGCTGGAATCGCTCTCTTTTTACACCGTCTGGCTCACCACGATCAGAAGATGAACAATTTCAATTTTACGCTGGATAAGCTGTTTCAGAATTACAATCATTTCATTAACGCCAACTAGCATAAATCCCTCGACGCTCTCACCTAAGCGCCGAGGGATTTTCCTGGCGGTTACGATGGCCCGTCGTTGTCGATTGCTAAACACAGAGCAGGAACAATAATAAGTGCTATATTTACAAGTGAGCTATACTATCACAATACCGGTTAATGGAAGTTCTTTGCTTATTTAATAATAGGGCGCGATTGTAGAACAAAGAGCAGTCGCTTTTTTACTGGTAAGATCCGAAATGTTCTAAAAATGATTGATGTAGATAATCAAGAAACCCAGCATCTTCACATGAGAAGGATGTGCAAAATAACTCCTAAAGTGACAAGTACCTCTTGGACGTCCAAAAGGTACTCAACCTCGTTTTGTTACCATAACTAGGGATTATCGGTAGTTCATTGGTGTTGATCGTCCCAATACAATCAAGAACAATTTTAAAATAGATGAGGTTCCATTACTATTGATACCCGGTAGTTCAACAAAGACATTTCATAAAATGCTTAAAACGGAGACCAGGAAGGTTGAATGTCATTCGCTGAATTATTAGTGAGACGGGTCTGATTGGTCCCATCCGCATCCATCACGTAAAGCTGATAGTTTCCGTCACGATCAGATACAAAGGCAATTTTACTCATCAAAACCCATGTAATGGAACATATATTTTCACAACAAATATTCATGATTTGTGTGACGGAATCGTCGTCCGTTAATTAAGCTGAATCATCTCATTAGTTACCAATTTTAATGTGCCTGATTTGGTGCCACAAGTCGTTTCCACCGTTACAAAATCACCTATGTTTATACCAGATAATAGGTTACTACATGAACACATGAATCATCAAACTCCTTAATTTATTTTTGAAACTGCCATTGCAGTCATTTTTGGAATCATCGTTATGTATGATGCACAGGGAATTAGACGCCATACTGGTGAAATTGCTAAACTTATTAATGATATCGACGGTGAAATGGCTGTTATTTCGGAACATCTTCCGGGACTTGGCCATATTAAAAGGAAGGAAGAATTGAAAGAAGTTCTTGGTCATTAGCCATTAGAGGTAGCTGGAGGAGCCATTTTAGGAGTTTTAATTGGACTTGCCAGCGCAAAGCTTGAGGATAATGTTTAATTGTTAAGAATAGATAAGTCGAAAAGAGCCGCTCTTTTTTACTGTTTTATTTTATTGGACAGTAATCCCTTCAATATCTATTACATATGGTATAGAACTGGTTTCAACTCCAGTTTCGTCTGAATTTGGAATGATTTTTGATGTCTCTTCGTTTGTTAGACCAATGTATTCACCCAATTGTTTAAAATCCATTAATTCCGCTTCATTTGTATCTTCAATCTGTTTTATCACAATGGCTTGATTAACGGACTTCTTTAAGAAATCTGAAAAAAACCATGAAACAATCATGATCGATATGACTAAAAAGATAAGGAAAAGAAATGTAGTATTGCTTCATGATATCCCCTCATCTCTTTTTTATTATAAAAATTACGGTTATGGAAGACTAAAAGATCATAAACAAAAGAGAGCTGAAAATTATTTACAGCTCGCTTTTGTTTATCATTTTTCATTCAGCTTTCGTCCACACTTTTTATAATACCGCAAGCCTGCCTGTCTCCTGCATCACCTGTTTTTATCGTTTCTTCATCTGGACCCGGTTTTCCTTCTGATTGATACCGGTCAGGAATATTTGCAGCGTTATCCGGATTTGCATGAACAATAATGGCTTTTTCCTGTTCCATTAACTGATCCATAGTTACCCTGTCAAATGCTGCTGAAAATTCTGCTTTGCCATCTTCATTTACAAATAAAGAAGGCATATCCCCGGCATGTTCAGAGTGGCTGCTTTCATCAGGATTAAAGTGACCCTCAGCTGTTGTAAATGGACCTCCTTCTGCATCGGGCTCACACACACCCTTTTCGTGAATGTGGAAACCGTGATATCCAGGTTCGAGCCCTTCCATGTTTGCTTCAATCATCATATGATTGTCATGCTCAGTGAACGTAACGGTGCCGACATTTTTATTTTCCGTATCCTTTATTTCAGCAATTGCGCCAGATTTCAACTCTTCATTAGCTGTTTTTGCAGCTTCTTCCATGTTTGTTTTTTCAGTATCCTCCTTAGTCCCGCCTGAACAACCGATTGTCATCACCATTGCAAAAAACGGCAGCATCCATTTCCACATTATTTTTGACATTCTCTCACTCCTCCTTACTATCTTTGTTCCACTTAATTGGGAAGGTAAAACAATATCAGTTAAAGATGAGAAAAAAGTCTGAAAACCCCTTGATCCTTTAGTTCTTCTTTCTCTTACCAGAGATAGAACTCTTTACCCGAGCTCCCGCTTAGCTATTTTTTCTAAAAGCATGTTTTTAAACCGCTCAACGTCCATTGTTTCTGAGCTCTTCCCGCCATGTACTCTTACATTTACAGCATTTTTTTCAATCTCCTGATCTCCAATGACAAGCATATAGGGAACCCTGCTTTTTTGTGACTTGCGAATTTTATAATTCAGTTTTTCGCTGCTTCTGTCTATGCATACTCTTAGCCCGCATTTCTCCAGTTGATTTTTCAGCTTTTCGGCATAGTCAAGATGAACTTCAGCCAATGTGATTATCGCAGCTTGAACAGGTGCAAGCCATAATGGGAAGCTGCCGGCAAAATGCTCAATCAAGATGCCAAGAAATCTGTCGAGAGAGCCTGATATTGCCCTGTGAATGACGACAGGTCTTTGCTTTTCATTTTTTTCATCGATGTAGCTTAGATAAAATTTCTCAGGCATTTGAAAATCGAGCTGCACTGTTGCACACTGATGGCTTCTTTTCATTGCATCTTTTATATGAAAATCGATTTTAGGACCGTAAAAGGCTCCATCACCTTCATTTAATTGATAAGGAAGGTTTAAATCTTCAAGCACGTGTTTCAGTGATTGTTCGGCCTTCTCCCAAAGCAGATCAGAACCCATTGAGTTCAGGGGCCTAGTGGATAGTTCAACAGAATAATCAAAGCCGAAAGTACGATAAACCTTGTCTATCTGAAGAAGCACACTTTTAATCTCATCTTCAATCTGATCTGGCCGGACAAACAAGTGGGCATCATCCTGACAGAAAGTGCGGACTCGGAGCAGCCCATTCAGCGCTCCGCTGTATTCGTGCCGGTGAACCTGGCCGAATTCTGCGAGTCTGACGGGAAGGTCCCGGTATGAATATAGCTGGTTTTTATAAATCATCATGTGTCCTGGACAATTCATAGGCTTTAATGCAAACTTCACTTCATCCACATCCGAAAAATACATATTTTCATGATAATGATCCCAGTGCCCTGACTGCCTCCACAGCTTTTCATTTATCATTAATGGAGTCTGCACCTCATGATAGCCTGCTTCCCTTTGAACCTCTCGAAGAAAATTCTGCAGCTCATTTCTCATCAATTGACCGTTTGGCAAAAAAAATGGCATACCAGGAGCCTCTTCTGAAAACATGAACAGCTCCATTTCTTTTCCAATCTTGCGGTGATCCCGCTTTTTTAGTTCCTCAAGCTCTTTTAAATGGAGTGCTAATTCTTTTTTACTTGAAAAGGCAATACCTGTAACCCTCTGCATGACGAGATTTTCTTTATCTCCCTTCCAGTAGGAACCGGAAACAGCATTTAACTTAAATGCTTTAATAAATTTTAATGAAGGCAAATGAGGCCCGCTGCATAAATCAATAAATTCTCCAAGCTTACTGATGGAAATTAGGTTACGATCCCTTTGTTCATGAAGAAGCTCAAGTTTCAGTGCCTCTCCTTTTTCAGAAAGAACAGCTGCGGCTTTTTCATATGGCAGTTCCAGCTGTTCGAGTTCCTGCTTTTCATTCATTATTTTCTGCATTTCCTGTTCGATCATCGGCAGTTCTTCTTCACTGATGCTGTGAGGCAGCTGAAACTCATAGTAAAACCCGCTGTCCTGATAAGAGCTGCTTCCCAAAATCGCCCCTTTATACAATCTCTTTACTGCCTTGGCAAGAACATATGAGCAAGTATGATTCAAGAAAACCTGACGTTCATCAGATTCAATTGTAATAAGCTCAACTTCTGAGATGTCATCCACTATGTCATGTAAACTTAAGACCTTTCCATTTACCTTCCCTCCAATTACCTTATTATTTTCTTGATTGAGATGATTGGCCAAATCCTTCAACAAAATTTTATGCTCCATTTTAAACACTCCTCTTTAATCTAAAAAGATAAAAAAACGCACTCATCCCTATAATAGGGACGAGTGCGTTTACCCGTGGTTCCACCCAGCTTTCCATTCTAAAAAAGAATGGCTCCAGCGCTTTAACGCAGCGTCTGCTGCACGGCATTTCCTCCGTGCAGTTCCAAGGCGGTAAGTTCATTTTTCAGCATTAGGAAGTTCTCAGCTTTCCTTCCCTCTCTGTAAACCGGCAAAATGACTCATGTCCTTATCTGTACTTCTTTTATGAAATTAAAAAAACGCACTCATCCCTAAAATAGGGACGAGTGCGTTTACCCGTGGTTCCACCCAGCTTTCCATTCACTTTTTTTAAAAAAAGAATGGCTCCAGCGCTTTAACGCAGCTTCTGCGGCACGATATTTCCTTCGTGCAGTATCAAAGGCGGTAAGTTCATTTTCTGCGTTAGGAAGCTCTCAGCAATCCTTCCCTCTCTGAAAACCGTTTAAAATGACTCATGTCCTTTTCATCACTTTTCAAATAATTATTTTCGATTTTACAATACATTCCATTAGAATTCAACTATTATTTTACAATATTCATCGGATTTTTTTGTGTTCCAGCTTTGGTGATAAAATCTTAAAAAAAGCAGCGGAAGGTTCGTTTGTCAGAATTTTATCGGATGAATAAAGGGAATCAGATAGGTAAGAGGTATTTTCCGATAGTTTATCTTAAGTTTAAGATCATTAAAAAGTGTTTCAGATAGGTGGCACATGATTTCAGCTAGTTTGATAGCCGGGCAAATGCTTTTTAGCTAAAAAAATGGAACAAAAAAACACCAATCCCATGATTGATGCACTAAGAAGCAAAAAAAGTTTCGTTATTCTTATAAATCAAGTATCGCTGCAAGCCCCGTGTTTGTTCAAAAGCATTTTCCGCATGTTTTTTAGCTGAAGTTTTGTTTCCTTGTTTATGAGAAACTTCAGAAAGGACGCTTTCTTTCATCCAGCCTTTAGGCAGCTGCTCTGCCAGTCTTTTCGCCCCTTCATATTGTCTGGATTCAGCTGCGATTAAGGCCTCATAATAGGTTCTGTAAACAGGTGGTTTGATAGAAACGGCATGTTTTTTAGCTTCGGCTATATCGTTTCGGTAGAGTGCAAATGTTGTATTCATTAGTGCCTGCCGGTGAGAGTTTTTGTATTTGGCATTAAATTTAGCCAGTGCTGCTTCTGCCTCATCGTCCAAGTTATTGGCAATAGCATAATAAAAATGATACATCGGGTTTTTCTGATGCTTCAGGATGAATTTTTCAGATTTATGAACATCCTTTGAAAACAGAATCGGACTGATTTGGACATACATATACCAGCTCATTGAGATGATCAGCAGTAATGCAATCAAATAGAATGGAGCCTGTATAAATCCAAGCAGAAAACATAACAAAAAAACAAATGAATAGAATAGTACGTGCTGTTTCAAAAATGGTGCCCCCTCTTTATGTACTCTAACCTTATGATACTTACTAAAGAGGAAGGAATCAATGTGCAAAATGCAGTCTTATTCTAAAAACCTTACAAACTCTCGATTGAATTTCTCAAGCTCGTCATAAAACAGACCGTGTCCGCTGTACTTAAAGGGAATAATTTCTGAATCTTTTATCCCCTCATTCATAAGCTTTGCAAAAATAAACGGACATATCAGGTCTTTCATTCCGTGGAAAATAGCGGTGGTTACGTTAATTTTCCCTAAATCCAAACGGAGATCCTCATCCCGGAGCGATACAGCAGTCAGAGCTGTACCATGGCCAGAACCTTCAAGACCAAGATTCTGGAACCAGTTTTTAAAGCTGTCGGTAAGATATTTTGAAAAGAAAATTTGACCAAAACCAGATAGCATTTCCGGACGGTCCTTAAAGGTTTGGTCTATCAATTTGTTTACCTCTGATTTGGACATGCCGTAAGGATAATCAGGCCGCTTTGTGAATGACGGCGCTGCTGCCCCAAATAGGGCAAGCTTTGAAACTTGGTGTTCTCCATGTCTGGCCATATAGCGAATAGCAATCGCCCCGCCCATTGAAAAGCCGGCTAATGTGATTTCTTTAAGCTGAAGGGAATCTATCACGGCCCGGACATCATCTGCGAGTCTGTCATAGGAATAGCCGGTCCACGGCCTGTCTGATTTCCCAAAACCCCGAATGTCCATTGCAATGCACCTGAATCCAAGACGCGGCAGCTGGTTCACCTGATACTCAAACATTTTATGATTAACGGGCCAGCCATGAATAAAAAAGATGACACGGCCATCTTTTGGGCCAAGGTCCTCTACAAATAAATTGACATCTTCCTCTGCTTTTATATAATACCCCACGTTTCACTCCCCCTAAAAACCTTTTCTCACCTTATAAAATGAACTGCTTCCTATGAGAAAAAGCCTTTTTCCTTATTCTTTTTCAGGGCAATATGGCTTGGATAATTTTGCTCTGTCATCGATATCCATTCAGACACTTCCTTCAGCATACCCTGCACTTGCTCACGTGTTAAACCTTCCTCAGCAGCTCTGTACCAAATATCCTCCATAATCGAGCTTAAATTCCTGGGATAGGAAACATGATCATGACGGAGAACATAGCTTAATATTGGTTCAGCATCCCGCCCTCCCTGCTCACTTTGAGACATGTGCTTGATGAGCCAGCCTTCTTCGTTGCGGAGCAAAGTGTACCGGTCATGATTCCCCCATTTCCGTGTAAAAACATCCAGATAAAAGGTCTCTCCAAGGGTTTGGTCAACCGGCTCATCATTTGCATGTGTATCGTCCAAATAATTCAAGAGCTCTTCTACTGGGCGAATATGGTGATAGAATTCCGGGTGCTCAGGCTTCATTCCCCGCAGACGGAGGGTTTCACGCTGAAGCTTCGGTTTTGGATCGAGCGTCATATGCAATTTGTGAGCTGCTTTCCCCATTTCTGTATACACTTTTTCAATTTTTTCGTAAGACTGTTTTTGCCGTTCTTCTCTAGTTAAATTAAGAAAATGCACAATGACATCCAGTTTCTCTTCTATTAGCTTTCTTATTTTTTTCTGCACAGGACTTAGTTCAACTTTCATCGCCATACCTCCAATCAAATCAAGACCTTACCAGACATCCCTGCTGAATTTTATATCTATTTTTTCACTTTGATGCAAATAAGGTTCATATTTTGAATCTCTGATTTTTACTGATAGAAAAACAATTTTATTTTCCAGGCTGTACAACTTTATATCTGCCGGGTGAAGTGTATAGTTAAAAGAAGCCCCATTTTCATCTTCTACCTCTAATTTCAATACATCCAGCTGAATATCATGCTCCTCAGGGTTCTTCAGACGCAGCCTTATCTGAAGGCACAGACTGTCTTTAGGATCGATCCGGATTCCCTCTAAACTGCATGTGATCAATTTACTGTCTCTTTTTTCATCATCTGCAAGCTGATTAACGTTGCGAATCGCCTGCTCACATATTTTCACCAAAAATGTACCGGGGGGCTTCTCAAGCTTAAAAACTTCTCTCGCATTCTCAAGAAATTCATACAGCCGGTCCAAGTCATTCAGCTTGAACGAAATCTGATTTGGATTTATGGCTCCTTTCATTTCCTTATAATCAAAAGCCGGCGTTAATATGGCCGTGTATTTTTTATTCAAAATCCAGCAGGCGCCCATTTCGTTCAAGCATGCAGGACTTCTATAATAATGTTCAGACAGCACATAAATGACCCATGAATTACCGCTTAGTTTTTTGTGAAGATAATCATATATATCCTCATCATTCGGAATGTGATAACCTGGATACGAACTGCATACAATATTCGGGACCTTGAGCATCGTCAGTAAATTAACCAATTCCCGTACGTATACTTCATCACGGTGAGCATGGCTAATAAATATAGTATCGATCAAGAGCTGGGTCTCCTCCCCTCATTTAAATCCTTCTACGGCTTTGTGCAGTCACTTGAAATTATATTCGCTCTAGTAGAGAGATATGAACGATTGCAGTAGAATCCTCAGGTGAAAATAGCGTTCTTTAATGAGAAGAACGCTAGGGGAACTAATAGACTTCAACTAAAACCGACTATTGGTTTGTTTTTTTGATCATATATGACATCATTCTACAATTTAATTCTCAGGGAAATCTCTCAAAGAGCCTTCGTATTGACCTTCCGAGGTCGGAGTCAGTGCCTAGCCATTCCAGTATGCTTCTTTATCTTTCTCCTTTGCAGCCGGCTTTTCACCTGAATTAGTAATGACAGTAAACGCATTTCCCAAAAAAGCAATGACATTAACTGAGAGAAGCGGAAAGCCAGCAAGTATACCAATCGAAATCACTCCATAAACTTCGAACAGGTGTAGGGCCGCCATAATAAAAACAGACGCAGATGCGATAAATAATTCCATACATTTTTCCTCTATAATCCATTTTATATATTTAAAAAATCGAAACCTGGTACCACTTTAATATGTTTTCCTTTAGTAAAAGGTCCTGTTACTTAAAATTGAAAAATTTTACAAAATATGAAACTATCCTTTTCTTAAATCCGTTTCATGCATGTAAAACACAATAAAGGAAAGAAAAACATGAAAAAATGGAAAGTGGTTTCAGCAACCGTCTTTACGGCAGCAGCATAAATGATGACAGTGCCTCAGGCAGGCAGTGCCGAAGAAAATATTCCTTATATCTTCACGCTTCCTGAATCCGGGATTGTAAAAGAAGGCTCACGGGGTGTACATGTTGAAATTCTGCAGCGTTCCTTAAACAAAGCAGCAGAAGCTAAACTGTCGGTTGATGGTGTTTTTGGCCCTAAAACAACAAAAGCCGTGTACTATTATCAAACGGCTAAAAAGTTAAAAGCGGATGGAATTTACGGACCTAAAACAAGAAGCACGCTTGAGAAGGTATTAAACGACTAATTTGGTTTCTCCCGCAAAAAGAGCAGTGGAAAGCTGTTCTTTTTTAAATGGCTGCAGCATATTCACCTATTATCTTCTGACGGATAAAGAATTGAGGTTAATTGACAAACAAGTTTCAGCCTGGTTTTAGATTAGGCATAAGGAATAAAGGAACGCTGCTTATTAGTTGCGCCCCTTTTTTATTTTATTTTTATATTACCCTTCATCAATTCAGCTATTTGCATGGCATTTTCAGTATTCAATTTTTCAAGTTGATTGATAACGTCCTGCTGTCTTTTTGCGGGATGATTCTGGCTGAGTTTGCGTTTGCCTTCCAGCTTGTCTATTTTTATCTTAAAGCCGACAATTCCTCTGCTCAAGCCTTGAATATAAGAAGGCTCTGCACGATCCAATCGGTAAGAGCTATCTGGTTTTTCATATTTATTTACAAGTGCTTTTAATGTTTTCATCAATTCTATTTCGTTTTCTATAAGCTCGGCTCTGCCATAAACATGTGCAGCTGTATAGTTCCACGTGGGCACAGCATCTTGTGTCTCATACCATGAGGGTGATATGTAGGAATGAGGTCCTGAGAAAACAGCCAGCACCTTTTGATTCAGCAGGTCTTTCCATTGCGGATTCTGCTTGGCCACATGTCCGTAAAGGCAATTTTCTGTTCGATCTAATGAAAGTGGAAGGTGTGTTGCATACGGGAGGCCTTCATGCTGTGAAAAAAGCACAGCAAAGCTATTCTCCTCTATAATTCTGTATATTTCTTCTTTTTCATTCATTTTAAAGTGTTTTGGAATATACATATTCTACCCCTCTCTAATCACTTTTCTGATATTAAATTTCCATCTGGCTCCTGGTTTGATCTGTGCATTCTGCAATTTGCGGATTTTGCAGTCTCCATTTCTTTCAGCCGGAATTTTGCATGTAAAGTCTTTGTTCGTTTCTTTCATCTGAAATCCTTCTTTTTAAGCTGAAGTCTACTGCATTTTCTTGCTTAGCGGGACAGCGGAGAGATCTTAGGCAGCAATGGCCTGTCATTTAATTAATATCACTCTCTTCAGCTGCATTCGGTTTTGATCATTTAGCCAAATTTATGAATTTTATAGCCAAAATCAGAAATGTTCTAGCCAATTTCCCCTTTTATCCAGCCGAATTCGGCATTTATTTAGCCAACCGCTTTTTCCTAATAGCCAGAAATTAAATTTTTTAATCGATGTTTGTTTTTACTAGCTAAAATACCTATTTGTTAGCTGAAACCTTGGTTTATCAGCAGTATCTTCTTCTAAAAAAAATCAATGCATCTGCATTCCTGTTTTAAGACCTCTTTTTGGAAAGGCCTGGATCTTCTCATATAGCAAAAAAACTTCCTTTTTAGCCAAGCTTTCAATCTAAGCCGGTTCGATTCCAGTAAAAAGCACAAAAAAACAGCCCTGAAATAAGGGCTGCCCGGACGTTTATATGGATTATGCTTTGCGAACGTTAGTTGCTTGAAGTCCACGTTGACCTTGCTCAGTTTCAAATGTAACTGATTGGCCTTCTTCTAATGTTTTGTAGCCTTCGCCTTGAATAGCTGAGAAATGAACGAATACGTCTTCTCCACCTTCAACTTCGATGAATCCAAAACCTTTTTCTGAGTTAAACCATTTTACTTTACCTTGTTCCATGTTATGTTGCCTCCTAGTGTGTAAACACACAATGTATTACTATTCTTGTTCATGTTCAGTTCAATCAAGACGTATGCTTTTTGAAACTTGTACTGCGAACAAAAATAATTCTCCTTCATCATAACAGTTCGACAAGTGAATAGCAATTTTATTTCAAATTTTTCCTTTTAAAACACAAAATGAGGAATTAATTCCTATATTTATTCATTTCATTTCATAATTTCGCACTTCTATTATACCAATGCGGGATCAGCATTTCATTCTGCACTTTTTTTACACAAAGAAAAAAGCCTCATATGAGAGGCTTCAGATTGTAGACAAAAGGCATTCGGATGAACTCTATCCGAATGCTTTTTGTCATTTCTGGGGCTAATTTGATGTTTGTAGGCCTATTCGTTGACTATTTTTATACCGCTTTCGCTGGCTTCCATGTCCAGGATGCCAACTTTTTCAAGTTCATGGCAGCAAAAGTAAGCATCGCCTGCATGGACAATTTTTTGAGTCCTCTCAACGTTGTCCAACGCATACCATGCTTTTCTTTTGCATCTGCAAAGACACGCTCTATCGTTTCTTTGCGTTTTGCATAAATTGTTTTGTTCTCTTCTGTATGACGAAGGTGTTCAGCTTCATCTAAGTATTCTTGCCAGAGATGCCTTTCAATCAATTTCTGATGATTTTGGCTCTCCGTACATTGGCTTAGGAATGGGCAATTTTCACAAACCTTCGGATCGGAAGAGTATTGTCTGTATCCTTTTTTCGTAGTAGTTCTGTAAGGAAGCACTTGATCGTGCGGGCATATGTAACAATCAAAATGTTCGTCATACACATAATCACTTTTCTTGAAAAATCCATCTTTTGTTTTTGGCCGTGTATAAGGAAAAACCGGACGAATTTCTTTTTCGTTCAAATAGTGAGCAAGAGCAGGGTTCTTGTAAGCAGCATCGGCAGCAACAGCAACAGGTTTCTTGTGAAGCTCAGTTACTTGATCAGTAGAGGCTCGAATATTGCACTGTCGTGCACGTTACCAGGCGTAACGATTGTCCCCAGAACAAATCCTTTTTCGTCAGAGGCTGTGTGAAATGAGTAAGCGAACTGTTTTGTTCTTTCATCTTTTACGTAATAGCCACTTTCCGGATCCGTCGTACTTTCTTTAATCACTTTCTCTTCCGGTTCAAATTTATCTGGGGAAAAGGCTTTTTCCGTTTTCTTCGCGGTCTAGATTGAGTTCGTTTTGGAGCCTTTCCTCATATGATTTCGTTTCTTTTCGTACGATCTTTTTCTGATACTTTCGTTTATTAGCACTAGCCTTTACGTGAGTTGAATCAATAAATACCTGTTCTCCATTGACCAGTTTCTTATCAATCGCCTCTTTTAAGATGCGGTAAAATATCTGCTCAAACAGATCTGTATCCTTAAAGCGCCGTTCATAGTTTTTACCGAATGTTGAGAAGTGGGGCACCTTGTCATGAAAACCAAAACCCAAAAACCAACGGTAGGCTAAGTTGGTTTCAATCTCTTCAATGGTTCTTCTCATGGATCGAATACCGAAAAGGTATTGGATGAAGGTCATTTTAATCAATATGACCGGATCAATACTTGGACGACCTCGATCTGCGGAATAGACTTTCTCTACTAATGGATAGATGAAAGAAAAATCGAGAGCTTGTTCAATTTTACGGACTAAGTGATCTTCCGGCACCAACTGTTCAAGTGTAATCATTTCTAGTTGATCGCGATTCATTTGATTATTTTTAGACAACATCCAAATCACCTCTGTATTGTTCTATTTTCATTATATAAAAAAACTGCCGACAAATCCCCCAAAAAGGGGGGATTTGTCGACAGTCTGAAGCCTCATATGAGAGGCTTTTTTCTTTCAACTAGTACATAAAAGTAGAACCAACAATAATTAACAAAATAAACAAGACAACAATCAATACAAAACTGCTTCCACACCCGCCGCTGTGAACAGGGTAAGAAGGATAAGAACATCCGCAGTCATAACCGTACATAAACAAACACCTCTTCATTTTTGATTTTCTTTACATGTTACTTTATGAGATAGGTGGTTGTCCCGTATGTGCATTCGCCCATTTACGTAAAAAAGAAAAAATAATCATTAAAGCAAATTTTTAAAAATATTCTCCTGCTCTAGCACTTTTACGAATCCAAGCTTTTCATAAAAAGCTCTGGATGCTGCTTCATTGACCGTTATAAGGTAAGCACATGCTGCTCCGAGCCGCTTTGACTCATTTAAAAGACATTTCATTAAAGATGAGCCATATCCCCTCCGCTGATATTCATCCAATATCGCTACCTCTTCAATTTTTGCAATGTTTGTGACAGGGGAAATGTAAAGCTCCGCGCTGCCGATCGGCACTTCATTTTCATAACAAACGTAAAGACGTATTTCTTTTGATAGATAAAAAGGTTTTTTCCGCTTCATTTTATTTTTTGCGAATGACGCGCTAATATGTCTGGCATCATAAAGCTCCATGGCATGACATGCATCATGAAGGGCATCACCCTCACCGAGCTTTGTTATGACTTTGGTGCAGGTTTCCAGATGTTTTAAATCATGATAATAATACAAGTCAAGATCGCAAAAGTAGTCCTCAGATGTTAAATAGGACAGCATTTTTTTATCTACCCTTGCATTAAGAGGAAGCTTAACATGTATGAAACTGCGATTTAATGCCTGCCTGGTTGACGAGAGCACTTCTCTTAATAGGATGGGGTGATAAGGAGTCGTCATTTTAGCAAAATGATGACTGTACATCCCTTTTAGCGCATCATCCTTGAATGCTTTATAAAGCGCTGTTTCTTTCACGCGGCAAAATAAATGCAGATACTCTTCTTCCGCTGTATCCAGCTCTTTGGAAAAATTCATCATCCTAGCCATTCATTGGTTCGAAATACTCAATCCACTGACCATCTGGACCTTTAAGAAAGAGATATTTCGCTCCATTTGGCAATGGTGTGATTTTGTCATAAATAAATTCGGCACTAAGGCTGCGCAGCCTTTCCTCTTCGGATTCGATATTGCTTACCTTAAAAGCAACATGATGCACTTTTCCTTCTGCAGGGAGATTTGAATTGTACCCTTCTATCAATTCGACGATAATGGAATTATTTATTCCTAAAAAAGCAAGCTTCATATTCCCGTCAGTATGTAAAAATTGATCCATCAGTTCTAACCCTGCGACAGATTGATAAAACTCAATTGATTTCTCTATATCCGCTACTTGTATCCCAACATGTTCAAACCCTTTAATTGTCATAGAGATATCCTCTCCTCTTGCATTTGTTTATAAGATTATATCAAATTCCTATGATTCTATCAGAAAAGGTTGATTTTTCCGAAAAAAAAATCTACATCACATTCAGTGCATTAAATATGTATACATTTTTTCTTACAATGTGATTGCAGTGGGTCTAGCTGGCAGCGACCTGCATTAGAAGCTTTTGTCCCGTCGCCAAAGCGCAGAAATCGTCACCAGTCAGCCAAATAGGGTACAGCCTTCTAATAAAGGAATCATTCCAGCGAATCGTCGTCCCTTCATTTAATATTGATGCAAATGTCAGCCTGACTGATGACGGAACAATGGAGCTTCCTGCTGATGACAAGCTGACAGCCTTGCAGGAAAACGGAACCTTTCCCGCAACGTTCCAAATAATAGGATTTTGGCTGTTATTGTCTTTGCCATTTCTTTCATCATTTATGATTACCAAAAATGGCAGGAGAGTATTTTTAGTGATAACTGGAAATAGCTTTTTTTAATCAGTAACATTTTCCTGCATTCCGCCAAATTGCACTCCAATTAAAAAAGGGCAGCCCGCAGGCTGTCCTCTTACGTTTCTATTGAAAAAGCACCAAATATTTTCCGTATCCCTCTTTTTCAAGATCTTCTTTAGGAACAAATCGGAGTGATGCCGAGTTAATGCAGTATCTGAGGCCGTTTGGACCTGGTCCGTCGTTAAACACATGACCGAGATGAGAATCGGCAGATTTGCTTCTGACCTCTGTACGGATCATGAAATGAGAAAAATCTTTTTTCTCTACAACTTCATGTTCGGTAATTGGTTTGGTGAAGCTTGGCCAGCCGCAGCCTGCATCGTATTTATCTGTTGAGCTGAAAAGCGGTTTACCTGAAACGATATCCACGTAAATACCGTCTTGTTCATGATCGTAATACTCATTTTGAAATGGACGCTCCGTGCCATTATTTTGAGTGACTTCATACTGAATAGGCGTTAGTTTTTCTTTCAGATTGCTTTTGTCCCAATGGTCTTTTATATATGCATCGCGTCCTGAGCCTTTGCGGTACTGATTATATCTTACAGAACTTTTTTGATAGTATTGCTGGTGGTAGTCTTCTGCTTCGTAAAACGGTTTGGCCGGCAAAATCTCTGTAACAATCGGCTTTTTAAAGCGTCTGCTTTCTTCAAGCTGCATTTTTGATTTTTCCGCAAGCTGCTGCTGCTTTTCATTATGAAAGAAGATGGCTGTGCGGTAGGAATCTCCTCGGTCATAAAATTGACCGCCGGCATCCGTCGGATCAATTTGCTGCCAGTATAGTTCAAGCAATCTCTCGTACGGAAAAATATCAGGATTGAATGCAATTTGCACGGCCTCATAATGACCGGTTGTCTCACTGCAGACTTCTTCATACGTTGGATTTTCTTTATGTCCGCCAGTATAGCCTGAAGTTACGCTGCTAATGCCAGGCAGTTCATCAAACGGCTGAACCATGCACCAGAAGCAGCCTCCAGCAAATGTGGCAAGCTCTGTTTTTTTCTCAGTCATCTTAACTCCTCCTCTTCGAGTGAATCTATGTTCCAATTATATCATTTCCAGCTTTAAATCCCAGAATTCTGCTCTCTTCCTCCATTCTTCTTGACAATCTATGTTTGTTTCATTACATTTAATGAATATTTATGTAGATGAACGATGCCGTTCTCTATTGTTCTGCCCGGGAGGTTTGGAAGTGGAAAATCGTGAACAAATGATGTATGAAATGGAATCCCTAATGAGGAATATCGTTCGGCAGCTCAGAAATGAAATTAACCATGTGCTCAGCAACGTATTGTCGCGAAACGAATTTATAGTTATGAAGAGCTTAAAAGATAACGGCCCGTTAAATTCAAGCGTATTGGCTAAAGAGCTGGATGTTTCGGCAAGCCATATTACAACCGTAACGGATTCTCTGATTGCCAAAGAGCTGATTACAAGAAAAAGGTCTCCAAACGATCGCCGCATCACCGTCATTGAACTCTCTGAACAGGGACATCTTGTATTAGCAGAATTTGAAAATAAGAAAACCGAATTTTTTTCAAAGCGCTTTCAGTGCTTTACAGATGAAGAGCTTTATCAGCTGATTCAGCTTTTCGGAAAACTCGACCGCTCCAAATAGAGTTCAGTAATCTCAGGCAAATACATAATCTTCCCTTGTAATGGAAAAAATACCACTATAACAAGAGGAGGTTTCAATATGACTGCACCTTATCTGTGTCCGAACTGCAAAACGAATCGAACAAGGTTTAATTTAATTGAACAGACGGCAAAGTCCGTTAAGCTTGATCCTCAAACCGGAAGCGTTGTTCAGGAATTTTCTCAAGAAGCA
The DNA here is from genome assembly GCA_023823795.1 of Bacillus sp. F19. Taxonomy (NCBI): domain Bacteria; kingdom Bacillati; phylum Bacillota; class Bacilli; order Caryophanales; family Bacillaceae; genus Bacillus; species Bacillus sp. F19. The sequence goes on from CP085710.1 coordinate 3,238,060, forward strand.
CTCGAACCTTTTCACCTAGCCTATAAAGGCCCGCATTATAAAGTTCAATGCGGCGTGTGCGGATTGATTGAGGATGAACTCACGTTTGTGAAGCTTGCCCAATTGAATCAAAATGGAAAAAACGCTTAGCTAAGCGTTTTTTTCATTTATTTTTTGCCGTTTTTTTCGAGAAATTCAACTATGAATTCTGTTGTGTGTTCAGGCTCCTCAAGCATTCCCATATGTCCGCTGTTTTCAAGCAGGCGTTCAGTTATATGATTTCCCTTATGTAAAAGCGTTTTTTCCTTAGGAATAATTTGATCTTCTCTGCCTGCTATAAGCAGAATGGGCAGTTCTTCTTTTTTCAGAACCTCCTGGAGGTCAGCCCGGTTTTTCATAGCCTCTAATGCACCTATTGCCCCGTACTGAGAGGTTTTAAAACCGATTTGTTTTGCTGACTCTACTTCACCCTTTAATCTTTCCAAATTTCCTGGAGCAAATAGCTTTGGAATTAAGTCTTCAACAAAACCTTCTATCCCCTCTTCCTCAATCCGTTTCATTCCCTTTTCACGATTAGCTTTTCCGCCTTCATCATCAGGAAGTGCTGTTGAATGCAGAAGCGAAAATGAGTGAAGCATATCTGAGAATCGGTTTGCAAATGCAAGCGTTACATACCCTCCCAGAGAGTGGCCGATCATGGTCACTTTGTCAATTTCGAGAACTTGAATCAATTTAGCAATATCATCTGCCATTCGTTCAATCCTGAAATCACCTTTAGCTGTGCTTGAATGGCCATGCCCTCTTAAGTCAACAGCAATAACACGATGCTTTTTTGACAGTTCTGGAATGATTTTTTTAAAGTATTCGCGGCTGCCGCAAAACCCGTGCAGCAGAATAATACAATGTCCGGCTCCATCATCTGAGTAAGAGAGTGTGACTTCTCCAACGTTTTGATCATAATGCTCCATTTTAAATACCTCCAGATTTAGACGTCTAGTGTAAGCTACCCTACTTGCTGCCAACTAAAACATGGTTTAGTGGAATAAATAAAATTAGTGACATTTACCTATCTCCCCTCATATGTTAATGACGAATGAATAGATGGGAGTGCGCTAAAATGAATGGGAAGAATAAATATGCCGAAAAAGCCATGATGTACGATTTGCTTGCCAAATTTTACAAGTACAGCGATCCTCAGAAGCATGTCATGTATTATCAAAAACATTTAAATGAGATGCAAAAATGGATGTATAGCATGCAATATCAGTCAGCACGTTTGCCGCAGGCTCAATTGGAGCCCGGAATGTCAAGAGTCAGAGTGATTCATGCATCGCCAGACGCTCCAGCTGTAGATATTTACATTAACGGGAAACTGACTCTGCAAAATGTAAAATACAAAGAAATCAGTGACTATCTCGAATTTCCAGCAGGACAGTACAGGGTAGATCTATATGCTGCCGGAACAACAAACCGCCCTGTTCTGACAGATATGTATATGCTTCTGCCGGGAATCACTTACACAATTGCGGCAGCAGGAAATCTATCTGCACTCAGGCTGATTCCATTTGTTGACAGAACGTTCGTGCCGGCAGGAGAAGCAAGTGTTAAGTTTGTCCACTTATCTCCCGATGCTCCTGCTGTTGACATTGCAGTTAAAAATGGAGACATCCTTTTTAAAAATGTTCCATTTCTCGAAGCTACAAAAAACATTAAAGTGACTCCAGGAAGAGTAGATTTGGAAGTTCGTATTGCCGGCACGGACAATGTCGTCCTGACTGTTCCTAAAGTTCAATTTAAAGCAGATACAGCCTATACGATTTTTGCAGTTGGATTTGCAAATGGCACACCACAGCTAGAAGTTATAGTCACTATTGGATAAAAAATCTATTTTTTAACAAATTGTAAAATTACTAAGCGAATGTAAAAAGCATGTTCAGTTTTCGTAAAAATGACATTTTTCCTCCAAAAATGGATTATGATGAGTTTGACCAGCAGACATGCAGGTTAAAAAATCTCATTCAGATAGGTTACAAGGGAGGAAAAAGAAAATGAAGAAAGATATGCTATTAAAAGTTGGGGCTTCTTTATTGGCAATCTCATTAATGACTGCTTGTAACGACACAGAAACGGACGCACCTGAAGAAGACAACATGGAAGAAACAGAAGGTACAGAAGAAGAAACTACTACTGAAGAGGGCACTGAAGAAGAAACTACTGAAGAAGCACCTGAAGAAGGAACTGAAGAAACTGAAGAAGGCAAATAATCGTTCGATAGACAAAAAGGAGGCATATCGCCTCCTCTTTGTAATGGATTAATTGTTTTTCCGTCTTTTCTTTTCATCTTTTAAATGAAGTGAATAAACGGCTGCACTCAGAAAAATTGCACAATATGAGACATTCATAAACACCTCATCCGTTTTTTCCTCTACATAGGCAAAATATGCTATTCCTCCAAAATACATGGAAATGAATAAGCCTGCCACACTAAATAACATATATACATCTTTCATTCACATCACCTCTTCATTTTTTCTTTTCTTCGATTATTCTGGCCTGTTCATTTTCATATGCCACTATATAAGAAGCTTTATATTTCTGCTCAACTTTATTGCCGTTTTGTTTGATCTCAGCGATTACGTCTGCATCAACTTGAATCTTTTCACCTTTTTTCTCTGTATTGAGATGTTGAATTTTGATAGACAACAAATCGTTAAACTGATTTCTAAAGGCTTCATATGACCTTTCAGACTTTAAACTGCTCCCTAATAATGAATAGGCCGTTACATAGTCGTGGAAGTCAATACTTTCTATGTAGTAGCTGATTAAATACTCTGCTGTTTCTAACTTTTTATTTTCACTTATTTCCTCTGAAACGTCAAGACCCAGATCTGTTGGAAGAGATTTCATCGGGTTTTGTGACCAGCTTTCTGCAAGTGGAAGTATATCTTCAATAGGTATGCTGAATCCGATTTCTCCTTCTTCCATTCTGGCGGAATTCATTCCGATGACTTGTCCATCATTCCGTTCCAAAAGGGGCCCCCCGCTGTTTCCGGGTCCAATAGGTGCAGAAATCTGATGAACTCCCGAATACTTGTAGGGAGGCAGATCAAAATCTCGATTTGTTCCGCTGATGATCCCTGTAGTAACAGTATTTTGCAAACCAAGCGGACTTCCAAGCGCTACTATTTCCTGTCCAAGCTCTGCATCATGATGCTTTGATATCCGCACCGGCTCCTGATTCTTTAATCCTTCTACTCTCACTAACGCAACATCCGTTTCAGTGCTGATTCCAATCACATGCCCGTTAAATCCTTTCGCATCGGTGGTTCTGACTTTAACATCTTTAACACCTGCTACGACATGCGCGTTTGTGATAATGTCTCCCATTTTATTATAAAGAAACCCTGAACCAACTGTTCCATCTGCAAGCTCCACCATGACAACCTTCTTTTGGGCTTCCCTGATAATTTCTTTTAATTCAAGTTCTGTCTCCTTCTGCTTTTCCTTGTTTTCAAGGAGGATTTCTGACTCGGCGAATACATTATCTGCTGCAGAATACTGAATGCGGAAATAGCCAAAAACCCCTGCTGAAATAATTAGAATAGACAATGTGATGCTTATTATCCAGTTTTTTTTCATATTCCTGCCTTTCTTATCCTTTAATAAATACTTCACAAAGCTGATTGCAAAAAAAAACGATTAGTCTTGGTACAACATGATATTTTCAATAGTGAAAACAACATCGTCATTTACGCCATATGTGATGTGTTCGAATGCTGCCTCTTTTCCCGGTTTCAATTCATTCGGATAGACGTTTGTTTTGCCTCTTTCAATCTCTTTTCCATCTTTGTCAGAAACCGTGAATTGGACGGTTATAGAGTGAATGGCAGATTTAGAAGTATTTTTAATTTTTCCTGAAGTTTTTGCATCTCCGAATTCATCTACTGTCACTTTTGTTTCTAAAACCTTAACAGCTTCATCTTTTAAGCGTTTTTCCTCTTTTGCAACTGTAACAGCTCTCTCTATCCTTTTTTGTTCAGCCTGTTCGAAAGCCGTTTTTTCAGAAAGGATTTTATCTTTTAAAGACAATAGCTTTTCATTGTCCCCATCATATTGCAATGCTTTATCAACTGTCACAATGGCTGAGTTGAATTGCTTTTGAGTTAAATCCTCCTCAGCATTCGCTGAACCAATCATTACCATTTTAGATTTGATTTGTTCTTTCACTATGTCTGCTTCAGCTGCGTCAAGAACAGTGACCTCTTTAAGTTTTTCAGCTAACTGATCAATGGAATTCAGTTCATTTATTTGTTCTTTGATTTCTCCGACCGTTACATTCATATCTGCCTTGCTGAGTTCAGACTGCAGGCGGCTGTAAAGGGGAGATGAATGTCCGCTGATGATTCTGGTTAATAAATCAATTTCTGTTGAGGCTTGATCATAGTTGCTTTTTTGAATATGTTCTTTAATTTGTTCTAAATCCTGATTATATTCCTGAATCAGCATAATCAGCTCTTTTTCCTGTTTAAGCACATCATATCCACTTCTTAATTGGATGCCCTTTTCAGCATATTGAAGTGCTTTACTGTATTCTCCTGCTAAAGCTGATTGCTCTGCTTTTTTTTGAAGCGTAACTACTTCTTCATTTTTTGCTGCTTCATGCTCGTATACAGCAAATAATAGACTTGAAACTAAAACAAAACTCACAGCAGGAAGTATGTATAAAGAACGTTTGGATAAACGATAGAGTTTCCGTTCCCTGTCATTCATAAATAATTTTTTTCCGCAATGCGGACAGTAGTTTGAGAATTTTTCAATCTCTTTTTCTCCGCAATAATGACATTGCATTGAAGCTGCCTCCTCTGCCGGCATGTCCTAACTGCCTAATTTCAACTAAATCTTTCATAAGTATACATGCTTCATTTTGATCCTACTACTATCATTTATTCTTATTAATCCACTGAAAATATGACTTAATTCCTATTCATCGGACTAAGGAATCTGTAAAAGGGTTTGCTTTTTATAATGAAGTTCCCATCATAAATAGCTTTCTTTTATTTTTACAGCCTTAAATTCACTTGCTGCGAATCATTCGGTGACTTTTGAATGATTTTCAAATAAATAAAACACCATATTCAAGTCAGAATATGGTGTTTTTAACGTAATCAGTATTGAATATCCATTGGAACATACAATTTAAATTTTATATCGTCATTTTTCAGATCAAATGATTCTGCTTTTGCACGCAGGTTATTTTTAAATTTAAGTTCTGTAATTTGAACATCAATGCTTTCATTTTTCGGATCAATGTATACATATTCCGGCAATGGATAGGTCTTTTTAATATAGCTCATCACGTACGGAACAGGTATAGGCAGACGGCCTATAGATAATTGCTTCACTTTAAGCAGCATGTTGCCGTCCTCTTTCACTTGAGGATCGAAGGAAAGAGTAAGATCAACGTCTTTATTGAATGCTTTTACGGTGCCGTATAAATTCACTTCTTTGTCAAGTTCTACGCGGTAATTCAGCTCTTTTGCTTTTGCTTCTTTAACCAGGTAATAATTAATCAGCAGATTTAGATCTTTTTTTGAAGAACTCACGGTAAAAGGAATCGTATCTGAGCTTGTCAGCTCTGCTGTCTCTGTCTGAGGCCGTTCAGCAGGCAGAAAAGGTGATACGATGATAAAAAGCAGAAAGATAAGGTTTAAGCTGAGTAAAACAATAAAGGCTGTTTTCCATTTTCTCATACAGTAATCATCCAATCTTTTTAAATCTAGTCTGAGAGGCTTGAGTATACTCTGTCTGCTATTAATGAATACCCTGTTTCACTCGGATGAAACTCATCAATATAGAGAAGTTTCCCAACCGATTTATTAGAAAAGAGGTCTTGGGTAGGGACAAAAATGGCATTTCCGTCTTCCATGATAATGCGGTTTGATGTCTGATTCCATTCTTCTACAATCGTGTCAATTTCACTGAGCTCAGGGAGCATAAATTTAAAAGGGTTATATAAACCTGTATATACAATGACTGCATCTGGGTTTGCTGTCCGGACCGTCTTCATTATTTTTTTGAACCGTTTTTCAAATAGAGGCTGTTCCTCGCGATATGGTTCAAGTTTAAGGTTTATAATATGATTGCGTGTAACCTTCATAATATCATTTCCGCCAATTGTCATCATAATGATATCGGCATCTCTCAATTTTTCAATGACTTTTTCATTTCCAAGAACTTTTATCAAATCGGTCGTTTTATGACCTCTGACTCCAAAATTGGACACATCTACAGACGAAATGTTTTCTTCGCGCTGCAGCAAATCACTGACATCGCCGACGTAGCCTCCATTATTATCGGCATCTCCTACACCGGCGGTTAATGAATCTCCTATAGCAACTATATTTAAATTACTGGGGACAAAGTTTTTGGGGATGGGTTCCTTCATCAGATGCTCTTTATTATTGACCGGTTTTGCAGCCATATCAGCAGGATTCCCTGATAATGCATTACAGCCGGAAAGCAGCATCAGTAATCCCATGAGCAAAATAAACAGATTTCGTATCGTAATCATCCCCTTGCACCGTTCTTTTAGCCTATGATTATATCATGTATTTGCGTACAGTTACAGCAAAAACGGATGAGCATCAGCACTATTCATTTATGCTTCCATACAATTAAGATTGATGCCTCATCATGGCAGGTTATACTGTATATTTCCGCAGTGATATTGAATCTTAAGCTGAACCATCAGGAAAGCTGTTTTTTCATCCTTTTCCCTGTTTTCGATTGATTCTCAATAAATGAAGGAACCATTCTTTGTAATAAAATAAAAAACGCTATTTTTCCTCTCAGAAAAATAGCGTTTTTTCTATCGCTTATATACTTAACATCTCATACAGTGATTTGCGCATATGTAAAAAAACAGATTAAAAAATTTGAGCAGTTGATGAAAGGAGCAGGTATTATGGAATCGCCGCTATCAAAGAGATCCATTCTTAAAAACAAAAGCGGCCTGTGGTTTAATAATCTGAAAGTGCTCAAATATTCTTAGCCGCATGACTTTTAATTACACTATTTGATGGCTGCAGAACCAGAATCATATTGCTCTATTAATACCCAGTATAGTACCCAGCAGGTGCATATGATTGCCAATAAGGCTGATGTGGATAATTTTGATGACAGGTGTGTTTTGTATTTCCTGCACGTTCTTGTCCGCAGTTTTTATAAGGACCAATATATGTAAGACGTTTATATAATTGCTGCTGTCCTTTTTAAATAAGGTGCTTTTATTTACGTCAAACGTGTATTGAACGGATGGAGAAGTATAATCCATATATGAAACCATATCCTTTCGCTTCACCTCTTTGATTGGATTGTCAATTTAGGTGTATTGTATTCTCGGTAAATCCAATAGGTGAATATCATGAAATATCGAAACTTTATCTGTAATGGAGCAAAAAAATCCGCAATCTGCGGATTTTTTTCATTACTGTATCTTTTTTACATCATCAATTATTTCATCATAATCTACATTTTCTACTCCGTCATAGTCTTTCATGACCTTGCCGTTCTGATCAATCAAATAAAACAATGTTCCGTGAATGACTTGATTCTGTCCTTCAGGCTTTTGAACGATCGTTTTAAAGCTGCTTTTTGCAAAGTTGTCGATTTCCTTTTGAGAATACCCGGTCAGGAAATCCCAATTTTCAAGTGAAAGAGGATATCTGCCTGCAAATTCCTTTAATTTCTCTGGGGTGTCCACTTCAGGGTCAACACTGAATGAGACGAGCCGCACATCTAATCCAGCTTCTTTCAACTGCTTCTGCAATTCTGTCATATGCGCCGTCATTGGCGGACAAACCGTATCACAGCTTGTAAAAATGAAATTTGCTACCCAGATTTCCCCTTTTAGATCATTCAAACCGACTGGCTTTCCATCCTGATTTATGTAGGAAAAATCAGCAATTTCATAATTAAGAGCTCCTTTTATACCGCTGGAACCGCATCCTGATAAGAGAGTAATAGTAAGTAAAAGTAATAGTATATAGTGTTTTTTCATTGCAGGGAGTCACCTTTCCTTTATAATCCAATATGAAAAGTTTAACAAAACATTAAGAGATTGGGAAGCACATGCTTGAAAGTGGTTACACAGTTCAAATGATTGACACAATTATCCTCCCTTCATGATGCTCTCAAAGTCAGCAATAAAAGCGTCATAGTTAAATTTAACCGCAATTCGGTGAACGGGGTAATCAGCAGATCTAATACTGATACTTTCAAATTTAATTCCGATACTTTCAAATTTAATTCCGATATTTCAGATTTAATTCCGATATTTTCAAATTTAATTCCGATACTTTCAAATTTAATTCCGATACTTTCAAATTTAATTCCGATACTTTCAAATTTAATTCCGATACTTTCAAATTTAATTCCGATACTTTCAAATTTAATTCCGATACTTTCAAATTTAATTCCGATACTTTCAAATTTAATTCCGATACTTTCAAATTTAATTCCGATACTTTCAAATTTAATTCCGATACTTTCAAATTTAATTCCGATACTTTCAAATTTAATTCAGATACTTTCAAATTTAATTCCGATACTTTCAAATTTAATTCCGATACTTTCAAATTTAATTCCGATACTTTCAAATTTAATTCTGATACTTTCAAATTTAATTCCGATACTTTCAAATTTAATTCCGTATAAATGTGAACAACCTCACGAAAGACCCCATAAAAAAACACATGGCATTGTCCATGTGTTTTTCAAACTATTCAGCAAAATACATAAATCCTATGGCACCTGGACCAGTATGTGTTGAAATAACAGGCGTTGTGTAGTATATCTCAATTGGATAGTCTGCATTCATTTCGAGGAGAGCATTTTTTAAGTTTGTTGCAAGCGCTAATGAATCTGCATGCACGATGCCAACAGCTTTTACTGTTTTGTTTTTCACATCTTCAGCGAACTGTTTGACGAGAAATTTCACAATTTGTGAGTGGCTCCGCACCTTTGTGACAGGGGTATAAACGCCATCTGCAAGCGAAGCAATCGGCTTGATATTAAGAAGTGAGCCAATCATCGCTTTGCCTCTGCCGATTCTGCCGCCTTTCACCAGGTTTTCAAGTGTATCTACCGTTACGAAAAGCTGGCTGTTTTTGCGAATGTGTTCAATCCGTTCGAGAATTTCCTGTTTGGAGGCACCTGCCTGGGCCATTTTTGCAGCTTCAATCACTTGAAAGGCCAGTGCCCTTGAAATAAACATGGAGTCGATTACGGTAACATCTGCATCTGTCATGCCCGCTGCACTTTCGGCTGAACGAACGGTGCCGCTCATGCCCCCGGTCATATGTATAGAAATGATACTGCTGCCGTCTGCACCGAGTTCATCGTAAACTTGTGCAAACTTTCCAACAGGCGGCTGAGAGCTTTTGGGAAGCTCGTCCGCTTCTTTCATTTTTTTTATAAATTCTTCCGGCCCTATGTCCACACGGTCAAGATAAGACTCATTGTCTATCACGATCGTCAGCGGAACTACTTTAATATCGTATTTTTCGATCATGTCATGACTTAGATCTCCTGTGGAATCAGTCACAATTTTAACCTTTGTCAACGGTATCACTTCCCTAATAATCTAACTATCTTGTATTATACCCTCAATTCTCATTTTAACAAAAGAAAAGACCGCAAGTTGTTTATGCGGTCTTACAGCGTGCTACGCGTTATGTTTTAAAATGTCAGGTTGATAAATGGCTTCATAATCTGGCCACTTTATTGATTTTTTCAAGTAATCCCTGAACGAATAAATATCGTTTGGATGGTTCTGTGCTGTGATCTTTGATAAAAACGTCTGCAGTCGGATTTGAACGAGAAATCGGTATTGATTATCTTCCTCCAATACTGGAATGTCTGTGATTTTTACCTTATGTCCATTTAACAGCTTGAACTCTAGGCTCTTGAATAACAAGTTATCAATCCTCTTTTTCACCCGTTTCTTATATTATAACCCAACTAAAAGCAGAAGTCTGTCTAATTGTGTCAGTAAAGGCTAAAATTTTCATTAAAAAAATCAGATGAAAAGATGAAATAAACTGCTGTCTTTTTTCACTTCAGTAAATGGAAAACCTTTTCGCTGCATTCTATTCAGCAAACCCGTGTAGTCCTCTTTGTTTTTCAGCTCAATTCCAACAAATGCAGGTCCGCTGTCGCGATTGTTCTTTTTCGTATATTCAAATCTGGAAATGTCATCGTTTGGACCGAGCACTTCATCGAGAAATTCTCTAAGTGCGCCGGCGCGCTGAGGAAAATTCACAATAAAATAGTGCTGCAGCCCTTCATACATCAGCGAGCGCTCTTTCATTTCCTGCATGCGGCCAATGTCATTATTCCCTCCGCTCACAATACAGACAATGTTTTTCCCCTTGATTTCGTCTCTGTAAAAATCAAGGGCAGCGATTGGAAGAGCACCTGCAGGCTCGGCAACAATTGCATTCTCATTGTACAGGCTTAAAATCGTGGTGCAAACTTTTCCCTCCGGCACAAGGATATGATCATCTACAGTCTGTCTGCAAATCGAAAAATTGTGATCTCCAATCCGCTTCACTGCTGCTCCGTCCACAAATTTATCAATATTTTCAAGCTCCACCACTTCTCCGGCTGTAATCGATTCCGCAAAAGAAGGTGCCCCCTCTGGTTCAACTCCAATGACCTTTGTACCCGGGGAAACTTGTTTAAAATAAGTCCCGATACCTGATATCAGTCCTCCTCCTCCAATACTTGCAAATACGTAATCAAGCTCTGCATCGCAGTCATTAAGAATTTCAATGGCAATCGTTCCCTGTCCGGCGATGACCTCTAAATCATCAAATGGATGAATAAAGGCCCTATTCTCTGACTCGCTGCATTCTCTTGCCTTTTTATATGAATCATCAAACGTGTCGCCAGTAAGTATAATCTCAATATGCCCTCGTCCGAAAAGCTCTACCTGGGATACTTTTTGTCTAGGGGTTGTGGATGGCATAAAGATTTTGCCGTGAATATTCAATTGCTTGCAAGAATAGGCTACCCCCTGCGCATGATTCCCGGCGCTGGCACAAACAATGCCATTAACGGTTTCTTCTTTTGTCAGCTGTTTAATTTTGTTATAGGCGCCTCTTAATTTGAAAGAACGTACTATCTGAAGATCTTCTCTTTTCAAATAGACGCTGCAATCATATTTTTCAGAAAGGCGTTCATCTTTTTGAAGAGGTGTATGAATGACAACATCTTTTAACAAATGGTGCGCCTTTAAGATGTCTGCCACATGAATGGCGGGTTCAAGATTCATCATTTGTTTCATAGGGTAAAATCCTTTCTGCATCAATGATTTAATTGGAACATTATATCATGAATATTCATAATTAAAAGTTATTATTAAAAAATTCTCATAATTTCTTAACATTGGTGGTTATTTTCTTGGAATTTGAACTTAAGAATGCCGGGGAGCCATTCATTGTTTTGTTGTAGCAGATGAAGACAATGGCCGTTTTATGATCAGAATGAGGATCCGGACGGCAAGGTTTTAACCCCGCACACGAATGAACACAATGGATCAGTGAAAACAGGTCAAGGGAACAGTTTGAAAACCAGCCACAGTTTAAGAAGTTATTGGAATAGTTATAAAGGGATTGATGCTGGATGCCTCAATCCTTTTTTCCACTAGCACCATTACATTTCATCCTCAGGTAAACCCAGTTCATTCAACTTGCCTGACGCTTTCATCTCAAAATTTTCTAAAAAAATAAATCTTATTGGTTCCAATTAGTTGTGTTTGGGTGTTATAATAAACCCAATTAATCATTTAAGGAGCTGAAAATCATCGAAAAACATGCACCCGCTTATTATTTTGATGATATTATTGGAGACCATCCACTTTTCATTGAAAAAAAATATATAGCTAAAAAGCTCGCAAAAGCAGATTTGCCGATAATTATCGAAGGTTCAACCGGAACCGGCAAGCAACTGTTTGCGAATGCCATCCATAATGGGTCAGAGCGGGCACAAAAGCCGTTTGCGGCAATAAACTGCAGTACATATTCAGAAGATGTCCTTGAATATGAACTTTTCGGCAATGAACACGAAAATAAACAAGGGCTTTTTGAAAAAGCTGATGGCGGAACTGTTTTTCTTAAAGAAATTTCAGACCTGAGTATGAAACTTCAGGCGCAATTGCTTCGTGTTCTGCAGGATAAACAAGTGCAGAGAATTGGATCCTCAAAGCCTGGTATGGTGGATGTACGAATTATTGCCTCATCAACCGTTCATTTAAAAGCGTTAATTGATGAAGGGAGCCTGCGCGAAGACTTCTACTATTATCTTAACGTATTGAAGCTGACGCTGCCGTCTTTAAACGAACGGAGCAGCGATATTCCTATCCTGTCCGCTTCATTTATAAAGCAGCGGGGCCAGGACGTCCGCATGGATAAAACGGTTTTGGACATTCTAACGAAATATCAATGGCCTGGAAATGTGCTGGAACTTAAGAATACTATTGATTATTTACTAACAGTCTGTGACGGCCGTTCCATTCAGCTGCACGATCTTCCTAAAGAACCATTTATGTCGCAGGAGTCTGCCAAACAGAAAAAAGAACCAAAAAATCAAAAGGATAAGCCGTTGACTCTAATGGACAAACAAGAATATCTTTTTATTCTGGAATGCATCCGTTCAAGCAATGAGGAAGGGGAGCCTGCAAGCCGAAGAATGATCTCTGACAGCAGCAAGAATTCGCGTCACCCTCTAACCCCTCAGCAGGTTAGGCATCGACTCGATTTCCTAGAGAAAAATGATTATGTGACAAAAGGACGGGGGCGTGCGGGAACGAAAATTACACTTGAAGGCCTGGATTTTCTTCAGTCCTTAACGGAAAATCTTCAAACGATAAATAAGGAGGCAGCGCAAAATGGAGTACTCGATTAAAGAAGAAATTGCAAACGCCATAACACATGGGATTGGTGTCCTGCTAAGTATACCCGCACTGGTCTATCTTATCATCTTTGCCTCAAAGTACGGTGACGCCTGGCATATAGTCAGCTTTTCAATCTTTGGCGCAACCATGATCCTTTTATATCTTTTTTCAACCTTGCTGCACGCAATTCCTCACCGCAAGGCAAAGGATGTTTTTGAAATTCTGGATCATTCCGCCATCTATTTGCTTATTGCAGGCACATATACGCCGTTTCTGCTCGTTCCTCTCCGGGGAACACTTGGCTTTACCCTGCTTGGTATTGTATGGGGACTTGCAATCGCAGGAATCGTGCTGAAAATTTTCTTCGTTAAGAAGTTTGTTATTTTATCAACACTTGCCTATATCCTGATGGGATGGCTGATTATTATCGCCATAAAACCTCTATATGCATTTTTAAGTCCTGAGGGATTTGCGCTGCTCCTTACTGGAGGACTGCTGTATACGATCGGAGCGATCTTCTATGTATGGAGAAAAATACCATATCACCACGCCATCTGGCACGGCTTTGTTCTAGCCGGCAGTGCAGCAATGTTTTTCTGTGTCCTGTTCTATATACCGGATGTACCATTTATATAGGTAATATAAAAAACTCTCATATGGCTTTGCCTTTGAGAGTTTTTGCGATTATAATCCTTCATTCTTTCAGCTGTTTTCTTTAAATCATTTCCTGAATAGTCTTCTGCCAAGAATAGCTTATATACTCTTACATTTACGTTTGAAGGTTTAAACCCTAGCCGCCATACTTTCCCATATTGACATAGGCCCCGTCAATAGCTACAGAACGATTGGAACGCCGGCTCCCGCTGCCATGCGCCATGCACCTGTTTTGAACTCGATTAAATCTTCTCCTGAGCTTCATGTTCCTCAGGAAAAATAATCAGGGAATGACCCGCCTAAAGCTTTTCCACGCCATCTTTTTAAAGTAAGAACAGCCTGTCATCTTTTTTTTGCGGTCAACAAACACAAAATCATGAAGGTAAATAACATTCTCAGCATCTTGTTTCTTCCTCCAGATGTGCGTAAGAAAAGCCTCTCATAAAGTGAGAGGCTTTGGATTGCATCTTCTATTTTTCAAAAACAATAAATTCAAAATCATACGGATTTTTTTCATCTTTTGGACCTTTTTCCCGATGAATGATTTTGTAAAGATCTTCTTTAAACTCAGGAAAATAAGTATCTCCCTCAAACGTTTCGTAAATTTTAGTCACATACAGTCTGTCTGCTGACTGAAGACACTCTTTAAAAATTTCAGCTCCGCCGATGATAAAGACATTTTGATCTGCATAAGCTTCATTTACGAGCACTTCATCTAAAGAATGAATGACTTTAACTCCCTCATGTGAATACTGCTCATTTCTAGTAAGAACGATATTCTCTCTGCCAGGCAGAGGTTTTCCGATCGAATCAAACGTTTTTCTTCCCATTAAAATGGGATGTCCCATCGTAACCTTTTTAAAATAAGCCAAATCTGCCGGTATCCGCCAAGGAAGATCATTGTTGCGTCCTATTAACTGATTTTCATCCATCGCCACAATCATTGAAATCATACGCTGACTGCTCCCTTAATATGAGGATGCGGGTCATAGCCTTCTAATGTAAAATCTTCATATGTGAAATCAAAAATTGACTTTACATCAGGATTCAGTCTCATTTTTGGAAGCTCCCGTACATCACGGGTTAACTGAAGGTCTATCTGTTCTAGATGATTTTTATAAATATGCACATCTCCAAATGTATGAACAAACTCTCCTGGTTCTAAATCTGTCACATGAGCCACCATCATTGTTAATAATGCATATGATGCAATGTTAAATGGCACACCAAGAAAAACGTCTGCAGAACGCTGGTAAAGCTGGCAGGACAGCTTGCCGTCAGCTACGTAAAATTGAAAAAAACAATGACATGGAGGCAGTGCCATTTCATCGACATCTGCAGGATTCCATGCACTCACAATGAGCCTGCGTGAATCAGGATTGTTTTTAATTTGGTTAATCAGCTTTGAGATCTGGTCAACCGTCTGACCGTCCGCCCCTGTCCATGAGCGCCACTGATGTCCGTATACAGGACCAAGCTCGCCATTTTCATCTGCCCATTCATTCCAGATGCGCACTCCATTTTCCTGCAGGTATTTTACGTTCGTATCTCCCCGCAAAAACCAGATTAGTTCATGTATGATTGACTTCAAGTGAAGCTTTTTCGTTGTCAAAAGAGGAAATCCTTCTTTTAAATCAAATCTCATTTGATATCCGAATGTGCTGATTGTTCCAGTTCCTGTCCGGTCTTCTTTTACGATTCCAGATTGCAGCACGTGTTTGCATAAGTCCAAATATTGCTTCATTTAAAGACACTTCCTTCGTTTAGATACTAGAGATAATTGTATAGGAAGTTTCTCTAGTTTTCTACCGTTTTGTGAAGTTTCGAAATAAATCTATAAGACAGCGGAGCCTTATGAAGCAGCTCATCTTTTGTTTTTTCATTCAAATAATACATGGCAAAAATCTCTGCAAAATATTCTTCAGGAAAACGTTCAAAGTATGTTTTACCTGAAAAGAGCAGGCCGGCCTCCTGCTTCCATATACTCAAATAAAAAGGATTGCTTCTTATGTTTGAAAACACATTCCGATCTGCAGCATGTGCAAACTCATGAAGCTCAAGCGAGACAGATCCATGTCCCTGGCCATATTGACTGTGGCCAATTTTGACAAAGACTCTATTATCTTCCGTCATTCCAGGCACGGTGTCCCAGTCTGATTCCGTTCCATAGCCCCGGGGAGTTCGTCCTGATAAATGCTCAAGACCCTCCTCATCAGTCAACTTCCCTGTAAACAATTTAATTGTCACGTTTTGCTGAAGAGCTTTTGTCAAAATGATAGGGTGAACATGATTTAAATGGTTCAGCATAACTTCTGCATCTTTTTCTGAAAAGGAATGATCTGGTACATAAACCATTTTGTAAAGCGCTGAGCTTGATGATAGCGAGACCTTAGAAGAAAGCGAATGATCTTCAAGAAGACTGCCTGACGGAGCATCTGCAAAAACAAATTGGTAGATTGAAAACATCGCTATGAGCGAGATGATAAGAACAAGCAGGTTGATTTTCATAATATATGTAACTCCTTGAAGGATTTTCTGACTTTTACGAACAATATATATGAAAATAGTAACATATTGATTTTATGCCGAACAGACATTAGACTCTGTAACTTTTATGCAAACTTCACCATATGATGGAAATTATCATGGAAATTGGGTGAAAAAACATGAGGATGCTAATAAACAAGAATATTCCTTATCAACAGAAGCAGCAGCTGACACAAGAAATGATTGAAGTTATGACGCTTAAAAGCTACATGGTTCTCGACGGACTCACATCAATCGGACTGATATCCATTTTTTATTTATATTTCAGAGGAATCCTTTAGAAAAGCGAGGGCAAATAAAAAAAGCCGCAATTGCGGCTTTTTTAATGACGGATCATACGCCAGTGCTGTTGCTTTGGCTTGATTTTTTGCGGAAATAGTTAAGAGCAAATGTACCTGCGAACATCACTAGAATGATGATGAAGAATACGGAGTGCTCAATATGAACGCCTGCAACGCTTAATCCCATTTTGATTGCAATAAAAGCAATAAGAATATAAGCAGTTGTTTCAAGTTCAGGAACTCTGTCGATTAATTTCAAGAAAACACCTGCTACTCCGCGCATCATCAGTACTCCGAACACTCCTCCTAAAAGAAGAACCCAGACTTGTTCGCTGACTCCAAATGCAGCAAGAACGCTGTCTACAGAGAATGCAACATCCATCAATTCAACTGCAACAACTGTTCCCCAGAATGTTCCGAAGAGGCGGATAAGAAGGCCCTTTTTATTAATGCCGCCCTGCTCTTCTTCACCTTCAGCATTTTCTTTTGATTTATCCATGAAGTATTTGACAGCAAGCCAAGCGAGATAAGCGGCACCAAATATTTTGACCCACCATAGTTTAATTAAGAATACACCGACACCGATAGCAATGAAACGGAAGATGTATGCTCCAAGCAAACCGTAGAATAACGCTTTTTTTCTTTGCTTTTCAGGTAAATGTTTTACCATTACAGCCAGTACAAGAGCGTTATCTGCGGATAATAACCCTTCGAGAATAACTAATGTACCAATAAGTCCCCATGAAACCGGATCTGTAAGGACTTGTCCCCACATTTCCCAATCGAAAAATTGTGCGTACGTGTCAAGCATTCCTTGCAAAATTGACATCTACCATTTCCTCCTAAACATTACGTTAACTTTTTCATTATACTTAATAAAAGATTGCTTGTTAAGTATTTTGATCGTTAGTCATAATATATACATATTTATTTATTCAGCCTTCCGAAGTTTAATACGTTTGGGCGCTAGAAAAGTTTCAACTAAAATAAAAAAAGCCCATGATATAAAATCAGGGGATTTAATCTTTATATAGTAGCCTGAGTCTGTCTGCCATCTGCAATATCCCGGGCCCGGTGTGCCATTCTGCTTGCTGCTGCAGCGGCAAGTGCTGCAACCAGATCATCAAGAAATGTATTCACGCGATTTCCGCTGTGTTCATCCAGAGCTTTGATGATTCCGAATTTTTCTTTATCCAAATAACCGAAATTGGTCAATCCGATAGAGCCATATACATTTACGATGGAAAGCGGAATAATTTCATCTATGCCATAAAGAGGTTCATCTGTTTCAACAAGATGCTGCAGCGGCTGCGGAAGCAAGTTTTGTTCAGCAAGCTGGTCAAGGGCAAGACCAGTCAGCACAGCATGCACAATTTCACGTTTATTAAGGACCTTCTCTACATTTTCAACACAATCTTCAAGTGTAATATTCGGGATGTATTTTCGCTGAAGGGTCATCACAATATCAGCGATATCCTCTAATGTAACACCCCTGTCATTCAGCATTTCTTTCGTCGTTTTCACCATTTCATCGATTGTGTATTTGCTCAATGGCCATTGCACCCCTTTAATGTGTCATCCAATTTGGCGGCATGTTCTGATTCCAGTAGATGCTGCCAAGTTCATGATGCTTTTGAAAAGAATCGTGGTGCGTATGATAATGAAAATTAAACCAATACCCCTGCTTTGGCGGATGATCGCGGCGGACATGAAATCTAAGTACATCCTGTCCTGTCTGTTTGTTATACAGGTGAAAGATTTTCTCGCCTTTGCCGTCTGCAGGTTTTTTTGAAATGGCCAAATCCTGAATATCTTCATCAGAGTACTCATCAACATATTGTTTTATGGCTTCTTCTATTTTCGGAAGAATGATCTGCCTGAATTCATCCTCAATGACGGTTCCGATTCTGTCTCCGAATTTTTGAAAGGACTGAACCTCGGCTGCTTCAACAAAAGTTGAAATGCAGGACTCTTTAGGCTGTTGCCAGTAAGCGGTTTCATCTGTAAAAAAGTGTTTGTCTGAGTTGGTTAATTTAGCGGTTGAATCTTCAGAGGAATGTTCCTCGACTGTGAGGGCAGCTGGAGGAGCGACCAATCCGAAGGTTGCAATAGTAAATAAGATGACCAGCGTTTTCCGCATCCATTTGTTCAACATGTTCTCTATTCCTCCCAGTCTTCCTATTATACTATTATTCTATCATAGATAAATTCTAAATTTATAGAAATTTTTCGCAAAAAAAGAAAATCTAGTGCCTTAAAGGGTATTAAAAAGATATGAAAAAGTTTACACTAAAGAAGACGGTGGAAATAAAATACTTTCACACTATTGGAGTGAATCAGAATGGGTTTTGAATCAGTGTTTATTATTGCATCATTCGTGACTCTGGCATATTTTATTTTCGCAGAAATAACAGATTAAAAAAACTCATGGCGCTCGCCATGAGTTTTTTTAATCTGTTACTGTTTCTGCTTTTTATTTGCTGAAGATTGCTTGCGGCCTGTTTCACTTACTGTCGTCCCCTGACCTTCAACTTCAGGCGAACCAAGCTGTGATTTTGATGGATCACTTTTGCGTTTTGACATTAGATAAGCACCTCCTCATCCTATTTTTCACGAATCTTTTATTTCTATCACACCAAAATGGAATTTCGCTGATTTTCGTTTATAAACATGAAAGCCAAGTTTTTCAAAAGCGGAACTTTTGTAATGGTTTTTTAAAACAACTCTTTTTTTAGCCACCCGTTTTGCTTCTTTGATAATGTCTTCTGTAATCTCCTGATGCACACTCAGGGACCTTAAGTGTTCGATCCCGTGTGATTCATCTATTTGCTCCTCAAACATTGGGTCAAAATAGACAACATCATATGAATTTGTGTCTAAGGATTGTAAATATTCTGCATGATTCATTCCTACAACTTGGATTCTGCGCATACTTTTATCAAATTCTTCCATTCCTGTTTCCCATTTGCTGAGACCTTTTTCAACGAGGTAAGCAACGAGATGATTCGCTTCAGCTGCTGTGACCATTCCTGTTTCACCAGCCGCGTAGCTTGCTATTATACTGTCGGATCCAAGTCCCAATGTGCAATCTAAAAAACGATCTCCTTCTTTTAAATCTGATGCAAAAATTAAAGGATCGCTCTCCCTTTTTTGCAATCGTTTCAGACGGAACATGGCTGAATTAGGATGGAAGAAGAAAGGATCTGTATTCCCTTTCTCATGGAGTTCCAGCCGGTTCTGCCCTACGACGAGTACATCCGAATTATATTCTTCCTTCATTTTGGCTATGGATCGTTTTTTTCGGGCTTTATATTCAGCTTTTAAATCAGAAGAAATCTCTTCCGCTAGTTTGATCATCTCAAGATTTGTCCTGCCTGCTGTTGTTACAATCAAAGTCTTTCACTCCGTATCACGCTTCATTCATAAAAAAGGATGCCTAATAGGCATCCTTTCCATTATTTATTAGCTTCAAATGCATTTAATAAATTTTCCATGATATGTTCAATTGAGCTGCCTTCAATTTCGTGACGAGGAATAAAGTGAACCACATCTTTTCCATTAAGAAGTGCCATAGAAGGAGATGAAGGTTCATAGCCTTCAAAGTACTCTCTCATCGCAGCTGTAGCATCTTTATCCTGTCCAGCGAAAACTGTCACCAGATTATCTGGTGCATGCTCTGCCTGCATAACAGCCTGAGTGGCAGCCGGTCTTGCAAGTCCTGCTGCACAACCGCAGACAGAATTCACAACAACCAATGTCGTACCTTCAGCACGTTCCATAAATGCTTTTACATCTTCATCCGTTGTTAATTCGTTAAACCCTGCGTTCGAAAGCTCAGCGCGCATTGGCTTCACCATTTGACGCATATATTCTTCATATGCCATTGACATAATCATTCCTCCTAAACCTTCGCGTGTAGTAAAAGAATACTACAGGAGGAATGACAATTCAACAAACGAGCCTCAGTGTGTTTTCTGCGGTTCCTTAACATCTTCAAATGCATCTGTAACTGCACCCTGCGAAGCACATGAAACAGTTCTTGCATATTTTCCTAATACTCCGCGCTTTCTAAGCGGCGGAGCAGACCAAGTAAGTCTTCTTTCTGCTAATTCTTCATCAGAAACATGGAGACGAAGCTCACGCTTATCACTATCAACCGTAATTAAGTCGCCTGACTTCACAAGAGCGATCGGTCCGCCTACTTGAGCTTCAGGAGTGATGTGGCCTACAACAAGGCCATGAGTGCCTCCAGAGAAGCGGCCATCTGTTAGAAGAGCAACACTCTCTCCTAACCCTTTCCCTACAATGATAGAGGAAAGAGACAGCATCTCAGGCATTCCAGGACCGCCCTTTGGCCCTTCGTAGCGAATAATCAGAACGTCGCCTGCAACTACTTCATTTGTTAATACTGCTTCTGTTGCTTCCTCTTCTGTATCAAATACTTTTGCTGGACCTGTCATTTTCGTTACTTTTAGGCCAGAAACCTTGGCAACTGCTCCGCTTGGAGATAAATTCCCCTTTAAAATAACAAGCGGGCCATCTTTCCTCAATGCCTGCTCAAGGGGATAAATGACTTTTTGACCCTCTCTCAGGCCTTCCTGCTCACTAAGATTTTCTGCAATTGTTTTTCCTGTTACCGTTAAACAATCTCCATGAATCAAGCCATGCTCAAGCAAAAGCTTCATAACAGCAGGCACACCGCCCGCTTCGTGCAGATCCTGCATCACGTATTTTCCGCTTGGTTTTAGATCGGCGATGTGAGGAACGGTTCTTTGGATGCGCTCAAAATCCTCAAGAGATAGATCTACATCAATGGAATGGGCAATCGCCATTAGATGAAGAATGGCATTTGTAGATCCTCCGAGAGCCATAACAACTGTGATGGCATTTTCAAATGCTTTTTTAGTCATAATATCTTTTGGATAAATGTCTTGTTCAAGCATGCGATAAACAGCCTGGCCTGCTTCATAGCAATCATTTTCTTTAAATTCTGATTCAGCAGGATTAGATGAGCTGCCAGGGAGGCTCATTCCCATTGCTTCAATAGCTGATGCCATCGTATTTGCTGTATACATTCCTCCGCAGGAACCCGCACCAGGACAGGCATGGCATTCAATCTGATGCAATCCGTCGCTGTCAATATCACCGTTATTAAATTTCCCTACCCCTTCAAATGCAGAAACGATATCAATGTCTTTGTCGTTTAATCTTCCAGGTTTAATCGTTCCGCCGTATACAAAAACAGCCGGAACCTCGGCACGCGCAATTGCGATCATACAGCCCGGCATGTTTTTATCACAGCCCCCGATTGCAACAAAGGCATCTAAATTCTCAGCTCCGACAACTGTTTCAATCGAGTCTGCAATGACTTCGCGGCTTGGAAGAGAGTAGCGCATGCCCTCTGTTCCCATTGAGATACCGTCAGAAACAGTAATTGTGCCGAAAATAAGTGCTGCACCGCCAGCTGAACTGGCACCTTTTTTAGACAGCTCTGCAAGCTTATCAATATGTATATTGCAAGGAGTGACTTCGCTCCACGTAGAGGCAATGCCGATCATCGGCTTTTGAAAGTCCTCATCCTTAAGTCCTACCGCACGAAGCATGGCACGGTTTGGCATTCGTTTCATATCATCGCTGATTACTTTACTTTTAATTCTAAGATCTTTTTTGCTCACTTTCTTCACCCCGTTAAATTTGTATTGTTATATACTATAGTCCGAATTCTTTAGTATTTCAACAATATTCGCATAATTTACAAAAATAATATGTTAAGAAAGCAAAATTCAGCATGAATTGTAAATCTGCTCCTTCATCAAGCCTCCTTGACAGAAAAAAAAGCGACCTCTGTTTAAGGTTTACAGAGGTACGCTTCATTCCTAGACCTTATTGTTCTGTTAAAATAAACGGGCCGTTTTTTGTAATCGCAACAGTGTGTTCATACTGAGCAGACAATTTCCCATCGACTGTCCGTGCCGTCCAGCCGTTATCATCCATTTTAGAATACCATGTGCCTGCGTTTAACATTGGCTCTATTGTAATGACCATCCCTTCTCTCAGCCTTAGCCACTTGCCTGGTTTGCCATAATGAAGCACGGTCGGCTCCTCATGCATCGTTTTCCCGATGCCATGACCTGTAAAGTCTCGTACGACAGAAAAAGATTCACCTTCTGCGTAAGACTGAATCGCATGGCCGATGTCACCGAGGCGATTGCCGATGACAGCCTGCTCAATCCCTTTATACATGGCTGTTTTAGTAACATCCATTAACTTTTGCGCTTCTTCTGATATAATGCCTGCAGAATGTGTCCAGCCAGAATCAGCCAATGCTCCATTTAAATTAACGACGAAATCGATTGTGACAATATCACCGTTTTTCAATGGTTTTTTACTGGGAAATCCATGACAGATTTCATCATTTACAGAAGCACAAGTTGCATATTCATACCCTTTATAGCCTTTTTGTTCTGCTGTTGCTCCATGTTTTTTTAGATAGTCATCTACGAAAGCGTCAATTTCAAGTGTCGTGACACCTGGCTTAATTAACTTAGCCACTTCTTTATGACATGAAGCGAGCAGTTTGCCTGCCTCATGCATTTTGTTAATTTCTCTTTCGCTTTTTAATATAATCATTAATTTTATCTCCTCTTTTGCCCCTAATCTTCCAGTTTTCTTGATGTTGCTTTTATGATAAGAAAATGAGGGTTCGTCATGACATATTCATAGTTCGCTGGATGATTTTTCTTAAAGCTCTCTGTACCCCTTGGTTCAAACAGTTCATCTATAACAAAAAAACGGCTTGTTTCGGTTACAATTTTCTCCATCGGTTTTCGGTAAAAGCTGACCTCAAAAGTTGAACCCGCTTTCTCCCAAGTGTCATGAAGCAGCACTTCTTCAAAGTAGTTTTCACAATTAAAAAGTTTAAAATCCATAAATGGATGATGCGTGGAAAAAACAAGCCGGCCTTTTGGCTTCAGCACTCTGCTGAACTCTTTAAAAATAGGAAACCAGTCTTTACAGTAATGCAAAGTGAGTGAACTGAAAATCATATCAAAAGAATGATTTTCAAATGGAAGAGGCTGATTTAAATCATGACAAATAATACGGGCCGCGCCTCCTGTTCTCCGTCTTGCAGCCTTCGCCATTTCCGGGCTGATATCTATAGCTGTTACGTCAGCGCCTTTTTCAAGAAACGTTTTTGTATACCAGCCTGCTGAACAGCCGGCATCGAGGATAGCCAAGCCTTCCAGTTGTTCTGGAATCATGCTCAGCATCGCAGGTCGTTCGTAATCCGTATTGTATGGGCTGTCTTGATCTACTTGCCGTTCATAAATACCGGCTAATTTATCAAATGCATCCTTAGGGGAATGTGTCATCCGCTCATCCATCCTTTTTCCAAAATTAGTGCCTGCGTACATAATGCATGGTATTCATTCAGGTATTAAGTTTCATATCATGCTCTTTTCAAAGAAAAAAAGCTGCTTCTTTACATAACAGCAACAAGAATATTACCCGATTTATAGTTTTGGCACCATACGGCTCTATGATTACCCGATTTCTGGATTTGAGCTGGTTTAGGGCCTCATACAGGCCCCTAGAACCCATGTATTTCCGCTACCCCGAAGCATCATGCGACCTTTTAGGTTGCTTAAAGAGCCTTTTTCACTCACAAAAAGACTAAATCATTTTAGCTGATTTAGTCTTTTTTTCTAATTACTTTCTGCTTTCCGTCATTTGCTTCCAGACAGAGCCTTTCGCTTCTTCTCCGCCTTCAATTCGTTCTATCGCCATTTTGATTTGAAGGCTGACTTCAAATTCAGGGTCATTTTCAGCTTGTTTTAAGGCTTCCAGAGCACTTTTATCGCCTACCTCATATAAAAACATGGCCGCTCTCCATCTGACAAGCTTGTTTTTATCCTTTAAGGCAAGCATCATTTCCTGCATGGCACTTGGGTCACCAATGTCTGAGAGACAATCTCCCGCTGTTCTGCGGACCGTTACGGATTTATCTTTCAATGCTTTGTAAAGGTAAGGAAGAACAGCTGGTTCTTCAATCATTCCTAAATAGACAGCAGCAAGTCTGCGTATGGACGCTTTCTCGTCATTCAGCGCTTTGTCTAAAACGGGCAAATCACTTTCTTTCGGGTTCATCTGCTCCAGATGCGCATACCGGACAGTCCAATCGGGTTCATCAAGCATATTCATGGTAACTTCATACGATTTGCGGGCAGGAACCTGTTCTGCTTTATCTTTTTGCAGTAGTGCTTCTGTCATTTTTGTTAACCGTTCATCGCTGTGCGCAGCCTGAAGCTCTTCAACAACATCCTTGCCGATTTCATCAAAATCTCCGTATCTGACGCCTTGTTCTTTCCACTTTCTTTCAAGAACGACGTTATCTGCATTTTGCTGTGCCTGTAAAACGGCTTTTTGAAAGCGTTCCGGCAATCCGAATCTTTTTTCAGTCTCCCCGTCCGAAAGCTTCACCTGCATTGGGATTCCGCTGAACATTTGAATGTGCACATTCACTTCTCCAAAATGTTCGTTGATTTGAGGTTTGTTTTCTGCTCCCGCTTCAACACTTTCACCAAAGGCAGCGCGGACTTTGGGGAGAATTTCCTTCCAGTCAAATTTCGCATTGCGCTCTACAGCGAGGAAATCTGCAACATGATAAACACCTTTTACACCTTCAACTTTCAGGATTTCCTGTATGACTTGAGGCGCTCCTTCTGCAGTTTCTTTTTTATAATTATTGCTTTTTCCGCCTGGCAGCTCTTCGTCTAAAATAACTTTCATCGTATTTGGACTTGGAGTCGGTTCAATCGATTTGATATTCAAAGCCATGTCACTCCCTGTTTAATCTCTGCAATCATTCTAACATAGCAAAAAGAGTTCATGCCATTTACAGAACCCGGCTTATAACCCTCTGTTCGGTCCTTCCCATTCAAGAAAAAATTGAGACAAGTAGTCGACCATAAACTGGTGACGCTGCAGCGCGAGCATTTTGCCTTCTTCCGTATTCATTAAATCCTTTAGCTTCAGCAGTTTTTCATAGAAATGATTGATTGATGTTGATTTAATTGTACGGTATTCTTCGTAGGTCATGCTGTTACGTGCTGGAATTGCAGGATCATAGATTAGATTTCCTTTTGAACCTCCGTAAGAGAAGACTCTGGCTATGCCAATTGCGCCCATCGCATCCAGCCTGTCTGCATCCTGGACAATCTGTGCTTCTATTGAAGAAACCGCTCTCCTTTTTCCGCCTTTAAAAGAAATGGTTGAAATAATGGTCAGAACTTCCTGAATCGAATCAGGATCGAGTCCTTCTTCTCTCAAGAGATTTGCAACCTCATCCGTTTTCATCCGGATGTCATCACTCAGTTTGTCGTCGATTAAATCATGCAATAAAGCGGATAGTTCGATAATCCTTAAATCACACGAGTATTTTTTTGCAAGGTTTAGAGCCGTTCTGCGGACTCTGTCAATATGGAGCCAATCGTGCCCCGTCCCCTCTGTTTCAAGGCGGGCTTTAACAAACTTTTCTACATTTTCTGCTATTTGTTTCACATTGACACTTCCTATTCTTCAAACCATGTCACGCCCACGACATCCTCTCCTGTATGAACTCCAATTGTTGTACAGAGCGGAACAAGTTTGATATGGATGTCAGGAAACTCTTTTTGAAGGACTTCATACAGTTTAGAAGACTTGCCGAGTTTGGAGCTGAATAAAACTGCTATTTCATGAATGGCGTGATTTTGATTTCCTTCTTTAATTAGATTGATAATATACTGAAACCCTTTTTTCTCTGATCTTACTTTTTCTGCTGTGGAGAGCTTGCCTGATTCCACGCGGATGATTGGCTGTATGTTTAATAGACTTCCCAGATAATATTGTGTCCCTGACATTCTGCCGCTCTTATGGAGCCTTGTTAAATCGCCGATCAGGACATATGTGCGGTGATTTTCACGGAGTGTTTTAAGCTTTGATGCAATATCATCCGGTTCAAGCCCGGATTCATGCATTTTTACCGCTGCCTTAATCAGCCTTGTCAAAGGCTCTGATAATGTCAGAGAATCGACAACAGTTACAGGAATGTCTACTTCAGCAGCAGCCTGTACAGCAGAAGTATATGTACCGCTAAGCAAACTGGATAAGTGGATAGAAACTATTTCATCATAGTCCTCTGCAAGCTTAGTATACAGCTCGACAAATGCACCTGGAGGCGGCTGTGAGGTAGTAATGGCATTAGATGAATCTTTTAATAGGACATATAGATCATCAGCCTGAAGATTCACTCCGTCAAGATATTCTTCATCATTTATGCAGATCACCATCGGCACCCAGAAGACGTCTGGATGATCTTTCAGCTCTGCATCTATGCTTGCGGTGCTGTCAGTTACCCATGCAATTTTTCTCCTCATATATGACTACCCCTTTGTTTAGTATTCAAACTATCCCTATCCTTTTATTAAGCATCCGCAATTAAGAATCCTCTTTTAAAACTGTATTTAATTTTGGAAATAATGTCAGCGCGTTCTTATAAAAAAAGTTTTCGTGATGCTCCTCAGGAATTATTTCCTTATACAAATCTATAAACGGCTTGACGCCAATTAATGGCCAGTCCGTACCGAATATAAGCTTTTCATAGTGTTCACAATATGATAAGGCATGCATCAGATGATCAAAAAACCTTGTTTTCTTTTTATCTGAAATGTCCTTTTCTGTGCCGACAATCAGTCCGGACAAATCTGCAAACATATTATCATTTTTATTGACAACTTCTGCTCCGTCCAGCACCCACGGATCTCCCAAATGCGCCATCATAAACTGGATATCGCGGTTTTCGACTGCCACTTCATCAAGTGTAAGCGGATGACTGTATTTTAAAAGTCCGCGTTCTGAGTATGTATCTCCCGTGTGAAAGACAACTGGAAGCCGGTACGCTTTTGCAAGCTCATATACAGGTCCATAAACTTTGTCATAGGCGTAATAGGGATAATATCCTAAATAGATTTTAATTCCCGCAGTCTGCGGATCCTGAAGCGATTTTTCAAGCAATACCAGGTTCTGATCATTCAATTTATTTGGATTTATACCCGGACAATAAAAAAACTCTTTTGGAACCGGCCCATCGAGATCAATTCCCATTGGCGTTTTTGCATCGGGATCAGGAAAACCCCCAGGTTTTGTTTCTGTTACACCCATGGCTACTGCAGCGACAACACCCTCTTCTTCATATTCTTTTTGCAGGCCGGCAATCGAGTAGTCGACAAATGATAATGTCTCAGCCGTTTGCTTAAAACTTTGGATATTTGAGATATGCATATGAGCATCAATGATTTTCATGAAAAATCCTCCTGAGCAAAAGATATAAGAAAAGAAGCCGATTGCTCAGGCTTCTTCTTTTAACAATTGTTGAATTTTCTCTTCCATTTCCTTAGGATCCGTATTAGGCGAAAACCTTTCGACTGCTTTTCCATGTCGATCTAAGAGAAATTTCGTAAAGTTCCACTTCACAGCTTTTGAACCTAAAAGTCCAGGCGCTTCTTTTGTTAAATGTGTAAAAAGAGGATGTGCATCAGAGCCATTTACATCAACTTTTGCAAACATTGGAAAGGTTACACCGTAATTCAATTGGCAAAAGCTTTTGATTTCTTCTTCGTCTCCCGGCTCCTGGCTCATAAACTGATTGCACGGAAAGCCAAGGATTTCAAGCCCCTTGGATTGATAGCGTTCATAAAGCTCCTGCAGCGCCTTATATTGCGGAGTGAAGCCGCATTTGCTGGCTGTGTTTACAATTACAAGAACCTTGCCTTTATAAATACTCATAGATTGTTCTTCACCGTTAATGGTTTTAATTTTTATTTCAAATATACTCATCACTTTGCTCCTTCTTTTACTTTTTCGAGAGTATCGATGGCATGATCAGTCATAGTAATTAAGTCATCTACTTGTTCTTCTCCTATAAGCCGGTTGAAATGCACTTTAAATGAATGGTGATAGTGCTCAAAAGGAACTTTGTATGAAATCTGAT
Source organism: Bacillus sp. F19 (assembly GCA_023823795.1). Taxonomy (NCBI): domain Bacteria; kingdom Bacillati; phylum Bacillota; class Bacilli; order Caryophanales; family Bacillaceae; genus Bacillus; species Bacillus sp. F19. The sequence continues at coordinate 3,266,507 of CP085710.1, forward strand.
GGGTAATTGAATAAACACCCCAAAGCTCTTCAACTATAGATTTGATAGGAGTTTCAGCAGATGATGAACATGCTTGGAAGGTTAAGATAACTTCACACTCCGGAACAGCACTTGTTTTTAATAGTTCTCCGGATAATTGAGATAGGCTCATTGATAACTGAAATTCAGCGGAAACCGTTTTATTTCCTTCTTTTAACTGAAACGTATTTTGATAGCATCTTGACATGGCTGCAAGATCCACTAGGTCTTTACGGCCGATTACGGTTATGACACCGCCAAGATCTGCGTCGTAAATAGCCCCTTCTAGTACAACCTTCAAATTATCAAAAGCAGTCGGATCAAACATTAAAACAGCCCTCTTGCCTTCCCTTTTTCATCTACATTCATCGAAAGCGCAGCGGGTTTTTTCGGCAGCCCCGGCATTGTCATAATGTCTCCTGTTAAACAAACCAGGAACCCCGCGCCGATTGATGGCTTAAGCTCACGAATTGTCAGTGTAAAATCCTTCGGCCGGCCAAGAAGCTCAGGCTGGTCAGAAAGGGAGTATTGTGTTTTCGCCATGCAAATCGGCAAATTTGACCATCCGTACTGTTCAAAATCCTTTATTTGTTTCAATGCCTTTGAAGAAAAATCAACGGTTTTAGCTCCATAAACGGCTTTGGCAACTTTTTCAATCTTTTCCTTAATGCTGTCATTTAAGTCATACAAGTAATCAAAGTGATTTTTTGTGTGCTCGATTGTTTCAAGCACTTTTTCTGCAAGCTCAATTCCTCCGGCACCGCCTTTTTCCCAGACCTCAGTGAGAGCAGCAGGATGAGAATGAAACTCGCACCACTTCATAAGAGCATCGGTTTCTTCCTGTGTGTCTGTCACAAAACGATTAACGGCTACTACATAAGGAAGTCCGAATTTTTCAATCGATTCTATATGCTTCGCGAGATTCTCTGCACCTGCAAGCATTGCCTCTTTGTCTGAGATGGCAAGCTGGTCTTTTGGGACGCCGCCATGCATTTTTAAAGCCCTTACAGTTGCTACAATGACAACCGCAGCAGGTGAAAATTCTCCTGCACGGGTTTTAATATGCAGAAATTTCTCTGCGCCGAGATCCGCTCCAAATCCTGCTTCCGTCACAACATAATCACCAAGCTTTGCAGCCATTTTTGTTCCCAGAAGGCTATTGCAGCCGTGAGCGATATTAGCAAATGGCCCGCCGTGGATAATAGCCGGTGTATGTTCAAGCGTTTGAACAATATTCGGTTTCAAGGCGTCTTTTAATAAAAGTGTAAGAGCTCCTTCAAATCCCAAATCGCCGACTGTTACAGGCTCCCGCAGATAGGAAAAGCCAATCACAATTTTAGAAAGCCTGCTACTTAAATCATTGAGATCAGATGCCAAACACAGGATCGCCATAATTTCAGATGCAACCGTGATGTCAAAGTGATCTTCGCGCGGTGTTCCGTTTGCAGGTCCTCCAAGTCCGATTACTATATTTCTAAGTGCTCGGTCATTTAAATCCATTACCCTTTTCCAAGTGATTCTTCTCGGGTCGATCCGGCATTCATTGCCTTGATGTATATGATTGTCAATCAGTGCTGCCAATGCATTATTAGCTGTTGTGATTGCGTGAATGTCACCTGTGAAATGCAGGTTGATTTCTTCCATGGGTATGACTTGCGAGTACCCGCCTCCGGCAGCTCCGCCCTTGATGCCCATTGTAGGTCCAAGTGAAGGCTCCCTCATGGCAATGACTGCTTTTTTCTTAAGCTGATTAAGCGCCTGGCCAAGTCCGACAGTTACAGTTGATTTTCCTTCTCCTGCAGGAGTGGGATTAATGGCCGTCACCAGTATCACTTTTCCGTCAGGTTTCATTTTAACCCGATCTAAAAATTCCAAAGATATTTTCGCTTTGAATTTTCCGTAATATTCCATTTCATCTTCTAAAATATCAAGACCGCCAATAATCTCCTGAATCGGCTTAATTGGTGCTTCCTGAGCGATTTCGATGTCTGATTTATGTTTAATTTTTAACACACAGCACCCTACTTTCTGCTTATAAATATAGATTCCACGCACAATTGTAACACAAAAGCAAATTGAATTATTATTCTAAACTTTCTATAATAGAGAAAACTCAGAATGAAAAAGAAAGTTGAGGTTCTTCCATGCCTATTAATATTCCAGCTGACCTTCCCGCCAAAGAAATTCTTGAAAATGAAAACATCTTCATTATGGATGATGCCAGAGCCTATCAGCAGGACATCAGGCCTTTAAATATTGTGATTTTAAATATTATGCCCGAAAAACAAAAAACAGAGGTGCGATTATTGCGCCTTCTCGGAAACTCGCCGCTTCAGCTTAACATTACCTTTTTGCGTCCTGAAACACATGTTTCAAAAACAGAAAAGCAGCAGCATCTTCAGCAGTTTTATACGACGTTTAATAAAATCCGCCATAAAAAATTTGACGGAATGATTATAACAGGGGCTCCGATTGAGCATCTGGAATTTGAAGAGGTGTCCTACTGGGAAGAGCTTAAAGATATTTTTGAATGGACAAACCAGAATGTCACTTCAACTCTGCATATATGCTGGGGTGCACAAGCAGGACTTTACTATCATTACGGCGTAAATAAATATAGTCTGAAGGAAAAATGCTTCGGTGTTTTTAAACATGATATTTGTAATACTTCTGTAAAAATTGTCAGAGGCTTCGATGATCAATACTATGTGCCGCATTCCCGGCATACGGATATAAAGAGACAAGATATTGAGGCGGTTGAAGCACTTGACATTATTAGTGAATCTCCTAAAGCCGGTGTTTGTCTGGTCTCTTCAAGGGATGCAAAGAAAGTATTTCTGACAGGTCATCCAGAATACGATTTGTTTACCCTGAAAGAGGAGTATGAACGAGATCTCGCAAAAGGCATGAACACCGCCATTCCGCTGTCCTATTTTCCGGATAATGATCCGGGTAGAAAGCCGGTACAGAAATGGAAATCCCATGCACATCTTTTATTTGCAAACTGGCTAAATTATTGCGTCTACCAGGAAACACCCTACGAATGGGAATGATTTTGAAATAATGCTTACAATAATTGGATTATTTTGTTAAAATTAAGCAGAATTTAATTTAAATTTTATGTAAACTTTATATTTCTTAAATATTCATATGATACGCTTGTCATAGTTAATCATGTAATCTTTGTTCTTCAGATTAAATTTGAGGTGAATGCATTGTTAAAAAAACCAAAAGTTCTGATCTTAACTGCAAAATACGGGAATGGACACGTTCAAGTCTCAAAAACACTTGTAAAGCAATGCAGGGAACTAGGCATCGAGGAAGTGGTAGTGTCAGATTTATATGCGGAATCGAATCCTGTATTTACAGAGATTACTCAGTACCTCTATTTAAAAAGCTTTACAATCGGAAAGCAATTTTACCGCATGTTTTACTATGGTGTAGATAAAATTTACAACAAGAAGCTGCTTACTCTTTATTTTAAGCTGGGCAACAAAAGACTGCACGAGCTTATTGAAAAAGAGCAGCCTGACATCATTATTAATACGTTTCCGATCATTGTCGTACCTGAATACCGCAGGCGCACGGGAAATATCATCCCGACTTTTAATGTTCTTACAGATTTCTGCCTTCATAAAATATGGGTTCATAAAAACATAGACAAATATTATGTCGCAAGCAAAAGAGTAAAAGAAAAAGTCATGAGTCTTGGAATTCATCCCGCTGCCGTAAAGGTAACAGGCATTCCAATCCGCTCTCAGTTTGAAGAAAATTTAAATGAAGAGGCCATTTATAAAAGATATAACTTAGATCCAGATAAGAAAACGCTGCTCGTCATGGCGGGAGCGCACGGAGTTCTAAAAAATGTTAAAGAGCTGTGCGAATCGTTTTTAGAAGAAAAAAACCTGCAGACTGTTGTTGTCTGCGGTAACAACACTTCATTAAAAGAGAGCCTGGAGAGCATTACCGGAAAGAACAAAGAGAACCTAAAGCTCCTCGGCTATGTTGAGCGTGTTGATGAATTGTTCCGAATCGCTTCCTGCATGGTGACTAAACCAGGCGGCATCACCCTGAGCGAAGCAGCTGCAGTAGGTGTGCCAGTTATTCTTTATAAACCTGTGCCAGGCCAGGAAAAAGAAAATGCTCTCTTCTTCCAGGAAAATGAGGCGGCTCTTGTCGTAAACCGTTCAGAAGAAGTATATGACGCTGTCAGCAGCCTGCTTCAGGATGACAAAAAGCTGAGAAGAATGAAGAGGAATATTAAACGGCTTCATCATCCAAACTCTTCGCTTACGATTATGGAAGATATCGTAAAAGAAGCTGCAATCTTTAAAGAGAAAAAATATATAAAAGCGCAGTGACAATTTGACCGCTTTCAGGATGAAGGGGAATTGAATCCTGGAGGTCACTATATGGATACAAGCACACATATTACGATGGGATTTGGTCTTGCCGGTCTTGCTTTTATTGACCCTGCAGTAGCTTCTGGCACAGAACTGGCATCAGCTGTTCTAATCGGTACTGTACTTGGGTCGAATGCACCTGATTTTGATTACGGAATCAAGATGGTAAAAGGAAATGGAATGTATACAGAGCATCACCGCGGTCTGTCACATTCTATCCCTGCATGGTTTATATGGACTGGTTTGTTAACTTGCATTATCTATCTTTTTCATTCGAATCTTTCAACACTTGAGCTGATGCATTTATCCGGGTGGATCTTTCTTGCCGTACTGCTTCATGTCATGTTTGATATATGTAACGCATACGGCACACAGGCAGCGAGACCCTTTACGAAAAAATGGCTTTCACTGAATTTTATTCCGCTGTTTGACCCGCTTATTGTATTTTTGCATTTATTAGGATTTGCTTTGTGGGGTTTGCTCGATACACCGGGGATCATTTTCCTGTCGATCTATTCAACAATTGGACTTTATCTTTTAGAACGATTTTTCAGTTCCAGAAGAGCATTGACTATGGTGAAGAAGAAAAAATTAGGCGAAATTGGATCAATCACAATCATTCCAACCATTCTCTGGTCTGTCTGGCATATCGTCTCTGAAACAGACTCCTGTTTAAGATCTTTCGAACTCCGGTCAAAGAATCTTAAATTGATTCATACTTTCGAAAAATCAGATCCAGAGTCTTCTATCATAGCCAATGCAAAAAAGGATCAGAATGTAGGCCACTTTTTAAATAATTCAAAGCATGTTCATACTGTAGTACTCCCAATCCCCACTGGCTATGAAATCCGATTTTTCGATTTGCGATTTCGCACGAAAAACCATTATCCTTATATGGCCGTCTGTCAAATGACTAAAGACGGAATGATCCTCTCCTCTTGTACAGGATGGTTTCATCAGGCAGATGAATTTAAAAGCAAGCTGATATCACACGAGAACTCTGGGAAAAACCAATTAGAAGCCTAGACAAAAAACAAAGGATGACCTAATGAACGCTGAGTGCGTTAATAGTCATCCTTTTTTTATTGATTTTTGTTTAATTCTTCTTCAAAATAAAAGGTTGATGGGTATTCCTTCAGAATGTAAGAGTAACGGTTCATATTTTTTATATATTTTGATTGCATGACAGTGACACTTTCCCCTGTTTTCACAATTTGGACAGATTCACCATTTTGAAACTTGCTGGCATTGCTCTTCATTCAGCACTTCCTTTCATCTTATCCCTATTATACCATAGCTTCCATGATTTTTAAGGAGAGGAGAGGAGAAAAGAATGAACAAAGCATTTTTCCCGTCAGCTTGTCGTTTCTCTAAAATACACCTCTTCAAAAGGCTGGACAATTACAAAGCCTTCTCCTTCAAATTTCATTTGTATGGACTCTCCGCTTCCGCGGCCTATTATGGTTTTCAAAGAAATATCTGTTACAAATTCTGGAGTTAAACTGCCGGACCATGCGACAGTTGCATTTGGATCCGTATAAACCGGATCACCCGGATTCACAATCAGTGTTAATGGCTCATAATGAGAGGTAATAGCAATTAGCCCTCTTCCTTCAAGATTCACATTAAATAAACCGCCTGAGAGCATGCCTGCAATTTTTCTCATCATTTTAATATCCCACGAAATAGAAGGTTCAAATGCAAGCAAATCATTACCATTTACATATAATTTTTCCCCATTAAGGTTCAAAATCGAAATCTTTTTCCCTTGATCCGCTAAATACAGCTTTCCATTTCCAGTCGCCTTCATTAAAGAGATGCCCTCTCCAGTAAACGCTTTTTTGAACATCTTGCCGATCCCATGCTCAAGTATGCCTTCCCGTTCATATTTAATTTGCCCCCGGTAAGAAACCATTGCTCCAGATTTCGCCCAAATCTGTCCATTTAAATTGATTTCCAGCAGTCTCTCTGTCTCAAGTTCAAATAAGCCCTGCCCTTTATCCTGCTGCTCAGTCTTTTCAACAAACTCTTCAATAGAATATCGATTCATTTGATTTCTCCTTCTTTCTTTTGAAGCATAAACAGCCATAAAAATGAAAGGGACTGTTTTAATTCTGATGATAGGACGCGGGTCATCTCTTCCGTTACTCCTCGTTTGTAAACTCCCTGACTTCCCGCCAGTTCCCATCCGTTATCAATGGCCAATTTTTCGAATTCCCAAGGCATCATGGTGTTGCAGATGACAGGCTTCCCATAAAGTCTGTCAAAACTGTTCGTACGCGGATGGGCTGTGGGTCCAAGAATAGCAATGCACAAATAGCCATCCGTTTTGACGACACGCTTCAATTCGTTTAATGCAGCTAATGGATTCTCCGTCCACTCTATACAATTAATCGTAAGCAGGGCATCTGCTTTGTCATCCTCAAAAGGCAGCTCCATCATATTCGCTTGAATAAATGTAAGCTTTCCCTCTTCTTCATGCTTTTTAGCGAGCTTAATCATTTCAGGAGAAAGATCTACTCCTGTAACCTTCAGCCCCTCTTTCATCAAAAGAAAAGACCCATACCCGTCTCCGCAGCCAATATCAATCACTTCAGCTTCCGGTTTCACATACTTCGTAAAAAAAGACACAATGGAGCTTCTGCTTCCCGAGTCCCACATCTCCTTGCTTCCTTTATTCCAGAATGCAGCACGCTCATCCCACTTCTTTTCAGCTTCTTTTTCCCAATTATATGTATTCTTCATTTTTCAATCAGCTCCATATTTTATCATCTTCTACTATTTCTAGAAAATCAGCGGAAATCCTTTTCTGAGGAATAATTGATATAAATGGTTGAACACTATGAAAGAAAGGAGTGCTGAAGATGGAAAAAGAATCTTTTGTTGCTGCACAGAAAAATGGAGACGGAGATCTCGTCTCATTCAAAACATCAGCAGGAAGAACACTCTCCTATCAAGAAGCACTGATGGAAATCGACAAAGGTGCGATTGAGGGTGTAAATACCTTTAAAGGAAAAGACGGAGAGATGTATATACGGAGCAACCCGGATCACAATAAAGCAAATAACCTTGATTCATTACCACCATTTTAGGAGGTCATCATTATGACAAAGAAATTTAATAAAGGCAGCGAAAATGGCAACTCCCCTAGAAAGGGACACTTTCAGGAAGAATTCGGCCAAGAAATCATATCTGGTGATAACAGCAAAGGAAACAAACGGAATAAAGATCAAAAATCAAAGACTTCAGAGAAGTAAATTTCCTAGCCGGCTGCATGAGCAGCTGGTTTTTTTGAAAAAGGCAGAATGTTGCTGTTGATCCCTGCCTCTTGTAATTTGACCACTCAATTTGGTTTTGATCGTTCAACTCAATTTCTGATCGTTAACTATGTTTTGTGACATCTCATAAACTGTTTCTTCCCGTTCGAATCGTTTTGTGACCATTCATCCAATTCTAACTGCCCAAATAGGATGGTCCATTTTTTTCTACAGTGAGGCGCTTCTACTCCAAACAAAAAAACTGCAGATACAGCCTGCAATTTTTTAGTCTTCCTTATCAAATTCGGCTTTTTCATCATTTCTGCCTCTGTCAATTGTAATAGCGGCTGTTTCATTATTCATATACAGCGGTATTTGCATCTTGTCGCCGTTGTCATAAAAGGCTTCATTGATTTTTTCGTTCGCCCTCGACGTTTCTTCACTGCCTAGATAAGATGATTTATCCTTTTTCCAGTTCATTAGCTCGCCTCCATTCATATTTATCATCCCCCATGAAATAAAAAAATCTCCCTGTTCAAGGAGATTTTCGGCAAGTCTTAAGCGCCTAATTGTTCTGCTATGATCACACGCTCTACAGCCTCAATGGCGTCTTTTTCATCGCTGCCTTCTGCTGATACCACAATTGTTGTGCCTTTTGATATGCCAAGAGACATAACGCCCATGATTGATTTTAAGTTTACTTTACGGCCGTTTGCTTCTAAATTCACATCAGCTATGAATGAGTTGACTGCATTTACTAATGAAGTTGCCGGACGTGCATGGATTCCAGATTCACTTGTAATTTCAAATGTTTTTTGTACCATTTCTTACTTCCCCTCTCAAATTGTTAACATACAATATTATAATCGTTTTACGATAAAAGAAAACTGTTTTTTGGAATTACGCAAGCTTTATGATTTCATCGTGCAGAATGTAGCTGTGAAGATAAATAGTGCATGTTTCTGTGCTCTTTTTTTCAATAATAATTATATTTTGGAGCGGATCTTTAATCAGAATGAGCTGTTCGCGCTCAAAATCCAGCAAGGACTCAAGTGCCTCAAGCTGACGGCATGCTAGCAGAAAACGCTCGTCACTCATTTTACGGTCCTTTTTAAAAATAACCTGCTTATTCCCAATGCTTGTTTTGTACACGTTTTCCACATCCCTTTACAAGTTATTCCACCTCATATTTAAAATATCTGAAATTTCAATAAAAAGCTATAGGTAACTTGACGACAAATTTTCAATAGTGTATATTAAAATCATCATTTAGCTAATAGTTAGTGAATTATTGTTTTAACAAACAATGGTTGCGCATACATATTCGCTGCATGATAAATATTTCCAGGTAGCAACACCTTGTGCTACAGTATTAGGAGGATAAAGTACTATGCAAAACGGTAAAGTAAAATGGTTCAACAACGAAAAAGGTTTCGGTTTTATCGAAGTTGAAGGCGGAGACGATGTATTTGTACATTTCTCAGCTATCGAGGGAGACGGCTACAAGTCTTTAGAAGAAGGCCAGGAAGTTTCTTTTGAAATCGTTGAAGGAAACCGTGGACCACAAGCTGCTAACGTTGTGAAATTATAATTACAAACGTACATTATATTTGATCATATACGATGCAAGAAAGAGGCTGAGTTATCTCAGCCTCTTTCTTTCGTGAAATCCTGGCTGATCATTAAGTATTCCACTGCCTTTATATTCTGTTTAAGCTTTTTTTCGATTCTGTTTACTTCAAACTGATTAAAAACATCTCCGTTCTTCGCCATAAACAGCAGCATGTCCAAATCTCCATATATCTCATAAAATGCATTTTTAACATCTTCATTTATGCTGACCCTGCTTCTCATGAAATGCTCTCTCCCTCCTTCCCCAACCGTCCATCTAGTCTAAAAGATTCAATTTTAATTTATATTCTACACAATTCTGTTATAAGGAACGAAAATCCTTCTTTTTAACGAATAATTTTTTATTCTGAAAATTCATTTTGTTCCTTTAGACTCATTTTTCTGATGTATATTTTAAGAAAGATGTCGAACGATAAGTAAGTGGAGGTGACTAACATGGACCAGATTAATCATACAGGCCTTATCAGCGGCTTCAATAATCTAAAACAATTAGAAATGGCTGTAGCAGCAGCACAAAAAATGACAGGATCTGCAACGATGAGCATGGATCCTGAGGCGATTCAAAACGCAGAAAAAGCACTTCAGGATGCAAAAGCTATCTATCAGACTGCAGGGGATACAGGAGTTGACCAGGACTTTCTCAGCAATCAGAATGAACTTCTTCTGCAATGCGAGCACCAGCTAAACGAGGCAAAACAATAGTAAGCATATAAAAAATCCGCTGAATTTAGATGTCAGCGGATTTTTATGTCAGCTTCTTGCCGTATTCTTTTATTTTTTGACCGACCGTGCATTCTTCAATACAGAAAGAATGAGCAACCTTTTTCCCATATTCCTTGCGAAAAAGCTTCTTCAATAAGCAATCCGTACAATAGGCATCGAGCAGCTGGTCGATTTCGCAAACAACTTGTTTTTTCTCCAATTCATTCATCTCCATCAATCGCTGTCAAGCTTCCATTCACTTGCAATAGTCATTCCTTTTAATCCTTGTCCTGCAAGCTTATCCGCTTCTTCATTTTCTTTTCGAGCAATTGGCATGCATATTGGACGCACTTTCATTTTTTTCAGGGCTGCTTCAATTTTATCAAGCCAGCGGGTGTAAGCTTCTTCATAGACGGGCCACTCTCCGGACAGCTGGTTGAGCACAACTTGCGAATCTCCTTTAAAAGTTACGTCCTGATAACGTACGCCGAGCTCATCAAGTTTTTGCACCATAAAGTAAACAGCCATGTATTCTGCTTCGTTATTGGATTCTGCACCATCTGCTTTTGCACTGAATCTCATTCTTGCTCTTTTTTCGTTTATTGAATAGTAGATCACAGCGCCAAGACCTGCTTCTTTTGTTTGTTTATTGTAGTTGCCGTCAAAATAAGCTTCAACGTCGACAGGCTCATGCGCGACTTCCAATTTTAATTTCTTTAATTCTTTAAGTGACCATGCCGTGCCGCGTGTATCAATAAATTCTATTGATTTCACCCTGCCGGTTTTTTCGAGATCATCACCAATCAAAATGGCTGAATCAAGGTCTGTTTCGTTATCAGATGTAAAAAGCAAGTTCTTTTTTTTCGGGCTGATGTACATCCAGTGTATTAGATATTTCACCTGTTCCACTCCTAATTCGGCTGAGCTATATATTCAATAGTTTTGCTCATACCATCAAATGTATTCACTGTGCTATAATCATATTCGATAATTAACCAAGGCGCTTGCTGTGTTATCAAAAAAAAGCCTAAACGAAAGGAGCTTGACTAAATATATAAACAAGGAAACAGACTGTCTTATGGCTGGTTTTGCGTTAATCAATTTTATCATTGTTCTTTTGTTTTATAAACTATCCGGCACAAGCGGATTGTTTGTCTGTATGTTATCAATGGTTGTTTTAAATGTGCAGGTGGTTATAACATTGAGATTTTTGGAAAGACCGCAACGATGGGGAGTATCATGATATGGGATTAGCTGAAAAAGTGAAGCCCAATGAATAAGGAGTTGAAGACATAGATGATCGAAGTTTATGTAGATGGTGCAAGTGCAGGAGATCCTGGGCCTTCAGGAGCAGGCATTTTCATTAAAGGTCACGGCAAAGGGGAACAAATCTCAGTCCCGCTTGGCATCATGACGAATCATGAAGCAGAATACCATGCTCTTATAAAAAGCCTGGAAATTTGTCTTGAGAAAGGATTTACGATTATTTCAGTCAGAACGGATTCACAGCTTGTAGAACGTGCTGTTGAAAAAGAATATGTAAAAAATCCAGCTTTCATCCCGCTGCTCGAAAAGGTTCTTTGCTTAAAAAATAGATTTGAGCTGTTTTTTATTAAATGGATTCCGAGTAAACAAAACAGTGTAGCGGATCAGCTATCACGAACTGCCATTCGGCTGAATGGAGATACATAATGATGAAGCTGAAAAAATCTTCAGTTGCCGATCTCAGCCTCCTGTTCGTTGCTTTTATATGGGGATCTACTTTTGTGATTGTCCAAAAAGCCATTCACTTTATGCCGCCCCACTTTTTTAATGGCGTTCGTTTTTTTGCTGCAGCCATTATACTGACTATGATTAGTTTAAGAGTAACCCGCTTTCGACTTTCAAAAGACACATTGCTTGCCGGAATATCGCTTGGCGTCTTGTTATTTTTAGGTTACGCCTTTCAGACTGTCGGATTGTTATATACAACCTCTTCAAAAACTGGATTTATTACTGGTTTAAGTGTGATGATCGTTCCCCTCTTGTCCATCTGGCTCCTTAAGGAACGCGCCAGAAAAACAGTTTATTTTGCAGCAGGCCTTGGAACAGCAGGCTTGTACCTTTTAACCCTGAGTGATTTCTCTTCACTAAATATAGGAGATTTGCTTGTTCTCTTCTGCGCCGTTGCGTTTGCTTTGCATATTATCTTTACAGGGAGGTTTTCCAGCAGTCATGATGCTTGGATGCTGACGATCGTTCAGCTTGCAACGGTTTCTATCCTGAGTTTTCTAGCATCCGTGGTATTTGAAGCTGCAAATATGAAAGAGAATTTCGGCAGCATGTTTACATTTGAAGTTCTGTTTGCCCTTATCATTACCGCGCTATTTGCAACTGCATTCGCCTTTTTCGTTCAAACAAAGCTTCAGCAGTACACAACAGCATCAAGAGTTGCTCTCATTTATGCCACAGAGCCAGTGTTCGCTGCATTAACCGCTTTTATTTTCATAGGAGAGCGGCTGACAGTATACGGCATAATCGGCTCTCTGCTTATTTTGGCAGCCATGCTTACAGCTGAATGGAAGCAAAATAGCACAGAAGAATCTCTTACCATATAAAAATCCCGGGATCCCCGAGATTTTTTTACAATTATAAAATTTTGTGTTTTGATGGCAAGCGAAAGCGCCTAACTCCTTCGTCAGAACGGCTCTCCAAAAAAGCCAAACCCGGACTTTTCCGTCGGAGCCTTATCTGACATGCCCGCGCTGACAAAGGCGCTTCCGCTTTTCTAATTAGATCAAATTCAGTTTTTGTGCCACAAGAACTGCCTGTGTGCGGTTTTTTGCCTTTTCTTTTGTCAGCCTTTCAAGAAGGGAGACAAAAAATGAGCCGTCAAATTCCTTCTGTGCTTTTAATGTCAGCTCAATCGCAGCAATGACCAGCTCGTCCTCGGCACCTGTGTAATGTTTGCCGAACTCGATAAAGCCAAGAGCATCTTCCTTAAGCTGAAATCCTTTATCTTTTAAATGCAGCAAATAATCTGTAACCGACTGTTTCGTATGTAGCAAGCAGACCCCGCCTTAGGTGTAAAGTTTCATCCATCCTAATTTTAGCTGATGGATAAAAAAATTTCTATACCATTTCGCCCTAGTAATAACCTATTTCATGAATTTCATCTGATTGAAAAGTGATAACGAGCGGATCTTTATTTTGCGCTTCTTTGACCATTGCTTTTGCAACTGTTTTTGCATGGATCGGTTTCATTAATTTTAATTTTCCAACAAAAAGAAATCCAAGACTTTTAGCCATCCATACACCTATCTTTTCTCCGAAACGAAATTCTTCCCTGTCACCAATCAGCAAAGACGGCCTGAACAAGATAACCGAGGGCAGCCCTAGGTTCCTTAAGGCATCCTCCATCTGTCCTTTTACTCGATTATAGTAAAACAGTGAATCGCAATCGGCTCCGACAGCTGAGACGGCAAGGACTTTATAAACACCTTGCTGTTTGGCCAGACGGGCTGCTTCTACTGCATATTCAAAATCAACTTTATAAAACGCTTCCTTGGATTTTGCTTGCTTCATCGTGGTACCTAAACAAATAAACAATTCATCTGCGGCAAATTCACTGCCATACTCAGATAAATAATCAAAATCAGTTATAATTGTATTTTTATGTTTGGCATTTTCATGGGTTAAAGGCTTTCTTGTAATCGTCTTCACTTCTGAGTACTGCTTAGATGCAAGCAGGAGACTGAGCAATTCAGTTCCAATCAAACCGGTTGCTCCGATAATCAATGCTTTCTTCATGATCGCCACTCCAATCTTATACTCTGAATCATAAAGGAATTAGAGCAATTAATCAAAAAAGAGAGGTCACATTGCCTCTCTTACTGCCAGGGCATCTGATAAAAACGTGTGCAGCCCTCTTAGTTCCATTTCCTCAATCATCTGAACAGCGCGGTTATGCTCAACGTTCAGAAGGGCTTCATCAAGCGGGCACTCTACTGGAACATCACATGTAATTTCAGCAAGTTTCCTTGATAAATGAAGCATTTCAAGATCCTGTTCAATCTTAGATCGCTGAGCTTTGGTCAGCTCTTCTAAGCTGCTGAGCAGGCCTTCAATGGACTTGTATTTCGCAATCAGTTTATATGCGGTTTTTTCTCCAATCCCGCGAACGCCAGGATAGTTATCGCTGCTGTCTCCCATTAATCCTTTTACATCGATAAGATGAGCGGGAAGAATGCCTGTTTCTTCTGTGAAAAAGTCGTGAGTATAAACCTTATACTGCCCGATTCCTTTTTGCATAAGGACAACCTGTACATCCTCCGTTAATAACTGCAGCAGATCACGGTCACCTGTCAAAATGGAGACATTCATCTCCCCTCCGTAAAGTTTCGCAAGTGTTCCGATGCAATCATCTGCCTCATAGCCTGCAAGTCCAACATTCGGTATGTTTAATGCTTCAACAACTTCTTTAGCCAAATCAAACTGAGGACGCATTTCAACAGGAGCTTCCGGACGGTTTGCTTTATAATGGTCAAACAATTCTGAACGGTACGTTTTGCTTCCCATATCCCAGCAGCAAATCACATGACTCGGGTTAAAATGTTTAATTGATGCCAGTAAATGCTTTAAAAATCCGTTCACAGCATTCGTAGGCACCCCTTTGCTGTTGATCATAAAATTGCCGTATACAGATGTTGCATAAAAAGCTCTAAAAAGGAGCGCCATGCCATCTACTATCAATAATTGGTGTTTATTTTTCATCTATTATCAAGTCTCCTATCTAAAAAAATCAAGTACCTCTATCATATCATAATATGTGGGCCAGACTGAAAGGGAAAAACATGAAAAAGACCCTCACCATTTGTGAAGGCCTTCTGTCTTTTGATAACTACTTAGACTCCTGGTTCTTTTTGCTGTTCATTTTTTTCACTTCTGTTTCTGCATAAGAAGCGAATTCTTCGTTAAAGCCATTTTTCTTTTTAGCATTGTTGTTGCGCTGTGCATTTGCATTTCCGCTTTTTGTTCTGCCCATTTGTAACACCTCTTTTCAGTTGTGCTAATCTTAGGATTTCCGTTAAGCGGGTCTGATTACACGCAGAAGTTATTGGTTATCTGCAGCGTATTTTCGCTGTACAAACTCACGGACCATTTCTTCCGAGACCAGTTTTCTTGTCGGAATAATGCCTTGTTTAGCGAGTTCATTAATCTCAGCTGTAACTGAATTAATGCCGCCAACAGAGAAAGGCTGTGAGTGTCTGCATTGCTGAACGGCCTGTTCAATAAGCGCTTCTCTTTTTTCTTCTAACGCTAAAAATGCGGAAACAATCGCGTGCTGTTTTTTACTGTGAGCTGAAATTTCTTCATGTACGTTTGTCATTGGGCAAGTCTCCTCTTTTTTTCATCAGGTTCAGGACTTTTTCAGTCGGTGTCCAGCAATCGAAAGAATAATCCGGTTTTGTTTCAAAACCGAGCCGGCCGCAGCGGTACATCATTTTTCCGCCGCTGCGGAAGCTTTGAAAATGAGTACACGCGGCACAAACCTGATATTGTTTACTGTTCATCGCTTTTAAGCTCCATCATAATTTGCTTTAGAGTCTGATTTCCTTTTTGATGCAGGGTTAAATCATTGTTTGTATAAGCAGATAAAAGAGCCTCGTAATAATTCTCTGCCTGATTGGCAAGGTTCTCAAGCAGCAGGCTGCATTCATTCATGAACTGCTCAAGATAATACTCGCCAAACTGATCCTCGTGAGCTGATAAGATATCCGTTATCGGCGTGTCGAGTTTTCCCTGCAGCTCGTCACTCATGTTTTTCTTTTCATTTTTTTCAAAAAAGGATTTCGTGTTTTTAAATTTTTTCAATGGCTGACGGATTTCCGCTGATTTTATGTCTTTTAATGCAGCTTGCAGCTTAGGTGTTTGAAACTTGGTGAATTCCGGCAGAGATGTCCGGAGCTCGTTATTAGTCAATGCCATCTCCTTGGAATGACGCTTAAACACATTCTCAAGCAGCTTGCGGCTGTACTTTTCAAGCCTTAGTGTCGTTGCCTGCAGTTCTTGGAGAACATGAAATTGCAGCGATACAAGCAAGTCCTGCAGGCAGTTCTCAAGGATTTCTTTTGTTTGCTTCGAGGATCCTGCAAAAGCTCCCGGATGAAAGGCTTCTTTAAATAAGTCCGGAAACCTCAGCATCGTTCGCTGTTTGACATAAAAGAGCTGCTCTTTAATTTCCTGCAGAACCTGACTTTGCTCAAGCTGATGTTCATCTGTACGAAGCTTGGATATAATCTCGGCACGTTCGGATGAAAGTCTCTGAAGTTCATGCTTTCTCTTCTCCTGATCAGCATCTGCAGCGTTCAAGATCGATTGCAATTGCTGCTTTGCTATAGACAGCTCTACTTTGGCGGACATAATCATCGAAGCGGATAAATCGTTATTGATAAAGTGCATAAAATCATCTTGGAACTGAGTGAATTCAGATAAAGCTGGATCTGACGTTTTTTCAAGCTCCATCAAACTAGATATGCCGTAAAGACGCGGATGGCGGATCTCATGGGAAAGCAGCTGCCCGGTAATATACTCTTTTACCATCTCAATTTCTTCCTTGCTCTCTGCAAGATCAATGGCGTTGATGACAAAGAACATCTTATCCATTGTAAATGTATCTTTCACGCGTCCCAGCTGTTTCAGAAATTCACGGTCTCCTTTGGAAAAAGGATGATTATAATACGTAACAAATAAAATGGCATCCGCATTTTTAATGTAATCAAAGGCTACTTCTGTATGCCTTGAGTTAAAGGAGTCTGCACCTGGTGTATCAACAATCGTAATGCCATTTCGGGTAAGGGGGCTGTCAAAATAGATGATAACCTCCTCAACCGTGCAAGCTTTTTCTTCATTAGCGACAAACTCTTTGTATTCCTCTCTCTCAACTGCTCTTACCGTTCCGCTGATTGAAGGGAAATGTTTTAGAGCATGAGTGTAGAGCGGAAGAAGTGATTTCAGCCTCTCATTCCCGCCTTCTAGTTTCTCGAGTTTTGAAAGAGCTGAATGAACAGATTCTGCTTCTATCGAAAATAAATCGGCGATTTCCTTCAGAAATGCTTCTTCTGATTTAAACTTCACTTCAATTAAACCGTGCGGCTTATCCGCTGTCACAGGCACAATTTTGTTGATTGTCGCCGTTGTAGGCGTTGGAGAAGAAGGCAAAAGCTTTTCGCCGAGAAGCGCATTGGCAAATGACGACTTTCCTGCACTGAAAGCACCGAATAAAGCAACGGTAAATGTTTTATTCTGAAGCGATTGTGCCTTCTCTAAAAGAGAAGCCGACAGCATGTGAAAACCGGGAATATCCCGCATGGCATCTGAAGCCCTGGCAATCTGCTTTGAAAAGAAACCCTGATCGAGATGGTGATCATGTTTTGGCTGTTCTTCTGTGAGCTCATCGCTCAAGGCAGAAACGGGTTTATGAGTCTCAAGCATCCCTTCAACAGGCTCCTTCATAGGGTGATTCTGCATCCACTCCGTAATATTGATGTCTGGAAAGTTTTGCTGATCCATCAGTTCAATTAAATCATTTTTCACTTGTTCAAATGAAATCAGGCTGTGATAGGTCTCATTCAATTCTTCAAGCTGTTTGTTCGCTTCGTCAACTTCTTGTTCAAGGGCTTTTATCTGATCTGCACTCTGATTCTTCAGATGGCGTTCAATCTCTTCGATAAGAGGCAGGGCCTGCTGTTTGCACTCTTTTTTGACAGCCTCGCTTAAATCGTTAGAATAGGTCAGCGTATATTGCGAATTGACTGTTGCACCTTTATGGATTGAATCCTGCAGCAGCTGTGGCTGTATCTTTACATCAAACGATTGAATGTCATTTAAGATAACTGGATCATGGATGTCATATTCAGCACTTTTTTTCTTTAAAAGTTCAGACAAATGCCACGTAATTTGAGACTGCAAGTGACGTGTCATTTCTTCAAAAAGGTCAGACTCGCGCTTTTGCCGCTCTTCAAGAGTTTTCACTTTAGAGAAGAGCAGGCCGACCTTAAATCCAGGCTGTGCAGCTGTAATAAATCGCTCCGCTTTGGATCTTGTTTCAAATGGAATCAAATTCGCATTTTTAAGGATATACTGAAGCTGTTCCTTCATATCAAAGACTGCGCTGTTCACTTTATCCAACAGGCTTTGAAGTGCTGAAGCAGATGCCTCATTGTTTACTTGCACTGATTCTAATTGCTGAATTAATTCATCTGCCTTGATGTCTTTTATCTCCAGATCGTCCTCTTTCCACTTCAAAAATTCATTTACTAATGATATCAAAGTGGACTGGGCATTCTTGATAACAAGATGATCTTCGGCGATTGTCTCGCGAATGAGCTTTTTTACTGTCTGAAGCTGATTATGTGTATTTTCATGATCTACCAAAGATGTATAAAAGATATGGTTTTTAGAAAGACCGGCTCCTCCAAATGTCATTTCGATCTGTGATCTAAAATAAGAAAAAGAAACTTCTTCCTCTCTATGTTTATCAATTTGATTCACAATCAGGTATACATTTTTGCCTTTATGTATCATTTCACTAATAAAAGTCACATTCTCTTCAGATTGCACATGATTATAGTCTGTAACATAGAAAATCAGATCTGCAAGATGCAGGGTTGATTCTGTTGCCATCCGGTGAGCGGCATCTGTTGAATCAATGCCGGGCGTATCCATTATCACCACGTTTTCAGGCAGAGCCTGATAAGAATCGCTGATCTCGACTTTCAAAATTTCTTCGCCCTGCTTACAGTAATCTTTCACTTGCTGAATGGAATATTCTCCGCTCAATTTCAGCAGATTCCCGCTGCTGTCATGCAAAATGACCGACTTGTCCCCTTTTTGGAGCAGCACCACATTAGCACTGGTCGGGATCGGACTTGTAGGCAGAATGGATTCTTCAAGGATCGTATTGATCATTGTTGATTTACCGGCAGAAAAGTGACCGGTAAACGCAATGTGCTTTGTCTCTTTATGTACTTTATAAATAAGCTCTTTTACCTTATCTGCAGCGGCTTTATCCTCTTTCATTTTTTCGAAAACAGCAGCCGAACGCGGCAGCAGATGGTGTTTTAACGTTTTCGTGCTCATTGCCTAAACCCCTTTGTCTAGCGTATATTGCTATTTTACTTGATTTTTTGCCTTTTTCCCATCATATTATAGAATGTATGAATAGTTCTCTAGAAACCTGAAACTTTTTTTCGCCATGACTCGTATAACCAGTAATTGCAAATAGATTTTTTCACAAGCTGAAAGGTGGGCATTTTCTTGTTGTTTGGAAAGGTATTGTGTAAATTTGGAGTTGGCTCTGCAAAAATTGATCTTGTTCTAAAGGGTGATACATACTCCATCGGCGATATGATCAAAGGCGAATATATTATTAATGGCGGTGTTGTTGAACAGCGATTAAAACGAGTTGAATCAGATCTTGTGCAGACAACTTCAGATGATGACCGCGAAATCGTGATTCATACGAACACGATTTTCTCTTCAGCTGTGATTTTGGCGCAGGAAAAAAAAGTGATGGGCTTCTCTTTTAAGCTTCCCTCTTCCCTTCAGCCATCTGATCACCGTGTATCTTATAAATTTATTACACGGCTTGTTTTTACAGATGGCATCAGCAGTGTAGATCATGACGAAATTATTATTCAGCCTGATTTATCAATTGCCAAAAGGTGACCGGGGTTATACTCATGTCACCTTTTTTGCATTTTCTAATAGTGCATCCATCTATATATTGAATAACGTCTTCTTCCACTTGATACAATCCAGTCTTTTTTCAGGATTCTGCTTCACTGACTTGTTAACCGGATAGCAGTACTGCTGACTGCTTTTGCTTCATAGGTAGAATAAAAGAAGCCCGGACTGAAAGAGTCTGGTTTTTTATAATCCTTTTTTCCCTATATACAGCAAATGAGAGGAAATGCCAAGCAAAGAGGGTTCCTTTGCGGTTTCAATAAGAAGTTCAATAAGGTTATTAAATTCCTGGTTTCCTTTTTCTTTCCATAGGGTTCAGGTGTTTTCGTTCAGGGCTGCACCAACCGCCGTTGATACAGCGTGACCTTATACCCCTCTGCAGCAAGCGCCATTTAATACTTGCCATTGCCTGCTCCCTTATCAAGAATATGTGCTTTTTCAGGAAGTATTGTTTTATGTATCGGTAATTGATTATATATTCCAGCGGTTCACGGTCTAGCCTTGCCCATTCTCTTTCAGCAAAACCGGTATAGTAGTCAATCACTGAATCCATCTTTCTTTCCCCTTTAATTTAAATGAATATTCATAAATTATACCATTTATTGTTTTTGCAATATAAAAAAAACGCTCTATAAGTTAGAACGTTTTCAGGGTTCACTTAATTTTCCGGCTGTTTCATTTTAGGCTCAGCTTTTTTCGTAACTTTCCATTTGAAGATTTTATTCAGGAAATGATAGATGGCTTTTGACTCTTTCGTTAACAATGGGCCAAGGATCGCTAAAATCAGCACATAGAGAGCTGAGAATGGTTTTAGAATCGGCATTAGACCCCCTGCTATTCCTAAGTTAGCCATAATGATCGAAAACTCTCCCCGTGAGACGATGGTCAGTCCGATGTTTAGTGAACCTTTATGAGATAACCCGGCTCTTCTGCCTGCGATCATACCCGCTGTGATATTGCCGATAATCGTCAGTACAACAGCGCCCAGAGCAAGCCATACAGCTCCTCCAAGTAAAAATGGATCAATGCTTAGTCCGAAGCTGAAGAAAAAGAGTGCCCCGAAAAAATCACGAAATGGAACAACTAAATGTTCAATGCGGTCGCTGTGGTCTGTTTCTGAAAACACTAGACCTAATAATAGCGCGCCAATTGCTTCAGCAACATGGATTGTTTCTGAAAAACCGGCTATAAAGAACAGGGAGGCAAATACGACGATGATAAAGATTTCATCTGAAGAAATATTTAAAAGTTTATTTAAGATTGGAGTTGCTTTTCGGGCAACAATGAAAAACAAAAGCATGTACCCGAGGGCTATTAGAATGGAGGTTAAAGCACCGCCTATTGAAGTTGCATCTCCAAGAACGAGGCCTGATACGACAGATAAATATACAGCTAAAAAGATATCCTCGAACATGATAATTCCCAAAATGAGTTCGGTCTCGGTATTACCGGTTCTTCTTAAATCAACCAATACTTTAGCGACAATGGCACTGGAAGAAATTGTGATGATGCCTGCAATAATCAAGATTTCAAGCAGAGGAAATCCAGCAAGGAAGGCAAAAAGCAGCCCTACAGTAAAGTTTATTAAAATATAGATTGAACCGCCCATCACGATGGACTTCCCTGATTTGATCAATTTTCCGATAGAAAACTCGAGTCCGAGGTAAAAAAGGAGAAATAGAACACCCATGCGTCCCATAAATTCGATTATATCCGCACTCTCAATGAAGGTTAAATCAATGACTCCAATCTTAGGAGCGTGAGGACCTACAAGCATTCCAAGGACAATGAGGAATGGAATAATGGAGAACTTAAATTTCCCTGCTAAAAGGGCTGCTATTGCTACTAAAACTAATGCTTTCCTACTTCAAATACTAAATGATCCATCTATACATATTCCCCCTTAAGAAGATAATAAATTTTTAATTAGCGCTTTCAAATCCTTTCTTTCTCCTGAAATAACTAAAGTGTCACCAGCTTCGATCATCGTTTCCGGTCCTGGATTCAATACTTTTTTCTGATTTTTTTTCATGATAGCAATGACGGTTACACCGTACTCGTTTCGAATATCAATGTCTAAAATGGATTTATTCACAGCAGGAGCACCCGGCTCTACTTTGAACCATTCAATCACAAGGTCATCAAGAGCTATTTCAATGGACTCCAATGCTTTTGGCTTGTAAACCATGCCGCCTAAAATGGCTGCAACTTGCCTTGCTTCAGAATCATTAAATGTAACACTTGAAATACTTTCCTCATGATCATCCGCATCAAAATGATAAATTTCTCTTCTTCCATCATCATGAATCACGATGACAATTTTATCATTTGTTTTTGTAATCACTTCAAACTTTCTGCCGATTCCGGGCAATTCACTTTCTCTGCAATTCAAACCTATTCCTCCTTCACATTTGGGCAAAAAAATAGAGGCCTTTTTTAAGGTCTCCATTTTTCTTAATTTCATTGTATCGAACTTTTTTGATGTATTCAAATAGTTTGCACTTTTATTCACAAAGTCTTCAAAGGTTCTAAAACTCTTTTGATGTAAACGGCAAAAAGTATTTAACCCCTCTTCTATTAAATGGAAGAACCTTCATATCTGCAATCAAATGACTGGCATATCCCGCTGTGCTCACTATAAAAGCATCATCCATCCCGATTGCCTGCTCAAATTGAAAGGCAATAACTGCAAAAAAAGCAAGGCCTAAAAGAGAATGCGTGTAGCTTCGATGGGGCACGAAGGAAGCAATAACAATAAATGCTCCAAGCAATATGATCCATGGTTCCTGAAGAAAAACTCCGCCTGCTGCAACGCCGATTCCAGTCATTGTCAGCATATGCCTTTGCCTTATAAATGCTGAGAGAACGATAATAGCTGTTCCAGCCCCCATACCTATCCAAATTTCATTGCCGCTTCCTTGAAAAAAGCTGTACATAATCATCAAAAAACCGACAATCTGTGCGACTATCCGGAAAAATTGATGAGAAAACGTTATTTTGTTGCTCAATTTCCCGTCAATATCAAAATCAGGCATTAACGCAGTCAAACCGCCAAGTCCTGATAACAGTAAAGTCGACTGAAAGTCAGCCCCTGCTGAGTTTGCAATAATAAATCCTGTACCGGCTCCTATTGCCATGTGTGAAGTTCCATTCATAGAAGTTTCCAATCTCCTTATTCGTTCATCTTATCATTCTAATATAAAAAAGCCCTTCTGAGAGGACTTTAATGGAAAAAGTTTCTGATTTAAGGAGAACTTAGTTGATGAAACAGCAAGTCAGAATTTCAAACAACCTTAATTAGTTCGTTTTTCCCCTTGCCGCATATAGGTCATTTCCTATTCCAATAAAAAAGATCCCCAATAGGAGATCTCCATTTTTAGAACGAATGAGCCAAGTCTTTAGCGCGTGCAATACCATTTTCTTTGATTTCTTGTGCTTTATCAGGCATTGCTGCATGACCTTCAATAAATAAGCCATCAAATGATGGAACTCCGAAGAAATTCATCATAATGCCAAGGTGACGGTGGCCCATTTCCATTTCAGCAGCTGGTCCAGTTGAATAGATGCCGCCGCGAGCCTGGATGTGAAGAGCTTTTTTATCTGTTAATAAACCAACAGGTCCCTGCTCTGTGTATTTAAATGTTTTACCTGCTACAGCTACTGAGTCAAGGTATGCTTTCATAACCGGAGGGAATGAGAAATTCCATAGAGGTGTAACGAATACATATTTGTCAGCTGAAACAAATTGTTCGCTAAGCTCAGACAAACGTCCTACTTTTGCTTTTTCTTCTGCAGAAAGTTCTTCAAAACCTTTGCCAGTCTGAAGTTTTCCCCAGCCGCTGAATACGTCTGCATCTAAATGGGGAATGTTCTCTTTATATAGATCGATATGAACGACCTCGTCATTTGAATTTACTTCTTTGTAAGTATCCAAGAATGCTTTTCCTGCTTCCATGCTGAATGAAGCCGTGTCATCGTGCGGGTGTGCAGTGATGTATAAAACTTTTGCCATTTTGTCATTTCACCTTTCCTTGTTTAAAATTAGAGACATTTTATTATTGTTTGAAAGATATAAATTAAAACAATAATTTACGAATCTCTAAATTGAATATCTTTAATTCGAGATAATAATATCGAATATTTTATTCTTTGTCAATTGATTTGAATGGCAAATGAATCTCAATCTTAAACATCGCACATATTTTATCTTTTTTTCTATCCTATTTAAAAAAGCGACTGCCGTACTGTACGGCAGTCGTTTTTTTCGGCTATTTTATTTAAGCTGCTGACTTAACTCTTTTG
The DNA here is from genome assembly GCA_023823795.1 of Bacillus sp. F19. NCBI lineage: Bacteria > Bacillati > Bacillota > Bacilli > Caryophanales > Bacillaceae > Bacillus > Bacillus sp. F19. The sequence continues at coordinate 3,290,547 of CP085710.1, forward strand.
TCATTTGCTCAGTCAGCTCTGGTCTGCCGTGAAACTTTGCAGGTGTATTCTGAAAAAGCTGAATGAGCCATTTATCTTCTCTTTTTACTGCAACCAGCGTTTGATGAGTATTAACATCCGGATTTAAATCTGTTTGCCCAGGCGGAACTATTCCTGCAATGGCGCGCAAAATGGCTGCTTCTGAATTGAGGAGCTGCACATTTTTCACTTTAGTTATAAAGGGGGCGGTTGGATGACTTTCAAAAATAGGGCTGAGATGCCCGTAAATATCGCTGCGGCCTATTGCCAGGCTGCCGTCAAACCCAATCATTTCTCCTTCTTCTGCAAAAAGATCGGCCATTTCACGTGCATTGCGGTTATTCCAAGCTTCGATAAGCTGATGATAAAGGATATGTATCGTATTCAAGTCATTTCCTCCCTTTGAATGCCTTTATCCAGATTTTACATCAAATGATTTCTAATAGAAAACAACCAGAGTTCAATACTATATAAAAAAGAGAAATAAGGATGAAAAAAATGACCGAATTTCCTGTGATTCACACAAATGTTTGGGATGCAATAGCGGCCGTACCGGCAGTTTTGATTCTTACTCAAATTTTAAAACTTTCTTTCCATATTCCCGGCAAATACGTTCCGGCTCTTGCCGGATTCCTGGGAATGGGAATCTCTATTTTCATCAGTCATCCGCATCACTTATCTTCAGGAATCTTTATGGGTTTTTTTTACGGCAGTGCAGCAGTTGGAGCCTATTCTTCGCTCAAGACTTCGATTTTGGCATACCACGGGCGTTCAAAGTATAGGGATAATTCAACATAAAAAACTGCCAAAGAGGCAGCAAATGTATTTAAGAAGCAGTATTTACTTTTTTAAGTATGTAACCAATTAACGAGCTGTAGGCTAAGACGGTTCCTAATAGAAATAACATTGTCATTGTCTCACACAACCTTTTCGCTGAGAATGATTCTTAAAATCAGTGTAGCATGAATGAAAATTATTTTCAACACAAAATGCAAACCGACTGTTCAACAGTTAAGTCCCTCTAGAGTCATCAAGTCTCTTCTTTCCCCGGAATAAACCTTCTTTTATTTATAAATGACTTCTTATAATCTGTATGCTTCATCAGTGCATTTTCTTCCGCAGGGATCCGGATGGACAATATCGCTGCATTAAGAACCGTAAAAAGGATGGCAGTTGCGTAAGCTTGGAATAATATTGGAAGAAATAGAATTTCAACGGCCACAACTAAATAATTTGGATGCCTCATAAATCTGTATGGACCTTTTGCAACGACTTCAAGTCCCGGGACGATAATGATCTTTGTATTCCAAAACGGCCCTAAACTGAATACCGCCCAGTACCTGATCACCTGAGTGATTAAAATAATCGGCAGGATCATCATCCAAAGCGGTGAAATTTCTTTATTAAAGATCATTACCTCTAGTGTGAATGAGAGCAGAAACAGCAGATGAACCGCTACAATCAGCGGATAATGCTCACCGCCGTGCTCTTCTCCCCCCATGCTTTTCATGTGTGTTTCGTTTCTCTTGGCAATAAATAATTCAGAGACTCTTTGAACAATGATAATGATGAGAAAGAGATAAAAAATCATATAGCTTTCTCCCATTCTACTAGTAAAAGCTCAGAACAAAATCCTGGCCCGAGGGCTGCAATTATGCCTAAATCAGACTCCTCAGCAATCCTGCTGATTAAGGATTCCTCTATTACATACATAACTGTAGCAGATGACATGTTTCCATGATTTTTCAGGACGTTTTTGGAGATCTGCAGCTGTTCCTCAGCAAACCCAAGGCTTGATTGATAGGCTTGAAGCACTTTCTTCCCGCCAGGATGTGCTAGAAAGTGCTTAATTTGCTGAAGCGAAATGTTTTCTTCTTGCAGGTATTCTGCAACCGTCTGTTTTAGCCAGTTTTTAATAATGCTCGGAATATCTCTTGAGAAGATGACGTAAAATCCGTTATTTTTAATATCCCATCCCATCACATCTTCAGAATCCTTCATAAAGGTTGATCGTGTAGAGAGCGTTTTAGGGACTGTTTTAAGTGAAGAAAGCTCTTCTATCTGAATTCCTTCTCCCGCAAGCAGCGTACAGGCTACACCATCTGCAAACAAAGATGTGCCAATGAAGTTGCTTTTAGATAAATCATCATGCTGAAAAGTCAGGCTGCACAGTTCCACACAAACGACAATCACTTTAGCATGCGGATAGGCTTTGCAGTAGTCATGAGCTCTGGACAGACCCGATGCTCCTCCTGCGCAGCCAAGACCCCAGATAGGAACCCTTTTTGTTGAATCCTTAAAAGGCAATTGATTCATTATTTTAGCATCAATGCTTGGAGTCGAAATGCCTGTGCTTGAAATAAAGAATATCGCATCAATTTCTTCGCAGCCAATGTCTCTCTTTAAAAATTGTTTTGCTGTTAAACAGTTGACGATCGCATCGGTTCCAAGTGCAACCGCTGCTTCAATATACGTATTATTTTTATCTTCAAAAGAATGATTAGAAGCATACCAGTCCATGTCTTTTACGAATTGCCTGCTTTCAATGTCTCCATTTTTAAAAGCAGGCAGCAGTCTATTTATGTCTTTAAAGGTTCCTTCAAATAGTTCCTTTGCGAATTCAACGGTCGCATCCTGCGGCATTTGATTCGGCGGAATACTTTTACCTACCGACAAGATATATGCCATAAACACACCCCATTTTCCACCTAATAAGGGTACTCTTTCCATTTTTGATGCATTTTATGTAGGACTTTCAGGTGAACAAAAAAAAAGCTCTTCCCGATAAATGGGAAAAGCAACGTTTTAAAGGAGTTGTTGTTGTGCTCTTTTATTATAACCTTAAAATCCTGTTTGAAAAGAAAAGATTGAATGGGAATTAATGTATGTCAACAAGAAAAGCGGAACCGACTGGTCAGACCTCACCCAGAAAGTCCGGTTTTTACTTTTTTGTTGGAATCGTTCTGGCTGAGGTGCTGGGCTGCACATAAATTGCACACATTTTTATCCTTTCCTAAGACTTAAAAAAATAGGCCATATGAATTTCGTCATCAAACTTTCCGTTTAGAATTGCTTGATCACGCTGAGTTCCTTCAATCATAAATCCATATTTTTGATACAGCTTCAGTGCAATCTCGTTTGATGCAAAAACGGTTAAGCACAGTTTATGGAGATTGTTTGATTTGCACCACTCAAGCGCAGCACTCATCAGTTCTTTGCCAATGCCAAGTCCTTGAGCAGAATCTGAAAGCCACGTCCGGAAAAGTCCTGTATGCTTTTTCATCTCCAGCTCCCCGCGGATGACTCTTGCAATGCCGACAATTTTCCCTTTTAGTTCAACACCTAAATAAAGGTTGTTTTTTTCTCTCATATTGCAAATAAAGTCTACTTCTTCCTGAATAGACCTCGGCCGTTCTTTTTGTATGTACGTTCCGGAATCAATAATGCTTTTTACGGCTTCAATAATATCTTCAGCATCCTCTTCTCTTATCGGACGCAAAGTGACTTGTTCGCCGTTCTTAGCTGTAAATACTGTTTTTACCTCTTTAGTAATCATGATGTTCAGCTCCTTCGGTTTAGTATATCTCAGGGACCTAAGAAGTAACACATTATACAGCTTGATTCTCATTTTTTCAAAGAATAAGTCTGCCAGATTGGCGCAAATATCCTTCAACATCTTTAAAATTGTTTACGCCAATATACTGAATTCCCTTCTCTTCTAACAGCCCGCACAGCGCGTCCTTGGCAAAGGTTACATTCGCATAAGCAGCTGGGTGAGAGTCTGGTTCGCTGTCTCCGAAGAAGTATACAGTTTCGTATTTTTCCTTAAGCTTTAAAATCACTTTTGATTTATCAATACCGTACCGCTCTGAATATTTCCAGTCTCCTTTGTCAATTTTCAAATGGATATTCCTGCTGTGGTAATATCCATCATTCGAAAAAACTTCTACATCTTCAGCTCCAATTTGATCCAAAATATGCCGGATGTAGTAATCCGTACCTGCACTTAAAATGAAAAAATCTCCTCCGTTTTTTTGAACAAGCTTGATAAATTGTCCAATATGCTCATCCATAGGCATAGTCAGAATTGATTTTATCAGTTGCTCTTCCTCTTCATGGATTGAGGTAAAAATATGGCTTAAAAAATCAATATCAAGCATCTGTCCAGCCTTCCATTCTTTATAAAGATCCTCACCCTCTGGATAGTAATTTTCTATGACATGATGATAAAAATCTTTTTTGGAGATGGTTCCGTCAAAATCTGATACAAAAGCCCACTTTTTCATTGAATTGACCTCCGGAGATTATTTTTCAATATTTGGAAATATATAGGGGATATTCTCATATGATGTAGTAATTGCTTTTTACTATTACATCAAAGGGGATGCACATGAAAAAAATACTGGTTATTTTCACCTTGGCGCTGATCATGTTTTTTGGCGCGGGAATCAGCAAAAGTTATGCAGCTGGAAATGATTTTATCATCATCAACAAATCAAAAAATCAGCTTGCCTACTATCAAAACAGCAAATTAAAAAGCGTATTCAGAGTAGCTACAGGCAGGCAGCCTTCCTACACCCCGGAAGGAAAGTTTAAAATTGTCAGCAAAATTGTCAACAGACCTTATTACAAAAAAGGCATTCCAGGAGGAGATCCCCGCAATCCGCTGGGCAACCGCTGGCTTGGAATCAATGCCAGAGGAACTTGGGGCACTACTTATGCTATTCACGGCAATAACAATCCAAGTTCAATCGGACAATACATCAGTGATGGATGCATCCGAATGTATGACAAAGAAGTTGAATGGCTTTACAGCCAGGTGAAAATGAACACACCTGTTATTATCACCACTTCAGGCAAAACATTCGATTCAATTGCGCTTTCAAATGGCTACAAAGTCAGCGGAAGCAAAGCAGTCTCTTCTAAACCTGCTGCATCTTCCGGCCAAAATCTAAAAAAAGGCAGCCGGGGCAGCGAAGTAAAGCAGCTTCAGCAGCTGTTGACATCGAAAGGCTTTAATACAAAGGGCATTGATGGAGTTTTTGGAAACAATACTGATAAAGCGGTCAGATCATTCCAAAAGAGCAAAAAGCTTGGTGTTGATGGAATTGTCGGGCCTATGACTAAAAAAGCACTTAGTATGTATTAATAGAATAAGAGAGCCCTAAAAATCATTTTTAGGGCTTTTTTTCATGAAATCTCCAGCAGCTCGAGATGAAAGTCACCTGTTGCATCTTTTTCATATAAATTTGTTAGCGATGCCGTGTAATTAGTGATGGTTCCTTTAAAAGAAAGATTTCTATCAGGAATATCCACATAAAATGTCTGATTATATAATAGTGTCGTAATGTCATAATAGTTTTCAGAGTGAACTTTAAAGTCCATTGTTACTCTCTGTGCGCCGTTTTCGGCAAGCTCTTCTTTTAAAAAATAGGGTTTGATCTCAATTTGATTTAAGAAAACCGAATAGGTCATTTCCTCTGCATTTCCCGTAAGTTGATAGGGGAATGGTAACATGACTGCGTTAAAAATACCAAGAATACAGCTCGGTTTATAAATAAAAAAACCCTCACACTTTATCGTGAGGGCCAGTCTCTTAGGAAGCATGTTTTTCATTAAATGCAGCGATTCCGCTGTTCTTTTCTTTTCGCACAACGTTGAAAAGAATATTTAATAGAATGGCTGTTAAACTTCCAGCTACAATCCCATTATTCGTCAAAATTTTAATGGATTCAGGAAGATTTGCAAACATATCCGGCACAGCTGTAACCCCAAGACCCATTCCAACAGAGCAGGCAATAATCAGCAGATTTTCCTGTGAAGCAAATTCCACTTGACTGAGCATCTTGATTCCATAGGCAATAACCATTCCAAACATGGCAACCATTGCCCCGCCAAGTACGGCTTCAGGAATGATTGTCGTAAATGCCGCAATCTTTGGAACCAAACCCAGAACCATCAACATACCGGCTGCTGTGTAAATGACATTTTTAGATTTAACACCTGAAAGGGAAATTAATCCGACATTTTGAGAGTAGGCTGTGTATGGAAAGGCGTTAAATATGCCTCCTAATAAATAGGCAATACCCTCTGCGCGATATCCTTTAGCAAGATCCTCTTTTGTTATTTTCTGCTTTGTAAGATCCCCTAAAGCATAATAGACACCGGTTGATTCAACCATACTGACAATTGCAACTAAAATCATGGTTAATATTGGTGCAATTTCAAACGTAGGCGTTCCAAAGTAAAACGGTTTTCCAACTTGAAACCAGCTTGCTTCATACACTGGCTGAATATCTACTTTTCCCATAAAGGCAGCTGCTGCTGTTCCCGCAAGAAGGCCGATCAAAATGGAAATTGAGCGAATAAATCCTGTGAAAAAACGATACAGGAGAATGATAAAAAGCAATACACCAAATGCAAGCCCTATATTTGAAATAGAACCAAAATCAGGTGATCCCTGCCCTCCTGCCATATTGTTCATGGCAACAGGAATAAGAGTGATCCCAATAATCGTTACAACCGATCCTGTTACGACAGGCGGAAAAAATTTCGCGAGCTTGCCAAAAACAGTTGAAATTAATATGACAAAAAGTCCAGAAGCAAGAATCGCTCCATAGATAGAAGATATGCCGTACTCCGTTCCAATCGCTATCATTGGTCCAACAGCTGTAAACGTACATCCGAGTACGACCGGCAAACCAATTCCAAAGAATTTATTCTTCCATACTTGAAGAAGCGTAGCCAGTCCGCACATGAAAATATCAATCGACACAAGGTAGGTAAGCTGTTCTGCTGTAAGTCCCAGTGCTCCCCCTACGATAAGCGGCACGATGATGGCACCTGCATACATCGCCAGAACATGCTGAATCCCTAATGAAAAAACCTTGAAAGCACCGTTATTCATACCGCTGCCTCCTCCGTTTCTTCAAGAAATTGAACTTCATGATTTTCGAGTGATTTTATTCTTGCAAGTGATTCGACGCGGAATCCTTTCTCGCGAAGAATTTTTCCGCCTTCTTGAAAGGATTTCTCAATTACAATTCCGATTCCTGCAAGCGTGGCACCTGCTTGTTCTACTATTTTTGCAAGACCAAGTGCAGCCTGGCCATTTGCAAGGAAATCATCAATGACTAAAACACGGTCTTCGGAAGTCAGATGCTCGCCTGATACAGCGATTGTATTTTCTTCTTGTTTGGTAAAAGAGTAAACAGATGCTGTTAAAAGCTGATCTGTAAGCGTCAGTGACTTTCTTTTGCGGGCAAATACGACCGGAACGTTCAGCTCAAGTGCAGCCATAACAGATGGTGCTATTCCAGAAGATTCAATTGTCACGATTTTTGTAATGCCGTCGTTTTTAAATCGATCTGCAAATTCTTTCCCAACTTCTTTCATCAAGAATGCATCAATCTGATGGTTCAAAAAGGAATCCACTTTCAATACTTGGTTTGAAAGAACTTTTCCTTCAATATTAATTTTATCCTGCAATAGCTTCATGTTTATAATCCCTCCAAATATTAAGAAAAGCGCAAGCGCCCGTTTAGCTCCGAAAGACAGATAAGAATCCGTCAGAAAAGTCCGGGTTTGACTTTTTTGACGGATTTGTTCTGGCCAAGGAGTTGGGCGATAGAGCAAGACATCAATGCGCTAATTTTCTTTTCCTTAAAACAAAAAACGGCATTGCCTCACATAGAGTGAGACAATGCCGCTATATCCGGAAAAAAAAGGAATTCCCAATAAGGAACCTTTTCGTATAAAAACAACACTGCTCACCCATAGTCAGATGATTTACGGTCATCCGGTAGAAACTTGCAGGCCATATCCCTGCGATTATATGAGTGCTCGTTTATTTGATTAGTTGCATTATAACAAGGATTTTATAGTATGTGAAGTACTTTTACGGAGAAAAAACGAATAATAGCACATAAAAGTTTTTAATTATTCGTTTTTTCAAACAAATTAAAAGATGATTTAGTGCGTTATGATCGATTTATGATTTTGAATAATTCAGCTGCCAGGAAACACCATATTGATCTTGTACCCATCCAAACTTCTCGCTGACTGGAGAGGCTGCCAGCGGCATTAATATGCTGCCTCCTTTTAATAGTTTTTCAAAGGCATCTTCAATCTCAGCTTCACTGTCACAAACAACAAATAAGGAAATTGCCGGTGTAAAAGAAAAATCATGCTGGACGATGCTATCGATACACATGATTTCCTGCCCTTTTAATTTGAATAAAGCATGCAGAACAGATCCGTTTTCATGATGATGGATGCTGTTAATTTCTGATCCTTCAAAAATAGATACATAATTATTCATCGCCTCTTCTGCTTTTCCTGTAAACATAAGAAACGGCCTCACTTTTTGCTGATTCATCCAATTCTCTCCTTTAATAGAAAGACCGCACCTCTATAATGTGCGGTCTCAATGATTTATTTTGCAGCCTCTAATTGGTAAAGCTTTGCATATTTCGTTTCAAGATGCTCAATCAAATATTTAGCATTCAGGCCTTCACCTGTGACATCCTGAAGGATTTCAAGCGGCTGTTTCATTTTTCCATATTGATGAATGTTTTCAGTCAGCCAGTTTTTAATCGTGCCGAATTCTCCATTTTCAACAATCTCATCAAAATTCGGGAGGTCTTTTTGCATCGCATTCTTAAACTGGGCTGCATACATATACCCCAATGCATACGAAGGGAAATAGCCGAACATGCCGCCAGACCAGTGAACATCCTGCAGAACGCCTTCTCCGTCATTTGAAGGTGTTACCCCTAAGTATTCCTCATATTTCTCATTCCATATACGCGGAAGATCCTCAACTTCAATTTCATTATTGAATAGACCTTTTTCAATTTCATAGCGGATCATGATATGAAGCGGATATGTCAGCTCATCCGCTTCAATTCGAATCAGTGATGGTTTAGATTCATTTACGCCTCTATAAAAATCCTCTAAAGAGACATCATCAAATTGACCTGCTGCATGCTGTTTTAAAGATTCATAGTAGCGTTTCCAGAAGCCGGGATTTTTCCCGATAAATTTTTCATAGAAGAGAGATTGTGATTCATGTATTCCCATTGAAGTTCCATCACACAGCAGCGTGCCTTCAAGTTTTTCAGAAATATTCTGCTCATAAATGGCATGCCCGCACTCATGAATGGTGCCAAATAACGCGGTGCGGAAATCCTTCTCTGCATACTTCGTTGTAACCCTAACGTCCCCGCGGTTTAAGCTGATTGCAAATGGATGCACGGTTTCATCCAAACGCCCCGCTTCAAAATCATAGCCAAGCTCTTTTAAGAAAAATTCAGAGATTTGACGCTGTTTTTCTTTTGAGATCGGCTCATATAAAAAACTCGTTTCAGGCTGATTAGGAGATTCCGTAATACTCTTAACGAGCGGTACAATGTGTTCTCTTAGCTCTCCAAATACACGGTCAAGCACTTCTACCGTTACACCAGGCTCATATTGATCTAAGAAAGTATCATATTTGTTTTCTTTATAACCCCAATATTCAAGAAACTTTTTGTTTGTTTCAACAAGCTTTTTTAAGTATGGTGCAAACAAGCTGAAATCAGATTTATCTTTTGCTTCCTCCCATACCGATTCTGCTTTTGATTTAAGGATCACATATTCCTTAAATTCATCCTGCGGAATCACTTTACTTAGCTTGTATTCTTTCTCGCACTCCAGCGCTGCTTTATACGCAATTTCTGAAACTTCATCTTTCGCCTGTAAAACTTGATCAATATATGATCTCATCTGATCAGAGGTCGCCATTTGAAAAACTTCTGTAGACAGGACACCAATTGCCTGAGACCGCTGCTCAACAGCTTTCTTAGGCGCCCCTGTTCTAAGATCCCAAAACATGAGAGAAATGGCTTCATTATAACTTTTCATTTTTTGAAGATACTCTAAAAATTCTTTTTCAATGGATTGAATGGACAATCTGCTCACCCCTTGATTTTTTATGTAAATAAATAGTAATAATTTTCTAACATTTTCAGATTAAATGATGAGAAAGGCTTTTGTCAATCATTTTTATCGACTGGATAGTCTGTTTTAAGAAAAGCGGAGCCGACTGTTCTGACTCGGGCAGACAGATAAGAATTCACCCGAAAAGTCCGGGTTTGACTTTCCTGAGGGAATTTGTTCTGGCCGAGGGGCTAGGAGGTGGAGCTAGACAATAAGAAAAGCAGAACCGACTGTTCAAACCAGACTGATAAGTATGCTCTCTCTAAACATAAAAAACCCAGTTTCAATTCCAATAGCACAAAAAAAAAGCGAAGGAATTCCTTCGCTTTTAGACTAATTCAGGCTCAACCGGCAATATTGCTTTCACCTGATCCAATACTTTTACATCACGTTCACTTGATAGGTAAATCGAAATTCCCCCCTGATCTGTGCTTGTTCTGATCAGGCGTCCTATGCCCTGCTTCAGTCTTAGAATCATGTAAGGCATGTCTACATCAGCAAATGGTTTTGCCGTGCTGCTCCGTTTAGATTCAAAGACAGGGTCTGTTGGAGGAAACGGGAGTGACCAGATAATCACATTTGACAGTGATGCACCTGGGATGTCGAGTCCTTCCCATAAATGCACAGCACACAAAATGGACGTTTCGTCATTTTGGAACTCAGATACGAGCTGGCTGATTTCCTGATCTCCTTCAAATAGGAATGAGTATTCAGTGTTCTGTTCACTTATATATTGTTTAAAGACTTCGAGTTCGTTCATCGCACTGAACAGGATCAGTGCACGGCCGCCGGTCTTTTTAACATTTTCCAGTGTCTGAACACACTTCATTTTATTAAGATCTTGTGAAGCTGATAGATCGTGAAGTTTTATTTTCATATTTTCTTCATAATCAAATGGCGACTCCACCGTGAGAGACAAGTAATCTTTAATGCCAAGACTTCCGGCAATAAAATCAAATGACTTATTATTAGACAGAGTGGCAGATGAGAAGATATATGGTTTTTTCTGTGAAAATACTTTTTCTCTCAGCACTTCTTCAACGGTCCGCGGCATAATAATGAGCGAAAAATCCTGCTCTCCGCTTTCAATCCAGTGAATGGCCCCACTCTGCTTATTAAAGAGAGAAATGGAGAATTCCATAGAATCCAAGTATTCTTCAACAATTTTCAGCTCGTAGGAATCAATGGTGTACATTTCGCTTTCGAATACGAGTGCTTCCCCGATTTCAGCCAGCAGCCGGTGCAGATGAATGCCCTGCTTCTTTAAGGTATCGTTCATGAAAATTTTTGAACGGTGCGAGCCTGGAACTTCTTCAGATGCATCCAGCAGGCTGTCGAAAAACTCTTCATTAACTACAAGTGTATCTTCCACTAAATGAGCGAATTCCTCGCGGATATCGTTTTGAAGAAGTCTTTCCAGAAGAACAGCAAGTGTGCTGCTTTTCACTCTATAGGTTAAAGCTTTTTGCGCTGCATATTCTAATAGATGGCCTTCGTCAAAAACGACAGAACTGTGCTCTGGAAGAAGCGGCATCTGGCCTTCGCGTTTTCTGGAATCAAATGTCCAAATATGCTCCATGTAAAAATCATGTGAGCAGACAATCAGATCAGCAGCTTTTCTGTAATGATCGCGTGAAAGAGTTAGGCCGCAGCGATGTCTTTGATCGCATGATAAACAATCCTGAAACGGGTCATAATTCACAGCGTTCCATTCATCATCTGTTAAATGAGGGTATTCTTTTCTGTCGCCATAATGGCTGAATGATTGCATACCCGCTTTTTCATGAACGAAGGACGGCAATGATTCAAATAAATCCAGATAAAGATCATCACCAGTACGCTGAATGGTTTGATCCAGTTTCTTAAGACATAGATACTGATCCTGTGATTTCCCAAGACGCACATCGATATTTAAGTCTAAATGCTTGCGGAGCTTAGCAATATCGCCCTCATTTTTAACAAGCTGTTCAATCAGTGTTTCATCAGCACATGCAATGATAGCTGGTTTCCCCGTATATCTTGCATAGCTTATAGCATAAAGCAAATAAACAAGGGTTTTGCCCGTTCCTACTCCTGCTTCAGCAAACATGACGTTTTTTTCGCGAAATGCGCGTTCAAGCTGAAACGCCATAAATATTTGTTCATCTCTAAGTTCAAAGCCTTTTTCAGGCAAAATATCATAAAAAACATCACCGATCCAGTTATTTAATCCTTCATAGAAGGTTTCATTCTTTGATACGGCAAAAGGCAGACGTGACGTCGGCATGTATCAGATCCCCCACATTCTTTTATACTCGAAAGGACATTATTTCACTTAACGCACTCATAGTCAAGATTTCATGCCTATGGATAAACGCAAGAATAAAAATTGTTTTTTTAGCACATGCTGCCTTTGCGCACTAAAAAAGATAGGCTTTCATCATGAGAAAGCCTATCTCTTAACGCTCATAAAGTGTATCAATCAGTACCTTCTGATCAATAGCAGAGGCGTGGGCAACAGCTTTTAAAAAATCAGCGCGGGCATTATTTAACGATGCATGGGCTGCTGCGTCCTGGCCATTTTCTATGAGCGATAAATAGGAAGACGACAATGCCTTCGATATTAAGTTAAAGTCTTCGTTTACGTGCAAAAAGACCACCCCTTGAAATTTATCAATACTGATTCTAGTGTATTCAAGGGAGGATCAATCTATACCTGTTTCTTATCACGCGGAGGGCGTTTCCCCCAAAATTGATAATAATCTGTTTCGATAAATCCGTTAAAAAGTTTTCGTTTTTTTGTAGCTTGTCTGCCGTAATATTGCTCAAATCCTTTATGAGAAGTCAGCATATAAATCGACCATGTATCATGAGGAGCCAGAGCCCGTCCTAAATCCTTATACATTTGTTCCACTTCTTCTTTTTCGCCCAGACGTTCGCCATACGGCGGATTGCCGACGATGACGCCGTATTCTTTTCTGGTCGTGAAGTCGCTTACCTGCATTTGTTTGAACTGAATAATGCCGCCAAGACCAGCTTCATCCGCATTTTCCTCAGCGATCCGGATCATTCTGTGATCGATGTCATAGCCTGCGATATCAAGAGGAACATCGTAGTTGGCCAGGTCTTCTGCTTCTAGTCTTGCATTGTTCCAGTGCTGCTTATCAATCCAGTTCCATTGTTCGGAAACAAATTCCCGATTAAAACCCGGAGCAATGTTCTGTCCAATTAATGCTGCTTCAATAGGAATCGTGCCTGAACCGCAAAAAAGATCTGCAAATGGCCGGTCCGGCGTCCAGTTCGTCAGCATAACAAGTGCTGCTGCCAATGTTTCTTTTAATGGAGCTCCGCCCTGATCAAGCCTGAAGCCTCTTTTATGAAGTCCTGCACCGCTTGTGTCAATGGTCAGTGTTGCTACATCTTTTAAAAGAGCAATCTCCACTTTATAAAGTGGACCTGATTCCTCATACCAATCAGATGCGATATTATGATGGCTTTTGAGTTTTTCGGCGATTGCTTTTTTCACGATCCTTTGGCAATCAGATACGCTGAACAGCTTTGATTTCACTGATTTTCCTGTGACAGGAAATTCAGCCTGCGCAGGAATGATATCTCCCCAGTTTAATGCTTTTGTTTTTTCAAAAAGCTCGTCAAACGAATAGGCTTTGAATTCTCCTACTTTTAATTTGACACGGTCTGCTGTGCGCAGCCACAAATTCACACGCGGTATGTCTTTAGCTTCTGCCTGAAATGTAACTTTTCCGTTTTCTGTTGTGCACTCATAGCCAAGATCACGCACTTCCTTTGCAACAAGTGCTTCAAGGCCCATTGCTGCTGTAGCAATTAATGTGACTTTTTCCATGAAAATCACCTTCTTTTTTGTAATATATCTGACAGTTATCGCAAACGTCCGTTAGCTTGTTCAACCGAATTTTTATGTAAATGAAAAGCTCTCATCTAAGTGAAGAGAGCCTGTTTCGCATTTATAGTAACCTGTAATAACGTTCTGTAAGCCATGTTTTGTCCCTTTGTACTGCAAACGGCCGGTATCACCTCGTACTCCGGTGGTAATCATCTATCTACAGAAGCGTGTCGCTTCCGGCCTTCTCCTTGTTCAATTCCTAAGAGAAGGTGCCCCTACCTATATTTGGGTTTCTCGCTCGCGGGGTTTACCGCGTTCCACTCTTTCAGTTTCCCGAAAGACTACGTCACTGTGGCACTTTCAAGGTATTAGAGCCATATCCCGGATGGGACTTAGGCTTGTTCCCTGCCGTCAGCCAAAGTCTTGGCTGCCCTAGCTTATGACTTCGCTAGGCACGAACACTACGGGCATCTCAGCACCGTGCGAGCATGGACTTTCCTCTACAGCCCTAAAGACTGCAGCGATTACCTGAACGTTATTATTTTTTAAGAGCAAATATTAGTATAGATAATTTAAGAGAGTAATGCAAGTGTAAATAAATGGAATCAGTCGTAAAGCTTGCTGCCGAAAACGTGTTTCTCTAAGTTAGATAAACGTTTCAGAATATCAAAATTCGTCGTATTTGTTTGTACTGGCTGAGCCTGTTTGCGATTAAAAGAATCTTCAAGCTGCTTTGTCAAACGAAGATTTTCCTGCTGCAGCTCCTCAATTTCCTGATGAAACGTTTCATAATCTTTAATCACAAAGTCCAAAAATTTATCAACGTCTTCCTGCTTATAACCGCGCATACCCTGTTTAAATTCTTTTTCTAAAATTTCTTTAGCCGTTAATTTTATTTTATCAGAAAGCATCTCTTTCACCTCGTCACACTGAAATCATCTTTACATATTTTTTCACATCTTGATTGCAATTGTCAATTTCTCTTCGCTAACTTGACCAAAATCCATCCGATTTACTCTGCTCTTCTTCTACAATCATTTGCAGATCTGAAAAAGAAATTATCATTAATGAATATTCGATAGCTTCAGACTTCTTTTTGACCGTCTCCAGCAAAAATTTTGGAGAACCCTGGTTTTCTTCATCATAAACAAGAAGCAAACCTTGACTCTTTGAAACAAAAAACTCATTTTTTAAGCAAAACTGGTTTGGATTTTCGTATTTTCGTTTTGTAATACTATCAACAAAATCAGCTTGAGACAGAATGAATTCATAATATTCTTTATTGTCTTCATTCCACTTCTCTTCCTGATCCAGAAAAGGTGTAAGCACACCCAGCTTTAATTCATCATACTCTAACTGTAAATCAAAGACAACCTCTGCGGCCCATAGTTCAACACCCAGCTGTCCGCTAATCAATACCCATTCTAATCCGTCTTCAATCAGCGGCCTCAATGATTTTTCTATTGCCTTTTTAATATACAGAATGGCAGGATCATCTTTTTTAAAAATACCCAGCTCAAATGGCTTGTAGCCTGAAACTGTTATTACTTTCATCTATGTATCGTCTCCCTTAAAAAGGAATAGGAGCTGATATCTAGCATCAGCTCCTACTATCCGAGGTTAACGGCCGTAAGGACTAAATGGTGGTCTTGGACCGCCGCCGCAGTTGAATTGTTGATTTGAAGCCTGATTTACCGCAGATTGTGTTTGAGGGAAATAATGTTTATGCTGAAAGTTCTGATGGTTGACTACAGTAGTGTGAGTAGGATGAATGTGCGGAACGACTGTTGTAGAAAATGTGTGCTGAACACAGCATTTTGTCGGATAGACAATCGGCGGACACACTTTAGCAGGTCCCATAGGTCCCATCATGCTTGGTGACACCATGCTTGGAGCTGGCATATTCGGTCCCATCATACTAGGTGAAACCATATTCGGCATATTCGGTCCCATCATACTAGGTGAAACCATGTTTGGCATATTCGGTCCCATTGAACCTGGTGATACCATATTTGGCATATTATTATTTGGCATCATATTTGTTTTTGACTCCTTTCCTTCATTTCTTATCTGTCTTACAGTGATAGTCTATGAAGAAAAGTGTGTACATGTACTGATGCATTAACCTATTTTTTACAAGAAAGCATAGAATGTGTCTTTGAAGTTTGAAAAGATAAAAACTGTTGCAAATAAAACGATGAAAAACAAGTAGAAAATCCCTTTGTACATATTTCGATCACCCCAGGCAGATAGTGTTTACAGTCCTTAATTTTACACACATCTACACCATTCTACAATTACCTATTTTATTCTTTTCAAAATTTCACAATATCGACAAATTCTCTGCGAAAAACCGCTGATTTTGCGCTTCCCCGGGGAATAATCAGCGGCTTTTATTTCCTAATCGCTTCATTCTTTTTAAGAGCGCAAGCTTTTCTTTTTCAGAATCGGTTTTTAATGTTTGATCTTTTGCTTTAATCGTTAAGTAAGCAGATGTCGCATATGACAGTGCTTTTTCATAGTTCTTTTCTTTGTGTTCATAATACTTAGCAAGCTCTACGGCAGCTTTCGCCTTCTGTTTCAAGCTCGTGCACTCTGCAACAGAATGAAATAATGGCAGGGCTTCCTTCAGTTGTTTTTTCCTTTTCAAATGCATGGCCATTTCGAATTTCGCCTCGAATTCTTTAGCCTCACTGCGGTCTGCTACAGATCTGAATGTGTCGAACGCTGTTTCTTGATCTCCTGCAGACAGCAGCCATCTTGCCACTTCATACTGTTCTGTATCCGTTGCTTCGACACCCGGGAACAAGATTCGGTAAGAAAGATGTGTATACAAAGTAATTAAAGAAAGAATATCAATCTCGTTATGAATCATTACACCCTCGATATGATCAGGATCCTGAGACTGAACAAAGGTAAAATAAAGCATAGGAGCTAGATAGCCAGGAACATCATGCTCACGTTCAATACCCAGTATTTCTTTCTCTACTATGCTGAGTTTTACTGATTCCAAGCTTGATTTCCATAACCTTCTCGCGGCATGGAACAGATCAAAGTGGCCGAAAGCGGGAAGTTTTGGCACTTGTTCGCGTACTAGAGTATGCCTTGTTTTCACCTGGGGCCAATCGAACGCTTTACCGTTATAGGTTACGAGAGTCTTTGTATTCACATGGCTTAAAAAGCTTTGATAAAGTGCGACTTCGTTTCCCGGTTTAGGGAGAAAATGCTGCTTGACAACCACCTTGTCATGGAAAACCTGTGCATGCCCAAGCAGAAAGATTGTATTGCCTGCACCTCCCCCGAGTCCCGTCGTTTCTGTATCAAAGAAAAATAATTCAAAAGAATCATGGTCTTTGGACGATAATGGATGCAGGCTGTTTCTTTCATTCCAAAGAGAAACGGCTCTATGAAATTCACCCATTTGATAGAGACCATGTTTATAGTCCAGCGGAAAAGTGCGTTCCCTGACCATGCAATACTCTCCATCAAACCAAAAGGGCTTGGCATCTAGAGCGTTCCACTTTTCAAGGTTGGGAATTTCCTCCGAATGGGCTGTTTGTACAGTTTCTGAACTGCCTTCAAGCGACATATGTGTTTTTAATCGATTTAACTTTCCTTTTAATGACAAGGATTCTCTGCTCCTTTTAACTGAACTAATAATTGAAGGGTATCGTTTTTTTGATGATCAGACCCTTCAAGTCCTGTGCACGATGGGCATCCGGATTCGCATGGACAGCCTGCAATCATCCCCATCGCTTCCTGCAGGAAGATCTCCATTGTTTCAAACACCTTATTTGAAAGCCCCGCCCCGCCCGGATAACGGTCATACAGAAATACGGTCGGCAGATCATTATGAGTCGCTTTCATTTGCGGAATAACACTAATATCGGATGGATCACACATCACGCTTAACGGGACAATATGCTTCAGAGCATGTGCAATTCCCAGCAGCGCTTCCTCAAGCCTGTCTTTTTTAAGCGATTTTGCCAGTTCCTCCGATAAACTGATCCAGGCAGCATTCGTATGCAGCTCTTCTTCCGGCAGATGAATGGGTCCCGAACCGATGTTTTCATGTGTATCGAATTTAATTTTAATGAACATACTTACAAACTCATGAAATAGCACTATTATACCGATTTATCAAAAAGTCTATAAAATTAATTGTTTCTTCTTTTCCTTCTTCGTTAAACACTGTTGCAACTAGGTCTTTGCTTAACGATTTTTCTAAATCCTTTGTTTCAAAGGTAAAAGCCGCGTCTTCTTCCAAGCTTCCAATGTCTTTTATTAATATTTTATTTCCTTCTTCGTTATTAACGATAAACCTAAATTCTAACTGTTCTTTAAAAGAAAGGTCCTTTTTAAAAGGTCCGATTCTTCCCTCTGTGTTTTCCAGGTCTACATATTCTACGAAGTCTAAGGCTTTTACATCAAAGGTACTTGTGAATTTGTTAACAAAAGCACCGGGGTTTGTTATAACTGTACAGTATTCACCGAATTTTTCTAATTCGATCGGAATAAGTCTTTCTATTTTTCCCGCTTTGAAGTCGTTAATTCGTTCTATGCTTATCCAGGTCATGCAATAAATAAAGCTATCCATTATCTCGTTAAGTCTTACATTGATTGCCTTAGAACTGCTTTTTATTTCTTTGCCCTCTACTCTAAATGTAATTTTTCCTTCTTTGTACCTTTCAAAAATACCCTCAAACTTATCTGCCCTTTTTATTTCTTTCTGCAGTTCGTCTTCTTCTAAATCTTTGTAATGACCTAACCGCTGCATGAAAACATTACCTGTCTTTAACAAGGCTTCCATATGCGACTTTTCCCCGAATTTTAATAATAATGCTGCGTGAACAGTTGCCATGTACCCTTTCCCCCTTTACCCAGACTGCACGCCTTACATAGTAATCACTTTTGTAATGGAAAAGAAGTCAATAGTTATTAAGGCGTCCAGTTCATCTATAATTTGTATTTTCTTTTTTTGGGTCGACTTTCTCTACAGTCCCTACCCTGGTATTAAAAAAGCCGTCTTTCCAGCTGCTGATTTCTAAAAGCGTTTTTTCGGTAAGGCTTTCGGCCAGCAGCGTTTCCATTTCTTCTATCTGGTCTTCGCTTAATTGTGGTCTAGGTACTTTTAAGCCCTCTCGTTCCACTTCTTTTAACATTTTTATATGTTCTGGCATAAAGAAGCCCTGCCATTTTTTATTCCCGCGATCTCTTAACAAAGGTATCACCCCTTAAAATTGATTTAGCAGCTGTATACTTCTTGCCTTCGCTTTTATCCCCTCTATTTCGTTACCGATACACGAAGGGCAGCCGTCATTACAAGGGCATTTCTTTATTAGGTTTTTCGCAGCTTCTTTCATTTCGTCGAAGCGCTTATAAACCTCTTCTGCTAAACCTATCCCGCCTGGGTAATGGTCGTAAATGAAAATCGTAGGCAGTCCTGTATGTGCTGCTCTTATTTGTGAAACTACGTGAATATCATTACGATCACACATTACATGTACAGGTACTACATGCTGCAGCACATTGGATATTCCTAGCAGCAGCTGTTCCATTGTTTTTTCGCCTAGCGTCGGGTCGACTTCTTTTATTTCTAACCAGGTAGCGCTGGTATGCAGTTCTTCTTCTGGTAAGTAGATCGGTCCAGACCCTATATTTTCGAACGTTGTTAACTTGATCTTTTTAAAGATTGTAGGTAAAGCATTTACTGTTACATCGCCATAGTTTATTGAAGAAACATTTCTTATATTCGTTTTATCTATTTCTAAAACCTTTAATTGTACAGCCAGATTCGCGTCTGTGTAGTATTCTACGTCTACTTCCCTTACGTACGCTTTTTTATGGTCCCAGTCCAGTTTCTCTACCTGGTATTGTACGCCTTCGTGTAAATAAATCGCTTCGTCATGTAAAAGTGTCATAGCACTAAAACGGTCCATTTCCCCTATGATTTTTACGTTAGCTGTTTCCGATTGATCTATTATTACGACGTTTTCCTGTGAAGCCGATCTTAAGCTGATATTTCCAGCTGGAAAAGACTGATTAGCCCAGTAAAACTTTTTACCGTTTTGATACAAGACCCTTTCTTCTACCAGGTATTCTAATATGTCTTCAAGTTCTAAAGGTCCGAATTCTTCCCCTTCATTAAACGGCAGTTCGTAAGCTGCACATTTTAAATGATCTACTAAAATGATTAAGTTTTCTGGGTTAATCCTGGCTGACTCTGGGGACCGATCGAAAAAGTATTCCGGGTTTTGAACGATATACTGATCTATTGGGGCAGAACTAGCGACCATAAGTATAAGTGCTTCGCCATGCCTACGCCCAGCCCGTCCTGCCTGCTGCCATGTACTAGCAACGCTGCCAGGGTAGCCTGTCATAACGCAGACCTGCAGCTGTCCAATGTCTACGCCTAATTCTAAAGCGTTTGTACTTACTACCCCAAGTATTTCCCCTTCCCTTAAGCCTCTTTCTATTTCTCTGCGCTGCTTGGGAAGGTATCCGCCCCGATAACCTCTTATTGATTTCGTGCCGATCTTATCCTTAACCAGTTCCTGTATATGACTTAAAATGATTTCGACCCGTACCCGACTTCGAGCGAATACGATCGTCTGTATTTTGTTCTTTAAAAATTCCTTCGCTAGATTGTTTACTTCTACTGTAGCGCTTTTTCGAATGTTTAAAGGTTTATTTACGATCGACGGGTTATAAAAAACAAAGTGCTTTCTTCCCCTGGGCGCCCCGTTATCATCTACCAGGCGCATAGGGTTTCCAGTAAGCTGTTCGGCTAACTCTTTCGGGTTCGCGATCGTCGCAGACGTACAGATAAAGATCGGATTACTTCCGTAAAATTTACAGATTCTTTTTAGCCTTCTTATTACATTCGCTACATGACTGCCGAAGACCCCGCGGTATGTATGCAGTTCATCAATAACGACGTATTTTAGATTCTCGAATAAGCTTACCCATTTCGTATGATGGGGAAGAATGGCCGAATGTAACATATCAGGGTTTGTAATAACGATATGCCCAGCCTTACGTACGACCTGCCGAATAGTCGGGGAAGTATCTCCGTCGTAGGTATAGCTTTTAATATCTATCCCCATTTCTTCTATGATCTCGTTTAATTCGCTTTTCTGGTCTTGTGCCAGGGCTTTAGTTGGAAAAATGTAAAGTGCGCGGTTCGCGTCATTTTTTGCAATGGATTGAAGGACAGGAAGGTTATAGCAAAGTGTTTTACCCGAAGCGGTAGGGGTTACAGCTACAATGTTTTCACCTTTTTGTAAGGTTTCGTAGGCTGTGTACTGATGGCTGTAAAGTTCCCCGATTCCTCTTTTTTTCAGCGCAGCTTTAATTCTTTCGTCTACGCTTGCAGGTATGGGCTTCGTTTTTGCTTCCTGGGGTTCGATTTCGTGCCAGTTAATTATATTTTCATTGGTTCTTAATTCTTCTATCAAATCTGAAAGTGATTTTTTCTTCATTCGCTCCACCTCTTTATGAATTTTAGTTTAGCGAATATTTGTTTGCATTTCCAGTTAAAAAATTTAACAAAAGCTGGGTGCCTAAGATGTAACAAAATACAAATAAAAACGCTGTTTTCGTAAGAATTGTTACTATCTTGACCATACTGATAAAAGGTTGACTTTCAACTAGTAAATTGGATTTAAAGGAGGGTTAACATGAAAGATGAATTAAGTATAAATATCTATTTAGGTGAAACTGATACTCCGTTTTCAAAATATTATAGCTCAGATGATGTTCACCTAAGCTCTGACCTTGAAGATTTTATTTTGTCAAAGCTACACAGTGGCAAAAGAAAAGAAGTAGAAATATTTTTTTCAGGTCAGAATGATTTTGACGAAAAGTCATTGAAGACTGCCACATTTAACACTTTTTCTAACCTTTTGAACGAAGAGGAATATACATATGCTAGAAATGTCAAAAAGGCTATTGTTTTGTTTGTGATTGGTATTATTGTTGGGGTGATATTCTTGAAGCTTTCAAGCAATCATGCCTATATTGCAGGAGTATTAAGCATTGTGTGTTGGGTTTTTGTCTGGTCAGGTACAGAGGTTTATTTTTTTGAAAATCAGCAAATTAAACGAAATATTAGAAAATGCAAGAATATTCTAAATGGTAATGTGCATAAAAAATAGAATTTTAGTAAATATTTATATTTTTTCGGATTCTTTCTTGTGCATTTATTTGGGTTACTGTTTGGAATATAAAAAAGCCCAGACCGAAGTCTGGGTAAAAGAGGAAAAAGTAAGACCTGGCAGGGGTTCGCCCCGTCTGCCAGGTCTTTATTTTTGGCTCTTTTCTAAAAGATTGTTGCTATTAGAAAAATAAATTGTATAATATTGGTAATAACTGATACGTCTGTTAATATCCTAATTAGGAGGTGTTTAGATGAAATTAAAGAGCTTCATAGTTACCTTTGGTTCCTTTGTATTGACGACAGGAATGCTTTACCTGGTTGGTCATATGTTTACTATTCCTTGGTTAATGTTCCATCACGAATATACAGTGAACGGAAACGGCTACTTCATTTCAGCTGGTTCGTTGGTTCCACTAATTATCGGTCTGATTGTATGCTTTTTTGCAGAAAAGATTTATATTTACAAGTTCCGATAAAAGCTTGGTTGATAATGCCAAGTTTTTTAAATTCTTAATTTGCACGCCAAACCTTCTGAAAAACGTGTTTCACGAACCTCTCCAATGAAATTGGAAATATCAGCTTTTGGTTCAGGATTTCTGCTAATGACTGCTTTCTTCTCATTCGCCTCACCTCTTCATTCATTTTAACAGAATAAACGTTCGTTTTTAAGTGGAACAACCCATAATTAATTATTGGAAATTTTGGTGAGGTTTTTTGAGAAATAGGAGCTGTCTGAGGTTTGGGGAGCGGTTGCCTAAGAATGAATTCCATGACTTTTATTATGTATTCCGTTCAATTGTGAACCAATGAAATCCATTCTGTTACTCTGCCAATAAAAAAAGCAGGCAGCTGCCCGCTTTATGCATTTCGTTATTTAACTTTTATTTCAAACACTTTATCCGAGCCGCCTTTAACCTCGCCTAATGGAGATTTTTGCACATTTACTATAATATCGCCGTTTGTGATGATGATTGGTGTTATGGTGCTCGCTGCTTTTTCTTTAATTAAATTCAGATCAAACGTAATTAATTTATCTCCAGGTTTTACTTTATCGCCCTCTTTCACAAAAGCTTCAAAGCCTTCCCCGTTCATCGCAACCGTTTCAAGTCCGATATGAAGCAAAATTTCCATGCCAGTCAGGCTTTTAATTCCAATCGCATGTTTTGTGTGAAAAAGCTGAATGATTTCTCCTTCAACCGGAGATACAAGGATACCTTCAGAAGGTTCAATTGCCATCCCGTCACCCATCATTTTTTGAGAAAAGACCGGATCCGGTACATCTTCAAGGTTAAGTAATCTTCCTGTTAGAGGTGCGTAAACCGTTTCTTCTGTTTGCTTTTCAGTCTTTTTTCCAAATAATTTTTTCAGCATGTTCATTCTCCTTTTCTGCTTTCGTTTCTATTATTAGAAATATCCTGTACCCCTGAATTTAAACGCTTCCCTAAGCCCGTCCCCATCTTAATCCTCATTATTTAATCACAAAAAGCTTGAATCAAGCAACCAATTCACTGCTTCTTGCATAATTTAGCCTAAAAGAACGGGGAGAGCATAAAAATGAATAAGAAAAAACAAAATCCTTTTTATGAGCTCGCAGGACATTTTTTTGGCGACAGCTCTTTTGAACATCATTTAATTGAATTTGAAAAAATGTTTCAGAAAAAGGCGAACGCATCCTATCTGAAAATTTCTCAGTACGAAGAAAACGGCCATTATTTTGTTAAAGCGGAGCTTCCGGGAATAAAAAAGGATCAAACCCGCATTGAACTGTATGAATGCTATTTAACCATCACCATCACCCATCAGGAAGAAATCAACATCCATCACACAGGAGGTTCGAGCGTTTCCCAGACATGCGAGCACATCTCTAAAACAGTATTATTGCCTTTTGCCCCCGATAAAAATCAATTATACACAACTTATAAAAACAGCTGTCTGCTGATTTCAATACCTATTGGAGAATCTTATCCCCCATCCAAAAATTAACACTATAATTATGCCTCACCTATAAGAAACTATAGGCAGGAGGTGCAATACATGAAAAATGAACATACAAAAAGAATAAGCGCAGAACCTTCAGATTCCCCAAAGCTTGTGATTAAGACAAATCTGGACTCTTCAACCTCTGCTGAAGAGAATCCCTATTTTACCGGCAGCGATAAGGAAAAAGTGAAAAAGTACTTTGAGGACCGTTGAAGATGGATAAATCATTAAGCTATTTGCGCGAGGTACTTTCCAATTATCTGGATGATCATGAAGTAAGCAGGCATTTATATCAAAAGCTGACTCAACAAGACTATGATGACGAAAAACATTTTGCCCGTGAATTATCTGAAAAAGAACAGTCTTTTTTAAATAAGATGCTGCCTCATGAGATTAAGCACGCAATGGGTGAACAGGATTATGTGCGTGTTGATCAGCTCAATGAAGTTTATGAAGAACTGCTGTAGAGGTGCTAAAAATGAATGAGTCTGGATTTTCAAATACAAAGCAATACAGCAATACTGATATTGAAAAAGTGAAACAGCTGAATGCACAGTCAGGCCTGTCTTATCAGGAGGTAAAACGGCTTCTGGCTCTTAAATATGCATCAGATCACAAAGATTCATAACAAAACAAAAACGCGTGCTGATTTTCACGCGTTTTTGTTTTGTTCATCATTTCTTTCGACCACTGATTGTTTATATGCCTGATGAGTTGTAATTGCTGCACCTGCAGCAATAAATCCATTTGCAATGCTGCTTACGGAAAAACCAAGTGTAAAAATGCTTGCGATGATGCCCGCGCCCAGCAAAATCCAGATAATCATCCAATCTTGAACATTAGGAGTCCTTTTTAAGGCATATCCTAAAATCATCAAAGCTGGTACAACAATAACTAGTTGAGGATGAACACTGATTTGATCAAACACGTTTGAAAGTGCGCCTGTCACCAATTTGAACACCTCTTTTCACTTCTTCCTTCATGCATGAAATCCTTTTTATACCTTAAACATTGATGTAACACCTTTTACGAGGGAACTCATCTGGTTCACAGCACCCATCATCTGCCCCGCAGTATCCATCACCTTATTGAAGTCCATTTGTCCGTCCGGTTTTTTAAATTGGGACATAACAGTTGAAATTCCTCCTGCCTGATTTTTAGGATTTGGCACAGGCTTCGGATAAGGATTGGCATACATGGCTTGCGGGATAGTCTGCGGCTGCTGCGCTGGAAATCCTTGAGCTTGATAGCCATTCATATAAGGCGGCATTTGACCTTGCTGAAAGTATCCTGGATTTTGCTGCATTTGTTGATAATTATGTTGAACCTGAGGTAAATATGTCGGGCTTTCAAATGGCGGATATCCTTCGTATGGATAGTAATAGCTAATTCTTGCTTCTCTTTTCCTTCTGCGGTTTTTAAATGAATTTGCTTCGGCTGAATACATGATTCATACCCCTTTCAGATACATTAGGCTATTTCATAGGTATGCAGAAAAAAGAGCGTCCGTGCTTGTACTTCAAAACGAAAAAATATGTCAACTCTTGTCGGAAGTTTAAATTTTACAAAAAATTAATATAAAAAAATGACATGTTACGATATTAGAAAGGGGAATGGGAGGAGATACAAGATGAATTTGCAAAGCATAAAAACAGCATTTTTTGAAGCGAAGCAATTTGAACCAAAAAGCATGATCGAGCTCCTGAATTTTATTAAAACCAAGTACATCAAAGAGGAATTATCCATCAGCGAGTACCGAACCGCCGTCATGCTGCTTGAAACGTCTGAAACATCTAATCCCGGACAGGAAGTAAAAATATAGCCATTATTTTCTTAAACAGAGAGGCGATTCCTTCTCTGTTTTTTCTTTTAAAATACATAATCCTGCTGAATGAAACCATATTATGAAGGACTCTTAAATCAAATACTTGGAGGTTTTCAATATGGGAAGAGGCAAAGATTTCAATCATAAGAAAAAAGGGCAGGATATAACGATTTCAAAAAAAGGACAGCCCGTCGCTGCAAAACATTCTAAAGATGTCGAATATGCAATTGAACCTGTTGCAAGTGAAGGAAACCGTGCTGTCACCTTTCAGGAAGCTCGTGAAATTGATGAATAGATCGGTTAGGCCGGCTCAAGTTTAGCCGGTTTATTGCTTTTTGATAACAAAAAAAAGCTCCTCTTCAATTAGGAGCTCTTCATCTGAATGTGTGCAATTACTTGCTCAATCACATAGTCTATGGACTGTTTCATGTTTTTGAATCGAATTGGTTTTGACTCCTTATAAAAAGACTGCAGCACAAGCTGTTCGAAATTTTCTACTGTAGAGTCAATTTGAGCTGGAAATAAATATTTTGGTCTTGCCGTGATCCTCCATGTCAAGACATCTTCTTTCCACTCATTCATAATAGCCATCGCCTCTTCAAACGCAGGCTTTACTTCATTAAAGAAATCAACCTCATCCTTTTTTTTTGCATCATTTTCAAATCGGCTGACACATTCGCCTGTTATATGAAGGAGCTTATTTGAGTTTTTCAGAATTTTGGTATTCATGCTCTGACACCGCCTCTCTGGGGTATCTTACCAAACATGAACAGGAAATTCCATCATCTGCTGGGCATTAGTAACTTAATCGATATCTCGGCTGAACTCTGGAGTTCGTGTCCTCCCTTGTCCCATCATCATTCAAGAACTGGCTTGCTTCGGTTAAATGCAAAACAGCGCCTTCCATGTTCTTATATAGTTCTTCTTCACTCTGGCATATCGTTTCTGTTACTCTTTTTTGTATGGCAAGTTCTAATTTCGTCATCTCTTCATCTAATTCCATCAATAACTTTTCAACAACCATCTTAGGTATGAGGTGCTCCACGCTGACTCCTCCTTTCAATCTACAGGTACTATTCGAGAAGCTTTACCTTCCTCCCTTCAAGGGTGACAAAACTAGTTCGTATTCGGCAAAGAAAGAAGAAAATATTGGATAAAGCTTAATTTTCGACATCCTCTAATGCGACATTCTGCATGAAATCAATCTGCGTGCAAACAATATTGATAGGAGGTGGCATCATGGCAAAAGAAACGAAAAAGAAACAGCAAAAACAATCTCAGGCACCATCAAAAAATGACCTGGATAAAAAGCTTGGAGGGCCAAACCGTCCTTCGACATAGAAAAGCGGAATCGCCCGTTTAGCTCAGGCATGACAGATAAGGATCAGCCAGTAAAGGCGCTTTTTGCCTTTGCTGGATGAGCCGTTCTGGCCGAGGAGTTGGGCGATGGAGCTGGACATAGAAAAGCGGAATCGCCCGTTTAGCTCCGACAGACAGATAAGAATTCACACGAAAAGTCCGGGTTTGAATTTCCTGAGGGAATTTGTTCTGGCCGAGGGGCTGGGAGGTAAAGCTGGACAATGTATAACAGCGGAACTGACTGTCTAACTAAACTTGCTTAAGAAAAGAAAGCAAGGATCGATTAATCCTTACTTCTTTTTCCTTTATTGTGCATGTATTCTTTTAACAAAGAAAATGCATGCATCTGATTTTGCTTGTTTATTAGCCACTCTGTCATGTCGAATTCTTTTGGTGACGGCAGAGGTCCGTACCATTTTTTCATTGACTGGCCATGAAACCAATTTCTTTCTTTTACGTCTAATTGGTGGGAGATCACCGGATAGGATGTTCTTAAATAGGGTGTTTCTCTTTTTCTTCCATCATTTAAGTATTTTTCATAATCATATCTGGACCCTGTATGGACTGTCCGTTCTGAATAGTCCATAAACCCCTGATAATAATCCGGGTGAAAAAGCAGCCACGATAAAGACCTCCCGAGTTTGATGCGGCTTTTCAGTTTTTTAAAATCATAAACAGAAAAACCGAATAATCTGCCTTCTATAGTAGGGAAAACGACTGTGCTAAAATGAAAGAAGTCCTGAAATAAAAAAAGAGGTGCATGAAAGACCTTTCTCTTAAAAATAGCTTTTTCAATAATCGGCTTCTGAATTAAATGCTGTTCGTTAATAATCAGCGAGGTCATTAAATGTTCTATGTTTTTTTTTCTCCAAAACATCTGCCATTCTCTTTTCATAAACGGAGAAACATGGAATTCATCAAGCAAGTGAAAAAGAGGATGACCTTTTTGTTTTGAAATCTCATACAGCATGAGCTGGGGATATGCATCGGAGAAAATAAGCCAGTTTGCATCCTCATAAGTCAGAAACAATGCTTTTATCATTTTTTTATTTATCATTTTTTGAAACCAAGTACCTTTTAAATCCGTCATACAGTAGCCGGCATTTCGTGATACCATGCTTGCTAGAAATGCCCATCTTATTTCAGGATTCCTTTTATAATAGCTGTGGTAGCTTTCAGTTCTCGAAATGTTGTCGTAATTTTTTTTTAATGTCGTATTCTTTATTAGTGCTATAATATTATTTTCCTCCATTGTTCTTTGATTCGATGGCAAATCTTTATCGCTGTGCATACGATCACCTCACTTCTTATAGACTCTCCTGATTGAGGCTGAAGTACACATAGCGTTAACAAAATCGAAACTTTTTCACCATGTCTTTTTCATTTTTTTTGATATGATAGTAGTAGTTTTACCTGAGGAGGGAAGAAATGATTTTTCGTTATCCTAACGGAAAAACGTATAACCCGGGAACTGCTCCGCCTAAACAGCGCCAGCCGAAAGAAACATACAGCAACAGAGGGATGACGCTTGAGGAAGATTTGAATGAGACAAACCGTTATTATTTAGACAGAGGCATCGCTGTCATCCATAAAAAGCCTACCCCTGTTCAAATAGTAAATGTTGATTTCCCTAATCGGAGTGCCGCTGTCATCCGCGAAGCTTATTTCAAACAGTCATCTACAACGGACTACAACGGTGTTTATAAGGGAAAGTATATTGATTTTGAAGCTAAAGAAACCAGGAGCTCCACTTCTTTTCCGCTTCAAAACTTCCATGAACATCAGATCAGGCATATGAAAATGGTGCTTGATCAGGGGGGATTATCTTTTGTCATTCTCTCTGCCTTCCAAACATTTTATCTGATGGAAGCAGCCATCCTTCTTGAATTTTGGGAGAGAAAAGAAAACGGCGGAAGAAAATCAATCACAAAAAAAGAAATTGAATTAACATCCCACCCCATTCCGCTTGGCTATCAGCCCAGAATTGATTATATTAAAGTATTGGAAAAACTATATTTTCTCTAATCCTTTAGCGAAGCGGATTTTGTAAAATGAAAGGTTGGAAAAAGTAATGTCAGATCAATATAATAGCCGTGAAGAACGCAGAAAAGCGTTAGCACAAACAAGTAAAAGCAAAAACAATAAACCGAATAAACCAGAACGGGGCTCTCTCTTTAAACGCATCATGTTCATTTTAGTTTCCATCTGCCTGATCGGCATGATCGCAGGCGGTGTTACTTTTGCAGTGATTGCTGCAGGGGCTCCGAAGCTTGATGAGAAAAAATTAAAGGATTCCTACTCTTCAACAATCTATGATAAAGAAGGGAATGAAATTTCAGAAGTAGGAGCCCAAAAACGCACCTATATTTCTTATAATGATATTCCCAAAAAATTAGAAGAAGCTGTACTTGCGACTGAGGACGCCCGTTTTTACGAGCATAGCGGTGTGGATGTCATCCGTCTCGGCGGTGCTGTTGTAGCCAACATTACACAGGGTTTCGGCTCACAGGGCGGAAGTACCATCACTCAGCAGGTTATTAAAAATTCCTTTTTCACACATGAGAAAACCATTAAAAGAAAAATACAGGAGCTATGGCTCGCTATTCAATTAGAGCAAAAGTATTCTAAGCATGAGATTCTCGAAATGTATTTAAACAAAATCTATTACCACCCTCAATACTACGGTGTAGGGAAAGCTGCAGAAGGATTTTACGGAAAAGAATTAAAGGATCTTGAACTTCATGAAGCAGCGATGCTTGCAGGCATTCCGCAAAGCCCGACGAATTTTGATCCTAGAAAAAATCCTGAAGCAGCAGAAAAAAGACGAAATATCGTCCTTAACTTAATGGTGAAGCAAGGGTTCGTTACAGAACAAGAAGCAGAAGAAGCTAAGAAAGTGCCTGTGCAGTCAACGCTCGTTCCAGAGAAGGAAAAATCGAATCCTTACAGCGCGTATGTGGAACAAGTTATTGAAGAAGTGAAAGATAAAACGGATATTGATGTAAGTTCAGCGGGTGCAAAAATCTATACAACGATTGATACAGATGCTCAAAAATATGTAGAAGAATTGCTCAATGGCAGTGAAATCAGCTATCCAGATGACAACTTCCAGGCCGGTGTTACCCTCATTGATACTGAAACCGGCGAAATCCGCGCAATTGGCGGAGGCCGGAACCAGAATGTCGGAGACTTTAACTATGCGATTGACACAAGAAGACAACCAGGTTCAACTATTAAGCCAGTGCTTGATTATGGTCCTGCAATCGAATACTTAAAATGGTCAACGTACGAACAAATTAAGGACGAACCTTATTCTTACTCAAATGGAGTCAAAATCAATAACTTTGACAGAAGCTTTAAAGGACAAATGTCCATACGTGATGCACTTGCAGAGTCCCGTAATATTCCTGCTCTTAAAGCCATGCAGGCGGTAGGACCGGATAAAGCACGTGACTTTGCAGCAGGACTTGGCATCCCGCTGGAAGAGGAAATACCGGAAGCTTATTCGATAGGCGGATTTGATACTGGTGTCTCCCCTCTTCATATGGCAGGAGCCTTTGCTGCATTCGGAAATAACGGTATTTACACAGAGCCTCACGCAGTAACAAAAGTTGTTTTAAGCGACGGCACAGAAATAGATCTGTCTCCTGAGCCGGAAACTGCCATGAGCGATTATACAGCTTACATGACAACTGATATGATGATCTCTGTTGTAGAAGAAGGTACAGGTACAGCTGCCCGGGTACCTGGTGTTACTGTGGCAGGAAAAACAGGAACAACGAACTTTTCTGAAGAAGACAAACAAAAATACAACGTACCTTCCGGCGGAGCGAAAGACAGCTGGTTTGTTGGATTTACACCAGAATATTCAGCAGCAGTATGGACTGGATATATGAAAAACGATGAAAAAATGCACTTAACGAAAACAGATCAGCAGGTTGCAAAAAAAATCTTTAAAGAAGTAATTTCAGAGGTTTCAAGCGGTGAAGAAAAAGACTTCAAAAAACCGAATTCCGTCGTTAAAGTAACGGTTGAAAATGGTTCTAACCCGCCGAAGTTAGCAAGCAAATATACTCCTGACAGCAAAAAAATCAGCGAGTACTTTGTAAAAGGAACAGAACCTACAAAGGTGTCAGAGCATTATAAACGTCTTGCTAAACCATCCGGCTTCAAAGTGGATTATGATCAAACAAGCAATCAAATTACACTCAGCTGGGACTATAAAGATGAATTAAGAGACGCTGTATCATTTGAAATCAGCCAATCTGTGGACGATAGTCCTTCACAAGTAATCAATAAAACAAAAGATACAAGTATGGTTATCCCTAATGCTGTTCCAGGTTCGACTTATAAGTTCCAGGTAACGGCAGTAAGCGATGATGACAACTCTAACCGCAGTGATTCTGCTGCTGCTGTTTTACAGATTCCTGAAGCTATCATAGAAGAGCCTGTTGAACCAGAGGAGCCTGAAGAAGAACCAGGTGAAGGTGAAGGTGAAGGTGAAGGTGAACTGCCTCCTGGTGAGGAGCTTCCTGGTGAAGAATTGCCTGGCGAAGGTGAACTGCCTCCTGGCGAAGGTGAACTGCCCCCTGGCGAAGGTGAACTGCCTCCTGGCGAAGGAGATGCTGGCGGCGGTGAGGACGAAGGACAGCCTGGTGAAGGTGAAACACCTCAAGAACCAAGCACCCCGATCGTTCCAGTTCCTCCAACAAATCCTCCTGGCAACGGGAATGGTAATGGTGATCCAAACGGCGACAACGGATAATACTTTGAACCCCTCTGCTTAGGCAGAGGGGATTTTTGTCTGGTGCGTTTTATTGACAATTTTCTGTTGAGAAAAAATGATTGGTTTCCGCTAATAAATAGTTCTTTTCGAAAATAATAAAAATATCACTAATTATGTTGATTACATTCCTTTCCAAAAAAAATAAAAACGCAAGAATCAATGATGATTCTTGCGTTTATTTTTCCCTGCTTCTCATTGCCCTATTTTTATAATACTGCTTAAGCATTTCTTCAATAAGCTGATTGAGCTGAACAAAAGAATGATACTGTTCCGGTTTTAATAGGACATACATCAGTCTTTCAGACGCATTTATTGGCTTCACCGAAAAAGCTGAGAAATCATCAGATTTTATATCAAGATCATTTACGGGGCTTTCATTGCTCCAATGAATCAGGCAGATCAGGATTGAGATCCCCTTGATCATCTCCGCTTTATCGGCTTTTCTTGCATTTGAAAGGATCCTGCTTTTGATTGACTCCTGAATTGAATGCCATTCATCTATTAGGACGGGAATACTTAATTCAGGGTTTTTCCATGGATAAAAATCAATGGGCACATTTGCTTTAAAACAAATATCAAAATAAAAAGGATTGCATTTTATGATTTCTTCCACCGCAGGCGAAGAATTTAAAGGAATAGCGTGTTCATCCCTGCAAAAAAACGGCTCATACATAAAGGCCTCTGGCAAATTAATCAATCGCGGCATTCCGCACCGTTCCCTTTTTCATTCTTTTTTGCCCTTCACGGCACATGTGAAGCAACGGACATTCCGTGCATTTAGGAGCCTGTGCTTTACAGTGGTATCTTCCAAAAAAGATGAGTCGATGATGAGTAAGCGACCATTCTTCTTGCGGCACTTTCCGCATAAGTGTTTTTTCTACTTCCAGCACGGAATCTTTCCATTTGCATATAGCAAGTCTCTTGCTGACTCTTTCTACATGCGTATCAACGGCAATAGCAGGGACTCCAAATGCGACTGAAACAACGACATTTGCTGTTTTGCGGCCTACACCGGGAAGCTTTGTCAGCTCGTCTCTGTCTTTTGGCACCACTCCCCCATATTCTTCTAAAAGGAGTGTGCAGAGTTTTTGTATGTTTTTAGCTTTGTTGCGGTATAAACCAATGGATCTGATATCATTTTGGAGCTCTTCAATGGGTACAGATAAATAATCCTCAGGCGTTTTGTATTTTTCAAAAAGCTGTTTCGTCACTTTATTGACCAGGACATCTGTACATTGTGCAGAAAGAGCCACCGCGATGACAAGTTCAAAAGGATTGCTATGATTCAGTTCACAATGTGCATCAGGAAACAGCTCCCCCATTGTATCAAGAGCTTCTCTGATTTGTTTCTTATTCAGCATGAGATCACCTGTTTAATTATTGTTTGAATACATTCCTTGAATTTTAACTTTCCAGCCAATTATAAAACGGCACTTTTCGTTTGTATTCTTCATCAGATTGATTTTGCTTCTGAGGCTGGGATTGATGCTGACGGAATCGTTTGCCGTAATTTCTTGCCTGATCGATTGTCCGGATCCCATTTTTCTTCCACTCAAATAGAATTCTGTCAATATACCTGAAATTAAGTTTACCCGATATGACCGCCTCTTTTAAAGCTGCTTTTATGATAATCGGATCATGATAATCCTGATCCATCCAGATCGAAAGTGTCTCAACTTCAAAAGGTGAAAGAGGTCTTCCAAATTCACTTTCAAATACAGGATACAAATTTACGTTTTCCTGCTGCTGCTTTTCTTCTGTTTTTTTCTCATCTTTCATCAGCAAAAATTCATATATTTTTCCCCATAGAGGTTTCAGAGAGTACCGTTCGTATTTGATGGAAGCTTGCTCATACTCCTCGATGTCTAAAAATCCTCTTTGCAGCAAGCTTCTGAGAAGGGATGTACATGAAGATACAGATATGGACATGTGACTTGATAATTCACTTGGGGTAGGAAACTGATTTCCATTTTGAAGATGGAGATTTACTTGTAAAAGCAAAACGAGCTCCTCTTCTTTCATTCCAAATTGATGATAATGCATAATTAATGCTGCAGGAACAGATAAAGACCCCTGCTCTTGCATGTTTACAAAATGTTCCTTATTCATAACGAGTCACCTCACCTAAAATAGTATAACATGTCTCAGCAGAAAAACGGTGATGGACTTTCATTCCAATTCGAAAAGCGGAGCCGACTGTTCAGCCCCGACAGACAGATAAGAATTCACCCGAAAAGTCCGGGTTTGACTTTTTGGGGGAATTTGTTCTGGCCGAGGGGTTAGGAGGTGGAGCTAGACATCACGAAAAGCGAAGCCGACTGTTCAGCCCCGACAGACAGATAAGAATTCACCCGAAAAGTCCGGGTTTGACTTTTTGGGGGAATTTGTTCTGGCCGAGGGGTTAGGAGGTGGAGCTAGACATCACGAAAAGCGGAGCCGACTGTTCAGCCCCGACAGACAGATAAGAATTCACCCGAAAAGTCCGGGTTTGACTTTTTGGGGGAATTTGTTCTGGCCGAGGGGTTAGGAGGCGGAGCTAGACATCACGAAAAGACGAAGCCGACTGTTCAGCACTTAAGTATATAAAAATATGGCAATTTAAACCTGTCACCGCGAGTCTATAAACAAAATGTGAGCCTCCTATCAAGGAGACTCACATTTATTATTAAGGATATAATCTGTTAAGCAAACGAGGGAATGGAATGGATTCGCGGACGTGTTCTACGCCGCTGATCCATGCAACTGTGCGCTCAAGGCCAAGACCGAATCCTGAATGCGGAACAGATCCAAATTCACGCAGCTGCAGGTACCACTGATAAGCTTCTGGTGATAGATCGTGCTCCACAATGCGCTGCTTTAATAGTTCATGATCATGGATACGCTGTGATCCGCCGATGATCTCTCCGTATCCTTCTGGTGCAATTAAGTCTGCGCAAAGCACGACATCGTCGCGGTCTGCAGCAGGCTGCATGTAGAAAGGTTTAATGGCAGTAGGGTAATGAGTTATAAATACCGGCTTGTCAAAGCTTTCTGCGATAGCTGTTTCGTGCGGTGCACCAAAATCATCGCCCCATTTAATGTCATCAAATCCTTTTTCATTTAAGAATTTGATTGCATCGTCGTATGAAATTCGAGGGAATGGCGCTTTGATTTGTTCGAGTTTAGCAGTATCACGTCCAAGGGTTGTCAGTTCAAGCCTGCAGTTTTCAAGAACGCTTTGCACGATATAAGACACATAGTTCTCCTGTACAACCAGGTTGTCTTCGAATTCATAGAAGGCCATCTCAGGCTCGATCATCCAAAATTCAATCAAATGGCGTCTAGTTTTTGATTTTTCAGCACGGAACGTCGGTCCGAATGAAAAGACCTTTCCAAGTGCCATTGCAGCTGCTTCCATGTAAAGTTGACCGCTTTGTGATAGATATGCATCTTCATCGAAATATTTAGTTGCAAAAAGCTCTGATGTTCCTTCAGGTGCGCTGCCTGTTAAGATAGGCGGATCTACTTTTGAGAATCCTTCTTTATTGAAGAACTCATAAGTCGCACGGATGATTTCATTTCTGATCTTCATCACAGCATGCTGACGCTTAGAGCGCAGCCATAAATGGCGATGGTCCATTAAAAATTCTGTGCCATGTTCTTTTGGCGTAATTGGATAGTTCACAGACTCGTGAATCACTTCTATGCCCGTTACCCCTAGCTCGTATCCGAATGGTGAACGCTCGTCCACTCTGACAATACCTGTTACATAGATAGAAGACTCCTGAGTAATTGATTTTGCTGTCTGGAATACTTCTTCATCTACTTCTGCTTTTACGACTACGCCCTGGATGAAGCCCGTGCCGTCACGCAATTGCAAAAAGGCAATTTTGCCGCTTGAACGTTTATTCGCAATCCAGGCGCCAATTGTGACTTCTTTATCTACAAATTTGCTTACTTCTTTGATTGTTGTTTTCACGAAATTGTTCCCTCCAAAAACCGGATCATAAATATATGTATATAGTTGCTATTATACATTTGTTGCATGCTTCGTTCAAACATAAATGTGAGCCGTCAAATGACGGCTCATCTTTTATCAATGAACACTGTTTTCTTTTACAAATCGATCAATTCTGACTAAAGCTTCTTCTAGTGTATGAAGAGAAGTTGCATATGAAAGCCTTACATTGTCAGGTGCTCCAAAACCGGATCCAGGGACAATCGCCACTTTTTCTTTTTCAAGCAATGCTTCTACAAAGTCATCTACCTTTGCAAAGCCGGTATTTTCTGCCGCAAGCTTGGCATTAGGGAAAAGATAAAAAGCTCCCTGAGGCTTTAAGCATGTAATTCCAGGAATCGAAACAAGCTTATCATAAATAATGTTCAGGCGTTCTTCAAATGCTTTTCTCATCTCTTCCACCGGTTCCTGTGAACCTGCATATGCAGCAATCGATGCATATTGAGCAATTGAAGTCGGATTCGATGTGCTGTGGCTTGCAAGGTTTGTCATTGCTTTAATGATTTGCTCATTTCCGGCGGCGTACCCTATTCTCCATCCAGTCATCGAATGCGATTTTGAAACACCGTTAATGATGATTGTCTGCTGCTTTAATTCCTCAGAAATCTCGGCAATGGATACATGAGCATTTTCGTCATAAATTAATTTTTCATAAATTTCATCTGAAACAATCAGCACATTATGCTGAAGGCAGATGCTTCCCAGCACTTCAAGCTCTTCTTTTGAATAAAGCATTCCTGTTGGATTGCTCGGAGAGTTAATGATGACAGCCTTCGTTTTATCCGTAATTGCATCTTTAAGCTGATCCGGAGTCATTTTAAACTGATTCTCTTCGAGCGCGTTAACATATACAGGCACACCATCTGCAAGCTTGACTTGTTCAGGATAGCTTACCCAATAAGGAGCAGGAATGATTACTTCATCCCCTTTATTGAGAAGAACTTGAAAAAGTGTGTAGAGAGCATGCTTTGCACCTGTGCAGACGATAATTTCACCCGGTTCATACGTAAGATGCTGGTCCTTCTGAAACTTGCCGATAATTTCTTTTTTCAGCTCTGCAAGTCCGCCTGCAGGTGTATATTTTGTCTGCCCTGCATTCATTGAATGAACAGCTGCATCAATTATATGCTGTGGGGTATTAAAATCAGGCTCCCCAGCTCCAAGTCCAATCACATCATGACCGGCGGCTTTAAGCTCTTTTGCTTTTGCTGTAATTGCTAAAGTGGATGAAGGTGTTAATGCAGATACTCTATCGGCTAATTTCATGGATGTGTCCCCCTATTTTTTAATCGCAATATGCTTTCTTAGTTCACCATTGCTGAAATTTATTAAATCATATGTATATCGATTTTGATCGTCAATATATTTTACTTCCCAAACCGGTATGGTCTTTTCCATTCCAAGCTTGACACTTATCACTTTTTCAGGATTTTGTTCTGCTTTTACAATTTCCAGCGCTTTTTTTTCTGTAATGCCGTCAGCTGCAAGCTTCACCACAGGTTTTTCCTTGCTGTCCTCAGGAACCCATACGTAAACAGCCTCATTGCTCTTATTCAAGCCTGTTATTACGTAATATTGTTTAAGGCCATTAAATGTTTCAACACTTTCGGCATTTTTCAGGTCCGTTTCCTTCAATGCACGTGCAATAGCTTCTTCATGTCCATCGTTTTTTTGAGCCATGGCTGCATGATAAACGTTGATAAAGGCTCCTAGTGCAACCAGAAGAAAAACGGCTAAAACGCTTGCTCCGATTATTATTTTTTTCCCCATGTTTCGAATCCCTACGTTCTGTAAATCGTAAATACGGCTTTATTTTTATCATCCTGATCAAGTGCAAGCCCAAACATCAAATTTTCTCTCTTCAACGTCCGATTTAACCCATCGACAATTTTATAGAGGTCATCTGAGTGCTCTACGGTTACGGTTGATAAAATTTCAATTTTACTTTCCATGACCTATTCCTCCTATGCAAAAACAAAAATTGTAACTTATATGTCAGCCTCAAAGGGCAACAATAACAAATACAGACAACACGAAGTTGTTTTATGTAC
The DNA here is from genome assembly GCA_023823795.1 of Bacillus sp. F19. Classification (NCBI taxonomy): domain Bacteria; kingdom Bacillati; phylum Bacillota; class Bacilli; order Caryophanales; family Bacillaceae; genus Bacillus; species Bacillus sp. F19. The sequence goes on from CP085710.1 coordinate 3,328,540, forward strand.
CCATTATAACAGTATCATTATCAATTAGTGAAAATAAATTTCCTCCTACCCACACCATTGCCTGTGCTGCTCGCACAGGCTTTTTTTCATATGCCTCTTTTTGTAAGTTTCACAATTTTTTGGGCCTGAGCAAGCTAATGCGTGACGCCGTCATTCATTATGATTCCAGAGGATAATTTCATTATGAAGGCGCTCCATAGGCTCTACATGGACATCTATGGACGGCAAGGATGCAATAAAGTGTCTGCCGTACTTCGCTTCAATAATTCGTTTATCAAATACAAAGAGCAGTCCTTTATCCCTATCAGTCCTGACAAGTCTGCCGAAGCCCTGTTTAAATTTCAGGATTGCTTCAGGAAGTGAATAGTTGTAAAAAGCATTTTCCCCCTGCTTTGTTATCTGTTCGCATTTTGCTGCAACAACTGGATCATCGGGCGGAGAAAAAGGAAGTCTGACGATAATCAAAGTTGTCAGTTCATCACCTGGGAAATCCATGCCTTCCCAAAAAGTGCCCGTTCCAAGAAGAATAGCCTGATCAAATTGACGGAAATTCTTTGTAAGCTTTGAAATGCTGCCGCCTCCCTGACCCATGATCATAAAATCTTCCAGGCTGGAATCGGCCTTTAAGAGCAGGTGTGTTTTTTTCAGCATGTCATAAGCCGTAAACAATACGAGCAGCTTTCCTTTTGTGGCCTTTGCAATAGTTGAAACATTTTTAGCAATAGCTGCCGTGTATTCATCAAGGGTCACATGCTGCACAGCTGGAAAATCTGAAGGAATCATTAATTTTGCCTGTTTTTTATAAGCAAACGGCGATTTTATGATAAAGGTCTTCGGATAATAGTCCGCAAGACCAAGTTCTCTGATCATGTAATCAAATGAATGATCTACAGTCAGGGTAGCTGAAGTCAGAATTACGCTTTTCATCTCTGCGAAAAATCCATCTGCCAATTGTTCAGATACAGAAACGGGCTGTGAATAGACACTGACAGCATTTTTAGCTCCCCTTGATTCAATTTCTATCCATTTGACAGCTTCTAATTGTTCTTTGAAAAAAAGTGTGTCCAAATCCTTGTATGCAGCCCCGAATTTATCAAGTACGGCAAAATATTCATAAAGAATAAAGGATTCTTCTTCATTATTTATCTTGTGAAAATCTTCTTTTTGTTTATTCATGATTTTCATTAAATCATGCAGCTGAAATTTCACTCTTGCTGCCACCTCTAAAATGGCAAGCCATTTTCTGCTCTGCTTTTGGTTATGTTTAAAACGGTGAGTGATCCTGTTCGTTTGCACTTCTTTTTCATTTTGAAGGACATAGCTGTGCAGGGTGCTGAACAGCACCCCATTGTCTTCTACGAGCTGTTTTACGATGACATCCATCTCAAGAAAGGTATCATTTAACCCATTCTTCGAAAAAAGATCCTGTGTTCTTCGAAGCAAGCCGTTTGTATACAGGTTTCCAAGCTGATTTGTTAAAGCCTGCAGGGTTAAATAGTGCATTCTTGTGCCTAAATGTTCGCAAGCGATTCTCTCAAAATGATGTGCTTCATCAATGATCACTTCCTCTACATCATCAAGTAAAGGACTTGAAGATGAGATGCTTGAAAGCAAAAGAGAATGATTGGTTATCACAACATCTGCTTTTTTGGCGTTTTCATATGCTCTTTTGAAAAAGCAGCGTGAAAGCCAGGGATTTTTATCTGAATTTGATGATTTCTCATCATAATGAAGTCTTTGCCAGAGCAATTTCCCCCCAGAAGGCAAATTCAGTTCATCAAAGTCCCCTGTCTCTGTTTCGGTCAGCCATATTAAGAGCTGTGCTTTCGTTAAAATATTATCGTAGTTGTAATCATCTTCATGCAGGTATTTTTCGAATTTGCGCAGGCATAAATAATGGGACTTGCCTTTAAGAACCGTCATATGGAAGGGCTGTTCAATGGCTTTTCGGAGCATTGGAAATTCTTTTGCCATAACCTGCTGCTGCAAAGCGGTTGTATATGTACTGACTAATACACTTTTTCTTTCAGATATTGCGTAATAAATGACCGGGATTAAATAGGCAAGCGTTTTTCCGGTTCCTGTACCCGCTTCTATTAACGCATGCTGATGAGATTGAAAGGACTCATAAATTTCCTGCATCATTTTCACTTGCTCAGCCCGCATTTCATACTGCTGAAATTGTCCTGCAATTGGGCCGTTTCTGCTCATCAGCCGATTTGAAAAGGCCTGAAAATCCTCTGTAAGCCGGCTATCATGATCATGAGCTTGTTTGGAATGTTTTTTAATTGCAATTGAGCGAAAGACTTCAATATGCTCAGGTTCACTAAGATTAAGCAGCCTCTCAGATATGATATCTTCCAGTACATCTTCAATATCGCTGATAAACGAGCGTGATAAACGCTTCAGCGCTTGAAGAGTGGCTGGAGGCAGCCATGCTAATTTTTTTAGAATATGAATAAACAGCTCCCCAGTTACCTCTGCATCGCTGTCGGCACGATGGGGATTGTCATGCCTGATGTTCAGCTCTTCGCACAGCTCAGACAATTTATAGCTGTCTGCTCCCGGAAAAACAATTCTTGAGAGCTCAACTGTGTCAAGCACAGGTCCAGTAAATCTCTGCATCCCGCTGCGTTCGAGTTCTTCTTGTATAAAGGAAAGATCAAAATGAACGTTATGCGCCACGAAATAAGCATCACTTAAAAGAGCAGAGACTCTTTCAGCAATTTCTTCAAACGGGGCTGCATCCTTTACCATTTCATTTGAAATACCGGTTAATTGCTCAATAAAAAGAGGAATTGGCTTCAGCGGATTGACAAAGCTTGAAAAACGCTCTGCCACCTTGCCGTTATCAATCACTACGGCTGCAAGCTGAATAATACGATCCCCTTTCTTTGGAGAATTTCCAGTCGTTTCAACATCTATTACAACAAATCTTTGTTTCATTTTGATACACCTCAATTAATCGAAAAACCAATAACGTTATTTTACCACTTATAAAGCAAAATCCCCCAAACAATCGGGGGATTTTTAAAAATTTTTATAGGATGGTTGCCGCAGGCTCCTGACCGAGGAGCTCGACAATCTGATTTTTTTCATTCATGATGGCAACCTTAGGTTTATGATCATGAACTTTTTCCTCAGCTACCATTGCATACGAAATAATAATAACAACATCATCTTCTTGAACAAGCCTTGCTGCTGCCCCGTTCAGGCAAACAACACCAGACCCTCGCGGACCAGGGATGATATATGTTTCAAATCGTGCGCCATTATTGTTGTTGACGATTTGAACTTTTTCATTCGGAAGCATATCAACGGCATCCAGAATATCTTCATCAATTGTGATGCTGCCGACATAATTCAAGTTTGCTTCTGTGACTCTTGCACGATGAATTTTTCCCTTCATCATTGTACGGAACATTAAAATCTCCTCCACTGCTGTTCTCTATCTAAAAAAATTTCATTCGTTATCATTTAATTCGATTGTAATATTATCAATTAGCCTTGCTTTTGTAAATCTGACAGCAATTGCAAGGATAATCTTCCCCTTCAATTCCGCCAAAGCCTCAAGTTCAGGATAAGAATAGATCTCGACATAATCAATCACGCCAGCTGTATGAGCGGACAAATAGGATGACACCGATTCAATGACCGCTGACGTTGATTTTTCCCCTTTAAGCATCATATCTTTTCCTGTCTGCAGGGCTTTATAAAGATTCGGGGCCTGTTTTCTTTCTTCTTCAGTTAAAAAAACGTTGCGGGAGCTTTTCGCAAGGCCATCTTCTTCCCTTACTGTCTGAATCGGAACGAGCTCAACAGGGAAATGAAAGTCTGAAATGAGCCCGCTGACAACAGCTACCTGCTGGGCATCCTTCATTCCGAAATATGCGCGGTCAGGACCGACCAGGTTAAATAGCTTAGTTAGCACAGTTGCTACTCCGTCAAAGTGGCCAGCTCTTGATTTTCCGCATAAAACGTCAGTCCGCTTTTCCACTCTTACTGTAACGGAAGGCTCATTTTTGTACATTTCGTTAACTGATGGGGCAAAGATATAATCTGCCCCCGCCTCTTTTGCAAGCTGTGAATCCCTCTCCAAATTTCTCGGATAGGAATCAAAATCCTCATTCTCTCCAAATTGAAGAGGATTTACGAAAATGCTGATAATCAGGATCTCATTCTGGCTTCTTGCTTCGTGTATTAATTTCAAATGTCCTTCATGAAGAAAGCCCATGGTTGGGACAAAGCCAATCGTCTGCTGTGATTTCTTATGGTCTTTCATTGTCTGCTGCAGTTCTTTTATCGTGGTAATGATTTTCATTTAGCTTGCGTACCTCCATATAAGGACTGAAGTTCATCATCCTTCATCGTGAAGGTATGTTTTTGTTCAGGAAATTGTCTGCTTTTTACCTCTTGAACGTATTCATTCAAAGAAGTTTTTATTTGACCTCCGATGTTTGTGTATTGCTTAACAAATTTCGGCACACGGTTCACACCGTATCCCAGTACATCATGATAAACAAGCACTTGTCCATCTGTTTCTGCTCCTGCACCGATTCCGATGACAGGTATATTTAATCTATTTGAAATTTCTGAAGCGAGCTGCCTTGGTACACATTCAAGCACTAAAGCAATTGCGCCTGCTTCTTCGCACTGTTTTGAGTCATGAATTAATTTTTTTGCACTTTCTGCATCTTTCGCCTGTACCTTATAACCGCCAAGTACACCAACTGACTGCGGAGTAAGCCCTAAATGGGCAACGACAGGCACCCCTGCTGTTGTAAGCGCTTCAATGATTGGCAGCACATCATCAGCGCCTTCAACCTTTACAGCATGTGCCCCGCTTTGCTGCATAATTTCAGCTGCATTTTTTAAAGATTGCTCTTTTGAAAAGTGATAAGACATAAAAGGCATATCTGTCACAATGAAAGTAGATGGCGCGCCTCTTTTGACAGCCTTTGTGTGATGAATCATATCGCTTACTGTAACCGGCACTGTAGAATCATAACCGAGTACAACCATGCCAAGGGAATCACCGACTAAAATCATATCCACTCCAGACTCTTCTGCAAGCTTAGCTGAAGGAAAATCGTATGCTGTTAGCATCACAATCGGTTCATGCTGCTGCTTCATTTTCATAAAATCTAATCTTGTTTTCATTTTTTCCCCTCCCATTAATTGCAGAGGAATTTCGTAACCGAAAAGACATGAAAAAACCTTCTTCAAATAGGAAGAAGGATTATACTCATCGTATCCAGCCGGTTGTTCATCCCTCTGTCCCAGTCCGCATTCCGGATCAAGGCAGAACTTTTATAAAAAATGTAATAAAACTTAGTGCAGGTGCAGTTCCAGCTAAGGATACTACCCGACAAGAATTATAACAGAAAATAAAACGGGATACCACTTTATTAGGCTCATGTTAAAAGGAATATTATTGGCTAAAACTTACTAAGACTGAATTTCGATATCAGCAGAATATATTTTTTCAATGTTGCCTTCGTTTGTTTCTAGAAGCAGCACACCTTCATCATCTATTCCGATGGCACGCCCGCGAATTGTACCCTGAAGAGTTCTTGCAATCAGATTTTTATTGAGGCTGATGGCATAGCTTTCCCATAACAGCTTTACAGGTTTAAATCCATGAATTAAATAGCTGGTATAGAGCTTTTCAAAATTCTTCATTATGGCCTGAATAACCTGTGCTCTGTCAGCTGGCTCACCTGTTTCTGCAGCAATTGAGGTTGCGATTGCCTGCAGCTCCTCGGGAAATTGATCCATAGTGTGATTGACATTCATCCCGACACCGATGATTACGGAATGGACTCTGTCTGCTTCTGCCTGAAGTTCCGTCAGGATGCCGACAATTTTTTTGCCGTTTATGAGAATATCATTCGGCCACTTGATTTCTGGTGTTAGGCCTGTCACTTCTTCAATCGCCTGGATAAGTGCGACAGCAGTCAGCAGCGTTAATTGCGGGGTTTTGTTAATCGGAATCTTTGGTCTTAAAATCATGCTCATCCAAATACCTGTCTGCTTCGGAGAGTACCACGCTCTTGCCAGTCTGCCTCTCCCGCTTGTCTGCTGATCCGCTACGACAATTGTCCCTTCCTCCGCTCCATTTCCCGCTAATGTGTGGGCAATTTTTTGCGTCGAGGAAATAACCTCTTCAAAATGAATATGACGGCCCATAAATTCTGTCTTCAGTCCAAGCTGTATTTCATTGCCGCTGATTTTGTCAGGCTTATGAGTGATCCTGTAGCCGCGCTTTCTCACAGCCTCAAGCTCATACCCTTCGCTTCTTAAATCTTCAATATGCTTCCAGACTGCCGTTCTTGAGCAGCCAAGTGTTTCACTTAGTTTTTGACCGGATAGAAATTCTCCTTCAGCTTCTGAAAAAGCCTGCAACAATCGTGTTCTTAGATCAGATTGCACGATCTTAACATCTCCTTAATAGCTTCCTTGCTGTTTTCGACGTCATCGTTCACAACGGCAAGCTCAATCTTTTTAAGTAATTCACCCATCCACGGGCCAGGCTTTTGACTGCTGATCTGCATCAGGTCAGCTCCGCCAATCGCGAGTTCATTTTTAGAGTGAATCGGCAGACTTTTATAGAATGCTTGAAGCTCTGCCATTCGCCCTTGGGTCATCGTTTCTCCTTTTATTAAACAATAAACGGCTTCCACTTCAAGAGTGCATGGCAAGCCTGCATCGTAAACGGACCGCCTTGTCAAATCACCCTCCTTGCGTTTCTGCAAATAAACGATGTTTTTCGCAATCAACCCGATTTGGCGGTTTGAAAGCTTCCATTTCCTTAAAAATGCTTCAATGCTGCTTATTTCTAAAACATCCAGCAATGCTGTCCATCGTTCTTCATTTGAAGACAAGCCGTTGATCGGCAGGATACTAGCATTCAGCAGCATTTGTTTTTTCCCTTTTAAACCTGGAAGGTAATCGATGATACCAGTATCCGCCACAAGCTTCATCGCCTGACTGCTTCCTTCACCGGCCATGATTTTTTCAAACTCTGCCGTTTTTCGCTCGACAGATATATTTTCAAGCAATGGCACTTTTTCGCAAATTGCCTCAAGTGTTTCTCTGCTTAAAGAAAATCCGAGCTGGCTGACAAATCTGACCGCTCTCATCATTCTTAACGCATCTTCGGAAAAACGCTCATGCGGACTGCCTACTGTTGTAATCAGCTTAGCTTTGGCATGTTTTTTGCCTTGAAAAAAATCAATAATGGATCCTGCATCATCCATCGCCATTGCATTAACGGTAAAATCCCGTCTTTTCAAATCTTCTTTCAGGGAAGAAACAAATGTGACCCCCCTTGGTCTGCGGTTGTCTTCATAAGCAGACTCCGTTCTGAAAGTCGTAATTTCATAATGGATGCCATTCACAATTGCAATCATTGTTCCATGCTCTGAACCAATATCAATTGTTTTCTCAAATAAAGCTTTCACCTGATCCGGGGTTGCAGAAGATGCGATATCTACATCTTTTATTTCTTTTTTAAGCAGCAGATCTCTTACAGAACCGCCGACAAAATAGGCTTCAAAACCATGTTCTTTTAACCTTTTTATAACTGGAAGAGCCTCTTGAAATTCTTTATTCATCCTGCTCACCTGAAGATAGGAGGCTATAGTACAGATCCTCATACTGTTTGACAATAATGCTTGAATGAAACTCTTCCTTTGCAACTCTCATCGATTCTGCAGCCATTCGGCTGTACAGCTGTTTGTCCGTCAGAATAGAAGTTGTTTTCTCAGTGATCGTTTTAATATCTCCTACGTCACATAAGAAACCGGACATTCCGTCTCTAATCACTTCAGGAATGCCTCCAATGTTTGTCGCAACACAAGGAACTCCGCAGGCCATTGCCTCTAAGAGGACAAGTCCAAAGCTCTCTTTTTCAGATAGAAGGAGCTTTACATCACTAATGGAATATAACTCTTCCAAGTGATTTTGCTTTCCAAGAAAAAGGACGTTTTCTTGGATCCCAAGTTCCCTGACCAGCTTGCACACAGATGTCATTTCAGGACCGTCGCCTACAAGCAGAAGCTTTGATTTTACATTTTCTAAAACACGAGCAAACACACGGACAACATCCTGGACACGTTTCACCTGCCGGAAATTAGAGACATGGATGATGACCTTTTCGTCTTCTGAAATTCCATACTCGCTTTTTAAATGGGCAGCGTTCTTTTTTTGATAAATGCGTTCATCAATAAAATTATAAACGGTCTGAATTTTTTTATCAGGATTCAGCAGATCATAGGTTTGGTCAGCAAGTGCTCTAGATACAGCTGTAACCGAATCAGATGCTTCAATGCCAAACTTGATCATATTTGAAAGCGATAAATCATGTCCTAAAACCGTAATATCCGTTCCGTGCAGAGTAGTGACAATCTTTAGGTGATCGCCTGTCATTTGTTTGGCCAAGTGCGCGCAAATGGCATGTGGAACAGCATAGTGGACATGAAACAGGTCCAGTTCTTCCCGCTTTGCAACTTCGGCCATTTTACTTGCAAGGGCAAGATCGTACGGGGGATGTTTAAAGACAGAGTACTGATTAACCTCTACTTCATGGAAAAAAATATTATGATACATTTTGTTTAATCGGAACGGTCTGCTTGTTGTGACAAAATGTATCTCATGTCCATTTTCAGCTAGCTTTTTTCCAAGCTCCGTTGCTACCACGCCTGAACCACCCACTGTAGGGTAGCAGGTTATGCCTATTTTTAATTTCTTCATAAACTGTCCCCTATTAAATCTTTGTCGAGCAAAATCGGGGATTTTGTTAAAAATCCCTCTGCGTACTTAACGCCAGCCTCTTTGCCGAATAAGCGCTCACGGCTCTCAACACTTTCTATATAACCATTAATTAATGGCGTGTTTAATGAAGTATCACTTTTAATGAACTGACTTTCATATGCTCTTAAACTAGAGAGTTTTTTCTCCATTGTTTCAGTGATATCCACCACAAAATCAGGCTTGTGGTACCCATTAATCATGTAATAGTAGAGGCGGTTTACTCGATGAGGCAAAAGACCACCGGGTTCCCTCACCTTTTTTACACCTGCTGAAAAGCTCGCTTCTTCCACCAATTTCGCACAATTTCCATGATCTGGATGACGGTCTTCGAACCACGGAACAAACACAAGCCGCGGCTTATATTCCCGAATAACCGATACGATCTTTTCAATATATTGTTCTTTCAGGAATAGGCCTCTGTCAGGCATGTTGAGAAAAATCCGTTTATGTATGCCGAGAATACTTGATGCCCGTTCTGCTTCTTCCTGCCTGAGCTTTACTGTTCCATTGGATGAAAGCTCTGCTTCTGTTAAATCGCATATCCCAATTTTATAACCTTGCTCTGCGTATTTTGCAAGAGTTCCTCCCATCCCGATTTCGGCATCATCAGGATGAGCTCCAAAGGCAAGGATATCAAGTTTATTCTTTTCCATAGTCGTCATCGATTTCTTTGTCATTTACAATTGATCTCCATTTCAAATCACCGCGTTCGAGTCCATGAATAAGGATTTCAGCAGTTCCCATGTTTGTCGCTAGCGGAACGGCATATACATCACATAAACGGATAAGAGCTGTAACATCAGGCTCATGTGGCTGTGCTGTCAGCGGATCTCGGAAAAAGATGACCATATCCATTGCATTGTTTGCGATGCAGGCTCCAATTTCCTGATCGCCGCCGAGAGGGCCTGATTGAAAACGGTGGATACTGAGTCCGGTAGCTTCGGATACTTTAAAACCGGTAGTTCCTGTTGCATATAGCTTGTGCTTCTCAAGGATTCCTTTATAAGCAAGCGTAAATTGAATTAAATCATTTTTTTTCTTATCGTGAGCTATGAGTGCAATATTCATCAGACATTCCCCTTTAGTCGATTAAATTTTCAAGCCCGTATACCAATACATCAAGTTTCATAACCTGCTCCACACATAATTTCACGCCCGACATGAAGGATACCCGATTAAAAGAATCGTGACGGATGGACAAAGTCTGCCCGTCCCCTCCAAACAAGACTTCCTGATGGGCGACAAGTCCAGGCAGGCGGATGCTGTGAACATGAATTCCCTGATAATTCGCTCCCCTTGCTCCCTCTAATGTTTCTTTTTCGTCAGGATGGCCCTGTTCTTTTGCCTCTCTCACCACAGAAATCATTTCGGCTGTTTTAAGACCTGTTCCAGACGGTGCATCAAGCTTTTGATCATGATGCATTTCGAGGATTTCTACGTCACTGAAGTATTTTGCAGCCATTTGTGAGAATTTCATCATTAGAATAGCTCCAATTGCAAAGTTTGGTGCAATAATAGCACCAATTCCCCTGTCTTCTGTAAGCTCTTCAAGCTCTTTTAAATCTGCATCTGAAAATCCAGTCGTTCCCACAACAGGTCTTACGCCATATTCAAGTGCCTTCTTTGTATGAATTTTTCCGATTTCAGGTGTTGTTAAGTCAATTAAAACGTCTGGCTTCGTCTCGGAAAAACATTTCTCAATATCTGTGTAGATAATGGCGTCACTTTTAAAATCATCTGCTTCACTGAGCTTTTGCCCTTCATATTTGTGATCAATTACACCGGCAAGCGAAAAGTGTGCTGTTTCCTCTACAAGCTTTACTGCTTCTCTTCCCATTCTTCCCCTAGGGCCTGCAATTACAATTTTGATTGTTTCCATGTCTGTTTCTCCTTAAGAATCTTTTTTTGTCCAGCGGTCTTTGTCTCTAGTATTAAATTTTTTCATCACAAGATTATGAGCTTCTTCAAGATCAATATTTAAGGAATTGGCAAGACAAATTAACACAAATAGAATGTCGCCTGCTTCTTCCTCTATCTTTTTTTCCTGTTCTGTCTGCTTTTTTGGTTTTTCACCGTATGTATGATTTATTTCACGGGCGAGTTCGCCCATTTCTTCTGTTAGCCTTGCCATCATGGCAAGCGGGCTGAAATAGCCTTCTTTAAACTGCCCGATATAGTCGTCAACTTCTTTTTGAAGATCTTTCATCGTTTTATTGCTCATGATTCTTCACCTCTTCTTTATTCCTTTCCATGTTAGCGGGTCAGAGCCTTTTTGACAAATTATTTGGTATTGTTTCAGGCTCAGATTGCACCTTTTGCTTCCATCATCTATAATATTATCGCTAAGACTTAGAGCAGAGGATGATGTACAGCATGTTCAATCAGTTAAAAATACGAAATATTTTCTTTATTTTACTCGGATCAGCTATATTTGCGTTTGGTCTAGTTCATTTTAACATGCAGAACAATTTGGCTGAAGGCGGTTTTACCGGAATTACCCTGCTTTTATATTTTATTTTCAATATCGACCCTTCCATTTCAAATCTCGTGCTGAACATTCCGATTTTTTTTATCGGCTGGAAGCTGCTTGGCAGAACAACCTTCCTCTATACCATAATTGGAACTGTCTCATTATCCGTTTTTCTATGGCTTTTTCAGCGATTCCAGATTTATATGCCGCTAAAAGACGACCTGACTCTAGCCGCTTTATTTGCAGGAGTTTTTATCGGTGTTGGGCTTGGAATCATCTTCAGATACGGCGGAACAACCGGCGGAGTAGACATCATTGCAAGGCTTGTACATAAATATAAAGGCGTCAGCATGGGCAAAACGATGTTCATGTTTGATTTTGTAGTCATTGCTCTCTCTCTTGTCACATATTTATCCTATAAGGAAGCGATGTATACATTAGTGGCGGTATTTATTGCGGCGAAAGTCATTGACTTTATGCAGGAAGGTGCTTATGCAGCCAAAGGAGCCACCATCATATCTGAGCGAAACGGGGAGATTGCTGATAAAATCATGCAGGAGATGGACCGCGGTGTAACCATCTTAAAAGGTCAGGGTTCTTTCACTAAAATGGACCGCAACGTTTTATATTGCGTGGTCGGCAAAAATGAAATTGTCCGCCTTAAAACGGTCATTACCTCTGTTGATCCCCATGCATTTGTCGCAGTAAGCGATGTTCACGATGTGCTTGGCGAGGGATTTACATTAGATGCTGATAAAAATCCAATTCACCGTTAATACATTTTAAACAATCCATTCAAGCAAAAAAGCCTCTTCCGGAGGCTTTTTATTTATTCAAATCACGTTCACGATTCACTTTATCCTTCTCGCCTCTGTACTTCCGCCATCCAGTATACGAAAGGGATAAAAAGATAATGCTGCCAGTTGAAATCATAACCCACAATAATGAAGGATCTGCATCGTCCTCTTTTACCCGATTAAACAAATTCTGCAATTCCTCCTCCATCAGTGCAAGCTGATTGACTTGAGACTCAACTGGAATTTGAGTGAAAATAGCATCTTCTACAACAGATCTATGGGCATCCATCCTCTTAAGCTGTTCTGAATCGAGATCCATCATCATACTAGGATAGACTGTTTCGTATAGAGAGACAAATTCATCCCAGTTCTGCTGAAAAGATTGGTGATCTCCAATTTTTACATCACCCTTCACTTGAGAAAAAGCCGACATGACGGGCTCTTCCATAGAGCTCCATAAAGGCTGATGCTCAGATGCTGCTGCATCCACCACAAGTCTCAGCTGAATAAGCGCTCTTACTTTCTCATCAGAAGTTATGCCGGTCTCCTGGAGCATTTTGGCTGCTGTTTGCTGTGATGCAGATATTGTGCGAATATCTCTTGCTGAAATACTGCCGTCATCTTTTAAAGTCTTTTCAAACTCTCTTTGAAAAAACTCAACAAGCTGAAGTGATTCTTCAAAACGGTTTTGCTTTGACAGCTGAAGAGCTGTATCTGAGAGTTTATTTAAATCGTCCCATTCACCCGTGTGATTTGCCTGATGATCAGCTAAAGCCCAATAAGGAAGTGCGACTATCAATATGACGAAAAACGCTATCACGATTTTTCTTTTTTTCATCCTTGTCCCTCCTACAGCTTCTACTAAAAAAGTATGAAAAAGTGGACAAGGTTAGACCACCTTTTTCACTCAAACATCAAAAGGCACGGTCTGCTGTTAAAGAAAATTTAATTTGAGGGAATTCTTTCTTACGACCAAATAGTATGCGAGATAAATGGAGATAAGGCTCAGCCAAAATGTAAAATATCCGATTTCAGGCAAATAATTCATCAGAACACTGTATTTTGGCATCATGCCAAACACATAGTCTATGATTTCGTTATGCAGAGTCCATACAGAAGCAGCAATTAAATGCCATGCCTTGAATCTGTAATATGGGGCATACAACAGCCCCTGAACAGCCATGCCGAGATGAGAAAGAATGAGCATATAACCGACCGGATCAAGCACACCTGTCTCATTAAGCACCAGAAGGTTCATCACAACTGCCCAAATACCGTACTTAAAAAGAGTAATAATGGCAAGGGCTTCAATCAGGGGGAGATTTTTCTTAAATAAAAACCCAAGCATGACGATTGTGAAAAAAAGACTCGCTGTTGGACTGTCAGGGACAAATGGAAGAAATATAGGCGGTGTCTCATAAAGCTGATAACGGTACCAATAATACCCATAAATCGTTCCAAATAAATTAACAGTGAACATCATAAACAAAAAAGGCTGTTTAACAAGCAGATATTGAAACCACTTCATGTTTTGTTCAACTTCTTTCATTCTCAAATATGTATCTATCCTTAAACGTAGAAAAAAAGCTGACTATTCGTCAGCTTTTCATTTATTTTGATGTAACACTAGAAACAAACTCAGAAAGGACTTTTAATTCTTCATCCGTGCCTTTGAAAATACCAGCAGGCATTCCACCTTGTCCCTCTTTTGCAATCTTAGCAATTTCTTCTGGTTTTAATCCATTATCTACTAATGAAGGACCAGCAGCTCCGCCTGCTAAGGTATCGCCATGACAAGAAACACACGTTTGTTCAGTGAAAATTTTGTACCCTTCTGATTCTTTGTCTATTTCAGCTTCAGCCTTAATTTTCCCTTGTTCAGCAGCTGCTTCCCAGTCATGAGTCGCAACGGATTCCCAAGTTAAAAAAATAGTAGCTGAAACTGCAAGAAGCATCATACCAACAGCAACAGGACGTTTTGAAGGCCTGCGTTCTGGTCCGCGGTCAATAAACGGTGCAAGAAGCAGTGCTCCAAATGCAAGTCCTGGCATAATAAATGCGCCAATAACTGTATATGGACCAGCAGCATATGTGTATTTCAGCAATTGATATAAGAATAAGAAGTACCAGTCCGGCAATGGAATATATCCAGTGTCAGTCGGATCTGCAACACGTTCAAGCGGCGATGGATGCGCCACAGTCAAACATAGGTATCCAATCAGGAAAACGGCTCCGACAAGCCACTCTTTTAAGAGGAAGTTCGGCCAGAACGCTTCCGTTTTACCCGGGTATTCAGAATAATCTTTTGGAATATTCGGTTTTCTTTCAGCTGGAATACGTGAATCTCCAACAAATTTCATCCCTTTTCCGCGATGCATGATTTCCCCTCCTTCTTTGGCAGTTCCGCAAACGAAGTCCGTTTCACTTGCGGTTAATTATTTTAATCAATTATTTTATAGAGGTCCAGATATACCCTGCTTTCGAATCATGATGAAGTGAGCTCCCATTAACCCAAACAGTGCTGCAGGAAGGAAGAACACATGAATGGCAAAGAAACGAGTCAATGTCTGTGCACCGACGATTTCAGGGTGGCCTGCAAGCAATGTTTTCACTTGAGTGCCGATAAGCGGTGTGGCTTCAGCTATTTGAAGTCCAACTTTTGTGGCAAATAGCGCTTTCATATCCCAAGGCAATAAATAACCTGTGAAACCCAACCCTAACATAACGAAGAAAATTAAAACGCCAACTACCCAGTTAAGTTCACGAGGCTTTTTGTAGGCACCCTGGAAGAATACCCGCAAAGTATGTAGGAACATCATAACGATAACGAGACTCGCTCCCCAGTGATGCATGCCGCGGACAATTTGTCCGAAAGCGACTTCATTTTGCAGGTAATAAACAGATTCCCATGCATTTTTAATATCGGGAACATAATACATCGTTAAAAACATACCTGATAAAACCTGAATAACTGTTACAAAGAACGTCAGTCCGCCAAAGCAGTAAACGAAAGCTGAAAAATGGTGCGCCGGATTTACGTGTTCTGGCACTTCATGGTCAGCTATATCTCTCCACATAGGCGTAATATCTAAACGTTCATCAACCCAATCATAAATTTTGTTTAACATTGATTACGCCTCCTTTCGCGGTTTAGCTGAACCAAGATACAAAAATCCATCTTTCACTTCATTGACGAATACATCGAGTGGAGCAAGCGGCGGTGTGCCAGGTACATTTGTACCGTCTTTTTCATAGCGCCCATAGTGGCAAGGACAAAAGAATTGGTTAGGATTTTCAGGGTCACTGTTCCAGTTAACCGTGCATCCTAAATGTTTACATACAGGAGAAAGAGCAACTATATCCCCTTTGTCATTTTTAAAAACCCATGCTGATCTAGGTTCATCAGACTTGTGCCAGGCATCAACTTGTTTAATTTTAAAATTAAATCGTTGAGGTTCTTTAGTAATTTCATCTACATTCACTACCTGCACAAGATCTTGCTCTTCAACCTTGCCCAGTACAGGGTCGAGCGCAAAGCGAACCATTGGCATTAGCATACCCGCAGCCATGAAACCGCCTACACCTGTCAGCGTATAGTTGAGAAATTGTCGTCTTGAAACCCGATGTTTTTTCTCGCTCATCATTTTCCCCCCTCTATCTTAAGCTGAAGTCCGTCAGGACATACGATAAAACCATATAAAACTAGGACATTCTCATGATATATCAATCTTCCAGTAAGGTCAATATTATCCTTTTTTGGAACTTTAAAAATGTAAGGGTTTTTATGAAACCCTCCAAGATTGTAAGAAAATGTTCAAAATTTGACGCACTTGATCCTCAATCATTTTCCTTTTCAGGGACTCGTCCATATGTTCCATAGGAATTGGAGGAAGATAGATCACGCTGTCCTTATGCGGACCGCCTTCATTTCGCCACAATTCATCGCTCGTCACGAAAAAAATATGCTTGAAATTGTCCTTTAATTCATGATACCATTGTAAAATTGTTTTTTCACTGTCATGCATTTGTCCTGATATGTACGTGCAGGCTGGAAGCAAAAAAACTCTTCCTTTAAGCTGGCGTTCAAGGTCTTCTGTGATCAGTGATGTATACTCTCCCTCTCCCGCCAAAGATTTCAGATTATTTCCAAATCCTATTTGAACAAGCGGGATTATGGCGGTATCTACATATTCTTTTGACTGAAGAAACATGTTTGTGTCTTCTGATGTCCATTTCATGACTTACATCTCCCTCTGCTTATTATGTAATAATTATATAGGTATTATTTGTGTTTGTTAATAAGGTTTTGAAATTGTGACAGATATTGGCTTTTCAGCTCATTGTGAAGAACCTTTTGTTCCAAAATCAGTCTTATCAATTCTTACTTTAAATGTTATTTCTGCTTCGCTGAATTTCTTATCCCATTGCTTTCCATACTTTCTCCAATATGAAGGATGCTGATTTTTAACATACTGAAAGAGACCGGCCACACCTGTCTTATACTCGTGCTGAAGCATAAAAACTAAAAGCCCCTTCATTTTAGAAGGGGCTGTATTTTTAAGTTTTTTGGTATTTTTTTCTAAACAAAATCGTTCCCAATATCAGCAAGAGAGCTCCTATCACCATGTAAGTATAGGTATTTGTCGATGTCGCAGGAAGCTTATTGTTTTCATTCTTCGAATCTGTTTCACCTGCTGTTTTGCTTTCTGAGAGATGTTCATTGGATGTATTTGGGCCCTGAACTGTTTCGTTTTCTTCATCAATGTCAATCGGACCCGGAGGATTTTCCCCTTCTGCCGGAGGCTCAGTCCTTTCATTTTCAAGAGATAAAATGAATGTACCTCCAAGCTCCCGATCCACTAAGTCAACCGTTACTTGCTGTTCACTGGAAACCTTGTATTTTTTACCGCTGTATAAATCAATAACATCAGCTACTTTTTCAAATGGCACATCAATTGTTATCTGCTGATCTTCTTCTGTCGTGTTTAATCCGATAACCAGAGATTGATCTTTGTATTCTCTTTTGAAGACAAGGTATCCATCTTCATTGCTGCCTGCTACTTTTGTCCGATCTCCTTTTGCAAAAATGCTTGAATAGTCTTTACGGATGTTTAATAGCTTCTGGTAGTGAGTTAACAGATCATTATTTTCCGTATTGTCCCAGTCAAGATTGTATCGATTTTCATTAAACTCGCCTTTATCCATGTCGCCAGCGTGTTTTCCAGTTTGCCCAAGCTCTTCTCCGTAATAGATAACCGGCTGTCCTTTGGCTGTTATTTGAAGAGCAGCAGCAATTTTCTGCTTGCTTTTATCTCCGCCTGCGTGCGCCAGCAAGAAACCGTCTTCATCATGGCTGCTCAGGAACTGTCCCATTGTCGCTGTGTTCGAGAGCTTGCCGCCCCGCTCCTCAAGTCTTGCTTCAACAGCTTCAATCTCACCATTAATAAAATCTCTTGCTTCGTATTTAAAATTGAAATCCAGCAGAGAATCCATCTGTCCGCTGTTTAAATAGCCGCCTGTATTATCAATGCCGCCGCCATAATACTCCCCAATTAGTTTAAAATCAGGATTTACTTTAGTCAGTTCATTTTTAAATGCTTTCCATGTTGTCTCTTCCACATGTTTCACAGTGTCTACCCGGAAGTAGTCAATTGCATTTCCTTTTTTGGTTTTGTGCGATGCCCACGCTGTCTGCCAGTCAATGATTTGCTCTCTTACAGCCGGATCTTCTGTAATCAGGTCCGGCAGTCCGGCAAGCTCGCCTTTTATGACATCCGTCCCTCCGCTGCGAAGCATACCTTTGAAGCGTTCACGATCTTCATCCAGAGGAAAGTTGGGGATGTTCTGTTCATTCTTGTCCGTTTCTTTTAATCCATAGCCGGTATGATTCAATACAACATCGACCATAATCTTTATATTTCGTTCATGTGCCTTATCAAGTAATTCATTCAAATCTTCCATCTTGCCAAGGTGTTCATCAAGCTTTGAGAAGTCCTTTGCCCAATATCCGTGGTAACCGTATTGATTGCCGTTTTTATTATGACGAAGATCCCAATCAATATTATCCACAATTGGAGTAATCCAGATTGTATTAATGCCAAGATCATCAAGATAGTCAAGCTTTTCGGTTATACCTTTAAAATCTCCGCCGTGATACGATTCAGGATGATTCACATCATATCCTTCATTATTGGGATCGTTATTCCCTTTGTCGCCATCATTGAACCGGTCAGTCAGCATAAAATAAATTCTTGCCTCGTCCCAGTCAAAATCTCCTTCTCCTCCGGAAACTCTTGGTTTTACTGAAATCGCTGCTGTTGTTGTATGTTTGTTGCCAAATTCATCAACAGCTGTAACCGGAATTTCTTTATCACCGGCAGGCACCGAACCCTTTACTGACAAAGTCACTTCTTTTAATTGAGGATCGATCTGCAAGGCATCCGGTCCTCCAATAGATGAGGCATCAGCATACATATCTGAAAACAGGATTTTCTCCTGATCAGATTTTATATCCAAACTCAAGACGGCATTCTGATTGGATGTCACTTCTTTTGGAGATACAGCTGCTTTCATCTTTACTTTTGGAATAACGTAGTCGATATATGATTTTTCATAATATAGATCTGTTACTTCTTTCGTTGTTCCGCCCATTGTGACAAGATACTTGTATTCGTACTTACCCTCTTTTGGCAGATCAAATGTATATAAGAAATATTCATTTTTCTCATCATATTTCATGTCAAATTGCTTTCCGTCAATTTTTAATTTTACATGATCAATATCAGACATCGCATTGTTTTCGAATAGCTCCTGATCGCGATAGAAGAATGTTGCTTTTCCTTCCGATATGACAGGACCCTTTATCGCTGGAATTGTGTGAAACTCACCCTTTCCGCTTTCTACAAACACTTTTGTCATCGGCTGTGTGGGATCTGTTTCAATATATCTGTCTTGATCATATGGATCCTTTACAGCCCAGTCCTGACCTTTTCGAATGACAAATCCTATGTTCGTTGCCTCCGCTCCTATTTCAAACTTTGAAACGGCACCTTTATCAGTCTCATCAGTAAACAGCTTTTCGCCATCTTCAAGTCCCGTTTGCCAAGTCCATATATTCCAGCCGTCATAATCGGCGTCCTCTCTGGAATACGTAAACAGTACATACCTTTTAACCGGACTGTTCAACTCACTTGTTTTAAAAGAAAGCGAGAGATCCTGCTCTAATGCTGTTCCTGATTTTTCTCCGGTGATGAATTGCTTTGGAACAGTCAGCGTATAGTCTTGCGCTTTTTGCAGAATCTCAGGAACTATTTTCAGCTGGTTTGCATCCGCAGTAATTTCTGACTTTACAGCCTGTCCACCATTTTCTTTAAGGGAAATGCTATTCGGCAGCTCCAGTTTTATAGACTCATTAAACGTCAGGATAATTGGTGAAGTTGTTTTAACATCCGCAGCTCCATCAGCAGGTGCTGCTGAAGTAAGTTCAAGCTGTTTTGCATCGATGATTCCTTTCATGGTATATTCAGCGCTATAGACAGATTGCTTATTTGAATAATCTTTTTCATTCCATGAACCTGCAGTAGTATTTCCGCTTGCCTCAGGGCTTACATCAAATGCACCATGTTCAGCAGCAGTATTTCCGCTTAATACGGCAATTGCTTTTAGTGCATCATTATTTTCAAGCCCCAGTTCACTTAATGGGATTCTTCCTTCAAATCCCTTCGTGCGGTCAGAAGCGAACTGTGCACCTTTGATATTTTCCCAAGTGGAAAGTCTGGGATGATTAAAATCATCAGCACTGTATAACGCAGCTTCCGCTATTTCACGATCATTCTTTATTCTTGAAACGATATGAAACTGAGGTTTTGCATCTGTACCTCCAAAATGGAATGGTGCTCCCCATGGATTTCCTTGCACATTAGAATCTTCGTTATTTACGTTTAATGCCAGATTCATGAACATGCCATTGTCGCCCCAGTTTGGGACATTTTTAGCATCGACCCAGTAATAGAGAAACTGGCTGTCATTTTTCAGATGGACATCTCCGAGATGAAATCCTTCATATCCCGGGTTTGAAGATGATGCAAGCGGTTCTATTCCTGTCCAGTCATCATCGTTTCCATCAACCGTAATCACATTCTGTTCAGCAGCGGCAAACGCCTGCCAAGAACTCATTACACCACTGGACAGAAGCAGAATAATTAACAGAATGGATGTCCATTTCCTTCTCATTCTCTTCATCCCATTTCCTCCTTTTGCTGTAAGCGAAATCGGTTGCGCTGTTTAGTTGCTACACATATAAACGATTACAATTATCAATGATATTTTGTCATGTTTCGACCGATAAATCAATTGAAAATTCTGAATAAAAGATTAAAAAAAGAACCTCATCTAATGGAGGTTCTTCCTTATTTCAAACATTTCAGTTTTTCAGTCAAGCTTTCAAATGCTTCTTTATCCTGGCGGTCAAGTGCGTCATCAATCATTTGAAGTAATTTTTCTTTTTGGAACGTTTGAATCGATTGCTCTAATATGCGTTCAGCTACTACACGGTCTTTTTCATTAATGTTGAGATGTTTCGGCATAAATGGATTGGCTTCAAGCACTGCTGCATAATTCGGCGATTGATAAGCCGAGCGGAAGTTGAGCTGAATGAACAGATCCTCGTCTTTATTTAACCGAATGTCATGGAAGGATTTTTCTGCATCCGTTGTCATGACATTTTCTTTGTAAAAACGAAACGGCACTTCCTCTACGCAGTGGGTTGACATGATAATCCCGCGCGGACAATATTGGGCCTGCTCAACGAAATGCACTTTTTCCATCAGCGTGTCGTGACTCATTAAGTAATTCAAAATCCAAACACATTCTCGTCTTTTCAACTGATAATGATTTAAAAACCACCTGATAAAATCCTTCTTCTCAATGACAGATACAGGGGCCATCATATGCATTTCCCTCCTCTGCTAACTGTAGATTCTTATTCTTAAAGTTCAACAGATCCTAGGTGAAATCCTTCCGATTGGACGTTAAAAATCATTTTCTAATTGTATCAAAATCTCTTCGATTTCGACATTCGCCGGATCATGCTTTAATGCCTGGCGGAACATTTCCCTGGCGGCGGCGCGATTTCCGTCCTCTAGCAAGTAATAACCGTACTCTGTAAGAAAATCTGGTTCTTCCTTGAAGAAATTATATGCTCGCTGGTAATGGTTTAATGCATCCGAATATTGCTCTGTTTCATGATAAGCTCGTGCTAATTTGCGGTCATATTCAGGATCTTCCTCGCCGTACCTCATCACTTCTTTCAGACAGTCAATAACCTCTTCATATTTT
The DNA here is from genome assembly GCA_023823795.1 of Bacillus sp. F19. Lineage (NCBI taxonomy): Bacteria > Bacillati > Bacillota > Bacilli > Caryophanales > Bacillaceae > Bacillus > Bacillus sp. F19. Next base: position 3,349,957 of record CP085710.1, read on the forward strand.
TGCTCCTGCATATAAATATTTGTCAGTGTAATGGTTGCTTCGACATGCCCTGGATCAATGGCAATGGCTTGCTGAAGCAAGGCTGATGCTTCGTTTGGCTCATTATTTTTTAAAGCGATTTTCCCACCGTAAACATAAAGCTCTTTATTATACTCATCTGCCTTCAACCCGTCTTTTACTGTTTCAAGACTTTCCTTCAGCATGCCTTCTTCTTCATATGCTTTTGCTAAATATAAATAAAGAGATGTATATTCATGATCGAGCTCTTTTAATTTTAAAAACTGATCAATTGCTGTCTTGGGATAATTTGCTTGAAGTGCTGTAAATCCATAACCGAACAACGTGTGCAAATCTACTTGTTGATCGACTGCTTTTTCATAGTACGGAAGAGCTTCTTCAAATTCACCTGAAGCACTGATCGATTCTGCAAGCCTTTGATAGACATTGACTCCAGTTATAACTGTATGCTCTTTTAATACATCTGTAAAATAGGGTATGGCTTTGTGATAATGCCCCTGATGAAAATATAGTTCACCAAGAGCAAAGTCGATCACAGGTTCATTCGGCACCATTTTTTTGGCAGACAGCAGCTTTTGTTCACTTACTTCATTTAATCCCTGCATTTGATACAAATCAGCAGAAAGGATCAAAGCCTGAACATAAGCGGGGTCTGTTTCAGGGATTGTGCCCAGCAGTTCAATTGCTTTTTCTTCTTCGTCCATATCTATATAGACTTCTGCTAAAAATACCGTAACCTCAGATTCTTCCGGGTACAATAAATGCATGTCTTCCATTATATTCAGCGCATGCTCCGTATTGCCCCATTGGTAGTATTTTTCCGCAAGCAGAAATTTTTCTTCATCATGCAGAGTCTTCTCAAGTCCTGAAAGTTTTTTTAGGCCTTCTTCAGCTTGTCCTGACTCAACTAATTCTATTGCTTCAATTAGTGAATTTTTCAACATGTAACGCCCTTTCCAAGGAAATCCTTATGGGACAGCATTTGCAGCAAACCTGCCCGACATGGAGAATTCACACAACTCTCCAAATCCAGGCTTTATGCAAACTTTTTCATCCACTTTGATCAGCTGTCCCTTATGAATCGTAAATTTAGGAATATGATTATGATACCCGCTAGCGGACATTTCTTCAACTGAATTGAATCCATTTCGCACAAAGAGGTTATAATCAACTTCGCCGCCGATCCTGATATCTCCTTTTTCAGGATATATCCCGATTTTCATTAAAAGTGATTTTTCAAGCGGTTCATGTTCTGTGGGACAGTCTGGTTCTGCGGACATTCGGTGTCTATCCATCAATGCAGCGAACTGTTTTCTCCTTTTATCTGAATGTATTCCGGTCCATTGAGGCAGGAATGTCATCGGGAATCCGTATATGCTGCCGCGGATCCATTCCCATGGAAAATCAGCGATTGAATCTTCTGGATGAATTTCTAAAATGAGGAGTGGAATTTTATTTTTTTTGCAGCTAATGAGCAATGATGGGGTCAATCTTTTCAGCGGAACTTTCACACCGATGCAGTAATCGATTGGAGAATTGATCATCATTTGTTTCTTTTTGCGAATGGCTTCGGGGAGATCCCGTTCATATTCTGTCTGGGCAATGGCTATTACAGTGGTACAGCCTTTTACAATCAGTTTTTCTGTGAAAGTTCGTTTTATTTCTGAAAAAGAACCTCCAATAGAAAAATCAAGCATCACATGTCCAGATGTTAACAGATAGTCCGCAGCATTCATTTTCATGCAAGTCATCCGCTGCAGCGAAGGACTCATGTAATCAATTTTGTTGTTTCGAATTAGAATCGAGGTCTTAACGATTGCGCCATTTTTTAAAACATTTGCATCTTCGATAAGATAGGCCAACGCCTTTCATCCCTCCCTTACAACCTTCTTAAGACAAGCTATGAAGGGAAGGCGAAGGATATGACAATTAATGAAGAAACCTGCAGGTAAACTTTTATCCTGCAGGCATTTTTCCTGAGTGAAGTAGTAAGTTTAAAAGTTTGCTAATTAGTTCTGGCTCCACCGCCCAACTCCTCGGCCTGAGCTTAACGGGCACTTCCGCTTTTCTTATCAGCGAGCTGATTTAAGTGATCAAAAAATTGCGGATAGGATACATTGATTGCTTCATGACCTGACAATGAAACGTCTCCTTCTGATATAAGGGCAGCAACTGCCAGCATCATACCGATTCTATGATCCCCATGGCTTGATACCGAAGCTGAAGTTCTTAAGGCCTGCTTGCCCCGGATAATCATGCCGTCATCTGTCGGCTCAATATCCGCTCCAAGCTTCTTAAGCTCCTGTACTACCGTATCAATACGGTTTGTTTCTTTCACCTTTAGCTCACTTGCATCTTTAATGATTGTATCCCCATCAGCTTGAGTGGCAAGCAAAGCAATAACGGGAATTTCATCGATCAATCGCGGAATCAGTTCACCTGATATCACTGTTCCTTTTAATTTAGATGCTGAAATCGTTAAATCCGCAACCGGCTCATGGGCGTGAGATCCTTTCTCTACAATCGTTAAATCCGCACCCATTTTTTTAAGAACTTCAATAATCCCAATTCTGGTGGGATTAATCCCTACATTTTTCAGCGTAATGGTACTGTCTGGAACAATTGCACCTGCTACTAAGAAAAAGGCTGCGGAAGAAATATCACCAGGAACCTGAATGGATGCAGCCTTAAGAGACTGACCTCCGATAATTTCTGCCGATAGATCCTCTTCCTTCACTTCAACACCGAAAGCTCTAAGCATTCTTTCCGTATGATCTCTTGATTTATGCGGTTCTGTTACTCTTGTTTTTTCATTTTTTGCCTGAAGCCCTGCAAGCAGAATAGCTGACTTTACTTGAGCGCTTGCTACAGGTGATACATAGTCTAATCCTTTAAGTGTGCCTCCGCGAATGGAAATAGGCGTGTAATTGCCGTTTTGTCTGCCATCAATAGACGCACCCATTTCTCTTAGCGGATCAGTGACACGTGTCATCGGCCTTTTAGCAATAGATTCATCGCCGATGATGCAGGCATGGAATGGCCGTCCAGCTAAAATGCCCAGCATTAGACGGGTAGTTGTTCCTGAATTGCCGACATCCAATAATTCTTCAGGTTCCCTGAGGGCATCAATTCCTTTTCCGTAGACTTTCACCTTCTCTCCGTCCTGTTCTATTTCAACGCCCATTTGTCTGAAGCAGGCAATGGTGGATAAACAGTCTGCTCCAGCAAGGAAATTTTCAATAACTGTCTCACCATTTGCAAGAGCTCCGAACATGACCGCTCTATGCGAAATGGATTTATCACCGGGAATAGCAATTTCACCGCTTAAAGTCTCTGCTCTTCGCAATTTCTTTTCATTTGACATGCTGATTCACCTCTTTAACTGAAAAATGTTTTGTAGTCTGTATATTTCTCGATGCATTTTTGAGCCCGTTCACGGTCGACATCCGTCTGAAAGCTTAATCTCAGCACTCCATAGATTTCTTCACGTGTTTCGATAATCCGAATGTTCGTAATGCTGATTTCCTCCATTGCAAGGTAACCTGTAATTTCAGAAATGACCCCGGGATAATCCGGAACGTCCACATATAAATCGTAAAAAGAAGGAATCGCGCCTTTTTCTCTCATTGGCAGGCCATCTCTAAAATCCTTAGCCTCCTGAAAATACAAAAATAATGCATCTCCGTCAAGTTCATCCACAAGCTCTCTGACACGGTCCATTTCGTATTGCCAGTCATCAAATAAAGCAAGCAGCTTCTCTTTATTATGAAGGAGTATATCTCTCCACATTGCAGGGCTGCTTGATGCAATCCTCGTGATATCCCTGAATCCGCCGGCTGCCAGACGTTTTATGACAGGATGATTGTCTTCAAATCTTCCTGCCTGGTGAACAAGACTCGCTGCGACGATATGCGGAAAATGACTGATGATGCCAGTAACCTCGTCATGTTCAGCTGGAGTCATTTCAACAAAATGAGCTTTTGTTCCTTTTAGAACGTTCTGAAGGATGCCAAGCGATTCTCTGGAGGTATGCTCCATTGGTGTCAGGATATAAAACGCATTTTCAAAAAGGTGGGCTTTTGCCGCAATAACCCCTGATTTATGTGATCCGGCCATCGGATGTCCTCCGATAAACTGCACACTGCCCCCGAAAACAGAAGCTGCGTGCTTGCTGATTTTTTGTTTTGTGCTGCCTACATCCGTAATAATGACACTTTCTTTTAATGAAAGTGAACTTAATGCGGCGATAATAGACAAAGTCTGTTCAACCGGAGTAGCAAGAATAATTAAATCGGCTGTCTCTATGCCGTCGAATTGACCTGCGGCTATTTCATCAATGACGGTCAGAGTCTTTGCGATTTCAGCCTGGCTTTGATTAATATCATATCCAACAATCGTTATGGCAGGAAACTCCTGCTTAATTGCAAGAGCGATAGAACCGCCTATTAACCCTAATCCTACTATATGTATTTTTTCGATCTGCTGTTCCATTTCTTATCACCTTCAGTTGCAGTATGTATAGGAAAAGCGTAATCGCCCGTTTAGCCCGGGCATGATAGATAAGTCCGGCAGAAAAGTCCGGGTCTGATGACTTTTTTGACGGATTTGTTCTGACTGAGAAGCTGGGCGATCGTGCTAGACATCAAAGTATATCCTTTATATTTCCTATAGTTATAAGAAAGAGGTGATTAAGATCACCTCTTCTGTTATGAAATCAATTCTGTTAAAATCTGCAGAATCTCTTCGTTTTGTTCTTTCGTTCCGATCGTGATGCGGATAGACGTCGGAAATCCGAGTGCTTTACCGGAACGGACGATATAGCCTTTTTCCAGGAGCGCCTGAAATACTTCATCAGCATCGCGGTTAAAATCAATCAGAATAAAGTTTCCTTCTGAAGGATAGTAGGATAGGCCGTGTTCTTTGCTGAATTGATAAAATTGTTCCAGACCCTGTTTATTTTTTTCTGCACATTGTTTAATGAACTCCTGGTCACTTAAAGCATGCAGAGCTGCAGTTTGCCCTAAACGGTTCGTATTAAAAGGCTCTCTTGCAGGTTCGATGCTTTTGATTAACTCCTTGTTCGCAATTCCATATCCGACGCGGAGTGCTGCAAGACCGTATGCTTTTGAGAATGTGCGCAGAATCATGACGTTTTTATATTCTTTAATTAATGTCAGCGTTTCTGGAAAATCAGAGGCTGTCACATATTCATAGTAAGCTTCATCCAGAATAACCAGCACATGCTCAGGAACCTTATTCATAAAGGGATGCAAAGACTGCTCGTTAATATAAGTGCCTGTAGGATTGTTGGGTGAACAGAGCCAAATGACCTTTGTTTGTTCATCAATTGCTGCAAGCATGGAGTCAAGATCGTGATTTCCATTAATCAGCGGAATTTCCTTAATATCTGCGTCTTCGATGACGGCATTGTGGCGGTATTGAGGAAATGTCGGTGTTGCCATCACTGTATTTGTCCCTTTTTTCAAAAATGCTCGGCAAATGATCTGAACAATTTCATCGGATCCATTTCCAAAAATAATTTCGTTTTCCTCTACTTTTAAAAAACGTGCCAGTGTTTCACGGAGCAGTGCACTGTAGCCGTCTGGGTACATAGCAAGCTGATTCAGTTCATCCTGAATCGCTTTTTTCGCACGTTCTGAGCTGCCGTATGGGTTTTCGTTGGAAGCGAGCTTCACAATGTGAGTTAAGTTAAATTCTTTTTTTACCTCTTCAATTGGTTTTCCCGGCTGATACGGTTTTAAGTTTGTAAGCTGATCTTTAATTTGCATGAATGGACACCTCTTCTGTTATAAAAGCGAAAACTTTATTCGCTTACTGCTCATTTCATCCTGTTTTTACTTTAGCATCTGAAACAAATGAGCCCGCTTTTTCTTCAAACTCAAGCAGCGCAGCATCCAGTGAGTCAGCCTCTTTCAATTTTGAAGATAACCTCTCTATTTCTTCTATTAATGCGCTCCCAACAACAACTCCGTCACATACCTTCGTCAGTTCTTCTACATGTTCCCTTGATGAAACACCAAAACCGACAACGACAGGGACTGAAGCTTCTCGGTTTACCTCACTCAGAAAATCGAAAATGCGCTGATCAAACGTCTTTCTCGATCCCGTTACACCTAACGATGAAACACAGTATAGAAAGCCTTCAGCACTTGATACAATTTTCTTTAGCCGCAAAGCAGAAGTAGGGGCAACCATTGAAATAAACGTGACTCCATGCTGCTTGCAGGACTCTCTTAACTCCCCGCTCTCCTCAAAAGGAAGATCTGGAATCAGCAGTCCGTCTATTGTGTTTTTCTCCGCTAAAGAAAAGAAGGATTCTTTTCCTAATTGTAACACAGGATTATAATACGTAAAAAGAATTATTGGAATAGTTAGACCTCTTTCACGCATGGAGGGTACAAGTTCCATGGCTTTTACGATATTCATTCCTTCTGACAGCGCTCTTTGTGAAGCCCTCTGGATGACAGGCCCGTCCGCAAGGGGATCTGAATATGGAATGCCGAGTTCAATAGCTGCAGCTCCAGCCTTCTGAAGAGTAAGAGCGAGCCCGATTGTAGCTTCGCCATTCGGGTCGCCTGCTGTAATAAATGGGATAAATAATTTCTTATTTTGCTCCAGCTGCTTCTGCAAGTATTCCTGCATTCTTATCGCTCCCTTCAAGTGAACTCATTAGTGTATGAACATCTTTGTCTCCCCGTCCTGATAGACAGATGAGCAGCGTTTCGTCCGGATCCATTTCCTGCGCAAGCTGGAATGCTTTTGCGAGAGCATGAGCAGTTTCAATAGCCGCAAGAATTCCTTCTTCCTTAGCTAAGCTGGTTAACGCTTCTAATGCCTCATCGTCTGTTACACTCTCATATTTCACTCGGCCGGTGTCTGCAAGGTGCGCATGCTCAGGTCCTATTCCAGGGTAATCAAGCCCTGCAGATATAGAATATGGTTCAATAATCTGTCCGTACTGATCCTGCAAAAGATACGTGAGTGAACCATGAATAACCCCTTTTGTGCCCTTAGTGATTGTTGCAGCATGGAGAGGTGTATCAACGCCTTTACCGGCAGCTTCTACTCCTACTAGGTCAACATCTTCTTCAATGAAGGCTGCAAACATGCCGATCGCATTGCTTCCTCCGCCGACACATGCAACCACTTTATCAGGAAGGCAGTCCATTCTTTCAGCCAGCTGCTGCTTTGCCTCATCTCCTATTACTCTTTGAAACTCTCTGACCATTTGCGGATAGGGATGAGGTCCGACTACTGAACCAATCATATAGAAATGATCCTCGCAATGCTGGACCCAGTATCTGATCGCCTCGTTTGTAGCATCCTTCAGTGTTTTATTGCCGCTGTGAACAGGAATGACTTCTGCCCCGAGCAGTTTCATCCGAAAGACATTGAGCTGCTGTCTCATGACATCTTCTTCACCCATAAAGACTTTGCATTCCAGTCCAAACTTTGCTGCAACCGTTGCTGCCGCAACACCGTGCTGGCCTGCACCAGTCTCTGCGATGATCTTTGTTTTCCCCATTTTCTGTGCAAGCAGGGCTTGCCCAATCGCATTATTGATTTTGTGGGCGCCAGTATGGTTAAGATCCTCGCGTTTCAAGAAAATTTTTGCTCCGCCAAGTTTTTTCGTCACGTTTTCGGCATACGTCAATGTTGTAGGCCTTCCGGAATATTCAAATAGAAGACGTTGGTATTCATTCATAAATGCAGGATCTGCCACCGCTTCTGCAAATGCCTCTTGCAGCTCCTCAAGCGGCTGCATTAGCGTTTCAGGTACATACTTTCCTCCAAAATCTCCGAATCTGCCAAATTCATCTGGAAACTGATACATGGTGATTCACCCTTTCTTCTAGCCTTGTCAACAAGGTCTCATCTTTTTTTCCTTTTTGTTCAATCCCGCTTGAAATATCGATTCCCGGCGGATGAAGCCCGAGCAGCTGATGAATATTGTCAGGAGCAATGCCTCCTGCAATAAAGAGTGTTTTGTTCAATTTCTGAGCTGCCTGTATATAACATGGTACATTTGACCAATCAAACGTCAGTCCTGTTCCTCCGAAAGCACCTTTGACTTTAGAATCAATCACAAAGCCATCCGCTGCATCTGCATATAATCTCATATCAGACAGAGTTCCCTCATAGTGTGGCAATGCCTTCCATACTCTCCGATTAAAATGATGCTTGATTTCAGCTACTTCGCTGACTGTCTCAGAGCCATGGCATTGAATGACATCAATTGGGAGCTTTTTCATTATATCTTCTATTTCATTCAGGCTGGCATTTACAAAAATCGCAACTAACTGTTTATCCTTTATATCAACTGAATCAAGCCATTCTTTTACCTGATGGGCTTGCACCCTGCGCTTACTTTCGGCAAAGATAAGTCCGAGATAGTCTGCATTTGACCCGCTTGTCATTTTTAAATCTTCCAAAGAACGATTTCCGCAAAGCTTAATCAAAGGTCTATTCATTTTCTTCTCCGTACAGGGCTTTGATGGCAGATGTTTGATCATTCTCCCGCATGAGTGATTCTCCGACTAAAATGGCATTAGCGCCTTCTTGCTGAACAGTCTTAACATCTTCAAATGTAAAAATCCCGCTTTCACTTACAAGCAGTGTATCTTTCGGAACGGATCTGCTTATCGTCATTATTTGATGGATATCAGTCTTAAAGGTTGAAAGATCTCTATTATTCACACCAAGTATTTCTGGGGTGAACGCAGGCAGAAGCTTTTCCAGAACTGCCAGAGAATGCACTTCCACTAAAACAGCCATGCCCAGCTCATATGCATGCAAATACAGTTCGTGCAGCTCTCTTGCTGCAAGTGCCTCTCCTATTAAGAGGATGGCATCTGCTCCTATATTCTTGGATTCCTCTACTTGCTTGTGATCAATAATGAAATCCTTTCTTAAAACAGGGAGACTGACTTCTTTCTTAATTTCAGCTATAAAATCACGATGGCCCTGAAAAAAGCTTTCATCCGTTAAAACAGAGAGACAATCGGCTTTTCCAGCTTCATATGCTATTGCAATTTCCACCGGATGAAAGTTTTCTTTAATGACCCCTTTAGAGGGAGATGCCTTCTTTACTTCTGCAATTAAAGCAGGTTTTCTGTTTGATTGCTTCAAGGCATTGTAAAATGACCGTTCAGAAACGTTTTTTCTTTCAGGAATAGTAAGCGAAAGGACTTCTTCCCGTTTCTTTTCAAGAATTTTAGTAAGCATATTGCTCCTCCTTCTTACTTTGAAGACGGGCGAGCTGACGATAGGCTGTGCCATTTTCGATTGCGTCCGCCGCTTTTTTCACTCCATCAGCCAATGAATCAGTCTTGCCTGCTACATATAAAGCAGCACCAGCATTCAGTGCAACAATGTCTGCTGCTGCCCCTTCGCGTTTCCCCTCGAACACATCGAGAATCAGTTTTGCGCTTTCCGCCGGACTCTCAACCTGGATATCTTTTAATTCGCCGCGCTCAAGACCCATCTCTTCAGGGTTTATTTCATAACGGTCAATCTTGCCTTTTTTCAGTTCAACAATATCTGTTACACCTGTAATGCTGCATTCGTCAAGGCCATCTCTTCCGGTTACAAGAAGAACATGCTCTGAGCCAAGTACGCGAAGGGCATAGGCTATTTTCTCTGCATACTCTGTAGAAAACACCCCCATCACCTGGCGCTTCGCATTGGCAGGATTTGCTAATGGACCAAGTAGATTAAAGACCGTTCTAAAGCCGATTTCCTGCCTTGGACTTACGGCGTGCTTCATTGAAGAATGGTAGATTGGCGCGAATAGAAAACTCATATCATAAGCCTGCAGAGCGAGCTTCGCTTCATCCGGTGTTGTTTGAATGGAGATTCCAAGCTGTTCAAGCACATCTGCACTGCCGCTTTTGGATGAGATTGCACGATTGCCGTGTTTTGCTACTTTTGCTCCGAGAGAAGATGCAAGAATGGCTGATGCAGTCGAGATATTAAATGTCGATGCCCCATCTCCCCCTGTACCGCACGTATCAATCAGATCCTCTGCATAATCAATGCGAGTCATATGCTGTTTCATTGCTTTTGCAAAACCGACAAGCTCGTCAACCGTTTCGCCGCGGAATCTTAATATGGAAATAAAACTTGCGATTTGGCTGGAAGTGGCTTTTCCCTCCATTACCTGATTCATGGCAGCAGTTGCTTCTTCTTCTGTCAGCGTGTGGCCTTCAATGCATTTGCTGAGTAATGTTTTCATTTTTGAGCCTCCTCCTTTTTGCCAAACACTTTTTCAGCAAGTTCAATCGTTTTGATTAAGGCACTTGCTTTATTTCGCGTCTCTTTCCATTCAAGTTCTGGCTTTGAATCAGCTACTATTCCAGCTCCTGCCTGAACATAGGCTTTTCCGCCCTGCAACGCAATCGTCCTGATCGTAATACATGAATCAATATTCCCGTCAAAGCCAATATAAGCGATGCACCCTGCATAAGCGTTTCTTGCTGTTGGCTCAAGCTCCTGCAAAATCTGCATGGCACGGACTTTCGGGGCACCTGATACCGTTCCGGCAGGGAAAGATGACAGCAGGGCATCAATTGGATGTGTGCCGGTTTTTAATCGGCCGGTCACCTTTGAAATTAAATGCATCACGTGTGAAAATCGTCCGAGCTCCATTAACACCGGAGTTTTGACTGTCCCGTAATCTGCAACTCTCCCAATATCATTTCTTGCAAGGTCCACAAGCATATAATGCTCTGCTTTTTCCTTTTCATCGCTGCGCAGATCTTCCTCGAGACGCAGATCCTCTTCTTCTGTCTTTCCGCGTTTTCTGGTCCCTGCAATCGGATGGATTTCCAAGTAGCCGTCCTGCACGTAGATCAGTCTTTCCGGAGAACTGCCGATCAGCTCAGTCTCATCAAATTTAATGTAGAACATATAGGGCGAGGGATTCACAACCCTCAGCATTCGATATAAATCGAAGCCTTTGGCCGTAATCGGCACTTCAAATCTCTGAGAAAGAACTCCCTGAAAGATATCGCCTGCTTTGATGTATTCTTTGATTTTTTCAACTGAATTCAGAAAATCATCTTTTTCAAAATTGGAGTTTACTCCTTCGAACGAAACAGATGCCTGATCCATCGGAGAGAGCATCAAATCATTGAAGTCTCTTTTTTCGGTCAATTGTGAGATCAGCTGATTGATTTTAGCTTCAGCAATCTCATAGACTGCGCGCTTGCCTGCTTCTGATTCTTTTCCAGATAGACGTTCGTAATGGATAAAAGAGAGTGTTTTATCAATATGATCGAACGCTATCATCGTATGGCAAACGAATAATAAGCACTTTTTAAAATTTAAATCTTGATTGTCATGCTTTTGAACTCGTTCAAACATCGTGACAGAATCATATCCTAAATAGCCTACGGCTCCCCCTGCAAAAGGAATATCAAGATCTGGAAGCTTTACTTTTAAATAGCCATCCATCCAGAGGAAGATTTCTTTCAAAGAAGATGATTCATAGATTGTTTTTCTTTGCTTGGATCTCACACAGTAACGGTCATTTTCTTCCTCAATGAACAAAAAAGGATTTAACCCAATAAATGAATAACGTGACCACGACGATTCTTCATCTTTGCTTTCTAATAAATACACCGCTTCATCTTCAAACACTTTGAAGAGCTGAATCGGGGTGAACGTATCAACTTGAAAAGACTTAATAACAGGTATTGTTTGATAGCTCATACTATCTTGTTTAAATGAGGCAAAATCGGTATGAAACATAAGTACTCACTCCTCCAGCATTGTGGAGAATAAGTATTTAGGAGGTTTTAAGCGGAAACGCTGCGGTAAAAAGAAAAAACCCAAAAACAAAGAATCTGTTTTTGGGTAGTCTTAACCGTAACGGAAAATATAAAAGACCTCAGCTAAACTCATTCTCGGCTACCCTAAACTCATGCTAAACTAGTTCCTTTTTGACTAAACTGATCTGACTTTCTCACTATACTCATCTAACGAACTGGAACATATTAGAAGCTCTCTTCTAATTTCTATTCTTGGGGTTTATCTTAATACACATGCTGTTTTCTGTCAACGAAATGATGTTTCCTCCGAAGGGACATTTATGCTCATCATAGTAAATAGATAAACTGATCTAGGGGCACTCATTTAAATGCTGATTTTATTCTTTCACCTGTTAAATCAGGTCTTAACACAATCGCATTCCCCTGGTAAACATGCTTTACTTCTTTTTGATTTAGGCCGGTCTGTACAGTCATCATGACCCTGATGCACTTTTCAAGACTTCCTGCTACAGGGATTTCCTGCATGCACATGACAGGGACATATTCCCAGCCATCAAAGTTTCGCAGAGCTTTTGCTGGAAACACCGCATCTAAATCCCCTGTCATTGAGAGCAGGACAGATGCGACATCTTCAGGATCTACATTGTTTTTTTCAATCATTTCTAAAAGCAGAGCTTCAGTTGCTTTGATGATTAGAGCTTCATCATTAAGTTCAACTGTTGCAGCCCCTCTAATTGCACGAATCAAACTGATCCCTCCTGTCTCCATGTTTCTAGCAAGGATCTTAATTGATCTCTTTCGAAAGGAGAAATTTCTGGTGCTCCGACGGTTCTTAACAAAACCATAGTGATCGTCCCGGAATGCGACTTTTTATCTTTTAGCATTCTGCTGATTAACGCATCAGTAGATAAGTTTTCCGGAACTTCAACTGGAAAGCCTAATTCTTTAAACCACTTTTTGATTTTTTCATAAGGAAGATTCAATTTATAAACCCTCCCGCTGAGCCAAATCGCAAAAAGCATACCTATGGCAACACCATCTCCGTGGCTGATCTTTCCATATCCTTCTTCTGCTTCAATCGCATGTCCCAGGGTATGGCCAAAGTTCAGATGAGCTCTCACACCAGTTTCCTTTTCATCTGCTTTTACGACTGCCGCTTTGACACGAATACCTTCAATAATCATATGCTGAAGTTTTTCATCAATTAGATCATCAAGAACAGAAATTTCAGCAGTCAGCCAATGATAGAAATCAGCATTTCCAATCAGTCCATGCTTAATTACTTCAGCAAAGCCAGAACGAAGCTCATGACGTGGCAATGTTGATAAAAAAGCCAGATCATAAATGACCGCACGGGGCTGATAAAACGCACCGATCATATTCTTTCCTTCTGGATGGTTAATGGCGACTTTTCCTCCGACGGCACTATCGTGTGCAAGCAGAGTAGTCGGAAGCTGAATAAACGGGATGCCTCTCATGTATGTTGCAGCAGCAAAACCAGCCAAGTCACCAATGACTCCTCCGCCGAATGCAAGAATGAGAGATTTCCGGTCAAGTCCAAGTTTAAGAGCGAATGATTGAATATCATAAAAAGATTCAAATGATTTATATTCTTCCCCGCTCGGTACAATGTAGACTTCCGCTTTGTAAGAACTCCTCAGTACTTTCAGCAGCTGTTCACCATACAGGCTTTGAACAGCTGAATCAGCTATAATCAGTATGCTTGTAGGCTTAATTTCCCCTATTTGTTCAACAAGCTTTGTTTCAATGATATTTCTTCCAACTGAAACAGGATATGATCCGGAAGCAGTTTCAATAAGCAAATTCTTCATTAGAACTTCCTCGCATACTCGCGCATTTCCTGAACGTGCTCACGAATCGAATCCATCCGGTCTGAACCGAACTGTTCAAGAACCGCATTCGCAATTTCCCATGCCACAACTGCTTCAGCGACAACACTTGCAGCCGGGACTGCACAGCTGTCAGACCGTTCAATGCTTGCTGAAAAAGGCTCTTTCGTTTCAATATCCACACTTTGAAGCGGTTTATAAAGAGTTGGAATCGGCTTCATGACCCCTCTGACCACAATCGGCATACCAGTAGACATTCCGCCTTCTAAACCGCCTAAACGATTTGTCTTGCGGGAGTATCCTGTCTCTTCACTCCAAATAATTTCGTCATGTACTTCACTGCCAAATCTTCGGGCAGCTTCAAAGCCAATACCAAATTCAACACCTTTAAAAGCATTGATGCTCACGATGGCTGCTGCAATTTTCGAATCAAGCTTGCGGTCGAAATGGACGTAGCTTCCTACTCCTGCAGGCATTCCTTCTACAATGACTTCCACAACACCGCCAATAGAATCGCCGTTGCTTTTTGCATCATCAATGGCCTGCATCATTTTCACTGCAGCATTCTCATCCAGGCAGCGCACAGGTGATCCCTCTGTGATCCGCTGTAACTCTTCTATCGAAGAATACTCTGTTTTTTCAGCTTTGATGGATCCTATTTCCACTACATGACCTGCCACTTTAATGCCAAGTTCTGCCAATAATTTCTTTGCAACTGCGCCCACCGCAACTCTGACCGTTGTTTCACGGGCTGAAGAGCGTTCAAGCACGTTGCGTATATCTCTGTGGCCATATTTAATAGCACCGTTTAAATCTGCATGGCCAGGACGAGGACGGCTTATTTGACGTTTAATATCTTTTTCTTCGCCATCTTCCAAAGGCTCAATGCCCATTATTTTCGTCCAATGTTTCCAATCATTATTTTCAACAACAAGTGCGATTGGAGAGCCCAGTGCTTTTCCATGACGGATTCCGCTTGTGATCTGAACCTCGTCCTTCTCGATCTGCATTCTTCTTCCTCTTCCATGACCCTTTTGTCTGCGCGTAAGATCAAGGTTAATATCCTCTGCGGTAATAGACAGACCCGCCGGTACTCCTTCAATAATCGCGGTTAATTGCGGTCCATGTGATTCTCCTGCTGTTAAGTATCTCATCTAAAGCTCTCCCTTCAGCGCACTAACGCTTTTAAGTAACACTAAATTATTTTAAGTAACACTATATCATATGTAGAGGCAATTGAATAGGAAGTTTACGGCTAGATTTTCTTGTAAAAAAAAGTACCTGCTGATTCCAGATTATATTGATCGCTGTAAAAAATCAGTTCTGTACTCCCTATAAAAAAGATTCCCCTGTTTTTTTATGCCTTTGAAAACTTGTTATAGAGCAAATTTTATGCATCTTCTGTAAAATAAATCAGCACGTTTCGGCAAACGATTAAATCAAATACTTTTTCAAAAGGGTCTGAGAGCAGATTGTGTTTATTAAATTGTACCGTCTCAATAATTTCTTTACTAATTTGATAGCCTGCCCCATCCTGAGTAAAATATTTGCGTTTCATCTCTTCCGGCAGCTCAGAAAGGCTTCTTTCCGGATAAATTCCAAGCTTTGCTCTCGCCATGACATGTCTAAATCTGTTGCGAGGATATTAATAGACCGCAATGGCAAATATTTTGACAGAATCATCGCTATCGTAAAAGGCTCTTCACCGATTCAACAGGCTGCACTCCATATTTTCAGCGGGCGGGATCTGTTTAGCATACAGGCAGCAATTCAGTCTCTAAAAGATCCCAGCGCTTTTTATTTCTATAAAACTCTGTTACGTTAATGGTTATTCTGTCCAAAAGCTCATAGAGCAGCTTCTTCTCTCTTTGTATTGCTGAATAATACTCTTTAAAATCCTTAAATCCCCTTTTCAAATAAAGAGAGGTAATTCATCTTTTCATTTGTGCCTCTTTATAAAGGGCAAGATCTATTCCTGTTAACTTTTTAAACTCTTTCTGAAATTGCATATAATCCATCTTTCTCAACTCTCCTGCAGAAATTCCTCTATGTACAGTATATCGGAAATTGATAGATTCTTGTGAGGTACGGATAAAAAAATCTGAAAACTCATAAAGATTCGCGTGAGAAGTTTTAATAGGAGGGAATATTTGAATATGGAAAAAGCCAGCATTTCTGCTGGCTTTAAGCGGATTAATAAATCCAAGTATGAATAGCTTTGTCGTATTCTACTAATTCTTCTTGTTTGAAGAAAAGGTTAATTTCGCGCTCTGCACTTTCAGGTGAATCGGAACCGTGGATAATGTTTTTTCCGACGAATAAACCATAGTCGCCTCTGATTGTACCCGGCAATGCTTCGGATGGTTTTGTTTTGCCCATCATCGTGCGTGAGATCTCAATCACATTTTCCCCTTCCCAAACCATAGCGAAAACTGGTCCGGAAGTTATAAAATCAACAAGTTCCCCAAAGAATGGCTTCCCGTTGTGTTCTCCGTAATGCTGCTCTGCAAGTCCAACTGGAATTTGCATTAATTTTGCCCCAACTAATTGTAAGCCCTTACTTTCGAATCTGGAAATAATTTCCCCGATAAGCTGACGCTGAACGCCATCAGGTTTGACCATCATAAATGTTTTTTCCATCTTAATTTCTCCACCCCGCGATTGTTATGTATGGGCTTTCATGCCCCATGGAAATCGTATCATTTTTTCACTCTTTTCGCAATCGTATGGTGCGGAGGAATTTAAAATTTTCTTTTTCCAATATATTTTGCAATATTGGATAAGGCAGATCTTGCTCTATTTTTCGGCAATTGGTTTAAAATGCTGAACCCTTTCTGAAGATACATGTCACTCACTTGGATGGACCGTTCAATTGCATTCGAAGATGAGATGACATCGATAATTTCCGCCATTTCCGCTTGGGGCGTATCACTAGTTACCTTGCTGATTTTCTTTTTCAACTCGGGATTTTCCATTGCGTAAAGCACGGGAAGGGTAATGTTGCCCTGAAGCAAGTCTCCGCCAACTGGCTTTCCAAGCTCTTCTTCTGTAGAGGTAAAATCAAGAATATCATCTGTAATTTGAAAGGACATTCCTACATAGTAGCCGAAATGAAATAATTTTTTATGTATGGATTCGGGAACACCGCCGGCAATCGCTCCAAGCTGACAGCTGGCAGCAATTAATAACGCTGTTTTCCGTTTTATGCGTCTTAAATAAACACGCAGATTCTGGTCAAAATCATACTTGTCTTTTATTTGTTCTATTTCACCAAGCGAAACTTCAACAATCGTTTTTGAGAGAATCTGATGAGCCGCAATATTTTCTAAAGATGTCATAATCTCAAGAGATCTTGCAAATAAATAATCCCCTGTATACATTGCAATGCGGTTATCCCACTTTGCTTTAATTGTCGGTTTCCCGCGTCTGAGCTCGGCATCGTCAATCACATCATCATGCACCAAAGATGCCATATGAATAATTTCTAGAGCGATGGCCACTTTTTTTACTTTATCGATATCATATTCGCCAAACATGGCAGAAAGCAATACAAAAACAGGGCGGATGCGCTTTCCCCCTGCCTGAAGAAGGTGAAGCCCTGCCTCGCTTAGCAAAGGCTCTGTTGAGCTTACCGTTTGTTCAAGTTCCTGTTCAATCAGATCAAGATCTGCATTTAAGAACGAATACGCCATTTTAAATTTCATTCAATTCACCTAAATACTCGCATTTTTAAAACATGGCTGTTTCATAATATTGTTGTGATTCGTGCTTGAATATGTCCGAAGTCTTCCATTATGAAGCAGACTTTCAGCATTAATAAACAACAAAACTGCTAAATCATTTACAGCCGAGATGCATTGCAGCTACGCCGCCTGTAAAAGGCTTCACGTCCACATCTTTAAAGCCTGCATCTTTGAACATTTGTGCAAGCTCCCGCATTCCGGGAAAATCCCTAGCTGATTCCTGCAGCCATGAATATTCATTATAGCTTTTAGCAAACAGTTTCCCAAAAACAGGCATCACAAATCGGAAGTAACCATAGTAAAGCTGCTTAAATCCGATCATGGTAGGCTGTGAGGTTTCCAGGCAGACTACTTTTCCGCCCGGCTTTACAACACGGTGCATTTCCTTAAGCACAGTCATATAGTCAGGAACATTCCGAAGTCCAAAACCAATCGTAACATAATCAAACGTGTTATCTTCAAATGGAAGTTCCATGGCATTGCCGTGAATTAATTCAATATTAGAGAAATTTTTTATTTTCTCTCTGCCAATCTTCAGCATATTATTGCTGAAATCAAGGCCAATCGCTCTGCCCTTCTCCCCAACTGCATCAGCCATAGCAATAGTCCAGTCTGCTGTACCGCAGCAAACATCCAGGGCAATCGAACCTTGTTTGACATTCATTCGTTTCATTGTTTCCCGGCGCCAGGCAATATGGCGCTGAAAACTGATGACCGAATTCATCTTATCGTAGTTTTTATATATTTTTTCAAATACAGAATGGACTCTTTCTTCTTTCGACTGCTGCATTTCATAAACCTTCTTCCGCGAGCGTAGTATACCTTATATCCTGATTATACTTGAATGATTGCAATCTTGCTAACAGGACTTTCTGCAGAGAAGACGGCTGCTGAAAACAGTTTTCTAAAAGGTCGGCTGTCTCTTCGAAATAACGGTTGCAGAACTCTTTTAAATACACGCCGGTAAATTCGATTGTGCCGATATTTTTCTTCTTTTTCTCCAAATTTCTCATGATGGATAAAGATTCTGCGCTGTATCTGTTTTTCTCAAGCGTCAGCCGTTTGTATGACAGATATTTAGTCGTCAGCTTAGAGAATAAGCCTGCCTGAAAATAGTCAGAAACATGCTGAAAAATAGCTGTTTCTACTTTTATAATACTTGCAACGAATGAATCAAAATCACTTACAGTCTCTTCGTACAGGCGAATTTTATGTTCGTTAATCTCTTTTATTGCCGTTGCTAACGTTCGAATCATTCCAATGTCCTGCATTTCTGATAATAACGCGTAATACAGAGCGCTGAAGTAGTCTCCTGCAAGAACAATCAGCTGTCTTTGCATGAACTCTTCTTGCTTTAAATGAAAGGAAGTGGATACTTCATCATGAGTATCAAGGGCAATTTGCACAAGCATCGCTGTAATTATGTAGTTCTCTTTTTTTTCAACTGGAAGATCAATCTGATCGAACAAAGCATAGAAGAGGAGCAGTTTATCTTCATCAATAACAGGAGAAGGTATATATTTTGCTAAAAATGGATGAGTGAGCTTTAAGTGTAACGCGTCTTTTATCTTAGCCATTTGTACATAGATGTCTTGCAAATGAATCACCCTTGTCCCCATGTAAATAGATATTTTTTCGAAAAAGCCAGCAACAGCAACAAACATTTTCAGCTGAATACTACTCATTATACCATATCTGCAGAGCTCAGAAAATTATCTTCTGGAGTCGCTTTCTATTTCTCCGTAGCTTGTTTGAATAATGGCTTTCCCTCTTATCTTAATAGCAGATGTGTGTTCTGTAAATTGGGCAATCATTACCTCGCCTTTATCCAGCTTCTCTGAATGATGAAATCTAGTATCCGATCCGCGGGTCAGACCGATGACATTCACTCCATCCTCTACCGCTTTTATCACTAAAAAATCATTTGTGTTGTCTTTCATATGTTCACCCCCGAACCCTTATTCTTTAATAAATGATAATACTTCAGCTCTGGCTGCAGGATCTTTCACAAAAACCCCTCTGACAGCGGATGTGATCGTTTTGCTTCCCGGCTTTTTGACTCCGCGCATTGTCATGCACATATGTTCAGCTTCTACAACCACCATTACGCCATGAGGTTCTAGAGAATCAACAATGCTCTCTGCAATCGTCGAGGTAATTCTCTCTTGAAGCTGAGGTCTTCTGCAAACTGCTTCCACAGCTCTGGCAAGCTTGCTCAGCCCTGTTACTTTTCCGCCTTTTGGTATGTATGCAATGTGAGCCTTTCCAAAAAACGGAACCAGGTGATGCTCACACATAGAATGAAATGGAATATCCTTGACTAGCACAAGTTCTTCATGGTCTTCTCCGAACACCGTTTTAAAATGTTCTTTTGGATCTTCGTTAAGTCCTGAGAATACTTCGGCATACATTTTAGCAACACGTTTGGGAGTATCAAGAAGCCCTTCGCGATTTGGATCTTCCCCGATCGCCTCAAGTATGAGCCTTACTGCCTCTTCGATCTGCTGTGTATTAATTTGCCCCATAAATATCCTCCTAAAAAACAATATATTTGATACAGATTCTAGCATATGTAAGAGATTAAAAGCAAAGAATGATGTATCTTGTGAAGTTTATAAGAGAGAGGATGTCAGGCTCATATCTGCAATTTGTGCCAGAACAAAGGAAAAGCCCCTATAAAAGGGGCTATCCATGGCATCATTGTGTATGTAATTTATGCATCATACACGGGTAAGAGCACATTATTTTCCAGCAACAGCGTCTTTAAGAGCTTTACCTGGTTTGAACGCAGGCACTTTGCTTGCTGCGATTTCGATTTCTTCGCCAGTTTGTGGGTTGCGTCCTTTACGTGCCGCGCGCTCACGTACTTCGAAGTTACCAAAACCGATCAATTGTACTTTATCACCGTTTTTAAGTGCATCCAAAAGTGTATCGAAAACAGCATCAACAGCTTTCGTTGCATCTTTTTTTGATAATTCGCTAGCTTCTGCTACCGCGTTGATTAGTTCTGTTTTATTCATGCCTTTCACCTCCTCCCAAAGATTGATTGTTAAGCAATAAAAGCATTCTGTTATTTTCATTTCTTCACAGATTATGCAGAATCTATACATGATAGATAAGCATTTACTGTTAACACGCTAATCTTATACGATTAACGGCTATAATTCAATGATTTTCCGCATGAATATTGGGTTTCTAGGAAGAATCGACCAATACAGAAAATAATTTCTGATAGTAGATTAACATATCCTTTTTCGCTAAGCAAGGAGAAACCTTTATAAAACCTATATAAATCAATAATTGAAGGTGATTTCAGCGAACGTGCATTCCCACCTGGAACTTATTTCACAAAAAAATAGTAGAAGAGGTAAATATTATTTTGGAATATGTAAAACTTATTAAAAACACTAATACATATTGAGAAAGAAGTAAACATTAATTTTATTAAAATAAAATTTTGTAAGCTAATTGTCATCGAAATGAAAACTATTTTTAAAGACAAAAAGATGACCACTTTTTTTGTGGTCATCTGTTCTTTTTCCTATTCTATAGGATAATCGCGATTAAACCGCCAGAGCCTTCGTTAATCATGCGTTCGAGCGTTTCTTTCAGCTTATATCTTGCATTTTCAGGCATTAATGAAAGTTTTGCCTGAATTCCTTCCCTCACGATTGAACTCAGACTGCGTCCGAAAATATCGGAATTCCAGATCGACAGCGGGTTATCTTCAAAATCCTGCATCAAGTATCGAACCAGTTCTTCACTTTGTTTTTCTGTTCCGATAATTGGAGCAAATTCTGACTCCACATCAACTTTTATCATATGAATCGATGGGGCCACAGCTTTTAACCGGACTCCGAATCTTGCACCCTGCCTGATAATTTCCGGTTCATCAAGGCTCATGTCGCTGAGTGCAGGCGCTGCAATGCCATAGCCTGTTTGTTTTACCATTCTAAGCGCATCCGATACTTGATCATATTCCGCTTTTGCATATGCAAAGTCCTGCATAAGCTGCAGCAAGTGATCTTTCCCGCGGATTTCTACTCCAACAACCTCTTTTAAAATTTGATCATATAAATCATCAGGCGCATACAGGTCAATTTCAGCGATCCCCTGCCCCATTTCAATGCCTGCAAGGCTTGCCCGGTCAATGAAGTCATATTCACTGAAATAACCTACCACACGATCAACATCTCTTAGCCTTTTGATATCCTGGACCGTGTCTTTGACTGCTTCCTGATAGCTTTCCCGCAGCCAGTGATTGTCGCGTAGAACCATTACCCAGCTAGGCAGATTCACATTTACCTCAAGCACCGGGAACTCATACAGCGCTTCACGGAGAACGTTCATGACATCTGTCTCGCGGATACTTTCAACACTCATCGCAAGGACCGGAATGTCATATTTTTCACTGAGCTGTCTCCGGAGTGTTTCTGTTTCAGGATGATAAGGCTGAACCGTATTAATAATCATAATGAAAGGTTTTCCGACTTCCTTTAATTCCTCGATAACCCGTTCTTCAGCTTCAATGTAATCCCTTCTTGGGATTTCGCCAATTGAACCGTCTGTCGTAATGACGACACCGATAGTTGAATGCTCCTGAATCACCTTGCGGGTGCCGATTTCAGCCGCTTCATGGAAAGGAATCGGCTCCTCATACCACGGAGTATTGATCATTCTTGGTCCATTTTCGTCTTCATACCCTTTTGCTCCAGGTACTGTATAACCAACGCAATCTACCAATCTAATATTGACGTCAAGTCCCTCTTCAACATGGATCGAAACCGCTTGATTCGGAACAAATTTAGGCTCTGTCGTCATGATGGTTTTTCCAGCAGCACTTTGCGGCAGCTCATCCTGTGCCCGTGCCTTATCTGCTTCATTATCAATATTCGGAAGCACGACTTGCTCCATGAACTTTTTGATAAAAGTAGATTTGCCTGTTCTTACTGCTCCCACTACTCCAAGATAGATATCGCCGCCGGTGCGCTCTGCGATATCTTTAAAAATATCTACCTTTTCCAAGTGATCCCCTCCCGATCATAGGCTTCTTGGGTTATTGACCGTCTGCTTCTTCGTGTTTTAGGACACTATATATTTATGACGTTGTCCTATTTATTTATGACAGTGATCTGAAATTTTTTTCATTTCATTTTTCTTATATGATTGTAAAAAATGAAAAACCCTTCTTTCAGAGTTTATTTCTCTTAAGAAGGGTTCATGACTTATTTATCTAAAAAGACAGGTTCATTTTTTTCATTGACTGTATAAGGCAATGAAAATGCAGGTACAAACGGAGAATCCTCAACCAAAAGATTGCGTATGTCTTCACCTTTTGCGGCTGTATTTTTCTTTTCGCTTAATACTTTGTACAAATCAATGCGGTAATCAACGTATACTTCCCCGGTATTATCAATGACAAAAGGCAGTGTTTCGCCGGAATAAGGGCTTACAGCATGAGGAGCTTCCTCATAGCCAAGCTTCTTGTAGTCTAGGGTAAACACGTTTTCAGCTACAACCTCTTTATAAGGCGGATAGCCGCCGTTCGATGCTTTATACACATTTAACCTCGTTTTTAGATCACGTATTGCTTCTGAGATTCTGAGGTCAATCAGTTTTACCGTTGGGTTTTCCTCAACATCAACAAGCACATACAAATAAACTCCGCCGCTTTCATAGGATGTTCCAGGCGGTTCAGCCATGTATTTCGGCACAAGCTTGGCGAAATCAACCGGGTATTTCTGATAAATAGGCGTTTTCATATCTCTTGTTTTAATCGGAAGCAGCCCACCGGAATCTTCTTTAAACCGGTCAACCGTGTTTTGAACTCCTGCAATCTGATCTTCATAGGGAACCTGATTCTGGCTTAGCTCCTGATCAGGATACAAGCAGCCTGAGAGCAGTGTCATTATTAAAAAAACAGGTAACAAAGAAGCAAGCTTTTTCATGAAAATCTTCCTTTATAGTGAAGTTCTTTATTCATTAACAGGCCCGCTGAAAACAACGAAAATAATCAACAATCCTGCCAGAATCATAAAAAAATAGGCAATTGCGGCAAAAGCAATCTTTAAAAACCCTTTCATTTTAAATCTGCTGAAATAGATTGATATAATCGCAACAAACATAAACCCCATTGAAGCGAGAGCAATCCACATCTTCATCAACCCTGGACTCATTACCTTACCTCCCCTTATTATCCGAAAAATATTATATCACAAGAAATGCGGAATCGCCTGTTTACTTAGAAAAGCAGAACCGACTGCTTAGCTCCGACAGACAGATAAGGAGCAGACTGGAAAGTCCGGGTTTGACTTTTCAGGCTGATCCGTTCTGGCCGAGGAGTTAGGAGGTGGAGCTGGACAATATGAACAGTGGAGCAAACAGTTTGACTCAGACAGACAGATAAGGAGCAGACTGGAAAGTCCGGGTTTGACTTTTCAGGCTGATCCGTTCTGGCCGAGGAGTTAGGAGGTGGAGCTGGACAATATGAACAGTGGAGCAAACAGTTCGACTCAGACAGACAGATAAGGATCCGACAGAAAAGTCCGGGTTTGACTTTTCAGGCTGATCCGTTCTGGCCGAGGAGCTGGGCGATGGAGCTGGACATCAAGAAATGCGGAATCGCCTGTTTACTTAGAAAAGCGGAACCGACTGCTTAGCTCCGACAGACAGATAAGGAGCAGACTGGAAAGTCTGGGTTTGACTTTTCAGGCTGATCCGTTCTGGCAGAGGAGTTAGGAGGTGGAGCTGGACAATATGAACAGTGGAGCAAACAGTTCGACTCAGACAGACAGATAAGGATCCGACAGAAAAGTCCGGGTATATCATTTCTGCGCTAAAACTTCGATTCTGGTACAGCCGGAAATTATAATTTAGCCAAATTCGCCTATTTATTAGCCAAAATCTCATTTTATTTTGCCGTTTTCCGATTTTATTTAGTCGATTTTGCATTTATTATAGCTTTACAGTTTTTTAATATAGCCGTTTTGCATCTTATTAAGCCGCACTGGGCAATATTTAGCTGATATCCTGATTTTCTAGCCGAGTTCGGGTTATAATCACCATAAAAAGATGAATCAGCAACTTAGCCGTTCACTCTGCTTCTCTATGTATGCCATACTTCCAAGAAACACAATGGCTTATCCCTTTTCATAACAAAAAAAACCGAAGTAAAGAGGGGGCAGCTTTACTTCAGCCATGTTTTACTTCGGACTAATCGGAACCCATTGATTAGAGCAACTCATAATTTACTACGATGCATTTTATGCGAATTTCAGAGCATTTGCATCCTCTAATGCCTATTTTTAAAGATAAAGTAAGCCATTTTAAAGGGCAGAGAGGAAACGTAAGTATGTGATTCAATGCTTTAGTGTGATTCACGCATTTGCACCTAGTGGTCCGTTTCATGAGTAAGATTGTTATTCTTTCACAAACTCAAGCTATTCTATGCATTTCCCGGCCTTGTGCCACAAGAGTCAGCTGCGATTTCCACTAATATTCACAAGATCTTCCATTTCGTTTGTTTTCACTCTGGCCATGAGGGAATCAACGGCATCTTTTACTTCTTTATCGTTGAATAAGACATCATATAGAGCTTCTGTAATCGGCATTTTCACTTCATATTTTTGGGCAAGCTGATAGGCTGCCTTAGTCGTTCTGACGCCCTCTACGACCATGCCCATGTTTTCAAGAACATCCTCAAGCTTTTTGCCTTTTCCAAGCAAATTGCCGGCTCTCCAGTTTCTTGAGTGAACGCTTGTACAAGTAACTATTAAGTCTCCTATACCTGTGAGTCCCGAAAACGTTAACGGATTCCCGCCCATTATACTGCCAAGGCGCGCTATTTCAGCAAGGCCTCTCGTAATAAGAGCAGCTTTGGCATTATCTCCGTAACCGAGACCGTCCGTTATTCCTGCTGCAAGTGCAATGATATTTTTCAGAGCTCCGCCAATCTCAACCCCTATGACATCAGGGTTTGTATACACTCTGAAATGCTGATTCATAAATAAATCCTGAATAAGCTCTGCTGCTTCAAGGTTATCGGATGATGATGTTACCGTTGTCGGCTGTCTCAAGCTCACCTCTTCAGCATGGCTTGGCCCTGATAAAACCACTACATCCTGAAGGAGGTTAACAGGAACTTCCTCTTTAATAATTTCAGATATGCGCATGAGGGAATCAGGCTCAATTCCTTTGCTTACATGGACAATCGTCAATTTATGATCTATCACTTCTATGACATCCTGAAGAACTTCTCTTATTGCTTTAGTCGGAACAGCCAAAACCGCGATATTTACTGAATTCAGTGCTTCAGCTAAATCTGTATAGCCTTTGATAGCATCTGAAAGCTCTACATCAGGCAAATATTTTTGATTCCGGTGTGTTTCATTAATTTGTAAAATCAGCTCTTGGCGATGCCCCCATAGTCTTACTTCGTGATTATTATCTGCTAGTACAATACTAAGCGCTGTTCCCCAGCTGCCTGCACCAAGAACGGCAATTCGTTCCATCCCTATTCACCCCTATTATTTTCTGGCTCTTGCGAAAATCTTAATTGGCGTGCCTTCAAAACCAAATGCATCGCGGATTCTGTTTTGCAGGAATCGCTCATATGAAAAATGCATTAATTCTGGTTCGTTAACAAAAATAGCAAATGCCGGCGGCTTAACAGCAACCTGTGTAGCATAATAAATTTTCAATCTCTTGCCTTTATCAGTAGGAGTAGGATTCATCGCTACAGCATCCATGATGACATCATTCAGGACGCTTGTTTCAACACGCAGAGAGTGATTTTCACTGGCCATAATGATTTTTGGCAGCAATGTATGGATACGTCGGGTCGTTTTTGCAGACAGGAAAACGATTGGAGCATAGTCCAGGAATAAGAAATGCTCTCTAATGTTCGTTTCGAAATCTTTCATTGTTTTTTCATCTTTTTCAACTGCATCCCATTTATTCACGACAATCACGACTGCACGACCTGCTTCATGTGCGTAGCCTGCAATTTTTTTATCCTGCTCGATAATGCCTTCTTCCCCGTCAATGACAACTAGTACGACATCTGAACGATCAATGGCTTTCAGGGCACGGAGAACACTGTATTTTTCAGTGGACTCGTATACTTTTCCCTTTTTTCTCATGCCGGCAGTATCAATAATAACGAAATCCTGTCCTTCATACCGGTAGCTTGTATCAACTGCGTCCCTTGTTGTACCTGCAATGTTGCTCACGATTACGCGGTCCTCTCCAAGGAGTGCATTCACAAGCGAGGATTTACCGACGTTTGGCCGTCCGATTAAACTGAACTTGATTGTTTCTTCATCATAATCTTCCGTCACAATATTTTTGAAATGCTCTGCAACTGCATCAAGCAAATCTCCAAGTCCCAGACCATGTGATCCTGAAATTGGGAATGGCTCTCCAAATCCAAGCGCATAGAAATCATAGATGCTGGCTCTCATTTCAGGGTTGTCCACTTTGTTTACAGCAAGGACAACCGGCTTTTTGCTGCGGTAGAGAATTTTTGCCACTTCTTCATCTGCAGCGGTCACACCTTCTCGTCCATTTGTCAGAAAAATAATAACATCCGCTTCATCAATCGCAATTTCAGCCTGCTGACGAATTTGAGCTAAAAACGGCTCATCTCCAATATCAATTCCACCTGTATCAATCACGTTGAATTGATAGTTCAGCCATTCTCCTGAACTGTAAATTCTGTCTCTTGTTACTCCTGGTATATCTTCGACGATTGACACACGCTCGCCAACGATTCGATTAAAAATCGTCGATTTCCCGACATTCGGGCGGCCGACGATTGCAATTACCGGTTTAGCCATAGCAATCTTTCCTTTCAACTTGCAGTTTATGTATTTTAATGCGGGCAACATATAAGTTCATATCTTACATTATAAGCTTTCCCTTTTCATGAAAGAAACCCTTCTCTATTTTCGGGAAGGGCTTAACTTTTATATATTAGCAGAGTTTAGCATGTTGTACAACTCAATGCTTTACAATAATGTACAGATCTTCACCAATTCCGTGAGCTATTCCATCTAAAATCGCTTCTAGATTTTTTGCGTAAAAATCCATTTCTTCTTTTGTTTTGACTACAAAGACGGCTGTCCCGCCTGTTACTTTCTCAGGGCTTGTCGTTACCGCTGCCAGAATATATTTTTCGAGTGATGTGTTCACTTTTCAGACCTGCCTTTTTTATTCGCCTTGGATTCACTTGGCATTCTAATCGCATTTTCAAGCGTAGGAACTTCCCCTATAACCGTTTTAGCAAGCTCAATGTCCCCTCCTTGCGGAAGGACAAATACACCTACTCTTCCATCATCCAAATCACGTTTAGCAAGCGGAACCAAGGATGGCTCACCAGAATCGCGGTGCACACCAAGAGCTGTTGACACATCGTGCAGAATCGCCTGTCTTTGGCCAAGATTTGCAATGGTCGTTCTTGCATTGTAATTTTTCGGAGTCAAAATAAATCCCATGCCATATTTCATTACAGCTTCCTGCTTTGCAGGTATCCCAATATTCATTATATAAATGTTATCAATATATAAACCTGCGCCTTCAAAATGGGGTTCTTTATATTCAATATGGACGATATCCTTCATTTTGCTGCCGGCCATTAGTTTTTTAGAAATGATCAGACATATTACACCTGCTGCAAGGGCTGCCCAAATGTTAAAAACTAAATACGCAAAGGTAGTCGTTAAAGAAGTAAAAATCACAAGGTAATTTCTGCTTTCAAAGGCAACGGCAATTCCCTCAATGTAGGTTTTCCCTCTGGGAACAAGCTCATATCCGTCCAGCTCCGACAGAGTATTCCGTTCCATGTTTCTGACTTCTCTGAATTGCGAAGCAGCAAGCGAGAGAAAGGTAATCGCAGTAAATTCTTCTTCCATTATTGCTGGGATGGCAATTGTGCCAAGACCGGCTGCAATAAACCCCAAAGCAACATGAATTATTTTACCATGCAGATAGGTAGGGTACTGCCTGTAATCTGTTCTTAGCATATACAGTCTTGAAATAACCCCAAAAGCAACACCGAATAAAATCGGATAAGTATACTCATTCATATTAAACCTGTTTCCCCCTTGCTGATTTTTGAGCCTGCTGATTAAATGACGCCATAATTTGTTCTAAATAAGTCCACGCACATACGATGAAATATCCAATCGCAGCCATATTCAAGTAATCAGCTGTTCCGATTGTTAATCCATTATGAAATTTGCTCAGGATCACCCAGAACAATAACTCCCCTTGGCTCATGGAGAGGACAAGCAGCCCTATACGTTCGGGCATACTTTTCCCCAGATAAATCGTCAATATACTGATAACACCAATAATGACAAAGTAACGATCGACTATAAACCATACTGGATCAAAAATTTCGAATAAATGTATGCCTGCATAGGCACTAGTTAACGTCATCACAGAAAAAAAGTGATAAACCTTCCGCTTGCATCCCGAAGCCAAATAATACCCGATGCACAAAACCAGGATAAAAGAAATTCTAACCGAAAAAGAAGAAACCTCTATAAACATTTCTCCAGATGCTATGCACACTAAAATAACCGCTGATATCATTGTTCGCCTTATGGATTTTTGCAGGAAAAAAGCAGCGACAATCCAAGCTCCCCACAAAATCCAATAATAAAAGACATTTTCCACCATTCTCACTCCTATTCTTACCATTATGGGTTGATTCTTTGATCTTTAATCCACTTATTGATTGAAAAGGGCTGTTTATATCGAGAATTTTTTCATGGATGATATCATGCTCTATCTCAAAATTGAATTCATGGAGAATGGATGCTTGAGTCATACTAAAGGAATAAAAGGAGGGATATAATGGGACGTGACCGTCAGGAAAAAAAGCTGAAAGCAAGCAAAAGAGTTGAATCTGACCGAGATCAATCACTTAATTACAAAGGAGCCACTTCTTTAGAGAGCCCTGAAGAATCAAGAGCCCGAAACAAATAGGAAAGCGGAGTAGTCCGTTTTTCTCGAAACAAACCCAATAGGCGACTAATAAAAAAGCGTCTTTTTTTCAAAACAAAATCCGCACCCTATAATAGGATGCGGATTCTTATTTTTCTATAATTCGATTGCTGAAGAATTTTGTATCAATGTTTCGCTCATTTAATCTATGATGAGTCAAACCGGATATAATGACAGGTGCATTTTGAAGATGACTGATGCTTACGGCTCCGAGTGCTGTCATGATCATTCTCAAATCATCCTGAACGGTTTTAATTTCTGAAACAAGAGCATCATATCCGTCTTCAATTAATATTTTCAGAAAGAATCCTGCCATCCCTGCGCTGGATGCGCCGAGGGAAATTGCTTTTGCTATATCCATCGCGTTCTGTATG
The DNA here is from genome assembly GCA_023823795.1 of Bacillus sp. F19. Lineage (NCBI taxonomy): Bacteria > Bacillati > Bacillota > Bacilli > Caryophanales > Bacillaceae > Bacillus > Bacillus sp. F19. Next base: position 3,379,743 of record CP085710.1, read on the forward strand.
CCTCCGGAACCGAGAATGGAGATGCCTTTAACAGACGATTTGAGCTCGGCAATTGAAACAGCGGTTGGAATTCCCCAGTCATTGAAATAAGATAACAGTCTGCTTCTTCTTTCGTTTTCAATTTTTGCAAAGTTCGTTCCGCCGAAGCCTCCGACGTCTATAGCTGTCACGCCGGCATCTCTCAGCTTTTCGGCCGCTTCACGGTTCATTCCGAATCCGACTTCTTTTACGATAACCGGAACCTCTGACGCTTCTGCAATGGCAGAAATTCTTTTTAAAGCACCGCTGAAATCCCTGTCTCCTTCAGGCATAACTAATTCCTGAACAACATTTAAATGAATTTGAATGGCATTTGCTTCTATCATATCAATGGCCATTTTTGCCTGATCCGGCGTTGCTTCGCTTCCAAGGTTTGCAAAAAGCAAGCCCTGTTGATTAACCTTCCGTACGACTTCATAAGAAGGCCTTTCTGAAGCATCGCGGATAGCAGACATTTGCGAGCCGACAGCAAGCGGTATTTTACACTCAGCAGCAGCGGAAGACAAAGCTTCATTAATTTTGACGGTTTCTGTTCCGCCTCCGCCTGTCATTGCATTGATAAAAATTGGCGAACTTAGAACAAGTTCGCCAATTTCAGCGTGCAGATCAATGTGATGAACCGCAGTATCAGGCAAGCTCTGGTGCAGAAACATGACATCATCAAATCCGTTTTCTCTCAGCTGCCCTGTTTTTAATGCATGTTGAATATGGTCGATCTTACGCTTAGCTCTGCTCACAGTCATCACCGTTTATTTCAATTTATTTAATTTATCGCCAATCATTTCGCCTAATTGAAAACCTGAAGACTCTTCTTTAGCCTGATAATTGCGGTAATCCTCTTCATCGGCTTTAGATGGACCTTCTAATTCTCTAATACTCAGGGAAATTCGCTGTTCGTTTTCATTTACATCCAATACCTTCACTTTTACTTCTTCATTCTCTGAAAGCACTTCTTGAGGTGTGCCGATGTGCTTATTCGAGATTTGAGAAATGTGAACAAGACCTTCTACACCAGGCAGAATTTCCACAAATGCACCGAAAGAAACTAAACGTTTCACTGTGCCGTCCAAAACATCGCCGGCTTTTACTTTATCAGCAATGGTTTCCCAAGGTCCAGGAAGGGTTTCTTTAATAGATAGTGAGATTCTTTCGTTATCGCGGTCAATCGATAACACTTTCACTTGAACTTTTTGTCCTTCTTCTACAACTTCAGACGGTTTATCGACGTGATTATGTGACAGCTGTGAAATGTGAACCAGCCCGTCAATGCCGCCGATATCAACAAAAGCCCCGAAATCAGTCAGACGCTGAACCGTTCCCTCAAGCACTTCGCCTGCTTTAATCATATCTAATCTTTGCTGTTTCTTTTCGCCGTGTTCTTTTTCAACTACAGCGCGGTGGGATAAGATGACACGATTTTTCTCACGGTCAATCTCAACAACCATCAGTGACAGCGTTTTTCCTTTATAGTCAGAAAAATCTTCAACAAAGTGAGACTCCACTAACGATGCAGGAATGAATCCTCTTACACCAAGGTCAACCACGAGGCCTCCCTTAACAACATCCTTGACTTCCGCATCAAACACTTCTTTTGATTCGAATTTAGTCTGCAGCTGATCCCAGGCAAGATCTGCGTCAATTGCTCTTTTAGAAAGGATTAATGCTTCATCCTCGACTTTTGTCACTTTTAACTGCAATTCTTCATTTTCACTTACAACATCAGAAGCTTTTTCAACGTGCAGACTGGAGAGTTCACTTATAGGAATAATACCGATATGTTTCACGTTGTCAATTTCAACAATTACCTGTTTGTCTTCCACCTTAGTAACGATCCCTTTCAGAATGTCACCAACTTCCGGTGTTTTTACTTCTACATTATTCATGTCTTCAACCATTCCAATTACCTCCTTGGTCACAACCTACGACTTAGTTGGATATGTATGAAATCACTTTTTAGAATAAAGTGAAAATACTCTTTTTACTAACTTCTAATAAATGTTACATTTTGTCAAGTAGTAAGACTCTTAAGAGCGATGTTTTTCGAGAAGTTCTGCAATTTTTGACATAATCAGCTCAGTTGCCTCTTCAGCCGTTGCTTTTCTTTCTCTTAAAGGATCAAGATTGATAGGTTCACCGAAGAAAACTTTTACTTTTTGAAAAGGCTTATAAGTGCCGATGACCGCACAGGGAACTACTAAAGCATTAGATCTGAGGGCAAAAAAACCTGCTCCAGCAAGACCTTTTCCAAGCTTCCCGTCTTTGCTTCTGGTGCCTTCCGGAAATAACCCCAAAACGCCTCCGTCTTTCAGCACATTTAAACCATTTCTTAAAGCTTCTCGGTCACTCATGCCTCTTTTAACAGGGAAGGATCCCACTTTTCTGACTATACCCCCTAGGACAGGGACTTGAAACAATTCTTCTTTCGCCATAAAATGCACTTGCCTTGGAGCTGATATCCCAACTGTAGGAGGATCTAAATTATCAATATGATTCGAACATAAAAGGATCGCGCCTTCTTTAGGAAAATGCTCTTTCCCTTTTACCTCGATCCGGTAAAGCGGAAAGAACACAGATGCTACAACACCTCTGGCAAATTGATAAAAGTTCATTTTCATCAAAGCCTCTCTTTGACAATTTTTTTGATTTCTTCCACAACACCTGTAATAGACAGTGACGTTGTATCAATTTCAACAGCATCATCTGCTTTTTTAAGAGGAGCAATGACTCGTTCCGAATCCAATTTGTCCCTTCTTGCAATATCAAGCTTCAGCTGCTCTAAATCTGATTCAAAGCCTTTTGATAGATTTTCATCATGACGTCTTTTCGCACGTTCAAGTACAGATGCTCTTAAGAATATCTTCACTTCTGCATCAGGCAGAACATGAGTGCCGATATCTCTTCCGTCCATGACCACTCTGCCGCCGCTTGCCATTTCTTTTTGTCTTTTGACCATTTCTTCTCTGACAGAAGCATGCTTTGCTACTATTGAAACAGAATTTGTGACTTCATGCGTCCGAATTACTCCTGTGACATTTTCCCTATTTACATAAACAAGCTGTCCTTTTTCGCTTGGAATTAGGTCTATTTTTATATTAGACAGGATTTCTTTCAATAGTTCTTCGTTTTCTAACTCCGCATTCTCCTGAATCGCTTTATAAGTAAGAGCTCTGTACATTGCTCCCGTGTCGATATAAACATATGAATAGTCTTCTGCTAAGATTTTTGCAACTGTGCTTTTGCCTGCTGCTGCAGGTCCATCAATTGCAATAGATAAATTTCGTTCCATAGGTCCTCCTTGATAGTTTCCTAGATACGTATTCAGGAATCTTCATGCTGCACATGTTAAAAATAAGAAATAAAAATAATGCAGGTCTATTCATCCTGCATAGTTGACTGTTTAAAGGTTTCAAGCCATTCGCTGATTGTCAGCTTATTCACACCTTCATATTGTACCACACGCGAGATGTGGGGCTGCAGATTTGCATTCGTCAGCGCAGCTTGTGCACAAATTAAAAGAATCAATTGAATGATCACAATCTTGATCACAATCCGTTCAAATCGCATCATACCTGTATCCATCTCCACTTTTTATATCTAGTATGATGCAATTAGAATCTTCTTATTCGGCTTAAACTCCCTTTTTCTTTAAAAGCAGCTGCTGGTCAAATTCCGCTTTTTATGATCCTGATCATTTTCGCTTTGATTTTTGCATATTCTGTTGTTCCTTTTTGAAAAGGCAAAGAAAGCCGAGAATGGACCTCTTCATTTTGATTGATCGAGATATGAGGCGGCAGGCTGACTGCAGCACCGCCGGCACTTAAATCATCGTTGTCGTCACAAACGGCTTAAACATGCCATTTACTGAATGCAGGGCAATATCAATAGCTGTCTCAATCCTGACGTACTCTCTTCTTTGTATTCTTTTCATTTCATGTGCTGCCGGCATTTTAAAGGCGAGCATCGGTATTTTATCTTTGTATCTGCCCAGGACTTCTGTAGGAAAATGATAGGCATTTTGATCATTTCCGACGAAGGAGGCATCTAAATGTGTTCCGTTCAGCAAAAAAATGGTTTTCCTGTCTTTTCATTAAATGGATAATCGGTATATAATACCCGGTCCAAAAGATCGACTACTCGGCATTTTAATTTCACAGACTGATCATCTTCTGCTTCTAAAAATAAACGATCCCCAATATTCAGCACATGATCACACACTCTCTATTTCTCTCTACTCTAATATTAAATCATGGAATAAAAAAAAGGAAAAGTCTATTTCATCTTTTCCTTTTTTTATTTAGGTTCTTTTCGTTAGATTCATTTTTTTTGAAAAATTGGCTTTTTCATTTTCACACTTTTTTCTTACTAAATTTCCTGATAGATTGGCTCAGAGTTGTCAAGCTTTTCAACTTTTTCTTCCGTTCCATCATTGGCATTTACAAAGATTCTGTAAGTATCATTTTCCATTGTTCCTAAAAACTCATAAGTAAGAACTTCTTCACCAAGATCATTTGTAATGATAGCCAGTCTGTCTTCCTGCACCATTAAATTCGGATTGACAAAGCTTCTTGCTTCTTCTGTACTTATTTTCGCCTGCGGTATTTCACGTTTTCGGTGTGATGCCAGATAGTCTCTTGCAGAATAGCCGATTACTTTTCCATCATCAAGAGCCACTTTCATTCTGATTGCATCAGGATAAAGCCTTACATTTTTATAGACTGACACAAATGAGAAAATGCCTATGTTTTCAAACTGAGCACTTTCGTATAAAATCAAATCCTCAAACCCCTGATCTTTTAAAAATTTTGCTGCATTATTGGAGGCATCATTTAAACTGATCTTAGGGTCTTTTACTTCTCTGTTCTGAAGCAGCCAAATTGGATAGCCGCCTTTTTTTGTAATATCGATATAGATCTCAGATTTCTTTTTCGGATCGTTTACAGTAACACTGTAAAACTCAAGCGATGAACCTTTTCCATTAGGCGTTACTTTCATGTTTCCGGTTGCGCCCGGAACAAACTTTTCTACTATCTTCGGAACTTCTTTTTCGGTAATAACTTGGCCTTTTAAATGGTCAAAGCCTTCTTCCTTCTTTTTTACTGAAGTCAAGGAAGGATCAAAATCTGTTTCTGAATAGGCATTGACATTTTTCTCAACAGTTTTGAATCCATTAATAATGGTGTTATCATCTTTTACATCGCCGGCAGCAAGAGCAAGCTCAACATCCATCCATCTGAGATTATTATCGATAACCATATGCTGTACATTGCGCAATTCTTTTTGTATATCTTCAGATTTGGTATAAAGCTCCTTTAATTTCGCATATTCCTGATCTGATAAAGGCTCTTTATCCAGGTCGCGCACGGCTGTGCGGTAGCTGAAATCAGATATACTCGCTAAAAACTCTTCTGTTTTATTAAAAGGGAGCAGAGTCAGCGGCAGCTGCCCAACATCAGAATGAGCTTCTGAAGTAATTCTCCAAACTTCAACTAGTCCTGGTGACAGCGATTTTTTTGAATTCATAGCAAGAGTGGCGCCAATCTTATCGTGCAGCTGATCAACTTGGTATGTCAAATCATGGAATGCACGCTGATAGTTATTCTCAGCATGAATCAACACTGCATTTTTCTCTTGATGCTCTTTGTAGCCCCAATAAGCCGTTCCAACGACTCCAATTGTTAAAACAGCAATCAAAATTCCTCTGATCATTACATTCACCTCTTAGTTGCAGAATATGTGCTTCCCTATCTGTTTAATTTGAGGACGTCCCCAAATCCAGCCGCTTGTTGCAGTATTGGGATTAAAATAATAAACCGCATTTTCTGTTGGATCCCAGCCATTGATGGCATCCATGACCGCTTTTTTAGCTGTTTCATTCGGAGTCAGCCAAATTTGCCCATCTGCTACAGCTGTAAAGGCTCTTGGCTCGAAAATAACACCAGATACTGTATCAGGGAATGTTGGGCTGTCCACCCGGTTTAAAATAACGGCCGCGACTGCAACCTGACCGATATATGGTTCCCCGCGCGATTCACCATAGACAGCATTCGCCATGAGCTGAATATCATTTTGCGAAAAACCCTCAGGCATATTTACAGCGGTTGTTTTAGCTTTTGGCTGTGCTTTAGCTTTCGGCTGTGCCTTCTGTTTTGGCTGCTTTTGCTGTGCCTGCTGCTTTGGCTGTGTCTGTTTTGCCTGCCCCGCTTGCGACTTGCCTGCACCTTTCTTGCCGTAAGAAGCTCTCATTTTAGCCTTGAATTCTTTAGATGGCGCGCTCTGTCTACTTAACGGAACACCGCCATAATGAGTAAAGTCCTTTCCAGAGTTTAGCTGTTTATGGACAAAATCCCGATAATATTTTGTAGTCTGGGTGAGTTTTTGTTTTGTTGACTCTCCAACAAGTCCGTCTATTTCCTTTAGTCCAAATTCATATTGAAAGTTGCGTACCGCCCAATAAGTGCTCCATCCATATACTCCATCAATTGAACCGTTATAATATCCGTTGTACTGCAATCTTGCCTGCAGTTCCACAACATCATCGCCAACAGCGCCTTTTTGAATGACTTGATTCGAAAACGCATGGGCTTCATTTTGATTTAAGATAGTCATTTGAAAAAAGAGGGCAATAATTAGTGCACCTGCCGTCATCCAAATGATACGATTTTTCTGCATGCTGCTGCCTCCTCATGATTAATGGTTTTCCTTACAACGTATTTTTTGTAGTAAATGGCATTTTATACAACCTGATTAAGAAGTTCTCTCCATAAAAAATAAGCAACCCTTTAAAAGGATTGCTTTTTGCTTAAACGGGATGCTTTAACATTCTTGCTTTTTTTGCTTTGCGCAGAGCAAACCACCATAAGAAAAACATAAAAGGCACCATATAAAACCGCCAAAGTTCGTGTGAAACCAGGATGTAATCATACAATCCGTGCAAAAGAACCGGCAGCAAGAAAGACAGTAAAATCCATTTCTTTTTTTCGGAAATAAGGGAAAACTTTCCTTTCCCGAGATAATACCCCATAATGACACCAAACAGTGCATGACTTGAAACGGGCAATAACGCTCTTCCAATTGCGAATTCAAGGCCATTTCCGATCAAATACAGAATATTTTCCAGGGTGGCAAATCCAAGAGAAGATGCCACTCCGTAAACGATGCCGTCATAATGCTCATCAAAATGGACATGCGGATATATTGTAACAAATAAAATAAACCATTTAAAAAACTCTTCCAGAAGCCCGCTGGAGATAAAAGCAAGCATCAGCCTTGAGTCAATGACATTTTCTGCTTCAAGAACATATTGAATAAACATAATAGGAAAAACGAGCAATGCCCCAAAAACAAATGACCGGAAAACCATATAGAACGGCTCTGAATCATACTGGTCTTTTAAATAAAAATAGCTTAATATGGCTAAACCAGGGGCTATGCCGGCAGATATAATTGCAATCATCCACAGGCCTTCTTTCTTCTAAAATCTTCTATTTATTCATGGTATCATGTTATCATAGAATTGAAAATGAATCAGATCCAAACAGAGAAAAAGATTTCAAATATTCGGAGGAACTTATGAAACATATATTTGTCATTCACACAGGCGGAACGATTTCTATGAGTGAGGATGAAACAACAGGGGAAGTCAAACAGGGAGAGTCAAATCCCCTGCTCCAAAACTTACTGAAATTCAATGATATCGTAATTACGGCAAAGGAATTATTTTACCTGCCTTCGCCGCATATTACCCCAAAAGAAATGCTTGAATTAAAAGAAACAATTGAAAAAGTCTGCCAAAAAGATAAAATTGACGGGATCGTGATCACTCATGGTACAGACACTCTTGAGGAAACGGCTTATTTCCTCGACTTAACCTTAAATGTTAATATCCCCGTCGTCATTACAGGTGCTATGAGATCAAGCAATGAACTTGGTTCAGACGGCTTATACAATCTAGTATCCTCCATTCAAGTTGCTGCAAGCAAAGAAGCAGCAGAAATGGGGGTGCTTGTTGTCATGAACGATGAGGTTCACTCGGCAAAAAATGCTACGAAAACCCATACAAGCAATGTAGCGACGTTTCAAAGTCCGCAATACGGCCCAATTGGCATTGTAAATAAAAGAGGCGTTGCCTTTCATCATAAACCTGTCAGCCTAACGTCACTTGCCGTTAACTCACTAACGAAACAAGTCCTGCTTTTAAAAGCATATGCAGGCATGGACGAAACAATATTAAAAGCCATTGAAGAATTAAAACTCGACGGATTGGTCATTGAAGCTCTCGGACAAGGCAACCTTCCACCCAAGATGATGACTTCCTTAAAAAAGTTAATGAGCTTAGGCGTAAAAATTGTGATCGTATCCAGATGCTTCAACGGAATCGTACAGGACGTCTATGCCTATGAAGGTGGAGGAAAAACACTCAAAGACGCCGGCATTATTTTCAGCAACGGCCTAAACGGCCAAAAAGCGAGATTAAAACTGATGATCGCCCTTGAAACAACACAGGATGCAGGAGAATTGCAGGAGATTTTTTCATTTTAAAACAGAAAAGCGGAACCGCAAGTCGCCGCTCTCCCTTCCGTGCGGGAACTCCTGCTTATTAACGTTTGAGGGAAAAAACTGCAGAATATAGAGATGAAAATGGGTACTAAATTGCACAGCAATTTGTATCCATTTTTTATTATTGTTTACGTCTTGATGTTTTGAAGTAGAGGGGGGTTACCGGTTTTATGGATTCACCTTACCCAAAAAATATGACTGTTTTAGGGTACTAACTGCACTCTATGTGTATCCAGAACCTTTGAGTAATCCTGCTACTTTTTTATAAGGCTTACAGTTGTTTTTGATTTATTCTCAAATAAATATAAAATCGCCAGGATAGATAAATGAAGTGACCCCAAAAAGTTAACTACGTGGGATGCCAGCGAGGCTGAGTAATGCTTTTAGTGGAAAAGCAGACCTTAGTTCAAATACTACTTGCGCTTTGTCTTGTTTTGAGATTTTCCTTGTTTTGAACTAAGGCATTCAACTTTTTTAAGTATGCATTCTCCATACGTAAACGCTCTAATTCTGCTTGTAGTGCTTCGACTGATCCTTCAACGTGAGTTGATTTTTTCGGTTCCTTCTTCATGGTTGCACGCCCCTTTTTCTTTGACTTGAAGGCGTCCATTCCTTGTGTTTCGAACTGTATTCTCCATTTTCGGATCATGGCAGGAGAAGTTATGTTAAAAATCACAGCTGTTTCATTAGGGGACGTCCCATAATTATTCTGATAATTAAGTACGTCCAGTTTAAACTATGCCGAGTAACTTGTATAGGATTTCTTAAACAGCATTTCTACACCATGAATTTCGTATTGCTTTACCCAATTCTTTACCACACTGCTAGATGTGCCAATTGACGACGCAATCGAAGCATAACCCTCCACACCTTTTAAATAACGTTGAATGGCTGCTAATTTATCATCTTCAGTAAATTTAGCCATAAAAAAATGCACCCCTCACTGTTAGAATCTGTCTAACAATAGGGGTGCAGTTCAAAAATCGGGCGTTTTACTAGTGCTGTTCACTTAGCCAAAGACCAAATGGCCTGATCGTTTACTTACCAAAAGCCTTGAGAAAAACAATTTTCTCTTCAAAGACAGAAGGCATTACCAACAAAGTTAATGCCTTACTTCTTCTTTAGTTTAATTTTTCTGCAATGTCTTCAGCGAGAAGGCCGCCATGGAAGCGCCCGTTTTCAATGAAGATTTCATTTGCGTTGTTTCCAGCCGCAATGACGCCGGCAATGTAGATGCCCTTTGCGTTTGTTTCCATTGTCTTCTCGGAAAAAGCGGGTCTGCCGGAAGCTTCGTCAATGGCCACACCCATTTTGGTTAAAAATGAATGGTCCGGATGATATCCGGTCATGGCAAACACAAAATCATTTTTTATCGTTTTTTCTTCTTTGCAGTTCACTTCATAGGTAACAGCTTCTTCTGTTATGCGCTTTAAAGTGGAGTTGAATTCCATTTTAATTGTGCCGTTTTTGACAAGGGCCTCAAATTCCGGCAGGATCCATGGTTTTACACTAGGGGAATAGGTTCCTCCCCTGTAAACGACAGTAACACGTGCGCCTGCATGAACAAGCTCGAGCGCTGCATCCACACTTGAATTTTTTCCGCCTACTACAACTACATCTTTATCGAAATAAGGATGGCCTTCTTTAAAATAGTGGAAGACTTTTGGAAGGTCTTCCCCTTCAATGTGCATGTAGTTTGGATGATCGTAATAGCCGGTTGCGGCCACGATAAATTCAGTTCGGTACTCAGCTTTGGACGTCTTGACAATAAAACCTGATCTTTCTCTCAAAACTTCATTTACTTTCTCAAAAGCATTGATTCTTAAGCCAGTCCTCTTCACCACTTCTCTGTAATAAGCAAGCGCCTGAATACGGAATGGCTTCCTGTTTTCAGTAATAAAAGGAATTTTGCCAATTTCAAGTTTTTCACTTGTGCTGAAAAACGTCTGATGAGTCGGGTAGTTATAAATGGAATTTACGATGTTTCCTTTTTCTATAATTAGAGGGTTAATCCCTTTCTCTTTTAAAGCAATGGCTGCAGCTAGCCCGCAAGGACCACCGCCGATAATAATGACAGTCTCTGACTTCAAAGCGTTCACTCCTGAATAAAACTAAAATCGTCCTAAGAAAAAAATCTCCTATCAGTTATGATAGGAGATTTCTTGAATTCATGCAAATATTTGATTTAGATCCAGCCTCTGAAGCGGGATGCTTCTGCCATTTTGCGGACCCCGACCATGTATGCTGCGAGTCGCATATCTACACGGCGTGTTTGCGCTGCTTCATAAATATTATTGAATGATTTAATCATTACTTTTTCAAGCTTTTCATTGACTTCTTCTTCTGACCAATAATAGCCCTGGTTGTTCTGTACCCATTCAAAATAAGAAACTGTTACGCCACCTGCACTTGCCAGTACATCCGGTACAAGCAGAATGCCGCGGTCAGTCAGAATCTGGGTTGCTTCAAGCGTAGTCGGACCATTAGCGGCCTCTACCACGATGCTTGCGCGGATTAAGTGTGCATTCTCTTCTGTGATTTGATTTTCAATCGCAGCAGGTACTAAAATATCACAATCAAGCTCAAGCAGTTCTTTATTTGTAATCGTATCATTAAATAATTTTGTTACCGTTCCGAAGCTGTCGCGGCGGTCAAGCAAGTAGTCAATATCAAGGCCTTCAGGATCATGCAGACCTCCATAAGCATCTGAGATACCAATGATTTTCGCACCAGCATCATGCATGAATTTTGCTAAATAGCTTCCTGCATTCCCAAATCCCTGTACAACAACACGGGCGCCTTTAAGCTCAATCCCTTTTTTCTTGGCAGCTTCATAAATACAAATTGTTACACCCTTTGCAGTTGCTGATTCACGTCCATGTGAACCTCCAAGCACAAGAGGCTTTCCTGTAATGAATCCAGGAGAATTAAATTCATCTATTCTGCTGTACTCATCCATCATCCAAGCCATAATTTGAGAATTCGTGAATACATCCGGAGCAGGAATATCTTTAGTCGGTCCTACTATCTGACTGATTGCTCTTACGTATCCGCGGCTCAGGCGTTCTAATTCACGGAATGACATATCACGAGGATCACATATGATACCGCCTTTTCCTCCGCCGTAAGGCAGATCAACAATACCGCATTTTAAACTCATCCATATTGACAGCGCTTTAACTTCAGTTTCGGTAACACCCGGATGGAAACGTATTCCGCCCTTAGTAGGTCCTACTGCATCATTATGCTGGGCGCGGTAGCCAGTAAAAATTTTGACTGAACCGTCATCCATCCTTACAGGTATTTTTACCGTCATCATTCTAAGCGGTTCTTTTAATAATTCATAAACTTCTTCAGGATATCCTAGTTTCTCTAGGGCTTTATGTATCACCGTTTGTGTTGATTTCAACACATCATGCTTTTCTCGTTTATGATCGGTGCTTTTTTCGGCTACCATTCGAGTAAACCTCCTACTGTCTTTTCAATTGTGTGGAAATGTCCACCTTTCATGACATAGTATACACCTTCAAATGTGTTCTGCAAAGTAGAAAAAGCAGAAATAAAGCAAAAACAAACCCATTTTTGTAAGCGATTGCAATGAAGTGGTTCTAATGGATGAAATTGGATGAAATTCGCTGTTTGAAGTTAGAAAATAGAGAATATTTTTAACCATTTGAGGACTTAATTTTTATCCTCATCAACCCATTTTAAGCGCTTGTTCAAAGTACAGGGCAAATCTGAAATTCAATTAACAAAACCCGCAGTCATCTATCCTGCGGGCAGCATGGCTATTTTGTATTACTCCAATAGTAATGATGAAGTTTTTCAACTGCACCATCAGGCAATAAGCACTTTCCATATTCATGCAGATAATGAATCGAGATCATGGAAGGATTTCCATATTCAGCAATGATTGAGACTAAGGAATCCACTTCGATTGGCTGATGCTCATCTAGCATGAAGTAAAATCTGTTTTGATGGGAGTATACGGCTCCTTCTTTTATTCCTTGCGAGAAAAGTGCATTTGATAACTGGATAATGTCTTCAAATTCATTGAATTCAAAAATAATATCATAGCTTTGATCAAGCTTCACCTGCATCTCGATGTAATCATCTGCATAATCTTCGTCAATCTCTTCTTCCTCATGGTTTTTGGTCACGATAATGACCATGCCCTGAGCTTGAAGAGAGTATACTTCAACAGCAATTGGCCCGCTTGCTTCGAAACCAAGCTCTTCACTTGCTTCATCCATCATTTCTCTAAAAAGCTGATGCACTTTCAATGAATCTTTCCATAAGTCTTCCTTCGTAAGTCCTCTGTCCATTAGATCGTCTATTGTTAAGAATATTTTTATCTTGTTATAGTTCAATCGCTCTAGCCGCATCCCTTACCCTCCTGCCGTCAGAACGCCCTTTTCCTTATCATATGAAATGTAGATGGGATGGTTCGTTGATTTTTAACAAGTTTACACTCTCTTAACCCATTAAGACAAGCAAAAGATTTTGAAGGGCTCTTTTACACAGATAAGCGTTCTTTAAGCCAATTGTCCCACTGGTTTTTCGTATCCCCGACGAATAATGATTCATAATTTTTCAGGTGCTCTCTCGGAGTTTTATTAAATCCGCTGCCTCCAAGGCCAATAATTAAATTCCTGTATTTTTGGGACAGCCCCTCAACCGTTTCAACCGTTTTTACAACGTTCTCCTGGAGGGTACAGGAGTAAAATAAAAACTTCGGATTTACTTCCTCAAGGATAATATCAATGTCCCCATCGGCAATGCTCGTCCCAAGATAAATGACTTCAAATCCTTTTCTTCTTAAATACAGCGTGAATATCAGAAGTCCAAGCTCATGCCATTCCCCTGGTCCGCAAACGGAAACTACTTTCGGGAGCAGTCCGTTCACAGGAAGGGTGTGAAGGATAATCCCGATTCTCGAGCGGAGAAATGAGGAGGCAAAATGCTCATGTGCCGAAGTAATTTTGCCATTTTCCCACATGTCTCCAATTTTCACGAGAAGCGTTCCTAATATATCAATGAGAACCTTGTCAATTGAAAAGAGACTGAAAGCCTTATTTAATAGTTCGTGAGCTTGATTTTCATCAAAAGAAAGCAAGGCAATAAGCAGCTCTTCCGTTAAATCCAGAGCATGGTCGGGGCTGTCAGAACTTGCTGAAACTGCTATTGGCTCTTCTGAAGACAAGTCGCTGTTATCAAGCAAATTGACTGCCTGGCTGATTGTAAAGCCTTTATTTACTTTAGTGATCAGCCACTTTAAAATCCTAATATGTGCTTCTGTATATAAACGGTGACCTGAATCATTCCGAACCGGTGCAATCATATTATAGCGTCTTTCCCAAGCTCTTAATGTTCCTGGTTGGATTCCAAGCATTTTGGAAACTGCCTTAATGTTGTATTTGCCTTCATGATTAGACATATCTAATCCTCCAATAACAAAAATCACTGTATTCAAAGTATATAGGATTAAACAGCGTGTGTAAACTTTGTACAACAAATGAATAATCCCGCTGTTTGCAGCAGTGATAATTTATCATTAGATATGTACACTATAATCTCAGGTGTGCTTTTTTCAAAGAGGTTCTTTGAACCTTTGCCGTTGCGAGCCCATATAAAACTGTAAAAGCTGCTAAAACTAAAGTTTGCCAAAATCCTATTTGAAATAATAGATAAAAATTAATAAAAACACAATAACTAATCGTCGCCTCGAGCACACTGCCTTCGTTTCTTAAAATTTTATACGTTAGACTGAATGCTGATTTTATTAGAATAGAGTGCAAGATGAACCCGATTGTAAATAGGATCATCGAAAAAAAAGATTTTGTCGGGTTCAATATCAGCATCATGATAAATTCTGACATCTGAAATGGAAGCTGTACAGGCACCCATGTACATACAAGATAGGCTGATAAGTACCCAATGATTAGATACGCGGCATGTTTAAACAAAAAAATCCCTCCCCTACACTTTTATATGTAGGGAAAGGAGCTTTATTCGTCTTCATGGATATCGAGGACTCTGAATCCTGACTTTTCAATCCTTTCAATAAACCGCTTGATATTGTCCTTTTTTTCAATTTTCATCACAATTCTTCTGACCATGCTTTCGGTTTCATCAAACGTAACAAGGGAAATGATATCTTCATGAAACTGTTTTGCAAGCTCTGTAAGCCTTGCGATCCTGCCCTCTGTTTCAACTGAGGTGAAGGCAATTCTGACCCCTTTTTTATTCATTCCAAATGCACTCTGAAATTGTTCAAGAACGTCATATCTCGTGACAATACCCAAGTATTCCTTTTCTTCTCCCACTACAGCAATAAGCGGAAAATCTTTTAATCTCAGCAGTGTCTTTTCGAAAATTTCATCACCTTCAAGGAACACATCACGATTGACAGCTATTTCTTCAGCCTTTCTGTTTTTTAAGAACTCCTCTTTCTCAACATTTGACTGAAAAAAATGCTCGTATAGGTTATAGCGTGTAATCATCCCTATATAGGCCGTCCCCTTTAAGACTGGAATCCCATCTATCTTGTGTTTTTTCAGCTTTTCAAGCACCATCAGCAGTGAATCATCCGCGGACGCATGAATTGTTCTTGCTTTAGGAATCATTGTACTTTTAACAAACATCGCATCACCCCATTAACGTTTTAGCATACATTCGCTGTTATTCACTAAAATCCTTTCATGCTCACACAATTACTTGCTTTCAAAATAAAGGTTGATATCAAAATCCTTCTTCATCATGTCATAAATCTCGCCTCTTTTTTTCCAGTGATAAGGCTGCGGCCACAGTTCAGAGCTCTTGCGGATTATTTCCGTTCTTAATCCATGATATTCCTTTTCGTACTTATCTTCTTTTTTCTTATAATAATGGGCTGTTGCATACCCTGCACCAATGGTTAATATGATGAAAAAGTGAAATGCGCTTCCAACTAATTCACCGAGCATATAGCCAATATTGCTGTCGTTTGGAACGACAATGAATTGATAAAAGTAGAGGAAAAAGGCCATCCCTCCTGTAAGTGTAAACATCTGCCATCTAAAACAATTCTTTTTAAATCGCTCATATTTTCTTTTTTTATTCAGCACGCTTTGAAGCATTTGTTTGGTCGCTAAATCGGTAGAATCACTCAGCAGCTGTATTTGTTTTTCCACATGCATCACATCTCCTGGGAAAGGTTTTCTTCATATTCCAGATTATATGATGTTGTCCATCTTGATATGAAAAGCAAGCATAAAAAAAACGCATGCTGTCATTCATGCGTTTACTGTTTGAGCGGTATTTTAAGTACTTGACCTTCATACACACTGTCTCCGCTCAGATTGTTCCATTGCTTAATTAAAGCCTCGCCAGAGCGGTCACTGTAATACTTCACAGAGATTCTGAACAGATTTTCTTCAGGACCCACTGTGTGTTCGATTACTTTGAACTCTTCTTTTGGTTCTGGCTTTGGTTCTGGCTTTGGTTCTGGCTTTGGTTCTGGTTTTGGTTCTGGCTTTGGTTCTGGTTTTGGTTCTGGTTTTGGTTCTGGCTGTGTTTTTACAGGTTCAGGCTCTGCTGAAGTTTGCAGAGGTGCCTCCTCTGTTTTGACAGTTGTTTCAGCTGAGCTTACAGACGCTTGCTCAGCTTCTTCAGATTTTGTTTCAGGTTCTTCTAAGGACTGTTCGTCAGAAGACTGCTCTTCTTCTTCCTCATCATCACCATATTTAATTAAAACATCTTCATAGTCGGAAATATTTTCTCCATTGACGGTTTTACTGCGGTCATCGAAATAAGAAATACTGTAGTAAAACACAATCGGAAGCAGAAAAAAGAATAATGCCAGTAAACTAATAGCGGGATATTTATATTTTGATTTTTTTTTGTCTTTCTTATTATGAATTTCACTTCTGGATGGATAGCTTCCTGTTCTTGATTTGTACTCTTCTATATTATTTTGTCTTGAGGCACGTGTCGAAACTGCTTCTTCTTTTTTACTCATTTTTTTCACCTCCGTTAATGTACTGCAAACGAATTTGAACGGCAAACACCAAATCAATTAAAAAGTGTGCAAAGACTGTCACGAATAAATTTCCTGTCCAGTCATACACAAACCCTAACAGCAAACTGATCAGCATCACCATAATAAACAGCAGCCCTTTTGTTAAATAACGAAAATGCAGAATGGCAAAGATGAAGCTTGCCGTCCAAATGCCAAAATGAGTCTGAATGACACCGCGAAATAAGAGCTCCTCTGTAAAAGAGATTAATAGGCATAGCAAGAAAATGTGCGGCAAAGAACGGTGCCTGAACATTTTTTCATTGATGCCGCCATCATCATACCATTCTTTTGGCATTGTCCGCATAATGATCCAATCGCCTATCAGCACAATAACAGCAGTCAATCCGCCAATCAGCAGCATTTCGGTCAGTTCAGGGCGCCAAATTGCCTTAAAATCAGACAGCCTGTTAAATAACATCATACTTAAAAAGATGGAAATTGTAAGTAGTAAAATTTGAGTAAAATAGAGCTGCTGAAGCAGCTGTCCATCTGTCATTCTTTTAACAAGTTCATTTTGACGCTTAACCATTTTATCACTCGTTCTGGCCAAATATAGCCTTTAATTCTGCCTTCCACTCAAGGAGCTGCAAATGAGTATGCTTCTCTTCCCTTTCTTCGTACCGCAAAAGATCAAGTCCGCACCTGTCACAGCAAATCTCCTGAGTTTGTAAATTCTTTTCCTCAAAGTATTTGAGTATGCCCTGTCTCCTGCATTCTTTTGAAAGCAGCCATTTCATTACGGCATTTAGTTTTCTTTTTTTGAACTTTCGCCTGTCTTCAATTTTTGCCCATATTAGATTTAACGATTGTTGTTCATTTCCAGGCAGAGGATAAGGAATCTTTTCTAAATGATGCATAATAAACCTACCCTGAACTTCATTCACACCAGTCCGTTCAAATGCTTCTTCAGCTTCCGTACCTGCAGAGAGGAGATAAAGGGTCTGATGAAGCTGTTCATATGTTGAAAACTCCGATTCCAGCAGGGACAATGGTATTTCCATATCTCCGCTTCCAATAAGAGATATCGCTGCACTTGGAAGTCCGTCTCTTCCAGCTCTCCCTATTTCCTGAACGTATGATTCCATTTGAGCCGGAAAATGAAAATGGATGACATATCTGACATTTCCTTTATTAACACCCATTCCAAATGCATTTGTACAGCAAACTACTTCTAATTGATCATAAACAAACTGCTGCTGTATAAGGGTTCTCTGCTCTTGTTCCATCCCTGCATGATAGCAGGCTGTTTCATGAACGCCCTCTATTTTTAAAAACTGCTCAAGGTTTTCAGTCCATTTTCTGCTTGAGCAGTATATAATCCCAGGCCCTTTCAGCTTTTTAACCAGCTCAGATACTCTTTTCATTTTATCTTCAAGTGAATGACATTCCTCAATCATAATGGCTATATTGCTGCGATTAACTGATTGAATATGCATTTTCACATTCGTCATCTGCAGAGAACTTTCAATATCCTGAAGTACTTCTGGAGTCGCAGTTGCTGTCAGCGCTATGCACGGTGCCTGGCCAAGTTTTCCTCTTAACTCACCGAGCTTTGAGTAATCAGTTCTGAAATCATGGCCCCATTGTGAAATGCAGTGTGCTTCATCAACAACAAATAAAGATAGGTTAATTTTACAAAGTGCAGACGCGACGGCTTCTGACTGCAGAATTTCCGGAGATGCAAAAATATATTTGTATTGATGCAAGTTAAGCAATGCTTTTTGCCTTTCCATATAGGACAGAGCACCATTTAAGCCAATAACCCTTTTTTCTCCGCGCATGCGAATTTGCTGGATCTGATCCTCCATTAGTGAAAGAAGCGGGGAAACGATCAGAACCGCTCCTTCCAGAATGTAGGCAGGCAGCTGATAGCACAGCGATTTCCCTCCTCCTGTCGGAAGCAGGGCTATTGCATCATTGCCGGCTAGTATGTCAATTATGATGTTTTCCTGACCAGTTCGAAAGGTATCATGGCCGAAATGGCGCTTTAATGCTTCTTGAACGTTCATGACTTCCCCCTAAAGACGCGTAAAAGCGAGCCTGATCTGAAAATATGAATAACGGTCTTTCAGTGCTTCTTTTACAATTCTCAGCTGATGCGTGTTTAATTCTTCAATCTTCCTAGCAATAACCTGCAGACAATCATCCGCTAAAAACATGGATAGATCAAATGAAGAGTCATTCAATGAAATCTCCACGATATGATCTTCAATCGTGCTTTGTTTTAAATGCCGGATTCTTGCAATGTCCTCCAATGATTTTCCCAGACGGATCAGCTGCAGCGTTTTTGAGGTAGATTCAGTAAGAGGGTGAATTCTTGAAAGGTCTCGTACCATCGAGTACAAAAGCGGATATTGCTGTGTTTTCAGGCTGCATTCTTCAAGTACACGATGAATGAGGTTCCAAAACAAAATTTTTATGTACTCTGCATCTTCTTTAAATTTTTCGCCAAGCTGTTCGTACGTCAAGCCAATGCGCTGATTTGAAGTCAATTGATAAACCCAGATCGCTGCCTCCCGATCTGAAAAACGCTGAAGATGACTGAGCATTTCATGATAAAGAGCATCTGACAGATCCGTTTTATTCACAGCTGACCTTTTTAAAAATTGCTTTACCCACCGCTGCACTTTTTCATCTTTTGTTACAGGCAAATATATTGTGCTCCCTGCTTTTGAGTGGGACAGAACTTGTGTCATCAGCATGAGCCTCTTCCAGAAAAGAAAACCGATTGATGCATAGATTGATCCATTCAAGCTTGCGGGAATAGGCTTATTGTCCAGTACTGATTCAAGGAGCGTTTCAGCTTTATTTGTTAATACATGAGTATCTTTATCTGAATAAATTAAGTACCCTTCTTCTGTGAGAAACTGCACAGCTGCATCAAAATCTTTTCTCTTTAAACCCGGATACATGCCGAATAAATTTGAAAGGTGAAACAGCTTGCTGTCCTGGATAGTCTGTGAGGATTTTTTCCCTTTTAACAAATGGAAAACGGCTGATGATGAGCGTTCCCCGCCAAATTTCTTCAGGCAATCTAAATAGATAATATCTAAATAATTTTGAGTCATCCACATCACCTTACACTTTTTGACACGTTTCGATTCTTGCTTCTATTGTAACAGATTCCATCTGAAATTTGGCGTTTAAAGTTGCCTGGAAAGGGTATCTTATATACTAGAAAGCCTTGTGTGATAAGCATTCTCAATGTACTTTCCTATTGAAAAGTTTCGAAAACAGATTTACAATGTATAAATATAAAGAGGTACGCACCTGATTTTTCAGTCTTAAGCTGACAAATGAATGAATGTACCATATCATAGAGAGTGACCATTTCAGAGGAGGTTTTTTTATGGCAAAGTATACAATCGTTGACAAAGATACTTGCATTGCTTGCGGTGCATGTGGAGCAGCAGCACCAGACATTTATGATTATGATGATGAGGGTATTGCATTTGTAACCCTTGATGATAACCAGGGAATTGTCGAAGTACCTGAAATCTTAGAGGAAGACATGATGGACGCTTATGAAGGCTGTCCGACTGATTCCATTAAAATTGCAGATGAGGCTTTTGACGGCGACGCTTTAAAGTTTGAATAGAAAATAAAAAACCCTCTGCAATTGCAGAGGTTTTTTTAAAATTAAGCAGCACGTTTATAGTCCGATTGTGCATGAACCCATGTTTTCAGCTTGGCGAAGATCGCCATAAACACAAATCCCATGACAATTCCCTTGATTAAGTTAAAAGGCAGAATTCCTGTTGCAATAAGGGCGCGCAATTCTGGCGCTGCCATTGCCGGGGCATTAAGGAACCAGGTGTATGCCGGCATGAACAGGTAATAATTTAACACACTCATAACTAAGGCCATTACGATTGTGCCGATTGAAAGTCCAATTGCAAGGCCTCTCATTGAATTCATTTTACGGTACATATAGGAAGCAGGCAGGATATATAAAACGCCTGCGACAAAATTAGCCAGCTGGCCAACAGGAACTCCTGTTGCATTCCCTATAATAATGTAATGAAGAATATTTTTGATCGCTTCAACCATAATTCCAGCACCAGGCCCAAACAGAATAGCTGCAATAATGGCTGGAACATCTCCGAAATCAAGCTCTAAAAAGCTTGAAAATCCAATCGGAAAATTAAAAATCATTAATACAAACCCTACACTTGCAAGCATTGCGATTGATACCTGCTTTTTCACCTTACTTTGCTGCATCTTTCTCTCTCCTTTTTCGATCCATCCGGAAAGAAAGGAAACGTCCTGTTATTCCCCTGCAAAAAATAAAACCCTTTGCGCATCGTACACAAAGGGAGAATTTAAACAAGGTCAAATAAACGGTTAAAATTCGCATTTTAAACGCCAGAACCTCCATCTTCTCCCATCCAGACTATACTGTCGGCTCTGGAATCACACCAGATCCTGCCAAACTGCTTACGGCTCGCGGGCTAGAAACATTTGTTTCATTACCGCCGGTCGGGAATTGCACCCTGCCCCGAAGATAGATCATATTATTTTGTATTCGAGATAAATTATACTGCATCCATTTCATTTTGTGAATAAAAATGCTTATTCATTCTTTTCCCAATAATAGTCTTTACCCTTTTAACGCTTTACTGTTATTGACATAATACTCTTAATATGATAAATTATCTGATATTTAGCAGAAGTGCTTAGGGGGATAAACATGTATCGAATTTTAGTTTCAGATTCAATGAGTGCAGATGGACTTCAGCCTTTGCTCGCAGCAGAAAATGTAGAGGTTGTTCAGAAAAAAGCGTCTGAGGCAGCAGACGAGCTACATACCTTTCACGCTTTGCTTGTCAGAAGTGCCACTAAAGTGACGGATGAGTTAATAGGTAAAATGCCGTCTCTTAAAATAATCGCAAGAGCCGGCGTTGGAATCGATAACATTGATCTTGATGCTGCGACTAAACATGGCGTTGTCGTCATTAATGCACCAGATGGTAATACGATTTCTACAGCTGAGCATACCTTTGCTATGATGACTTCCCTTCTCCGCCATATTCCGCAGGCGAATGTATCGGTTAAATCTAATGAATGGAATCGTACAGCATTTGTAGGAACTGAGCTTTACGGCAAAACATTGGGTATTGTCGGCCTCGGCAGAATCGGAACAGAAATTGCTAAACGAGCGCAGGCGTTTGGAGTAAATGTACTTGTATTTGACCCATTTTTAACACGTGACCGCGCTGCAAAAATCTCAGTAAAAAGTGCGAGTCTTGATGAACTTCTCGAGCAGGCGGATATCATTACGGTTCATACCCCTCTCACTAAAGAAACACGCGGACTTATAGGAGCAAAATCATTGCCTAAGACTAAAAAAGGCGTTTATTTGCTCAACTGCGCACGAGGCGGGATTATCGATGAAGAAGCCATCATCCCCTTTTTAGAGAACGGCCATATTGCAGGAGTAGCGCTGGATGTGTTTGAAACAGAACCGCCTGTTAATCACCCTTTATTGCAATATGACAATGTAATTGCAACTCCGCATTTAGGAGCTTCTACGAAGGAAGCGCAGTTAAACGTTGCAGCCCAGGTCGCTCAGGATGTTCTTCATTTTCTGGACGGCAAAATGGTGACTACATCCGTCAACCTGCCGACATTAACAAAAGAAGTATTTGAAAAAATTCAGCCTTTTTACAAGCTTGCCAAGAAAATGGGGAACGTTGTATCACAGTGCATGAAAGAGCCTGTGAATGACATATCTATAAAATATGAAGGATCAGTAGCTGAGCTTGAGACTTCATTTATTACAAAAAGCTTGATTGCAGGGTTCTTAACTCCCCGTGTTGCTTCGAATGTAAATGAAGTAAACGCAGGCATGATTGCAAAAGAACGCGGGATCAGCTTCAGTGAAAAAATCACTTCAAATCAGTCTGGGTATGCAAATTGCATCACTGTTATCATTCATGGAGATCAAACGGATTTTGAAATAAAAGGCACGCACATTCCTCATTACGGTGAACGAATTGTCGGCATTAATTCCTTCAATATCGACTTTTACCCATCAGGACATCTTATTTATATTCAGCACACTGATAAGCCTGGGGTCATTGGACGCGTAGGACGGATTTTAGGTGACCATGAAGTAAATATTGCAACCATGCAAGTAGGACGCAAAAATGCCGGCGGAGAAGCCATCATGATGCTCTCATTCGACCGTTCCTTAGACGAATCCTTGCTGACAACTTTATCTGAAATTAATGATATCGTTTCTATTAGAGCGATTGAATTATAATATGCAGAACCGACTGCTTAGCTAAGGCAGACAGATGAGAATTAGGCAATGGAGCTAGACAAAATGAAGTACGGAGACGCCTTTTTCACTTTTATAAAATAAGTAAAACTTCATTCAAAAAACAGAGAGCAGGCTGCCTGCTCTCTGTTTTTTATGCTCTTTTCATTGGAATTTCAATTTCAACGGCAGTCCCTTTTCCAACCTTGCTGTGAAAAGAAATTTTACCGTTATGTGATTCAATGATTCTGTAGCTTACGGTCAGTCCCAGTCCTGTTCCTTTCTCTTTTACGGAGTAGAAAGGTTCACCAAGTCTTTTAAGTCTTTCTTCCTCCATGCCCTCACCATCGTCTGCAATAATAACGAGAGCATGTTCCTTGTGTTGGCTGACTTTTATCTCAATGATTGTAGATCCGGCTTCAATCGAATTCTTGATGACATTAATAAAAACCTGTTTAAGCTGATTTGGCTCACAATCTATATCCGGCAGGCCGATTGCATGCCTAAATTTAATATTGATATTGTACATATTTGCCTGTGATTCTAATAAAGAAATGACATTGCACAGAAGCTGGTTCAAATTTGTCTTTTTAAATTGGATGTTCTGCGGCTTGGCCAGAACAAGGAGTTCGCCGACTATCTCATTGATCCGGTCAAGCTCGCTTTCCATGATTTCATAATACGTTTTATTTACACTGTCATTTTTATTCATAAGCTGAACAAAACCCTTTAGGGAAGTCAGAGGGTTTCTTATTTCATGAGCTACGCTTGCAGCAAGTCCGCCGACAACACTTAATTTTTCAGCCTTTTGCAGACGGTCTTCCGCTTCTTTCATTTGAGTAATATCGCGTCCGATTACGACAAGCGCCTTCCTGCTTTCGTCTTCGTTATACAGTGGAACCTTGATCGTATCAAACGTTTTAAAGCTGCCATCTGGCAATGAGATAATCTCTTCACTTCGGCTGACAGCTCCGCCCTGCCATGTGATCTCGTCAGACTTTTCACAATAAAGCAGTGCCTCTTTATAAAAGTCAGTGTACTCAGCAAGCTCTCTGTCTGTTTTTCCTTTATAGTCGACACCCTGCAGCTGAAATAAATTCAAACCAAACGTATTCACTTCAATCCAGCGGCCTTGTCCATCTTTGAAATTCACAAAATCCACCATGGAATTGATAAGAGACAAAAGCTTTTCTTTCTCACGCTCTAATTCCTTAAACTGTTCATTTTTATTAATCAGGTAATAGATGAAAATACTTGTTGCGACTATAAAAACGATACCTTTTAATTTTGAAATTAGAATAAACGTATAAATATCGTAGTCAAAAAATGCAACAAGTTGATCGGTCCCAAAAATCCAGATAATACTGATCAAAACATATATATAAAGAACTTTTTTCATATTCGACATGACTATCTCCCGCAAAATGATGTTTAGACTTTCATTTTACTACTATTATTGACTAAATAGATAGGAGACGATTGAATTTTTTCTATTTCAGAAAAGAAAGTGAAAATATTTTTTTACACAAAACAGTGCTATTTCAAATGAAATAACACTGTTCAATCGATTATTTAAGAGGCACTTCTTTTCGTTCCCCTTTTTGAAACGTCATTAATGAAGAATAGCCGACTTTTTCGGCAAGGGCAATGGCCTGGTCATAATCCGCACCTACGTCACCGGGTATATGAGCGTCAGAAGAAAGGACGATCGGAATGTTTTTCTGGAAACAAAGCGATAGGAGTCTCTCATCCGGATACAGTTCCCCAACAGGTTTTCTTAAGCCGGCTGTGCTGATCTCAACACAGGTTTTCGAAGAGGCAAGGGCATCTGTTGCCCGTTCATACTGCTTCATTAAAAATTCTTCATCGCCTGGCACATATTTAAAAATCTTTACTAAATCAAGGTGACCCACAATATCAAATAAATTGGACTGTGCAAGAGTTACGACCTGATCGAAGTATTTTTCATACACTTCATTCACATCACGCCTGTCCCATTCATGAAGAAATTCTTTTAAATCAATGCCAAAGTCATCAACCCAGTGGATTGAACCTATTACATAATCAAAATCATATGTATCAATGAATCTTTTCATCTCGGCATGCTTTCCTGGCGTATAGTCCATCTCAATAGACATTTTCACATCAATTCCGTGATTCCAGGCCTCTTTAAAAAGATCAACATAGTCCTTCATATCATAGTATCGTCTTTCTTCAACCCATGGATTGCTTAGTATATCTTTAGTCTGATAAAAATGATAGGCATGCTCTGAGATTCCAAAGTGCTGAATGTCTTTTTTTGCAGCTTCATCTGTGAATTGCTTCAAATATTCAAGTGTCAGGCTGCCTCGTTCTAAATGATTGTGATAGTCTGTGCGCATTGTCTGCCCCCCGCAAGTTTTGTCTATTATAACTTTTTTTGCGAAGTGTGACAATGCATTTTCCGTTTATTCTGAAGAACTGAAATGATTAGAAATTTTTAAGTTCTGATAAGGAAATATCGCTTCCGTTTTTAAACGATTTTCTTTTTTCAGCTGCTGAACAGAAACTTGAAACTCATCTGCAATTGAGAAAAGTGTATCTCCCTTTTTAACTGTGTACGTTTTAAATTTCGTCTTTTCTATTACAATTAGCCCTTGACCTATTTCCAGACTGTCTGAAGTAAGCCCGTTCAGCCTTTTTAGAGCTTCAACGGAAAGACCGTATGCCTTTGAAAGCCCCCACAGCGTGTCCCCTTTTTTCACAGTAATAGCAGCTGGATTTTTCACTTCAGCAGAGGCGGGCTGAGAAAGGACAGGCACTGTTTCAATCTTGTTTGCACTAACCATTAGAAATGGATCAACAGCATTTTTTTTATCGTAGGTCCACTTTTCCTTATGTACTTCAAAATGAAGATGTGTCCCTCTGGAAATCCCGGTATTTCCGATAATGCCAATTTCCTGCCCTTTCTCCACTTTAGCAGATTCCGAGACTGACCTTTTGCTTAAATGAGCATAGACCGTTTCATAGCCTTCAGGATGATGAATAAATATAACATGTCCATATGTATCTGAATAATAGGATTTCGTAACATGGCCCTCCTGCACTGACTGAATGGTTGTGCCTTCAGGAGCTGCAATATCAATTCCTTTATGCTTGCCGCTTCTTGTTCCAAATGTATCTGTAATCGTACCCTTTATCGGGCTTGACCATTTTACAGCATTGGCTCTTTCTTCGGCCTTCGCCTGCGTTCCGCTTACGAATAATAGAACAATGCATATTCCGATTAATAATGCGATTGATAATCTTCTTAACAAATCTAACATAGCTTCCCCCTAGATACTTGTTTGTCAAAAAATGACCAATACTAGTATTATGCAGTGATTTCCATTTCATACATGAAGATTGCCTTTACAAAGACCGTCCTTGTTTTGATAAGTGCGGCAAGCAGGATTAATCCTGTATTTTTTCTATAACTTTATATCATTTTAGAAATTATATTTTTTTAACTGCTTGTTTTCTTTTTAAGTTTGCTTGCTGCCTCTATTAAGGCGAACCTGCCTTAAGCATGTTTGGCTCTTCTTTTTAAATGCGAAATATGATTTTTCAGCGGAAAATATCGGCTTATTTGCAAAAAGGCTCTTTTCAGCAAAATCGTGAAGTTACAAGGCTCGGCAAAATCCAATAAAATAAAATGAAAAGAAAAAACCGCAGCATTCCTGCTGCGGTCTTCACATCTCTTTATTCTTTTAAATCGACTGGATTTGGAGAAAATGGCACAGGCACTGCCTCTGTAACATCCATCTCTCCGACTCTGTCTACATTTATTCCTTCAAACTTCACATTCTCATACCCAAACTCTTTAGCTGTCATTAGGATGGCTTCAAGCATCAGAGTATCTGTTTCATTATCATCAATTGTTGATTCATCTGTAAACTCAATTGTTACGTTATGATTTTTTTCTTCAATCTCTTTAATGACCACTGTTTTTTCGATGACAGGCTTAAGCCCGAGCGTTCCATTGTCTTTCATTGCGGACAATGCCTCAGACAGATTTTCGAAAGGGAGCAGGGACGGTGCAAGAAGTTTAGGCGCTTCAATGCTCTCCTGGTATAGGAAATAAGCTTTTCTTTTGAATTTGTCCAGTTTCATCCCTTCCTGGAAACCATATGCACCAAGCTCTATACCTTTCTCTCCATTTTTATAGTACTCTGCTTCTTCAACGCCCTGCCAGCGGAAGGACTCTTCAATGCCTTCTGTAAAAAGTTTGTTGTCCGTTTCTGAAGAGGACTGAGCAAAAGAATTTTCGTTCACGTCGATTAAAAGCTTAGAAGTCGCCCCTTTCGCATAATCAAGGTTAGTTCCCGTTAAAGAAGAAGAACTCAAGCCGAGCTGTGCTGGATCAAATGCTGAAAGAGCCGATTGAAATAATTTCAGATAATCTTCACTCTTTTCCATTTTAACGCTGACTGGAATCATGTTTTGAACTTGCTGATCAGGATATGCAAGTGTGACAATTGAAACCTGGTCTTCGGGACGGGCAACAAATGTGGTTTTTTCAGACTGAACGTAAAGTTTAGATTCACTCTTTATACTTGAGTCCTGTATGGATTGCTCTGCTTGTTCATAACTTGCTTTGTCCATGCTTGAATCTGATTTGCTTTCGTTTACTCCGAGCTGATTAAGGAAGTATGGCGATATTAATAAGAGAATTATAAGTGCGGCAATGCTTGTGACAGCGGGTGTCACCCAGTGCTTTCTGTGTTTATATTCTTTTTTCGGCAATCGGGCATAAATTTCGGCAGAAGTCCGTTTATCTTCAATCGCCGGAAGCTTTCTTAGGGCTTTTGCAATTTGTTCTTCATTCCAATTTGATTTGTTCATCCCTTTAAAATCCCCTCCTCCCTCACATTATGGTCAGCCAAATGTTTTTTTATTGCTTTTAATGCTCTGTGCTGTGTGGTCTTCACCTTACTCTCAGTAAAGCCAAGTGCAGCCGCAGTCTCAGCAATGGACAGCTCTTGAAGATAACGGAGAATGATGACAGAGCGCTGGTCTACTGTACAGCTGTCAAGAGAACGGTATATTCCCTGCAATTCTTCATTTTGAGCGGCAATTTCCTCAGGCAAAGGCTGAATATCCTGTATTTGCTGCCGGTCCCAGTCAAATGTTTCAAGAATTCTTTGCTTCAATGTTTTTTGCTTTCTGAAAAAGTCGATGGCAACATGCCGTGCTATAGAAAAGATCCACGTTTTTTCACTGCTTCTGCCTTCAAAGCTGTCATAGGATTTTAAAATGCGGATATATACTTCCTGAACGAGGTCTTCAGCCTGCTCACGATTTTTCACCATATAAAATAAGAATTGAAAAATATCTCCATGATATTTTTCATAGATCCTCTGAAAGGCCTCTTCCATGAATGAACCTCCGATCACACCATTAGTCGATTTTCTTTTATAAAAAGTTACATATTATTCACCATATATCTGTTCAATTAAGAAAAGCGCAAGCGCCAGTTTACCCCAGGCATGACAGATAAGAATCCGCCAGAAAAGTCAGGTTGTGACTTTTTTTGCCGGATTCGTTCTGACACGCGATCTAGGCGCCGGAGCGAACGCAGATATCTTTATTATATAATCCACAGCCTTTGACTTTTATTAATTCCTGAACGTATAAAAAGGAAGGTGCTCCCTTCCTTTATTTCCAGCTATTTTATGACTGTTTAGGCTTCGTAAATACGATTGCGCTTCTTTCGTATTCTACATCTTTAGAACCAAGCCTCGCATTCGCAACTCTTGCAGCAGCAAAGAAGTAATCTGACAATCTATTCATATAGGTTAATACGTGTTCATTAATCTCCGTCTGCTTCTGCAGGGAAACGATGCAGCGTTCAGCTCTTCTGGCTACTGTTCTTGCAATATGTATCGCGGATGCTGCCTTTGTGCCTCCGGGAAGGATAAAGCGCTGCAGCGGAGGAGCTTCAGCAGAATAATGATCGATTCTTTCTTCTAAAAATGCAATCATTTCAGCTGTTGTTTTATAGGGATGCTTCTGTTTGCCATGTATGACCGCAAGATCGCTGCCGCAATCAAACAGCTCATGCTGGATCTTTTCAAATTCATGATACAAGTCAATCAGATTTTCTTCTTGAAGCCACGTCATGGCAAGACCGACAAATGAATTTACTTCATCAATTGTGCCATATGCCTCGACTCTTAAGTCATCTTTGTCGACACGGCCGCCAATTATACTTGTTTTCCCTTTGTCGCCAGTTCTCGTATACAGATTCAATTTTAAGCAGCTCCTTTAGGGTTTAAAATAAAAAGAGCGAATCTTATCGCTCTTTTATTTTACCATTTTTCTTATTGCATTGTTATGCCATAATCCTTCTTATTCAAGTAATACTCAAACGTTTTTCGCATAACAGGATAAAGCAGAAGAAAGAAAATTCCATTTCCGATTGCATGTGCTGTATCAAAAGGCAAGCCTGCAAGGTAATAAGCTAAGCCATGGTCAGTTATAACAAACATATTCAGTGATACAATAAACCCGAAAAGATAACCCGACAATACAGAAATGGGTGTAAAGATGATCAAACGATTTGATTTCACATATTTGCCTAATAGACCTGATAATAACGCGAGTGTACCCCATGCGAGCATTTGCCAGATTGTCCATGTCCCCATTCCGAGCAGCAAATTGCTCAAGAAGCAGCCTAATACGGCTACAATCATGCCATTTACAGGACCAATTAAAATAGAGGTAATCAGAATAATCGCTGTCATTGGCTGGACGTTTGGAACAAATTGAAAGGCCATTCGCCCTACAACTGATAAAGCAATAAGCAGGGAAAGCAGACTGATTCTTCTAGTTGTCATAACGTGCTCTTAGGATTACTCATATTTTCTTAAATCGAACTCTACTTTATCTCCATCTTTCAGCTCGATTTCATTAGCACCAGTCATTGCATCTTCGCCATTTACGATTAAGTGCCAGTAGGTTTTATCCTTATCGCTTGCCATCATTCCATCAATTCCGCTGATGAACCCTCCAGCTTCTTCCACTTCAAAATTCGCTTTCATTGCATCCATCAGAGTCTGCCCTTCTTCAAAAGATACTTCTTTTGAATCAACTTTCTCTGCCATTTCGTTTTTAGTCAGTGTAACAACAGCTTTTGTCTCTTCTGTTTTTTCTCCATTTTCAGCAGCCTGCTCTGATGCTGGAGCTTCCTTCTTCGGCTCCTCTGCTGTATTTCCGCATGCTGCAAGCAGCGCTAAAAAGAAAACGGATAGTAAGCTTAAAAATTTATTCACAATTAATCTCTCCTTCTTATGTATGTATCTATTTGGTGAATCATGAAACCACAAAACAAAAAAGCCCATCTGCAGATGGGCTTAATAAACGGCATAATAAGATACAGATTGTATGCAAAGAAGCATAAATCCTGCCGTTTCTATGCTCAACCCCCGAAGAATACAAACAATGTAAGAGATTCCGGCAGGTCTACTGACTTTTGCTTCATTCTCCACTTGAACCTTCCCATATAATAAACAGCAATAGAGCCATCTGATTATACAGTGGTTTAACCCAAAGTTTCGTCAGCAAATACAGTTGCGGGGACAGTTCAGGCATTGCACCTGATTCCCTATTAAGCGTAAAGCACCTATATCTCAAAATATACAATTTTATAAATTCAGTCTTATATTACATAAAATGATTCAGGTCTTCAACAGAAATTTCATTAGGCGTTCCTTATGAAACAAGAATTTTCGTCACGCTCTATCAGAAAGACTGCTTTTTCGAGGCAAATAGAAGCTGAAGGCAGTACCTTCATCTACCTTGCTGTGCACATTGATCGTACCGGAATGGGCATCTACGATGTTTTTTGCAATCGCCAGGCCAAGGCCGGTGCCCGAACGGCCTCTCGTTCTTGCTTTGTCCGCTTTATAAAACCGTTCAAAGACAAAAGGCAGATCCTCTTCTATAATACCTGTACCTGTATCTTTTACGTCTATTTTCATGCCGCCAGCAACGGTTTGAACATGAACTTCAACAGATCCCCCTTCAAGCGTATGTCTGATCGCATTATCAATAAGATTCGTCAAAACCTGCTCAATCTTATCGGGATCCAGAACAAACTCAGGGTCATCTATCGAAAATGAAGAGGTTAACGTGATTTTTTTGTCCCTTGCAAGTCCCTGGAATTTCCGGTTGATTTTTTCAATAAATTCATAAATCGAGATTCGTTCTAAATTCAGAGAAATGTGACTGGCTTCCATTCTTGCCAGGTCCAGTAAATCGTTAACAAGTCTTCCCATGCGCAGTGATTCATCGTAGATTACCTGTGCAATCTCCTTTTTCTCTTCCTCAGAGCTTGCAATGTCATCGACTATCGCTTCACTGTATCCCTGCAGCATGGCAATCGGCGTTCTCAGCTCATGACTGACATTCGCAATAAAATCCTCCCGTAGCTTATCTAGCCTTCTCTCTTCTGTCATATCTCTGAGAACAGCAACTGCACCCCGAACATATGACTGGTTATAGAGAGGGCTCATGACCATCACCCAGCTCCTGCCCTGAAGATTGACCTCGACTATGTGTTCTCTCTCTGTGTTGACAACTCTTTGAAATAATTCTTTTGCTTCTGGAGGGATTTCCTCTCCCTCATTGATTTGCATTTTTTGTTCGTAGTACCAGGACTGAAGAAACCGTTCAGCAGGGGGATTGGTCACGAGAATCGTCCCGTCAATATTCAGCGTAATGACTCCGTCTGCCATACTGCTTAAAATACTGGTTAAATGTTCTTTTTCCTGGTTAAGTGCATTGATATTGAATTTCAGCTGCCTGCCCATTTGATTAAACGCGACGGCAAGCTCGCCAATTTCGTCATGACTTAAAATCGGCACCTTCGTATCAAACTTTCCGCGTGTAAGCTCCTGCGTTACTTCCCGCATTTTTCTGAGCGGATAAGTGATTCTTGTTGATAGAAAGAATGCGAATATCGTCGTTAATACAATGGCAATACCTGCCGTAAGCAGAATATATTTTGTCGTATGCTCTGTTGTTTCGTGAACAGCAAGCAGCGACTGCGACATAAACACTGCCCCGTTTTCCCCATTTTTCAGCTCATAGGGTACACCGACGACCAGCACTTCCTCGTTATTATCCGAACTGATCTGCTGCTCTTTGGAGAGTTCGGTGAGCTTGCTGACATTTTTTTGATCTGCAAACACTTTAGACAGCTCGCTGTCATTCTGAATATCCTCCATTTCAAAAACAGGGGTACTGTCAAATTTCTTTGGTGAAAACCAGTATTTGTTCTGATCTTCGACGATGATGATGCTTGTAAGTTCATCGGCCAGTTCCCATGAGATTGACCTCGCCAGTTCCTGATCTTCATGTTTTTCAAGAATAACCGAGATTTTGTTGGCTAATTGTGTAAGCTCCCGTTTGGCCTCGTCCACATGATAATTTTCAATGAATTCTAGAAGTAGCACAGTCAGAATTAATAAAACAAAAGAAACGAGCAATAAAATGGTAAACCACAGTTTACCGACTACGCTTTTCCAAAACATCATTCACTGCCTACCTCAAATTTGTATCCAACTCCCCAAACAGTCACGATCATGGCAGCTGCATCAGGTGATACCTTGCTCAGTTTTTCTCTAAGGCGTTTTACATGTGTATCAACTGTACGCAGATCACCAAAGAACTCGTATTGCCATACTTCTTTTAATAATTTCTCGCGGTCGTATACTTTGTCCGGCGTTTTTGCGAGGAAATAAAGCAGCTCATATTCTTTTGGAGTTAAACTGACCTCTTTGCCGTCTGCAAGCACCCGGTGTGCATCGTGATCAATAGAAAGATTCGGGAACACGATAACATTCTTAGCTTTCGTTTCTGTTTTCAGGAATGATGTTGTCGATGAGCGTCTAAGAAGTGCTTTCACTCGCAGAACGACTTCTCTTGGACTGAAAGGCTTTACGATGTAATCATCTGTTCCCACTTCAAAGCCCTGAACCCTGTTTACCTCTTCACCTTTTGCCGTAAGCATAATGATAGGAGTGGCTTTTTTCAGGCGCAGTTGTCTGCAAACTTCAATCCCATCGAGTCCGGGCATCATTAAATCAAGCAGGATTAAGTCATATTCTGTAGACAGTGCCATTTCAAGAGCATCACTTCCGTTGTCAGCTTCTTCAATTTGATAGTTTTCTCTCTCTAAATACATTTTCAAAAGTCTTCTGATTCGGTCTTCATCGTCAACGACCAAGATTTTATAGTTCATGTTGTTTTCCATCTTGTTTCTCCTCCTTCAAGTACTCAATACCTTTATCTTACCAAAAAACCTTCACTTTATATGAGTGAAGGCTCTCTTGATAAGAAAAGTGCCCGTTTAGCTCCGGCAGACAGATAAGAATCCGGCAGAAAAGTCCAAGTTTGACTTTTCCTCTGGAATAGTTCTGGCTGATGAGGTGGGCGATGGAACTGGACACCACTGCAAAAACTTTATACTTTCTTTTCTCTTAAAGAAAAACTCTTATTAACTATGCATAAGAATGCAGACCGGCAATCACCAGATTGACAAAAATCAGATTAAACATGATGATGGCAAAGCCAATAACGGCAAGCCATGCTGATTTTTCTCCCTGCCATCCTTTTGAAAGACGCAAATGCAGGTAGGCCGCATAGAAAAGCCAGGTAATTAATGCCCATACTTCTTTAGGGTCCCAGCCCCAAAAGCGTGTCCAGGCGATTTGAGCCCAGATCATCGCAAAAATGAGCGCTCCCAGAGTGAATACCGGAAATCCTATTGTAACAGATCGATATCCGATTTCATCTACTAAATCCAGATTTACGTTTTTGGTGAGAGGCTGAAGGAAAGCTGAGATTCGCTTTCTCAAGATTAACCGGATCGCTCCGTATAATAATAATCCGGTGCCAATTGACCAAATGACAGTATTCAGCTTTCTCGCAGAAATAAGAGCGGGAACTTCAATAAGAGCTTCCATTTTGCCTTCTGTTAAAAGTTCGCCTTTATGAGGGCCTACCAGAGCAGGCATATTATAGATCATTTCTGCATTTTGCTCATTTTTATCTGTCCATTTATAAACGGCTTCATAATCCATCATTCTGAAGGTGCTTGTTATTGCAATGAATGCAATCGTAGCTACAAGTGTATACATGACAACTTCAAGCCAGAATGTTTTTTTGGAATTTTTCGTTTGATCCACTGTCCGGATTAAATAAATCACACCCGCTATAAAGCTGATGGCAAGAATCGCCTGACCAAGAGCCGCTGTTGTCACGTGAATGTGCAGCCAGCTGCTTTGAAGCGCTGGGATAAGCGGTGAGATATCTGACGGAAACATGCTCGCATAAGCGATAATCAGCAATGCGACCGGCAGAGTAAAAAGCCCTAAAATAGACACTTTATAAATAAAGTAGAGTACTATAAATGCAAGAACAAGCATCATGCCAAAGAATGTTGTAAATTCAAAAAGATTGCTGACCGGTGCATGACCGGATGCGATCCATCTCGTAATGAAATAGCCAACTTGTGCTGCAAAAGCAAGAATCGTAATTGCAATACCTGCAGTCGCCCATTTACTTGGCTTTTTGTATTCTTTTCTCTTATCACGGATGGCTCCGCCAAAAAGAAATGTCGCAGTCAGATATAAAATGAATGCTGCAAATAGCAAATTACTGCTTAAAGCCGCCACTCCTTTTCCTCCTCTATGACTTGTCTTATTTCTCGTCTGACTGATCCTTCGGCTTTTCAATCAATGTGCCTTCAAGCACTGAATCAATCTCATTTTTAATGCCGTACCAATTCTTATTTGTATGCCCGGCAAGAAGAATTCCTTCTCCGGTTCGTCTGATCCAGATGCGTCGATGATTCCAATACATACCTTGGGTGACGCCTATCATGAAAATGGCACCGCCAAGTCCAAGAAACCAAAGAGTATTGTCTTTGCGAACAGTAAGAGCTGAGAGATTCTTTGTTTCCACGCCTTCAAACTTCATTTTCAGCTGGTTGTCTTCATTTGGTTCAATTGTCTGCTGAATGGCAACGAAGCTTGTTTCGCCCTTAGGTTTATCAGGAGAAATCATTTTAAATACAAAAGCAGGATTATCCGGTATTCTCGTTTTCGTAGCAGGCTCTCCCTCACTGTTAAAATAAAAATCAGGAAGGTAGCTTGCCACTTCTACTTTATAGCCATTGCCCAAATCAAATTCTTTTTGAGGATCCAGCAGATCAATTGTCAGCTGTCCAA
Source organism: Bacillus sp. F19 (assembly GCA_023823795.1). Classification (NCBI taxonomy): domain Bacteria; kingdom Bacillati; phylum Bacillota; class Bacilli; order Caryophanales; family Bacillaceae; genus Bacillus; species Bacillus sp. F19. Next base: position 3,414,913 of record CP085710.1, read on the forward strand.
AGTTTTCCTCCGTCTTTTTGTCTACTAAACTAAATGTCATTTTATTCAATTCATTTAATTTATAATCCACTTGATACAAGGCGTATGAATCATGCTTAAGCGGCTGATTTACTTTGATTTGCTCATCTTTTATTTTTTTCAGCTCAGGCTCTTCCCCGATGACCGCTTCACCTTGTCTCTCGTACAAAGTAACGTTCGTCTGGTAATTTTTTACAACGCTGCCGTCCCCAACTCTTGTAAGGGCATCCTGAAACACTTCATCTTCGCTGTCTTTTTTGTATGTTTCCATCACAAACTTGTCACTGTGGAGAAAATACTTGCCTTCAGTTCCCGGAATGACATTCGTTTCCCCTTCGCGGATCCAAATGACATCATCCACATACATTCCCGGTACAAACCTCAGCATAGCTCCAAACAAAAAGATGATCAGACCGATATGATTGACATACGGTCCCCATCTTGAAAAACGATTTTTCTCTGCAAGGAGATTTCCGTTTTCTTCTCGAACATGATAGCGTTTTCTCTTCAGTCTGTCTTTAATATTTTCAAGCTGTTCCTCCGCCTTGTTGACTGAAGGGGTTTCGCTGAATAATCGCTGTCTTCGCATAAAGCTTTCATGGCGTGTGACACCTTGTTTTTTCAGCGCACGATAGAGCGGTACAAAGCGGTCTAAGCTTGCAATGACCAATGAAGCAGCAAGCGCTCCGATTAAAACCATGTACCACCATGAGCTGAATAATTCATGAAACCCCATTTGGAAATAAAGCTGTCCGATTACCCCGTACTCCTCGCGGTAAAATTCTTCGGGAGTTACATTTGGCGGAATGTACATGACCTGCGGAAGGATTGTGCCGATTGCTGATGCAATTAAGATCAGTACGATAATCCAGATGCCGACCTTTACAGATGAAAAGAAGTTCCAGATCTTATCGACCGGCGTTTTCTTATAAGTCTGTGAGCGTCTTGCACTGCCATCATATTTCATATCCAATAGTTTTTCAGAAACAGCTTGATTGCTGTCCATTTCCTGAACAGGACGACCGCAGGATTCACAAAGAATCGTTCCGTGCGGATTACTGTGTCCGCACTTGCATTTCACTTCATTCATGATGAAAACTCCCCGTTTACGGCTTGATTGATTCCATATAGTCCCTGACCATCCGCTCATTCATCTGGCCAGTGATAATTTCTGCTACTTTTCCATTTTTATCTATCAGAAATGTAGTCGGAAGAGGGACAACACCGTATGCATCTAAAACTTGCCGGTCCTTATCCAGGACGACAGGAAAAGATAAATCATATGTATCCGTAAAGTTCTGTACGGCAATCTTTGATTCTGCGATGTTGACGGCAATCACCTCTACACCTTGTTCTTTATAATAATCATACTGATTTTGCATGTAGGGCATTTCGCGTTTGCACGGTTCGCACCATGTTCCCCAGAAATTCAGGAAAACGCCCTTTCCCTTATAATCAGAAAGCTGATGCTTGTCCCCGTTTAAGTCTGTTAAAACAAAATCAGGGGCATCGCTTCCAACCTTCACTTTTTCCTTGCTTGAGAAAAAGTTCGTATATAACGTATATCCAAGTGCTGCAACCAGCACAAAAAGGATGATCGATCTCATGAGCAACCGTCTTTTTTTCATAAAAAACTCTCCCATATCCTCATACATTTCAACTCATTATATCACTGTTTATTTCAAACGTTTTCTTAATAATTTGAAGTTTATGTGAAAATTAAAGGGCTTACTTTCCAAACTTGGCAAGTGATCTAAGCTGTTTGACCTCATGCGGAGATAATTCACGCGCATCTCCTGTTTTCAATCCTTTTAAGTCAAGGAACGCATACGTTTCACGCTTTAGTTTCAAGACAGGATGGCCAATTGCCTCAAACATGCGGCGGACTTGACGGTTTCTGCCTTCATGGATCGTCAGTTCAATGATGCTCGTTTGCTTCTTTTTATCCAATGAAACAAATTTGACTTTTGCCGGGGCTGTTTTGCCATCTTCCAGCATAATTCCCTTTTCGAGAGACTTCAGGTTTTCACGGAGCGGAATTCCTTTTACTTTGGCTACATAGGTTTTCTCTACTTCACTGCTTGGATGCATAAGCAGATTGGCAAATTCACCGTCGTTCGTCATGATTAAAATTCCCGAAGTATCATAATCAAGCCGTCCTACAGGATAAATACGTTCTTTGATCTGGGGAAAAAAGTCCGTAACTGTTTTTCTTCCTTTATCATCAATGGCAGCTGAAATGACGCCGCGCGGTTTATAAAGAATAAAATAGACTGGTTCTTCCTTTTCAACAGGGACACCTGCCACTTCAACACGGTCATTTCCGGAAACTTTAATGCCAAGCTCTCTTACGACTTTTCCGTTAACTGTCACTTTTCCTTCTAATATAAGCTCCTCTGCTTTTCTTCTTGATGCAAGACCTGCATGAGCTATCACTTTTTGTAAACGTTCCATTTCTTTCACCTCGTTAACATCTTACTTCTTATCATTTTTTTATACAAGTTCTCATCAAATGAACCTCTTTAAAAAATGCATGAAGCCTTATTATCTCACAAAAACAGGAGCAATGAGACAAAAATATTTCAGCAGATAAAAAGAGGCTCCGCATTTTCCGGAAGCCCCTTCAAATCTATTAAAAAAGCATCATGACAATGATGATTGATGCAATGATTCCCATAAGATCAGCAAGCAAACCTACTTTAAGCGCATCCCCCATCTTTTTAACCCCTACAGCTCCAAAATAAACGGTCAATATATACAAGGTTGTATCTGTGCTTCCCTGCATGACTGCTGCAAGCCTCCCAATAAAAGAGTCAGGTCCGTAGGCTGCAATTAAATCTGTTGTCATGCCAAGAGCTGCTGTTCCAGAAATGGGCCTGATAAATGCTAGGGGAACAATCTCGCTTGGAACGCCGATTGCATCCAATGCCGGTTTCATCATGCCTATAAAAAATTCAAGGGCTCCTGAAGCTCTGAAAATCGTAATCGCAACGAGCATGCCCACTAAATAAGGAATAATTGAAAACGCAATATCAATTCCTTCTTTACCGCCCTCTACAAAAGTTTCATACGTCGGCACTTTTTTGTACGTCCCATATAATAGAATAAACCCGATGATCAGCGGGATCATCCATAAAGAGATTAGACTGATCATTCCCATCCTATTTTCTCTCCTTCCGCATTCTTCTATGATAGAAATAGCGGTCAATCAGAATGGCGCCTATGGCTGAAATTATCGTTGCAAGCAAAGTCGGGCCAACAATATCAGTTGGAGATTTTGAACCGTATGTCATTCTTACAGCAATCACCGTCGTTGGAATTAAGGTAATACTCGACGTGTTGACAGCAAGAAATGTGATCATGGATCTGCTTGCAACAGGTTTGTCTCCGTTTAATTTTTTCATCTGCTCCATCGCTTTAATTCCAAGCGGAGTTGCTGCATTCCCCAGTCCAAAAAGATTAGCAATCATATTTGAAAGAATGTAGCCCATTGCAGGATGATCTGCGGGAATCTCAGGAAAAAGCCTTTTTACAAATGGTTTAAACAGCTGGCTAAGCTTTTCAAGCAAACCCGCCTTTTCAGCAACCTTCATGAGCCCCAGCCAGAAAACAAGGACGCTGATCAGTCCGATGCTGATGGTTACAGCATCTTTCGCGCCTTTGAAAACGGCAGAATTCACTTGTTCCATCGTTCCATTGATCATGGCGAAGACAATGCCGATGACAGTCAGCCCAACCCAAATAATATTAATCATAATCGCTGAAGCCTGCCCCAATGAAAAATAGCTTGCGGAGTTTCTCAAAAAGCGTCGCATTTGGTTTATTTGTTAAACCATTATCATAATAAACCGGAACCTCATCCACTCTTTCGTCTTCAACAATAATCGTGATTTTACCGACAACGTTCGGCACATCCTTCGGGTCATCCCAGTTTTTTTCCGGTTTGAGCAAAGAAACATTGATTCTGAGTTTATCTTCCTCTTCTTCAGTAAGAGGATAGAACACATCTCTTTTTATAAAAAGCTTATTTTTATAAATTTTATCTTTAATCTTTATATTTTTTAACATGCCTGAATCTTTTATCTTAAATAGATTATATTTGCTGAACGCCATATTAAACATTCCTATATGATCATTCCAGTCATCTGACGCATCAATTGTAACGGCTACTAAATTCATGCCATCTTTTTGAGCAGTCGAAACGAGGGTGCGTTTTGCCCTTTTTGTATAGCCTGTTTTCCCTCCGGTGCTGTACTCATATAAACTTGTCAGCAGCTTATTCTTATTTCTCCATACACGGTCCCATTGTTCATTCGGATTTGGAGCCCGATGAACCTTAGTTCCGGAAATCTTCTGATAGATTGGATTTTCCATTGCATACCTTGTAAGGATTGCCATGTCATAGGCAGAGGAATAGTGATTTTCGTGATCATCCAGACCATGCGGATTAGCAAACTCCGTATTCATCATGCCGATTTCAGCAGCTTTTTGATTCATTAAATGAACAAATCCTTCAACACTTCCTCCCACATGCTCAGCAATGGCTACTGCCGCATCATTGCCTGAACGGAGCATAAGACCATATACAAGATCTTCAAGTTTAATTTTTTCACCTTCTTGCAAGTAGACCGCAGAACCCTCTGCATGTATCGCACGATTGCTTACAGTTGCCTTCTCGTCCATTTTTCCGGACTCAATTGCAAGAATCGCTGTCATAATCTTTGTAATGCTGGCAATTCTTCGTTTGGTATGGGCGTCTTTCTCAAATAGGACTCTTCCGGATTCCTGTTCAATTAAAATCGCACTTCTTGCGCTCACGTCCATTTCAGCAGAAGAATGGCGCGGTACTGATATCAGCAAGAAGAAGATGAGTACGATCGCTGTTATCTGTTTCCATTGCCGCATAACACCCACGTCCTTTTATTGTTTTGTACAAGTTTATGCGGATGGACAAAGGTTATGAACGTTAAATTTGAAAAACAGCGTGCCTAAAACTCCGAAGCAGCCTTGAAAATGACATAAAAAAAACAGCTGCCCTGAAAGTACAGAACAGCTGCTTTTATTATTTTGACTGTATCATTTTCGTACGATAATCAGTCTCGTAGTATTCAAGTTCCTCGCGGATTTCCTGAAAACCGCTTTCCAGAGAGGCAATCATGGCCTTAAGTGTATCCGGAGCAGGGTGGCGGTATTTAATCGCATTTTTGCCTGTATAGGCAGATCTGCTGTCTTCATACCATACATCATTTTTCGGATTATAAAATTCTTCAATGCACTGATGATAGATTTTATAGAGCGCTTTTTCCGCTGCCGGCTTTCTGAATGGCTCATTTTGAAGAACGATGCGGCATGCTTCAAGTCCCTCTTCACAATAAACAGAAAGTCTTCTCAAGTTTCGGAAAAGATCCTCATAGTACATTTCATCCCCGGCTGTTTCATCCAAAAATGATGAAATTGTGGATTGATTTAAAAACGTATTCAGCTGCTTGACGACGTTTCCTAAAAATTCTTCAACTTGTTCTGTTTGTGCTTTTACGATCATATTTCCCATTAAAACACATCCTTTCAAATTCTTAAGCTATTCTTTATGTATGGGTGTTTTTAGCTTTTGAACAACTTCAGGCAATTTCAGTGATTGATTCCGGTTGATATCCGGGATCCATTCAATTGCCGCACGAATGTCAATTCCCTGCAGATACATAAGGAATTCTTCTTCTGTGTTTATATAGAGCCTTTTGCGCTCTAGAAGTGCTTCGTTTTGAATGATGCATATCAGCGCCATTACGTCTTTGATGCACAGGTCGGTCCCTTCAAAGAGAAAAGCATTTCGCTCTTTGAATACGTCTTCGAAATACCGCACATACAACACATAAAACGTTTTTTCAGCCTTTTTTGACACAATTGTGACTTCAGAGCGGTTAAAAAAATCTTCGGATGTATTCGGCATCTCTTTTTCTAATTCATACCCTCTGCAGTTTTTTATAATCACCTGATTGCACCCCTATGCGTTTTTCATTCAAAAAAAGGAACAAAGATATTCCTTTGTCCCGTTCTCCTCTATTTTATCATAGGTGATGGTGCATTTGTGTAAATTATTTGATTTCTTCAAAAGTTTGATTGAAATTTTCAAAAAAGAGATCGGCCTCTTCATTAAAGGCATCATCATCGTCTTTTTCAGGGAGCGGAGGGAGTTCTTTTATCGTTTTTAATCCGAAGTATTCAAGAAACTCCTTCGTCGTTCCATATAAAATTGCTCTGCCAGTTCCTTCAGCTCGGCCCACCTCTTTCACAAGCACTTTAGAAGCCAGTGTTTGCAGCGGGCGCTCAGATTTTACGCCGCGAATCTCTTCTATTTCAGCTCTTGTAATTGGCTGGCGGTATGCCACAATCGCCAGAATTTCAAGAGCGGCCTGAGATAAAGCCGTGTGATTCGGTGTCTCAACCAGTTTTTTTAAATAATCGGCATGTTTTTTTTTCGTTGTTAACTGAAAGACTCCCGCTACTTCAATCAGTTCGATGCCGCGCTGTTTTTTCTTATAATCATTCTGAAGTTCCTGTATGACTTCAGTAATCGTTCCCTCTTCTGTCTCAAGAACGGATGTCAGCTGTTTCATTGACAGCCCTTCATCGCCTGCAGCAAATAGAAGTGCTTCAATGATGGATTTCCATTTTTCCAAGGTTTTATGACCTCCCCAGAATATAAATATCTGAAAAATTTTCTTCTTGTTCAATCATGATGCTGTTTTTTTTCATCAATTCCAAGATGGCAAGAAATGTGACAACGAGGTGATCTTTTTGATTGGACGGGAAAAGTTCAGTAAATTTTCGCCGCCCTGGATTCCGCTTAAATTCAAGAAGAATTTCATCCATTCTCTTTTCAATCGGTATTTCCTGTCTTGCAATTCTTGTCTGCAATGGTTTCTGCAGCTTTTTTCTCCGCATCATCTTTTGAAATGCCCCAAGCATATCGTAGATCGTTACATTCATAGATTCTTTATCTAATACAGGCTCACCGGCAAATTCACTCAAATCGCTCGGCGGTTTTGTATAAACCTGAGAACGTTCTTCCTCCATATGTCTCAAATCATCTGCTGCCTCTTTATACTTCCTGTATTCAATCAGCCTTCTCATCAGTTCATCCCGCGGATCTTCCTCGGGTTCAAATCCGAATTCGTCTTCTACCAGCTCTTCCTCGTGCTTTGGGAGAAGCATTCCGCTTTTAATGGAGAGCAAAGTCGCAGCCATCACTAAATATTCAGAGGCAACATCGAGCTGCAGTTCTTTCATCGTATGTATATAAAGCATATACTGCTCTGTAATTTCAGCTACTGGTATATCGTATATATCAATCTCGAGCGTATTTATTAAATGCAAAAGAAGATCTAGCGGCCCTTCAAATGCGTCAATTTTCACTTTGTACTGCAACATCATCCCACCACTTCATTCTGTACCATTCATTTCGGCTACCCTATAGTATAGAACATTCGGGTTCCAATCTCCAATAATTATTTTCGGGGCGGTGAGAGTCTATTGATTCAAAAAAAGTCCAGAAATGTGATAAACGCCCAAACAAACACAATAGCACCCACATATGATACCTATGTAAATGCAAGATACTTAAGGAGGAACATGCAAATGGGAGATAAAGGTTTTGGTTACGGTTCAGGCTTTGCATTAATCGTTGTTTTATTTATTTTGCTGATTATTGTCGGAGCTGCTTGTTTATATTAGTTTTTCATTCAAAAGGTGCTCTTAGTGAGCACTTTTTGTATTTCATAAAGGGCAATTCATTTCTTTTATGCTACACTGAAATTTACATAAGCTTAGATTGAAGGTGATTTTTTGTATCCGAAGCCATATATAGAGTACCTTGTTCATTTTCATGGAGACCGTGATTACTTTGAATGCCATGAAGTTCTTGAAGAATATTGGAAAGAAGATCCCCCAGGGCAGAGAAAGACACACTGGGTTGGTCTTATCCAAATAGCGGTGGGCCTATATCATCACAGGAGAAGCAACTGGAAGGGCGCTCACAGAATGATATCAAATGCCCTCGCCATATTGGAGGAAGAAAAAGACGCACTGCTCTCCCTTGGATTAAATCCTGAGAAAACGGCAGAACTTTTAAGAAAAAGAAGCAAAGACATCGAAAATAAACGCCCTTACGAAAGTGTCGATCTGCCGCTGGAAGACAGCAATCTTCTTAATACATGCATTGAATACTGCGAAAACCATCAGCTGCAATGGGGACATCCAAGCGACTTATCAAATGATTTCCTTATTCATAAGCATTCGCTGCGGGACCGGAGCGATGTAATTGCGGAACGAAAGAGCAGCCTGATAAGCAAACGGCAAAAAAACAGATGAAGCATGAGCTTCATCTGTTTTTAATCGCAATCCAGTTCCGTGCATTTTTCAAAAAATGCTTTCGTATGTTCGTCTGGGATAACTGTTTTTGCCTTGTACTGTTCTTTTAATGCCGTCACCATTTTCTTGCCGATTCCCTGATGACGATGAGAAGGGTTCACACTTACATGCTGAATCTTCACGTGATCATCATCCTCGAACACTACTCCGATTGTTCCAATGATATCTTCATCTTTCCATAGAAACAGCTGCCATTTCTCATCTGTTTCATATTGTTTCATCGTCTGCTGCAAATGTTTTAAATCTTTTTCATTTGGCATAAAAGACAGAAGACCCATTGCAATTTTTTCAAAGCTTTTTTTATAGCGAATTAACATATGAACCCCTCATTAACGAAATAACCTTCCGATTAGAGAAAGCAAAAACAATAAACTTGCGCCTATCATGATGTAAAATAAAATTCTTTCCTGATTTCTTCCCTTATCCTTTTGATCATGATTCATGAAGAATCACTCCACAGAACATTATAAACAGTTTTTCCCGCGTTTTAAACACTTTTACCTAAAATTAATCCATTGTACGCATTAAATTCGCCATTTCAATCGCTGCAACCGCTGCTTCATAGCCCTTATTCCCAGCTTTAGTTCCCGCTCTTTCAATGGCCTGTTCAATTGATTCGGTTGTCAAAACTCCGAAGATAACCGGTACTCCTGTGCTCATTGAAGCTTGAGAAACTCCCTTAGCTGCTTCATTGCAGACATAATCATAGTGGGTTGTAGAACCTCTTATGACAGTTCCAAGGGTTATAACTGCATCATATTTATTTGAAGAAGCCATTTTTTTGGCAACCAGCGGAATCTCAAATGCTCCAGGCACCCATGCAAGCTCTACATTCTCATCTTCAACTCCGTGTCGCTTTAGAGCGTCAACTGCTCCGCTTAATAGCTTGCTTGTAATAAACTCATTGAATCTTCCTACGATGATCGCTACTTTTAATCCTGATCCGACTAAATTTCCTTCATATGTTTTCATGTTTAGTTCCCCCGATTATAAGTTTAGTAAGTGTCCAAGTTTTCCCTGTTTCGTTTTCATATAGCCTTCATTTTCTTTCTTGGGAGGCATTTGAATAGGTACGCGGTCTACTACAGTAAGGCCGTATCCTTCTAGTCCTGCTATTTTTCTCGGATTGTTTGTCAGCAGTTTCATTTTTGAAACGCCAAGATCTCTTAAGATTTGAGCACCAATTCCATACTCTCTTAAATCGTCTGCAAATCCAAGCTTGTGATTGGCTTCTACTGTATCATATCCTTCTTCTTGCAATGCATAGGCCTTCATTTTATTAAGCAGGCCGATCCCCCTGCCTTCTTGTCTCATGTATAAGAGGATGCCGCTGCCCGCTTCCTCGATCTGAGACAGCGCTGCATGCAGCTGCGGACCGCAGTCACATCGGTTCGATCCAAATACATCTCCAGTCAGACATTCAGAGTGAACACGGACAAGCGTCGGCTGATCCTCTGAAACTTCCCCTTTCACAAGGGCAATATGTTCTTTCCCGTCCAAGATATTTGAATATCCGACTGCTCTGAACATGCCGAATTCAGTAGGGAGTTTGATGTCAGCTTCTCTTTTCACAAGAGCATCTGACATATTGCGGTAATGGATCAAGTCCTTGATTGTAATCATTTTCAAATCAAGCTCTTTTGCAATGTCAATTAGATCAGGAACCCGCGCCATCTCCCCATCTTCTTTAATAATTTCACAAATGACTCCGACCGGGCTTGCTCCGCAGAGTTTAGCCAGATCGACCGCTGCCTCTGTATGCCCTGCTCTTCTTAAAACTCCGCCCTCTTTTGCAATAAGGGGGAAAATATGACCAGGTCTTTTAAAATCAAGCGGCTCTGCATCTTCTTTTAAAATGGCTTTAATGGTTTCTGATCTTTCAGAAGCACTGATTCCTGTTTTGGTTGTTTTGTAATCAATGCTGATCGTAAAAGCAGTGCCATGCGGATCTGTATTGTCATTTACCATAGGGTGAAAATTAAATTTCTCAGCATATTCCTCTGTCAGCGGAACACAAACCAGTCCTCTGCCATGCTTAATCATGAAGTTAATAACCTCTGGCGTAGCATAATCTGCCAGCGCAATAAAATCACCTTCATTTTCTCGGTCTTCATCATCTACTACAATGACTGTTTTTCCAAGTTTTAAATCGTCTAACGCTTCTTTAATGGAATGAAATGTCATGGTGATCCCCCATTCTAATAAAAACCATTTTCTTTTAGAAAGTCCGTTGTTAAAGATGAAGATGCCGGATTTGACTGCATCACAAACTTTTGGACATATTTCCCGAGCATATCGCATTCGATATTTACGATATCCCCTGTCTTTTTGCCTCCGAGAACTGTTTCAGACAATGTGTGGGGAATAATCGAGACTGTTACTTTTTCATCCTCTAAACCAAATATGGTTAAGCTGATGCCGTCAATCGCTATGGAGCCCTTCATTACCAGGGATGATGTCATTTCTTTACTAACCTTGATCTCATAGTAGACCGCATTGGCTGAAGGCTTTTTGCGGATGATGGTTCCAGTGCCGTCGACATGACCTGTTACAAAATGGCCTCCGAAGCGTCCATTGGCGGACATCGCCCTCTCCAGGTTGACGGATGAACCAGGCTTAAGAGAATTCAGGGAAGTGGCTTTTACTGTTTCAGGCATCACATCCACAGTAAACGATTTAGAAGTGAAAGCTGTAACTGTTAAACAAACGCCATTTACGGAAATACTGTCTCCAAGATTCACATCTTCCGTAATTTTCTCAGCATGAATCGTCATTTCAATCGCTGCATCTGTTCCCTGCATATTTGCGATTGTGCCGATTTCCTCAATGATTCCGGTAAACATTCCATATCACCCCTCTTTTTTAACACAGACTATTTTGAGATCATCACCGAGGATCTCAGTTTGTTTTATTTTTAAACGAATCGCCTCATTTATACCGCTGAATCCTGCGCCGCCAACTGCAGGAGGGGCCTCTTTTCCGCCGATGAGCATGGGGGCAGCATAGCTCACCACTTCATTGAATAACCCGCTTTTTATAAAACTTCCATGAACGGCAGCGCCGCCTTCAACGAACAGCGATGTAATGTTTTTTTCTCCCAGCAGGAGAAGGAGATTGCCTATTTCAATAGCCGGCGTATTCATTTGGATGATAACGGCTTTTTTCTTCTGAAAAGATGCTATTTTTTCAGGAGAAACTCCGCTGCCTGTGATGATCCAGGTTTCCGATAGACCATCATTGACCACAGCTGCAGTTTCAGGTGTTCGCAGATGCGTATCCAAAACAATTCTGACAGGCTGCTTTTTCGGGTTTTCAAGTCGGCAAGTCAAGGATGGATCATCTTTTATTACCGTTTCTACGCCAGCTAAAATTGCATCATGAAGTTCCCGGTATTTGTGAACATCAAGTCTTGCCTCTTCACCTGTGATCCATTTGCTTTCACCTGTGACAGTCGCCGTTTTCCCATCTAGACTGCCCGCCCATTTTAATGTTACAAAAGGACGTCTTGTTTGAATAAAATGAAAAAACACCTTATTCAGCGCTTCTGCTTCGCGCTTTAAAACACCTGAAACCACTTCGATTCCAGCAGCTTGAAGCTTCTTAATCCCTCTTCCCGCAACAAGCGGATTCGGATCTACCGCTGCAATAACCACTCTTCTCACCTTTGAAGAAATAAGAAGATCAGCGCATGGAGGTGTTTTTCCATGGTGACTGCAAGGCTCGAGCGTAACATAGACTGTTGAATCCTCAGCTTCAGCTCCTGCCATCCTGATGGCATGAACTTCTGCATGAGGTTCGCCCGCTTTTAAATGTGCGCCCATTCCAAGAATTTGACCATTCTTTACAACTACAGCACCTACAAGCGGATTCGGACTTGTTTGTCCTGAACCCTGTTCTGCGAGCTGAAGTGCCACTTTCATATAATCCTGATCTTCCAATGCGCCGCCTCCCTTTAAAGTAAAAATAAAAAGCCCAAGGTAATAAATACCTGGGGCTTTGTAAGGGATTTCAGTCACATATGCATGCCAAACAAGAGTACTATTCTTCTGTTTTTCCAGAAAAATAATACCCATACGTTCACATTGTGTTCCTTCTCCCATCCAGACTATACTGTCGGCTCTAGATTTTCACTAGATCCACCGCTTGCAGTTCATGCAAGTCGGGTCACGGACTTAAAAGCTTCTGCTTTATCACCGCCGGTTGGGAATTTCACCCTGCCCCGAAGGATTTCAATGAATTATGAAGTTTTCCTTTCTATTATCTTATCGGGATTAGACGAAGAATGCAATCATTTAATCTCTGAGTTATCAGATAGGAAATGACGTGCTGGTGCCTTGATTCCAGGTACCCAATACTGAAAATTGGAGCACTCTATTCCGGAAAACCACTATTCCAGGTACCCAAAACTGAAATTTGGGACACTTGATTTGGCAAATGTGCAATTCTAGGTACCCAATACTAAAAATTGGAGCGCTCGATTCAGGAAAACCACTATTCCAGGTACCCCAATACTGAAATTTGGGACACTCTATTCAGGAAAATCGCTATTCCAAGTACCCAAAACTAAAAATTGGAGCACTCGATTCAGGAAAACCACTATTCCAGGTACCCAATACTGAAATTTGGGACACTCTATTCAGGAAAATCGCTATTCCAAGTACCCAAAACTAAAAATTGGAGCACTCGATTCAGGAAAAACACTATTCCAGGTACCCAATACTGAAATTTGGAGCACTCGATTCACGAAAAACGCTTTTCCAGGTACCCAATACTGAAAATTGGGACACTCTATTCAAGAAAACCACTATTCCAGGTACCCAATACTGAAAATTGGGACACTCTATTCAGGAAAACCACTTTTCCAGGTACCCAATACTGAAATTTGGGACACTCTATTCAGGAAAAACGCTTTTCAAGGTACCCAATACTGAAATTTGGAGCACTCGATTCACGAAAAACGCTTTTCCAGGTACCCAAAATTGAAATTTGGAGCACTCGATTCACGAAAAACGCTTTTCCAGGTACCCAAAACTGAAATTTGGGACACTCGATTCAGGAAAAACACTATTCCAGGTACCCAAAACAGCTCACAATGCATTATCTAATATCTTTAAAATAAGAAAATTTTCCATACCCTACTTTTTCAAAATGATCATACAGTATCTTCCGTATCGTTCTTTTCGTTTTAATGAGTTTGCACCATTCTTGGATTTGATCAGCCGTTATTTTCCTCTCTGGAAAAAGGAGTTTAAATTCTTCAATGCTGCGTAAGATTGCAGGCAGATATTCTTCGGTATTCTTACAGTTTGCACATATAAAAACAGATTTATTAAACGAATGATACAGTGATTGACACCTCCTGCAAACAACTCCCTTCCCAACCTCATCATACCGATATTTTGGCAAGCGCAAGTAAGGAGACTCTACCGCATGAAGTGCCAAAAGCTTCGAAGCAAGCTTCGAGTGAACCCCTTTTAATGAACCTGTTTTTCGATTTAATTTCTCTGCAAAACGATTTAATTGGGAGGAAAAAACGATTGGATGTCCAGAAGGAGCTTGATAGAGGTGAAATTCGGGGTTAACAAATACAAGATAGGCTTCGATGGAAAAAGAGAAGTTGTTTTCCTGCAGCAATCTCCTGAACAGAGATTCGTTTCTTTTCAGCTGCAGCAGAGGATTTTTGATTTCGAGCTTTGAAGATGAATACCATTTATCTCTTTCAAGATAAAAGTCACCTTCATAGTTTTTCACTTCAAACAGGTAGATTGTGTGAGCTGTAAGAAACAAGGAATCAATTTGATAAAATGTATTGTTTGTTTCAAACAAAAGATCGTTCAAAATGATTCCTTCCCCGGCATTCGCCAAAAGCCATTCATCAAACCACTTCTCTCCTTCACAGCCTTTCACAAGGTTCAAATAGTGATTTTTTTCTTTTGCAGCCAGATCCATTCGGGAATTTAAACATCTGTAAATCATTAGTTCCAGCGGTAGAGAACGGCTCTTCCTCTTCAATTAATCACCTCCTTCATCTAATCTTATATCAGACAAAAATATTCAACAAATACCTAAAATCTGATTTTCAAAACAATCAAAAAGCTGCCCCCTAAAGGACAGCTTTAAAACCATGCTTATTCTTCCCAGACTTTAACTTCTTTCATAACATCGCCTTGCTTGATTTTATAAATGTTGTCCATGCCTTCAATCACTTGACCGAAAACAGTGTGAACTCCATTTAAATGCGGCTGAGGCTCGTGAACGATGAAGAACTGGCTGCCGCCTGTGTCTTTTCCTGCATGAGCCATTGATAATGCTCCTGCTACGTGTTTATGAGGGTTTCCTGCTGTTTCACATTTAATAGAGTAGCCAGGTCCGCCTGCGCCTGTGCCCGTTGGGTCTCCGCCCTGCGCAACAAAACCTGGAATAACACGGTGGAAGTTTACTCCGTTGTAAAAACCTTCGTTTGCAAGCTTCTCAAAGTTTTCAACAGTTTTTGGCGCTGCCTCAGGATAAAATTCGATCACTAGTTGATCGCCATTTTCCATTGTAATTTGACCTTTTTTCATATGTATGAAACCTCCTGCTTCTTTTTTTCGTCTAATAGACTGAACGTTATTCATTCTACTATAATACGTTCAAGAAAGCCAAGGAGATCGTCTGCCGCCGCAGCAAGAAGATACCGCAGCCAAAAAACTCTGTCGCCAATCAGAAAAAAATACTATAATGAAGGTTGCTGTCATGAACTAAGGAGGTCTTTTTTTGAAAAAGATATTGGTTTCTATAATGGCGTTTGCATTATTTGCTTTCCCGACTATCGGGCTTGCTGATGCAGCTGCCGGTGATAAAATTATCACACTCGGAAAGAACTTAACAGAAGAGCAGAAGCAGTCCATGCTTGATGAGATGGGCGCTGATGACAATTCTCAGGTTATTGAAGTGACGAATGAAGAGGAACATAAATATTTAGGCAATTACATTCCTAAAGCACAGATTGGTACAAAGGCTATTTCATCATCAGCTATTACGATCGAAAAAAGCGGATCGGGCCTTGAAGTAAATACAAAAAACATTAATTGGGTAACAGACGAAATGTACTTGAATGCCCTTATGACAGCTGGAGTAAAGGATGCGACGATTCAGGTTACCGCTCCTTTTGAAGTATCTGGAACTGCGGCTCTGACCGGATTACTTAAGGCGTACGAAGTTACTTCTGATGAAGCCATTCCAGAAGAAGTAAAACAGGTGGCAAACGAAGAGCTTGTCAAAACAGCAGAGCTTGGCGATAAAGTCGGCGAAGAAAATGCAAGTGCATTAATGGCGAAAATCAAAGGAGATATTGCAAATAACGGCGTGCCGGAAACAGATGCGGAATTCCGCGAATTAATTGAAAAAGCGGCAAGCGACCTTGGCATCACTCTATCAGAAGAAGAAATTAACAGTCTCGTTGCATTGTTTAACAAAATGAAAGATGTGAACGTTGACTGGGATCAAGTGGGACAGCAGCTTGATAAAGCAAAAGACAAGATTTCAAACTTTATAGATTCAGAGGAAGGACAAACCTTCCTTGATCAGCTGAAGGAATTTTTCATCGCCCTCTGGGATGCGATCATTTCCATTTTCAGCAATAAAGATAATGCATAATATGTAAAAAAGACGAGCTGCTTAGAGTCCGTCTCAGGCTGCCGACTTTGTCGGCAGCTATTTTTTTGCAGCTGACGTGATTAAAAAATTCCACACGCTAAAAAAGCTACAAAAAGGCGAAAATAATTCAAAAAAAGGCTATAAAAAAGAATTTTCGCTATTAAAAGCGGGAAAAAAATGCATTACCGTAAAAGTTCCTCGGGCGAAAAAAAGGCTGCTTCCGATTCAGAAGCAGCCTTTCTAAGTAATTTATCTGTATTGCATATGAAGACAAAAACGTTTACGGCGAAAAGCTTTGCCGGATATGCCTTAAATGTCTTTTTTAGCTCTGTGTTACTTTCGATTTTAACGGCAGATCCAGCGCAACTAAATCCTGATACGTTTCTCTTTTAATTACAAGCTGTTCCTCTCCATTTTCCGCAAAAACAACCGGAGGACGCGGAATTCGATTGTAATTGTTCGACATGGAGTAGCCGTATGCTCCTGTACAGAATACAGCAAGCAGATCGTCAGGATTTGCCTTTGGAAGCGGCAGGTCCCAAATCAGCATATCTCCGCTTTCACAGCATTTTCCTGCTATTGAAACAGACTCATCATTATTATCATTCATGCGGTTTGCAAGGGCAGCTTCATATTTTGCCTGATAAAGAGCAGGGCGGATGTTGTCGCTCATTCCGCCATCAACTGAAACATACTTGCGGATATTTGGAACTTCTTTCTCAGAGCCTATGGAATAAATGGTTGTTCCAGCATCGCCTACAAGTGAACGCCCCGGTTCAATCCAGATTTCCGGCATCTGAATGCCGCTTTCAGCCACGTGGCCTTTTATACTTTTAACAATTTTTTCAACATAATAAGTAGCCGGCAGCGGTTCATCCTCTTCTGTGTAGCGGATGCCGAATCCTCCGCCTAAATTCACTACTTTTGGTTCATATTGGAAGGTCTCCCTCCAAAAACCGACTTTAGTGAAGATTTTTTCTGCAGCAAGGACAAAACCGGTTGCATCGAAAATCTGCGATCCAATGTGGCAATGATAGCCGAGCATGTTAAATGCAGATGATGAAAGGACATTTTTCATCGCCCGTTCTACTTGTCCATTTTGCAGATCAAAACCGAATTTCGAATCCTCTTGACCTGTAGTTATATAGTCATGAGTATGCGCTTCAACTCCAGGAGTAACCCTGAGAAGAATCGGCACAACTGTGTTTTCTTGTGCAGCAAGTTCTTTCAGCAGCTCAATTTCGTGAAAATTATCAACAACAATACAGCCGATTTTAAGCTTGATCGCCATTTCTAATTCTTCTTTGCTCTTATTATTGCCGTGAAAGTGAATTCTTTCGGTTGGGAAACCTGCTGTGACAGCTGTATAAAGCTCTCCTCCTGAAACAACATCCAGTGATAAGCCCTCTTCTTCAACCAGCTGAAACATAGCAACAGATGAGAAGGCTTTGCTTGCATATGCAACCTGCGCCTTCACTCCAAGCTTTTCAAATGTATTCTTAAAGCTTCTCGCACGTTCTCGAATAAGCGCAACATCATAGATGTACAGGGGTGTTCCATATTTCGATGCCAGTTCGGCCGCGTCGACTCCGCCAATTTCAAGGTGATTCCTCTCGTTAACTTTACTGGTTCCATGTAAGAACAATTTAACATTCCCTCTTTCTTCTCCGGTAAAAAGGACAAAAAGACAGTCGCTGAACCATAGCTTTTAACAACTGTCCATTTATTCGTTTCCTTGAGGTAAATTAAACTTACAATATCATAAAAGCCATGCACTTTCAATCTTACTTAGGCTGTTTTCTTACATTTTGGGGATGGACGATACTAGGCCTGATTTTCGCTCCCGGAACTGACGTGCGAATGAGTATCTGCCACAATGCTTTTGGATTAAATGGAAGGAATGGCCATAGGTATGGTGTATTCAGAGACCGGATGTGTGTCAGAAATAAAAAGATGACGGTTGTGCCAATGACAAATCCTTCTGCCTTGAATAAAGCAACTGACAGCAGCAGAACAAGTCGCAGCATCTTATTGGCGATGCTTAGCTCATAGCTTGGAGTAGCAAACGTGCCAATTGCAGCAATGGCCACATAAAGAATAACTTCCGGTACAAAGAGTCCTACATCAATCGCAATTTGTCCAATCAATGCTGCTGCAATTAATCCCATCGCAACAGACAGGGCGGTTGGCGTATGAATGGCTGCCATCCTTAAAAATTCGATCCCAATGTCAGCCATGAATATCTGTACGACAATCGGAACATTTTTTTGCTCATTCGGGCCGATATACGCAATATTCTCAGGCAGCAGCGATGGCTGGAGCACATACATAAACCACAGTGGAAGAATAAAGATAGAACCAAGGATCCCAAGGAATCGAACCCATCTTAAAAAAGTTCCGACCGCCGGCGCCTGACGGTACTCTTCTGCATGCTGAACGTGATGAAAGAAGGTTGTGGGTGTAATAATGACACTTGGCGATGTATCCACAATTATTAATACATGCCCTTCTAATAAATGATTGGCTGCTACATCTGCCCGCTCTGTGTACCTGACAAGAGGAAATGGATTATATCCCTGTTTTACCAAAAATTCTTCCACTGTCTTGTCGGCCATGGTCAGACCGTCAATTTTAATCGTTTCGAGCTCTTTTTTAACAACCTCGATCAGATTCGGATCTGCAACATCTTCTATGTAGCAAAGACAGATATCTGTTTTTGATCGCTCACCGACATTCATCATCGAATACCTTAAGCGTTCATCTCTGATTCTTCTTCGAATCAGGGCTGTATTTACAATGATATTTTCTACAAATCCGTCTCTGGATCCGCGGACAACTTTTTCGGTATCTGGTTCCTCAGGGTTTCTGCCGGGATAACTCCTTACATCAACAACCAGCCCGTAATCGTACCCTTCAATCATAAAGACTACTAGGCCAGACAGCACTTGATCAACGGCTTCATCAAGCGTTTTGATCCTTTGAACCTGCTGATTCACTAAACGATTTTCGATGATTTCGTTGACTTTCATCTTCTCATGTTCATAGTCATTAATCTCGATTAATTCTTTTAAAAGCTGAATGATGTAGGATGTATCGCAAAGACCATTTACATAATACAGATTTACACCAATGCCCATCACAGTAATTTTACGGACACCCAAGTCAAAACTCTGATTTAAACCTACATGGTTTTTAAAATAATTCTCATTAACAACGAGCTTAGGAGAGATTGATGTCTTTTGTTTCACTTTTTCGCTCATCTGCCATGCCGCTCCTTTCAAGAATCAGTTCTATCGCCTTCATTGTTATCGGTGATCCATGATCCACACTGTCTTTACGGGCCATCTTGCCAATGTCGCCAATCCCTACAATAATAGGAACATCAAGTGTATCAAGACAATAAACCGTATCTCCGGTCATTTTTCCAACTTCGAATTCACGGATGCCGCTCTTATCTACCCCATATTCGGATATAAGGCCATCTCTATCGATAGAAACATCAATATTCGTCCACTCTGAGCCATGTGTCTTAGCGGCAACCGCAATGACCCCAAGCACCTCGATTTGCGGATGCTCCGCCACATATAAGAGCGCTCTTTCACCAGGTCCCTCTTCTAACAAGCCGCAATCATCGAACATGACAAAAACGGGATCATAAGGTGTTTTCATAATTAACTTCACAATCTCAGGTCCAGTCAAAAATGTCGGATTTCCTTTTGATTGGGAAATGCACCTTCCGCCAACCTGTTTTGCAGCATAGGCAATCGCTTTGGCTGCATAAACATCCCCATCTGTTACCAATATGACCCTTCTCGTTTCTGTCATTGGATGATCTTATCCTTTCGGCTTAAAAATAACTGCTACAAAAAAAGCAAAGACGATCGCTGAAGAAATTCCTGCTGAAGTTAATTCGAAAATTCCGATTCCAATACCAATAATTCCGTGTTCCTCGGCCTGATTCATTGCACCATGCAGCAATGAATGACCAAAGCTTGTAATTGGAACCGTTGCCCCAGCTCCTGCAAATTTAATAAAATTATCATAAATGCCGAATCCGTCAAGAATCGCACCTGCAACAACAAATGAACTCATTACATGTGCCGGTGTTAATTTAGCTACATCGAGCAGCAATTGGCCAATCACGCATATGGCCCCGCCTACTACAAACGCAATTAGATATTCCATTATCCGTTCACACCCCTGTTCACACGTTCAAACACGACGCCATGAGCAATTGTCGGAATCGATTCCTTTTGCTGAATCATGGTCGGACTAAGCAAAGCACCTGTTGCAACAACCATTACACGATTAAGACTTCCACTTTTCAATTCTTTGAAAATATGGCTGTAGGTGACTACAGCAGAACACCCGCAGCCGCTTCCTCCGGCAAAAACGTTTTGATCCGGCCGATAAATCATCAGTCCACAGTCATTATGATTTGCAGAAACATCATATCCTTCTTCTTTCAGGAGGTCCTTTAGAATCGGGCTTCCTACAGAAGCTAAGTCCCCTGTCACAATCAAATCGTAGTCTTCAGGCTTTGTGTTTAAATCTTTAAAATGCTGAGCGATCGTATCGGCTGCTGCAGGTGCCATCGCGGAACCCATATCAAATGGATCCGTAATGCCAAGATCCGCCACTCTTCCTATCGTTGCTGAAGTAATCATAATGTCACTTGGATCACGGCTTACGATGACTGCCCCTGAGCCTGAAATCGTTGACTGTGCTGTATCCGGTTTTTGACCGCCATATTCTGTTGGATAACGAAATTGTCTTTCAGCGGTTGCATTATGACTGCTCGTTGCTGCCATAACACGATTGGCAAACCCTCCATCTACAAGCGCTGAGCTTACAGCAAGTGTTTCCATCGATGTTGAACAGGCACCGAACATACAAAGGAAAGGGATCTTATTTTGTCTGGCTGTATAATTTGCCGTCACGTTTTGATTTAATAGGTCTCCAGCAAGGAAAAAATCAATATCTTCTTTCTTATAATTTCCTTTTTTCAAAGCATGCTCAATGGCATCTTCCATTAAACGCCGCTCTGCAAGTTCCCAGTTATCTTCATCGCAATGGAGATTATCGTAAGTTTTGTCATATAATTTACCAAAAGGTCCGTCTGCTTCTTTTGGGCCGACAGCAGTTCCGCTGGACTGAACGTATATTTGATTCTCAAATTGCCATGTCTGTTTTCCAGTCAATCTCATTGTCCAGAAACCTCCTTTTTTAAAAAGCTAATCCGTATACATACCTGATTATCCCGACAACATATGCAGCAACGACCCCGAATACAATAACTGAGCCTGCGAGCTTAAACATGTTCGATGCCACCCCGAGTACCAAACCCTCACTCCGGTGCTCAAGCGCAGCACTTGTCATGGAGTTTGAAAATCCCGTTACAGGAACAGCAGATCCCGCACCAGCAAATTGGCCGATTCGATCATAAATACCAAAGCCCGTCAGCAGAGCTGATATAAGAATTAAAGTAGCTACAGTCGGATTCCCGGCAGTTTTTTCAGTAAAGTTGAAAAAGTGCATATACATATTCTGGATGCCTTGACCTAATGTGCAGATAAGACCTCCAACGACGAAAGCCTTTATACAATTTAAAAGATAAGGCGGTTTAGGTTGATAGGTTTTAATTTTATTCTTGTAATCATCTTTCAGGTTTGTACTCATTTCTTTCACCTCTCGGGTCTTATTGGTCAATAAAATAAAGCCAGTGAAATAACGATCCTGCTACTTTGCCAAAAACAATGGCCATCAAAAGAATAACGATCTTATCAGCAATCCCAATCCGTTTGGCCAGGATAGGAAAGACATTTAAAACTTCTGTCAGCGCGGCAGCAAGCATTCCGATAAATATTCCATTGATTAATCCAATCGGAACGAGAAACAGCTCTGATAAATAAAGCTTGGAATCCCTGAGGCTTACCCATCCGCCTGTAATAGCGCCGGCTACGATAGCCCATTCATAAGCCTGAATTAAATCGACTGTTTTCGTAAGCTGCGTTAACCTTGGTATAATGCCAAGGACAGTTAAAAACGCTACAAATCCGGATCCGACTGCAAGTCCTCCTGAGAGTCCGATGAAAATGGTGACCAAGCCATTAATTGTCATCAATTTTCTTCATACTCTCTTTATTTTCTTTCATAGATACGTACATATCCATATCAAGCTGGTAGTTGAACATTTCCACTTCAAGTGGACTGGGCTCTTCATTAATTCTCTTCTTGAAAAGGTGATTGAAGAAAAGAATCATCCCTAAACCTAAGCCTATGGAATAAGGAATTTGCAGTAGGAGGGGATGTTCGGATGTCTCACCTGTAATAATGGTATAAAGACGCTTGTGCACAAGCTGCATGCTGACGTCTTCGTGAAAGTTCATAATCGCAAGAGCTGCTCCTACAAAGAGGAGGAGCCATACGAGTGCGAATAAAACAGGCGAAAACGTTTTCTTCTGATACACAATCTCAACAATCGTCTGTGCTGGCCCAACTGACTGAACATCTATATCAGGATCTGTTTTATGTACTGCAGACAGCACACGCATGACATCTATCACTACAATGTTTTTATCGCTCGGCTGAACTTGGTGAACCTCAAGCTCTCCAATCATGTCGCGAAGCTGTTTCCCCGCAACAATTTGGGCAATCTTAGAGACGGTTATACAATCGTCCGGATAGACTTGTACGCGATGACGCAGTCTGATGTACACCGTTTTTTCCATTACATTTCACTTCCTGAAAATAGGATTGTATATGTAGTATGCATTGGAAGAATTTATATCATACAGAAAGCACGAATGGTCCATTAATTACCAAAGCTGTATTCCAGACGCTGATTTTAGCTGATTGATTGTTTACGCTGGAATTGCCTTCTAACTATTTTCTAAAAAGCAAAAAAGACATATCCTTATCGGATATGTCTTTTCCATTTATTGATCCATGCGGTCTTTCATCTGCTGAAGAATTTTCTTTT
The DNA here is from genome assembly GCA_023823795.1 of Bacillus sp. F19. Taxonomy (NCBI): domain Bacteria; kingdom Bacillati; phylum Bacillota; class Bacilli; order Caryophanales; family Bacillaceae; genus Bacillus; species Bacillus sp. F19. The sequence goes on from CP085710.1 coordinate 3,437,978, forward strand.
CGAGCCTCGATACTTGCACTTGCGATATGCCAAGCCGCTCAGCAACTTCTGATTGCGTCTGGTCCTTGTAATACCTTAAGTAAACAATCAGCTTTTCACGTTCATCAAGCTCTTTGATTGCATCCTTAAGGACGATTTTATCAAACCACTTGGTCTCTCCTGAATCAGCTATTTGATCAAGGAGAGTGATAGGATCACCGTCATTTTCATAAACGGTTTCATGGATTGAGGAAGGTGCGCGTACCGCTTCTTGTGCAAGAATGACTTCTTCGGATGTGATTTCAAGGTAGGCTGCGATTTCGGAAACAGTCGGCACCTTGCCTAATGATTTTGATAGATCATCTTTAGCTCTTCTGATTTTATTGCCCAGTTCTTTTAGGGAACGGCTCACTTTAACTGTGCCGTCATCTCTGATAAAGCGTTGAATTTCACCAATAATCATCGGTACAGCGTAGGTTGAAAATTTAACATCGTACGATAAATCAAATTTATCAACCGATTTCAAAAGACCGATGCAGCCGATTTGAAACAGATCATCAGCTTCATAGCCCCGATTTAAAAATCTCTGAACAACAGACCACACAAGACGCATATTTTTCTCAACAATGGTATCTCTGGCTGATTGATCGCCCTGCTGGCTGCGCTTAATCAATTCTTTTACTTCATGGTCCTTTAACTGTGTTTTTGAGATATCGTTCTTGACCTCCACATCCATAGCAAGTCTCCTTAATTTACTAAAGCTTTGCTTTTCGATAAGTGTTTAGTAAGCTTTACCGCTGTACCCCGTGATTTTGATGATTCAATCTGCACTTCATCCATGAAATTCTCCATGATGGTAAAACCCATACCTGATCGTTCAAGTTCCGGCTTTGTCGTATATAGTGGCTGTCTTGCTTCCTCTACATCAGGAATTCCCATACCCTCATCTCTGATAGACAACCTGACGACACTGTCCTCGAGTGTTGCCGAGATGTAAACAATACCGCTCGGATCATTGTCATAGCCATGAATAATGGCATTGGTCACGGCTTCTGAGACAACTGTCTTGATTTCAGTTAACTCATCAAGTGTAGGATCAAGCTGAGCAATAAATGCTGCAACGGTAACTCGGGCAAAGGATTCATTTTGGCTGAGCGCTGAAAATTGAAGGTTCATTTCATTTTTCATGAAGCCACCCCCAATGTCATCAGCGCTTTTTCCTCCGATGGCTCCAGACGAATAATTTTAAACAGTCCAGACATATCAAACAGTCTTTTTACTGAAGGTGAAATCGCACAAACGACCATTTCTCCGCCAAATTGCTTGACTTGCTTATATCTTCCAAGAATCACGCCTAAACCAGAGCTGTCCATAAAGGATAATTGCTCTAAGTTCAGAACGATATGCTGGATGTCCTCTGATGCAAGGATTTCTGTCACTTTCTGCCGTAATTCCTCCGCCGTGTGATGATCCAATTCTCCGATCAGTCGAATGCACAGGACAGATTGCTTTACATCAAGCTCTACTGCTAGACTCATCCATATTCCTCCTTCAATTTCTGGATAATGTCTGTTTCGAGGTTTTGATGTGCTTTTCCTGCCCTATGACAAAACTAGTGCGGATTCGCCAACATCAGCTAGACTTCCTTATGTTTCTTATGGGTGAGTTCCCAGGTAATCAGCCAGATTTCGTGAAATCCCCAAGCACTCGTTTAAAGAGAGTCCACCAGCCAGCCTGTTCAATGTCGCCCTCAGCAACAAGCGGGCTTTCCACAACAATTTTATTGTCTTTTTTCAATATCAGTTTTCCAAGTTCATCCCCTTTTTTCAAAGGAGCCTGCAAATTCTGCTTCATCACGACTTCCTGAGTGATATCTTTGACACTTCCGCCCCTTTTCGTCAAAACAGAAATAGGCTCTGAAGTCACTAGGTTTAGATTTTTACTGTTCCCTTTGCTGATTTTCATCTTAGCCACAACTTCATTGCGTTTAAATAAAGGATGTGTTTCATATTGGCTGAATGCGTAATCAAGCATCTTGGTAACCTGTGCATTGCGGTCCTTTGGTGTTGGTGCACCCATAATGACAGCAATCACACGCATGTTTCCTTTTTTGGCTGTAGCGGTTAAACAATATTTAGCTTCGTTCGTAAATCCTGTTTTAACGCCATCTACGCCTTTATAAAATTTCACAAGGCGATTTGTATTGACCAGCCAGAATTTCTTGTCTGTATCCTGACGTAAATAATCCTCATACTGACCTGTGTATTTTGTTATGCCTTCAAATTTTAATAGCTCTTTTGCCATGACGGCCATATCATGTGCTGTACTGTAATGTTCTTTTTCAGGAAGACCTGTCGGGTTTTGAAAGGACGTATTTTTTAGTCCAAGCTCTTTTGCCCGTTTGTTCATTTTTTCAACAAACGCATCTTCAGACCCTGAAATTCTCTCAGCCATAGCTACTGAAGCATCGTTGCCTGAGGCAATCGCAATCCCTTTCAGCATTTCATTCACTGTCATTTCTTCTCCGGGCTCAAGGAATATTTGAGACCCGCCCATAGATGCAGCATATTCGCTCGTACGGACTTTTTCATCCATTTTCAGCTGGCCTTTATCAATCTCTTCCATGATCAGCAGCATCGTCATAATTTTAGTCATACTAGCTGGAGGAAGTTTCTCATCACTGTTTTTATCATATAGAATGTTTCCGGTGTCACGTTCAATCAGCACAGCTGATCTTGCTTGATCTGCAAGCTTTACAGAACCTTCTTCTGCTAATGCCGGTGATGCAATGGTTAATATCATGGTGCTTAGCGCTACGGTTGATAGTAGACGTTTCATCTCCAAACCCTCCATTCTTATACACCCCATTTTTTCCAATTAAAGAAAAAATATACTTGCGGACAAGAAAAAATTGCATGCAAAAAGCCGGGATTTTCTCCCGGCTTTTCATGTGTGATTACTCTTTAATTGTATCGTGAACAAGCGGCGGCGCTTTTACTGAGTCAGCTGTTACTTTAATGCTTTCATAAAGCTTGGCTTTTACTTGTTCCACATCTTGTTGGTTACTGTAAATCGTCACAAGAGAGTCGCCTTTTTTAACTGCATCGCCAATTTTTTTATTCAGCATCAGGCCGACAGCAAGATCAATTTCTGATTCTTTTGTAGCTCGTCCTGCACCAAGCCACATTGCAGCAACTCCAACAGAATCTGCCACAATTTCAGAAACGTATCCGTCTTCTTTTGCTTCAAGCTCTACTTTGTAGCTTGCCTGCGGCATCTTGCTTGGATCATCGACAACTGAACCGTCTCCGCCTTGAGCTTCTAAGAAGATCTTCAGCGTTTCAAGTGCTTTTCCGTTTTGAATCACTTCTTCAAGCATTGCTCTTGCTTCCTCAAGTGATGATGCTTTTTCAGCCAAGAACACCATGTAGCTTCCAAGCGTTAAGCAAAGCTCATGAAGGTCTTCAGGTCCCTCGCCTTTTAATGTATCAATCGCTTCTTTAATTTCTAATGCATTGCCGATTGCATAACCGAGCGGCTGACTCATGTCTGAGATAACAGCCATAGTTTTACGGCCGACAGCGTTTCCGATCTCGACCATCGCCTGAGCAAGCTCTTTCGCATCATCAAGATCTTTCATAAATGCGCCTGCTCCTGTTTTCACATCAAGAACGATGGCATCTGCACCAGCAGCAATTTTTTTGCTCATAATCGAGCTTGCGATCAGCGGAATGCTGTCAACAGTCGCTGTTACATCACGCAAAGCGTAAAGCTTTTTATCTGCTGGAGTCAGGTTTCCGCTTTGACCAATGACAGCAATTTTATTCTGGTTGACCAATTTGATGAACTCATCATTTTCAATTTCAACATGGAAGCCTGGGACGGCTTCAAGCTTATCGATTGTGCCCCCAGTATGGCCAAGACCACGGCCGGACATCTTGGCAACCGGAACGCCGACTGCTGCAACAAGAGGTCCAAGCACAAGAGTGGTTGTATCGCCTACGCCGCCTGTGCTGTGCTTATCTACTTTAATGCCTTCGATCTTGCTTAGATCAATCGTATCACCTGAATGAACCATTTCCATAGTTAATTGAGCGCGCTCCTGCTTCGTCATTCCTTTAAAATAGATCGCCATTGTTAAAGCACTCATTTGATAATCCGGAATATCGCCATTTGTATAGCCTTTGACAATAAAGCTGATTTCTTCTTTCGTCAGTTCCTTGCCGTCACGTTTTTTTTCAATTAAGTCAACGATTCTCATTAGTTACCCACCCTTTGTCAGTTTGATTCGTGTATGTCTGCAACAATCTTTTTAACCAGATTCAAGAAATTAGCTTTTACTTTTTCAGTCGTTTCCATCACTTCATCATGTGATAATGGCTGATCTAAAATACCGGCTGCCATATTTGAGATGCATGAAATTCCAAGCACTTTCATCCCTGCATGATTGGCTACGATTACTTCAGGCACTGTAGACATACCGACGGCATCTCCTCCAAGCACACGTGCAAGACGCACCTCTGCAGGTGTTTCATATGCAGGTCCTGTGTTTCCTACATATACACCTTCCTGAACTTTAATACCAAGCTCTGAAGCTGCATTTTTAGCAAGGGTTCTGAGCTCTCTGCTGTAAGCCTGCGACATGTCAGGGAAACGGACGTCTAGATCAGAATCATTCGGTCCGATTAATGGGCTAGTCCCCATATTATTTATATGATCGGAAATAATCATTAAATCACCCGGTTCAAACGATTCATTCACGCCGCCCGCAGCATTTGTAACGATGATTGTTTTTACACCCATTTCTTTCAGCACACGGACCGGGAACGTCACTTTTTTCATGTCATACCCTTCGTAAAAGTGGAAACGTCCTTGCATGGCAACAACGTTAGCTCCTTTTAATGCGCCGAATACGAGCTGCCCTGCATGGCCTTCTACAGTCGAAACAGGGAAGTTTGGTATTTGCTCATAAGGAATTTTAACCGGGTTTTCTATTTCTTCAGCAAGGACTCCAAGGCCGGATCCTAAAATCAATCCGATCTCAGGCAGGTCTTTTACTTTTTCTTTCATATATTGTGCAGATTGCTTAATTTCTTGAATATTCATTTACCGCTCCCCCTTAATTCTTTAATTCCTGCAAGAAACTTTTACCGTGCTTTGGCATGTTCACTTTAAAGTTGTCAGCAATGGTAGCCCCGATATCTGCAAACGTTTCGCTGACCGGAAGCTCAGAACCGCTTGCAAATCTCGGACTGTATGCGAGCATCGGAACATATTCACGTGTATGGTCTGTCCCATGATGAACAGGGTCATTGCCGTGGTCAGCTGTAATAATTAATAAATCATCCTCTTTTAATTTAGAGAGCAGTTCAGGAAGACGCGCATCATACTCTTGAAGAGCCAGGCCGTAGCCTTTTGGATCGCGTCTGTGGCCGAACAGTGCGTCAAAGTCTACAAGGTTTACAAAGCTCAGACCAGTGAAGTCTCGACCTGCTGTTTCAGCAATCTTGTCCATGCCATCCATGTTCGATTTCGTGCGAAGCGCATCTGTAATTCCTTCTCCGTCATAAATATCAGAGATTTTACCAATCGCAATGACATCCAGACCTCCGTCCTTCAGCTCATTCATGACCGTTCTCTCAAATGGCTTTAAGGCATAATCATGGCGGTTTGGCGTTCTTTGGAAGTTCCCCGGATTTCCCACAAAAGGACGAGCAATCACGCGGCCAACCATATACTTTTCATCAAGTGTCATTTCTCGTGCCATTTCACAAATTTTAAGCTGCTCTTCAATTGGAACAATGTCTTCATGAGCTGCAATTTGCAAAACAGAATCTGCAGAGGTATAAACGATAAGAGCTCCTGTTTTCATGTGCTCTTCGCCCAGTTCATCTAAAATTTCAGTTCCTGAAGCAGGTTTGTTGCCGATGATTTTTCTGCCTGTTTTTTCTTCTAGTGCCTGGATTAATTCATCAGGGAAGCCATCCGGGAATACTTTAAATGGTGTTTCAATATGAAGGCCCATGATTTCCCAATGGCCTGTCATCGTATCTTTGCCGTTAGACGCTTCCTTCATTTTCGTATAGAAAGCTTTTGGTCTTTCCTGTACAGGGATACCCTGAATTTCTTCTATATTGCTCAAGCCAAGCTTCGCCATGTGCGGCATTTGCAGGCCGTTCATATGTTCTGCAATGTGGCCAAGCGTGTTTGAACCAGTGTCGCCAAAATCCGCTGCATCAGGCGCTTCGCCGATTCCCACTGAATCCATGACAATGAGAAATATTCTTTTATATGTATAATCAGACATTTAAATCCTCCTTTAATCGTTCAGAGATCACTCTTTGTATAACATTCCCAATTGTTCAGGAATGATTAGCCGCTATTTATTGGTCAGAAGTCTGACATCTAAAGTATAAACCGTTTTCATGCCTTCTGACAATAGATAACTTGATATTCTTCTATAGTTCTGTTTTCCTTTTACAGGTTTGTTAAAACATATTCGTTCTATTATGGTGCTTCAGGTACTTCTTGCAAACCTAATAAAAAAAGCCACCGCATTTCCTGCGTATGACTTTAAGCTCTCGGATGATATTGTTTATATACATCTTTTAATCTAGTTTTTGAGACATGAGTATAGATTTGCGTTGTAGAGATATCGGCATGTCCAAGCATTTCCTGAACTGCCCTTAGGTCTGCCCCATTTTCCAGCAGATGTGTTGCAAAAGAATGACGAAGCGTATGAGGGGTCAGCTCTTTACTGATGCCTGCCTCAAGAGCAATCTTTTTGAGATTCTTCCAATAACCCTGTCTGGTCATGCGGTTTCCATGATGATTTAAAAACAAAGCTTCCGTTTGTTTTTTCTTTGAAGCTAATTTCGGTCTGCCCTTTTCGATATAGGATTCTAATGCTTCTGCTGCTGTTCTGCCAATTGGAACGATGCGCTCCTTGTTCCCTTTTCCGAAACAGCGGATAAATCCCATTGTTAAATGAACATCGCTCAAATCAAGATTAATCATTTCACTTACCCGGATGCCTGTTGCATAAAGAAGCTCAAGCATGGCTTTATCCCGATAGCCGAATGGCGAGATCAATTTAGGAGTATCCAGCAGTTTTTCAACTTCAGTGAGTGATAATACTTTCGGCAGTGTCCGTTCAACTTGAGGAGATTCTATATGTACAGTCGGATCATGATCGGCTGCTTTTTCTCTTAGAAGAAATTGGTGAAAATTGCGGATGGATGCGGTATGGCGTGCAATCGTCTTGCTTGATTTTCCCGCTTCCTTCAATGATTTTAAAAAATGAATGATTGATAGTCTGGTCACATCCTGAAATGAAGTGATTTGCTGCTGTGCAGTAAGAAATTGATGATAGCTCTTTAAATCGCGTTCATACGAAATGATTGTGTTATGGGAAAGTCCTCTTTCCACAACCAGGTAATGCATGAAATCCTGAATTTGATCTTTCAATTTCCTCTACTCCCCGTTTAAATAGAAGAAAAACAGACGATTCAGCCAGTGCTCTTCTTCGTCAGCCACCATTTTCGTGACTTTCAGTGCCGCACCCTCAGGCTGATCATATCGGTGGATTTCTTCATACTCTAAGTTAATCCAAATAATAGCATAATAGAAAAGAATCGTAAATCCAGTAAACAGAATAAATACTTTTATCATGTCAAATAGTGTTCTCGCTGCTCTCATTGCGGCAGTCCTCCTTTGGCCGGTCTTTCATCTTACCTAAAACATATGCCAAAAAGGACAAACTTTATACTAGTAATAACAAAAAAACCTCTCCAGTTTGACCGGAAAGGTTTATTGTTCATCTTCTTTCTGTTCTTTTTCCTGACAGCGGTAGCAAATGCCATGAAACGTCAGACGATGATCTTTAATTTTAAAATTGAAGTCGCGTTCTACAATCTGTTCAACATCTTCTAAGAGGTCATCTTCAATTTCAGCGACTGAGCCGCATTCGATGCACACAAGATGATGGTGAAAATGTGCTGCGCCTTCTTTTCTTAAGTCATAGCGTGATACGCCATCTCCAAAATTTATTTTATCGACAATTTTAAGTTCTGTAAGTAGCTCCAACGTCCGATAAACAGTTGCTAAACCAATCTCTGGCGTTTTTTCCTTAACGAGGAGGTAAACATCTTCAGCACTCAAGTGATCTTCTTCGCGTTCAAGCAAAACCCTGACGGTAGCTTCGCGCTGAGGAGTCAGCTTATAGCTGGATGAATGCAACTGCTTCTTTATACGCTCAATTCTGCTTTCCATAACACACATTCCTCCCTCGCCACGTTCCTCATTCATTATATCAAAAGAAAGGGATGTGTCCAACGAAAATAATTACAATCTAATAAATGAAATCATTATTAAGTAAAAACTATTCTATTTTGAAACAAGTTCAATTACGTTTTTCATGAGAATCGGCGACGCATAAGCCTCAAGAGTTGATGCGATTATCGTCAGAGCCGAAATGAACATAAAAACAGCCGCGTATCTCGTGAAAAGGGCGAAAGGCGATTGTGTTAAATTTGTTTTCTTCATCAGCAGCTGCTTGACAATTTTCAATGAGAAAGAGATGGCAACCGTACCCATGATAATAAATGCCGGTATTAAGACTATATTTTGAGGCAAAACCGATACAAATGAAAGCATAAAGCCTTGCCATCCCATTTGATTCACTAAAAAACCTACCGTAAATCCTACGACCATTCCTTTTAAGAATAACATAATCAGAATGACCGGCAAACCGATAATTGAGATGCCAAGCACCCACATCAGACCAAGATATTTCAGGTTATGAAAGAAACTCTGCTGAAGCATTTCAACCGAGCTTGCCACTTTCCCTTCAGATACTTGTCCGAAAAACCTGCTTAAATAAAAATACAAATCTTCTTTTTGTGTAAAATTCATGCTGTTGACAATGACCGCACCGAAAATAACCCCCATCAAAAACAATACGAATACAAATACATAAAGCGATGAGCGTTCTTTTATATGCTGAAAAATCATTGCTTTTAATGGATGTTTGCGCATATACCTTCCTCCTAGCGTTCTCTTACTAGATTGTATGAAAAAAGGAAGAAACTATGCCATTCTATCATTGCATTTTTTTCCAAGTGGTATATAATACTAAAAAATCAGAAAGGCGGTTTTGTCATGAAAAATCCATTATTAATTGATTTTCCGACTGAAATTACGACAGAAAGACTCTACATCCGGGCTCCCCGTCCGGGCGATGGAAAAGAAGTCAATGCCGCAGTCAATGAATCTATGAACGAGCTTAAACCGTGGATGCCTTTTGCTCAAAAACCTTCTACACTCGAAGAGACGGAAGCAAATATCAGACAATCGTGCGCGAAGTTCATTTTGCGCGAGGATCTGAGGCTGCTCATTTTTGACCGTGAGAAAGGCCACTTTATTGGAAGCACGGGTTTTCACCGGATGGACTGGGATGTGCCTAAGGTGGAGATTGGTTATTGGATTTCAACGAAATATTCCGGAAAAGGCTATATGACGGAAGCAGTTGAAGCTCTGACGATGTTTGCTGTAAAAGCATTCGGCGCTAAACGTGTGGAAATAAGATGTGATCCTGAGAATACAAGAAGCCGCCGCATACCAGAGAAATTGGGATTTATATTAGAAGGAGTTCTAAGGCAGGATGATGTTTCGGCAGACGGTATGACATTGCGTAATACGTGCGTCTTTTCAAAGATTTTTTAATATTCTTTCACATAAACGGATTTGCTGAAAATTGGATAGAAAACATAGCCTGTAAATAAACCAAGAACATTTAAAATGAGATCATCCATATCAAGGCTGCCCCTGTTTGCTGCAAATTGTGAGATTTCCACTGCTGCGATCACAAACACAGAATAGGCAAATGTTTTTCTCATTGAAGCTGCCCTGCTCTTAAGGAAAATGCCATAAGGGACAAACAAACCGATGTTAGCAGCAAGATTATAGACAGCAATAATCGGTGAAACCTGTCCTGAAAGATAATAGCTGATCGTGTCAAACGGGACGAGATTATAGCTGTTCCCTCCCGAATCCGGTCTAAAAAACAGCAAAATCAGCAGACCAACTGTATGTAGGATAAGACAAGCATGAAACAGTCTTTGCGGGACAACCATCACCTGCTTCTTCCATAAAAAAAGAAAAAATGCCGTGAGTGCCGTGACACAGAACCATACAACCGCTGTAACAACCGGGTGTAAATAAGCTGTTAAGCTCAGCCATAGCGGCAGCATCAGAAAAAAGACACTTTGCGAGACCGCAAGTGAAATAAAATACGTTTTTCTCATGTTCTTATACCTTTCGAACTTAAAATTTGCTGAAGGCACTTCACATCGAAGTGCCTTCATTTGTTGGGGCGATTTTACCGTAAACCCCGCCTCCGCCAGGGACAGCACTCAGCTTTCCCTCCCTCGCAGCAATAATATAATCTGCTGTTTTGGGCGGCAAAACCTTCATTAGGTCCGTTCTTGAGATCTCATTTAAGATAACCATCTCGGTACCAAAGGCCATTTTTAATTTCCCAAGAGTCTTTGGTCCAATTCCGGGAATAAACTGCAAAGGCACCTGGTGCACATATGGAGGACGGTCTGGTTTCTCAGTGTTGTTGTCTGCCAGCTCCTTCAAGCGGGTACTGACCCCTTTAGTTGTTCTCTTGCTGCCGCAGCTTTGACATACCGTGTTCACTGCCTCTTTTTGGGTGCCGCATTTCTCGCAGGTTGTGCCATAATACTTGCCTAATTGCGGATTTATGCCATGATTTGAGAGAATTACACGGTTCCCTATTTGTTTCAGAGCCTTTTTCAGCTCTTCGAAAGAAGGTTCCTTTAATTGAAGTTTCTGATACTCCCTCCCAATTTTGGCAAGTGAGTGTGCGTCAGAGTTTGTCAAAAAAGGATGCGGATTCAGTTCAGAAACCATGGAGGCCATCCCGGTGTCAGAGCTTAAACCAAGCTCAAGTGCATCAATCAGGTCCGGATCTAATACTTCATCAAGCCTTGAGGATACCCCGCTTCCGAAAAGGCTTTTGTGAGGTGTAAAGATATGAGCGGGAATAAATAGACCTCCAAGCTCATTTACTTTTTTCTGAAGAACTCTCGCATCTTCATACATTCTTTGAGTACTTAATGTAATATTTTTAACCCTAAGCGACAGCCATTCGGAAAACTGTTTCATCTGATGAATAGCCGGCATAAAGACAAGCACATGCAATGGACCTTTGCACGAGGTATCATATACTTCAATTTCGGAGCCGAGAATCATTGTGGTCTGTTTAAATTGAATACCACCCTGGGCATGTTCTGACCATATTCCTTCTTTCAAACCCTGATCCAGTGCATCCAAAATCTCCGGTACGTGGCAGTCAATGATTCCGATTATATCCATTCCTTTATGCTCGCTTGCTTCAATCAGAATATTTTCAAGCGTAAGCTTATTTGAAGCAGTTATTTTAACAGGTTTGCCTGAACGTGTCCGCCCGATATGAATATGTAAATCTGCAAAATAGGTATTCATCTTATTTTTGAAGAGCCAGTTTCAACTGCAAATACTGAACGGCGTAAGCTGTTTTCGCATCGAAAATACGCTGATCGTCAATCATTTGCTGCGCTTCCTCAAGTGTCACCTCCAGAACATCTACAAATTCATCCTCATCAAGTTCTGCCTTTTCGGTTAAAATCTGCAATTCTTCCGTAAAATATAAATGCACAAGCTCATCTGCAAACCCCGGTGATGTATAAAACGAGAGTAAGTGCTGAAGCGACTCCGTTGTATACCCTGTTTCTTCTTCCAGTTCCCGTTTAGCCGTGACCTCAGGCTGTTCCCCTTTTTCAAGCTTGCCGGCAGGGATCTCAACGAGGACTCGCTCCATCGCTTTCCGGTATTGCTGAACCATGACAATTTTGTTTTCTTTAGTAATGGCGATCACAGCAACCGCGCCTGGATGCTTGATAATTTCTCTTGTGCTTGTTTTACCGTTCGGAAGCTCTACTTCTTCTAAGTACAAATCAATAATACGTCCGGAAAATAATTTTTCAGATGATTTTGTTGTTTCTTTTAAATGATTCATACTCATTCCTCCGCGTTCTATAAATTCTGCTTTTCACATACATTCTATCATATTAAGAAAAGCGGAATCGCCCGTTTAGCTCAGGGGCATGGCAGATAAGAATCCGGCAGAAAAGTCCGGGTTTGACTTTTTTAAGAGATTCGTTCTGGGCGATGGAGCTAGACATAGATGAGAAAAACTTTATACCTTTTTACCAATTAACGAAAGAAACGAGGCGAGCGCATTTGAAGATCTACCTTCTTGACAAAGGCGTCGTGCTGGTCGGAAAAGCTTGGGAAGTCCGTGAAAAACTGAAGGAATACAGTCGGAAATATGAAACCGTCGAGCAGTGGACAAAAGATAAGTAAGCGTCACAATTGCATTTTCATCTCTCTTGTACTAATGTCAAAGCAAGACATACAGTCAGGAGTGATACGATGAAAAAAAGACAGTTAGGCACATCAGACTTATTTGTCAGCGAACTTGGACTTGGCTGCATGTCTCTTGGGACAGATAAAGAACAGGCAGAGTCCATTATCGATGCAGCCCTTTACGAAGGAATTAACTACTTTGATACAGCAGATTTGTATGATTTTGGACTGAATGAAGAGTTTGTCGGAGATGCACTCAAAAAACGAAGACAGGATTTGATCCTTGCAACGAAGGCCGGCAACCGCTGGAATGTAAACAGAGACGGCTGGACCTGGGATCCATCTAAAGCCTATATAAAAGAAGCTGTGAAACACAGCCTTAAACGATTGCAGACAGATTACATCGATTTGTATCAGCTGCACGGAGGCACGATTGAAGATAACATTGACGAGACGATTGAAGCGTTTGAAGACCTGAAAAAAGAAGGCGTTATCCGCTATTACGGAATATCATCGATTCGCCCAAATGTCATTAAACAGTACTTGGAAAAATCATCGATTGTTTCCGTCATGATGCAGTACAGTCTGCTCGACAGAAGGCCTGAAGAATGGTTTTCACTTCTTAAGGATTACAACGTCAGCGTGATTGGGAGAGGCCCTTTAGCAAAAGGACTGCTGACAGATAAATGGGAATCCAAGCTATCTGAAAAAGGATACCTTTCCTACAGTGAGGACGAACTTCGTCGGCTGCTTCCAGCCATCGATGCAGAAACGGATTTAACCCTGACAGAAACTGCCGTGCAATACTCTCTGAAGCAGGCTGTTGTCGGATCCATTATTCCGGGTGCCAGCAAAATTGAACAGGTTCAGGCTAATTGCCGTGCTGCAAATGCACGTCCTTTATCTGGAGAGGAATATATTGCGCTGCAGGCTTTGACGAAGTTTGAAAAATATGAGCAGCATCGTTCGTAGTATTTGAAGCTTTTTTTAGGGATTTTTTCCGGATACGGAGAGAATCCTTTTTATTTTCAATAATTTTTTGATCCCCAAATTCCCACCAGGACTTTCAACTAGTTAGAGTGAACTACCCGCCAAAAAAGCCGCTCCCTGACGCAGCAGTTTTTCTGTGGCATTACATTTTTTATCTTTTTAAGCAGAAGATAAGGAAAAGGGATAAAAGAAAGGATTGAATTCATGATTTATATTTATAATTGCTATGGCGGCACACATTCCTCTGCACTTGCAGCAGCCTACCATTTAGAGAAGTAGCAAACAATACAGTACCATCTAAAAATGAAATACTTTCTGTTGATATGTTCAATAAACTAACTTCAAAAGACATGGGAAAGATTTTCTTTCATGGCATTGACTCAGATGGAAATAAAGTGTTTTCCTTAGGACGGGGTTCTTCCAAGCTTATCTTACCCTCCATTCAAAGTATGCTGGAAATACTTAATGAAAAAGGAAAACTGGAAGAAAAGATTATCTTTTCAAACACTTCACCCACAGTTCCATTAGCGATGACCCTGGGAGGACTATTTTCGAAGATTAAAAATCTACTTTATTGGTGTACCTTTATTAGTAATGGGAGCGAAAAAAGCCCATCCGGATCTTATTCAATTAGTACAGAATACCAAAGAGGCAGGAAAAGCCTCCATTCGAAACATTGAAATTCTTGATAACGGTTTTGGCAGATAGCGAAAGCCTCGTCAGAGCAGCGGTGATACTCTTGTTAAAAAGCACACATTCCTATCTGATTTTGAAATTCTAATGCCGTTTTAGAAGGTTTTGCTCAACTCTATCTATCGTAATTTTATTCTTCATACGCCTGCTTTAAGGTTTTAATATCCATTTTCTTCATTTGGAACATTGCTTTTAGAACTCTTTCCGATTTTTCAGAATCGGAACTGCTTATCATTTCGGTAAGACAGGTTGGAACGATCTGCCATGATACACCGTACTTATCTTTCAGCCAGCCACAAACCTGGGCTTTTTCATCTCCTCCTTCTGAGAGCTTTTCCCAATAATAATCGACTTCTTCTTGTGTTTCGCAATTGACAATGAATGATATTGCTTCTGTAAATTTGTATTGTGGACCGCCGTTCAATGCTACGAATTCTTGTCCATCCAGCTGAAATTTCACAGTCATCACTGTTCCCTCTGAAATCCCGCTGATATAATGTCTTTCTTTTCCATATCGAGTGATTTTTTCTATCTTCGAATTTTTAAAGACCGAAGTGTAAAAGACTGCTGCCTCTTCAGCTTTTAAATCAAACCACAAGTTAGTTGTGATTTTTTGGATTTTGTTTTCCACTTTTTTTCTCCTTCCTGTAATTCATTGTTACTGAAAGATTTTTAATTCTTATTTATGGACTACTTTCATTCTGATTCTTTAAGGATATATTTAATCCTGTCTCTGGCATAATTTTTTCATCCAATTCAAATATTTATGTAAGAAGATATGCTCAATGTTTCAGTATAATTATAAGTCCATAGCACGAAACCCTTATTTTACAAGCATCGCTAATAATTGTTTTTGATTATGTGTTTCTTATCCAATTAATAGAATTAGGTTTCAAAAAAACTCCCCTCCTTACTCTGAATAAATCCAGTTTTATATTTCACCTCTGATTTCACTAAAAACAATTAAAAGGAAAATAAGTATTAGAGTAATTACTGCGCCAAAAATATATGATATACCATAATTTTCAACTTCTTTCATAGTCAACCTCCTTCACTAATCTATATGATAGAGTTTTAGAAAATCTTAAGTTAGAAGGTATTTAAGTTAGAAAGATAATCAAAGGATCCTTATGTGGCTTATTCGGTTCTTTACTAGCTCAAAAAATGCCAACCATCAATTGATAGTTAGCATTTTTGTGCAATTATAAATTAATTGCGATGATAAGGATAGATTTTACCGATTTCAATATTTTATAGCCCCTATGTATCTTTGAGACCAATAGGAATTGTTCATAGAACCAATGCTTACACCTTTAGAAGAAGAACTATGAATGAATTGATTATTCCCTAAATATATACCTGCATGAGAAGCCCCTCGCTTGTATGTCTCAAAGAATACTAAATCTCCTGCCTTAGGTGATGAAACTTTAACTCCCTGCTTATAAATATCAGCTACTGTCCTAGGTAGTTTTTTACCTGCACTTTCATTAAAAACATAGTTTAAGTATCCACTACAATCAAACCCTTTTGGAGACATACCGCCCCAAACATATGGTACATTTAAATATTTTTTTGCAGTATCAACTAAATTTGACTTACTATTTACAACTGATTTACTGGCTTGCTTTGTAATCCCTAAAGCTTTATATGTATTTACACCTGCAATCCCATCAGCTTTTAAGCCTTTAGCTTTTTGGAAATTAACAACGGCGTTTTTGGTTATAGGACCAAAATAGGTTGTTGTTGTTTTATTAGCAAAGTAACCCTTTTTTTTCAATGTTTCTTGTAATTGTTTTACATCCGAATGGTACATCCCATTTTTCAATGTATGGTCACCCAATGCAGCACTACCAACAATTGGGCTGCTTAATAAAGCGCTGGTTAAGACAAAAGATGCGATTAACTTTTTCATTCTTTACCCCCATATTACTAATTTACTATTTTCTTAATATTATCATCATTAAGTAACAGCAATGTTGAAATTACATTTCATTTACTTTACAAAATAATGCAAAATATGCGCAGATTATACATTCTTCGCTATTATTGGAATTAAAATTAATCGTAAAAAGAACCCTCCAGATATCCGGTGGGGTTCTTTTTAACTCATGTTTTTATTACTAGCTGCTATTATCATAGAAAGTTATTTACCAGCTGGCTTTTTTCACTCCTGGAATCTGACCCTTATGAGCATATTCTCTGAAAGCAATTCTGGAAAGCTTAAATTTTCTTAAGTATCCTCTCGGTCTTCCGGTTACTTCACATCTGTTTTTTAAGCGTGTTGGAGATGAGTCTCGAGGCAGTTTTCTAAGAGCTTCAAAATCTCCTTTTTCTTTCAGCTCAATACGTAATTCTCTATATTTCTCAACTAATGCCTGACGTTTTTTCTCTTTTGCAACTTTCGACTTTTTTGCCACTGCTCTCATCCTTTCCTTCATATTCTATTGAATATACCACAAATCGTAATAATTACTATTTAAACACGAATTGAATAAAATTTCAAATTCTCCCTGTTAAACAAATCCTTAATGTGAGAAAAAATCAAGGTTCTACACGCTCAAAATCCTCAATTGACTAACAGATAATATTTCTTATCTTGATGCGTATTCCCCTGATTTTTCATCACTTTTTCTGTATAGTCGATCCCTCTATGTTTGTCTATTTTTTTGTCCAGTTCACGGTTTATTTCATTTTCAATCTGCTTCATCAATCTATATGTTTCATCGACTGTCATACAAAAATGAACAGCAGCTTGCTGGAATGGAGACCTTTGGATAAGAAGGTTTAAAAACTGCTCCTTTGTCTCACATTGTGAAGCCAGTCTATCTTCCAAACTTTCAATGTATTGATACAGGTTCTTTTTCTTCGGAGGCAGCCCTGCTATAATGCTCCGTGTTAAGACATTCATTAGCTTTTCGTTCATCACTGTCACCTCTTATACATGATATCAATCTATCCAAGTAAGAATGATTACGATTATAACCTTCTGCTTTCCTAAATTCTTATCATGTACATCATGTTAAAGCTATGATAAAAATAATGTAGATTTAACACTGCCAAATAATTCAGCTAAAATATAAATTTCTACATCCTTATTCAAAATACCGCCTTTTTTCAATCCTTAAAACGAAATTTTAAAAAGAGTAATTATGAAAAAAATCTTAAAATAGGGTTAATAATTTGCAATAGGTATCTCCCAGTCAAATGGATCCTCAAGTTTGTTCCAGTCGGAATCAAATTCATCATTTGTAAGTAAACATTTATCCAATAGCTTCACAACATCACGTTCGTTCATATCAACCCCAATAAACACAAGCTGTGTCATTCGATCTCCGAACTCTGGATCCCATTCTGCTTGTATATGAGGGTTCTCTTTCACTAGTGCATCCCGTTCAAGTACAGGCAAAGCTGCTACCCAATAAGACACGGGTTCGATAATGATAGAAGGTCCTGCTTGTGAGACAGAAAGGGCAAGTTTATTTCTTGTAGCACACCAGGCTATTCCTTTGACCCTGACCACATTTTCTGAAATAGAATGCATTAATTGATAAAAACGGTCACTGTGAAAAGGTAATTTTCGTTTATAGACAAATGATGTGATGCCGTATTCTTCTGTTTCCGGCTGATGGTCTTTATGACCGGTTGTTAACTCTTTAATCCATCCAGCAGATTCGCTGGCTTTGTCGAAGTCAAAAAGACCAGTCTGAAGAATTTCCGTGGGCTTGACTTGACCCTTTTCTGTTCGAATGAAGCGTGCCCCAGGCTGAAGCTTTCTTAATACCTGTTCAAGTTTATGTAATGCTTCCTCCGTTACCAGATCACACTTGTTTATGATGAGAACATCACAAAATTCAATCTGATCCAATAATAAGTCAGCAATTTCTCTATCATCTTCTTCACTTAATGCATCTTTGCGGTCAATCAAACTGTCACCTGACCTAAAGTCATGCCAAAAACGGCAGGCATCCACAACTGTGACCATAGTATCTAACTTGCAAAAACGCGTAAGGTCTATGCCCAGCTCCTCGTCAATATACGAAAAGGTTTGAGCCACTGGCACCGGCTCGCTTATGCCTGTTGATTCAATTACTATGTAATCAATATTGCCTTCAAGTGCCAACTTTTCAACCTCAATTAGCAGGTCTTCTCGCAATGTGCAGCAAATGCAGCCATTTGACATCTCGACTAGCTTTTCTTCTGTTCTCTGCAAGCCCCCTCCTTGTTTAATGGTTTCTGCATCTATATTGATTTCGCTCATATCATTAACGATAACAGCGACCCTAAGCCCCTCTCGGTTTTGAAGAATATGATTTAATATAGTTGTTTTTCCAGCCCCTAAATATCCGCTTAAAACTGTTACAGGAATTTTTTCAGCCAAGAAGATCTCTCCTCAAATCGTAATAATTACGATTTAAATATATGATATAAACTCTAAAATGTAAAGTGAAACCAAATTTCTTCCTATTTTATTTATCTATTATTGAAATGGTTTTGATTAAATTATTAACTTAAATTCCTGATACGATTTGTTCAGCAGCTTGTCTTGCACCGGAAATATTTCTAGCAATGGGCCCAATCTGAAGTTCAGCTAATGCTCCGGTTACGTATAAGCCTTCGGACCATTCAAGACGCTCTGTTACAATAGGATATCCGCATTCTGCACATTTTAGCTTTTCCCTTTTGATTAGAGGTGAAATCCATCCTCTTCCTGGGAGTGAAGGCTTAAACCCAGTTGCTAGAATAATTGATCTAGCTAAGATCTCTTTACCCTCTTTAGTAATCAGTATTGTTCCGTTTTCAACTTGCTTAAATGTATTAATCTCCTCATCTAACCATTCAAGCCGTCCACGTCTCTTCAAGTGGTGAAGTTTCATATGAAGATCTTGAGTTATGGAACCTCGGTGTCTGGCTTCAATAATTCCCCTGCGCCGGCTTGAATAATCGGGATTATTTCTAAATGAAGCCTGCTTTTTAGGGCCAAGCCATCCTGGATCACTATCAAACAGCTTGACTCTGAATGGATGCCTTTTCATCATTGTTACTTCACCAGGGAAAATGCTTGCCAATTTGTTCACGAGATGAGCAGCTGTCATCCCTCCTCCAATGACTACGATAGGTCCTAATAAAGATTCAAAATTAAGGGTATCCTCAAAAATATGATGAATGGTCTGTGTTTTATCTTTTAACTTTAGTGCCCATTCAGGCCAATAAGGCTGTTCTCCAATACCAATTGCAATCACAACATTCTTTGTGGTTAACTTATTTCCGTCATCATTGACGATTTCCCAATTAACACCAATCTTTTGAATCTCTATGACCCGACCCTTTATCCAGCATTCTCTCATATTTAATTCATGAAACAGATGATCACAATGCTGCTTAAAAAGCTTTAATGATGGTCTTTTAAAACGTCCATAAAAAGTTTCGCCAGGATTCTGTTTGGAAAATCGTTCAAGCCCAAATGGATTTATCTCAATATGATGAACGGATGGAGATCTCAAATATGGCATTGAAATCGCTTGGGTGCATCGTTCCCAGTTTTCCAGCGGCTTAGTGTGTGTGTCAATAATTCGTATTTTACAAGGTGTTGTTTTTTTGCTTTGCAGAAGAAAAGTGGCCATTGTAACCCCCTGAACTCCTCCTCCAATAATGATCCATTCATACATACAAAATCACTCCTATTATTTAAAACGTAATTATTACGATTTGATAAAAATAAGTGTAACGAAAATAGCTCTTACATGCAATAGCCATAAGAGGATCTGTTTTTTAGAAGCATATTCACAGGATCCACAAGAGAATTGTTGAATCCTCCATTTGGTTTTTGTCTCTTCTAATTTACCGCGTCTGCCTTGGTCTATGGCCCGCGCCCAATATCTACATTAATCACTTTGTTGTTTTCAACGAGCGCATCACTAATATTGCCTAGTAAAAGAATCCCTCCACTGCCTACTTTGTGTCCATTAGGATTACCGTTAACATCATGGACATAATTGCTTTTTATTACTATACCTTATGCGGATTAGCCTCCCATTCTTCCTGATTTGTCGCTGACGTTTTAATTGCAATACCAGCTCTTTGTGAAACGACTGTATCGTTATAATTTGTTACTTCAAAATTGTTGATTTCCAAGTAACTCCCGTCAGTTTTGCAGGGATAGGCCTATTATCAAAACTATAATCAATTTCCTTTTCTATCATTGCACACAAAAAAGACTCCATTTTACGGAGTCTTTACCATTCAGTCATTTATAATCAGACCACTTCATATTGCTGTCATTGAGCAGCTCTTCAAAACTTTTGTTCTTCTCTTTTTCTTTTTTCTCTTTGATTTTTTGAAGTCGTTCTTGCTCTGCCTTCTGCGCCTGTTCTTCCATCAAGCCTTTTTTCATGTTTGATAGCTTTTGGAATAAGTCAGATTCAATATGATCCTTTAAGTTTAAGTTATCTTCTGTTTTTTTAGGCTGAGGTCTATTCTGCCTTTTTTGTTTTTTTGCCATGATGATCACTCCCGTATCCTTTCATTATATACAAGAAAGGTGTTTGGTAGAAAGCGATTTGACCCTTTTTAATAAGCATCGAGCTTTACATCGTCTCCGATAATCAGCTCCGGCTCTGTAGATTTTTTGATATCTTCGATCGTGTAGCCTTTTGCGACTTCAACAAGCTTCAGTCCAAGCTCTGTCACATCTATGACAGCCTGATCTGTAATAATGCGGTGGACAACCTGTTTCCCAGTAAGAGGCAATGTGCACTCATTCAGAATTTTTGGTTCGCCCGTTTTGTTTACATGCTCCATGATGACAATGATTCTCTTTGCGCCATGAACTAAATCCATGGCACCTCCCATTCCTTTAATCATCTTGCCTGGAATCATCCAGTTTGCGAGGTCTCCGGTTTCGGATACTTCCATTCCACCGAGAATAGCCACATTGACGTGTCCTCCGCGGATCATGGCGAATGACTCAGCACTGTCAAAATAAGCAGAACCCGGAATAGCCGTTACGGTTTCCTTTCCTGCATTAATTAAGTCAGGGTCCACATCTGCTTCTTTCGGATAGGGTCCAATTCCAAGAAGTCCATTTTCAGATTGAAGAACAACCTGTTTGTTTTCGCTGATATAATTGGCAACAAGTGTCGGCATGCCGATTCCCAAGTTGACATAGAAACCGTTTTCAATTTCCTGTTCTGCTCTTTTTGCGATTTTTTCACGTACTCCTGCTTTATTCTGTATCATTGCTTTGCCTCCTGTCATCCTGTCTTTTGAACCGTTAACCGTTCAATGCGTTTTTGCTGTTCACCGAGTATCAATGATTGTACATAAATGCCTGGAGTGTGAATTTCACTTGGATCAATCTCTCCAACTTCAACAAGTTCTTCCATTTCAACAATCGTCACTTTTCCGGCTGCCGCAATCATCGGATTAAAGTTTTGAGCTGTTTTATTGTAAAGCAAATTGCCCATATTATCTGCCTTCCATGCACGGACAAGACTGAAATCTGCCGTTAGCGCTTCTTCCAGCAAATACTCTTTTCCCCCGAAGCTGCGCGACTCTTTACCTTCTGCGATTGGTGTGCCTACACCTGCAGGCGTATAGAAAGCCGGGATACCTGCACCGCCTGCCCGGATTTTTTCAGCGAGCGTTCCCTGCGGGACAAGTTCAACTTCCATTTCGCCTGAAAGCACCTGACGTTCAAATTCTTTATTTTCGCCAACATATGAGCTGATCATTTTTTTTATTTGCTTATTTTTAAGAAGCAGGCCAAGCCCCCAGTCATCTACTCCGCAATTGTTAGAGATGATCGTTAAATCTTTTACGCCTGTTTCTACTAAAGCAAGGATCAAATTCTCAGGAATTCCGCATAAGCCGAACCCGCCAACCATTAATGTTGATCCGTCTTTAATGTCTTTCACTGCGTCTGTAAAAGATGTATGCACCGTTTTCATTTATTTCACCCCAGGAATTATAGATTTTCAATGATTGTTGCTACGCCTTGTCCCCCGCCGATGCAAAGTGTCGCCAAGCCTCGTTTTGCATCTCTGCGTTTCATTTCATGTATGAGTGTAACAAGAATTCTTGTGCCGCTTGCTCCGATAGGATGTCCAAGAGCAATTGCCCCCCCGTTTACATTCAGCTTTTCTTTATCAAAATGAAGTTCGCGGTCAACCGCGATGGATTGTGCTGCGAAAGCTTCGTTTGCTTCAACAAGATCAATATCCTTCATGCTGAGTCCGCTCTTCTTAAAGGCTTTTTGCACTGCTGCAACCGGTCCAATTCCCATGATGCTTGGATCTACACCCGCGTTTCCATTAGCTGTAATTTTAACCAGCGGCAAAATGCCAAGCTCGTCTGCTTTTTTCCGGCTCATCACAACTACAGCAGCTGCGCCATCATTTATTCCAGATGCATTGCCGGCTGTTACTGATCCGTCTTTTTTGAAAGCAGCCCGCAATCCGCCAAGCTTTTCAGCTGTTGAACCCGCTCGCGGAAACTCGTCCGTATCAAATGTGACGGCATCTCCTTTGCGCTGCGGGATAACTACTGGCGTAATTTCAGCTTTGAACGTTCCAGCCTGAATAGCATCTGTTGCCTTTTTCTGGCTCCAGGCAGCAAATTCATCCTGCTCTTCTCTTGAAATTTCATATTTATCGCATAAATTTTCAGCGGTTACTCCCATATGATAATTGTTGAAAGCACACGTTAACCCGTCGGAAACCATTGTGTCAATCAGCTTTTGATCACCCATTTTAAATCCGTCGCGTGCATTTTTTAATATGTATGGTGCCTGGCTCATATTTTCCATTCCGCCGGCTACGATTATGTCAGCATCTCCTGACAGTATAGCCTGTGCAGCAAGGTGAACCGTCTTCAGCCCTGAACCGCAAACTTTATTGATTGTCATAGAAGGAATGTTTTCCGGCAATCCTGCTTTAATAGCTGCTTGTCGTGCAGGATTTTGGCCAAGGCCTGCCTGAAGGACATTCCCCATAATGACCTCGTCCACCTGCTCCCCTTTTAATCCCGCTTTTTCGAGAGCGTCTTTAATGACGATGGCTCCAAGCTCAGGAGCAGATACACCCTTCAGCGATCCCCCAAAACTTCCAATTGCCGTACGGACTG
This sequence comes from Bacillus sp. F19, assembly GCA_023823795.1. NCBI lineage: Bacteria > Bacillati > Bacillota > Bacilli > Caryophanales > Bacillaceae > Bacillus > Bacillus sp. F19. Next base: position 3,461,192 of record CP085710.1, read on the forward strand.
CACTTACGATGACCACTTCATTGTTGCTCATTTTCTCATTCATCCCCTTTTTTCATTGGTTCATAGATTGGTTTCGCTAAATAATGATAAATTCCTTCAAAATTTTCAAGATTCAAATTTCATTTGCATCTAATGCTAGTAAACTACTAATATAGAAATATGTAAACCCTTTCATAGAAAAGCGGAACCGACTGTTCAGCCCCGACAGGCAGATAAGAATTCACCCGAAAAGTCCGGGTTTGACTTTTTGGGGGAATTTGTTCTGACCGAGGGGTTAGGAGGTGGAGCTAGACACCACCGAAAAGCGGAACTGCCCGGTTAGCGCAGGCAGGCATAAAAGGATCCGACAGAAAAGAATCAACTGGAATAGGCCAAGTGAAGTGGAAGTCGATAATCCGACACTTTTGTAATTAATTCCATGACTTTCTCGATTTATTCCATGACTTTTTCGGTTTTTCCCGAGACTTTCTCGTTTTATTCCGAGACTTTCGTTATTGCAGTGGCGTTCGCTGCGGAATCCCCTGTTATGCCCCGCAAACAGGAAATGCATTCAGGCTGTGCCGAACGATCGACTGCAGCCATCTATCTGCTCACATCTATATTTTAGAAAGGCTGGTGTTTCAAGTTGAATCTTCCTGAACAGGTGACATTAATTGAAGTTGGCCCGCGTGATGGGCTTCAAAATGAAAAAAATGAAATTCCGACCGATATTAAGGTTCAGTTTATCAAGGAGTTAAAAAAAGCAGGATTTAAGGAAATGGAGCTGACATCGTTTGTTTCTCCCAAGTGGGTTCCCCAATTGAAGGATGCGGGAGATATTATTAAATACTGCACAGATGAGAGTCGAAATCTTGTGCTGACTCCGAACGAAAAAGGCGTGGTGCGGGCAAAAGAGGCAAAGTGCCGGGATATAGCCTTCTTCGTGGGTGTAAGCGAGTCCTTTAATTTAAAGAATATTAATTCAACAACGAAAGAAAGCATGGAAAAGCTTCTGCCCCTGATCCGTGAGTTAAAAGGAGAAGGATACTTTGTTCGGGCCTGTATTTCCACTGCTTTCTACTGTCCGTATGAAGGGAAAATTCATCCTGATGCTGTTCTGAACATATGTCAGCAGTTTGCGGATGCCGGAGTGGATGATTTAAGTGTGGCTGATACAATTGGAATGGCAAATCCCCTTGAGGTTTATGAGCTTTTTTCCAGCTTGAAAGCTCAATTTCCTGACATGCTGCTGACAGCCCATTTTCACGATACGCGCGGCATGGCACTGGCGAATATTTATGCTGCTTTGCAGGCTGGAGTCGACAGGTTTGACACTTCGGCCGGCGGACTTGGAGGCTGTCCGTTTGCACCGGGCGCCACTGGAAATGCAGCAACTGAAGATGTTCTTCATATGCTTAAGACCATGAACATTGAGACTGGGATTGAGATGAATCAGCTTTTAAAAGCAGTTGAAGTGATTGAGCCCCATCTTGCAGGAGCGATTCAAAGCAAACAGTTTCAGCTGAGCAAACGGGAGAATGCGGTTAAGTAAGAAATGCGGAAAAGGCTTAAATAAAGAGAATAAATGCGGAAACAATGGCGGCAGCACAGCTTGGCAAACCTAATAAAAACAGCTGGATGGCCCAGTTTATTCTCGCTTCCCTGTGCTCCTTTGTTTCTGAATGATAATTAGCTCTTATACGGTCTCTCCCGAGAAATGCATTTGTCAGCAGGCCTGAGATCCCGAAGCAAATGAGGACAACTCCGGACATCATGATGAAAAACAATTGAAGATCCTTTGCAGCAAAACTGATGATACCCGCTATACATGCAGATACAATTCCGGTTCCCAATGCTTTCATTTTTTCACGCTCCTTTCTCGTTATACGTATTGGATAAGCAGGATGTTTCATTTAGCCGTATAATTTCTTTTCTTTTTCCAAACGTTAGGATTATAGAAAGGAGCGAGGTCTCATGTCACAAGAAAAAAGTTCTAAAAGTCAAAAGGGAAAACCAAATGCTGATACAGTAAAGAAAACGATGGCGTTTGAAGAAATGGAAAAGGCTGTACATCCGACAAAGCGTCAAAATTCTGAACAGTGATCATGCAGCAAGCCGTCCTGGCTTGCTTTTTTTTGCCGGAAATGCGACTATCCTTATTTCCCGTCCGCCTTTCCTCATGCTAAAATAATTTCATAACCTTTGAGAGGAAGAATGCAGATGAAAAAATGGCTGATCGGAGCAGGCATTGTTCTCTCCTATATTTTTATCGTGGGATTCTTTTTTACCAATCAGATGATGTATATGAAAAAGAAGACGGATAAAGAAATTATTGACCGTGAAAAAAAGGACGGACATTACGATGAGAAGGAATATGATTCTTATAACAAAATTGAAGTTTCCATCCCTTCGAAATTCGGCTATGACATTAAAGGCATGCTCATCGCCCCTCATAAAACCTATTCATATGTGATTATTTGCCACGGAGTCACGATGAACCGGTATAATTCCATCAAGTACATGAAGCTCTTTTTAAACAGGGGAATGAACGTGCTGATCTATGATCACCGCAGACACGGGGAAACGGGCGGCAAAACGACGAGCTTCGGACATTATGAAAAATTTGACTTGCAGTCTGTTGTGCACTGGCTGAAAGATCGGGTTGGCGATGAACTGCATCTCGGTATTCACGGAGAATCAATGGGAGCTGTTACCACGCTGCTTTATGCAGGTCTGATTGAAGACGGGGCTGATTATTATATTGCCGATTGCCCATTTTCTGATTTACAGGAGCAGCTGCTGTACCGCTTAAAATCTGATTTTCGTCTTCCCGGCTATTTAGTCATGCCGATTGCAAGACGGTTTCTTAAGCTGCGCGACGGCTATTCTCTGCAGGATGTCTCCCCCATTGCTGTAATTGACCGGATCCAACATCCTGTTTTATTTATTCACAGCAAGGACGACGATTACATACCAGCTGCGATGACACAGCAATTGTTTGATAAAAAGCCTGGCTTCAAAAAGATTTACTTTGCTGATAAAGGCGCGCATGCTATGTCCTATACCGAAAACCGGGAAGAATATGAACGCATCATTGATGAGTTTTTTGAGGAATTGAAGAAAAAACGGCACACTGCCAAGCTATAAGAGAAATGCCCGGATTCAAGGGTTGAATCCGGGCATTTCGTTTTAACCAAGAACATCTGTTATTTCTTTCATGTTTTCACCCATATAGGCGATGGCCTCGTCAATCGTGGCAAACTCTTTTGCCTCAAAGGTCATTTCATCCTGCAGAAGCCAGACATCTTTCTTATCCTCGTATACTCCCCCGATGGACCAATGAAGCAGAGTATAAGGATGATTGCTGTTTAAAAAGGAAACCCATGTTTTATTCAATGCAATATTTTTAAGTGACGTTAAGCGATCCTTCATCTTTTTCTCCACCTCACTTTACTGTCAAGCTCATGCGGGGATTCAAGATTTGCGAAGGACACGTCAGCATGTATGTGTTTGCTGTTTCATTAAAATCGATGGTCATTTTTTCATCTAAGAAAACCATTTTAGATTTCTCAACAAGAACTGGAAATGCGTTTGTTTCGATTTCCAGATCATCACTGTCTTTTTCATCTATGAGCCAAAGTGCCGTAACACCGCTGACAACGCAGCCGCAGCCGTCTGTATCATATTTTAGTTTGATGTGCTTATCTGAATTCTCCTGCACGTTCCCTGAAATTTTTTTGATTGCACGATCTGTCCATTTTATTTCCATCATCTATGTCTCCTCATTTCAGCTTGCTTACGGTCATTTTATCATAAGTTTCCAAAACACGCATAAGGTGAAACTTTCATCAAAAAGGGATGTTTTTGCCCTTTTTGATGATTAGTTGAACCAATCGGGCTTTTACGGGCAGTTTTCCCCACTGATACTTTATAGAGCCATAAAACTTTGAGGCGGGGATATTACTGCCCGTTAATGCGGGATGAGAGCTTGCTTTGTCACATTGAAATGCCCGATTGAATACTTGTGTGAATAGATAAAAGGAGGTTATAAAAGATGGATAAAGCTCAAATTAAAGTGAATAATAATGGATCGCTTCGTGTCACCGGTGATGTGGAATTAGTTGACGCAGAGGGCAACGTGTTTCAAACGAAACAAAGCTTTTCCCTATGCCGCTGCGGGTTATCAAAGAGGATGCCGTTTTGTGATGGATCTCATAAGGGTACGTTTCAGTCGGTTGTACGCGCTGAATAACAGGCTGGCTGACAAATTCACTATGCTGAAAAAGCTTTATAGCTAAAAACCTGATTTTATTAGCCGTTTCGAGATTTTATTAGCCAAACTTCTGATTTTTATAGCTGAATTGCCATTTTTATTAGTAAAAGGCTTTTTGGACAAAATCCGTTTATTCTTTTTCCAGCCGTTTTTCTCTTTGTATTAGCCTGAAGTTATTCTAACTTTTTCACTTTCATGCGGAGCACCGATAATTCTGCAAAACCAAAAAAGGACTGTCTCAAAAGACAGTCTATTTCTCGCGGATATCTGTTATTTTGTTCAATGGCAGATCAAAGCGGGCTTCTTCTCCATTCACGATCCGAATGCATCCGCGGATCGGATCTACATAATGCACATATCCTTCCTGCACATGAAAACCATGATTTTCATAGTACGTAAAAGCAAGCTCACGGTTTTCTTCCATGGCAAGACTGATCAATTCATTGAAATGCTCCAGCTGCTGCTCATCCACCGCAGGCTTTGCTGCATATCCCTGTTCGATCTCAAGCTCCCGCAAAATTTTCACATGCTCAGGCAGCATCATGGATGTCCATTTGATATTGCCCCGATCCCGAATCATAACGATCCCTCCTTTTGTTAAGCTTTGTGTCCGCCGACAAGCTTGGCGCGGTGCCTCGCGGTGCCGGCGTTTGTATAGGAAACAGCGCGCAGCAGGGCATTTGAGCCGTATTTCCCCCGAATGGAGTCCATCACATAACCGAGGATCTGTTCTTTTTCACGGTTAGGCTGAAACAAATCCAGCTGCATTTCGGCATCATCTTCAATATTGGACAGAGCAATTGAAATTTTCCGGACGGTTTTATTTGCATAAAATTGATCAAATAATGCGATGCATGTTTCGTAAAGCTCCATTGTGATATTGGTCGGCTGGCGCATCGTCCGGGAGCGGTGAAATCCGCCTCCAAGTTCATCGTGACTGTAGCCGATCCCAAGGCTGACCGTTCTGCCCGCTTTCCGGTGGCTGCGTGCTCTTCTTGCGACCTCCTCGCACATCTCAAGGATGACATGCTTCACTTCTTTCGGGTCGGGATAGTCCCGCATTAAGATCTGGCTTTTGCCGAAGCTGATCTGCCCCTGCAGAATCGGTGCCCCAATTTCAGACAGGTCAACGCCCCAAGCATGATAATAGAGCTGATTTCCCATAATGCCAAATTTCTTCTCCAGCACCTCTAGCGGATGACGCGCAAGCTGCCCCACATTAAAGATTCCCATTCGGTTCAGCGTTTTTTCAACCTGGCTGCCGATGCCCCACATCTTCCGGAGCGGCGTGACCTTCCAGAGCTTTTCCTTCACATCATCGTACGTCCATTCCGCAATTCCTTTTTTCTTCGCCTCCAAATCAAGGCAGACTTTAGAGAGCAGCATATTAGGACCGATGCCAATCGCACACGGGAGGGAAAATTCGCGCTCCATATCATCTCTGATTTTGTCTGCAATGGTCCAGGCATCTCCCCATATCCCCTCAACTCCATCGACTTGAATAAAGCTCTCGTCCACACTGTACGTATGGATGGCATCCTTTGGAACGTACCGGTGGAAGAGGCGCGTAAGCTCGGTTGAGATCCGGACAAAGGATGCCATCTTTGCATTTACAATGTGAATGCGGGGATCTTTTGGAATTTCGAACAAACGAGATCCTGTTTTAATGCCAAATTCCTTTTTCAGACAAGGTGAAGCTGCAAGCACAATGCTCCCCTGCCGCTCTGTATCGCCGACAACAGCTAAATGGCATGTCAGCGGATCGAGTCCATACAGGACCGCTGCGCAGCTTGCATAAAAGCTTTTCATGTCAATGCACAGAATTTTTCGTTTTGGAAATTGACTGTAATCCTCAATCATAGTTCTTACTCCCCACAACAGAATATATGTTCGCGTTTATTATATGATTAATAGTAAGCGAATATACGTTCGATTTCAATGGTAGTTTTCGCCAAGAAAAGCGGAACCGAATGCTTAGCGCAGGCAGACAGAAAAGGATCCGACAGAAAAGGCGCTTTTTGCCTTTACTGGCGGATCCTTTCTGGCCGAGGAGTTAGGAGGTGGAGCTGGACATCAAGAAAAGCTGAATTGACTGCTTGGCATCCGCTGAAAACCCGCTTATAATCATGTGTAAGAAGAGGTGGAACATGAACGAAAAGTGGATTTATAAAATGATTCAGCAATCCTTTCAGCAGTATGAGCTAGAGGGATCGCTTAGTGAAAAAGAAGCACATGAACTTGTTGCAAAAGTAATAGAAAAAAAGCAAGAAGAAACGGAATGGTTTGAAGTAGTTGAGGATGTTGTGTATGGATATGTGACGAATCAGGAGCTATAGTCAGAAAGCGGAACCGGCCATTCAGATATGGCAGGGAGATAAGAACTCAACAGAAAAGGCCAGGTTTGACACAGCCGCTTGTATCATACAGCCGAAATGAGGATTTTTACAGCCGTTTTTTCAAATCTTTCAGTCGTTTTCGGTTTTTATTCAGCCAAAGCGTTTTTTTTTTGCTTCAGCCGTTTTCAGCTAATAGGGCCGCTTTTTTCTACTATCAGCCTGCCTTCAGCTTTTTCAGCCGAATGCCGTAAGCAGAGAAATTCAGCTGGAAAACGTAAAAGATGAAAAAACAACTCAATCTGAAAAGAGCGTCTTTAGCGTAAAAACCGCATTCCAGCCCCTGTAAAAGCACAAAACCGGCCGATGGGCCGGTTTTGTTTTATTTCCTTGATAACGCCTTCCCCGCCACTTTTTCAAACAAACGGGGCATAAGCTGATAAAAGCTGCTGCCCGCATTCATCCAGCCGGGCAAGTTAATTTCACGCCTGTCAGAGAGCATAGAGCCCACAATCTTCTCTGACACCCTATCAGGATTCAGCATAAAACGCTCCACATTTTTTACATAGTTGCCGCTTTGGTCGGCGATTTCGAAAAAGTCTGTTTTAATAGGGCCCGGATTAACCGATGTGACATGAATATTCGTTTCTAAAAGCTCCATCCGCAGGCTGTTTGTAAACCCGAGCACGGCATGCTTGGAAGCAGCATACAAGCTTGATTTAGGCGTGGCAAGCTTTCCTGCCTGTGAAGCGATATTGATGATATGGCCATCGTTTCGCTTCTTCATGGAAGGAAGCACCATTTTTGTGCATGCGATTAAGCCGAAGACGTTCACTTCAAACATCGATTTCATTTCCTCAAGAGTAGCATCCAGAACGGTGTTGAAAATACCGAATCCGGCATTATTAACGAGAACATCAATTTGCGGAATGTCATTCATCATCCGGTCAAATGTCTGCTGAACAGCATTCAGATCACTGACATCGAGCTGATAGTAAAGACACGAAACATGGTAGTTTTTTGCAATGTGTTCCGCAGCAGCAGCCAGACGGTCCGATCTTCTGGCAAGTAAAATGGGATGTCCGCCGCTCTTGGCCACGAGCACCGCCATTTTTTCGCCAATTCCACCCGACGCTCCTGTTACAACTACGTAGCGGTTTTTCAGTTTTTCATTCATTTCGTACACCTCAGCAAGAATAAATTTTCTTTGCTCCCTCCATATGCCCTTTAATTTCTCCCAATGCCTCTAAATAATCCAGCTGTCCGACCGTTTCCGACATTGTGAGCATCAATTGTCTTTTATAAAGATGCGGAAAGAGCCTCTGACAAGCTTCAAATGCTGTCATCGGTTTTTCTTTTATATAGCCGCGCACTTCAAATGCACGTTCCGCCTGTTTTTTCAAGCGATAGCGAATGAGTTCATGCGGCTGCAGCACCGTTTCCCCATGCCCTGAAAATACGTTTGAAATTGGAATTTTCAGCAGGGATTTAAATGATTCATTAAATTGGATCTGAGGTCTTGGCCGCTCTCCCCCATCCATTGGAGGCTCAAGCAGCGGATTTGCCGAAATATGCTGAAGAAGATGATCGCCGCCAAACATCAGGCCATCCTCCGCACGATAAAGGGCGATATGCGTTTGGGCATGCCCCGGGGTTTCAATCACATGCCAGCCGTCCATGCCTGGAACAGAGTCTCCTTCCCTGAGAGATGATGTTAAGTTCCGCTTGCATGCATATTTCATCGACGAATCAAACTGAGCCAAATAAGGAAGCAGCTGCTCATCAATGCCAAATTCCGTGAACAGTTTCATAAAGAATTCTTTTTGAGCAGCCATAAATGACTCATCCTGCATGATCCAAGGCGCATTGTATGGGTGCCCGGTCACATCCACCGATTGAGGCAGGCAATCAAGCAGACCGACATGATCTGGATGATGATGCGTCAGGATGACCTGTTCAATATCTTCAATCCTGTATCCGGCCTGCTCCAATTGAGTATTCAGGGCCACGAGGGCTTCTGGTGTTTTAGGTCCGGCATCAATCAGTGTCAGCCTATCTCCTTTTACAAGGTATACATTCACATCTCCTACTGGAAAAGGAGTCGGCAAGGTTATTTTGATGATCATATCTGATTTCGTTTTCATACCATCTTCCTCATTTGTTATTTTTATATAAGTCTAATATATTCAACGCATGACTTATGAATGTTTATTCATTAATTATAAAGCTTATTTTACACGTTCACTGCAAATGTGTCATTATTTTCAAATAATTCATTGCGGAAATAGAAAAAAAATCAGCTTGACAAACACTTGTCCAACCTCGCATAATGATGAACAAATCACTTTAATGCACGAATGCAGGAAATGAATATAGATTGAGCAATGAACAGGAATAGTAAATCAAGCAATGATAACAGAGAGTGAAATCCGCCGGCTGAAAGGTTTCACCATCCTCTTGCAGATTGAACCTGCCCTGTGAGCTCTCAGGCAAACTTGACGTGATCCCTCGTTACGGGATATTAAGTTGGGGTTATGCATCGCGCATTTCCCAATGAAGGTGGTACCGCGGAAACCTTTTCGTCCTTTATTTTTAATTGGATGAAAAGGTTTTTTTATTTTCAAAATCAGGAGGAATTCAAATGAAACACATCGCATTTGTAGGTGCAGGATCAATGGCAGAGGCCATCATTAACGGATTAATCAGCGGCGGTGTCTGCCTCCCTGAACATATAAAAGTCACAAATCGCTCAAGCATAGAAAGGCTGGACTTTCTCAATCAAGCTTACGGAGTGTCGGTTACAAAAAACAAACAGGAAACTGTTGAAGGTGCTTCCATTATTATCCTTGCAATGAAACCAAAAGATGTTAAAGCAGGAATCGAAAGCATCAGGGATTACGTGGACAGCAGTCAGGTCATTATTTCCGTTCTCGCAGGCATTTCGAGTGCAACCATCCGGGAGCTTTTAGGAAAAGAGCTGTCCATTATCCGGGCGATGCCAAATACATCTGCTGCGATTCAGAGATCGGCAACAGCCCTTGCATGCAATTCAGCGGTAACAGCGGATCAGCTGAAGCAGGCAACCGGGCTTTTTGAAGCAATCGGGACCGTTACCCGTGTTTTAGAACATCAGCTGGATGCTGTAACAGGTCTTTCCGGAAGCGGTCCTGCTTACGTTTATTACATCGCAGAAGCGCTTGAAAAAGCAGCCGCAGAAACCGGCCTTGAAAAAGAGACAGCGAAAGCATTGATTGCGCAGACCCTGCTCGGGGCAGCAGAAATGCTGCTGAATTCAGAAAAAGAGCCTGCGCTGCTCCGAAAAGAGGTCACAAGTCCTGGCGGCACAACTGAGGCTGGCTTGAAAAAGCTTGAGGAGCATGGAGTCAGCGAAGCGATTGCTGCCTGTATTAAAAGAGCGACAGAGCGTTCACATGAACTTAGAGAGATATTTTCAAAAAATGGATTAAAGGAGCATACTTAAAGAGACCCAGTGCAGGAAAAACAGCGGGCTTGTTGAAGTAAAAAAGCCAAAGTCAAGTAAAGTCATAATTCAGACAGGTGATAAAATGTATACAGTCTTTTCGACTTTTGATGTGCCGAATGAAAAGGCGGATGAAGTCATTAAAATATATAAGAATCGGTCCCGGTAGACGATGCAGAAGGATTTGTCGATTTTCTCCTTCTCCAAAACGATAAGCGTGCAGGGGAATTAACGGTACAGCTTATTTTTAAGCGTAAAGAAGATTACTTGAATTGGGTAAAAAGCGAGGATTTCAAAAAGATTCATGATCTTGAGAAGAAATATCCCGATCAGGAGCTCGCAGCTGTCATCCCTAAAGTCAATCAATACAAGGTGGTTGCACGATGAGTTTTTTTCCGGCAGACCAAATTGCATGACGTAACCGAAAAAATCTATCAGAAGGCGCCATCACTGCTGGAGCGATTCGGAGAAAAAGGGAAAGAGAAATGCAAGGAAGATAATCATCATCACTTAAACCATCTTAAAACAGCTTATGACCTGTAAAATGAACAGGTATTCACAGATTATGCGAATGGCTGAATGGGATTTTAGTGAAGCACGGCATGAAAACACAGCATTTAATTGATAACTTCATGCTAATTAAAGAAGTTCTCCTCTCAGCTGAAATCAAGGACAGAGAGAAAGTGTCAGCTTATCTTTCATATTTGGATGCTGGTATCAACTCAATTTTAATAGAAAAAGAGAAATAAAGAGAAATGGGGTGTTCTGTTTTGAAGAATTCTCATGCACTGGAGTTTGCTCAATCGCTATTGAATGGCGATGAGCATGCAGCAGTCCAGCTGGTCAAAGCTCACAGTCACCTGTCACGGACACAACTGTTTATAGAACTATTCACGCCTGCGATGCAGCATGTGGGCGATTTATGAGAAAACAATGAAATTATGGCAGCAGATGAGCATTTGGCAAGTGTAGTTTGTGATTTTATTTTATCAACGCATTATCCGCCGATGCAAAATTCAGCATCAGAAGGCAGAAAAAAGCGATGCTTCTGTGTGTTGAAGGAGAGCAGCATTATTTGGGCCTGAAAATGGTCAACAGCTTATTCGAAGAAAAGGGTATGAAACACACTATTTAGGCCCTAACCTTCCGCTTGAATACGCCATTAAGAAAGCAGAGCTCTAGAAGCCGGAAGTAATCTGCTTCTCCATTTCCATTGTGTATCATTTGCCTAATATAAAGAAATATGTTGATGCACTGGCTGCTTTGCCGAACCCTCCAGTCATACTTATTGGAGGCAGAATCGTTAATCAATATGATCTGCACCCTAATTGTTCAGGTCAAGCAGAAATTATGTACGATGTAAAAGCCGTAGAGAACTGGCTGAACAAAAACAGCATGAATAATAAAGGTCACACGCTCGCTGAAGCAAGCCAAACTTTATCTCCATTAAACTAAAAAAAGAGACTGATTCATCCTATTAAAGGATCTGGCCAGTCTCTTTTTTCAGTTTCAAAGAGTTAGAGAGCTGAATGCTTTTTTTAAGCCAAGGCGGAGAATCTTCCTTCGCCATGATCTCTTCAAATGTCATCCAGGCAGCGGATGATACCTCTTCTTCGCATTTTGCATAAGGTGTGCCGCTCTTATATTCACACAAAAAAACAACATCAACCACTTGGGTTCCATCATCAGATACGAAAGAGGTGCTGTGCACATAACACATGTCATCACATATTTCAATTCCGGTTTCTTCCCCGATTTCACGTTTCAGCGTCCGTTCTAAAATACTTGAGGAAGGCCCTTCCTGTTCCACTTTTCCGCCTGCGAGGGAAAGCTGACCTGCTGCATGTTCTTCCGTCATGCTTCTTTTAATAATCAGCCAGCTGTCATCTTTAAAAACAGCTCCTTCAACATTCACAACAAACATAAACAAGTTTCTCCCCTTGCTATATTTTTCTATTTTGAGTCAATATTTGAATCTCCCCTATTAATAGCTCCAATTCAGGGACCACCTCCCTATTTCTTCTCAAAAATCCTCTTCAGTGTAAAAGAAAGCAGCTTTGGACACGTTTCAAAAGAATAAGGGAGATGCAGACGCTCCGTCCATTTGTGAGGATCCTTGCCGAATGGCCCGACATTTAAAACAGGGATGTTCAGGGCTTTGATTTCCTCAAGAGGAAGCTGATAATGGTCCCCGTAAATCGGCATGTTGGCAGTCAGCTCACGGATGGATTCTTCGCTTTCTCTGATCTGCAGGAAGCTTAAATCTGAAAGTCCGGCAAAATATTGCTGATTCTTGAGTGAAATCTGAAACTGATCCTTCGCATAGCTTTGAACCTCTGAAAGAATTCCTTGTATAAAATCATCCTCTTTTGAAGAAACAGATGGATAAAAAGGCGGACTGTAAAAAACAACAATCAAAGGCGCCAGCTCCTTGCACAAGCCGGATAAGCCAGAGACAATTTTATTTGTGAAATGACGGTCATCCAGAGCTCCGCGATTGGCTTTTAAATAATGAATATGCCGGTTCACTTCAGCCTCTCCGACTTTCTTCACGGCGTATTCCAGCAGGTCATCATAGGACATGACGGTGACTTGACAGGACGCTGGTGTATATGTGACAGACTGGCTGTAGCGGCTTGCTTTCTCGTCATAGAAGCGCTCAATATTTTCTGCCGCTTCCACTGCTGTTTTCAAAAGCATATCATGCAGCTCAAGCATGCTGCGTTTCATTGTTAAAATATTAAAAAGCGTAACGGCTTCATGCGGAATTTGCACCGAATACTCTTCCTTTAAATCCTTTTGCATCAAATTCATCGGCGGAGGTGTAACTTCGTCATCCACTATTTCGCTGTAGCGTTCGTTCAGTTCAAGCAGCCTGTTAAGCTCTGATACCATCAGGTTTGCGTTTAATCCTGAAAAAGGCTCCCCAACATGGGTCTCAACTCCGCTGCAGTAAAATCCCGCAAGCACTTTGCCGATTGAACCGCTGTATACATAATAATTCTCATCGTTTGGATATCTCGAGAACATTGGTTCTGAGTTTACGCATGCCCGGTATGAAAGGTTAAACTGGTTTTTCAGATCTTTCAAAACAGGTACCGCGCCAAGCATACCGGCAGAATTCACTTCTTCATCAGGAACGGTCAGCAAAAGAAGATTCCCTTCAAAATCCCCTTCCATTGCTCGTTCAAGCATTCCAAGCTGTACGGTCAGACCCGCTTTCATATCCATTGTGCCCCGGCCAAACAGCCAGTCGCCTGTTTCAATATCTTCTTTTACATGAGGAGGCAGCAGATCCGCTGAATTCAGCAGCTCCTTCGTTAATTCGTGAGGATGGAACGCTAAATGCTGCAGGTGACCATAATCTTTCACATCAACAACATCAAAATGACTCAATAAAAGAACGGTTTCGTCTGTCTGCTTCTTGCTTTTTACAAGCGCAGTCAGAAAATACCGTCCATCAGACAGCGGATGCAGCTGAAGAAAATCAGGATTCTCTTTAAAATAAGGAAAATCATTCAGTACATAATAAAGATGCTGGGCAAGTGCAATCTCATCTTTTGATCCTGTAATGCTTGCAAGGTTCACTAGGCCTGTTAAAAGTTCCGTCAACTGCTGTTTTGATTGCCATTTTGAATTCATGATGAGACCTCCTATAATATATGCTGTTTCTATTCTATAGAATTTTCGCAATTTTTAAAAGAGGTGTCAGGCAACTTCAATGAAGTATACATTTAAAGCTGTTATACTTTTTATGAAATTCATTTCAGGGAGGCAAAGCTAGATGAAAAATCATTTATTCACACCATATACCGTAAAAAATGTCACACTGAAAAATCGCATAGTGATGTCTCCAATGTGTATGTATTCTTCCCATCGCGAAGGCGGCATGGTCGAAGATTTTCACATGACACACTATATCAGCCGGGCAGTCGGCGGTGCTGGACTGATCATGATAGAAGCAACATCTGTCACTCCTCAAGGAAGAATCTCCCCTCAGGATTTAGGGATTTGGAACGAAGAACATATAGATGGACTTGCAAAGCTTGTGGACGGCATGAAGCAATACGGGGCGAAAACAGCCATCCAGCTTGCACATGCGGGACGAAAGGCTGTTTTAGAAGGTGAAATCATTTCGCCTTCAGCACTTGCTTTTAATGAAAAAATGAAAACACCCGCTGCAATGACGAAGGAACAGATTTCTGAAACCATTCAAGCATTTAAGGACGGGGCGAACCGCGCTAAAAAAGCGGGATTCGATATAATTGAAATTCACGGGGCGCATGGTTATCTAATCAATCAATTCCTGTCCCCTCTGTCAAATAAACGGACAGATGAATATGGCGGAAGCAAAGAAAACCGCTGCCGTTTCCTGCATGAAGTGATAGAAGCAGTAAAAGATGAATGGGATGGTCCATTGTTTGTCAGGGTATCCGCAACAGACTATCATCCTGAAGGATTAGACGTAGAAGATTATGTGGAATTCAGCACCTGGATGAAGGAACAGGGCGTTGATTTAATTGATGTAAGCTCAGGGGCTTTAGTGCCTGCTGATATAAAAGTTTTCCCTGGATATCAAGTGAAATTTGCCGAGCGCATCCGGGAAGGAGCAGGCATTGACACTGGTGCGGTCGGACTCATCACATCAGGAATCCAGGCAGATGAGATTCTCGGAAACGAACGTGCGGATTTGATTTTCCTTGCACGCGCACTTCTGCGTGATCCATATTGGCCTCGGACAGCAGCACTTGAGCTCGGGGCGGAAATTGAAGCTCCGAAGCAATATGCACGGGAATGGTAAGGAATTTTTAAGTTTATACCTGAAAAAGCAGCCATGACGGCTGCTTTTTTTAGAAAGTAATTCATCTATTCTTTTCTCTGGCACAAAGACAAGAATGCAATCGCCTGGAGGCCGCAATTTTTCAATTTCCGTTCCATCCTTCCTTGTTGAAAACCGAGCTGCGGTACCAAGACCTCTTTTCTCCCTGTTTCTTTCATTTCAGAGCAAGCACCAAGTCGATTGTGATGACTTTAAATTTATAGGACTGCTCCTGGTCATCGCCTTGGAATGCGATTGTGCAATCAATATAGAAAATGTAAAATCAATAAAAAAAGGAGCTGCATCAGCCCCTCTCAACTATCGCTAAAAACCCTTTTCATCTACAAGCTTCACTTTATCCTGAAGGAGCTCAACCTCTCCTCCTCCGGGCACCAGCTCATCTTGCTGATAATACCAGAGGACCGTGTTTTGCAGATTGTATTTTTGGGCGATTTCTTTCTCCAGCATGCCGCCTACTTGGAGAGTGCGTGCTTCGGCCCCGTTTATTTTCACTTCCATAGATCCTTTCTCATCTGAGAGAAGACCATAGATCATTGAGTTTCCGTAGAAATGATAATTCAAAAGTTCACCTTCAGCTGGACGGTCTTCGAGCGGATTCGTTGAGATGGACCCAGCTTTCCATCCATAAATTCCTTCTTTTAAAAAAGCCGTTCCCAGATGATTCTTTTGGTCAATAAAAAAGAAGAGGGCTTCATCGTTTATTTTATAGGCTGGAATGACTACTTCCATATCATGTTTCGTATGCTGCAGCGCTTCAAGAGGCTCATCGAAGGATTGTGATATTTCTGTCATTGACCAGATGACAAAGGCCAGACCAAAACAAATGAATAAACCTAAGGATACTTTGTATTTATTCACTAAATCCCCCCATTCTTCAAATGTCTCCTGTTATTTTTTATATTCTAGGCCTTTAAGCTGTATTCCTTTTATCCGTACAGGGAAATAATCTGCACTATTTCGCTATTTTCAGGCAAGAAAAAAGGAACTTCATCAAAATCTGATGCCGTTCCTCTCTCAATTATTATTTTGTTTCGCGGTGCAGGGTTACTTTTTTAAGTCTGGGTGAATATTTTTTCAATTCCAGACGGTCTGGATTGTTTCGTTTGTTCTTTTTTGTTATGTAATTGCGATCACCAGTCTCGGTGCATTGCAGGGTTACGTTCACTCTCATGTCCTATTTCCTCCTATAAATCATAAAACGTAATAGTTACGATTTGATAATATTATTTTAGCTGGTCCTTTCTCCTTTGTCAACTCCATATTCTCTGAATGTCCGCTTTCCCATCGTGCTTGAGAATAATTTTAAACACATCGGGATTCGACATGCTCATCAAATGATCATATCCGAATGAATGATCAAAAGATCTCAGCAGCAAGGTTATTAAATTTCCATGACTGACAAGCATTGTATGATTTTCTTTTGCAGCAGTAATCTCGGCCAGAAGAGAACACACCCGCTCCAAGCCCGATTGGTTAGACTCGCCTCCTTCAAACGCAAGAGACAGATCGTCAAATGTATCCTTAAGCCTGTCTTTCCAATCCTCTATGCTCTTTCCGCTCATCACTCTTTCGGATAAACGCTCATCAAGGTGCAGTTCAAGCTTTTTCTTTTCAGCAAGCGGAGCTGCCGTTTGAATGGCACGGAGAAAAGGACTTGAGATGATTTTGTCAACTTCAAGTCCTTTAAAAAACTCAGCAAGACCTAAAGCCTGGGTAAGTCCTTCATTTGTAAGCTCAGCATCAAATGCCTGACCCTTCGCCTGACAATGCCGAACAGCATATATGATTTTAGTCATTTGCTCTCTCTAATTCAAAACATGAAAAATCCTCCGCAACCGATGTGTTAGTAAAAATTGAGGCTGCTTCACTTAACAGTGTGTCCTTATCATCATCCTGATAGCGGGCACTAATGTGAGTCAGAACCAGTTTTTTTGCATTTGCTTCTAAAGCTGCTGCTGCAGCCTGGGTTGTTGAGGAATGAAAATACTGATATGCAAGCAGTTCATCTTCCTCACCGAACGTCGCCTCATGGACAAGCATGTCTGCGTTTCGTGCAAGATCCAGAATTTGCGGACATGTTCTCGTATCTCCTAATATTGCCACAACTCTTCCTTTTTTAGGGGCTCCAAGAAAGTCAGCGCCAGATAACACTCTGCCGTCTTCTAAATGAACGGTTTCGCCATCTTTTAATTTTTTATAAACAGGACCCGGCCCTACTCCTGCCTCTTTTAATTTGTCCACAAGGAGCATGCCCGGAGCATCCTTTTCAGTAATCCGGTAACCGTATGAAGGAACGCCGTGTTCCAGTTTCTTCGCCACAACAGTAAATTGCTCATCTTCAAAAACAAGACCTTCATCAATTTCAACGATTTCAAGCGGATATTTTAAATGTGTAAAACTAAGCTGAAGAGATGACTGAACATATTCTTTAATTCCAGCCGGACCATAAATTGTCAGAGGTTCTTCCCCGCCCTGAAACGAACGGCTCCCCAAAAAACCCGGCAATCCAAATATATGATCGCCATGCATATGTGTTATAAAGATTTTTTCAATTTTCCTCGGTTTTATTGTAGTATATAAAATTTGATGCTGCGTTGCCTCCCCGCAGTCAAACAGCCAGACGGCTTTGCGTTCCTCTAAAAGACGCAATGCGATTGAGCTGACATTTCTTGCTTTTGCGGGCATTCCCGCACCCGTTCCTAAAAACAGCAGATCCAAAATTGCTTCACCTCGTCCGATTTTCTTATCTATTAGAATACATGACTTCCCGGAAAATATGAAGAATGAAAAGGGATTTAAATGGTTTAGAAGAATATATCAATAGATTGAAGAAAGGGGATTCTATGAAAACTCCAAAACACATCGTGGCTGTATCGGCTTTCATTGCAAATAAAAACAATGAAGTGCTGCTGGTGAAAACATTCCACCGAAAAGACACATGGGAGCTTCCAGGAGGCCAGGTTGAAGAAGGCGAGCCGCTCGAGCAGGCCCTCTGCCGCGAGATTCTTGAGGAAACAGGGTTTATTATTCAGCCTACAGGCATAAGCGGAGTTTATTTCAACGCGACAGGCAGCATTTTAAACATCGTGTTTCATGCTGAGCTGCAGAGCGGGAAACTTGAAAAACAGCCGGATGAAATCATGGAAGCAGCTTTTTTTAAACTGGAGAAAGAAACGATCAAACACTATATTAGCCGGGATCACTTAGTTCCCCGTGTACTTGATGCCATGGTCTCTAAATCAGCCGTTCCCTGCGAAACTTGGACAACCGATCCTTTTAAAAGAATAGAACGCCTGAATTAATGCGAAAAGGCACCGGGAGCGGTGTCTTTGCACCAAAAATCTTGGAATCATAAACAGATCGTTCTCATTTTGCACGCCGTAAATGTAATCCGGCAAGTCCACATGTCCAGAGTGTATGTGGCAACACATGGGATGTTTGTGAGTTTACGCCCTTTTATACAAGAGCCTATTATGAATTTATTCAATAGGGTCTTTTGTAATTACTGCGATACTTAGCAGGTGAGATGTTCATCATTGTAGTAAATACACGTGTAAAATAATACACTGAACCAAATCCGGTAACATCAGCTATCTCTTTAATCGGAATGCTTGTCGTTTCAAGGAGGCTAGCCGCCTTCATTACCCTTTCATTGCGAATATAATTGGAGAAGCATTCACCCAGTTCATCAGAAAAGAGCCTCGATAAGTGGCGGCCGGAAATGTGAAGATAGTTGGCGACATGTTCTAGCTTAAATGGTTCTGATAAATTATCACGGATAAATAGCTTTGCTTGATATAAAAGTATTGAAGAACTATTCGAAAACATTTTTTCCTGACTTCTCTGAGTGTCTTCGGAAAACATAGAGTTAAAGGACAGTATAAGTGTGTGTGCCATATTCCCAATGAAGTTAAAGTCATTGGCAGCGCCGGTTGACGTATGAGATATCAATGCCCTCCATAATAATGCAGTCGGGGAATCATCCGCAGCAACGGCACAAATATTATTTGTTCTCTCCAATCGATTAAACATGATAACGGCATCGTGCTTTGATTTTTCATGCGAAATCTCAAAAGCAACATATACTAGAAAAAGACCCGCTTCACTTAATATTTGGTGTTGAATGTTCGGACGCGATAAAAAAACGTTTCCTTTGTTTAACGGAAATTGTGCATCCATATCTTTATATAGACCTTCTCCACTTAGTACATAACAAACCTCAAAAAATGAATGCCTATGTAATGGGTTGTCAAAATGTGCAGGGGTAATTCCCCAATAATGCACCTTAAAGGATATTTCTTCACTAGACGGTTCCATTGCAAACTGATTCAATACTCCTTCACTTAGTTTACATGATTGGATTGCCATAATAACGCCTCCAATGTCTCAATGTCTTCATAAGACAAAAAATTGGCTTCTCCTGATAAAGACCAAAACCTATGAATTTTTTATAATTATAACAAGTTTAATTTCGACCTTAAAGGAGGAAACTACTATGATTACTTTCAAGGATGTAGATTTTTACAAAGAAAATGGATACTTGCTTGCTAAGGGAGTTTTTAACAAAGATGAAGTAGAAGAAATGAAAAATGCAGTCGAATACATTATTCAGCGTGCAGCCAATGCAAAACTCGAACGAAACCATGCATGGCAAGGAGATTACATTCCTCCGAACGAGTTAAAAAAACTTGTTTTAAAAGGGTTTCATGACGTTCATTATCATGATGCAGCTTTCACTAGAGCCATTATCCATCCAAATATGACGTTTATTTTGCAAAAGCTTATCGGACCGAATGTTCAATTACATCACTCCAAAATGCTTGTTAAACCTCCTGAAAAGGGAGCTGCTTTTCCAATGCATCAAGATCATCCGTATTTTCCTCATGAACGTCATACCATGTTGGCAGCCAGTGTTCATCTTGATGATGCCGCCTTGGAAAACGGATGCCTTAGGGTTATACCAAAATCTCATCAAGAGGGACCAATTACTCATATAGGACGTCACTACTTGAATCATAAGGAATACCCGATTTCCATAGGGACTCCGTGTCCTGCCGAAGCGGGTGACGTTCTGTTTTTCAATTATTTAACGATACACGGCTCGGATTGTAATCGAAGTGACAGGCCGCGCAGAAACGTATTATTCCAGTATCGTGATCCGGCAGATAAACCAACTGCCGATGTACACGTGAACTGGGGACAAGGCTTGATGGTATGCGGGGAAAATCCAACGTTTCGTGATTATCAGTCTGATTTCGCAACAAAAATAGATAAATGAAAGCTAAAAATGCGTGTAGTTTGGTCTCAACACACTACATCCTTTTAGTTCAACTCGCCTGAGCATGGCAAATGATCTAATTTGAGGGATGTTTAGGAAATTTAATAACAATCTGTCAAAATCAATCAAGCATCATATGAATGCAAGATGATGACAACATTTCAACAAGCGTTATAAAAACTTTATTAAACCAGAGGATAGGTTACTAAAGGATGCACTATTTGAGTATATAGAGGATGATATCGAAGCAGTATGAGGCGAGATTATGAAATAAAGGACATCCTCCCTAATAGAAAAAATGCACCTTACTGCACTAGCTGCTTAAATCAATAAATTAAAAGAGCCTCTCTATATATTAAGAGGCTCCTTCACACACGGCCACATTGATTTTTTATTACTTTAATACTAGTAGTGAACAGCACTCCACATGCGCTGTTACGGAATTAATTTCCCCTCCGGCTTTCCACTTATCGCCGACCTAAAGGCTGTGGTGATTGGCATTAGCAACCGCGAGCTCATGTTCCTTTTTCAATAAAGGGAAGATTCATGCCGTTTTGCAGAGTCAGGAAACGGACTGTGGTCCCTTCCATTCAACATCAACAAGGATCTTTCCTGCGACGAGTATTATTTGAACTATTTATTAATTTTCATTTCATCTTTTATCTTTTTTTCCGATTTATGGATTTTAATCAATTGGTTCATACTACTTATGTATGAAAATAAACTTAAATGTTTGATTTACTTCATTTTTAGCATTAAAATTAAGTACTTGAACAGGTTACATACTTTTTTAATAAATCCGGCTGATATAAAGTGAGGTTCAATACATGAATACGGAACAAAAACCAAAAGCAGTTATAGTAATATTCGGAGCAACAGGAGACCTTGCAAAACGCAAGCTTTTCCCCTCCCTCTACCGCCTGTACCGCAGCAAGAAAATCGATGCTGATTTCGCAGTTGTCGGTGTTGGAAGAAGACCGTGGACAAATGATGAATTCCGTTCGAATGTCAGTGAATCGATTCAATCATCGATTAAGCAATCATCAGAGCTTGAAGAATTCTCATCACACTTTTATTATCATCCGTTCGATGTGACAAATCCATCTTCATACTTAGAGTTAAAAAGCATCCTGTCCGATATGGACAGCAAGTATCAAATCCCGGGAAACCGGATGTTCTACATGGCCATGGCACCTGAATTCTTCGGAACGATTGCAGGCAATCTTAAAAAAGAGGGATTAACTGCAACAGAGGGCTGGAGCCGCCTTGTGATCGAAAAACCGTTTGGACATGATTTGCCTTCAGCACAGCAATTAAATGATGAAATCCGCGAAGCTTTTTCTGAAGATCAAATCTACCGGATTGATCATTACTTAGGAAAGCAAATGGTCCAGAATATAGAAGTGATCCGTTTCTCAAATGCATTGTTTGAGTCTGTCTGGAACAACCGCTTTATCTCAAATATCCAGGTTACTTCAAGCGAAGTGCTTGGTGTAGAAGACCGCGGACGTTACTATGAAAACTCTGGCGCACTACGGGATATGGTCCAGAATCACCTTATGCAGATGGTTGCCCTGCTAGCGATGGAGCCGCCGATTAAGCTTGAAACAGATGAAATCCGTTCTGAAAAAGTGAAGGTCATGCGAGCCCTTCGCCCGATGACGGAAAAAGATGTTGCGGATTACTTCGTGCGCGGACAGTACGGCAAGGGCGAATCTGAAGGAAAAACGGTTCCTGGCTACCGCGAGGAAAGCAATGTGGATACCGAATCCAACACAGAAACATACGTAGCAGGCAAAGTCATGATTGATAACTTCAGATGGGCAGGTGTTCCATTCTACATCCGTACAGGAAAACGAATGGCGGCAAAATCCACAAAGATTGTTGTTCAATTTAAAGATTTGCCGATGAACCTATATTCAAAAGATGTCGACAGCAAGCATCCAAACCTGCTCGTCATTCATATTCAGCCTGATGAAGGCATTACCCTTCATTTGAATGCAAAAGAATCAGGCGGCGGATCATATGTGAAACCGATCAAACTCGACTACTGCAGCAATTGTGTCGATCAGTTCAATACGCCTGAAGCCTATGAAAAATTAATCTACGATGGCCTGCGCGGAGATGCTACAAACTTCACGCACTGGGATGAAGTTTCATTATCATGGAGCTATGTTGATACCATCTCTAAAGCATGGGAATCAGCAAAAGCAGACTTCCCTAACTACGCTGCCGGCTCAATGGGCCCGAAAGCAGCAGATGAAATGCTAGAAAAAGACGGCTTCCACTGGTGGCCGATTACAGATATTGTAGAATAAAAAGTTTAAACGCCTGGAAATTCCAGGCGTTTTATTTTTGAATAAAAAAGCCTCCTCACAGAGGGGCTACTAGTTGAAATCCTTTTTACTATTAAGATAATACATAAGAAAAACAGTCAGTGAGCATATGATTAGTCCCGCTAGCCCTGCAAAAATATTAGTATAAATCAGCTTAGGTGCAAGTCCCTGCTGCCATTCAATAAACAGCCCGGAGAGAGCAACACCGAAAGCTCCCCCAAAGAATTGCACAAGCTGTGTCATCCCCATACCCGCTCCAATTTCTTTTTTTGGCAGGATGCGGGTTGCTTCATTTGCAATGCTTGATGTTAAGCTTGAAAAACCAGTGCTCATAAACATATAGGCAATTAAAATGGCATAATCTGAGAAACCTGAGAAAAAGACCAATATAACGGTTGAAATCAATAGTGCTGCATGACCAAAAAAGATGAGCGGAAGATTTCCGAATTTATCGATCAAACGGCCAATAAACTGAGCTGCGACTGCAGACAAAATAGCTCCCGGGAAGATAATCATTCCGATGGCAGCGGGATCTTTCTCAAAAATGACTGTCAAGATAATCGGCATTAAAAACAGCGTTGAGAAATGAACAATAAATGCAGAAAATCCGACTCCGGCTAATTTCAAGTATTGCCGATTGCGCAAAAGAGACGGCTGGACAAACGGAATGTCGACTTTATGCACATGTCTCCAGAGAATAAATAAAAGAATGATTGTGCCGGCAAGCAATGGTATGGACATCGTTGATAAAAATAGCAGCAATCCAGTAACGCCAAGTCCAGTCAGCAAACCTCCGAAAGAATCAAAGTGGACTTGCTTTGCATCTTCTTTCGGCAAGAGTTTTTGAAAGAGCGGCAAAATCAGGATGACAAATCCCGTAATTAAAAAAAGATAATGCCAGCCTAAATATTGTGTAATGGCTCCGCCTATAACAGGACCTAGCCCAAAACCAAGAGAGGCGGCTGATGAAATAAGCGACATTGCTTTTCCCCGTCTTAATATAGGAATGTATTTCCCTGCAAGAACCATTGCAAGACCAGGAACAGCACCGGCACCGGCAGCCTGCAGGACACGGGCAGTTAAAAGCATATAAAAACTGTTAGAGAAAAATCCGATGATGGACGAGATTCCAAGCAGCATTAACCCAATTGAAAGCAGCTTTGAAATCGGAATAAAATCAGATAAGCGGCTGTATGTCAAAGTTGAAATAGCAAAGGCAATCGAATAGCCGGATACAATCCATGATGCTGTTCCAGATGATAAGTTCAGGTCATTTAACACACTTGGCAGCGCAACATTGAACATAGTTGTGTTCATCACGACAAGCCAGACTGTTAAGCTCCATAATAAAACAATCTTTGTTTCGTGGGCTAATCCATGTTCATTTTTTTTAATAGGTATTTCTGTTGTGATAGCTGACATGTGATCCCGCCTTTTTATCTCGTGTACCAATGAAATATACGCGCTCTGTTTGGAATCGTCAACTATTTTGAATTCATGAAAAACCGGGCATCCGTTTTCATGCCCGTCTGGATCTATTCATATTGACTGCCATACTTTTTCGCTCGTTTATCTGCCTTCGCATCTTTTACAACCAGTACCGCATGAATGGCTCCCGGAATATAGAAAATCAATGTTAAATGAAATTCAGCAGCGCCTGAAATGGTTTGCCAACAAAAAGCACGGCTACAGGCGGCAGCAATATGGCCAGTAAATAAAGCATTCGTTTTCACCCCGTTCAATCATTCTGTTTCTTTTTTACCCAGAAACATCAAGGAGAAAACATAAAGAAAACACGGCGCCCGGGTGGCACCATGTTTTGTTTTTCTTATTTTGACATCCATTCCGTATGGAAGATCCCTTCTTTATCCGTACGCTGATAAGTATGAGCTCCAAAGTAGTCGCGCTGTGCCTGAATAAGGTTGGCAGGAAGCGTTTCTGTCCGGTAGCTGTCATAGTATGATAACGCAGCTGAGAAGCTTGGCACCGGAACTCCCTGTTCAATCGCAACCGTTAAGACTTTGCGAAGTGCTCCCTGGTAGCTTTCTGCTATTTCTTTAAAGTATGGATCAAGCAGCAGGTTTGCAAGGTTTGCATCACGGTCATATGCATCTTTGATTTTTTGCAGGAATGCAGCGCGAATGATACAGCCGCCTCTGAAAATCATGGCGATATCGCCGTACTGAAGATCCCACTTGTATTCATCAGAAGCTGCTCTCATTTGAGCGAAGCCTTGTGCATAAGAACAGATTTTACTCATATAAAGAGCTTTGCGCACTACTTCAATAAGTTCTGCCTTGTCGCCTTCAAAAGGAGAAACAGCAGGTCCTGATAAGATTTTGCTTGCTTTCACGCGCTCATCCTTCATGGCAGAAATGAATCGTGCAAAAACAGACTCTGTAATAATCGGCAGCGGAACACCTAAATCAAGGGCGCTTTTGCTTGTCCATTTTCCAGTGCCTTTTTGGCCTGCAGTATCTAAAATGACGTCTACAAGCGGCTTTCCGGTTTCTTCATCTGTTTTAGTAAAGATGTCTGCTGTGATTTCAATTAAATAGCTGTCAAGCTCGCCTTGATTCCAGTCCGCAAATACTTCATGCAATTCCTCTGCAGATAGACCTAGAACATTTTTCAAAATAAAATAAGCTTCTGAAATCAGCTGCATGTCGCCGTATTCAATGCCGTTATGAACCATTTTCACATAATGGCCAGCACCATCAGGACCGATGTATGTAGTACATGGATCACCATCAACTTTTGCAGAAATCGCTTCGAAAATAGGCTTTACTAGATCGAAGGCTTCTTTTTGGCCGCCAGGCATAATTGATGGCCCTTTAAGTGCCCCTTCTTCACCGCCGGATACGCCAGTGCCGATGAAGTGTATGCCGCTCTCGGCAAGCTCCTTGTTGCGGCGCTGTGTGTCTGTATACAGCGTATTTCCGCCGTCAATTAAAATATCCCCTTTATCTAAATGAGGAAGCAATTGTTCTATTGTAGCATCTGTTGCAAAGCCCGCTTTGACCATCAACAAAATTTTGCGGGGAGTTTCAAGTGATTGAACAAATTCTTCAATGCTGTATGTACCAACCAGATTTTTACCGCTGTTTTCTTTCAGCATCTCTTCTGTTTTATCAGAAGAACGATTATAAACCGATACGGAATATCCGCGGCTTTCTATATTAAGAGCGAGGTTTTTGCCCATGACGGCCAAACCGATGACGCCAATTTGCTGTTTTGACATTATGATACTTCCCTTCTCAATCAATTTTTTATATACAGAGCTCATGCATACAGTCACATGGATTCTTCATGTAAAAATAACACAGGAGCCTTGCTTTTATCAAGTAAAGCACCTTAATCATTCCCTTAAAAAATCTTTATTAAAACTTGTGCCGCTTGTTTTATCATCTTCTGATTGGTCCACTTTCATCCCGCGTTTGACCATGCTGCTGCCATATTTTCTATTAATATCTTCAATGGTTTTGTAAAGCGGTTCTTTTTTTGCGTCCTCCTGAAAAGAAAAAAGATCCAGCTGCTTATAAGCATCCTCTTTCGGAACGAGATCCTGGCATGTTACTCCAAGGAGCCGGATTGGTTCACCCGTCCAATGCTTATCAAACAGCGCTTTAGCATGTGTAAGAATATCCTCTGTCTCAACAATCGGGTTATTCAGTTTCTTACTCCGAGTATATGTGCTTCGGTCAGAATAACGAATCGTCGTAAAGATTTTCGTGCCAAGAACATCCTTTCGTTTCATTCTGCTGCTAACCGAATGTGACAGACGGTTCAGAGTTTCATACAGAATTCTGGCCTCTGTCGTATCTTTTGATAAAGTAGTTGAGTTTCCGATGCTTTTAAAATCATAGATGGAGTCAGGGTTTACCTCTCTATCATCTATTCCATTTGCTCTTTTTTTCAGGCGCTCGCCGTTGATTCCGAGAAGCTGCTTTAATCCAATCGCATCAGCATCTGCTAGGTCTTTTATCGTTTGAATACCAATTGTTTTTAATTTCTCGGCCGTTTTTTCTCCAACCCCATGCATTTCGCTTACAGGAAGCGGCCAAAGAGTCTTACCCAGCTCCCGCTTTCTGAGTACAGTGATGCCGAGGGGTTTTTTCATGTTGGATGCCATTTTGGCGAGAAATTTGTTAGGTGCTACGCCAATGCTTGCCGGCAGCAAAAGCTCTTCCATCAGTCTGTCCTGAATGGTCTTAGCGATTTGAAGAGGATTGCCCTCCTTTAAAAACTCCGTTAAATCCATATATCCTTCATCAATTGAAACGGGCTCTACCAGATGTGTAAACTCCCGTAAAAGGCCGAACATAGCTTTAGAGGCTTTTCTGTAACGGTCAAAGTTTGGTTTTCGGACAATCAGTTCAGGACACTGCCGTTTCGCCTGCCAAAGCGGCATGGTCGTTTTCACTCCCTTAGCCCTCGCTTCATAACTGCAAGTAACCACAATTCCTTTTCGTTCTTCTACGTTTCCTGCAATTGCAAGCGGCTTTCCTCTAAGTTCGGGTTCAAATGCCATTTCAACAGATGCATAAAAGCTGTTCATGTCCACATGTAAAATTACTCTAGGTCGACTTAGCTCTTTCATCTTATTCATCTTCTTTCCAAACAATCGTTCTCTTTCCATTTTATCATATAATCTAAAAAAGCCGCCATCAGATGAATGGCGGCGGTGCGGCTGTTCATTTTTTTATGCTGTACTTTAACTCCGAACGGACCCAATTGTAACGGCAAGAATCAGAACCGTAATCTTCTCTGAAACACGAAAAGCTGACGCGGAAAACAGCGAGGTATCTACCTAAAATCGATATTTATCAACCGATTTCAGGATTTATCTATCTGATAAATTTATCAATTGAAATCAAAATTTTTTATCAACACGATCCTTCAGCTGCAAAAATAATAAGCCTGCATGGAGCAGGCTATCAGCACTCATCAACCTTATCAAACCCAAATCTCTCTAAAAATTCATTGTAAGCTTCCATTCTGCCCAATATTTTGCCTTTTTCAAGCTCGTTCATTGAGCCATCCTTCAAAAGCTTGCAGTTCTCCTCCGCTCTTGTCTTAACATAGGTGCACTTTCATTAAATGTATTCATATTGGTCACCTCTCCTTAATAAGGAAAGTACCCTGCTGCACACTTTGACAAACTATTATCGGCACATTAAGATAAGCGCAAGTACGTTATTAAACCTTAAAAAAGCTCGCTGTCTTGTTATAAGGCAGCGAGCTTTTTTTACTGATTCCAATTTTTCTTTATAAATTCTTCTCTTCCTGATTCTTCTCTTTCTTGCTTATATTTCTCCGGATTTTTAGCATAAAACTTTTGATGATATTCTTCTGCATGGTAAAAAGGAGCTGCCGGAAGGATTTCAGTTACAATCGGTTTCTTAAAGCGGCCGCTCTCTTCAATCGCAGCTTTTGACTGCTCTGCTTTTAGCTTTTGCTGTTCTATATGATAAAAAATGGCTGTGCGGTACTGGCTGCCCCGGTCAAAGAACTGTCCGCCATCATCTGTCGGATCAATTTGCGGCCAATATAACTCGAGCAGTCTTTCATATGAAAATACTTCAGGTTCAAATGTAATTTCCACAGCTTCCAGGTGGCCTGTTTCACCTGTTTTAATTTGTTCATAAGAAGGATTTTCTAATGTTCCTCCTGTATAGCCAGAAACAACCTCAATGATGCCAGGCTGCTCGTCAAACGGCTTCACCATACACCAGAAGCATCCCCCGGCAAAAGTTGCTTTTTCTTTCTTTTTCATGCTGAACACCTCTATTTCTGAAAAATAAGAAACAGCAGGAGCAATCGCTGCTCCTGCCATTCTTTTTGGATTATTCGCCTTTAGCTACTTCCTCAATGATCGCGACAACAAGCTCAGCTGTTTTCACAAGCTCTTCTATCGGCATCTTTTCATTGGTTGTATGAATATCTTCATACCCGACTGCCAAATTCACAGTTGGAATGTCAAACCCGGCAATAACATTGGCATCGCTGCCTCCGCCGCTTGTTTGAAGCTCACTTGTTCGGCCGATTGCTGCAGCCGCTTTTTTAGCGACTTCAACAACATGATCTCCCTCGCCAAATTTAAAGCCGGGATACATCACTTCAATATCCACTTCAGCGCGTCCGCCCATTTCAGCAGCAGCACTTTCAAAAGCTTCTTTCATTTTCGCCACTTGAGCTTCCATTTTCTCAGGAACCAAAGATCTTGCTTCAGCTAAAATATTCACTTGATCGCAAACGATGTTTGTTTGTGTGCCTCCTTCAAAACGGCCAATGTTAGCTGTTGTTTCATGATCAATTCTGCCTAAGGGCATTTTAGCAATAGCTTTTGCAGCAATCGTGATCGCTGATACGCCTTTTTCAGGGGCGACACCGGCATGAGCCGTCTTTCCGTAGATGGCTGCTTTTACTTTAGCTTGTGTTGGAGCTGCAACAATAATTGTCCCGACTTTTCCATCACTGTCTAATGCATATCCGAATTTTGCCGTAATTTGAGATCCATCAATGGCTTTCGCTCCTACAAGGCCTGATTCTTCTCCGGCAGTAATAATAAATTCGATTTTTCCATGAGAGATGTTATTTTCCTTCAATACACGAACGGCTTCAAGCATCGCGGATAAACCTGTTTTATCATCAGCACCTAAAATCGTCGTACCGTCTGTCACGATGTAATCATCTTTAATAGAGGGCTTAATTCCTTTTCCAGGAACAACAGTGTCCATATGTGAAGTAAAATAAATCGGATCTACTCCGTCTTTTACAGCTTCCAGAGTACAAATTAAATTTCCTGCACCGTGCCCGGTAACACCCGTTGTATCATCTTCAACAACATGAACACCAAGTGATGAAAACTTTTCTTTTAATACTTTTGCAATTTCTGTTTCGAATTTCGTTTCTGAATCAATTTGCACAAGCTCCAGAAATTCATTAACTAAGCGTTCTTGATTAACCATATGTATTCCTCCATAAAGTGTATTAAAGCGGAATGTTCCCATGCTTTTTGGCAGGTCTTTGCTCTTGCTTTGTCCGGAGCATTTCAAGTGCCTGAATCAATTTAATTCTTGTATCCCGCGGATCAATGACATCATCAACCATACCCTGACTCGCAGCAACATAAGGATTTGCGAACTTCTCTCTGTATTCTTCGATTTTATGTGCTCTTGTTTCTTCAGGATTATCGCTGTTTTCAATTTCTTTAGCGAAAATGATATTCGCAGCACCCTGAGGACCCATCACGGCAATCTCGGCATTCGGCCATGCAAAAACAAGATCCGCTCCGATCGATTTGCTGTTCAGTGCAACGTATGCTCCGCCGTAGGCTTTTCGCAAAATAACCGTCAATTTAGGAACGGTTGCTTCTGAATAGGCATACAAAATCTTTGCTCCGTGTCTGATGATTCCCCCGTGCTCTTGCTTAATACCAGGGAAAAACCCTGTAACATCTTCAAACGTAATAATCGGAATCTGGAACGAATCACAAAACCGGATGAAGCGGGAAGCTTTATCTGAAGAATCAATATCAAGTCCGCCGGCCATGTATTTTGGCTGATTGCAGACGAGTCCAACGACCTCACCTTTTATTCTCGCAAAACCGACAACTATATTTTTTGCAAAGTCCTTTTGCACTTCATAAAAAGAATCGGCATCAGCCACTTCTTGAATAACCACTCGAACATCATAAGGCCTGAGAGCATCAAATGGGATGCAGTCTGTCAGGTTCGGACGATAATCCACATCATCTTCGAATGGCAAAATCGGCGCTTTCTCCTGATTATTCTGCGGCAAATAGGTGATTAATTTCCGGACTTGAGAAAGCACCTCTTCTTCTGTTTCGCCTGAAAAATGGGCATTTCCGCTGATGGTATTATGTACTTTAGCTCCGCCTAAATCTTCGGAACTGATTTTTTCGCCTGTTACTGTTTCAATCACTTTAGGACCTGTTATAAACATTTGACTTGTTTTCTCGACCATAAAGACAAAGTCTGTAATCGCAGGAGAATATACGGCACCGCCTGCGCACGGACCAAGGATAACCGAAATTTGCGGTATTACGCCCGAGTAGATGGTATTGCGGTAAAAAATCTGCCCATATCCATCTAATGATACCACACCTTCCTGAATTCTAGCACCTCCGGAGTCGTTAAGGCCAATGAACGGCGTTCCGCTTTTGGCTGCCAGGTCCATGACCGCAGCAATTTTCTTGGCATGCATCTCTCCAAGGGCTCCTCCAAAAACCGTAAAGTCCTGGGAAAATAAATAGACAGGTCGTCCGTGCACTTTGCCGTAGCCTGTGACGACTCCGTCACCCGGTCCTTTTTTCCCGCTCAGACCAAAGTCATTGCACCGGTGCTCTATGAATGGATTCATTTCAACGAATGTTCCTTTATCAACGAGAAGATCGATGCGCTCTCTTGCTGTCAGCTTTCCTTTTTCATGCTGTTTTTCAATGCGCTCATCTCCGCCGCCCATTTCCACTTCACGTCTTCGATCATATAATTCATTTATTTTATCGAAAATATCAATGCTCATAGAACTGTACCCTCTCTCTTTTCACATAGTTCCACTAATACTCCGTTTGCAGATTTCGGATGCAAAAAGGCAATGGCAGCGCCGCCTGCACCGTTCCTTGGAATTTCATCAATCATTTTCACTCCATTTAACCTCAAATCTTCAATCCTTTTCTTTATATCATCCACTCCCAAAGCCAAATGATGTATGCCTTCTCCCCGTTTTTCAATAAATTTGGCTACAGCACTGTCCTCAGAAGTGGGCTCAAGTAATTCAATTTTCGAATCGCCTATTTTCAAAAAAGCGACGTTCACCTTTTGCTCTTCTACGTGCTCAATGCCTTGAAGCTGTAAACCCAGAGTTTCCTCATAAAACGGAAGCACCTCAGAAATCGAACGAACAGCTACCCCTATGTGATCTACCTTTTTAATCATCTTTTCCCCTCCTCTTGATGAAAACGCTTAACTCTTTTGAACATGACTAACTTCTCTATTTGCTGTCAAAATTCCTGCTGCTTCGACAAAAAATGTGCAATTTTGTTCATATCTCATCCCTTGTCCAACCCATTTATTCACGTTAAAATATAGATAGAACCCTATATAGGAGTGAAAATTATGTCTAAAAGATTTCAAAAAGTGGTTATTTATCTGATGCTTGCCGTAATGATTGCCACATCTTTACTTGCTGGAATGAGTATGTGGTTTTAATAGATAAAGCGGCTTCGCCCGTTTAGCTCCGACAGACAGATTAGGCTCCGGCAGAAAAGGCGCTTTTTCCTTTACTGCCGGAGCCTGACATCGTGAAAAATCCTAATTGGCATATGACCGACATAAAAAAAAAGGTGATTCCCTCGGGTCAGGAATCACCTTTTTTCATTGCTCCTTTTTCTGCAGCAATTTCTTCAAACGGCTTGGCGTTTTTTGTTATAAATACTTTTGTTCCAATTGGAATATGTTCAAACAGAATTTCTACTTCTTCATTGTACATACGCACACATCCCTGTGTAACAAAGGAGCCAATTGAATCTTCATTATTCGTTCCGTGAATGCCGTACGTTCTGCCATCTGAATCTTCCGCATCGAATCCAATCCACCTGGTGCCGAGCGGATTTTTAGGGTCACCGCCCGGAATGTTCTTTTTTCGGTAATACGGATCTGCCGCTTTCACGGTGATGGTAAATTCGCCTTCGGGTGTAAGCTCTTTATTCTTGCCTGTAGCAACGCCAAATACTTTCACTACCTGACCATTATCAATATATGCAAGTTCGTTTGTCTGCTTATTGATAATGATATAAGGATCGCCGACAGATGGATTTTCTCCAAGCGGCCAAAGCGGAGAAAGGAACATGATGAAAAGAAGCAATGCCTTCATTATGAATCACCCTTTTTTCTTTATGTTGCACGGGAAGGGCGAAATTCATGCTCTGCAATTATGCCTTTAAACTGACTTTTTAAGACAAGATACTGCTCCATTTCCCGTACAAAGTGCAAGAGAGCAGCTCTTGCTTCAAATTCTTCGCGTGTTTCTGGAAGCGGCATCTCTTCAAAGCTTTTTCTCATATGATGCAGCTTGACTAAAAACTTGTGTGCCGTATTTCCAGGATGTATCGCTTCTCTTACTTCCTGAATAAAGTCAGCGATAATTTGCGCCTGATCAACCGTCACATTAATAGAAGTAATAATTGGGAGAACACGTTCAATAATTTCAAATTGTTTTTCCCTCATCTTGAAATAGTGGTAGTATAGATTTTCATGTCTCATAAAGTGGTTTTCGACATCTCTGAATGCCAGAGTTTTTGCTTCATTAAGTAATAGAGCGGTCTCCGTTATTTCTTTTCCGTCCCATGAACTATCGTTTGAAAGTAAATATTCCTCAATCTCCAGAAAGATTTTTGAAAGATTATCTTCAATTTTCAGCTGATATTCCTTCAGCTTTTTATCAACACTCGGCATATAAAGGTTCATAATCAGGGCCACCCCTATTCCAGTGGAGATAAGTGCGATTTCATTCAAAACAAGGCTGAACGTAATATGTGAGGATGTGTATAAGTGCAAAATGATGACTGAACTAGTTACAATCCCTTCTTTTGCTTGAACAATCACAGTCACAGGGATAAAGAATAATAGAAGAAGTCCTATGACAAAAGGATAATAGCCAATTCCTTCAAAGAAGACAAAAGAAAAAAGAATGGCAATTAAACAGGCAAAAAATCTAGCCCAGGAAGTCTGCAATGATTTTTTCTTTGTTACCTGAATACAGAGAATCGTTAAGATTCCGGCTGATGCAAAATTATCAAGCTGAAACAGCTGTGCCAGACTGATGGCAATCGCTGCTCCCAATGCTGTTTTAAGCGTGCGGTATCCGATTTTAAACATTTTCTTGCCCCTTGCTTTATCATTCTGTTTGTTAGTGTAACCAAAAGAAGAATGATTTTTTGAATAATTTACATGTTCGCTGCTGAAGATTCTTTTTTGAGCAGTTAATGAAATAGCGTTTCTTTTGAATTCGATATCTATAAATGAATGGGACTAAATCATTAGAAAGCGCCAAAAAGAAAAAGATGATCATCATGATCACCTTTTACTTTAGGATTATAGCATTTTTTCAAGGAAAATTTGAGCACGTTTCGTTTTAGGATTTGTAAAAAATTCCTTTGGCGGTGCATCTTCAACTAAAATGCCCTCATCCAGAAAAAGGACTCTGTCTGCTACTTCTCTTGCAAATCCCATTTCATGGGTAACAATCGCCATTGTCATACCGGAGAACGCCAGATTTTTCATAACCTCTAATACTTCCTTGACCATCTCTGGATCCAGAGCAGAGGTCGGTTCATCAAACAGCATAACCTCAGGGTTCATCGCAAGGGCCCTGGCAATGGCAACCCGCTGCTTTTGTCCGCCTGATAACCTGCTTGGATATACATGAGCTTTTTCAGCAAGACCGACTTTCTTTAAAAGCTCGTGCCCTTGTGCTTCTGCTTCCTTCTTGGAAGTTCCCTTAACAGTTAATGGAGCGTATGTTAAGTTTTCAAGAACGGTTTTGTGAGGAAAAAGATGAAAATGCTGAAAGACCATGCCGACATTTTGACGAACTTTGTTTATATCTGTTTTGGGATTCGTAATATCCTGATCTTTAATCCAAACATGTCCTTCTGTAGGGTCTTCCAAACGATTTAAACAGCGGAGAAAGGTTGATTTTCCGGAGCCCGATGGCCCAATAATCGCCACTACTTCTTTTTCAGCAATAGATGTAGTGATTCCTTTCAGCACTTCTAATTTTCCAAATGACTTATAAAGCTTGTCTACTTTAATCACTGCGCGCCATTCTCCTTTCAACGAGTTTGCCAAGGAGCGTTAATATGATAACCATGACATAATAGATTAAACCCGCAATTAAGATCGGTTCAAAATAACGGTATGTTTGTCCGCCGACAATATAAGAACTTCTCATAA
The DNA here is from genome assembly GCA_023823795.1 of Bacillus sp. F19. Classification (NCBI taxonomy): domain Bacteria; kingdom Bacillati; phylum Bacillota; class Bacilli; order Caryophanales; family Bacillaceae; genus Bacillus; species Bacillus sp. F19. The sequence goes on from CP085710.1 coordinate 3,495,690, forward strand.
TATCCTGAACTCCAATGATGGTTACAATAGCTGATTCCTTTGTCAGTGTAATGAACTCGTTCATTAAAGCAGGAAGAATATTTTTAATGGCCTGAGGGAAAATGATATCCTTCATCATCTTTGAATAAGGAACACCAAGAGCCATCGCAGCTTCGCGCTGACCTTTATCGATTGCCATGATGCCTGCTCTGATGACCTCAGAAATATATGCACCTGAGTTCAGGGCAAATGTTGCAACTGCTGCAGGATAAGGATCAATCTCAAAGCCAAGTATTTGCGGTGCACCATAATAAATAATTAATAATTGCAGAATGAGCGGCGTGCCGCGAAAAACGGACGTATATGCGTCAGCAATCCACATTAGCGGCTTAATTCTGCTGATCTTCATGAAAGCAAGAATGACAGCCAGAATAAATCCAATTAAAGCAGAAAGACTGACAATTTTCAATGTAACAGGTATCCCTTGAAGAATAAAGGGTATGGAAGGCGCTATAGCCGGAAAATCCAGATTCATTTTTCATGGCACTCCTTTCTGTATATGGAAATAAAAAACGTTCAACATTCGTTCCGTTGAACGTTTATTTAAAGAAAAAAGAAAGTATAAGTTTTGGGCAATATTGCCCTAGCTCCATCTCCCAACGCCTCAGCCAGAACAAATCCGGCAAAAAAGTCAGGACCCGGACTTTCCTGCCGGATTCTTACCTGTCATGCCTGAGCTAAAGGGGCGATTCCGTTTTTCTTATGTTTTGCTTATTTTGCTTCTCCGCCGAACCATTTCACTACTAATTTTTCAAGCTCGCCGTTTTCTTTCATTTCCTGAAGTACTTTGTTGAATTCTTCAGTATATTTGCTGTCTTTAGGGAAAGCAATCGCAGAACCTGCTTCTTCCGTTTCCCCGTCTTCAATTGTTATGCCTTCTAACTCTTTATCCTTTTCAAAATAGCCTTTTGCTACAGTATCTTCAATAATTGCTGCATCGAAACGGCCTGATTTCATTTCTTGGATAAGTTCAGGAATTCTGTTGCGGTTTTCAACTTTGATATTTACTTCTTTAGCAATTTCTTCCGCTTTGCCCTCTTGGATGGAAGAAAGCTGAACACCAACCGTCTTGCCTTCTAAGTCTTCAACAGATTTAATGCCGCTGCCTTTTTTAGAAATAATCATATGTTTAGCTGTATAATATACATCTGAGAAATCTACGCTTTTTTCGCGTTCCTCCGTTGGCGTCATTCCAGCTAAAACCATATCAGCCTTCTCAGCCTGAAGTGCTGGAATTAAACCAGTGAAATCCATGTCTTCTACTTTAATTTCGTAGCCAAGCTCTTTTCCGATTGCTTTTGCAAGATCAACATCAAATCCGATGATGTCGCTGCCTTTTGCCGTATCAATGTACTCAAACGGAGGATAATCTGCAGATGTTGCCATTTTTAATACCTTTTTCTCTTCTCCTGATCCATTGTCTGAAGCTCCGCATGCAGCGAGAACTCCAATTACTAAGATCGAAATCATAAACAATAATACTTTCTTCATTTTCTTCCTCCTTGTTATTTTCTTAAAATTCTAAATTTAATAATATTATCTTCTACAGAATAATATTTTACAAGTATTTTTTCACTAATAAATATCCGACTTAGTGTATTTTAACACATACTTATAAATATGCAATATAAAGATAAATTATTTATTTTTATGCAAAATTGCTATATTGGAAAAGAATGTTAAACTTTTCAGAAATAAAAAAACAAAAAAAAACTGCCGTATTAACGGCAGCTTAAATTTCTTCACAATGCTGATCAAAAGCTTCTTGTAGCTTTGCTACAACACTCATTGGATCGTGTCCTTCAATTTCATGGCGCTCAACCATAGCCACAAGCTTGCCGTCTTTTAGCAGGGCAAACGATGGTGAAGAAGGCGGGTATCCAGTAAAATGCTCTCTTGCATATGCTGTTGCTTCTTTATCCTGTCCTGCAAAAACAGTCACAAGATGGTCAGGTCTTTTATCATAATGAACAGAGTGTGCAGCTGCAGGTCTTGCAATACCGCCTGCACAGCCGCAAACGGAATTGACCATCACAAGGGTTGTTCCATCTTTTTTAAACGTTTCTTCCACCTCTTCAGGTGTTGTCAATTCTGTATATCCTGCAGCCGTGATTTCTTTTCTTGCCTGTACGACTACATCATTCATAAACATATTAAAATCGATATTCACGTCATAACCTCTCCTTTGCATACAATAAATACATTTTACCAAGAGTTGCGGCAATTGACCACTGAAATGCGGAACCGCCTATTTATCGCAGGCAGACAGATAAGGATCCGCCGTAAAAGTCCGGGTTTGACTTTTGCGGCGGATCCGTTCTGGCCGAGGAGTTAGGCGGTGGAGCTGGACACCACTGAAATGCGGAACCGCCCCCAAGACTTCGGCAGAAAAAAACACTTATCTGCCTAAAAAAGCAGATATCAGCTCTTTCACACTGCCTGAAACCGGCCGCTTTCCTTCCATCACGTCTTTTTCATAGTTCAGCATATTGCCTTTTATATAGGTATGCTGAAAAAAGTGATGCTTCAGCTGTTCCTGAATCATTTCATAGAGCCATTCCTTCTGCTGAAGTTTCCTTCTGCCTTCAAATGTTCCGTTTTCTTTCGTTTTATATGCGAAAATGGATATTGTCTCCCATATTTCGCGTATTCCTGTTTCATGGAGGGCAGAAGCGGTCACTGCTTTGGTTTCCCATCCTTGTGTATAGGATTTTAGAAAATGAAGAATATGATTGTACTCATGTTCAGCTTTTTTTGCATTTTTAAGGTTATCTCCATCTGCTTTGTTGACAACCACAAGATCGGGAAGCTCCATAATTCCTTTTTTCATCGTCTGCAGCTCGTCTCCGGCACCGGTCAATACTAATAGGAGGAAAAAATCAACCATGCCCCTTATTGCAAACTCCCCCTGCCCGACACCCACCGTTTCAACGAGAATCACATCATACCCTGCTGCCTCGCAGACAATAATGGATTCCCTTGTTTTTCTCGTTACCCCTCCAAGTGTTCCGCTTGATGGAGAAGGTCTGATAAATGCATCAGGATTACGGGAGAGCCTCTCCATTCTCGTTTTATCACCCAATATACTTCCTTTTGAAACCTGGCTGCTTGGGTCGACAGCGAGCACAGCAACCTTATGTCCGAGACTGCACAAATACGTCCCGAAAGAATCAATGAACGTACTCTTTCCTGCACCCGGAACCCCTGTTATCCCAATTCTTACGGAAGAGGTCTCTTTTTGCTGAAGCTCTTCAATCATTTGCTGCGCTTTTTCAAAATGCTTTTCGGCGTTGCTTTCCACTAGAGTAATAGCCTGCGCAACAGCAACTCTCTCGCCATTCAGTACACCCTCAATATATTGCTCTGCACTCTTTTCAATGCTTCCCGCTTTTTTACGCTTTTGAGGACTTCCTGTCATTCTTCTGCATCCTCATAGCCAAGTCTTTCGTAGATCTTCTCGAGCATCACCTTCGCTGCATTCGGAATAACGGTACCGGGTCCAAAAATAGCAGATGCCCCGCTGTTTAATAAAAATTCATAATCCTGATAAGGAATAACGCCCCCAACTATTACGACAATATCTTCTCTGCCGAGCGCCTTCAGTTCTTTTATTAATTGAGGAAGAAGAGTTTTGTGGCCGGCAGCAAGAGAACTCATGCCGACAATATGAACATCATTTTCAACTGCCTGGGCAGCAGTCTCCTCCGGTGTTTGAAATAAAGGACCGATATCCACATCAAAACCAAGATCTGCATAAGCCGTTGCCACAACCTTTGCACCGCGGTCATGACCATCCTGGCCCATCTTGGCAATTAAGATGCGGGGTCTTCTGCCTTCCATCTCGGAAAATTCATCCGTCATTCTTCTTACACTTTCGATTTCTTCTTCATTTGAAAATTCGGAGCTGTACACACCGCTGATGGAACGGATCACTGCCTGATGCCGTTTGGATGCCTTCTCAACCGAATCGGAAATTTCGCCTAAAGTTGCTCTTGCTCTTGCTGCCTCTACAGCAAGCTCAAGCAGATTGCCTTCTCCGCTTCTAACAGCTTCTGTTAACGCTTCAAGGGTTTGGTCTACCTTGACCTGATCTCGTGTATCCTTCAAAGTCTGAAGTCTTTCAATCTGTTTTCTTCTTACTTCTGTGTTATCAATATTTAAAATTTCAATTGGGTCCTCTTCCTCCACTTGAAATTTATTGACGCCAATTATGGTTTCCGTTCCGGAATCTATTTTAGCCTGGCGCTTGGCTGCTGCTTCTTCGATTTTCATTTTAGGCAGTCCTGTTTCAATTGCCTTTGCCATTCCGCCAAGGTTTTCAACCTCTTCAATATGCGCCCAGGCCTTGTCCATCAGCTGTTTTGTAAGAGATTCTACATAATAAGAACCGCCCCATGGATCGATCACATCACATATTCCTGTTTCCTGCTGCAAATAAAGCTGAGTGTTTCTGGCAATACGTGCTGAGAAATCAGTTGGAAGAGCGATGGCTTCATCCAGAGCATTTGTATGAAGTGATTGTGTATGGCCCATAACGGCAGCATGGGCTTCAATGCATGTTCTGACAACATTGTTAAACGGATCCTGTGCCGTCAAACTCCATCCTGAAGTTTGTGAATGCGTTCTGAGGGCCAGTGACTTAGGGTTTTTAGGATCAAATCCCTTCACAATTTTTGCCCACATTAATCTGGCAGCCCTCATTTTTGCCACTTCCATAAAATAATTCATGCCGATTGCCCAGAAAAAAGACAGTCTCGGAGCAAATTGATCAATATCCAGTCCTGCTTTTAACCCTGTCCGAATATATTCAAGCCCGTCGGCCAAGGTATATGCGAGCTCAATATCCGCTGTGGCCCCCGCTTCCTGCATATGGTACCCGGAAATACTTATGCTATTGAACTTAGGCATATACTTCGCCGTATACTCAAAAATATCCCCTATTATCCTCATCGATGTATCTGGAGGATAAATGTATGTATTTCGGACCATATATTCTTTTAATATGTCATTTTGAATGGTGCCTGCAAGTTTCTCCTTTGAAACACCCTGTTCCTCAGCTGTCACAATATAAAATGCCATAATGGGCAGGACAGCTCCATTCATCGTCATCGATACAGACATTTGATCCAATGGAATTTCATCAAAAAGGATTTTCATATCAAGAATGGAGTCAATAGCTACGCCTGCTTTACCCACATCCCCTTCGACCCGCGGGTGATCTGAATCGTATCCTCTGTGCGTCGCGAGATCAAAAGCGACTGATAAACCCTTTTGTCCCATTGCTAAATTCCGGCGGTAGAAAGCATTGCTGTCTTCTGCGGTTGAAAAACCGGCATACTGTCTGATCGTCCACGGTCTGTTCACATACATGGTTGAATAAGGACCTCTTAAAAATGGCGCAATACCCGGATAACTGTCCAAATAAGGCATATTTTTCCGGTCTTCTGAAGTATAAGCAGCTTTTAAAGGAATCCCTTCATTCGATTTAAAAGGTTCTGCAGCTTGTCCGTTCTCCTGATTTTTTTCAGCAAAACTATCGCTGATCAATTCTACATTTGCAAAATTAATTCGAGCCATATTACGATACCCCCAATTGAAACTGCAATTTTTTCAAGAAGGCATAAACATCCATCCCCAGATAGATGCATTCATGAATGCCGCACTGCTCAAGTTGATCTTTATTAAGACGGCCCGCTGCGTAAACATTGGCGCCTTGCGTTGCCTGTGTGAAATCAAACGATTCGTATGCCTCATCTTTCCCGCATACGATCAGAGGCTTGTCCCCTGAAAAGCTTTCAGGCTGATCATGCTTCAAGATCACAGCCTCTATTCCTCCTGCAGAGAGCATACCTGTAACAAAATCAAGTCTTGGTTTATAGTCGAGCAGCTTTCCGAGCACCATGATATGAACGTTCGGATAATGGCCAAACCTGCTTTTGTATTTAATGGAATCAGCCCTTAGTCCTTCGAATTGTTCAGCGAGCCTCATTGTTGACAGAGGTTTCACTTCAGCCATTGACTGATCACTTAATATTCCCGCATTTATTTCACTTGCTTTAACCGTTTTTGCTGCTATCATCCAATCTTTCAACCTCTTACCCCGGTCATTTTCAACAGCTTCTGTAATATGGATATACGCTTCAGCTTTTTGGATTTCTCTTTCAGGCTCCTGCAAATTCGCGTAATGGTTCGTTCCAATTAGCTGTACCTTGCGTTTATTGACATCTTCCAGCCTTTGCGCAAGAAGTTCCCTCAATTTGTCCTGAATATAATTTTGCTTTGCTGCCTGCACGAATCCGCCCATGGTTTCGATAGACTGAATTTCCTTCCAGGCAAGATCTGCAAGCTCTGCTGTGAGCTCTTCAATGTACCATGAGCCGCCTGCAGGATCAGCGACTTTAGACAGCAGACTTTCTTCTTTTAAAATAAAATGAGTATTTCTTGCAATCCTGTCACCTGTTTTACTAACTTCTCCAAGCACTTCATCAAAAGATGCAACCGTTATGCTGTTCACTCCGCCGATAGCGGCTGAAAATGCTTCTGTAGTTGCTCTCAGCATATTCACGTGCAAATCATGCTTTGTTTTGTTAAAAGAAGATGCCGCAGCATGTAAAACGATTGGATGACGCTCGGGACTTGTCCCGAATGCTGCCAAAATGGTTGCCCATATTTTTTTTGCCGCTCTGAACTTGGCAATCTCCATAAAAAAATGAGATCCGGCAGAGAAAGAAAAGCCGACCCTGTCAGCAAGTTTATCGATGGTAAAGCCGCGTTCTTTTAATCCATTAATAAGCTCAATTGCATTGGAAAACGTATATGCCAGCTCTTCTCTTGCAGATCCCCCCGCATTATGGAAAATTTCACCGCCGAATAAAACAGCTCTTACATTAGGCAAATTCTCCTCATCCAGAATAGTGATCATCTCGGCAAGCATTTCAATCTTCTTTGCCGGTGAAAGCAGATCCGTTCCGCCAATCCATTCTCCATATGGATCAAAAGCGAATGTTCCTCTACATTTCTTGTTTTTCAAATAAGTAATAAATAATGGAAAAAATCCGATATTGCCCTGCAGTGAAAGATGGAACTCCTTTTGTTCAAAATCAAGTCCATCAAATGCTGTGCAAATGTCCTGATAGGTTTCCAAATAGCCAATGTTTTCTAAGTGAATGATATCCTGTCCCCGCTTCAAAGCTTCCTGGATTTCTTCTTTTAACTGAGCAGGCGTATTTGAACGCTGAAGCTTTTGGCTGACAGACCATTCATTTTTCTGCTGGGCTTTCATACCCAGTTTTTCTCCGCTGAATTGCGTATTGTGCTGAGTATATAATGGAATTAAAGAAATACCTTCATATGTTTCTTTTGAAAGACTTTGAATGCTTTTCCCCTTTAAAGCTTTCTCAGCCTCTTCCACCCACATTTGTTCGGATGCTTTTTCAAAATCATTTATTTCGTGATTGATTCTTTGCTTCATACTCCTGCTTCCCGGTTAGGAAGCCCACCCCCTTGACGCAAAAGAATGCGTTTACATTTTTGAAAATAGTAAAAACTTAATCTATTTCATTTTATTATATCTTTAGGAAATCAGCAATTCCAATCATATTGAAACCTTAAAACTCAGTGACGCGTATTTATCTAAAAAATGTTTCAATTATATAAAGAGAGGTTAATTTAAAGATGAAGAGAAAATTCGGAGAAAAAAAGAAACGGAAAAAACGGGGGAAATGGGTAATCGACACTTTACTGGAGTGTATTGACTTCACTAGAATTTCTTATTCTCCTTCCGATTAGAATTCTTATCTCTACTATAAGGTTCATTATCAATTTACTAAATTTCTAAACCTATTCTGTAAGCTCATAAGGGGTTTTTATATGGCAAAATATAAAAAAGGCATGCTGATATATAATGGTAATGCCGGCCAGAAAGATGCGGAAAAGACGCTTGGCATCTGCGTTCCGATTATTTCCCTGCATGTGGAGCAGCTTTTGCTGCTTCAAACTTCAAAACCTCTCGATGCACAGGAATACTGCATGAAGCACAGTGAAGACATGGAAATCGGAATTATTCTGGGTGGGGATGGCACGGTACATGAGTGTATAAACGGACTTGGCGGATTAATTCAAAGGCCGGTAATCGCCATTTTGCCCGGCGGTACATGCAATGACTTTTCAAGAACGCTTGGCATTCCGCAAAATTTAAAGAAAGCTGCTGAAGCATTATTTACAGGCGAAATTCGGGGTATGGATGCTGCAGAAACAAGCGGGGGATACTTTCTCAATTTTTGGGGCATCGGCCTTGTTGCTGAAACATCAGAAAATATTAATGACACCGAAAAAGCTCTGCTCGGAAAAGTCAGCTATTTTCTGAGTGCCTTTCGGACGATCAAAAGCATGAAGCCATTTCACTTCAAACTGAAGCTAGATGACACCTGGATTGAGGAGGAAGCCATCCTGGTGCTGATCGCCAACGGCAAAATCATCGGCACAAATGTGCTGCCATATCCCGATATAAAAATTGACGACGGCCTTGCCGATATTTTTATAATCAAAGAAGCCAGTTTTTCTCTTATTAAAGAAGTATTAACGATGAATGATAACATTGACTGGAATCATATTAATTCTCAGCTGATGCACTATCAGGCAAGCAGCATGCACATTGAAACAAAAGAAGAAATGAGCGTCGATACAGACGGTGAGGTTTATTCAAAAACACCTGAAACCATCACGATTTTACATAATCATTTTCAAATGCTCGCTCCTAAAGATGAATGATAAGGAACGTAATGGATTCGCCCTGACCGGGGGGAGTTCGTTCAGATACACACTGCTGATTTAATCTTTCATTAAACAATGAAAGCCATCACATGCCAAAATGTGATGGCTTTTCTATTAATAAACTGAAGTCGTGTCTATAGACGTATTCTCTAAAATTTCTTTTACTCTGGCCAGGAACCTGCCGCACACTAATCCGTCAAGCACACGATGATCAAGCGACATGCACAGATTCACCATATCTCGCACTGCAATCATGCCGTTGTTCATTACAACAGGACGTTTTACGATTGATTCCACCTGAAGAATGGCAGCCTGCGGATAGTTGATGATTCCCATAGACTGCACAGATCCAAATGAACCTGTATTGTTTACAGTAAAGGTGCCGCCTTTCATTTCATCTGCAGTTAATTTACCTGCACGGACCTTGCCTGCAAGTTCAGAAATTTCACGGGCTATGCCTTTAATTGTCTTCTCATCTGCATGCTTAATCACCGGCACAAACAGAGCATCATCTGTTGCAACCGCGATTGAGATATTGATGTCTTTCTTCTGAATAATGCTCTCGCCAGCCCACATAGAATTGATTTGCGGAAATTCTTTTAAAGCTTGAGCGACAGCTTTGACGAAGAACGCAAAGAAAGTAAGATTAAATCCTTCTTTTTGCTTGAATTCATTCTTGATAGAATTGCGGTATTCAACCAGATTGGTTGCATCCACTTCGATCATCGTCCAGGCATGAGGTGCCTCGTGCTTGCTTCGAAGCATGTTAGAGGCGATCGCTTTACGGATGCCAGTAACAGGAATTTCAATATCTCCCGGCTGTGCCGAAACAGAAGCTGCAGTTGGTTGTGCAGCTTTCTGAGGTGCAGCTGCCGGTACATTTTGCTTTGCTTCAGCTTTAGCTGGCGCTTCTTGAACAACTGCATTTCCCTTGTTTCCTGATGACGGGATATTTCCGCTCTCAATGATTTGCTGCAGGTCTTTTCTTGTGATTCTTCCTCCGGCGCCTGTACCGCTAACCTGTTCAAGATCAATGTCGTTTTCCTGGGCCAAGCGCAGGACAGCAGGAGAATATCGTTTCTTATTTGACTGATCCGTTTGCTGTTTTGGCTGCTCTTTTATTGTTGCCTCAGAAGCAGACGTGTCGGGTTCATTTTCTGCTGGATCCCCTTCGCTTCCTCCGCCGACTTCGACTTTACAAATGATTTCGCCGACAGCAAGCGTGTCGCCCTCATCTGCAACCAATTCTTTGATTACACCTGTAAATGAAGATGGAACCTCTGCATTTACTTTATCTGTCATAACCTCAGCAATCGGATCGTATTTGTTTACTGTATCACCCACTGATACAAGCCATTTACTGATGGTGCCTTCCGTTACACTTTCCCCAAGCTGGGGCATGGTCATCTGTTCAACTGCCATGTCTGTTCCCTCCTCAAATGAAAATCTTATTTAAAATTCAGCAAGCTTCCGCATAGCCGCTTCTACTTTATCTGGATTGATCATAAAATGTTTTTCCATTGTTGGAGCATATGGCATTGCCGGCACATCAGGACCTGCAAGACGCATGATTGGGGCATCCAAATCAAATAGGCAGTTTTCAGCGATGATGGCTGACACTTCGCTCATGATGCTGCCTTCTTTGTTATCTTCCGTCAGCAAAAGCACTTTTCCTGTTTTAGATGCAGCTTCAATAATCGCTTCTTTATCAAGCGGATAAACTGTGCGCAAATCAAGAATATGCGCTGAAATCCCATCTTGCGCAAGCTTTTCTGCAGCTTGGAGAGCAAAATGAACGCACAGGCCGTAAGTGATGATTGTAAGATCTTCACCTTCACGCTTTACATCAGCTTTTCCGATTGGCAGCACATAATCATCATCCGGAACCTCGCCTTTGATGAGACGGTAAGCTCTTTTATGCTCAAAGAACAGAACTGGATCATTGTCTCTAATTGCAGCCTTTAACAATCCTTTTACATCATAAGGAGTTGAAGGCATCACAATTTTAAGACCCGGCTGATTGGCAAATAAAGCTTCGACTGATTGAGAGTGATAGAGAGCGCCATGTACGCCTCCGCCATAAGGAGCGCGAATCGTAATCGGGCAATTCCAATCATTGTTTGAACGATAGCGGATTTTGGCTGCCTCTGAAACGATTTGATTGACTGCAGGCATGATAAAGTCTGCAAATTGCATTTCTGCGATTGGTCTCATACCGTACATGGCTGCGCCAATTCCTACACCTGCAATTGCTGATTCTGCAAGCGGAGTATCAATGACACGCTCTTCTCCAAACTTGTCGTACAATCCAGCTGTTGCTTTGAAAACTCCGCCTTTTTTGCCTACATCTTCCCCAAGCACGAAAACTTTTGGATCACGTTCCATCTCTTCACGAATCGCCATCGTGACAGCATCTATATAAGAAATGACTGGCATTGTTCTTCCCCCTTACTCTGCGTATACGTAATTAAGTGCCGATTCTGCATCTGCATATGGAGCACTTTCAGCGTAATCTGTTGCTTCGTTTACAACCTTCATGATCTCGTCATGAATTTCTTTTTCCTTCTCATCCGTCATGACGCCAGTCTCTTTTAAATAAGAGGCAAATGTTAAGATCGGATCATTCTTCTTAGCTTCTGAGACTTCTTCCTGTCCGCGGTATGAACGATCATCGTCATCACTTGAGTGAGGAGTTAAACGGTATGAGATTGCTTCTATCAGTGTAGGGCCCTCTCCGCGGCGCCCTCTGTCTGCAGCTTCTTTTACAGCCTGATACACTTCAAGAGGATCATTTCCATCCACCGTATAGCCAGGCATTCCGTAGCCAATCGCGCGGTCTGAGATTTTCTCACATGCAACTTGCTTCTCGTATGGAACACTGATTGCATATTTATTGTTTTCGCACATAAAAATGACAGGAAGCTTATGCACTCCGGCAAAGTTTGCTCCTTCATGGAAGTCTCCCTGGTTTGATGATCCTTCGCCGAACGTGACAAACGTAACAAGATCCTTCTTCTCCATTTTGCCGGCAAGAGCAATTCCAACCGCATGAGGCACTTGAGTTGTAACCGGTGATGAGCCCGTAACAATGCGGTTTTCTTTTTGTCCAAAGTGACCGGGCATTTGGCGTCCGCCTGAGCTTGGATCTTCTGCTTTTGCAAATCCCGAAAGCATCAATTGCTTTGCAGTCATGCCAAACGCAAGAACGACACCCATATCCCGGTAGTAAGGAAGTGCATAGTCTTTTTTGCGGTCAAGTGCAAACGCAGCACCAACCTGAGCCGCTTCCTGTCCCTGACATGAAATAACGAATGGAATTTTTCCTGAACGGTTCAACAGCCACATGCGTTCATCAATTTTGCGCGCCATGACCATTGTTTCATACATTTCAAGAACATCTTGATCAGATAAACCAAGTGTTTTATGACGATTCTCAGCCATCATTTTGCCTCCTTAAAAATCAGTATGTAAAGGGACATGATCCCTTTAAGAGTGGATTGCTTTCCCATCAACTGCAAGTGCCGCTTCACCTATTGCTTCAGAGAGCGTCGGATGAGGATGAATGGTTTGTCCAATTTCCCAAGGAGTTGCATCAAGCACCATTGCAAGCCCTGCTTCAGATATCATATCTGTCACATGCGGTCCAATCATATGAACACCAAGGAGATCATCTGTTTTTGCATCGGCTATTAATTTGACAAACCCATCAGATTCCCCAAAAACAAGCGCTTTGCCGATTGCACGGAATGAAAATTTGCCTGTTTTCACTTCAAAACCCGCTTTTTTCGCTTCATCTTCTGTATACCCGACGCTTGCAATTTCAGGTGTACTGTATACACATCTTGAAACTTTTTTATAATCAATTGCAGAAGGCGTATGTCCGGCAATATGCTCAACAGCTGTAATGCCCTCATGTGAAGCAACATGCGCAAGCTGAAGACCGCCTACAACGTCGCCAATCGCATAAATATGTGATTCTTTAGTCTGCATAAATTGATTCGTTTTAATAAAGCCATTTTCAAGCTGAATATCTGTATTTTCAATGCCGATGCCTTCAACATTTGCCTGACGTCCCACTGAAACAAGAATTTTTTCAGCAGAGAAGGTTTTCACATCACCTTTATGTTCAGCACTGATAGAAACAGCTTTTCCTTTTTCAAGAGTTTCAGACAGCACTTTAGCACCTGTTACAAGGTTAATGCCTTTTTTCTTAAGCAAGCGCTGCATTTCTTTCGATATTTCAGCATCTTCAGTAGGCAGGATACGATCTGCATACTCAAGTACAGTAACTTCCAGTCCAAAATCAGAGAGCATAGAAGCCCACTCTATTCCAATTACCCCTCCGCCGACAATAATGATTGATTTAGGCAGTGATTCAAGCGCAAGTGCTTCATCAGACGTTAAAACAGATTCACCGTCAATTTCTAAACCTGGCAGACTGCGGGGTCTTGAGCCTGTAGAGACAATCACATTTTTCGGAATAAGCATTTCATTTTCCTCGCCGTTATTCATCTCAACAGAAATTGTTCCGGGCATTGGAGAGAAAATAGAAGGACCCAAAATACGGCCAATTCCTTCATAAACATCAATTTTCCCTTGCTTCATTAAATGCTGAACGCCTTTATGAAGCGTATCAATAATCGATTGTTTCCGTTCCTGAACCTTCGAGAAATCGAGCTCAACTCCTGAAGTGATGACGCCAAACTCTTCGCTTCTTTTTGCAGTTGCAAAAACTTCTGCACTTCTAAGCAGTGCTTTGCTTGGAATACATCCCGCATGAAGACAAGTGCCTCCAAGTTTTCCTTTTTCAACAATGGCTGTTTTTAAGCCAAGCTGGCTTGCGCGAATTGCGGCTACATATCCGCCTGTTCCGCCGCCTACAATGACGAGATCATAATCTGTTGCCATACTGATGCTCCTCTCTATTAAACCTGGTTGTAGATCTTAGAGTTCACTTTTTTATTCGGATATTCTTTCGCCTCTTCTTCACCTCTGAGAACGCGAAGAGCTCCTTCCGTTAATGCCTGAAGTTCATTTTCACCGGGAAATACATTTACATCTGCGATCCAGTCTATGTAGGAAGAGATTTCTTTAACGAATTTTTTCCCGTAGGCAAGACCGCCTGTTAGAATAATCGCATCCACTGTCCCTTTTAAAACAGCGCTTGCTGCACCTATTTCTTTGCCGATTTGATAGGCCATTGCATCAAATATCAGTTTAGCCTTTTGATTTCCTTCAGCAATCATGCGTTCTACCTTCTGGCCATCATTGGTGCCAAGATAACCTACAAGCCCGCCATTGCCGACAAGCATTTTCATAACTTCCTCGCGATAATAGTCACCTGAATAGCATAGATTCACCAGATCCCCAGCAGGAACTGTACCTGCACGTTCAGGACTGAATGGTCCATCGCCATGAAGGCCATTGTTGACATCAATTACTTTCCCGAGCTTGTGAACTCCGACCGTTATCCCGCCGCCCATATGAGCCACAATCAAGTTCATTTCGCTGTATTTTTTTCCGTACTGCTGAGCAACTTTTCTTGCAACCGATTTTTGGTTTAAGGCATGAAAAATACTCTTTCGTTCGATAGATGGAACTCCGGATACTTTCGCGATCGTTTCCATTTCATCTACAACGACCGGATCCACAATGAAAGAGGGAATATTTAACCCGCCGGCTATTTCAAATGCGATGATGCCTCCCAAATTTGAAGCGTGCTGGCCTGCAAAACCGATGCGAAGATCGTGAAGCATTTGTTCATTCACATGATAAGTTCCGCCTTCTATTGGACGAAGCAGTCCGCCTCTTCCGCATACTGCGCTTAATTTAGAGATATTAATGCCTTCTTCATCCAGCGTTTCAAGTATCGTCTGTTTTCGGAATTCATATTGATCAATGATGCTGTTAAAGGCATTTATTATATCCGCATCATGCCGGATTGTTTTTTCAAAAATAGATCGTTCATTATCAAATACACCAATTTTCGTCGAGGTTGAACCGGGATTTATGACGAGAATCCGATATTCTTTTTCTTGCAACTTCTAAAACCTCCAAATATGAGAAAGATCAGACAGCGCTCTGACACACTGCCTTCGTATCTCATCTCAAAAAATTGCCTATTAGCGTCGGCTTAAAATGTGATTGCCATTTTGCAGAAACTGGCTGCGGGAATTTCTCATTCTTTCGATGCGCTCTTCAGCCAGGCGATCAGCAGCCGCATACGTAGGGATGCCGTCGCGTTTTGCAATTTCAAATACTCGTTCAATATTTTGATAAATGCCCTCTACTTTTTTCATTGCTCTTTCGCTGTTGTACCCAAGCAGCTCATCAGCTACGTTTATCACGCCGCCTGCATTAATGACATAGTCTGGCGCGTATGCAATTCCCATTTCATGAATCGTATCGCCATGACGAGTTTCTTTTAACTGGTTATTTGCAGCACCTGCAATGACCTTAGCTTTGATTTGGGGAATTGTATCGTCATTAATAATAGCCCCAAGCGCACACGGTGCATAAATATCGCAGTCCACTCCGTAAATTTCATCAGGATTTACTGCTTTGGCACCGAAAGCTTCAACAGCTCTTTGAACAGCTTCTTTATTAATATCCGTCACAATCAGCTGTGCGCCTTCTTCGTGCAAATGTCTGCAGAGGTTGAAAGCAACGTTGCCTACACCTTGAACTGCAACAGTCTTGCCTTCCAATGAATCTGTTCCAAATGCAGCTTTTGCAGCAGCTTTCATTCCGCGGTATACGCCGAATGCCGTTACAGGTGAAGGGTTTCCTGAAGATCCGAAAGCAGGTGAAATACCCGTTACAAAATCTGTTTCTTCGTGGATCAAGTCCATATCTTCAACAGTAGTGCCTACATCTTCAGCAGTAATATAACGGCCATTTAGTCCTTGAATGTAACGGCCGAAAGCGCGGAACATTTCTTCATTTTTATCTTTGCGCGGATCTCCGATGATGACTGTTTTTCCTCCCCCAAGGTTTAACCCTGCAGCTGCATTCTTGTAAGTCATACCTTTAGCCAAACGAAGAGCATCTTCAATAGCATCGGCTTCTGAAGCGTATGTCCACATGCGCGTTCCGCCAAGTGCAGGTCCTAAAGTTGTATCATGAATAGCGATAATAGCTTTTAAACCTGATTGTTTATCTTGGCAAAAAACCAATTGCTCATAATCATATTGTTCCATATATTTGAAAATTTCCATGTGTAAATCCTCCTAATGTCTTTTCGAATTCTTAAGCTTAGCATTTCCTCTTAACTTGAACATATCGCCAAAGCGAGTGAATAAAGTTTGCTTTCGGCTGAATCAGCACGGCTTGTTAAAACAATCGGCGCTTTTGCCCCTGCAATGATGGCTCCTACTTTTGCATTTGCAAAATACATGAGCGATTTATATAAAACATTTCCAACTTCAATGGTTGGTACTAAAAGGATATCAGACTGTCCTGCCACTTCGCTTTTGATGCCTTTATGCTCTGCAGCTTCAAATGAAACTGCATTATCAAGTGCTAGGGGACCATCGACGATACAATCTTTAATCTGGCCTCTTTTGTTCATTTGCGTTAGAGCAGCAGCATCAATCGTTGCCTGCATGGAAGGATTAATAACTTCAACAGCTGCAAGCGGAGCTACCTTGGGCATGTCTATCCCAATCTTCTTTGCAACCATGACAGAATTTGCAAGAATTTGCTTTTTTTGGTCTAGATCTGGTGCAAGATTCATTGCTGCATCCGTTACAATTGTATATCTGTCGTAGCCGGGCACTTCAAAAACAGCGACATGAGAAAGAATTTTGCCTGTTCGAAGTCCGTATTCCTTGTTTAAAACAGCCTTTAAAATAACGGCAGTTGGAATATTTCCTTTCATTAAAACATCAGCTTCATTTTGAAAGACAGCTTTAACAGCAAATTCTGCAGCCTGTTCAACGGATACTGCATGCTTAATTGAAAACTTTTTTACATCAGCACTTCTTTCTTGAAGCATGATTTCGAGTTCCTCTTTATTTCCGAACAAAATAAAATCGGCAAGCCCCCGCTCTGAAGCCTCAATAACCGCTTCAAGTACTTCTGCATCTGCTGCAGATGCAACTGCTACCGTTTTGTTCTTAAGCTGGGCTGCTTTTTCTAGCAGATCTTCTAAGTTCATTGTGTTTTCAACCCCTTCAAGATGTATTCACAGCACCCGTTATTTTATAATGCAAGAAGCGTGCCAACATAAAAACTTGTAAACGCTTCATTTTTCGCTGCAGAAAACATGCATTTTTTTTCATACCTTGCAATTAATTGCATGCATCACTTTGCAAGGTTGTATTTTTCTATTTTATAATACAGGTTTCTAAGCGAAATACCTAATGAAAGGGCCGTTTTTGTCCGATTAAAGTTATGCTTGACCAGCGCTTCCCTTATGAGCACTTCTTCAAGCTGTTCTACGGATTCTGCAAGAGTTTGATTGCCTGCACTTTCTCTAGGATAGGCTTGTCCGCCTGACTTTTTTTCATCATCCTGCGCGAGTTCCGGCAAATGCTGAGCGGCAATTTCCGTTTCATTGTATTTCATAAAAATCATGGCTCTACCAAGGACATTCTCAAGTTCTCTTACATTACCGGGCCAGCTGTGCGCAACGAGCCTGTCCAAAGCTGATTCTTCAATTCCTTCAATGCTTCTGCCATAGTCCTGATTTAGTTTCCTGATAAGGTGCTCAGCAAGCATTGGGATATCGCTTTTTCTGTTCCTGAGCGGAGGAATCGAAATTGGGTAGCGATTTAATCTGTAATACAAATCTTCACGGAAAGTGCCTTCTGCCATAGCTTTTTCGATATTAATATTTGTTGCGGCAATGACTCTCACATTGATTGGAATGGACTTTGTTGAACCGACCCTGACAATTTCTTTTTCCTGCAGCACCCGAAGCAGTTTTGCCTGTACATTCGCTGAAAGTTCCCCAATTTCATCCAGAAAAATGCTCCCTTTATTGGCTTCTTCAAAAAATCCTCTTTTTCCGCCCCGTTTCGCTCCTGAGAATGCCCCTTCCTCGTAGCCAAACAGTTCACTCTCCAGCAAAGTTTCTGAAATAGCCGCACAATTCACACGGATAAACTTGTTGTATTTCCTGTCACTTGCGTTATGTATCGCATGGGCAAATAATTCTTTTCCTGTCCCTGATTCCCCTCTCAGAAGAACAGTCGCAGGTGTCTTAGCTCCAAGCTTGGCCTGCTCAATCGCAAGTTTGATTTCTTCGCTTTCTCCGATGATATCTTCAAAGGCATACTTCGCTTCAAGTGTTCTGATAATTTGTCTGGCCCTGTTCAATTCTGTTGTTAAAGTCTGTATCTCGGACATATCATGAATAATGCCCACACTTCCTTTAAGTTTCCCATCTACAATGATTGGGGCTACATTTACAATGACATCTTTCTTCCCCGGACCAACCTTCATCCGCACGCCTCTTACAGGTCTTCTCGTTTCAAGAACCTTCATATGCATACTTTCACCTTCAGAGATGTCAGCTGTTGCAGGCATTCCCAGCACTTGTTCTTCTGTTAGGCCAGTCATCCTGGAATAGGCAGGATTAATTAGAATCCCTCTTCCTTCTTCATCTACAACAGTAATGGCTTCGTCAGATGATTGTATGATGGCTTGAAGAAGCGTTTGAATCTCCTTTAAGTTCGTCATCTCTTCTGCCAGGTTCACAATATCGGTGATATCTTTAAACAAAGAAAGAGCACCGAGCAGTATTCCCGAGTCATCAAAGATCGGGATTCTTGTCGTAATGATTTTAAGTCCATTTTCAAAAACTTGTTCCTGATTCATTTCGACTTCTTTTGTTTTCAGGATTCTTGGAAGCTTGCTTGAAGGAATCATCTCTTCGATAAGACGGCCTATAACATCTCCCTTTTTTAATCCTGTCATCCGCTCTGCTGTTTTATTAAATAGTATAACCCGTTCCTTATCATCAATGACAATCATGCCATCATTCGTTGAATCAAAAATGGTTTCATGCTTATGTGTGATATCTTTTAAAGCTGTAATCAAATTTTCTTTCTGATTGATAAGATTGGAAATGATGTGAGCGACAGTGCCCGGAATAATAACCGTATTCCTGCTTCTGCATTTAAGCAGGTCCTCAAACACCTCATTGCTGCCAGTTGCCTCTACTACTATATTGATCTGATCGGATAAAAGCGGCTTCCATTCAGAACTTGTCAAGATTCCCAGCTTTTTTGCAAGCTGTATGCCTGGTGCTTCCGGCTTAATATCCACAACCGCCATGATTTCCATAGCTTTTATTTCCAAAAGCATTTTGAGCAGTGCTGTCCCGCCTTGTCCCGCCCCCACCAGCAAGACCTTTTGCATAATGATTACCCCTTACCGTTTTTATGTAAAATATATATAAAAATGATTTTGCAAAATTTTGCACAGTTTCATCATATCACTTTTTGTTCACTTGACAAATTTTTTTTTTCGTTGAACAATTTAAACAGACGAAGGGGAAAGGATTATAAAAAATGATACGAATTTTCGCTCTATTAATAATGGTGATTCCTGGAGTTTTGGCGGGCTACGGCATTAAATTAATGCGTGACATGCTCTTTGGTATTCTTCAGGCGCCTTTTCCAAACCTATGGCTGCAATTCATTGCCGGGCTGCTTTTATTTGCCGGAGGATTAAGTTTTGTAGCAGGATTTATTTTTTACCGTGACCGCAAACGAAATAAAGTGCAGAAAAAATTTCAGAAAAACAAAAGAACCCCGTTAGTTTGAGATAAACGGGGGCAAATTATTTCTTTTTTAACGATAAAGCTTTTTCGGGATAATCCGTGAAAAATCCTGCACACTGTGCTTTATAAAGGAATTGAATTGTCGGCTCATCATTGACAGTAAAAGGACGAACTTGGATTCCGTTAGCCTGAGAATGGAAGATGACATGCGGGTCAGCAGCATAATGAACAGGATGGATTGCTCTTGCTGAAAGTGTCTTAGCATAATTCCACGGTTCAAACAGCCTTTCGCTTAAAAGAGCTGCCGTTTCCAGTTCATTTGAGATTCTATGACACAGCATCAGGCTTTCATGATTAAAAGATGAGAGAATGACTCGATTTTGCATCTTGTGAGTGAAAATCTGCTGTATCACCTTTTCTTCAAGCTCCTGATATTGAATCCGGTCATTTTTAAGTTCAATATTCAGGAGAAAATCTGAAGAACTGCTCCATGCCAGCACTTCTTCAAGTGATGGGATAAATGCTTTTCCTGAGTGCTCAGGAAAAAGATAGCTTGCATCCAGGCTTTTAAGCTGCGAAAAGGTTAAGTCCTTTACAAAACCTTTGCCATTTGTTGTACGGTCAACCGATTCATCATGAATGACAACAGGAACTCCGTCCTTTGAGAGGTGAACATCTAATTCAATTCCATCTGCACCTGATTCAATCGCTGCTTTAAAAGAAGGCATCGTATTTTCAGGACAAGTACCTGCAGCACCACGGTGTCCAAATATTTTGGTCAAAAACATCACCTTTTTCATTATTTTTAGAAAGGAGCATAAAAGACCTATGAGACCACTTCCAATTTCCGCTGAAACAGCGATAAAGCTTGCTGAGGAACTAAACGTGCCGATTGAACAAATTATGCATATGCCCAAGCATATCCTACTTGCTAAGCTCTCTGAAATGCAGAATAAGAAAGACAATAAAGAGTAAAAAGGCAAAGAACCCAATTTCAGTTGATTGGGTTCTTTTTTATTATCCAGCTTCTAAGATTCTATCGCTCTCAAGAAGCTTTATGCTCTAAACGCAATTTGTCAGCGACCATTGCGATGAATTCAGAATTAGTCGGTTTAGCTTTAGACATGCTTACTGTATACCCGAATAAAGAGGAAATGGATTCAATATTCCCGCGGCTCCATGCTACTTCAATTGCATGACGGATAGCACGCTCTACACGGCTTGCTGTCGTATTATATTTTTTGGCGATATCAGGGTACAGTACTTTTGTTATAGAACCGAGCAGTTCGATATCATTATAAACCATCGAAATGGCCTCTCTTAAATATAAATAGCCTTTAATGTGAGCAGGAACACCAATTTCGTGAATAATGCTTGTAATGTTCGCATCAAGGTTTCTTCCTTTATTTTCTGACTGGGATCGGAGAGAGGAGTTCGATCTTGAAAGAATCGGTGCTGCTGATTTTCCGCTGACTTGACGAATATGATTGACCAGGTTTTCCATATCAAAAGGTTTTAAGATGAAATAAGAGGCACCAAGGTCAACTGCTTTCTTTGTAACATCTTCCTGTCCAAAGGCTGTCAGCATAATGACATTAGGCTGTTTGGATTTTTCCATCTCCCTCACTTTTTCTAAAACAGCAAGTCCGTCCAGGTGAGGCATGATAATATCCAAAACAAGCACATCAGGGTCTTTATCCTTTAACATATTCAGACACTCTTGTCCGTTATATGCAATGCCAAGCACTTCCATGTCTTCCTGACTTGAAATAAATTCATCCAAAAGCCCCACTAACTCCCGATTATCATCAACGATACACACTTTTATTTTTTTCAATTAAGCTTCCTCCTCAGTCTTCATTTCCCGCCTAAATCGATAGTATCTCTATACATCATTCTAAATGAGAATTTCGACAATGCAACAAAAATTCCTCTTATTATTTTAAAAAATACCAAAAAAATGAAATAACTAAATTTTCCTTCAATTTCCTCACGATTTCGACGTTTTGCGCTATTAAACGTTTACAAGGTTAAACAGTTTTGTCGAAAAATCTTCTTTCACTTATTTTATCTAATTATGAACGATAAATAAAGCCAAAAAAATAGCTGTTAAGAAACTTGTCTCAACAGCTAATTCATCAGCTCGATTTTTTTGTATCTTTATGATAAATATCAATTCCCGCTTCGCTCAGCATCCACTCGATATGAACGCCATAACCTGAAGTTGGGTCATTTACAAATACATGTGTGACAGCTCCTATCACTTTTCCATTTTGAATAATCGGGCTGCCGCTCATCCCTTGAACAATTCCGCCTGATTTCGCTAAAAGCACCGGGTCGGTAATCTTTATAACCATCCCTTTTATAGCAGGAAACTTTTGAGGAGTTGAATTGACAATTTCCACATCAAATTCTTCTACTTTGTCCTGATCGACAACCGTCAAAATGTGAGCCGGACCTTCCTTTACTTCGTTGGATAACGCGATTGGCATTGGCTTATCATAAAGACCATTTGACATGTCCTCATTCAGCTTGCCAAATATTCCGAATGGGCTGTTGCGGGTAATATTGCCGATCACTTGACGGTCGCTTGAAAACCTTGCCAGTTTTTCACCTGGATTTCCGTTGCTTCCTTTTTCAATCGATGTCACTGTAGATCTTACAACTTGGCCATCCTGAACGACTATCGGCTTTTTCGTATCCATATCGGAAATCACATGGCCTAGAGCCCCATATTTTTTTGAATTAGGATCATAAAAAGTCATGGTCCCTATTCCGGCTGCAGAGTCACGTATATATAAACCAATTCGATACGCACGTTCATTTTCATCTTTAAGAGGAACTAATTTCGTTTCAATTTCTTTATTTTCTCTAGAGATGACTAAATCCAAAGGCTTGCCTGTTTTTCCAGCATCCTGAATAAAAGGTGTTACATCACTCATGTTTTCAACTGTAGAGCCATTTATCTTTTTAATTATATCTCCGACTTGGACACCTGCAATTTCGCCAGGTGATTTTTTACCTTCGGCAGTTTTTATTTGATGATGACCTACAACCAGAACACCAAGCGTATTCAGTTTTACACCAATTGATTGGCCGCCTGGTATGATTTTAAAATCTTCAAGCACTTTTACATTCACTTTTTTAATCGGAATTCCGGCTAGATCAAATACTATTTCACCAACTCCGCTTTGCTTGCCTTCAATCTGAAGGGATTCAGCGCCAGTTTTAATAGAAAAAACATGTTCTGAATCGCCGGTATTTGCACCAGCCTGCAGAGATGTTTCCATTGATAATTGCTGATTTTCAAATACAGTTAAAGAATTTGGCAATTGAATGTATTCTTTAACAGGTTTTACAAATCCTAAACTCATTAAAGAAACAAGGAGAATACAACCAATTATTTTTCTAATTTTATCAAAGCTCAAATATACACACTCTCCTCGCTCCTGACACCACACCAATACATTGGCTACATTCATTAATTTTGCCTTCTGAAGGCGCATTTATAACTGATATAAAAAGAAAATGTTGCTGATTTAATGTATAACGTGCTTTATGCACAGAAAAGCGGAAGGGATTGAATACATTATCCGGATAATCCGGTCTGTATAACCGACATACAAAAAAAATACTGCCGATGATGGCAGTATTTACAGGCTCTTGACCGTATCAGCAAGAGCGAGCAGTTCTTTTGCATGCTGTTTTGTTAAATCCGTTACTTCAACGCCGGCAATCATCCTGCCGACTTCCTTTATTTTTTCCTCTTCCAAAAGAGGTTTTACGCTTGTTTTGGTTCTTCCTTTAACCGTTTCTTTTGAAATGAAAAGGTGTGTATCGGCCATTGCAGCAACTTGCGGAAGATGTGTAATACAAAGCACTTGCGAACCGACAGAAACTTTATAGATTTTTTCTGCAATTGCCTGGGCGACACGTCCGCTGACACCTGTGTCCACTTCATCAAAAATAATCGAGGTGACACCCTGATGCTTTGAAAAGATGCTTTTCATTGCAAGCATGATTCTTGAAAGCTCTCCGCCCGAAGCAATTTTAGAAAGCGGCTTTAATGGTTCTCCAGGATTTGTCGATAAGTAAAACTCCGTTTCATCTACACCATTTTCTCCAAATTTAGCAGGGACACTATCGATTTGAGGGGCATCCTTGCTACCTTCCCTAACGCCAAAAACAACTTCAAATTTTGTTTTTTCCATATATAATTCTTTCAGCTCCCGCTGAATTTGCTTCGTCAGCTCGGCGGCACTTTTTTTCCGGACAGCTGTCACGTTCTTTGCTTCAACGATAAGATCTTTCACAAGGCTGTCTAACTCGTTTTTCAGCTTGAACAAATGACTGTCACGGTTTTGGATCGTATCGATTTCCTCTTCAATTGCTGCTGCATATTCAAGGATTTCTTCAACATCCTGTCCGTATTTTCTTTTGAGATGCGTAATTTCGCCAAGTCTTGTTTCAATTTCATTCAAACGCTCCGGATCAAATTCCAATTGATCGAGCTCATTTCGAATCTGAAAGGATAAATCCTCAAGCATGTAATAGCAGTTCGAAATGGTTTCGGACATTTCTTTCAGCGAGTCATTAATAGCTGATACCTCTTCTAATTGACTCATGGAATGTCCAATATAATCGAGCCCTCTTTGCTCGCCGTGCAAAGCATTATAGCTGTTTTGAAGTGATTCAAATATTTTTTCAAAGTTGGATATTTGGCTTTTTTCCTCCATAAGCCGCTCATCTTCTTTGATTTTCAAATCTGCCTTTTCTATTTCTTCAAGCTGAAATTGAATTAAGTCAAGCCTGTGAGCCATTTCCTGTTCATTTTCAGACAGCTGTTTTATTTTTTTTACGAGCTTAGCATATGTATTGTAAATTTCTCTGTATGAAGCAAGAGCATGATTAATTTTTCCGGAGCCGAACTGATCGAGAAGCTTCCAGTGATTTTCTTCGTTCATAAGCTCCTGATTGTCATGCTGTCCATGAATATCAATAATCATTTGTCCGATTTCCCTAAGAATTCCAATGGTTACAAGCTTCCCGTTAATACGGCAGATGCTTTTTCCCGAGGATGAAATGTCGCGTCTTAAAACAATCATGCCGTCGCTGATGTCGATTCCAAAATCATTGCATTTGTCTATACATGGATGTTTTTCATCATCAAGTAAAAAAAGACCCTCCAATTCAGCACGTTTCTCCCCGTAACGAACAAATTCAGATGAGCCTCTTCCGCCGACAAGTAAATGGACGGCATCAATGATAATTGATTTCCCTGCTCCGGTTTCTCCAGTCAGTACTGTCAGCCCTTTCTCAAAGGAGACAGTCAATGATTCAATGATTGCAAAGTTTTTTATTGAAAGTTCCGCTAACACAGCGCCGGATCCCCCCTCAAATGTTTCATTATTACAGCATATCTAGAAAACGCTTGGAAATAGTCGCAGTATCCTCTGGCGTACGGCAAATGATGAGAATCGTATCATCTCCGCATATGGTGCCCAAGATCTCATTCCAATCAAGATTATCAATTAATGCCCCAATGGCGTTTGCGTTGCCCGGCAATGTTTTCATGACAATGTTATGCCCTGCTGAATCAATTTTTACGAAGGCATCCATTAAAGACCGCTTCAGTTTTTGCAGCGGATTAAAACGCTGATCTGCCGGAAGGCTGTATTTGTATCTTCCGTCTAGCATAGGCACTTTAACTAGATGAAGCTCTTTTATATCCCTTGAAACAGTGGCCTGTGTCACGTTGAAGGCAGCTTCCTTAAGCATGTCCACTAACTCATCCTGAGTTTCAACTTCATTATGAGTAATCAGCTCGCGGATTTTTATGTGTCTTTGACCTTTATTCATTAGGCACCCCTTGTTAACTGTATGTTTATACTGAATATGTTATATGATATCTGCAAAAAAGTACACGTTTTTGTCAAAGTGTGTGTTCTTATTTTAATCAAAACAAACAGGAATAATAGCTGCTCTATTATTCCTGTTCCGATTTTTTGCTCTTTAGTTCATCATGGGCTTTTTCAACTACACTGTCGATTGTATTTGGCAGCCTCATTGTCCCAGACTCGTCTGTCCCATTCCATCGCATATGCAGCAGGAATTCAATGTTGCCGTCTCCTCCTGTTATGGGAGAAAAAGACAGGTTACAGCAGTCATATCCTTCTTTTAACGCGAAATCAGTAATATATTCCAAAACCATTCTATGCGTTTTTGGTTCTCTGACAATCCCTTTCTTGCCCACCAGTTCCCTTCCTGCTTCAAACTGAGGTTTAACAAGAGCGATACAGTCACCGCCGGCAATAAGAATTTTTTTAAGTGCAGGCAAAATTAATTTCAGAGAGATAAACGAAACATCTATGGAAGCTATTTCAGGCAGTCCTTCCGTAAAATCAGCAGGAGTGGAATATCTGAAATTTGTCCGTTCCATCACAACAACCCGTTCATCCTGACGGAGTTTCCACGCAAGCTGATTATAGCCAACATCAAGGGCATATGACAGCTTGGCCCCATTTTGCAGGGCACAATCTGTAAATCCGCCAGTTGAAGAACCAATATCAAGGAGTATTTTATTTTCTACGGTAAGATCAAATTCCTTTAATGCTTTTTCAAGCTTCAATCCGCCCCGGCTTACATACGGCAGCATATTGCCTTTAATGGTAAGATTCAGGGCCGGATCCACTTTCTCGCCCGGCTTTTCAACTCTTTCTTCATTTGCATAAACAAGCCCTGCCATAATGGCGCGCTTAGCTTTCTCTCTCGTTTCAATCAGCCCTCTTTCAACGAGGAGAATATCAATTCTTTCTTTTTTCGAACTCATTCATTAAACCCTTTTCTCTTTCGCTATTGATATGCTTAATATCCGTTCCTCTGCGTGAGAAGCTGTTAAACCTATTTCATCCAACAGTTTACTTACGCTGCCATGTTCAATGAAACGGTCAGGAATACCCATTCGGTCTATAACGGCATCAGAATGGTTTTGCTCTTGAGCAAACTCAAGCACTGCACTTCCAAATCCACCTTGCAGAACAGCCTCTTCGATTGTCAGCACCGGCAATTTTTCAGAAAAGATTTGTGAAAGCATGGCATCATCAAGAGGTTTGATAAACCTTGCATTGACAACACGGACTGAAATATCTTTTTCAGCCAGGCTTTCTGCAGCCTGCATAGCCATTTCAATCGTTGTGCCAAATGTCAGAATAACAGCATCTGTACCCTCTCTGATTACTTCCCAAGTTCCAATAGGAATTTCTTTTAACTGATCATCCATTTTCACGCCAATTCCATTTCCTCTTGGATAACGAAGCGCTATTGGCCCATCATTGTATTTCAGCGCGGTATAGACTAAATGCTGTCCTTCATTTTCATCTTTAGGCATCATGACTACCATGTTCGGCAAATGTCTCAAGAACGCGATGTCAAAGACACCCTGATGCGTCTCTCCATCAGCTCCAACTAATCCCGATCGGTCAATTCCTATGAATACATTCAGATTTTGACGGCAAATATCATGAACAACCTGATCATAAGCACGCTGAAGGAAGGTTGAATAAATGGCCAAAAACGGTTTCATATCTTGTGTTGCAAGACCTGCTGCTACAGTTGTTGCATGCTGTTCAGCTATTCCTACGTCAAACATTCGGTCAGGAAACTCGCTTGCAAAGCCCTCAAGCTTTGAACCGACAGGCATAGCCGGTGTAATAGCAACGATACGATCGTCTTCCCGCGCCATTCTTCTAACTGTCTCACTGACAAGACTGCTCCATGCAGGACCTGCTGTTTCACCCTTTACAAAATCGCCCGTTTCAATTTTATATGGGCCAGTTCCATGCCATGTTCCAATTTTATCTGTTTCTGCAGGCTGATAACCCTTGCCTTTTTTTGTAATGATATGCAAAAGTACAGGTCCTTTTGTTTTCTTAGCATACTGCAGATTCTCAAAAAGATCATCATAATTATGTCCATCCACAGGACCAAGATATGTAATTCCAAGCTCCTCGAAAAAGATGCCTGATACAAGCATATATTTTAAGCTGTCTTTTACTCGCTCGGCAGTAGCTGCAAGCTTTCCGCCAACTGCAGGGATTTTCTTGAGAATATATTCAAGCTCATCTTTCACCCATTGATATTTGCCGGCAGTTCTTAACTTTCCAAGCACATTATGAAGAGCACCGACATTTGGTGCGATAGACATCTCATTATCATTTAAAATAATGATCATATCTTTTTGTTCATGTCCGATATGATTAAGCGCTTCGAGAGCCATTCCGCCGGTCAGGGCGCCGTCCCCGATAATCGGCACGATATGATCTTTCGTTCCCTTTAAATCTCTTGCAATGGCCATTCCCATTGCTGCAGATAAAGAAGTGGAGCTGTGTCCTGTTTCCCAAACATCGTGTTCACTTTCGTTGCGTTTAGGAAATCCGCACAGACCCTGATATTGTCTGATTGTCTCAAATTCGCATGCCCGTCCAGTCAATATTTTGTGAACATACGATTGATGCCCGACATCCCACAGGAATTTATCATTTGGACTGTCAAATATTTTATGCAAAGCAATTGTCAGTTCAACAACTCCTAGGTTAGGACCGATATGTCCGCCGCTGACAGAGAGCTTCTCAATTAAAAATTTACGGATTTCAGCACTCAATTGTTCGAGTTCATTATTTGATAGCTTTTTAAGGAATGAAGGGTCTTTAATGGATAACAGATCCAAATGGATCACTCACTTTCAGTTCATTTTCTACTTGGTTCTTTTAGTTTAAAATAGCCGTTCACACAGCTGTGATAACGGCGACATTTGCAGCATTTCATGAAATTCTTTATTCATCCTGATATCCCGCGCTGTTTGGAAGAGATGTGTATAAAATATGGTGTAAGTATAACATACCGTTATAAAAACCTCAATTTGACGGTGTACTACAACAGATTGAAGAGATATTCATGCAGTTGGAGAAGCGGAATGGAGGAAAAAAAACCGTTTAAAACCAAAAACGTGACAATCAGCTGTCACGTTTTTGAATTAATGATCTCTTGAAGCAATTAGATCGCATAATTCTTCAAGTAAGCCCGATTGGATATTTATATTTGCCAAAATGGCTTTAGCATGGTTGATGTGATCTTCGAGCTTCTGTTTTGCACCCTGTAAAGTCAGCAGTGATGGATAGGTTGTTTTTTTATTTGTTTCATCCGATCCGACAGGTTTTCCTATTTTAGACTGCTGGCCTTCAATGTCTAAAATATCATCCTGAATTTGAAAAGCAATTCCAATGTGATAGGCAAACTCACGCAGCTTTGCGATTTCATCATTGGATGCTTCAGCTAAGATTGCTCCTGCGATAATGCTAAAAGCCAATAGTTTTGCCGTTTTGTGTTCATGAATAAACTCTAATTCTGAAAGCGGCAGGTTTTTTGCTTCTCCCTGCATGTCTGCCACCTGACCGCCGACCATTCCTTCAATGCCTGAAGCTTTTACTAATTCACTGATCAATGCAAGGCGTTTCTCTGCAGAGATTTCCTGCTGATCGGCAATAAGGCCAAAACTGTGGGTCAGCAGCCCGTCTCCTGAAAGAATAGCAAGCGCTTCTCCGTATACTTTATGATTTGTTGGTTTTCCCCTTCTCAAATCATCATCATCCATTGAGGGAAGATCATCATGAATGAGAGAATATGTATGAATCATCTCCACTGCACAAGCAGCAGGAATACCAATCTCTTCACGCTTTCCAAAAGCATTCAGTACAGCTAATACCAGAGCTGGACGAATCCTTTTGCCTCCGGCGCTCAGTGAATAAATCATCGCTTCCTTTATAGAAGAAGGAGCTATTAGGCCGCTGACGTATAAAGGCAGTTTTCCCTCAATTAATTCTTTTCTGGAAGTAAGAAAATCTTCTAGAGACAGCGTCATTACTCTTCCTCCTGCAGATCAAAAGGAGCAAGCTCTCCGTCCTCGCGGAGAATCTGATCCATTTGCTTTTCAACCGTCTGCAGCTTATCATGGCAAAGTTTTGAAAGCTTCATCCCGTCTTGAAAATAAGCAATTGCTTTCTCTAAAGGCACATCGCCCTCTTCAAGCTTTTCAACTATTTGTTCGAGCTCTTCCATAGCTTGTTCAAAAGTAGCTTCTTTTTTCTCACTCATAAGCTTTTCTTTCCTCCACTCCTGTAACTTGGCAATTAACCTGCCCGTCCTGCATTTGAATGTGAAGTTTATCACCGGTTTTGACTTGTAAGATGCTTTTCACGAGATTTTTGTCCTGATAAGCAATGCTGTATCCGCGCTCCATTATTTTCAGCGGGCTCAATGCGTTCAGACTTGCGGCCATTGACTGAAATTCAGCCTGTTTTTGACGCAGCAGAACGGACATGTCTCTAGTCATTTTCTTAATTAATTGCTGATGCTTCTCTTTTTCGCGATGAATTTGTTCACGGGGATGCAGACGGTATAACCGGTTTTTTAATTGATCATATTTGTCCTTTTTCAGCTGAATGGACCTGAGGCTTTCTTTTTGCAGTGACTCTACTAAATCATCGAGCTGCTGTTCCTTTTGCTGATACAGCTGCTTCGGATATTTAAAGGCATACGACTTTTGGTAGTAGGCCAATTGCTCTTTTTTCGCAGAAATCTTTTCCTGCATTGCACGCAGCAAACGTGTTTGCCTATTGGTTGTCCTCTCCAGCAGCTCTGCAAAATGCGGCACTGCAAGTTCTGCTGCCCCCGTTGGAGTAGGCGCCCTTAAATCTGCAACAAAATCTGCAATTGTATAATCCGTTTCATGCCCGACGGCTGAGATGACCGGAATACTGGAATTAAATATCTCTCTTGCAACCATTTCTTCATTAAAAGCCCATAATTCTTCTATGGAACCACCGCCGCGGCCGACAATCAGCACATCCAGATAGCCTAATGCATTTGCCTGTTTAATTGCTTTGACAACAGATGGGCCTGCATGAATTCCCTGCACAAGCGCAGGCAGAATGATGACTTTTGCAGAAGGATAACGGCGCTTGATTGTAATTAAAATGTCCCGGATTGCTGCTCCAGTAGGCGAAGTAATAACACCAACTGAGGAAGGATATTTAGGAATCGGCTGTTTGTGCTTTTGATCGAAAAGCCCTTCTTGCTCAAGTTTTTTTTTCAGTTCCTCATATGCCAGATACAGGCTTCCAATTCCGTCAGGCTGCATTTCTTTCACATACATCTGATAGTTGCCGCTTGGTTCATAAACAGAAATTTCGCAGCGCAGCAGCACTTTCATGCCATTTTCAGGCTTGAATTTAAGCGATGAATTTTGACCGGCAAACATAACGGCTGCAATTCGCGCCCCTTCATCCTTTAATGTGAAATACATATGGCCCCGGCTGTGCATTTTAAAATTCGAAAGTTCACCCTTCACCCAGATATCCTTCAGGTGGGGATCGACATCAAACTTCCGTTTAATATACTTTGTTAATGCCGTAACTGTCACATGCTTGATTTCACTCATTGGGCAGGACTCCTTTAAAGCTTTTTACTTCCCTGCAGTTTAACAGCTGAAATTCTTGCTGATTTTACTACATTGTGAGCAAGCATTGTAATTGTCATCGGACCTACTCCGCCCGGAACTGGCGTAATGTGACTCGCTATTTGCTTCGCATCTTCAAACACGACATCTCCGCACAGCTTCCCTGTCTCAAGTCTGTTCACACCAACATCGATAACTACAGCATTCTTTTTGATGTGCTCGCCTGTTATGAAATTAGCTCTGCCCACAGCTACAACCAGAATATCGGCTTGCTTAGTTACTTCCTTTAAATTTGGCGTTCTTGAATGACAGTAGGTAACTGTTGCATGCTCATTCAAAAGAAGAATGCCTACTGGTTTTCCGACGATATTACTGCGTCCTACTACTACAACATGTTTACCGGCAATTTCAATGTCTGAAGATTTTATCATTTCTACGATTCCTGCAGGTGTACACGGCAAAAATGTATCTTCACCGATCATCATTTGTCCGATATTCAGAGGATGAAATCCATCTACATCTTTTGCAGGAGAAATTTTTTCAATGACTGCTTTTTCATGAATATGATCCGGCAATGGAAGCTGTACAAGAATTCCGTGGCAGCTTTCATCAAGGTTATATTTCTCAATCACATCCAGAAGTTCATTTTCTTTCATTGTTTCAGGAAAATGTTCAAGCGTGAATGCCACGCCAATTTCTTCTGACGCTTTCTGTTTTCCTTTAATATAAGAAATAGAGGCTGGATGATCGCCTACTAAAATTACGACAAGTCCCGGCACGACACCTTGCTCTTTTAATTCTTTTACTTCTTGTGCAAGCTGTTTGCGTTTTTCCTGTGCTAATTCTTTTCCGCTGATAATTGATGCTGTCATTGTTTTGTTCCTCCTCTAATGCAATTGGTTATTTTTCAATCGTTTGTTTAATGTTCGAGAGGACACCATTAATAAACTTCGGTGATTGATCATCTCCAAAAGTTTTTGCGAGTTCAATTGCTTCATCAAGAGTTACATTGACTGGAATTTCTTCAATGTACATCATTTCGTATACCGCCAGTCGCAATACAGATCGATCTACATTTGCAAGTCTCTCTAGCTTCCATTTCACTAAATGAGGTTTAATTTGTTCATCAATCTCTGACATATGCTCAATTGTTCCAAGAACAAGAGCTGTCATGAACTCATCCAGTTCTTCCCCGTCAAGCGCATGAGACATCGCTTCTTTTGGTTCAATATCACTTACATCTATTTGAAAGAGTGCCTGCAGCGCTTTTTCCCTTGCTAATCTTCGTTTCATTTGTTCTTGCTCCTTTATGTACAAAAATGTCGAAATGTCATAAAAAGATAATACCATATTTCACAGACAGAAGCACATCGTTAATAACGTTTTCTGGTGAAATACCGAATAAAAAACTTCACATACATTTTATTATTCGTAGTTAATCAAATGTTCAATCTATTTAAGCAAAAAAAAACCAAAGGAAGATCTCCTCTGGCTTTACATTTCCTGGTCAATTTCAATTTCCTGAGACTTTGTTTCAAACTGAATTCCAACTACATGGATGTTGATTTCATTGACTTCAAGTGCTGTCATATTGTATAAAGCTTGTCGCGTATTATCCTGAATGCGCTGAGCAACTGAAGGAATTGAAACTCCGAACATCATGACACAATATACATCAATCGTAATTCCTTCTTCTGAAAGATCAACTTTTACACCTTTACCGTGATTCTTTTTCCCTAAACGCTCAACTACGCCAGATGCGAAGTTGCCGCGCATTTGGGCAACGCCTTCTACTTCGGAAGCTGCAATCCCGGCAATAACCTCAATGACCTCAGGAGCAATTTCAACTTTGCCAAGACCATTTTCTTCATGAGTCATTTCAAGTAATTTGTTTTCTTTCAAGAATCAGCACCTCCAATAATTTTCAAGATTCCATTACTTTATGGATTTCTAAAAATTTCGTATTAAACTCTCCTGAAACAAACGTTTCATGCTCAAGCAGCTTTTGATGAAAAGGAATCGTTGTTGAAATTCCTTCAATCACAAATTCACCCAGGGCGCGTTTCATTCTCGCGATTGCTTCCTCACGCGTTGCACCATACGTAATCAGTTTCGCAATCATCGAATCATAGTATGGCGGAATTGAATAGCCAGGGTACACTGCTGAATCTACTCTAACACCCAGTCCACCGGGCGGCAAGTACATTTCTATCTTACCAGGTGACGGCATAAAATTCTTCTCCGGATTCTCTGCGTTGATCCGGCATTCGATGGACCAGCCATTGAAGACCACATCTTCCTGTTTAACTGACAGGGCAGATCCTGATGCTACTTTAATCTGTTCTTTGATCAAATCAATGCCGGTTACCATTTCAGTCACGGGATGCTCTACTTGAATACGTGTATTCATTTCCATGAAATAAAACTTATTTTCAAGATAATCAAAAATAAATTCTACCGTTCCCGCTCCTGTGTAGTTTACAGCCTCTGCTGCTTTAACAGCGGCTCTCCCCATGATCTCGCGCATTTCCACCGACAAAGCAGGAGAAGGTGTTTCTTCCAGCAATTTTTGCAGCCGGCGCTGAATTGTGCAATCTCTTTCACCTAAATGAATGACATTGCCAAGCGAATCTGCCATAACCTGAATTTCCACATGTCTGAAGTCCTCAATGTATTTTTCAATATAGACTCCAGGATTTCCAAAAGCAGTTGCTGCTTCCTGCTGAGTAATTTGAATGCCTTTAATCAGCTCTTGTTCCGTTTTTGCAACGCGGATTCCTTTTCCGCCGCCGCCTGCTGTTGCTTTGATTATAACAGGATACCCGATATCATTCGCAAGCGAAACAGCGTCGCCTGAATCTTTAATAATTCCCTGTGAACCTGGAACAATAGGCACTCCCGCTTTTCTCATCGTTTCCCTTGCAACATCCTTGGTTCCCATTTTTGAAATCGCGTCTGCGCTTGGTCCTACAAAGATTATGTTGCATTCCTGACATAGCTCTGCAAAGTCAGCATTTTCAGCTAAAAACCCGTAGCCCGGATGGATTGCATCACTGCCTGTCAGTGTTGCAACACTAATAATGTTCGTGAAATTCAAATAGCTGTCTTTTGACGCTGTCGGTCCGACACAAAATGCTTCATCAGCCAGCTGAACATGCAAAGAGTCTCTGTCTGCTTCTGAAAAGACTGCAACCGTCTCTATTCCAAGTTCTTTGCATGCCCGAATAATCCGAACCGCAATTTCTCCTCTGTTTGCTATAAGCAATTTCTTAATCATAGTTTCTCTCCTTACTCTGGTCTGACAAGGAATAATGGCTGACCGTATTCAACAAGCTGACCATTTCCAGCTAAAATCTCAACAATTTCCCCTTTTACTTCTGCTTCAATTTCATTAAATAATTTCATTGCTTCTACGATACAGACAACTGAATCAGAAGTAATTTTAGATCCTACTTTTACATAGTCGTCTGTTTCAGGTGAAGATGCAGCATAAAACGTTCCTACCATTGGAGACGTGATTTTATGTAATGATTCTTCCTTAACAGGGGCCTCGGCTTCTTTCTTAGGCTCTTCTTTTATTTCCTGCAGTGCTGCCACAGCTTGCGGAGCAGGGTTTGGGATCTGTTCAACTGCTGCAACTGATGTAATCCGATTTGCAGGTTTCTCTAATTCATCTAAACGTTTTTTTAATTTGATTTTTGACCCTTCATGTTCATACGCAAATTCATCAATAGTAGACTGGTCAATGAGTTTGATCAGTTCTCTGATTTCTTGTATCTTCAACATCTGCTGGCACCCCTATTCAAATTCTTGATGATTTAGACCATCTTTTTCATTATATAATCTAGTACTAAAACTTAGTCCTATTATATATCTTACGACAGGTGAGTCATGGAATTCAATATTAATTCTTTCCTAAGGAAAAGGACCTTAAAATGTAAGACTACTTTAAATTATAAGTTAAATTTCAAAAAAATGAAACGGTTACACCAATTAAATAGAAAATCCCCGTGTGGCAGACACACGGGGAAGTCGCTATTTTATTGATTGGAAGGCTCCAATGTAACCGCTACATCTTCCATGCCTTTCATTTCACTGCTTACTAGCTGAATAATTTTATTGGCTTCAGATGCTGAGCTCTCTTTCGCTTTCACGGTTACTTTCACTTTCTCTCCTTCAATGCGGACTAGAGCATCGTCATAGCCATTTGATTTGATGAACGTTTCAAGAATTTCCTCATTTGCAACCGCTTCATCAATTGCATTCATTTCATCTCTTGCTGCACTTTTTTCAGCGGCTGTTACATCTTTGCTTGCCACGATATCCTCTAAGCTTTCTTTTCTTGCACTTCTCGTATCTTCAAGCTGCATGCGCATTGTAGCAAACAGCTCATCATTTGAGACCGATACAACAGTTCCATCTTCTGCTTCTTCGATTGTTACTTCCCCTTTATCGCTTTCTTTTTCTGTTGCTTTATCAGCGTCAGCTTTTTCATCTTTTTCAGCCTCTGCCCCAGTCAATGCTACATCGTTTTTCACTTCATCAGGAGTTGTAATATAGTAAACAGACAAAACTACAACCAAACTTAACATTGTTAATAACCAAACCGTTTGTTTTTTAAGCATCATTCGTGAATCCTCCTTTATTTCCCTTTTTTAGCTGCAACTGCAACGCGGTGGCTCGGTACCCCAAGCACTCTTGTTACAGCTTCAACAATTGATTTTTTTATTTGAATGTTATCAGCACCCGCAGCAACAACAAGCACTCCCCTGATTTCCGGTTTTTTAGTCTGAAGGATGATTGGGGTTTCCTGCTCTCCCTTTCGGATAATGACAACGGATTCTTCAGTTGATCCATCTTCGACCGTCCTCTTTCCTCCTTGAGGATCCGTCTCTTCTGTCGTCTGGCTTTGCGACACG
The DNA here is from genome assembly GCA_023823795.1 of Bacillus sp. F19. Lineage (NCBI taxonomy): Bacteria > Bacillati > Bacillota > Bacilli > Caryophanales > Bacillaceae > Bacillus > Bacillus sp. F19. The sequence continues at coordinate 3,531,661 of CP085710.1, forward strand.
CTGTTTTTTTCAAGAATTTGCTCTGATGTGGCATCTACATTTACGACTACAAGTGCATTCTCAATTCCGATCATTGAATCGAGCGCTTCTTTTAATTGATTCTCATATTCCTGTTCGTATTTATCGATAGACCCTGATCCCCCGCTTTCATCAGAGGGTTTAAAGACATCGGCATCTTTTTCTGTTGATGATGTTAGTCCTGATACTTGCGACACCTTCGGCAAACTTGCCTCGTTAGTAAACAGATTACTGACAAGCATAAAACCTATGCCAAGTGCCAAAACGATTAAAACATAGTGATATTTAGTCGGTTTTTTGCCGTTTTCTGCGTTTAGCATGCTTTTTAGCTTCTCTAATAAATTCTTTGGATTACTCATCGGTGCTGCCCTCCCCTCCTTCCATTTTCAAGGAAATCTTCTCAGGGTCAACTTCCCAGATACTTGCAAGATATGCTTTAATCTCTGATGCCCGCCTGATTTGATTTTCTTTTTCAGTCTCTGCTGTTTCTGCTGCACCTAGAACGACTTGCTGAATGGTTTCAACTGCTTCGGATCCTGCTTCCTCTGTTTCGAGTGTTACCTCTATGCCCTGCAAACTATTTTGAATTTCTTCAAATGGTTCATCTACAGAAAGAGAGATTTGTTTAATCGTTACATCATAGCTTTGCACCAGCTCCTCTTTTGCCTGTGATTTTAATTGGACAGCCATGTTTTCTAAAATATATGCATCATTAGAAGCTTGTATTTCTTTTTTCTGCAAATCGATCATTTTTTTTATTTCTTCTTCTTTTGCAGGGGATTCCATTTGTATATCTGATACAAGCGTATTGATGTCTGCTGACAATAATTTGAAGACCGGCGAGAGAATGATGACGATAAGCAGAAGACTGATGACCATCTTAGCGTACTTTTGCATAGCTGAATTGGGCAGCAGCAAATCAAGGATGACAGCAAGCATAATAAATAGAATGATATTCGCTATCCATTCTGTTAAAAAAGACATGCCCCCATCCTCCTATCGCACCATCATGGTAATGTTTCCAGCTGCAATAATGACCGTAATACTTAAGAAAAACATTAATGAAACAATGGCAAGTGCTGCAAAAATATAAATCACGCTTTTGCTGATGATATCGAGGCATTTAATAATCGGGCCTCCGCCAAGCGGCTGCAGCAGAGCAGCCGTAAATTTATAGATAAAGGCAAGTGTCAGTACCTTTATTGCAGGAAATGCAGCGATAAAAAGCAGGATCGCAACACCGATAATTCCAACCGTATTTTTAAGAAGGACTGAAGCACTTATGACTGTATCCGTTGCATCGGTAAACATTCTGCCAAGCACCGGAATAAAGTTGCCTGTGACAAACTTAGCTGTTCGAATTGCCATTCCGTCAGATACGGCTGCAGATGCCCCCTGAACAGAGATGACACCGAGAAAGACTGTTAAAAAAGTCCCAAGAAGCCCAATACTGATATTGCGCAGCAGCTGTGCAAGCTGGGTCACTTTATATTGATCTGTCAATGTGCTTACGATGCTTAACAGAGCTGATAGGAATAACAGCGGCAGAACGAGCTTTTCAATCAAAACCCCGCTTGTGTTCATAAGGAAGAGGATGACTGGATGGAAAAACGCTGCTGAGATAAGTCCTCCAGAAGCCGCCATGAGCGCGAGAAGCAGCGGAATCAGCGCCAGGATAAAGTTTGTCATCGTTTGGATGGCTTCCACTGTGTATTCGATCGCTATATGAAAACTATTAAGAGCGATGATCATCAGCACCATATATACAAGCGCATATGCTACTTTGCTTACAGTGCTTTGGCTGAATGCTTCCTGAAGCAGCTGAAGAAGCATGCTGAAAATCGTCAGCAGAATAAGAGTCCCGAGCAGTTTGCCGTTTGCAATAATTTCATGAAAAATGTATTTCAAAAACGCTTTTGACCATTCCTGGAAGGACAATTCCTTTTCTCCATTTAGAAATTGAAGCAAGCTTCCCTTTTGACTCTCTGGAAGATACCCTCCATACTCTGTCATAATGTCATCCCAGAATTTTTTGATTTCCTGAATTCCGAGCTTGTCTATTTGCTGATCTATTAAATCCTGCTGCGGTGGAGGGGGTGAAGCTTGTACAATGACAGGAAAAGAAAAAAAGAATAAAAAGAAGATGGCGATCATTCCTTTTTTCATTTTACTCACCCCTTATAGCCTCGCTATTATGCCGGTATTAATCCGATAATTGTTTCAATAATGACAGTTAAAATAGGAACAGCCATGGACAGAATCAAGATTTTTCCGCCAAGCTCAATTTTTGAGGCAATGGCGCCTTGTCCGGCATCTTTTGTCATTTGGGCTCCAAACTCTGCTATATATGCAATTCCGATTATTTTTAAAATGGTTTCTACATACATCATGTTTATATTTGCATTCAGCGCAATTTTTTCAATCATCGTAATAATTTGGGAAACCTGATCAACCAGAAATAAAAAGATGACACAGCCGACAAATACGACAAGCATAAAAGCATATGTCGGCTTTTGTTCTTTTACGATTAACGCGAGAAAGGTTGCAACTAAACCAAGTCCGACAATCTGGATAATTTCAATCGCAGAGCCCCCCTAACCCTGAAAGAGGAAGACTGATTTTATTTTTTGGAACAGATCCTCAACAATGGAAGCTACCATAAACAGAATGTAGATAAACCCAAGCAATGTGACCCATTGTGCATACTCTTTCTTTCCCATTTGATCAAGTATCGTATGAAGAAATGCTACAACAATTCCAATTCCCGCTATCTGAAAAATGATATTCACATCTACTCCCATTGCATATAATCCTCCTGACTGCTACATCAATAAAATAACGAGCAATAATCCAGATAAAAAACCTAAGCTTTTCAGCATTGTTTCATAGCGGCTTTGTTTATCAAGAGCGTCGGCTTCCTCTCTTTCAAGATGGGTTAAGGTCAGACGAATATGTTTTTGCTGCGATATAATGTCGTGCTGTCCCAGCGTCTCGCCAAATTGCTTTAAAATTTCATATTCCCCCTGCTTTAAAGCCGTCATCCGCCAAACTTCCTGCAGGCTATTCTCCCAAGCTGCTTTGACGCTCGTATGCCCGGCGGACAGCCGTTTGGAGAAGTCCTCAAAAAACCATGAGAGAGGCTTAGGCATCTGCTTTGATAAAGTAGCTGCCGCTTCCCTGAGGGGGGTGTGGGCATACATAATTTCTGCCTCGAGGGCCTGCAGAGCAACCTTAAGCTGCCTCAGCTGCCGCGGCCGCTCACTGATATGCTTCGCTACTTCAAACCCTGTCCAGGTTGTAGCAAGCAAAATAAATACAGCTCCAAGTATTTTAATCATGAGAGGATACCCGATCATTTCGAATCAGCTGTCTATCAGCATCCAGTATTCTTTGAACCGTACCAGGACCTCTTGTTCTTGAGAGCTCTATATATCTTCTAAAAATGCCATGCTCAACCAAAGGCCTGATCGACGGGCGTGAAATGACGTCATCAAGCGAATAGCCGTGAACAGAAATGAAAAGCCCGACCCCTGCATGAACGGCCTCTAATATAGCTTCAGTATCTTCCGTTCTGCCTGCCTCATCCACAACCAGCACATCAGGGCTCATTGACCTGATCATCATCATCATTCCCTCTGCTTTCGGACATGCATCAAGCACGTCCACTCTTTCGCCGAATTCATGCTGGGGAATTCCATTGATGCAGCCTGCAATTTCTGATCGCTCATCCACAATCCCTACTTTTACGGAAGGAATATTGCCTATTCCCGTACTCATAACCCTTGCAAAATCACGGAGCAGAGTTGTTTTCCCTGTTTGAGGAGGACCGATAATCATTGTATTCATCCAGGCTTTATGATAGATGCTGGATATAAAGGGTTCAGCGATGCCCTTTTTCTGTTTTGCCACACGAATATTAAAGGATGTTACGTTACGAATCGCTTTAACAGCACCATTTTCAGTAATCACACGTCCGGACAGCCCCACGCGGTGTCCGCCCTGAATGGTAATAAAGCCTCGCTTCAGCTCCTCTTCAAGTGTATAGATGGAGTATTGGCTCAGCTCATTTAATAGAGTTATTCCGTCTTGATAAGTAGCCTCGCAAGGCAAGAACAAAGGGTCGCCTGCTACTACAATTTCAACTCTTTTCAAAATCCTTATGCGGATCTCTTCCATTTTTTCAAGCGCTTCCCGGGGCAGGTTCAGCACGTGTTTTCTTATTGTTTCAGGAAGCATCTCTGTAATCTCGTTCAATTGGCTTCCTCCTTGCATAGTCACTTGATACTCTAATGTTTATGCAGGCTTGGACACAATATGACTTCTATGTTACTTATAGACTCCAATTAATATAAAAGACACTCCGATTGCGATAAAAATCAGTTTTGCGTAAGAAAGCTGCTCTGCAATCTGAAAGATTCCTATTGTCATGGTTAAAATAAAAATGATCGGACCGACTATGGCCAGTAAGGAATTAATTAATACAGCTTTGCGCACATCGTTGAAAACGAGCATCAATATAGCTGCCGTCATTTCAATACTTGCAGATAAAAATCTTAAGAGAGCCATTGATCTTACTGCCGGATCTAAATTAGCGAGGTAGTGTTTCATCTTGTCCTCCTCCATGGTTATTATTAAAACCTATGAGAAATGAAGGATGTTTAGACAAAAGAATTCTTGACAGAATTTTCAGATTTAATAATAATAAGTAAAAAGGGGGATGTGTCATGGGATTCGAAGTGGAAGCTTATGAATTATATAACTATTTACAATGGTTCATTGGAATGATGATTTATATTTTCATACCGGCAGCACTTCTTTTCAGAGCGGGTAAAAAGAAAGAGGATAAGGTAAAAGTCTTTCAGACGCAGCCAATATTAGAGGATACAAAAAACTCCATCTGAAAAGATGGAGTTTTTGATGGCTACGCTCTTGATACGTAAGAGCTGTCAGTAGTATTAATAATAAGAACGTCTCCTTCATTTACGAAGAAAGGAACGTTGACAATCAGGCCAGTCTGTACTTTTGCAGGTTTCGTTCCGCCTGAAGCAGTATCGCCTTTGATGCCTGGCTCCGTTTCAATAACTTCAAGCTCAACTGTGTTTGGAAGTTCAACTCCAAGTGTTTCGCTTCCGAACATCATGATAGAAACTTCCATGTTTTCTTTTAAGAATTTCAATTCATATTCTATAGTTGCTTCTGGAAGTTCTACTTGATCGTATGATTCATTATCCATGAATACATGCTGATCACCATTAGCATACAAATATTGCATTTTGCGGTTTTCGATTTGAGCTTTCGCAACCTTTTCACCAGCGCGGAATGTTTTTTCCTGTACGGCTCCTGTACGCAGATTGCGAAGTTTAGAGCGGACAAATGCTGCTCCTTTACCTGGCTTTACGTGCTGGAAATCCATTACGCGCCATATGCCATTATCTACTTCAATCGTTAAGCCTGTACGAAAATCATTAACTGAAATCATGTGTGTTCCTCCTATGTAAATGTTGCTTTTTTAACGTTTGGAAGCTTTTATTATAAAATAATAAGCTCTTTTGGGGAATGGGTAAGCGACTCATTACCGCCCTCTTTAACAACTGTGTCATCCTCGATGCGCACTCCGCCAAGCTTTGGTATATAGATGCCAGGCTCGACAGTTACGATCATGCCTGGTTCAAGAACTGTTTCAGATTTGACAGATAGTGACGGCCCCTCATGAACTTCCATACCTAGACCATGACCTGTTGAATGGCCAAAATATTGACCATAGCCATTTTCGGAAATGTAGTCTCTTGTTAGAGCATCTGCTTCTTTTCCCGTCATGCCGGCTTTTATCCCATTCATTCCCCGCATCTGTGCTTCGAGTACAATGGAATAAATCTTCTTCAGCTCATCACTTGGATCTCCCACTGCTATCGTTCTTGTAATATCTGAACAATATCCTTTGTAGTATGCGCCAAAATCAAGTGTTACAAAATCGCCTTTTTCAATTTCTTTTTCACTCGCTACACCGTGAGGCAGTGCAGAGCGATATCCTGATGCAGCAATAATATCGAATGAAGAAGAAACAGCGCCTTGTTTTCGCATGAAAAATTCAAGTTCATTTGCGACTTCAATTTCCTTCATTCCTGGACGAATGAATGTCAAAATGTGCTTAAATGCAGCATCTGCAATCTCCGCAGCTTCCTTTAATATCTTAATCTCTGCTGCAGACTTAATCAAGCGTAACTTTTCTACCGCTTCCGAGACAGGAACAAACTCAATCTCTTTTAATTCAGCCTTATAAGCTGAGTAAGCTGCGAAGGATATATCATCCTGTTCAAAACCTAGACGTTTAATCGATAGCTTAGCGGCTTGGGCTGCTACCTCTTCAAGAATCGGTCCTTTATGCTGGACGATCTCAAAGCCTTCAATTTGTTTTGCTGCCTGTTCTGTGTATCTGAAATCTGTAATAAATACAGCATGCGAATCAGAAATGACCGCAACACCCGACGTGCCAGTAAAGCCAGTCATATAACGGCGGTTGTAGCTGCTCGTAATAAGAATTGCATCAACATCCAGTTCTTTTAATCTGTTTCTCATTTTCTCAAGCTTCATCTTATTTCTCCCCCATCTATTTATGTAATGCGAGTAACGCATATTGGTACCCCTCGAAACCAAGGCCGATAATTTGCCCTGCTGTAACTGGCGCCGTTACAGACTGGTGTCTGAATGGTTCGCGACTATGTACATTAGATATATGAACCTCGATGACTGGAAGGGAAACGCTTGCAATCGCATCTCTTATTGCGTAGCTGTAATGAGTAAATGCACCGGGATTAAGCACAATTCCATCATACTGCTCGTCTGCCTCATGAATCGCATCAATCAAGTCTCCTTCATGATTTGATTGAAAGCAGGTTATCTGGAATCCCTGTTTCTCTGCAAAAAGCATTAATTCACGTTCCAGGTCTGTAAGTGTTTTGCTGCCATACACATCAGGCTCCCGCAAACCAAGACGGTTGAGATTTGGACCATTAATGATCAAGAAATGTCTCATCATAAAAACTCCTTGCTTAAATAAGCTAAAAAAAATAGAATGTTCAATTTATGAACATTCTACCATAATCGCCGATTAGTTTCCTTAATGTTGAGGGGATGCCTGTGCATTTTTTTTGCTTTTTTTGCTTAAGAGTTCATTATGTTCAAACGAAATGGTATAGCCGACAAATACTCCATATAAAATATAGAGACATATAGTCGTAACGGTAGTCAGCCTTTCAAGTTCAAATACTGATTTTAAATTAGGAAAAATTGGATTTAAAAGGAAGAACACGAGCGCCCATAAGGCCAGGCCAAAAGCAAGGCCGACAAACATGGATGAGAATCTCTTCAGGACAAGATAATATAGAAGAGCCGTTCCAATGGAAAGAAAACCAATGCAGAATACAGCAACAAAGTTGCCCAATACACCATTTTTCCATTCCCCTAAAATAAAGGGCTGAAGCAATAAATTCGGACTTATTTCTGTTAAGTTCAGAACATATGCTAAATAACCAAGTAAACTCCAAATCACTCCGCCTGTAAAACCTGTAATCATAACTCTTCCTATAAAAGGAATTGATTCACCCGGCTTATCAGGATCATTTCTCTGTTCATCAGCAGAATTTGATTGAAAATCATCTGTCATATGTACACCTCCTGTTTCTTAGTATGTGCAAAATTTCTGCTGCATCATGCAAAAAGGATGCAAACAGATGTCTAGCAAAGGGATGTGAGGTTATACTACTAAGAAAGTTGAATCGCTTGTTCAGCACTGACAGGAAGAAGCATCCTGATCTTTTTCTAAAAATATGACAGATTAAAAAGAATTAAATACAACTGCCTAGAGGTTTATCCTGTTTTTATGTAGAATATAAACATAACATTCTCTGCAGCTTTGTTTAAAATCAGTCCAAAAAGAGAATAGATAGGTAGGTTGGTGAAAAATGTCAAAGCAGAATAAGCCTGCATATGGCGGGCAAGCAGTGGTAGAGGGCGTCATGTTCGGCGGAAAGCATCATTATGTGACAGCCATCAGGCGCAAAAACAAAGAAATCGACTATTTTCGGTTACCGCGAAAATCAAGCAGTTTGATGACTGGCCTTAAAAAGATTCCATTTATTCGCGGCATCGCAGCTATTATAGAAGCAAGCGCAAATGGAACGAAGCACCTGAACTTTTCAACGGACAGGTACGATCTGGATCCTGAGGAAGATGAAATACTCAATCAGCATAAAAAAGAATCAAAATTGACCATGATTCTCGGAGTTGCAGCAATAGGTGTCCTTTCCTTTCTCTTCGGGAAATTCATTTTCACTTTAGTGCCTCTATTTTTGGCTGAGCTGACAAGGCCCATTTTCCCGTCAGATCTTGCACAAATTTTAATTGAAGGGCTCTTCAAGTTAATTCTTCTTTTAGTCTATATTTATGCGATATCATTCACTCCGCTGATCAAGCGTGTCTTTCAATATCACGGTGCAGAGCATAAAGTGATTAATTGCTATGAAAATGCTCTGCCGCTGACGATAGAAAATGTTCAGAAGCAAAGCCGTCTTCACTATCGCTGCGGAAGCAGTTTTCTGTTATTTACTGTACTTGTCGGGGTATTTGTCTATATGCTCGTTCCAACAGAACCGCTTTATGTGCGCGTCCTGAACAGACTGGCGTTAATTCCTGTGGTGATTGGCATTTCTTTTGAGGTCCTTCAGTTTACAAATAAACTTAGAGACGTACCTGTTTTAAAATGGCTAGGATATCCCGGCTTAAGTCTTCAGCTGCTGACAACGAAAGAACCTGACAATGAACAGGTGGAAGTTGCCATCGCAAGCTTTAATGAATTGCTGCGGATGGAAAAGGAAACTGTAGAAGGTATAAAAACAGAACAAATTGTATAAGCTGAACTTCATTAATTCATTTTCATCTTGGGAGGTGGACTCATGAAAAATCGTGTGAATCCATTTGTGATGATTGTGTTAGCTCTTGGAGGCATCGGATTCCTGGTTACTCTATTAACCAGACCAGGATTCCTCTTTAGAGAAATGCTGATCTTCGTTATTGTTCTAGCCATCATCTATTTTGTTGTCCGTTACTTTACTAAACAAAAAATGGGAAAAGACTCTTCCTCTTACTCTAAAGCTGTTAAACAATCTAAAAAACGTTTCAGTGACCGCAATCAGAGCAGCTCCCATTTGAAAAGCGTTTCAACGCAAAAAAAGAGCAGCAAAACATCTACTGCCCTTAAAAAGAAGCAAGCCTCTCATTTAACAGTGATTGAAGGCAAAAAAGGCAAAAAGAAAAGCAGGGCATTTTTTTAACCTGCTGTTAATACGTCCATTTTTTCAAAAATAGTTCAGTGCGGTTTCTTCCTAGCTCAATTAGAGCTAGTTTTTTTTGTTCTGTTAAGTCAAATTCAGTCGTTAAAATACTTTCAACGGGCAGAAAAATAATATTCTTTTCATGCCTGCTGGATATATGTCTGGCATCATGAGCATCTTTCATTGTTTCAAAAAGAGCACCATACATTTCTATCGCATTACGAATATTGTTCCTCGGCCTCTCCTCATCACTAGGACTCAATTTTATACCAAGAACCGGCCGAGCTTGTATTGTTTTCTTTTCTTTAAATAGCCAAATTGGAAAGTTGCTTAAAACTCCCCCGTCTACAACAATATTGGTTCCTTCGGCAGATGTCAGTTTGACCGGTTCAAAAAAATACGGAAGGCTGCAGCTCATAAGAACAGCTCTCGCAACAGAAAAACGTTCTGGTACAAGTCCATACCTTGGGAGGTCATCCGGCAGCACGAGAATTCTGCCATTGGTCAGGTCAGATGCAACGATTTTAAGGGAGCCGTGCCTTAAATCACCAAAGGTTGATACCCCTCTTTCCTTCAGTTTGCCTGCTATCCATTCTTCAAGCTTGCCGCCTTTATAAAGACCAAGCCGCCAATAAATATTCAGCCATTTCATAAATTTAAATGGCAGGATGGATGGATTTCGTTCCAAAAATTTCCTAAGATCCATGTCATCCATCATGGTAATAATTTCACCACTCCGATATCCCGCAGCAATAAAAGCGGCAATAATGGAACCTGCACTGGTTCCTGCTACCCTTACAAATTGCAGGCCTCTCTGCTCGATAGCCTGATAAGATCCAATTAGAGCAAACCCTTTAATTCCCCCTCCAGAGAAGACGCCATCAATATACATAGAAGTTCCTCCCCTCTCATCCCATCCTTACATTGTAGGTTGCAGTGGCGGGAAATAGACCTTTTCTGCATGTTAATGGCAGCACCCTTTCAATGTTCCTTTACGTATCAGCTTATGCTTCAGCAGCCGTATATCAAATTTACGCAGAAAAAAAGACGGAAGCATTCGCTTCTGTCTTTTTATGAGTCGCTGTCCTGTTCGTTCTGTTTTTGTATAGCACGCAGCGTTTCTACGCGAGTTTCATCACCTTCAAAGAATTGAACAAGATCGCCGATGCGGTCAATTGCGTTCCAGCTGAGATGATGCTCGATGCCTTCAACATCATTGTAAATTTTTTCTTCATCCACGCCGATCAGCCTCATGAACTGCTCCAAAAGTTCATGACGGTAAACAAGACGCTTTCCAATTTTTTTGCCTTTTGGCGTTAGTATGAGTCCACGGTATTTTTCATATATGAGATATTCATCTTTGTCTAGTTTTTGGACCATTTTTGTTACTGAGGAGGGATGAACGGATAGTGCTTCCGCAATATCTGAAACGCGGGCATATCCCTTTTCTTCTATTAATATATAAATTTGTTCGATATAATCTTCCATACTCGGTGTTGGCATGTGGTCCCCTCCAAAAAAACGTTCAAAACATAGGAAATCATTACAAGTGTACACTAGTTTAAGGGTGATGACAAGGAAGCATTGATTCTTATCGCGAAAAGAAAAGAGCTGGAAATGAAGTGAACCCAAAAAGTTAGACACTTTATTTACTTAGGCAGCCTTGAGGGCATGAATCCGGTAATCAACCGGGCTCATGCCTTTTAATTTTATCTTGATTCGTTGATGATTGTAGTAATGGATATATTCTTCTAGTTCTTGTTTGAAATGCTCCATGCTTTTAAATTCTTGAAGATAGAGTAATTCGGATTTTAATAAGCCAAAGAAGTTTTCAATGACCGCATTATCGAGACAATTTCCTTTGCGTGACATGCTTTGTGTAATGTTATGTTTTTTCAAATCATGCGAGTATTGTTTCATCTGATAATGCCAGCCCTGATCTGAATGGAGAATGGGTGAATCTTTCGATTCCAAGCGATCAAAGGCTTTATCCAGCATTTTGGAAACGAGCGGATAAACAGGCCGAGATTCGATATTATAGGCGATGATTTCTTCATTAAACAGGTCAAGAATGGCCGATAAGTATAGTTTCTCCCCAGCTATATGGAATTCTGTGACGTCTGTCACCCATTTTTCATTGGACTTTGCCGCCTTGAAATCACGTGCTAGAATGTTGGGCGCAATCTTGCCGATTTTCCCTTTGTACGAACGGTATTTCTTCATGCAAACCAATGACTTCAATCCTAATTCATTCATCAATCTGAGAACTGTTTTATGATTGATGCGAGCACCTCGATTACGTAATTCTAGGGTGATACGCCGATACCCATAACGCCCTTTATGCGTATGGAAAATCTCTTTGATAAGGGATTTAATTTCTGTGTATTTATCCTCACGCCCGAAGGCGTTTACCCAATAATAGTACGCACTCCGTGCCATTTTAGAAATGGATAGAAGCAGATTTAAATCAAATTGTTTCCTTAGTTCATGGACTACTTTCGCTTTTTCTTTTTTTGTAAGGCATCCTTTTCTTGAACTAAGGCATTCAACTTTTTTAGATAGGCATTCTCTGCACGTAAGTATTCTAATTCGGCAAGAAGTGCTTCTTGAGAGCCATTAGCTGGCGATTTTTTCTTAGTTTCTTTTTTCATGGATAGACGCCCCTTTTTCTTTGGTTTAAGGGCGTCTATACCTCCTTCCTTAAACTGATTTGCCCAATTCAAAAGTGTAGAATCGGAAGGAAGGTTATAGTGTACAGCGGTCTCGTTGATCGATGCCCCATATTCGTTCATATATTTAAGTACCTCTAGTTTAAAGGGCAGAGTGTAATTTGTATAGGATGAAACAAGTCCTTCCATCCCATGTTTTAGATAGCGAGCGACCCATCTTTTCAGAGGGGATAAACCTACATTTCTTTCTTGAGCAATGGATTTATAGGATTTTTCCCCTTCTAAGTACTCTAAAACTGCATGTGATTTTTCGTCTATCGTATATTTAGTCAAAAAAACTGCACCTCCAATTGTTAGATGTTGTCTAACAATTGGGGTGCAGTTCAAAATCCAGCTCTTTATCTTATAAACCACACTTTAATTGTGCTCCGCAGCTAGTGCATGTATTACAGCCGCCTATGTCCTCAACGGTACCCTCGCGGCATACCGGGCATGTATTTCCTACTTCATTGCCGATCGTGACATTTGTAGATCTTAAAGCCTGTATTGTATCAACAAGCACAACTTTTCCTTTTTCTTTAGCTGGTGCATCTTCACTCTCAGAGAATGTGTTTTCTTCTGCTTTTAACGTCAGAACCTGCGTGTCACGGCTGCCGTCAACGTAAACCGTGCCGCCTTTAGCTCCGCCTTTATATAAGCGTTCATATACTTTTTGAACTTGATCAACCGTATATCCTCTAGGTGCATTGACTGTTTTGCTGATTGAACTGTCAATCCAGCGCTGAATCACACACTGTGCATCCGCGTGAGCTTCTGCGCTGAGCTCCATTGCTGAAATAAACCATTTAGGCAGATTGTCAGGATCTGCTTCTGGATGCTGGTCCAGATATTCCTGCACGATATCCGCTTTAACTTCAATAAACTTTCCTAATCTTCCGCTTCTGTAGTAAGAGAAAGAGAAGTAAGGCTCTAAACCAGTGGAGACGCCAACCATTGTCCCTGTGCTGCCTGTAGGAGCAACAGTCAATAAATGTGAGTTTCGAATCCCGTATTCTTTAATGTCGTCTAAAAGGTCAGCCGGCATTTTGCTCATAAAACCCGTCTTTGTGAATGCTTCACGCAAACAGTTTGTTTCTTTTTCTGTTTCACCAGTCAAGAATGGGAAACTTCCTTTTTCTTTTGCAAGCTCAACAGAAGCTTTATAAGCAGTTGTTGCGATGGTTTCAAAAACTTGGTCAATTAACTGATTGCCTTCTTCTGAACCATACTCTGTTTCACAGTAGATCAGCAGATCATGCAAGCCCATTACGCCAAGGCCTACACGGCGTTCGCCTAATGCCTGCTTCTTATTATCTTCTAAGAAGTAAGGTGTTGCATCGATGACGTTATCCTGCATGCGGACACCGACTTCAACCGTTGTTTTCAGCTTTTCAAAGTTCACTGTTTTGCTTTCTTTGTCTGCCATTTCAGCAAGATTGACTGCTGCAAGATTGCAGACAGAATAAGGTGCGAGAGGCTGCTCGCCGCATGGATTTGTTGCTACAACCTTTTGTCCATAAGCTTTAGCATTCGTCATATCGTTTGCATTATCAATAAAGAAGATGCCAGGCTCTGCTGAATATGTCGCACAAATATTGATTAAGTTCCATAGTTCTTTAGCTTTAATTGTGCGGTATGTGCGGACTTTGTAGCCAAGCTTTTCCCATTCGCGGACATCACCATGATTGTGCCACTCTTCGTTATAGGCTTTCATTTGATCTGCATTATAGCTTTCCACATCAGGGAAGCGAAGCTCGTAATCTGCATCGCTCTCAACAGCATCCATGAAATCCTTCGTTAACGTAACTGAAATGTTCGCGCCTGTAAGGAATTCAGAATTATGAACGCTGTATGTTCCTTCTGTAACCAGCTTCAGTTCTGCATCTTTAATGATTTTTTCGTTAAATCCGCCGAAGCCAGGAATTTGCTTATAGTTCACAATGCTCTGATACATCGCTTTTTCATCCTCTGTTAGAGGCTTGAACTTTAGTTTTTCCTGCGCATATTTCTTAATTGACTCGTCATTCGTATTTTCAATTAAGTAGCGTAAAATACGAGGGTTTTGCATTTTTGAAATGATAAATTCGATAATGTCAGGATGCCAGTCGGCAAGCATGATCATTTGAGCTCCCCTGCGCGATCCACCTTGCTCAACTAAGTGCGTCAGCTTCGCAATATCATCAAGCCATGATACAGAACCTGACGATTTGCCGTTCACACCGCGTGCGAGTGTATTTCTTGGGCGCAGTGTTGAACCGTTTGTTCCAACTCCGCCGCCTCTGCTCATGATCTCCATTACCTGCTTCCGGTGCTCGGATATGCCTTCGCGGGAATCCTGTACAAATGGCATGACGTAGCAATTGAAGTAAGTAACGTCCGTACCTGCTCCAGCTCCGTACAATACACGTCCTGCCGGTACAAAGTTCAATCCGACTAATTCCTTGTAGAACTTCTGGAACCACTCATTTCGCTTCTCTTCTGTCTTTTCAACAGAGGCAAGTCCTGTTGCATTTCGTTTTGCGATTTGCTCATAAAATACTTCAAGCGGCTTTTCAATGACATCAAGCGAGCGATAAATCACACCCGTTTCAACCTCTTCAGGCTTTTCAAGAGAATGGCGGTACTCTTCTTCGACCTGTACACTTGCCATTTTCGTCTGCCAGTCTATTTCTAATATATAGCCTAGTCCTCTTGCAGGGAATTTAGGATCCTCTTTAATCGTCAGAACAACGAAGTCCCCGTTAGACAGCGTCAGCTTTTCGGTGTCTTTAAATGTGTATCGGTCAAGCATGACTAAACGGGATACACCTTTGTGAGTCAATTTCATATCATCAGTTATTGGGTGAACTTGGGGAAACAAAGAAATATCGTGATTCAGCTTGTCCACATCAAGTTTTAAATTTTCATTAAGTGCAACGGTCATTAAAACAACTCCCCTATCATCTTGTACTTGATTTAATTTATCACAAAGCCACCTTTTAATCAATATATAGTATTATATTTTCGTTCGACAATACTATATATGGATAAACAGGCAAATCTATTTTATTTTGTCAAATTAAAAACTGCATAAACGAAGCAGAAATAATGAGAAAAAAGAAGATAGGAACTTCATAATCACTTTTTTTGAAGAATTTTGTCGCTTGCAAATTCCGAAGAGAACACGAAGTTAGTAAAAAAAGGAATGATTTGAAATAATTAGAAATTTCCAGAAAAAATAAACAAAAGCGACTAAGGTTCAAGTCGCTTATCGTTTATAATTCCAATCATCGGTATTATACTTTCCCATTGCAATTTTCTCTACAAAAGCATGTTCTTCAGCTGTCAAAGTATAAGGTTCGAGTGAGATATTCAGACCTATCTCAAAGCCCTTTTTAAACGCATTCTTTGCTTCCTCTACTGTAACAGGATTCTTGCGCAAAGCATTGACAGCAACTGCCTTATTTTTGAAATTTTTCTGCATTCGTTCTTTTACCCGCTCGCTTGGGTACTTAAACAGATTAAAAAGCATTTCTTCATCTATATCGAGCAAAATGGAACCGTGCTGAAGAATGACTCCTTTTTGGCGCGTTTGTGCGCTCCCGGCCACCTTGCGTCCTTCTACAACAAGTTCATACCATGATGGTGCGTCAAAACAAACGGCAGACCGCGGATTCTTAAGCCCCTGTTTCTCTTCCTCCGTTCTCGGTACGGCGAAATATGCACCTAGCCCCAGTTCTCTGAAACCCTGAAGAATACCTTCTGAAATGACTCTATATGCTTCGGTTACTGTCTTCGGCATTTCAGGATGATCTTCTGACACTATGACGCTGTATGTCAGCTCCTTATCATGCAGAACACCTCTGCCTCCTGTCGGTCTGCGCACAAAGCCCAGCCCATACTTTTTAACAGCCTCAAGATCAATTTCTTTTTCGACCTTCTGAAAGTATCCTACTGAAAGAGTGGCCGGGTCCCATCCATAAAAGCGGATTACCGGCGGGAAGATCCCCTGACTGTTCCACTCAAGCAGGGCTTCATCTAACGCCATATTATAGGACGGGGAACAATTCCCTGAATCAATAAATCTCCAAGTTTCCTTTGCCATCTTCATACCCCATTTTCCATGATAAGTATGTATTTCATTTTCTGTGCCTTACCTAGTCTATCAAAAAGAAGGCCAGGTTGAAAATAATTATGTCTTATTCATAGATGACAATTTGATCCTGCTCTTATATAATAGTATTTGTCCAATATTAATAAAGTTCATTTGAACTTGTCTTAGAAAAGTTGCTTATAAAGGAGTCGGGTCAGCTTGACAACATGGATTTTTTTATTGATTCTATTAGGTGCACTAGCAGCCTACACGATTTACTCTTATTTTTATCAGCGTAAAATCATGAAAACATTAACGGAAGAAGAATTCCGTGCAGGATACAGAAAAGCTCAGTTAATTGATGTCCGTGAGCCAAATGAATTTGACGGCGGACATATACTTGGTGCAAGAAATATTCCTTTATCCCAAATGAGACAAAGACATAAGGAAATCCGCAAAGATCAGCCTGTCTACATTTACTGTCAAAACACTGTCAGAAGCGGACGCACAGCTCAAATGCTGAAAAGAAAAGGCTATAATGATCTTTACACGCTAAAAGGCGGCTTTAAGGGCTGGGGCGGTAAAATAAAAGCAAAGAAATAAGAGGAAGTCTGCAGTCTGTTCTGCAGACTTTTTTATGCATAAATAAAAAGGATCCGCATGAAATGCGAATCCTTTTTGTGTGCCTTTTATTGCTTTTGATAACGCAAGATCGGTTTTCTTGCTGCTGTAGTCTCATCTAAGCGGCTGACAACTGTCGTATGCGGTGCTTCCTGTACAATTTCAGGATTTTCTTCTGCTTCTTTTGCGATCTGAAGCATTGCGTCAATAAATGAATCCAGCGTTTCTTTTGATTCTGTTTCAGTCGGTTCAATCATGATGCATTCTTCCACGTTTAATGGGAAGTAGATGGTAGGCGGATGATAGCCGAAATCAAGCAGCCTTTTTGCGATGTCCAGCGTACGCACCCCTAATTTTTTCTGACGCTTGCCCGAAAGAACAAATTCATGCTTGCAGTGCCTGTCAAATGGAAGATCATAGGCATCTGAAAGTCTTCTCATCATGTAGTTTGCATTTAAAACGGCATACTCTGTCACCGCTTTTAACCCATCAGGTCCCATTGTCCGAATATACGTATAAGCACGGACGTTAATTCCGAAGTTTCCATAGAATGGCTTCACTCGGCCGATGGACTGCGGACGATCATAATCAAACGTATATTTATTATCTCTTTTAACTAATACAGGTTTTGGAAGGTACGGAATCAGATCAGCTTTAACTCCAACTGGGCCTGATCCAGGGCCTCCGCCTCCGTGAGGACCGGTAAATGTTTTATGAAGATTTAAATGAACGACATCAAATCCCATATCGCCTGGACGGGCCTTGCTTAATACGGCATTTAAATTTGCACCGTCGTAATAAAGCTTGCCTCCTGCGTCATGTACGATTTTCGCCATTTCTAAAATATTTTCTTCAAAAAGTCCAAGGGTATTAGGATTCGTCAGCATAAGAGCAGCTGTATCTTCCCCTACCACACGTTTTAAATCTTCAAGATCTACAAGGCCCTGTTCGTTTGATTTAACCGTAACTGTTTCAAATCCCGCTACAGTAGCTGAAGCTGGATTTGTGCCATGAGCTGAGTCAGGAACAATCACTTTTGTCCGGTTAAAATCGTTGTTGGCTTCGTGATAAGCACGGATCATCATTAGTCCGGTCCATTCGCCATGAGCACCTGCTGCAGGCTGCAGCGTAACCTCATCCATTCCGGTAATTTCAATGAGATGCTCCTGGAGATCATACATTAGCTCCAGGGCACCCTGAACAGTGCTTTCATCCTGCAGCGGATGGATATGGGCTAAACCTGCCATACGCGCTACATTTTCATTGATTTTAGGATTGTATTTCATCGTACAGGATCCAAGTGGATAAAACCCGGAATCTACTCCATGGTTCCTCTTGGAAAGAGCTGTATAATGTCTCATGATATCAAGTTCAGAGACTTCCGGCAGTTCAGCTTCATCAGCACGCAAATATTCACTTTGAATTAATTCATCTGCAGCGATTTCAGGGATATCCAATGAAGGCAAACTGTAGCCTGTTCGTCCTGGTTTTGTCAGTTCAAATATTAATGGCTGATCCTGCTTATTCATGTCCATCCCCCAATTCCTTTACAAATAGGTCAATTTCTTCTTTTGTGCGCAATTCAGTTACAGCTACAAGCATGTGGTTTTCAAGCTCCGGGTATACACTGCCTAAATCGAAACCGCCAATGATGCCCTGTTGAATAAGCTTTGCATTTACCTCTTTAATCGATTTGTTTAGTTTAATGACAAATTCGTTAAAAATAGCCCCTTCAAATGGAACCTCAATCCCGTTTGCAGCAAATGCTTTTTTAGCGTAGTTTGCTTTTTGGATATTTTGAAATGCCATCTCTTTTACGCCTTTTTTCCCGAGTGCCGTCATGGCAACTGAGGCTGCCAAGGCATTTAACGCCTGATTTGAACATATATTAGAAGTCGCTTTGTCACGTCTAATATGCTGTTCACGCGCCTGCAGTGTTAATACAAACCCGCGTCGTCCTTGCTCGTCTGTTGTTTGCCCGACTAATCTGCCGGGTACTTTGCGCAGCAATTTTTGTGTTACTGCAAAATAACCGCAGTGAGGTCCGCCAAAAGCTGTTGGAATACCAAATGGCTGAGCATCGCCTGCAACTATGTCTGCACCAAATTTCCCAGGAGGTGTTAAAGCTCCAAGTGCAAGGGGATTGGAAGATACGATAAACATGCTTTTTCCTGTATGGGCAATTGGTTCAATCTCTTTCAGCGGCTCGATTTGCCCGAAAAAGTTTGGATATTGCACAACGACAGCCGCAACATCGTCTGACATTTCCGCCTTTAAAGCTTCAAGATCTGTGACGCCATTTTTCACAGGCACTTCTACTACTTCAATGTACTGTCCTTTAGCATATGTTTTCAGAACATCTCTGCTTTCCGGATGAACTGCTTTTGAAACAATGACTTTTTTCTTTTTTGTTTGACCTGCTGCAAGCATCGCGGCCTCAGCTAATGAAGTGCCGCCGTCATACATTGAAGAGTTTGCTGCATCCATGCCCGTAAGCTCAGCAATCATTGTTTGAAATTCAAAGATGGCCTGAAGCTCGCCCTGAGAAATTTCCGGCTGATACGGAGTGTAAGCTGTATAAAATTCTGAGCGCGAAATGACATGATCTACTAAGATCGGCATGTAATGATCGTATACACCTGCACCAAGGAAAGAAGCATTGCTTCTTAAATCCTTGTTTTTAGAAGCAAGCTCACTCAGCTCCTTCACAAGTTCCGTTTCAGATTTTGCTTTCTTGATCTTATATTCCCCTTGAAAACGCACGCTCTCGGGAATGTCTGAGAAAAGCTCATCTATATGAGATACTCCGACAGCATCAAGCATTTCCTGCTGATCTTGTTCTGTCATCGGCAAATAACGATGTTTCATGGATGTGTTCCCCTTTCAAACTAGTTCATTTTTTTGGTCGTTTATAAAAAGGTGTTGAAACTGCAATTGCTTTTAAGCGTTTCTTGCGCACTTGCACAATCACTTCAGTGCCCGGTTCTGCAAATTCCTTTTTCAGCAGAGCCCAGCCTATATTTTTCTTTAATGTAGGAGATTGTGTGCCAGTCGTTACTTCGCCGATTTGTTCGTCTCCATGGTATACTTCATAACCATGTCGGGGTATTCCCTTGTCAATCATCTCAAGACCGACAAGCTTTCTTGCTGTTCCATTTTCTTTTTGTTCTTTTAAAATATCTTTTCCGATGAAGTCTGCCTCTTTATTCGGTTTTACAGCAAAGCCGATTCCCGCTTCAATCGGAGTAATTTCTTTTGTAAGTTCCTGACCATA
The DNA here is from genome assembly GCA_023823795.1 of Bacillus sp. F19. NCBI lineage: Bacteria > Bacillati > Bacillota > Bacilli > Caryophanales > Bacillaceae > Bacillus > Bacillus sp. F19. Next base: position 3,551,683 of record CP085710.1, read on the forward strand.
TAAAGGCAGATTTGCTTCAAAGCGCAAGGTGTCGCGTGCGCCTAAACCGCACGGAAGAATTCCTTCATTTTTGCCTGCTTCTAAAATCGCTTTCCAAAGGGAAGGCGCTTCTGAAGATGGGCAATAGATTTCAAAGCCGTCTTCGCCTGTATAGCCTGTTCTGGAGACAAGAGCCTTTACATCATCGATTACAACGTCATCTTTAAATTTAAAAAACTTGATTCCACTTAAATCTGTTTCAGTTAATTTTTGAAGGATCGATTCAGCTTGTGGCCCCTGAATGGCCAGTTGTGCAACATCTGATGAAATATTATGCAGCTCTGTGTTTCCGAATTTGTGCGAGATGAGCCAATCATAATCTTTTTCAATATTTGAAGCATTCACGACTAATAAATAGTGAATATCTGATTTTTTATAAATTAATAAATCGTCTACTGTTCCGCCATCTTCATAGCACATCGCCGTGTACTGGGCTCCGCCGTCTTTCAAAAGGGAAACATCATTCGTCATCGTCTTTTGAAGAAATGCAAGACTGTCTGTACCTGTCACTTCAATTTCACCCATATGCGAAACATCGAATAAGCCAGCTCTTTCCCGAACTGCCTCGTGTTCCTCTTTAATAGATGAAAATTGAACGGGAAGATCCCAACCGCCAAAATCAATTGTCTTTGCACCATGCTCTTTATAAACATCAAATAATGATGTTCGCTTTAAATCCGCCATAATCAAATCGCCTCCCCAAAAAAGTATAAAAAAAGGACAGAGACCCCCCTTTATGTAAAAAGGAAGTCTCTGTCCCTGCACCTGAAAGTTTACCTTGCCAAAAATAAGCAAAGCTTTCCCCTTTGGTGGTTTGCTGCTTTCACAAACTCTCTCCAGAGTTGCGTCAAACAAGAGTTCTTTTGCCTGAGAGATTCACAGATGTTTGCTCCTTCGGCGCTGCTTTTGCGGTTTCATTTATTAGAACCGCCGGCAGTCTCTCCCCTTGCTCTCATTCGCTCATATTTTCTGTAAAACTGGTCATACTAAGAGATAACATTCTTTGACATTTTGACATTTTTGACAAAAGAAGCATGCTAACCGAAAAGTAAGTATGTTAGCAACTTTCTTACTTATTAACATCCTACCATTATGAACAGCATTCATCAATCTATTTTTACACAAATATTAAACATATATTTTAATTTAATGTTCGTGTTTAACTTGATTTATTTGTATTTCATCATAATTAACTACCAATTCACGCCTTAAAGTGAACGATTCACCATAACTATACCTTTGCTTGAAAGGGCTGTCATTTATGAATGTAAAAATCAACTTTGATTCATCCTGGCAAGATACTTTTTTTAAAAAACTGGAAAATGATGGACCTTGGGCGAATTGGGAAAATTACAAACTCGCCTGTGAAGTACAAAAACATTTAATTGTTCCTTCGTTTGAAGGCTTGCAGGCTCCAAATCATCTGACAGACTTTACCCCCCTGCCGCACCAATTAGAGGTTGCAAGACAGGTAGTTGAGCATATGAACGGCAAAGCGATACTAGCAGATGAAGTGGGCCTTGGAAAAACGATTGAAGCCGGACTGATTGTAAAAGAATACATGATCCGCTGCCTTGCCAAAAAGATCTTAATTCTCGTACCGGCCTCTCTAGTTTCACAATGGGCAAGAGAACTGCATGAAAAATTTTATATACCTGCTGTTGAGCAGAAGAAAAGCTACGTTTGGGAAGCATGTGATGTGGTAGTTTCTTCAATAGACACCGCAAAACGAAGCCCTCACAGAGAAATAGTCCTTGCCCAGCAATATGATTTAGTCATTATCGATGAAGCTCATAAACTCAAAAATAATAAAACAAAAAACTATGAATTTGTTCAGAGCCTGAAAAAAAAATACTGCCTTCTTCTGACAGCAACTCCGATCCAAAATCGTGTTGAAGAGATTTTCAATCTTGTCTCTCTTCTAAAACCCGGTCATCTTGGAAACGAAGCTTATTTTTCAGAAGTTTTCTCAGCAAAAAATCGATCTCTTGAACATCATGAGCATCTGCAGGAGCTTGTCAACAAAGTAATGATCCGAAACCGCCGCGGCGATACTGGTATTGACTGGCCAAAACGCCATGTTGAAACGGTCCCGATAGAACTCTCTCCAACAGAACGAAATCTGTACACAGCTATATCAAGACTTAAATCATTCGGAACGGCCGCTGCAAGCATGTTTTCCATTATGACGCTTCAAAGAGAAGCATGCTCAAGCAGGGAAGCCGTTTATATGACACTAAAAAAAATGATCGATCGGCCTGCAGGTGAAGCCTCCCCTCTGCCTGAGCCAATCATCAGGGAATTGATGCAGTGCATTGATGAGGTTGACGGAAACACGAAAGCTCAAAAAGCAGTGGAACTTATTAAAAGAATTGATGATAAAGTGATTATCTTTACTGAATATCGCGCCACTCAATTTTATCTGCAATGGTTTTTGCAGCAGCACGGTATTTCTTCTGTCCCTTTCCGGGGAGGATTTAAACGGGGAAAAAAAGATTGGATGAAAGATTTATTTAAAAACCGTGTTCAAGTGCTGATTGCAACAGAAGCTGGGGGCGAAGGCATAAACCTGCAATTTTGCAATCACATCATCAATTATGACCTGCCCTGGAATCCGATGCGGCTTGAACAAAGAATCGGCCGGATTCATCGCCTCGGCCAGGAAAAAGACGTTTATATTTACAATATGGCTACAAAAAATACTGTTGAAGAGCATATTTTAAAATTGCTTTATGAAAAAATTAATCTATTCGAAAAAGTAATCGGTGAGCTTGATGAAATTTTAACCAGATTGGATATTTCAAATTTTGAAGATCATTTGCAGGATATTCTCTTTCAATCAAAAAGTGAAGGCGAAATGAAAATCAAAATGGAAAACTTAACATCCATCCTTCATTTTGCCGAGCAGGAACACTCTGAAAAAAAAGCAGCGAATGGAAAATAAGGATTGATAAGGAGGCTAGAGAGAGATGCTGCAGCAAGAGATCAGTCAATTCTTAGAAAGTTTTTTCACAGCAAATTCGTGTCAAATCATTGATAAACACCCAGGATATATGACTGTGCAGTTAACAATCGAAATGGATAAAGAGCTGATGAACCGCCCTTTTTACTGGACCTATCTTGAAAAAACCGGCGGTGTTCCAAATCCCATGCAGGTGACATTTCTTACAGATGCCAAACAGGCTCCTGAAGATTTAAAAGGAGAGATTATGCATTTCGGGGCACCAAGACTTCATCAGATTTACCAGGCGAGCAAAAAGCTTGGAAGTCACATCCGCCTTTATGAAAACTCTCCGAATAATGGAAGCTCGCAATCACTTCACCCATGGCTCGGAGTAAATGTCATGGTATCTTATCAGAGCGACAAAAAGAAGGACCATTTATATTCAATCGGTCTTCATTTGATCAGTGGAGCAATCATCGAAAATTTCCAGGATCATTTAGAAAAAATGACCTTAACTCCGCGAATTCCTGATCTTTGCTTTACAACATCCCCAATGATTAAGGAACAAAGCGGGTTAAATCGCATTCAGAACTATATTCAATCTATTATTGAGAAGGATGACCACTCATGGGCAGACAATGCAAGACAGCGCTGGAACTCTGATATGATGCTGCTCAGTCATTTTTATGAAGACCTTGATGAGAAACCGGAAGCCTACCAATTAGAAAAAGCAGCATTGAAAGAATTATATGATCCGCAAATAAATGTTTCGATTGTAAATGGCGGAATTTTTTATTTGTCGCAAAATGCGTTCTATTAATGTCGAAAACTGCAAAATCTTATTTTCAAACGAGAAAATAAGATTTTGCAGTTTGTTTTTATTCGTAAAATTTTCTGTCGTTTCATAAAATTAAAGCCCATCAAAATGCCTATAATAAAGGAAGTTAAACCCAATTAATTCTATTATTTTCAAAAAAATGAAAAAATATTTTGCAATCGACACATTTCAGCACAAAAAGTAAAAACCATTTTTTATAATAGTAGTAAATAAGATATATATACCTTAAGGACTAAAGAAACAATTTTTGATTTTTGCAGACTGTACTATTGCACATAATCAGACAAAGGCAAACTTGCTGAAAAGCAAGGACGCAAAGTCACAGATCTAAGGTTCTTAATAACTATGATGGCTGGACTGCCTGAAATACAGAGACGTATTTTAGGAGGAGAAAAAATGGAGATGTTAATGAAGGAAGTAGAAAAGATGGATCAGGAATGGAAAGATTTAATACTGACAGCTTTGAAAATGGGAATCAGCAAAGAAGAAATAAGAGAATTTTTGAAAACGCAAACACTTAAAAATTGACAAACAGAAATTGTACATATTTTTTTTTGCAAAAATCGTTCTATATATATAACACCACCTTCGTTATATGCTATAATGGCTCTGGGAAGGTGATCATATGATTGGTGAACGCATCCGTAAATACCGCAAAGAACGAGGACTTTCTCTATCAGAGCTTGCCGATCGCGCTGGTGTTGCTAAATCATATTTAAGTTCAATTGAACGGAATCTGCAGTCTAATCCTTCTGTTCAATTTCTTGAAAAAGTCTCATCCGTACTGGGAGTATCCATGAATACCCTAATTTTAGACGAACCAATTTATGAGACAAAAAAAGATAATCTTGATAATGAATGGGCAAACCTCGTGAGAGAAGCGATGGATTCTGGTGTAACGAAGGATCAATTTCGTGAATTTCTTGAATTTAACCGGTGGAAAATGAACCAAGATAAATAATGAAAGCTTGTACCTTGTGTAATGCTATTAATAAGGTGCTTTTTTCATGCTGCAATTCTTATTTGATTGTTAAGATAACTAATCAATCTATTAGACAGGCGTTCTGGCACATTCCCAGAGCGTTTTTATTATGCGTATTTATTAAAATGGTTGGTTAATTTTATTTCATTCTTTGAAAAATACTTTTCCTGATTAAAAATAGGCAAATGCACGGCTCGAATTGCTCTTATTTTTGTTAGATCATTTGTGCAGATTGGACATATCCATCGATCTGCCGGGCAGCTGCTGAATGATGGCTGATAACAGCGATTACAAAGTTTTTTATACATAAGACTGTCCCCCGCTTTATATGAAAATTAAGTAAATCCAATAAACATGCATCGCTAAAACAATCCCATAAGCAAAAAATGCCGTAAAAGCAATGAATTTTACTGCCGATGACGACGGCGAGCACCTGAAATAAATAAATAAATACAAGAAAATGGAAAAAATAGTTTAAAACCTGAAAATAGCAGGGGATGTATCTCATAAAGCGACTCCATAAATGGATTAGCTTCAGCTATTAAATTGTAGTGAAGACCAATAACAGTAAGCCCTGCAACTAATGCATTGACAACAGCCAAGAATATGAAAGCCTGTCTCAAGGGAGCCATCCTCTTTATGGTTTACCGAAGGGTATTCTTTATTAAGAACATTTCAGCAGTAATTAAGAAAAATCTATTACATAATTAGCTTTCGAGAAGTATTTAATAAATGGATCTATTAAATTATATGCCGTTAAAGGCAATTAATATATCATCAAAAACCGTCATTCTTTTCGTTTTAAAGAACATTTTTCAAGGATTATCTGTTATTTACTCTCTTTCTCTTACTTTTTATCACTTTATAAAGAACAATTTGTTCTATATAATGAAATCAGACTGATAATTAAGGAGCCTTTTGGATGATTGGGGAAAGGATTAAATATTTACGTCAACAGAAAGGAAATTCCCATCTTATTTCAGAGGCCATTGACCAGGGATTGACCAGGGATGATTTTCGTACGTTTCAGGATTTAATAAAATTTAAACGATATTAAGAAAAGGAATGAACAAGAGGTCGGTGACTGAAATGAAAGCTTAATCTTGACTCAGAATGGCTTTCACTTATAGAGGAAGCGAGAGTGTCAGGTTTAACAATAGAACAGATCTCTTCCTTTCTCCGTAAAAATAAAAAAAGAATAAAGCCGCTCTTTAACGGCTTTACTCCAGTTAATCTCCTCCGCCCCCTCCACCGCCGTCACCGCCGCATGAATCTCCTCCGCCTCCCCAGTCAAAGAAGCCAGAGTCCGAGTGATGACGGTCATCTGAATCTGATCCGGCAAAAGGATATAAAGCTGAGGAATCAGTGCCTTTGTTTCTTTTTTTACTTCTATACCCGTCTGTAACAATTGCAGCAATAAATAAAATAAAAAAGAAAATAATCACGAATACCATTTTATTGCCCCCTTCAGATAATAAACCCTTTTTGAATAACGACTCCTTTTTTGGTAAAAATAACTAAAAAGGAAGGTGATACGTTTGAAAAAATCGATTGTTTTATTGCTTCTTCTCTTTATATACGGTTTTACTCCCTCAATGGTTTCAATTTCCAGTACAGTTTCAGCCGCACAGCACACAGATTGGAAAGACTTTGCTGTCAAAGAGACGAAAAAGCGTTATCCATTGTCACAGGTTCTATTTGCACAGAAGATTTGGGATAATACCAAAAAGAATCAAACAGTAAAACAATATAAGGTTACTGTACGTGAAGGAATGAAGGACATTGGTGTTTTTGTAACGATCTCTTACGATGCCAAAACAGAAAAAGTGAAAAAAATTCAAGTGTTAGAAGAGGCAGATTAGAGCATACAGGAATAATTTGACCGAACAGTAACAAACGGCTCGAACGTCCTAATAAAAATCAGAAAAGGTACCCATTGGGTACCTTTTCTGATTAATCAAGCAGATTTTATTTTAGCCTTTTCTATATGATCCTAATTAATCCCGCAAACCATTTCAGCATAATTTTCAATCGTTCCGTACTTTTTCAAGATTTCCTCAAACACTTCAAGCAAATATTCCCGTCTCACTTCTAATACAGGCTTTAATTGTTCAGCCGACACACGGAACAAGGTAAAGTATCTAATAAAACGCTCAATCTTTTTCATGCGCGCCCCAATAAACTCGTTTGATATAATAAAGCACTTTACCTTTTCTTCTTCATGAAAAACATGACAGCAAATGGCAAAATTCCGAACCATTTGTTTGCAAAAGGAGTCCGTTCCGTTTTGCGGATTGACTTTTTTGCTTTTCGTACTTCCTTTGGTGTATCCATGTAACGAACTAATTGCTGGGTTATATATTTTACATAATCATTTGTAGACAAAACAAACACCTCATGCACACTTTTTTATTCAGTATTGCCAGTGTCTTGTCTTTCTAGTCTCCCAATAATTTCTTCAGTAACTTCATTAATTGACTTTCCTGTCGTATTGATCATAAATGAACAATCTTCATAAGCTTTTTTGCGGGATAAATACAATTCAGTAAGATCATCTTTTGAAGCATGTAATGCAAGCGGCCGATTTTCATCCTGCTTTAGCCGTTCAAAAATGACATCCAGATCAGTATGCAAAAAAACAACTGTTCCATTCTCCTTCATATACTTTCGGTTTTCTGTGCGGACAGGAAGCCCGCCTCCAGTTGTAATGACAACATCCTCCACAGGGAGCATCTGAATGGATTTTGTTTCCAGATCTCTGAATACTCCCTCTCCCTGTTCTTTAAAGATCGTCTTCACTTGTTTTCCAGTCTTTTCTTCAATGAATTCATCAATATCATAAACCGTAAATTTCAGCTTATCAGCCAATGCTTTTCCGATTGTGGTTTTTCCAGCTCCCATAAATCCTGTTAAAAAAATAGCCTTCACAAACACTCACTCCGTATTTTTTTCATAACTTTAACACAGATTCGCTCATAATGGGAGATGATTTTCATCTATCCTTTAATACGCAGACCAATAAACAATTTCCTTTTGGATTAAACTGTATTTATAATTAGCTGAAGTGAAGTTCTTGTTTTCTGTTTCGCAGGATAGTTCTACAAGAATATGTTCTGGATCATTTTTCGAGACAGTATATACAATTGTCCCGTTTTTTAATTTTATGAGCTGCTGTGCTGTATGTTCTTCTTCAGTAATCTGATTTAAGGAGTGCTTAACCCCATACAGCATAAGATTTTCTAATAAAACGGTCTGGCTCCTTTCATGGTAGAACTTTTTTTCTGTTAAATATAAAGCGGTATGATGAAAGATAACCATAAGGAAAAATAGAGCCAATATCGATACGGAAGGCAGAATATACCCATTTTCGTTTTTCATTTCATGACCTTCAGTTCATGAAAACTTCTGAGGCTGCTGCGGTATTCATTATCCGTCATGCTGGTAACCGTAAGGGAGGCACCGCCTGCAATTGGCTCAAATCTTATATTTTTGACATTTCTGAGACAGATGATATGGCCAGTTCCATTCACTTGTCTGCGAATAAGATAGCCGTATTTTTCATATTCAATGATTCTTCCTGATTTTGATGTGAAAGAAATTCTTTGAGGCTCAACACTCAAATTCGTTCCTTCCCGCATTTCAATAACTGTCTGCTGCAGAAAAACCTCCCATTCAAGAAGATTCAAATCATTTTTCCTGTCAGATATTTCATAAATGTAAGGGATAAGGAAGGCCGAAGAAGAAACAATAATGATGACTACGCTTAAAGAGAACAGCATATTAAGAAATGTAAATCCTTTATTCTCTAAAAGAATACATGCATTCCTCCTTTGCAGCATCATGGCTTTCCCAATTGATGCAAGCTTGATCAATGTCTTCCTCCTTGCTCCATGTTATCTTAAACTCTTGATCTTTAATGAAAAGATTAACGTTCTCTTTTTCAAGATTTTCAAAATTCAGGGATTCAATGTGTTCTTTAAGCAGAACCAAGGCTTCATGGTGAATCTTGATTTCTTCCCGCTCTTTTTTTAAGTATACCGATGCCGGAAGCAATATAAGAGAAATCATCGACCAAATACTAAAGGCCATAAGTGTTTCAGCCATAGTAAAACCTTTACTGTCCTTCAACATTCATTCTCCCCATTCCCATATAAAAGATCATCCTGTACTTCTTATTGCGAAAGGTAACACTCATCGATCCGCTTGATAATATTCCGCCTTCACTATTAAATTGGACGCGGGCATCCATTGTTAAAGGAGTCATTTGAATCCCCGAATCATATTTAACAGTAAATAACCTTTTCGCTGGTATACCTCCTTCTACGCCGAAGTACTGATTTTTTGTTGTGTCAAAGAGAATCATCACACTTATTTTATTTGAGATTGCATGCTGCTGAGCATATAGGACATCTCTTTCGAGCGCTTCAAAAAACAAGTCAGCTGTTTTTTGACTTTGAAAAGGCTGAACAATAAGCATCGTTATCACCATCAGAACAGACACAATGCTCATCACCATAATTGTTTCTAACAGTGTATAGCCTGATTCATTCTTCTGTCTTTTCAGCAACCTTTCCATCGCCATCAATAATCAGCTCAGTTCCATTCGGGCAAACAGGGGATTCCTCAATATACTTCTCAGTCTTAAGATCCTCCATTGTGGGTACTGCTTTGAGTTCAATTTGATAGGCAGTTGACTGGGCCTGTACAGTATTTTTCAGCCCTTCGCATCCTTTTGCCTGAATATTCGAATGATGCTTCGTAATGTTCGGAATGGTAATCAAAAGCAGGACAGAAATCACAAGCAATACGATCAGCATTTCTATTAAAGTAAAACCTTTCTCATTTTTAACCATGGTGTTCCCCCTCTTTATTAAATTTATTTTGACTGATTTTATAAAGCTTCCATCATATGATACATTGGCAAAATCATTGATAAATACATCATTAAGACCGTCATGCCGACTGCAAAATAAGCTGCGGGCTGTATCAGCATAATCCACTTCATTAATTTGTTCTCAAGCCGTTCTAGAACAAATTGACTGTAAGTATAGAGCTCCCTCGCTAAATGCCCATTTGCTTGTCCATGCCCGATTACCTGAGTCAGTTCCTTCTCATAAAATAAGTTTCGTGCAACTAAACCTTCAAAACGCTCTCCTTTCTTTAGATGATCAATAAACCAGGAAGCTTCATCCCTGTAGAATGGGAGCAAGTTTTGATTTTCAAAGACTGTCAGGCTTTCATATATAGATAATCCGCCTTGCAATAAATTGCTTAACTGCAACGAAAAGTAATAACTGTTAATGAGGATCACAAATTTCTTCCAGAGCGGAATTTTTATTGCAATTCTCATTTTTTCCTGCGGCAGAAGCTTTTTAAAATAGCTAATGTAAAAAATGCTGCCGAGAACAAAAAGCATGAGGATAAAAATGAGGAATAACTTAGTGCCTTGAAAGATTATAAAAAGAATTTCAGTTAGTATACTTGGCTTAATATTCATTGAATGATAGATTTGCTGAAACTGCGGAGCAATAACTGACTGAGAGATATACAGAAGAATACCAATCGTAAAAAAGAGGAAAAGAGGATATTGCAGAACTTTTTTCATTTTTTCGTGCTGCACAAGCTTGCGGTTCAGCATTTCCCCCCCTTCTCTAAGAGCAATTTCAAGATCTCCATGCCTTTCTGCAAAGTACAAATAACTTAGCACTTCATTATGGAAGCGCAGCTTTTCAAATGCTGTGCGGACAGGTACTCCTTTAGATAATTCCCGCAAGCAAAAGAAAACCGCTTGTTTCTTTTCCTCATTTAAATCAATTGAGGTGAACTTCATTGCTTCATTCAGCGTATATCCTTTTTCCAATAGATCGCTGAGTCTTTTTAAGAACATTGCCTGATCTTTGATTAACCACTTTTTCTTAATCTTCATATTGAAAAATCCATTTATGCATTGACTGATTGGATAAATAGCCTAAAGCAATTCCTTTTTTAATAACATCTTTTAAGGTTATATAGTCACAATCCACTTCCTCTCCCCGGGCTTCTTTTAAGGCAAGAGTCAGATTTTTTCCATAAAGCATCTCGAAAATTCCAAGTCGTCTGGACTTTCTCATTTTTTTGCAGTGAGGAGAGCATTCATTTGCGCAAAAAGGGCATTTCACTGCTACGAGCCTTTGTGCCACAACAGCTATTGTAATCCTTCAAACAACTTGAGACACAACCATCTATAAACCCTGTTATCATAACTATGGTTGTCAAATATCTTGAGAAACCTTTTCACAAAGATTGCGATAGAAGAAACTTCTTCCACAGACCGTGAGAATGGAATCATCCGTTTGAAACCAAGAAAAAACCACTTAAAGAGAAGTGGTTTTATTATCTAAGTATTCTATACATTCTTGTTTGCTCCATCTTTTAATCCTCATTAAATGACCTATAATTTGATCCTTACTCACATAACCTGCTTTATCATATGAAACGTCTCTGTATTCTAATTTTAAAATTGTTTCTACCCATTTGTTGACTGTGCGTTGTCCAACACCAAAGATTTTTTGTATCTCTTTTTTTGTATATCCAAACCTTTCAATGCGTTTCAACTTCTCTTGAAAAACAATTTCATCCAGATCTTTTCGACTTATAAATAATCCTTTAAAATTCATCTGATCTTTTAATATAGACGAATTTAACTTACGCTGACTAATCAGTAGAATAAGATCGACTGGTTCAATTGATATCAGTCTCGTCATAAGAGTCGCCTTGTTAAAAACAACTTCGTCGTCATTTGGACTTTCAATTACTCTGCAGTTTTTAATAATAGTCTGCAAAAAATGTATTAAGTTATCCTTATTAATGAGCCAAATGGGATAACCATCTAAGGCAGGACCGTGTTTAGCATCTATCATTCCCTGATTAACCAAATCTTCCGTTCTATCTAAATTGAGCCCAAGAAATTTTGATGCCCTTAATAAACTCCAGGATTGCTTTTTCAATTGCATGTACGTGGCAACGCTTTCCTTTTCTATCAAGCGAATGAGACGTCCCTGCTTAAACTCAGTAGAACAAGATAATAATCCGTATTCACACAAACGGAGAACTACTTTATACTCAGAGTTTATCATCCTTATTGTTTCATTTATAGAAAGGAACTTTTTTTCTATTTTAAGCGGTCTAATAGCTTTCCGCTCATTTATATACTCAGATGTTAACGTATTCAGGTGATTCGTATAAACTTGATGATAGAAGGAACCTCTAGGATGTGAAACTACCTTTTTAAGCAATCTGTATCTATTTGCCCTAGTGTCTTTCGAAATTAAATCCCCATCCATATATTCTATTATCTTCGGAAGGAATTTATCAGGTTTAGTTAGTAAATAAAAGATGTGATTCACAATAAAATTCATCATACTAATATCTCTTCTAATATTGCTATTTCTTAAAAATATAACCCTATCAGACTCACATTTCATTTTAAGATGGTTGATCCGCTCAATTTTGAAATTGTCGATCATCTGGCTGCAAAGGTAAAACAATTGAAAAAATTCGGTCCTTTCTAATGTAATCTGGTTCGAACGATTGCTAAGCTGAGCATTTTCGTTTAAAAGTAAACCCTGGACTTTCTTTTGAATATATAAACTTAATTTGTCTGGAAGTTCACCTTTAATATCAGCGGATGAGTAAGAAGATCCACACTTACACTTATCCCTCATAAATCGTGAAAGAATGATTGGATCGCCACAATGGTTACACTTCTCTAACAGCCATTGATTATGTTTTGTGCAAATCGTTACTACAGAAACATCCCAGTGTAATCGATAATAAAAATCTTCTCTGATGCAACTCGGACAATACTTGGCATAATATTTTTCGTACATACACTGATTCTCTAACTGATTAGGTGAATGGCCAAAGATAACCCCATTATACTTATTTAAGAACATTGGGGCAGGGTCCATCCCCATCAGATTTACGTAATCTCTTAAAAAGACAGACCATTTTTTTTTTGGATCAAAATAATTACAATTCGTTCTATAGATAGTACCTTTGATCTCTATTAATGCAGTGCCCAAATGATCAAAGAAATTGGCAATAAATGTTCGGTGAAGATAAGAATAGAGACTTTCGTTTTCCTTAACCTCTACCCTGAATTGTGGTGGCCTCATTTGAGTTCTCCTTTGAATGTAATAAAAATAAGCGGGTTACCCCGCTTATAAAAATTAGACAGAAACCTTTGTCGTTCGATGTATCGAGAATTCTTTTTGAGCAAAAGGATTCATTTTGCCTTCCTCAAGCAAATGAGCTTGAAGCTGGAACCCCTTTGCAAGATCTTTTAAATCGATCTTGTCTTTTTGATCTTTGATGGCATTTTCAGCTGCTTCTCTCACGATTTTAATGATCGAGTCCATCAAGCCATTTGTTGCATAATAGAATCGTTCCGCCATATCGCCTAATCCCGCCATTTCAACAAACGGCAACTGGCTATCAATCAGATGCAAGAGCGTACGGAATTCTTTGACACTGTCCTCCGTATCATAAGCAAACGTTGTTAAATCATACCTGATAGAAAATCTTCGATTTAGTTGGGAACTGGCTTTCAAAACTTGTTTTGATTCCGCCATTCCAAACAGTACACACGGTACGTTTGTCCGATTAACGAGGGATTTGAAACAATCCGACACTTTGTTTATCCTTAAATGATCATCCGTTTGAACAAAATGCTGCACCTCGTCCAATATAATGATCTCAATTCCGCACTTTTGAATCAGGTTTTCCAACCGATGATTTTTATTGCCGATTGTCCCTTTAACAGGGAAAGGGTCCCCTAATTTTTCAAGCAGTGTTTCCATGAACGTATTAATGGTTGCTGGGCTTACAACCTCTGCATGAAGAATGGTTTTTTTGGTTTGTGTTTCTCCACTCACAACCTGACCGTATTTTTGTAAATACGTCTTAATAACGGTTGTTTTACCTGACCCTGACAAACCTGTAATCAATCCGCTCAATGGGGTTTCTGATGTGTGAATCGAATCATGACACTTTCGAATTAATCCGAGGGCATGGTTGAAACGCGGATGGAGAATTTTGATGTTTTTCAGTGCTTTCTTTTTCTCCTCCAACGTGTAATGGCTGAATGTTGCTTTTTTCTCAATTTGCATTAAATACACTCCAGTCGCTATAATCGATTTCTTCACTAATACTTACTACTTTTGGTTCCTTTTTCTTAGGCTTTTTTGGTTTTTCAATCCGAACTTCGTAATCTTGTACGGTCACTTCTTTTTGCTCTGTAGATATGTTCTGATTCGATCCAACACCCTCGAATCTCTTCTCTTTTCGTCTTACCGTAAGGGTTTTTTTTGTTTCTGCTTTGCACATTGCCATTAACTCCGCTTTCGCTGCTGCAAGAGCAGACCTGTCTACTGATTTTTTTGTTTCTCTCACTTTTGAAAGAATGGCTTTATGAGCATACTCATTTAAATTTAAAGAGTACTTTTGATCTGTACAAGGTACTTCGAGGTACACTTTGCTGCATTCATCATAAACGTAAATCTTAGAAATGTTTGTAGGATCATACTTGAACTTGACCTCATTTTTCCCCTTTGACTTGGTTATTTCATGCCGCAACTGAAATAATTGATCAGAGTTATAGTAGAGATAATTGGTGCGTATCCCATGACGCTGAATACTACCCTCCCCGAGTTTCATCAGCATGATCTTCCAGTCTAAAGGTTTTTCTGGGATAGGCGGTGCGGGTGTTGCTTTTAAGGCATCTGCCCAAATCTCTGACGGCACCCCTTTAATACCGTTGTGAAAATCTTGTGCATAGTAATCAAGAAGCCACTTATGGAACATTTCGACAAGCATATCGAAACTGATTACAGCATTTTTTACGGGATTGTACTCTCCCTTTTGAACGGTATTGGAAAACGTTGTTCCCTTTGTCTGATGAAGGAGTTCAGTGTTGATTGTTCTGAAATGGCGTTCTACCGATCCTTTATACCAGGGAGCTTTCACTTTACAATAGTATCGATTAATCTGAAGCTGAATACACGCTTCAATAAAATGCTTACTATGAAATTCCTTTCCGTTATCTAAAACGAGAAGTTCAGGAATTCCATAAGCGAGCCACTTATTTTTTATGTTCGGATACTTACTAGAGATGTACGTTTTTGGCGAAATGGCGTGAGATAAAGCATGCATAACAGATGTGTAAGACGGCGGCTCGAATCCGATGTAGTATCCTAGAGGATAACCACTGAATACATCTAAACATACAGTAATCCAAGGCCTCCCAATCGGCAGCCTGCTTTTTTCATCTACTACAAATAAATCTAACCTGGTATGATCTACCTCGACCCTTTGCAGAATATACTCTGGTCTCTGATTTGCATTTACCTGGCCGAACTTTGCTTTAGCAAAGGCTTGTCCTTTACGAGCTTTAGCAACGTCATATTTTGAATACTCTTTCATCCTCCTTCTAACGGTTGACTCGGAAGGATGATGAAGAAGCGTCTTGTCTTTTTCCTTTTTTCCTTTTTGCTCCTTGTTGTATAAATCGATTCTATGAACCACTTCCTCACAAACGGATGTTGCTGTAAAATTCACTGGAGCGAAAATCATTTCTTCAATGACTTGATCAATGATCGAATCTACTTTATTGAAAAGTCTATTGCCCCTCGCTCTGTTATCGCTGGGAACTAAGGAAAAGATATCTCCCTCGCTATCCTTATAAGCTTTCATCCATCTGTACAACGACTTGTCAGAGACAATATGCCCCTCCGATTTCAGTGTATCAACTCTGGATTTGATGTAAGGTCTAAGCGATTTGACGTTGAGACTTAATAGCGGCTCGATTGCACGTAGGCGGAACATCGCCTTTTCTTTATCCTTTTCTGGAACCATTGTAAAATCTGAATATCGGTCCACTTTCGTATTGAGCCCTGCACCTGTTTTCTCGTAATAAGCAAACTCAAGATTTCCTTTTTCATAATTGGCCAGGATATCCTCTCTAGAGAACTGCTCTGTCACACCTTTGAACTCCAAATCACTCCCTTCAAATAAATCCTTTTCCAGTTGTTTTGTAATTTCAAAGGAACGCCCGTTTAATAAAAAGCGGGTACCCAGACCAATAAAAACGGCCATAACCATTCACATCCTTTCTTTTTTTTATCGTCGACTCTTTAAAACTCTGTGTCTCGAAGCACAAGTTGAATTCTAGCCGCTACCAAGACACCGAGTATACAGGAAATTTATGGTAACTGTTGAAAGTGCAAATGAGGTTTTGTATAATAAAAGATTAAAAAATATTTTTCTATAATTTAAAAGAAAAACAAGAAATAAAATAAGAAACCAACTCATATCAACGGTTTAAGCGGCTTTTTTATTGCTTAAATCTTAAAAGCATGACAAACAGAAATTTTTTTTGTTTTTCTGCATATTCCCCTCTCTTAGGTTTCAAGATTTATCAGATTAAGATTAATATACGCCACAGATAGGAAAATATTCATGATTGTAAACATTATTTATTATCGTAAATAAGTACCTTTTTATCTCTTTTTCTGATTAGAGGATTTTTCTATGAGAATGTGGAAAGAAATGATAATAAATAAAACCGACATGAACGTGGAGGTCATAATGTTTAGAGATATCGGAGAGCAGATCAGACATGCTAGAAATATAAAGGGTATCGGTCTTAATGATTTTGCTCAAAAAATTGGTGTGTCACCCGCGTACTTAAGTAACTTGGAAACAGGCAAAACAGATACAATTAGTATTTTCTCATTGGATAACCTGAACAAAGAACTGAATCTCTTTCCAATTAATCAAATGAAATTTGAGGAGTTGACGTTAGAATCTGATGAGCGGACCAACGAAGTCTTTCTTTCTCTCTTTCAATTACAAAATGAAGACCGTGAAACATTTGATCACGTATTACTTCTCATTGAGCAAGCTCTTAAAATCGTTTCGGTGAATAAAAAAGCAAATTAATCAAAAAAATAGACATCCAGCAGATGTCTATTTTTTGTCCAACCTTATTTATTGAGGTTCGCCCAGAATGTTGCACAGTTCACTTCTTTTCACTACAACCCTGTTGATTGTGCCCTGAAAATAATCCTTTATTTCATTCCTTTTCAACAAGCACCTGATGATTGATTCCTCTATCTTCAGTTCATCAGCCGCTCTTCTTACCGACATGTATTCAGATTTAAAATGAATAATATCTTTATAACGAAAGACCATTACTTGTTTCCCGCTTTTAAAGCTTACTATCTTAATTGGGCGAAGGAGGTGTCTGCTCACTAATTTGCCAACTGTATCATACTCCATTTTAAGGATCTTTTTGACTTCATTTGCCCCAATAAACAAGAAGTCCATTTCAATTGAACGATGATCAAAATAAAGATCTGTTAACTTAGGAGCAAGAACACAGGAATATACTTTCCCTTCATTGTTAAAAAGGGCTTTCATTGCAAGTCCGATTCCGTATCTTGACTTATACATCTCCAATAGATAGCTAAATGGCAACTTCTCTTTTACATCTTGAATAACCTCGAACGTAAGGTTGCCCATCAACCAGTCCGCTTCCGCTTTTTTGATAAATGTGCTTTTATAGTTTGGAAGATGGTGTTCAGATAATATCCCCTCTTCCAAACACTTTTTGAGCAGCATGTGATTCATTCCTAATAAAAGCGATGCTTGCTTTTTATTTATGTACTTTTTGCTGGCGTTTTTCATTTTAATAAGGGATTTGTGTTCAATCCTCGTAAGAGAATATTCCTTTTTATTTCCCTTTGGTTTATAAACGCCCTTATTAAGCAAAAGGCCTAATTGATAGTTAGTAACCCCCTCCTGTTCCATGATGTATTTTTTATTTATTCTCTTTTTACAATGTAAATAATGAGTATATAGAGAGATCAGTTCCTTTTTTGATACGAGTTGTTCAAATGCTTTTACTCTTCTTTGCCTCTTCTTATCATTAGGAACTTTTGCGAGAAACGCATCAAATACCGTATAAAAATTCTTGGGAAAATCATCAAACATCCAATAGACGTTAGCCAATGTCAATGTTTGTTCATATAAAGGAGTATCCGTGTTTAATCCATGCGGATTGGTTGGATAGTCAAGAAAACGAGGCAATTCATCTAAAATTTTTACTGTCACTAAAACCAGCTCGAAAAAATTAGATAGAGACAGCCGATTTAACCATTCATTTCCTTGTATATCCTTACTGATCAACCTATCCTGGAAATAGGATTGGGACTTATAAATGAGTGAATTTACTTTTATGAAGAATGGTTTTCCCTGGCTTATCGGCATTTCGCACTTTCTGCATGAATTGCTCATCACACAATTCAACGTGACTGGTGAATGACAATTCAAACAACCATCACTCATTAATACAGAATGCTCTAAACAAATAGTCATAAAATTGAAGCACCATGGCCATTTATGATACAGATTCTTTTCTATGCACAGCGGACAGAATTTGATATTACTCTTGTTTATTAGTTGTTTAGAGGTTTTTGCACCGCCCTCATTACAATGATAATGAGAAGAACGTCGATAGAGGTCTTCAGGTGATTTTTGGGAGAGGCTCGCTATTTTCTCAACACTTTTCATTGAGATATCATTGTTCATTAATTCATGATACGTTAAATCCAAATAATCTCGAAAATTAGCGGGAGATTTATGAAAGTTTTCCATCGATAAACGCAGGAGATAGCTTGATAAACTTTCATAAGGGTATACATTCGGTCTTATTAGAAATGGTTTTAGCTGCAGGATTCATTTCACCTCCTCTATTTGATTTTCCTAGTATTTTAAGCATGGGGAAATTTATACATAAAATCGTTCAAATAAATATGAAAAGAAAATACCGCGTCTGCAGCAAAGTTGATTTGCTGCAGACGCGGTATCCTCCATTCAAAAGCTCCTAAAAATGATGATGGTTTATTTCGCTGGTCTGTTTCTTCGAATGAACATGACTCAACTTCCCTTCAACAGATTCAATGAACTCAATCATACTGGATATATTTTTAAAAATTAACATGCTTTCTTGATAATTCAGAATCGGGTTATCATGGGCAAAACTTTTGTCATTTCTCACTGAGTTAAAAGCATCCAGTAACGAAATGGATGACTTAAGAATTCGCAGAGTCATAACAGATTCAATCAACTTGTTTTTCTCAAGCACCTTTACATATTCCCCGTATAAACTATGTAACGCTTTATCTTTATCATAAGAAATTTGATGTTTTCTACACAGACTCCTAAAGTATTTCACAGTATACGTATGAAGCCTGTCAAGAGCTGCTTCTGGTTCATTTCTTTCAATGCTTTCTTTAATATTTTGGGCTAAAACGGAAAAATCTTTATCTTCTATCTGTGGTTTTAAAATTCCATTCACAAATTCTGTTACACCTTTTTGATTTAGATTCTCTGCAATGGAATAACAAGCATCGAATAAAACTTGCTCTGATTCTTCAATTTCCTGATCGTACAATTCTTTTCTCTCTTTCCAATGATCAAGCATTGAAAAAATAAGTTTTGATACGTTTTCATCCGCCTCTAATTCCCAAAAGGCACGTAATCGATTTGCTTTCGATTCACCTTTTATAGAATACTGTTCATCATAAATATCAATACCTGTAGTTTCGATTACAAAATCTCGTAGCGTTCCATTATTAAAATGTAAAACATACCCACTGCCCATATTTAAAAATCTTTCTAATTTAATTCTGTCAATATGTTTTAGATTTGACATCGTCATTATCCTTTCAGAGCTTCTATATGAGGAATTATTTTCATCCAGCTTTTTTTATGCCCTTCCATTCCACCGAAATTGGCCATGCCCAACCTCCCTGGATGAACGACGCTAAATAGCTTCATTTCTCCAACGATAAATGGCTCCGTAGAATCTCTGGCTTTTGGATAAGAACATCTGAGTTTTGGGTATTCATTGCGATATACCCGCTTTATTGAATCGAATGCATCCTCGCCCAAGGCAATGATAATCTTCGGTTTGATTATTTCAATCACTGGCCTTAAAAAGGAATGACTGCAGTTACTTTTCCATGCAGATTTTAGTTTTTGGTTTTTTTCTCCATCTTTCATACATAACACGCTATTGGTAAAAAACAGTCCAACGTTCTCATCAACTCCAATCCATTTGAGGAGTTGGAGCAGATTGCGGTTCGTATCATCCAAAACATTTACTTTACCATTTTGACTAATAAACCCCGAGCTATTATACCAATCCTTCCCAATAACGAGAACATCCGCATCTAGATCCCCATACCATTCACTCCAAGGACCTATTGCCGAGGAATCAAATTTCCCTTCTAGTATTATTGATGGATTGTGCATGTTTGGACCACACAGGAAACAGCTTTTTCTTTTCTTTATCAAATTCTCATATTCTACTATTTTCATCTATGCCCCCTCCTGGTCATATTGTTTATTTTCCATACAGACTTACTCGAATACGTATCAAATGTCAAAATTCATTAATTCAATTCAACCTCGGAAATGTACAATCGAAGTATTTGTATCACTTCTCGCCTTACAATCGGCGATAAGGGAACCTTTTCCCAATTTATTTGTTTCAATAATTTTATGCATTCTTCTCCGTCTAAATTTTGATCTTTTAATATTTCTGCAATACTAATAGCCGTTGTACGTGTAAACCCTATTCCCATTAATGAAATAGGTGTTTTTTCTGAAGCACCTAATTCTAGCCAAATAGTTAAATCTGATAGATCTTCTTCAATTACGTCATTGTTCAATTCCATGAAGTAATTTAGAATATCGCGGTAACACGCAAAATATTTTACAAATTTAAAGCGGGCAAACTCTTCGATATCCTTCATTGTTTCTCTAATAATGCTTTGTTTATTTTTACTCCTATCTCGTTTCTGCCAATATTTAATATTACGAGCAATGATACGAGACAATGAATAACCTCTCATCCATTCAATTATCAGTAATGAGTAAGGGAAGTTTTTACCAGGATGTTCCCCTGATAAAATTTCTTGTATTTTTTCTACGATTTTAATATATCTATCTAAAGCAGCTTTATTATTTGGGTGAACTGGAGTGTAAAGTTCAATTGAGTGATAAGCCTCTTTAAAGAAATCGAGTAGCTGCTGCTGTGCTAATGGGCTAACACCTGGATGTTTAAGAAGGATCCCTTCTGGAACTTCGATATCTTTTAAGGCGTTTGATATGCTTGATTCTAATTCTTTGATGGAATCCTCATCATATTTTTGCAAAAAAGGAGATTCACTTAATCTATCACTTCTTATATATTCTCCCAGTAAATATGAAAATCCGTATTCAAGTTCAGGCTTTTGAAGACTCTTACTTCTAGGTGTTCCTTCATCAATAAATTCGATCAATTTTTCTACGTCATTATTTAATAGATTGTCCATCGTTTTTTCTATTTGATATTTTTTTCTAATCGTTGGAGGTGAGTTGTTCCAAATATCCTCTTTATTTGTATCAATGCAAATCACATTTCCTTGAAACTCTTTTCCTTGCCTGCCTGCTCTTCCAGCAAGATTCCAAAAATCCATTTCTCCCATAGGTATTCCTCTGCCCTTTTGTGGACCTCTGACAAAAATGCTTCTTGCGGGAAGATTCATCCCTTCGATTAAAGTAGAGGTACATATTAAAAATTGAATAATACCTTCAGAAAAGAGTCGTTCTATTTCATTTTTTATGATCAGGGGCATGTTGCCGTAATGATACCCCACTTTTCGTGACAGGATATGTGCAAGGGTGTAATCAGGATTTACTGTGTCTTTGATTAACTTAATCAGTTCGATTATTTCAGGATGATTTGAATCATTTTCGGCACCTTGTAATTCCCATAGAATGTGTCCGCAATTTTCCGCACTCGAAGGGAGATTTGCATAAACGAGATTTCCTCCTGCGGGATCAGCTAATGCATGGGTAACAAATGCCAATCTCTCCGTGACGTTAGTCGACCTTTTTGAAAGTGAAAAATCACCTAGTTTAACAACCTCTCCGTTTGCACATAAAGACATTGTCCATTCTTTTGGCTTCCTAAAAACTTGATTTGCCCAAAGTAAGTTTTGATTTACAGTAACTAGTTCTTTTTCCACGGCTTTTCCCTTTGAAGTTTCAGCTCTTTGTTCTAGTAAAACTTCTGGATTAGAAGTCATCGGACTTGAGAAAATGACCTTCCCATTCGCAGACCTTCTAGAAACTTCTTCTATTATTTGTTGAAGCAATATCCCTCTTGTCCCATCCCCTATTTTTTGTGCTTCATCTACTATCAACAACTCAGGAGCCATTTCATGATGATCTGCTAATAACCATTGAAATCTTTCTTGTGTTAAAACAAACACTTTTTTACTAAACCTATTTGATAAATCATCCATAAGCGGAACAGTAGAAACAAATATGTTTTTCAACTGATGTTCAATGAGCATTTTCCTGATATCCAACTCAACCTGTTGAATTAAAGCCCTGGTCGGTACGATGTATACAATCACTCCATTCGAATGATTTTGGAGAAACATTCGAATAATATGCAGCAAAATAAAGGATTTCCCTACCGAAGTCGGAGCAGAAATACTAACCCAGTCATTTTTTCTTGTTTCATCTAATACCTCATACTGAAATTTATTGATGGGAATGATTAATTCTCTTTTAGAGTCAAAAATAGAATACTTCATTAACCGATTCATAGAATCTAAATTGAATTCCATTGGTATATGATCTTTGTAATCGGATAAAAGTTGGTTCCGATTTATACTTAGATTGATAGCTGTGTGATTTGTCATTTTATCCAGAATGTAAGCGGCAGAATTCTTTTGATTTTCTGACGTACCAACTGATTGCAAGACATATTGAGCAATTCTAAAAGCAGTATCCAAGTGCTTTGCGTCATCTGATTCTGAAAAGATACTGGCACACATAAGCAAGTATCTTAAATCGATTTCAGGTGATTCATCATAAGATAATGGAAATTGTTGTCGGATGGATTTATAAAGAAGAGGTTTATATTTTTCTTGATATCCCTGTAATTGAAATAAATTATGAGGCAATCTCGATTTATACATCCTGAATTGCCTCCAAAAATTTATTTCTGAAAACTTGTACAGAAGGAAAAGGGATAAGAAACACATCTAAAGTGAAATTTTCTAGATATTGATGTCTTTTAATTCCAGTATTTATTTTTCCTGACCAGTTTGTAAGGGCTTGATTAATTTCACCTAATACAATTTCTTGTGTCTTTTCAAATGGAACTGAACAATACGAATCAATATCAAATCCTATTAAACACGCACCTCTATACTCGAGTGAATTGAATGATGGATGGTTTGGATCAAGATAGTTAAGCATCGCTGCTTCCAGTTCGACATTTGCAAAATCGAGATTAGTCAAAAGCAATTGAAGATCTCTTTCTCTAGGATTTTCAGCCCCTCCTGGTCCTATTAAGTAAGGAGCAAGACTTTCAAAACACTCCCGAATCGCACTATCAATTGATTGGTAAAGTTTAGACTCCCCCCAATAAAGCAATAATTTTTCGGTTGCTGTGTCATAGCCTATATGAATAGCATCTGCCCCTTGGTAATGAAGTTGTCCACTTGTTTTAAGTGACATCTTGGAGATTGCCTGCGGGAACCTTAATACACTTTGAATGAGTAAATAGAGCAGCATCTCCCCGCCTTCTCCCGTCTTCTTTAATTGGGTAAACAGTTTTCTTGCTTTCTTTTTTAACATTACCGTATTTATTGTAGTATTCTCTTCATCATCCATCTTTTTCGCCTTTGAAATTTCTGAGCGAGGAATCGCATAATCTAATAGAAAACATGCTATTCTGATTGCAAAATCTTCTACTCTCGGTAAATGCTGACCATCAGACGAAAGCATAAAGCATCTTGTCGTAGCTTTTGTTCCAATAATTTGTTGATGAGTATTTACTTGTGTTAGATAAGCGTTCAATTCCTCTCCATTGCCTCGGAGCAAGGACTGAATATATTGATCCAGAAAATCCTCTTTTCTGGTAGCACGTAATGGCGATGACATGATAAAATACCCTCCACTCCCCTAAAATCGTTCCAATATTTATCTGAAATGTAAAATAGTATTAGGTCAATTATATCAAAATACTTAAGCACCTATAAGGGAACTGACATTCGAAATGAAAGAAAATGCAAAGAAGGCCTACTCCATAAAGAGCGGCCATTTAGAGAATTTAACTTCAACTCGAATTCTTCAAACTTTACCAAGCTAATATATTCATTAACTAAGAACCCTTTCAAATTCATAACTCACAATTTCAGGTATATACCTACTATTTCTTTTAAGAACATTGTATAAATATCTATAGTTGTTCTTTTTACTGTCTGACAATTTTTCATCATTATCAAATACTGTTAATTCAAAAATGATAAAATAATCATTTTCAATTAATGTTGCAAACGGAAATATATCAAGTAGGATAAATGGATTATAGGTATGCGGAATATACAACTCAAAGTCAGAACTAATGATTAGATTTTTTTCACTCCAAACTTCGTGTCTTTCTCCTTTTGCTAAAAACCATCCTTCAGGAGTTAATTGTACATAAGTTACATTTTCTTGTTCTGTTATATTCAATAAGCCGCATTCCACCCCTTTCTCAAGCCCTAAAGTAACAGGGGGTAAATATGATATATTGACCCATTCGTTTTTGTTTACCTGTAGTCTGGAAATACTATTTAACAAATAAAATGTCTGTCTTGAGACGAATTTTTTTTTGTAAAAATCATTTATGAAGTCTTCAGAATCTCTCATTTTCCATTCGATAAATTCCACTTCATTAAAATAGACTTTATTTTTCTGCTTTTGTAAAAGATTCATTTCTAGACTATATTGAATCAAGTCTTTTAAAAGATTTCTTTCACTTTCATCAAACTGTAACGTTTCGATCATTTTATTAATTTGTTTATCATATCTTTTTCCTGAATGAAAAATAGACCCCTGCTCTCTTAAATACAAAAGAACTAAAACAAATTTTAACATGAGGCTTTGATTTGTTTTGGTCTTTATTTCATCTAAATCTTTTACTACTAAGCCACGTCCATCCACCCAAAGCAATTCTTTTAGATCTTTTGGTAAAATACTGTTCACTAGTAAGCCATATTGCTCTAACTCTTTTATCTGTTTTTCAGAAAGTGATCTGCCGCTATAGACATGCATAAACAGGCTGTTCACAGTTTCATTGCTGATATAAGGGAATATCCGATTACTTATTTTCTCCATATTTTTTAAAAAGTCTACTATTTTTGATATATACCAATGCTTTTTAACACCTTCTACAAAAAGACTTAACTTCTTAGCAATTCCTACTATTGTTTCATCATCAAGTCCTTGTAATGCTTCCTCTAAGTTCATGAATTATTCCCCTCAGCTAATATACTTTCGTAATGTTCTATTTTGTAACGAAAGCCGTAATTTGAAAGCTTTCTTTTTCTCCTGAAATAATCACGCTCTTCAATAGAATTTCTTGTAACAAGGGAAATAAGATAACTTTCTGTTTTACTATGCTGCGGCATGAGTTTACCAACCCTCAAGTACTCTTCTCTTTCAGAACCTTTTTGATAGGTTAGTGCAATTATCGTGTCTAGTTCAATAAATTGTTTTCTTTCTACCTTTAATGATGATGCTATCATCTTAGTAATCCTCTTATTATTAAACGCTACTAGCAACGCATCAATTTCCTCATTTTCTAACGAATCTTCTCCAGTAATAACCTCTAAATCAAACCAATCTCCATACTTTTTTGCAATCTCTACAAAAAATGAAATAATTAGTGTTTGATTTGTTGGCTTTGTTTTTAGAAAATAATCAGTCACTACCCTTTTTAATGAATTGTTTGCCGCAATATTTCTTTGATGCTCAGGGTTATTACTAGCCCGCTCGTATTCTTCAAGTTCGTGTTGAGGTAAAGGAATCTTTATTTCTACACAATTCACAGGTACATGAAAACCCAATTCGACCAGCTTATTAGGCAAAATTTCATACCATTTGGGTCCAATTAATCCAATTACATTCATTCCTTGCCCATCTGATCTCGCTAAAGTGGAAGCAAGTGCAAGTTTGTACGTTGACTGGAGCAAAACAGTTTTTTCATTATTTTCAGTAGGTAGCTTATGTGCATCATCATAAATAATAAATCCAAATTCATTTAAATGATTTAAATTATTGAAAACATCTCTATACGTTGAAACTGTAATTGGTTTCATATCTATATGTGACGAACAAATACTTCCGACTAAATCTTTAGGATAATCGGTTTTATCGGATATTTCAGACATCCATCTTTTAAGACTTGATTCGTTTTCTGTGATTATTAATGTTGTCGTCTCAATTGATTCCATTATTTTTAAGGCTACTAATGTTTTTCCTGAACTTGGCGGCATTATAATTGTGCCGCCCCCTCCAGCATGTCGATTGTATTTTAGGAAAGATTCTGCAGCTTGAGACTGAAAATCCTGTAACACGATGGGTTCTCCATACGAATCCTTTTTTAACAATCGGAAATTGAGTGTATTACCTCTATAATTGGTTGAATCTTTAATAAACAGAGATTGATTAAACAATATTTTTTTTATTTCCAAACGATCTCTATGATTAAAAATAAGCGACGTTTCATTAGGTTCAGCTACGATCTTTGAATAAATGGTATTAATACGTTTAATTTCTGAAATTATGTAATGATTTTTAGCCTTTAATACGAGATAGCCGTCTTCTGTAACAAAAGAAAGACTTCCAAATTCACGAATATTTTTTTTCACCGTATTGATAAAGCCTTCTGATAATTCATTTTGAGATTTCTCCTCCAGAAATTCAATTATCTCCTCAGCACTTATACCTTTTGCAGCAGCCGTCCACAATGAGTAGGGGGACATCAGGAATGTACTCACTTCTTCTGGTGTCTTAATAAGATCTGCAAATTTAATCATGTGATCTTTGATTTTCCCCTTTGGATCTTGCCACTCACATACATACAGCAATCTGCTTTTTTCGTGAGTAATAATAGGATATTTGTACATTTTGCCACCTCCTTGAAAAATCGTCACTTAATTAATCAATGATGTTACTTTAAGGAGGGCCAATAAGATATTACTTATAAGCTCACCAGTCGAATAGAATAACGGACTAAGCATTTTTTTATTTAAAATCAATGCCGCTGCTGTGAGTATTGAAATAAAAAGGATGACCGTTTCTGTAAAACTAGAGGTTTTATAGGTGAGAGGCGATTTTTTTCGACTAATATCAAACGGATAAAACAGGGGGACGCCTGTTTTAGAAAAGAAATCACCAATAATATGAAATAGGTAACCGAGACAGAGCCCCATAGTAAAATAAGTTGGAAAGAAGACGACTAGATATAAGAAAAAACAAAATGCCAATAATGAATGGGTCATCCCTCTGTGACCATATTTCTTCTTTACTAAATAGGAAAGACCAAATGACCTCCTTCCAATATACGAATTTGGCTCATCTATATCTGGCAGCAAACTGCCTAAAGAAAGGCCGCCTAAAAATCCAATAGTAAAAGGGATGGATAAAATTTGTGCTATTCCCGCTCCTGCTGCAATAGATGATGCAAGGTGTGTTTTGTACATCATGATTAAACACCGACTTTCTATAGCTGAAAAGACTCATGCTTGTTTAATCAATATTTATGTTACTGATTTCAATTCATTCCTAGACATTACATATTGCTACACTTAAAAAAGTGCTTCCATTTAGGAAGTTTTAACAAACTAAAAAAACTCGTCGATTTTGACGAGTTTTTTTCACTTAATTGATAACTATTGGATTAGTTGCTACAGGTTAGCCGTTAAATACACCTTGTTAATGTAATGGAATAAGACGTTATTTAAGCATCTATCTTTTCTAAGATTAATAATTTTTCATCCGAAATTTATTTTATCAATGTTTCGGCAGGAGTAAATGCTTCCCATTGATTGTAATCAGTTGATATTTCAGTTATTAACCAATTAGTTCTATATGGTTCTGGATTTCTTTCTATGGTAATAACCTTTTGTCCTTTACTAAAGTTTGCATATGAAGTAAGTAAATCATATGAAATAGTATATTGCATTTTTGCATCATTAATCTTTTTCGCCTTAACGATCCTGAAGTTATCGACCCACGGACTTGATTGTCCTGTACCCCAACTTCTTTGTTCAAATTGTTTCCTTGTCTTTTGTCGAAGTGAAGGCGATAGCATTGCATATTGAACTGCACCACTTCTGTTTTTCACACCCAATATCCATAATTGCAGGGCTTGTTTAGGTGTATCCACTTACATCCCTGACATAAATGATACTATTTGCCTTTCTAACAAATTAACTTTTTCTTCTGCAAAAGCAGGACTAGTTACTGATAGAATTAACGAAAATAAAAGGGAAAGGAACATTAACCTCATATAATCACCTCAGAAGGTATTTTCCCCTGAGTAGAGATGA
This sequence comes from Bacillus sp. F19, assembly GCA_023823795.1. Classification (NCBI taxonomy): domain Bacteria; kingdom Bacillati; phylum Bacillota; class Bacilli; order Caryophanales; family Bacillaceae; genus Bacillus; species Bacillus sp. F19. Next base: position 3,579,972 of record CP085710.1, read on the forward strand.
AAATATTCTCCGCTTATCCAATTATAAGGGGCGATTTCAGCACAAGCTTTTTTAATCTAATAAATGGTAGTAATATGAAACAATATCATCAAGTCCCACTACCACATTATCTGGAGCTGTAATTCCACCTTTTTTGCCGTATGTCATATTCCTTAAAAATTCACCAAAAACTAATGATCGACTTTTTTCATTATTCATCCAATTATCTCTAGTTATTGTGAATTCCCCATCAAAACTTGTATCAAATGGAAAAGGAATAAAGGTAATGTTGGTTGGAAGGTGCTTTTTTAAGGTTCGGTATTGTCTTCCTGCTGCCAAACTTTTGCAAACAAATAATAAAGTGTTTATTGAGCTAAAATCGAATACCTTTTTCGCTTGTATTACGTTATCAATTGAATGTTTAGATGAGGTTTCATAGAATATCTTATCTCTTGAAACACCATTTTCTATTAGCTTATTAACGATAACTTCTGCTTCCGAGATATCTTCATATATCCAATCAGAGTGTCTCATACCCGATGAGCTACTGCCACCTGTAATTATAATCTGATTACTAAATCCTTTATTATATGCTTCTAACGGAGCCTGCCAGTTCCCAGGATGAGAACCGCCGAATACAAAGATAACATCGCATTTAGTTGGTAGTATTTCTTTGTAAAACGTAATCTCGGTTATTTGTCTTATTTGTTTAACTGTCAATTCAGGAACATCTGGATATTTGGGTATTCCCACTTTGCACTCCCCCATTTCGACACTAATCTTAATCCACAATGCCGCTGTTAGAAATACAATTCAATGAGAAGAAGCGTTAATCCTTCTTGGATTATCGCCCCGTTTAATGGAATAACTACAATATGGTCTATTGGCTGAGTGAATAGCGATAAAATTTGCCAAACTCTTATTGAAACCATTTATAAAAGAAAAACGAATCCTCTACCCCTTTTAGGAATCCGCACTTTTTTAATTCTTCGCCACAGTTTTATCAATAAAGGATTCTATCGAAGCCATTTCGACCCCTTTGTAATAGTACTCAATAATATCCTTATATTTTTGCCCGTCCAACGCCATTCCATTTGCTCCGTATTGACTCATTCCAACACCATGACCATTTCCTTTTGTTGATATCAGTACCTTGTTGCCATCCCTTTCTAAAACGAAGTCGGATGAATTGAGTTTCAATTTATCTCTGATCTCTTTCCCGCTCAATTTCTTACCATTTATATCGATTGATTTAACGCGGTTTCCTGTTGTCTTGGAAATACTTGAGCCAATTTCTTTTCCTTCATCTAATTTTACCCCTAATACACGTTCAAAATTTTGAACACTCATGGTTATTTGGTTTTCAAATTTAGGAGAAAATTGCTTGTCCCAGGGACTTTCAACACTTTTCAAATATGGTATGGAGCTCCTGAAATAATCTTCTGAGTTCTCAGTGAACCCGTTGCTTGTCGAAAAGAATAAAGCTTCAATTGGTTTCCCGTCATAAACCAAAATCTGTCCTTCTGTTGCAGCTATTGCACTTTTCAATTTTGCAAGATTTGTATTGGTCTTCATTCCCCAGGATTTTTCTATTTCTTCTAAATTTTTGTATACCTGATGAAATTCGTGATTATCCGAAATATCTGCTCCGCTTGGTACCCCAATTTTTTTAGGCGAAAGCATGTGCTTAACAAGAAATGTTCTGGCAGCGATGGCTTGAGCCTTTAATGCTTCTGTTTCAAAGTTAATCGGCATTTCTGAGGCTACCACGCCTAATACGTAATCCTCAATTGGAACCTTTTCTATTTTCTCACTTTTGGTACGGTATACGGCCACTTCGAATGCTGCATTTGAATTCACATTTTGGGCAGGTTCCACTTTTGAAGAATGATCTCCTTTCTGCACATGCGTTGTCTGATTTGAAAATGGTAAAACCAATAAGGTTGGCAGAATCAACACCGTGCATATCAGGCCACCAAAGAATACGGCAAGCGGATGGATTCTTCTAATCGTAATACCTCCAATCCTGTTTAAGTACTATATATAGAATTTTATGATGACTCATGGAAATTAATTACTATTTCAAAAGTCTCTACTGTCTTGAATATACATTCTTATTCACTGAAAACAGGAAGAAAAACTCACGTTTGTTTTATTAATTCTTCTTTATATAAGTAACCGATCGCAAAGATGAGGCCTGTCGCAAAAAAGGCAATGGTAAAAAACGAAAGACCCAATAACATTGCACTTAAAAAGGTTGAAATAAGGGTAAACAACAGCCACTTTAAAGATTGTCTCATTTTAATCCGCATCGCCGTTTACCTCTTGAGCTTTCCGCTCTTTCCAATAGACGTCTGAGAATACCTCGGCAAAAGCATCGACACTTCTTTCTAACTCATCAAGGTTGTTATCTACTCCGCCAACTTCCAAAAGAATAGCCCTGTCTGAGACTTCTTGATTGTAAATACCGTTCGTTAGCTCGGTTTTCTTTTTAAGATAAACCCCTTTGCTAATCCCAGGAAATTGTTTCTCAAGTTCATAATGGAGTTTTTTCGCGAATGCCTCATTTTTTTCATAATCTGCATGCCCTTTACCTATGACAAAGTACAGCCTTGCATAATCCTTCCCATTGATTGTTTTAGTCGTGGATTTTTTCCTTGTTGAATCTCTATGAATATCAATGTAGTATTCAAGATCTCCCTCTGTCTTAGCCGTTGCTTGAACAATTTCTCCAGATAGATTATAGGATTTAGTATCTTTCCACTTTCTTTTATGCAATTCTTGGGTCATATTTGTTTGATCGTGTTTAACTCCTATTCCTTTTTTAAGGAGATTGTTGCTTAAACGGGTTCCAAGGGCAATCACATTGACCCTGTTATCATTGCTCGTTGCATCATTAGGCACCTTTGCATTCTTTAATAGTGGAAGAAAAGACTCCCAGCTGTGTGTTTGGTAAACAAAAACTGCAGGAACTTTTGTATTAGGTGTTTGAGGTACAACTTCCTGCTCCCTGCCCTTCAGCTGATCTTCAGCAATTTCCCTTTCTTTTAGCAAGACATCTAGAGGCGGAGAAGACTCCATCGGAAGCGTGGCAAGATTTACCCCCTCGCCCGCCACAGAAATTTCAGTATCGTAATAAGAAAGACCAGGCAATTCCCTTCCCAAGAATGTTCTGGCATCCTCAGGAATGATGTTTGTACTCAGCAGCAAAGATAACCTTGTGAGATTCCCAATTGAAAACAGGTCTTCTTCCGCCTCATTTGGTTGGTGAAAATAATGATTTTCTGATCTTAAGAAGTATGAGAATAATTGCTCTGGTCCAATGTCGTCTACAATTTTCTGAACATATTCAGTTTGATAGCGGATATTCAAATTGATTAATACCCCTACCATGAGGAATGTCATAAGGACGATAGCGATGACGATTCCTGGCAGAAAGAGTACAGTTGAACTTGTGGATTTTTTCATAGGACAAACCCCCCTTCCTATATACGTATTCCTCAAATTCAAAAATATGAAAGTACGATTGAAGTCCTTCCGCCTTTTTTAGCAGTTCTTATTAACAGACAGATGAGTTAAACTAGGAATATACTGCCAATTTTAGGAGATTAATTATGAATAAAAATAGCTGGTATTTTTCTATGTGGTTTATTGCAAGCATGTTTGCACTTTGGTTTTTAATTATCCCTCTAATAATGGGGATTGTTTTATTGATTAAATCTAATAAAGAACAAATTAAAAATCAAAAAAAGGTGAAAGACTTAGAGGTAGCATTGCTTCTTCGGACAAATGAACTATTGAGGAAAGATCAAGAAATGGAAGCAAGAAGGTTAGAACTGAAAATGAAAGAAAAGGAAACTTCAAAGATGTTGTTAAATATGCAAAAAAAGATTAGCAGATTACAGTTTACTCATCAAATAAGAATGGTCCATATCACAAGGGCAAAAGAAGAAGAGTTGCTAAAAAACGATAGTGAAATCAATCATCAGAAAAGAAAACTAGAGGAAATTAAGCGGCAGATTCACTATCTTGAAAAGAAGAAAATCGATTTTGAAGATGAGGTTTTACTTCAATCCTTTGGCCTTTACGATAATAAATTTTTCCTTGTAAATTCCCAAGAGTATCTAAGATCATTAGAGATGGTAAGAGATAAACAAAAACTGATGATAAGAGAAAGAAGAGCCGTTGATTACAACATTCTCTCTATAGAAGAAGGCAGAATAACACCTGGAAGGGTAGAAAGCAAACAGCAAATGACATTAGCTATTCGTTCCTTTATCAATGAATGTGACAATGTTATTAGTAGAGTCACATTTAATACAGTGGAATTAGCCGAAAAGAAAATCCGCACTTCGTTTTATGATATAAACAAATTGAATTCCTATAATTCTATTTACATTACAGAAGAATTTTTGCATCTTAAATTAGAGGAATTATTCTTAGTCCATGAATATGCAGAGAAAAAGCACGAAGAAAAAGAAGAACAGCGAAGATTCAATGATTTAATTAGAGAAGAAAAACGAGTACAAAAAGAGCTTGAAGAAGAATTAACGAAAATAAAAAAAGAAGAACAACATCTACTCAACGTCATTTCTAACATTTCAAGTCAAATAAGCAAAGATGAAATGCTTCAATATAAAAAGAGATTAGAGGAAATCAACATCCAAAAAGCTCATGTGGATTATAGAGTTAAAAATACCCGAGCGGGTTATGTATACATCATTTCAAATCTTGGCTGCTTTGGTGAAGATGTTTATAAAATAGGGATGACGAGACGATTAGAACCCATGGATCGCATTAAAGAATTAGGAGCTGCCTCTGTACCTTTTCACTTTGATGTACATGCAATGATTTTTTCCGATGACGCTCCATCCCTGGAAGCAGCTCTGCATCGAACATTTGCTTATAAGCGGGTAAATAAAATGAATGAACGGAAAGAGTTTTTTAGAGTAACACTTGAAGAAATTAGAGAAATCGTTCATCAAAATCATAATGCTCATATCGAATTTACAATGCTCGCCCAAGCAAAGGAGTATCGAGAAACTCAAATGTTGGAAAAGCAACAAACATACATTTAGAGCTCGGTTAATGATGGATGGTATAACTAAATAACAAGATTATTATGATGGGAAGTAGAATAAATTGAATATCAATCAAAGAGCGATTAAATTATTTGAGGAAAATCAGCATGATGAATCTTTAAACCTGTTTCAAGAAGCGGTGAAACGATCAAGAGACATCCAATCTCTAACCAACCTGGCATGGTTCTATTCCAACGAAGAAGATAATGACGCAAAAGCCCTCTCTTTGCTGGAAGAAGCGGTAAGCATGAATCCCACTTCCTATTTTCCATATAACTTACTGGGAGAGGTTTATCTCAGGCAAGAAAAGTGGCTGCCAGCAAAAGATATCTTACTCACGGCCATTTCTATCTATCCTACACAAACCGCTTATCATAATCTTGGGGTTGCTTATTATCATCTACGATACTTCGAAGAATCGGCAAAGTATTTTCTGCTAGCTTCAGAAAAGTCCGATTTTGCAAGGTACAGCCATGTATTGTGCCTGATTGAATTAGGAAAGGTTAATGAGGCGAAAAGGATAGTCGATTCATTTTCCGAATCTGATGCTGACTTTGTAGGTGAAGTTGATTTAGCGGATTTATACGTAGAGTTGGGCTGTCACCAAGAGGCGATCGAATGGTTCGCAAAGGGATGGAACAGTTACTCGAAAGAACCTAATTGGGTTAGTCGATATGTTTATTCCCTTATAAAATTGAATCAAGCAACTCGTGCTAATGAGATCATACAAGAATTGATGAATCGAATAGCGGAAGTACTAAAAAAAGCTTCAAAAGAAATGTGTGATGAAGGCTGGACAGAAAAGGATAAACAGGAACATATTAATGAATTGCACGAAGAAATGAACGAGTATAGACAAATGATTGAACGGATCTCTTCTGGTTACGTTCCTGTCTTGGATTTTGATCCACCTATCCATACAGTGTGCTACCTATTTGGTTGCAGCCGTCATAACCATCCCGAATATCAAGGATAGTATTGTTGATCAAAAAGCTTTCACAGAGTATTTATGCTCTGTGAAAGTTTTAATGTGTGTATATTAATTACCTTTAACACAGCTTTTATCAATTTGAGCACGCGTTATATACTTTCCTTTAACTTTTTCTACTTTAACAACTTCCCAATTTTTAGAACCTTTTTTTAATTGAGCTAGTACATTTGTTCCATCTATTTCTTTATAAAGGAGATACCCAGTAAAAGAATCCCCCGACTTTTGAGTATATTCGCCATTTATTATTATTAATTCTTTATCACCCATTGAAGTTCCATAAAACATTGAAATAAGTGAATTTAAATGAGTATCTTCTTTCCCAATTAAAATACGAATATTAATTAGATCGTCATGTTTAAATCTCCACAAATTTTTGTAATCTTTTAAAATATCCAATGCAGGGAAACTGGATATAACATCTTGTTGGATTTTAGTGTTAAGACGGTATGTACAATCCTCATTTGTTATTGGATGTGCAGAGACCGTGGGGTAAAAAGGTTGAATTAACAAATAAAGAAAGAAAGTGGAAGCAGCTATTAACCTAAACAAAAATGTATAAGCCTCCTATCACTGTATAGTAAAGTTATTATGCCGACTTTCTCAGCTGGATACTCATAGTAATTATTCATTCTTTCGAACATTTCCATACAAAAAATCGCTTCCTCTAGACGAACCAATTAGCTCAACGATTTATAAATGTTCTTTAAAAATCAGTTTAAACCGCGGCTTAAAGTCAATTTCAATCATTTGTTGAGAGTCTTCGTTTAGAACCGTCAACAGTATACTCGACTGTTGCTTTTTATCTGATGTAATTTCTAGTTTGCTAACTCGTTTTAAATCCAAAAGTGTTAATAATTTATTTGACTCTTGATGGGTTACCTGAATCTTCACTTCACCGTAGGCGGGTGAAAGTGTAACATTGAAGTCTTCTTCTCCGTTAGAAAATTTATATGATGCTGTATTATAATAGAAGGGCAAATCCTTCGAAGTGGTATCAAATAATATAGGCTCACATTCAAATAACGAGAGAAAGTCGATTTCTTCTGGGAATTTATACATTTAACGTTACTCCCTTCCTTTTTTAACTGCTTCTCGATCAGCTAAGCTGGTTGCTTTATTAGAGCTGACGATTACAAATTGCCACGTTTGTTTCCTAGGATTCTTTGAGTACCCAAGGTATTTCCATTTCAAAATCAATCTGAAGTATGACTGTATTGTGCTTTAGTTGCTTCAACATCAACATCAATCACCCAATTATGGGCTTCAACTTTTTGGAACAATTCTCCCCACCTAGAACTGATAAGACCATAGCAGAAACCCGCCTTTATTCATTATTCGAAGTTAATGAATATGACAGCTTTTTAATAAATGTGATAGTACTTCTTGTCTGTTGCTCCTTATATAAATATCCTCTATCGGAAGAACCGAATACCATGAAGCTGCGGTCTCTCCGCCTAATAACGGTCTGTCATATACTAGATTAATTTTTAACCGTCTATTAATAGTTACATCTTTTGATGCTTGTATGGACTTTGCCATGTCCGTATAAATCTTGTTCATTCTTTCATCATCAAACACACTTTCAATTGCTGTCTTCCCGTAAACTCCATCCCACCAGGATAAAAACGATTTAACGCTTTCGTTAAATCCAAAATTACGATTCTTGTTAGTTTGAAATAACCTTTGGAATAGAGCTTTTTCGTATTCTAAAATACCATTATGGTCATATAGCCCACTGGCTGCGTTACTTCTAACTACTTTGTTCCATATCTCACTTAAACGTTGCAATAAAATCTTCCTCTTGCAGAAGCCCCCATTGGGAGCTATCAAGATAAGGGAATGACGGTTTTTGATTATTCTCCTTATTGTTGTTCCGAAAAATATTTTGAACAAAGATCAGATAATTTAATGAGTATGGAGCATTTGTTTCCATTTCAAACGGATTTGTTTCTACGTCTTGAAAAGGTTTCATTTCTCACACTTCCCTATACATATCGAGTATACAGCATATGATAAATTTCCAATTATGGTGGATTTTCAAAGGTTTTTTAGAAGTTAGACGGATTCGAACCACCTAAGAATAAAATAGTATTTGACTCTTCCTGTACAATGCAAAATAACTTTGAATAGACATTAGCCAAAACTCTCACGGCAAAGTTCTCAAGCAAAGCGGGTTCAAATAGTAATTTATATGGCTTTATCATATAACTGTCAGAAAAGGCATGCTTGAAAAAATTTATTATCTCTTCAGCTTCGTCACATTCTTTTTTGCTTAAAGGCTTTATTCCCTCAGGATTCAGTTCATAAAAATCTCTGCTCGCTTCATAATTCGATATTTAATATAATTCCTTAATTTCAGCCTGTAATTTCTTTATTGCCTCAACCGTATCTTTAAACGTGCTGTTTGGGTAATCAAAATTATCCGCAATTTCAGGAAGAACAAATGACCCAAAGCTAGAATGCCTTATCGCCTCATACTCCTCCGTATCAGGGACCTTAATTATTGGTTTTCTGTTAAATAATACTCTGTAGTTATGATTATCTAAATCATTAGAAAGGATAGATAGAACGACTTTTGGCAATCCAAACTCAATTTTTTCTTCTGGTAAATTCATTTCTTTATAACTGCCTTCGAACAATGCACACATCGCTGTATACTTACCAACTTTTTCGATTACTTGAACGATTGCGTAGTAAGAATTTTTTATAGGGATAAGAAACACGTCCCCTTCAGACTACTTTTCTCTTTTGGGTTTCTTATAATTTAACATCTGAATTTCTATTTCATTCTCCTCATTCTTAGTAACATTTACACATGCAAGCTGGTTAATAATTTGAGCCACCTTGAACATCAAATCTGGCTTATGAATAGTTATAACGTCTGCATCGCTTTCTACATCCATATCTATTCGCTTAATATATTTCATTTCTAATTTTTCTTTTAAGGTTTTTTTTATTGGCTATGTTAAATATTCATGTTGATTTTTATATAACAGTAGGGTCTCTTTGGACCCTAATAATATAAAGTCTTTTTAGTTTTTCTTTTAGGGTTTTCGACTACCTTTGCTTTAGCAATTCCCTTTTTAAATTTCACATTATTTAGCCAAATGACAATTGCATTTACATCGTAATTTGGGCAATATTTTTCTCCATTTTCATACGCCCAGTATTCTTTATTCTTTTCTTCATCGAAAATCCAATTGAAAAAATCTCTTTGAATTTTGTTAATTTTTCTTCCTACTTTAGTAGAACAGGAGATGTATTGAATATAGTCATCGCCAAAATCAAATTTAATAATCATATGAAGTGCCTCCTTCTTTTAACCTATATATATTATTTCGGTTGATTAGTTGTTTCTTAACTAAATATTTATGTACAAATATAGTGCTAGTAGGTATAGACAAACATGAATGGCGGAATAAATTTTTCCTATAATCGCTAAACAACCTTTATCTTTTCTGAGGAATATCAAGTGAAGGACAGATAAAATGAATACCATGATAAAAAGTGGTGAAACAGCAAGTTGTGATATAAGTAAGGACATGTGAGTCTCCTGAAAAAGGTCTAGTATTACTAATTATATCATTCAAAAGTCTGGCAACATATCAAATTAGTACACCACAAAAATTTACAAATATTATACCTAGACTGTATTATGAAAAAAGGTATATATGTTAGGGGTGTTTCTATTGGAGAACAGGTTATGGCGAGTGAGCGATAATACTTATAAGTTGGAACCATTGACCGATCAGCTGGTAAAAACGGTAGAAGATAAATTTGAAGTGAAATTTCCCAAGTCTTATTTAAGGATTCTTTTTGAACAAAACGGCGGATCCATAATATATGATTCCTTCCCTACTGCTATTCCAACATCTTGGGCGGATGACCATATACACATAGATCATATAAAAGGTATTGGGGAAGAAAATGGTGTATCAGAAAGCAGTTATTTCATTAAAGAATGGGGATTGCCTGAAGGTATCATCTTGTTTTCTGGTGACGGCCATTCCTGGATTGCATTAGATTACCGCGTTACAAAAGAAGAACCTCCTATCATTTACATTGATACAGATTCCAATTTAATCATGACACTAGCTCCAAACTTTGAAGCCTTCCTTACTTGTTTATACAAGAACAATGAGGTTGATGAGGAAGAATATGCTTCTGTGCCTGAAAGGAAATGGACGCTGGAGGAAATCAAATCTGCTTTTGCTTCAGAGGATGAATTTGAAATCTGCTATGCATTAGATAATCTGTCCTTATTTCCTGACTATCGTCAACACATCCTAGAAAAGGCCTTACCTGCTCTTCTCCAAAATGAAAAACTAGCTATTAAAGAAAATGCAGCAAACTATGCTCATCACTTCAATGAAAATGGGCAGCTGTCTCCTAAATGTGTAAAGAATATCGTAATGATTATTCTAAAAGACACTGAAATCGCGTATTATGCAGACATGTTTTTTGGTGGCGACGTTTAAAGAAAGGAGAAACAATATGAGCAAAGATTTTTATAATGGTCGGGATTTTTGGATAGTTGATGATGAAGTCAATCTGAGCTATCCAATCAATGAGGAAATAATCAAAAAAGCGGAGGAACGTTTGCATGTAAAATTGCCTAAAGCTTTTATTGAGTTAATGAAAATTCAAAATGGAGGCGATCTAACCTATCCACAGATTATGCTCCCAGCTTGTGATGAAGAAAGTTTCTTTTATGACGAAGATGTAAGTATTCCATACATCTATCCGATCCATTTCAAAAATGATGATATTAGCATCGTATTTTCATTAAATCTTTTGGAAGACATGAATCTTCCTGACAAACTGGTTGTTTTGTGGACAGATTTCCATTATTGGCTTGTACTTGATTACAGAGATAAAGATGCTGACCCACCTGTTTTGTATATAGCAGAAAATTTCATGCCGTCCGCTTCAAATACTACAACATGGGAGTTTATAAAGGTTGCAGATACCTTTGATGAATTTTTAGGACGATTGTATCGTTCTGCAGAATAGCCGTATAAATAAATCTATAAATCTGCATATCAATAAGAGGTACCAAACAGGATGTCATTCTATTTAACAATCCACTAAGCAAACTACATGGGGTGCTTTTTGCTTTAATTATTCAAGGGCGGAGCAATTACTATGAAGAAGTTTTTATTAGATTTTTTTATACTTTTTATGGGGATTATTGTAGTGGGATTAATATTTGATCCCTCAGATTTTGACTCAAATGAGTTTATACGGAGCAAAGCTTTTGACTTAGACCTTAATGGGGTTTTCCTAGCAATAATAATGTCTGTTTCATATGCCTCTATAGGGGCAATTATTCGAAGGAAATTTGAATAAGGTGGATTAAGCAACTTATATTTGTTATTCCATTAAAGGGAGCGATTACTGCAAAAAGTAAACGCCCTTCACTTATCCAAGTGATATGCTGGATTCTAATCTGTTATGGGTTTACTTATGTTTCTTATAACTTTAACAATAATAAATAACCACCATACAATTATTAAAGAATAACTTGCCAGGGAAAAAAGAGTCCATACCTCACCACTTTGTAATCCATCAATAAAATGTTCATACTCATTGATTCCTTCTTGTCTTCCAATCGAATTTATTAAGGATATAAATGGAGTAAATATTGTTAAAAAAGCAACTATCACCGAAAAAATCAATTTCTTTTTCTTTACAGCACTAAACACCGATAAACATAATGTTAATAATAAAAACAAGTAATACATATTCCAAAACCAAATAGGAAGAGTTTCCCAGTTCAACATTTCACCCCCGAAATTATTAAATAGTATTTTGCTTTCTAACCTAAATTTTCCATAGTGTAATTTTACACTTTTTAGAATTATTTGTAAACTGTTTTAGCGTTTTTTATTATTAAATTGGCAGGATAAATTAAATCAGCAAAGAAACATAAGCTAATTTTAGGAAAAACTCAAGTAGTCTTGTTCAACAATCGGGGGCAATTACGGAGTAGTCATAAACAGGCTGTAAATGAAAAAAATGAAAAAGCCTCTTCAGTTGACGAGGCTTTTTCATTTACAGGAATGAGTTTTGTGTTTTTTAACCTAGTAAGCATACGAACAAAACCTTTGTTATACTACTTTTCAAGATATTATGTAGAAAAGAAAGTAGCAACTCCAATAAATCCTAAAACAAGAAAAATTACTGAAGCAGCAATAATGAGTAATTTTTTTGACTGTTTATTCAATTAAATTACATCCTTCCTACTTGAAAGAGTTAATCTTTTAAATGTAAATTATTGTATGATGATCTCTGCATTTTTAACTCAATTTCCTTTTTGAATTTTAAAAATAGTCATATAGTATTACTTGTAATACTACTTAGGAATCAAACGGGGGCGAATGCTAATCAGTGTAAACTCGTGTTCTCATGAATCAAGAGCAGTTTAGTTAAGCAAGAAGTGCTAAGAATGTAGATGATTATATAGTGGTTAAGGGTGGGATTATTACGGACAAGAAGCTACTTGAGATATTCGTTAGATGGGAAGATAAATTAGCAGATGATGAATGGTATTTTAGTAATTCTTTTGAGACCATTACTCGGGATATGTCCTCAGACGTAGCATTTAACTATATTCCAAATGTTGTTGATGTGCTTATAAAGTTAGAAGATGACTATTTAATTTGGGAGACCCTTTATTTTTTAATTGAATTATATATAATTGCAGATACCACACAGATACATCCAATGCTTGAAGAAAAATGGTCTGTGCTAAAAAGTCATATTAAGTACTATTCTGATTCCAATTCTACTCCTCTTCAAGAACTAATAAGACATCTTAGAATAACAGAATAATTCCTTCCTCCTTCAATTAAAGGGGGGGTTATTATTGAAGAACAAAGGGAGTTCCAGTTAAAATGGAGGTCCCTACTTTTTTATTGCTAGAACCTATCCTCATAGGAACAACTGTGCAAGATTGAGAAAAGTTTTTACTCTGCCTGCCATAGGTAGCTAACAAATCAGTACAGTATTTTCGGTTGAAGCTGGGAGAATCTTCGTACAGCAGCACACTCAATTCTTCCGCCATATACCGACGCCAGCAAAAGGTGCAGTGCTCCCCTTCGATCTACCTCTTAGCTTGTTTTAGTCCCTATTCAAAATGTATCGAGGAGTAGCTCCAAGCTCGTGTTCAGCTTCAAAATAGGCAAGCTTTCCAAGAATGCATGATATGATGGATGGAAACCCAAACCCAACAGCCTGTTCAAGAGCATCAAGCAATGGTACCTCTTTTCCATCAATCTCTTCATTAAAAGAAATCACATAACACGTTTCTCCCGCTCCGTGCGATTTTAACAAGCTATAAAGTTCCTGAGGATTTGAATTCGGTTTTTTAACTTCTACCATATACCTCTTGCAAATTATGTTTTCGTAGCCATGACAAAGCCTATCTATCGCGTTCACTCGCTTTTTCGGGGAAAGTAATTCAAACATCATTCTGTCATGGATCCTTTTTTCGAAAAAGGATTTTATTATTATCTTTTCTTGCTCTTTATCCAAGTCAGCAACTCCTGTCGCAGAATGATTCATCTATTATAGGTTTTATTGAGGGATATCTTAATCGCCATTCATTCAAACGATCTTTCTTTTTCTACAAAATGGAGGGCACGTATTGAATCTACCGCGTGTCTGCCCCAGTGAATTTCAAAACTAATTGTCCATTCCCAGATTGCTTGGTTATACTGTTTCTCATCATATACCATCAACCCATGTTTTACGTCCATATATATATCTAAAATATCATCTTTTAAACTCGAACCCACAGGTTCCTCTAAGTGATACGGATCAAACACTTTCCAATAATGGTCATACTTTTCGAATGTTATAGGTGGTGCAGATATTTTAAAGCTCGGGTTTCGATCATCTTCTCCTTCAACTGTCGGTAGATGAAGAGCTTTGGAATACAGATCTAATAATGCAAGCAGCAGACTTTTTAACTTATTGGTGTCCTTGCTGGAATCGAAACCTTCAATCATGCTGCAATAGTGCACTGCCGATTGAAAGAAGTCCTCCACCTCTTTATTTTTCATGTATATTCCTCTTTCTATGGAAAAAATTTAATCTTTTATTAAAACTTCACTCTGTTGTTCCCAATCTTCCAAGATAGCCCAAATAATCTGGGGTTCTCCTTCAAAATCTTTCATTGAACCAACATATACTTGATCGGCGGATTTTCCATAAGTGGAATAATGGTTGATGATTTCTTTTGTTGTAGCAGTTACTTGAAGATGGATTATCTTTTTACCATTTATCCAGGATAACTGCCCTTCTTCACTTTCAACTAGGGTATGTTCCTTCGCAACATCTCCAAAATAAACATATTGAATTCGAATCTCTTTGTTGTCCTTAACCCTTAATACAATGTATCGGAGTGCTAAATTGTTTATGGAAGACTCTAATAACCCTGTTTCTTCTTCAATTTCTCGTAAACAGGCTTTCCATAGGATCATTTATTTCATGGCCTTCAATATGTCCTCCGATCGGCACCAAATGCCCAGGTAAAAATGGACTGTTCGATTCTTTTTGAAGGAATAAGAAATCTTGATTATCGTTATAAAGAAAAGTTACTGCCATTTGTCTTAGTTTCAAAAATCCTCACCCTCTATTCTGTGGATAGCTAAATGTATTCTTTATGGAGTCCCTCTTTCCTTCTTGGACTCCTCATTCATATTTGCTGTACTATAAAAGCGTTCCTTCTAATTGAAGAAACGCCATTCGTTTGTGTAATTAATGTATTTGTTTATACCAATGATCGATGTCCTTCCACTTATGCGAATAGTGTTTATTGCTATCAAAATAGCAATAGTTGATATGCAGACAAGGTGAGATGTTTCCATCAAGAACGTTTGTTTTTGGAAATACAAAATGTTTTAGGTAGTGCAATCCTTTTACAAATTCAAGGGATTCTACTTCTCCACAGCTATCAAGCATTAACCATTCTAAAGAATGTAAATGTTTTAGTTCCGCGAAATCTGTTCATTCTTACAAGAATGGATTTCGAGTCTTTTTATTGAACTGCCCAAATCTGTTAAAGGCTTTATAACCTCCAGTGTTCTTAAATAACTCAATTCTAATTCTTGCAGCTCTTGAAGTTGTTCAATACCTTCCAGAGAATGTATTTTAGATGTTCTAATCTCCAACACTTCAAGGTTTTTTAAATGCTTTAACTCATCAAGATTCTTGCTAGAAGGAGAGTATTTATGAAGGCACAGTTCTTTTAAATTTTCTAGGGAATGAAGTCCCCTAATCTTTTTTGTCCAAGTCAGATCAAGGATTCTCAGACTGGTGAATGCGGTCAGATCAATTTCATTTTTCCCATCTATAGTAGTAGACTCACCTAGTGCTAGCCTTTTAAGATTCTTTAAATAATACAAACCACTAATATCTTTCAAAAAAATACTGTCTACTCCAATGTCCTCTACCGTAGGACATTCCTTCAAAAAATCGAGATCCTCACCTTTATATAAGAAGTCAAGGATATCAATCTTTTTGACTCTGTTCATTTTAATGTAGTCTATACACTCGTTTAGATATTTTTTTGAAATTTCTACACCTTCACCATTGGAATCTTCCCATATTCTTACGTTATTTATTCTTTTGTATTTAACGCTCATTTGAATAACTCTCCGCTCATTCAGAGAAATCTATTATTGAGAAATCGACACCTTTTGGAAATGTGCTTGTAACAGAAGATAAATTCGAGAATTTCTCATCATTAGAAATAACGATTATATAATCCCCGTCATGACCAATCCAGAAAACGGTTGTCTTTTCAGTGATCGATACAATCGGTGTTTCCAGCTTTTTCTTCCTGAATAACGTCTTGATTTCCCTTTTACCCACGCGAAAGACATCCTTTTCTAATGACCAGGCTGCAAAGTTATTCATGTTTCCATTACTATATAAATGGTGCGAAACCACTTCAAATTGCTCTTTATTTGTGATTCTAGCTTTGCCGTAGAAATCATGTTTTTTCCGTGGGAGAACTTCAAATTCGATTTTGTGTTTTGCACAGTCATGTTCAAAATCCTCTAAATGAAAGTCAAACGCTTCGAAGAAAACATAGATTGGGTACTGATCTAAAATATCCATCCAATTCGACATGAATGCATCCGATTCTTCCGATTCTTCTTCATTATAGGATATATCCAGAACATAAGGAGCGTCGCCTTCCATGCAAAAGGGAAAATAATCTCCTGCATCTGGTTGAGGAGTTATTAATTTTTGCGGCACAATGCCGATTCCAACATTCATTACTTTCCTCATTAGTAAACCCACCTTGGAGGTGTTATTTTATTTATTAGGTTTAAATACGATTCTATAATCTGAACCTAATTCTTTTTTCACTTTTTCAGTAAGATTTAGCCCGATTGTATTATGTTCATTAATTGGTATTTTCTTATATTGTTTAGTCCATTGATATAAGTCATCTTTAAGATTATCTGTTAACGAAAAGTCATCAATATCTAGATTCCAGCCACATACGTTGCACCAAATTGGGTCAGCCACAAAATCTGCTTCTAGTTTAAATGAATTGGTAAATTTGCAGTTACAAACATCTTTAAACATCAAAATTTCATCTCCAATATAAAATATTCTCCCAAAAAGTTCTTCAACGAACCTGTTCAATTAGTAGAAGGAGAAAAAGGCAACATTATAACTTAAAGGTCGAAAGTTGGTCTGCCGTATTGAGTTTTTGAATCTCCTTTATAATGTCCGTTAATGCCATTTGAAATCACTCACTTTTGTCCTTATTCATGTAACCATTATAGAACAAGAGTTCGCTTTATTCAAATATCAACATAAACGTTTAACATAGCCTGTATTATATAAATAAAAATCGCAGCATGTATGTTATTAGCGTTCGATTTGGATCTGCTTCATTTATACTGCTTATCCTGCATTTCTTCTTTGCTTTTTACGGTATAAGGCATATCCTCCAATACCTGTCCCAAACAATAGAGAAGTTCCAATGATTGAAGTTGTTGCATCGTCTTCCATTTCATTCATTTGTACAACTTTCTCGTCCAAGTCCTTGTTTAGTTCATCTATCTCAGTGATGTATTCTTTCTCTTTTTTCACCAGATCGGTTTCAAGTGATTTTAATTCTGCTTCTCTTTCAGCCAACTTATTTTCTTTTTGAGTTAAATCAGCTTCTTTTTTTTCACTTTGTTCAATGTCCTCTAAAAGGTCATTATTCTGATTTTTCAATGCCACTAGCTCCTGATTTTTCTCGTCCAGAGTTGCATCTAAAGAAGAGTTTTCACTAGTCAGATCATCGATTTGTTTGCTCAAATCTGCATTATCAGCTTCAAGTCTCTCGATTTCAGCACTCGACGGAGCGGCGGTTGTTGACGAGGACGGATTGACTGATGTTGTATCCTCACTTCCGCTGCTTTCTGAGCTACCACCGTTATGATAATGGTATCCCGTGCATAAGCCTTTAGAAATTGATTTGTCTGAACAATTATGCCCCCCATTTCCATCAGTGCGACCTGAATGAGCACTCGCTACAGAGAATTGAATAAATAAGAGCAAGAAAACCGTTAATAAAAAACATAATTTCTTCATAGTGACCCCCGTCGTATGTAATATAGACTAATTCTAGATGAATTGATAAATATTGTAAACAATGAAAATATTAGGGTATTTTCTCTTTTGAAATGTGAAGAATTCATTTTCAGTTATTTAACAATGAATTTATAGCTTATTTTTCACTCAATGAAGGTTATTTGGGAGGAACGAAGAATTTTATATCTATCAAGGGAATGGGGGGCATTCAATTGAGTACACTAGACAACATTTATCAAAACAAACCGAAAGACGGGACAGTTTTAGGTCCATTAACAAAAGAAGAGCTTAAAACCGCACGCGAAATCAAGATTAAAGCGGAAACATTAGGTGCTATCGATATAAATCCTAAGTCATTCGAAGATTTCGAGAAATATTTTGCCTTTGTCCAAGAATTTGAAACACAACGTCATGATTTCTGGAATCCAATTATGAAACGTCTTGGAGCTTCGTGGGATTGGGAAGTACAAGCGGACCTCGTTCATGGGGTGGCATATGTTGTGAATTATGATGATCCTTTTTACGTTCAAGAGGATGAAAACGATGATGATGACGACATTTAATTTCTTTTAAAACAACGTTTTAAATGATTTATAGCTCTTATATTCATGAAATGGGTTCCGATTTGGGAAGGGATATTGTTAATCAGACTCCTATTAACAGTGAAAATCAAAGTAAGATTAACCACACCGCCTTTAGCGGTGTTTTTTGTATTGAAAAACCCAGTCCCTTTAGGAACTGAGTTTATTAACCTTTATTAATAAGTCTTATTCCATGAAACCACCCATCAGTTGAATAACAGTAATCATAATTTTCATTGGGATAAATGACTGTAATCTAATAGCTCTACTTTAAAATCGTGTCTGCATTTCAGCTTATTGCTGTTACAGGATGGAAAAATTCTTAATTTAACCAAATCATCAGCATATCTTTCTTTACCATTAAGTTGGGAATTGACTTCAATCTTTGCAGCAATATCATAAGAATGATTGTTGTTGTAATTGATGCCAACAATTCTTACCCATTGCCATCCTATCAAATCTTTACTATATTCTTTTTGAACTTTTTTATCTACAGTTGGAAAAATAATATCTGATATAATGTCCTCAGTTGTGACATAAATTCCTTGTTCTACTTTTGAATTCGATTCTGCTTTAACAGCTTGCAATGGAGTAAAGGCTGATAATAAACAGCCTAATAAGATGATGTATCGCTTAATCATAAGATTCACCTCATTTGAATGCTTACTCCTTATTCTTGACCTAAACTTTATTGATATCCTTAAAAGATTTAACCTGCCCGTTAATGCTAAAAAAGCTCTACTTCTTCCTAAAGTAAAGCCTCATTGTTGAATAATATTTGATTGCCATTTTCTCAAGACCTTCAATTCAGCGGAAAAAATATAGGAGCTGAATCAACATTCTTAAGCCATAAATGCTCTTGACCACTTAAACCATCTTTTACCCATACATCGCCTTGATGGTCGTTTTCCTTTTTTCTAAACCAAGTAAGATTAGAACCAACAACTTGAGGATCGTCATCAAGTTCATTCTGCTTCGGAAAAGTGATTTGTTTTTGTTCTTTTGTTCGTATGTTGATAGCATAAAGGGCTGTGAACATGGTTGGAACAGGTCCTTCCTTCCACTCCTTATTCTCTTTTGAACGGGCCACAATGACAATGTTTGGTGAGAACCATTCCAAATCAAGGTCTACATACCCTTTAGGTGTATATTCCTTTTGCTGATTGGCAGCTGGCATATCTGCAATTGTGGTTTTCTTGTTTTCAACAAAAAATCTTCCTTCACCTGATATATAGGCTAATTGGTTAGCCGCTGGAGCCCACTTCACCCAATCTTGGTACCCAAGCATTTTTCCTATCGGTTGAAACTGCTCTCCCTGTGATGACAACACACATAATGTATTACTATCATTTGACCAAGAAGCTGTTGGAGTGGCTAGAAAACTCATCCACTTTCCATCGAAGCTCCATTTAAAATAATCTGCTGAGATTGCAAACAATTCTGGCTCTTTTGTTTGAATGGTATAAAAAAGCTTCATCTTATCAGCAGAAAGATTTGCATCGACTGGTATTTTATAAAGCTTGATTGGTCCCCATCCAGTAGGGCGTAAACTGGATGGAGAGGAAACAATAAATTCTTTCCCGTTCGGAAACCATTCAAAATCGCCAACCCCTAATGAAACATTTTCAAATCCTTGTGGGCGGCCATTTTTTATTTTTGTAACATTTAATAACCCTTGATCATTGTAGGCCAATTGATTTTTGACAGGCGACCATTTAAAGTTCGAAGTTTCAACCCTTACGTAAGGCTGGTAGCTTTCTTTTTCCTTGGTATCATAAATGAATAAATCCGATTTTTCTGCTTGCTTATCACCATCAATATAAGCAATAAAACGACCATCATAGGACCATTTCTGTGAATACACATATCGATCCTTTGTGATTTGAATTTCTTTCGATCCCTTTTTGATCCATAGCTGATGGTCACGGATAAAGGCAGCTTGTAGCGGGGCTTTTGCATGGGCCATTGTTGATAAATGAAAACTAATGAATATCAGTAATAATAAAACCCGAAATACCAAAATCATCCCTCCTGCTTATAGGATGACCAGATATTTAATGAAGATTCTCACTTACTTCTACCTATATCTTCTATAAACAAAGTGCGATTACCTTATGTAGCAATCACCCCCGATTGTTGAATAAGACTCTCTATTTGGATGAGGTTACATTCTAAACGCTGTGTAACTAATGCAGCAGCTCTTTAGTTGGTTGACTGATTTTCACACGAAATGTTCTTTTCAAGGATAACTGGACCAGGAAGATTCGTTTTTGAGTTAAAAACTCGAACTTTTAATCGAGTGGGTCTCTTCGTTGCAGAAATTTCGTCCCATGTACCTGCCCAATTTTGTTTTTCATATTGAATGAGTGGGAAAGTCCAACTTATTTCATTAGGAATATAGGCTAATACCTCATAACTTTCATAATCTCCAAACCATGATGGATCAGGCATATGAACAGCGTGTATGCTAATACTTGTTCTTTGGTCGTTGAACTCTCTCTCAATATTATAGATCAAAGCTACTCCTCTTGTATTTTCAGATACACCTTTCACAGGACTAATAATCTCTGTGCAAGGTGGTAATTGTTTAAGATCAGTCTCAGAATAAGTTAAGGTAGGAACAATAGTTAAATTAAAAAATATAATTAAGATAATTATTTTCATTTCAGAACCTCTAATATTTGTCTAAATTTTAGGTTTCCTTTTAATCAAAGATTTTATTTCAATCAAAATCGAATTGTATGTTTACTGCTAATTCATAACTAAAAGGGACGATCGCTATGTGCAGCAATCGCCCCCTTTAATGGAATAATACTGAATCTGAAGTAAATACTTAAATTAAAACCATATCATATAGAAAGGATTGAACTATCATTAGAAAATTAACATTAATTATAATGCTTTTTACACTGATTCCACTTACTGGGTTTGATAGGGCAAGTCAAATAGAAATTTCAAGTATTCAAACCACAATTATTAAAGCAGAAAAAATACTTCGTTATGATTTTAAATTAAAAAATAACGGTTCAACACCATTTGAAAGTGAATTTGATTATCCAGGTCAGAACCCTTATGGACTCGAAGTAGTTATAAGACCAAACAAAAGTTTAGCTTCCAAAATGGTATTAGTAAGAGGAAGTAAGTTTATTAAAATGACTCCAATGGGTAGTGGAAGCCCTGGAATAATAGACCCAGGAGCTGAGGGTTCTTTTCACGTTGAATACAAAATTAAAGATGATATTGATCTAAGAGGTATTAAAAAATTGGCTTTTGACTCTACCTTGTTAATTATAGATGGAGTGGACATCTTAAAAGAATTTCCATTAGAAAAAGTAAAAGAAGATTAATTGTACTAGGTCCCTTAAGCCCTTTGAGGAATTAAGGGTTATTTATGCGTATAACCTAACTTAACTTACAATATCCTTTACAAATTAGCTTTCTGTTCTGGAATAAGGGCAATAGTATTCTGCTGCAATCGCCCCCGATTGTTGAATAAGGATTACAGTTCTAATACATTTTTACTCTTAGATAATTTCATAAATAGAAAACTAATCAAGTAAGTAATGCAAGTAGTTCCGAACAAAGCAAAAATTCCTGGTGTATAAACTAAGTATAGACTATATGGCAATGACCACATAAAAGCGATTAACATTAACGATTGTTTAGAAATTATAGAAGAAAAGATTGCTAAACAAGCAGGGAGAAACAACATAAAAAATGTGTTTACCATCGGTTCAGTTCCATTTAGGTTTAAGTATGGATTATAAAAATTAAGTATAATCCATAAAATTATGCTGGAGAACCCCCCTATAATCCCTAAAAGTTTAGATGTTACTCTAATTGCAATCGCCCCCTTTAGCGAAAAAAAGAATTACTTTTTTTTAGCAACCAAATCAATTAAATAGTAAATCTGTGAAATCAAAAATGAAAGAAGAATTACAATGATGGTTCCAAATGTGTAAACTGCGATTTCTTCAGGACTGCGATTGCCCACATATGCAGAACTAAATATAAAAAAGAAAACCACACTTACTATTATGGTTAAGAAGAAAATTCTAATGTACTTTCCCATTACATCTCCCCTTACATAGAAACAACTAATTTGCCTTTCGTTTAATATATTGTACGCCTTTTTATATAATTCCTGCTTATTCAACAATCCTGCCATTTACCTTAATAAGAAGAGGCGACACTTTGTTAAGCAATCGCCCCCGATTATTGAATATGATTCAACTGTTTTGTTTGATGAGTTTACACAGATAACCAACAATGTATTCTCTTCTTGTTAATTCTTGGAGGTCCTGATTCTCAGACAAATCATCTATTCCTTTTGAAATCAAATTCCATAATTCTGTGTTTTCATATTCTTTATACGGATGTTCCATTGTATCTCCTTTAAATAAAATTAATTTGTCATTAATCCATTGTACCGTTCTTCAAAAAAATAATGTGATCACACTGTGTAGCAAATGCCCCCGTTAATTAAATTACTACAATATGGCCTCAGTCCTAAAACTGCTCATCTCACAATTCACCTTTCCTAAGAGAACACCCTAAATTAAACCTTTACTCATAAATAAAGTAACTCAAACATAGAATGCATAACCCCCAAAAAACTAGCATCAAAGATAGTTTCTTTAAATACCACGGTAGTAAATTAATAATATAAATCAATATTTCCCCTAAAACACTTCCAGGGTCGGCATTTATAGTTTCACTTTGATAAAACTCTTTATCTTTAACTGAAAAAAAAATCAAACTTAAAAAGGAAAAAACGGCAAATATAATCATTAAAATAGTCATATTGACTCCTCTGTAATCCCCTCTATTTTACATTACTATATCATTTCTTATTCAATTAAACTGCCCTTTACCTTAATAAGAAGAGGCGACACTTTGTTAAGCAATCGCCCCCTTTAATGGAATAACTTTCTCAGCTCTAAATTTGCTCAACTCACAATTCTTCTTTCACTAACACACACCTGTTAGTTAAAAAATGATATTATTTAAAAGAATTTGCAATGTCAACTAACACCTCTACAGGTACTCGTTCTGATACTCTCTTATCAACTGATAACATATACTGCCAATCATCTCTTTCAAAGACCAATATATTAACACCATTGGGATTGTTTAATAAAAGTGCACTGCCTTTATCCATTTTTATTTTTCTTGCAATATTTCTTTGCTTAAATTTAATTCTGTGTTCTCTTGGTCTCACTGTAACTTGATAGTGATTCTCTGACAAATTTTCATTAAGATATTCAATTTCAAAATTATTATTAATTCCAAAATCTTTACTACACCTTCCAAAATAATGTGTAAATTCAATTGGAGGCATTTTATATGGTAATTCAATATTCTTGTTAAAATGATTTTCACATTCATCTAATGCTTTCTCGACTGTCTTGTATCCTATCTCAAAAAATCCTTTTTCCAATGGAGGATGTTCATCTTTACCGTTTGCATTTACTAATCCAAAACTTATGAAACATAAACTTAAAGTTAAAATAAATATCTTCCTCATAGAAACCACCTTTTTTATTATTTAAAGGTAGGATTCCTTATTAAGAAAAAGTTATTAGTAGTGAAGTATTCTGTCCTTTACTTTAATAAGAAGAGGCGACGCTTTGTTAAGCAAATGGAATAAGGAAAATGTAAAGTATCTTCAGAATAATTCCGAGCTTCTTGAACTAACGCACCCATTAGTTCAAGAAGCTCGGAATTGTTTTATTTGATTAGTAATCTTAAATCTATTCGATATATATCTTTTTCATCAATTAAATACATAATAGACTTTCGACCAACTACTTCGAAGTCTTTAAGAATTTTACCATTTTCATTTACTGGTTTATAAGTAATTGTACATTTGTCTCGCAAGGAGTATAAGTATACCTTATCATTATTATAGGTCGGACCAAATAAGATATGGTCTCGCCATACTGCAAATGCTTTGCTGCCTTGAATTATAAGTTCATTAAAAACTCTATAATCCCTCATATTTTTTAAATTTAATAATGGGAAATCAGAGTAGTAATAACAATAAATATCATCGTTAGAAACCACATTTAAAGCATAACAATCATCTATTATAGGAATGTCTTTCTTTCCCAAAGAAAAATCAGAAAAGTCAAAGACTTGTTCTCCATTCGAATTAAAACAGCTTAAGCCACTTCCACCAACGGTATCTCCATAAACCCCTTCATCGAAATAACCTACCCAAATGTCTCCATTTTCTGACACCTGTAAATTTTCTATACCATCTCCCAAATGGAAAGAAATAATACTAGTACCGTAATCGTCAAAGATAGTAGCATTTTGAACTTTTTCATCCTCAGCCCTGGCATCAGCTAAAAGCCAACTATCGTATAACCGTTGAATATGATGGAATGATTTAATTGTTGAAATTGTATACTTTTGAATTTCTTCATTATTAAAGTGATAAATATCGTACCTAAAGGTTTTTTTGGAGATTTTTTTGACACCCATAATAATCAGTTGACCGTTAAAATCTGCTGAGAAACAAGTATATTCGTATCTACTTGGTAATTCTCTAATACTATAAATATGTTCTAAAGATAAAATATTCAATTATGTACTCCTTTTCTCTTTACTGTATTTAAAATATTAACTTAAATAT
Source organism: Bacillus sp. F19 (assembly GCA_023823795.1). Classification (NCBI taxonomy): domain Bacteria; kingdom Bacillati; phylum Bacillota; class Bacilli; order Caryophanales; family Bacillaceae; genus Bacillus; species Bacillus sp. F19. The sequence continues at coordinate 3,604,851 of CP085710.1, forward strand.
AAGTTTTCTTTTTTCCTCCATTTGCGATTTCCTTTTTGTTAATTTTACCATTTCTTATTGAACTAAACTGCCACTTTACTTCAATAAGAAGAGGCGACGCTTTGTTAAGCAATCGCCCCCTTATGGAATAACACACTAGGGCATAATTTAGATAACTGACCGATAGTTTAAGTATGTTTCTTCACAAGTTTAATTCTCTTTTCCTTTAAGGTTTATTTCTTCTATCCTCCATCTTTCTACGTTATCATAGGATTCTTTTGTCTTGATCATTACAAATTGATAATCATTTTTAATTTTTTCAACGGTATTATAGGTGAGGAATATTCTTTCTTTATCAATTCTAAATTCCCTTAGCTCAAGCACTGAATTAGGCATCCATTCAATTTCTCCAACGCTACAAGGGCAATTACCTGCACTGTCTTTTGGAGAGAAACCTATATTCTTTGAGGATGAAAAAAAATTATAAAACTCTGACGTTTTATTAAATGATTCTACGTCTTTATAAGATTCAACGGTACTAATCGCATTTAAAAAATCTTGATAAGTAACTGGCGATTTCAAACCCTCAATGTCTTTTTCGAGGTTGGAAATATCTTCAGTTAATAGTTCGTTTTCCTGCTTTAATTCTTCTAAATTATTTGAACTATTTCCTAGGTCTTGTTTAAAGGTGGCGACTTGCTTTACTAAATTCTCCTTATCCTTTTTTAATTCCTCTGCAACATTTGAAATTCTTAGGTTATCTATGATAGCAATCGTAGTGAATATTAATACTATTAACAACGCATACGTTTTAAAGTTTTTCTTCAAATCATAACCTCCTTCCAAAACTAAAACTCAACAATCAAGGGAGATTGCTCCATTAAAATGCCTTTACCTTAATAAGTAGAGGCAACACTTTGTTTAGCAATCGCTGCATTATTGTATCCCTTAGTAAATAAAATAATAAATTATAAAATAGCTGATGAAAAACAAAATCGAACCAACTAAAAATGGACTGATAATTAAATAAGTTTCTTCACGCTTGAGGTGATAACTTCCTGCTAACGAATTAAAAACTGAGTATTCAGAATTATTGGATAAAAAATTCCCTGAAGAACTTAGTAAAAAAGCAATGAAAATGAAGAAACAGGAGCCGAAGAACATTGTTTCTAAAAAATCTGTATCCCAAAAAACTATTGTCCCAGTAATTAATAAAGACTCAATTACCAATGTCAATAAGACCAATAAAATGTATCTCTTCATACTACACCCCCATTTTTATTGAATTATTTAAAATACGAAATTCATCATTATTAAGTTTCATTTTTCTAACAATTATAAAAATGTTTATTCAGCAATCCTGCCCTTTAATGGAATAACACTTATATACATTTTAACATAAAAAGCCAAATCGCTTGGCGGAATTCATCACTAAAATACTTGTTGTCTTTTTCAAAACGTAGATATAACAATACAAAGAAACAGTTCCATTCTAATTTGACTGTTTCTTTGCTAATCTTAAATTGAATCCATGATGTTTAATGGTCGTTTATTTTTATCGGGCAAAAGCAAGAACACATCATCGTTTATGTCAAATCCTTCAGGCTCCCAATCTTCTTCAGGAATTCCGCTTTCCTCGAAAACATTCCTCAGATAACTTATTGCTTCTTCCCAATCTGGAAACTCAACATATTCAAACGGTGGTTGCCCCTTGTCATTCCATGCTGCCCATTTTTTGTTCGGCAATTTAGTGATGAACCATTCTGCATCAGGAGGAATCGTAAATATGTGAAATGAGTGTTCATCTAACTCTTTCCAAGTAGAGAAACCCAGACTTTGGCCATACCGATCTAGTTCGTTAAGAAACATTTTCTGGAACAACTTACTTAAGATTCCCATCGTTTATCGCCTCCTGGCTATATAATGATATCTGCTCTTTGGCTTAAGAACTTGAGTTAAAAGTCTCTTCCAGTCATCACCCCCCCCCCCCCTTTCCATATGAACATTATTTTCATAATCAATTACTTATTGGAGAAAATAAAAAGAATAATATTAGGAGGGTTCTACATGAAGAAAATCTCATATGTTTGCTGCTCATTAGTCATCCTGTTCTTTTACTTTTTACCAACTGGAGCAAACGCTTTAACCTTTGATACCTTACCAATCAAACAAACAAGTAAACAGTGGTCAGTTCAAGTTGGGGAAGCTATAGATGAAAAAGAAAATGTAAAACCAGTTAAGGGAAAATTTCACACTTACTCCTTAGAAGTTGATAACATTGGTAAGGATGCATTTTCTGTGGAAATTAATATGTTTAGAAATGAACCTAATTCTAAAACCAAATTCTCACTTTTTAGTTGTCCTGATGAATGGGATTGCAATAAAGATCGTTTGAAAATGGCGAAATCTACTGCAAAACAGTTAAATGATGGGATGCCTTATAAATTTCAAAATTTTCTTCTGGCTGAAAAAGCAACGGAATTGGAAGTGGAAATCATTTGGACTCAAGATAAAAATGGCAGACCTTTAAAAGAAACGTTTACATTTACCCCTGAAAACTAAAACCGATACAAACAAAGTAATTGGTTAAAATATGCCAAGTGAATAGAAATGATCAAGCCTCTTCTTGAGGCTTGATCATTTTATTAATTTCTTGCAAACATCACAAAGACCAACCTCATTTATATGAAGGCATTTAAAAAACGTCCGTAGATTATCCGCCGCTGCAGATATATCATCGTCATAAGTTGACAGTCCCAGTGGCAATTCTGGCTTGTACCCAATATCCTGACAAGCATTGCATTGATTGATCCATTTTCTAAGCTTTGGATACATCATCAAATACTCTTCACCTTCTGTCATAGGTGTATCCCTCCCTAGTTCTGTTATCTCAATTTTTCATACTCCCAAATCTTAATCCTATTCCCCTCCTTCCTAAATGTGTGGACTTCGTCTACATCATCACATAAACGTCTGAAGCTCACGTCCGAAATAGGATAAATTTCAAATTTTGAATCATCGCCCCATTTAAAGTAGATCTTTTTTTGTTCTTCGGTGACAGTCAGTCTTCTTCCATCCGTACTCTCATAAACTCCTAAATAAGAGTCAAGCAGTTTTGAAGAAATCGGATAAGGTTCCTTTAATGGTGAAGGGTGCGGATGTCCAAAAATGATTGCAGCGATGCCATATGAAATAGTGTACCAATTAATGAAATCATAATTGCCCAGCATGAAAATGCTTACCTTATCGTCAAGATATCGATCGATAAGACTGACAAAGCCGCTTATCTTCCCCGCATGCAGGACTCTTCTACGTTCAAATTGGGTTTCCACAAACCACCCATAGCCATAATTATTACGATTAGGTGAAAAGATTTTGTCTAGGGTCTCATTAGAAAGAACGCTCTCACTGTAAAGTGCCTGATCCCATTTAAGCAAATCTCGGACAGTAGAATACATTCCTCCATCAGAAAAATACTTTGACATTTCCACATATGGTGCATTCTCCATTACTTGTTCAGGTCTAATGTAACCCGCCGCCCTATTTGCCAGAATGGAATTTTGATGATCACAACCTGTGCTATGCATATCTAATGGTGTCAAGATGTAATCATTCAATGCTTCTTCGAATTTTTTAGAGGTTACTCGCTCGATAATCAAGCCTAGTAATAAATATCCTGAGTTGCTGTACTTCCAATCAGATCCTGGTTCAAAATCCAACGTTTCGTTTTTAAACAAAGAGATAAATTGGTCAGGCGTTAAATAAAGCTTGTCTTCCCGATCAAAGAAAGTGGAAACACAGTCGTAATAGTCAGGTATACCAGATGTATGGGTTAGCAGATGGTGGATAGTAATTTCGTTGCTGAATTCAGGATATTCTGGAAAGAAAGCTGCCAATTTATCTTCTACTTTGAGGAGTCCTTTTTCATTTAGGATCATGATGAGTGCTGCTGTAAATTGTTTTGTAATAGAGGCGATGCGGAATTTGGTGGTTGGGGCATTTAATACTTGATGTTCCAAATTAGAAAAGCCATAGCATTCTTCAAATATAATTCTACCTTCTATGGCGACTAATACATTGCCACTGATTGGGAATGATTTTGCGTAATGATTCATGTAATCGGATATCCGCTTTTTCAAGTTCTTCAATTTAATCCTCCTTCATTCTTTTGAATATCTCACTCCATGCTGGGAGATAACTTCTAAAGTAAATCAGTCTGATTATTAAGGGATGCGATTTGTTAACCACCCGCAAAAAAGCAAAGGTAAAATCATTATAATTTAACTTAAATAAGATGGCTGTTTTCGTAAGGTATTCCTTGATTTTATAGAATAGAATATATAATATAGTTGAATTCGCAATTTTCTGTGCTGGGGATTCGAATAGCTAGGGAATGGGTGGCTGGATATTTAATGAAGAGTTGGTTGAAAAACATAGTTGTATTTTTATGGATGGTACTTTTTATTTATCTTGCTAATTTTTTTGGCATACCAAAAAACAATTACTACTTATTTTTAGGTACTCCATTATTAATTGGAAGTATATTTTTAATTCTTTCCTTTTTTGAAAAATGGGATAAAGATAAAAATAATAAATAATTTGAACTTGATGATAATAGTAATCAGGCCCATGTTCCGTCCGAGAACTGGGCTATTTATTTTGCTTTCAGTATTACTCGATTTATTCTTCACGCTGCACGAAATCATTCATTTCCCCTTTTACTGAAGAAAAGCCCTTTTTCGGTCGAAAAACTCAGCAAATGCTAATCTTCAAACAGCTCTTTTTTCTGTTCCTTGGTTAATCCCGTGAAGAATTTTTTATGTACCCGTAATTCTTTTTCTTTTTTAGGAAACACCCTTTCAAACCACGTTACAGCAATAGGAGTATGTTCAGGTTGAGCACTAACTTTTTCTAAAAACCATTCATACTCTTTGACGATTTCATCCGTCAAAAGGGAAAGATCTTTTTTTCGGCTTGTATAATCTCGTTCTGCTAGTTCTCTTGCTGAAATAGGAACCTTTATCTTTTTAACCACCCCTAATTCGGAAGGTAAGCGTTCATCATCCAAAGAAACAAAATAATAGATGTAGTGAGGCAGTCTAAAAAGCCCCTTTTTAGTATCTTTTTTATCTGCTATATAGAGCCAGCTACCTTTTGAGGCATAGCAATTCCGCTCTTCATTATGAATCGCAGTCAGCATCTTATCAAATGTTTTCATAGAACATCTCCTATTCATACGCTCCACTCACTTATTTAGCTGAAAAAACTCACTTTTACACGTTCCCTTCAGTATAGGACAAAACCTCCTGACAAAAACAAGAATAATCCAATACCGTAACAAACTTAGCTGCACATAAAAATCCCTCGCCAACGATATAAAGCGAAATTATCTTTCTAGGGGTATCGTGTCACTGGAAAGTATAAGAAAAGATGTCTTCTCTTCCGAATCTTTAGTCGTCAAAGTTCCCTTTATATGGATTTGCATAAAGATCAATGTCAAATTCCGCACCGACTTGATTCGCAAATTCGATCTGATCACTTTCTAAATGGAGTCCTGGCGTCACTCCGTCTTCCATCACGATCACAATGGTAATTTGAGTTGTTAGACCGTATTTCAATTTTAAACGATTGATGATCTCCGTCTTGTTTTTAAGCGGTTTAAGAACCTGGTCCAATTGATCCTTCACATCAAAACTTTCTTCATATGTTGTGCCGAACGACCATGATGTTTCTTTTCGATAGATTCGTCCTTTTGTCACCACATTTGGATTGGGCGGTCTGACTATGAGATCTCCCTTATTGTATACTTCATTTGGTTCAATCCCTAGCATTTCTGTTACCTCATCCGTCGGAAATGTTTCTCCAAATAATGAGAAGTATGCCATTACCTGTGTTTGATCCAAGCGATCCTCTCCAATTCGTATTCATCTATGTCTGTTTATACCATTCAGTAATTATTTCTAGAAAGGCATTGATTTATTATACTCAACTTTTTCAACCGTTTGTGCCAACAATGACCCTACCTAAAAAATACTATTACTTCTATACTACAAGAAAATTTGTAATAAAAATACTAGAGAACAACTTATATCAGCTGATGCCCCGACTGATCTCCTTTCCACCTAGGAGGGTGGAAAAAATCCATGATTAAAATAGGAGCAAACTCTTATCTCCGCTTTTTAAAACTGTTTTGTTTCTTTCACAATAGGAAACTGGGTATTTGTTAAAGTATAAATAAGTGTTATTCCGTTAAATGGCAGGATTGCGGAAGAAGGGATTGATCCTTTTTTAGCGAAATTAAAATTTCATAAGTCTTTCAATAAGGGAGTTGGATTGTTATGTGTGGGATTTGAAACAAGATGGAAAAAAAGAGATTTAGAAATTCCAAAACATCGTCATATTTTATTAAATGCAATTGAAAATGATTTACTAAGTGATGAAAATGTATTAGCTATTTTTTATGGAGGTTCACTAGGAAATCAAAATACAGACTTATATTCTGATATTGACCTCCGAATAGTTGTCAAAAATGAAGTGTTTGAAGAATATAGGTTGAACAAAAAACAGAGAGCTAAAAACTGGGGTAAAGTTCTATTTTTTGAAGACTTCCCTTGGGCAACTCATAGCATTGCACATTATGATTCTTTTATTAAGGTGGATACTTTTTATTACAAAACAAAGGATATTGTGCCATCAGTTTGGCTTCAAAATATTAAAATTGTTCACGATACTACTGGCTTGATGAAAGATGTATTAGAAAAATCAATGGTTTTATCCTATATACCAACAATTCAAGAAGTAGAGATATGGAGAACGAAATTTTTTGCATATGTTCACGAAACCTATCGAAGAGTAATGAGAAAAGAAATATATTATGCTTTACATTGTTTAGATAACTTACGCTTATCAATGACAACAGCTTGGTATATGGAAGTAGGCATACATCCTAACACTTTCGGAGATTGGGCAAAATTAGAAGGTGGAAGAAGTAAATTATACGATTGGCAGCTATCACTTCTAGAACATTGGTGTAGTAGCAGAGAACCTGTTGAAATAATTAATGTGATACAAAGTATGGTTCCAGAATTTAAAAAAGTTCATAAGAGTCTATGTGATGAGCTGGGCTTAGAAGAAAACCCTGAATTGGTTGATGAAATTCTTAGTATGGTTTAATAAAAAATATTAAAAAGGTAGCGAAGTTGCTGCCTTTTTGTCATCTGAATAGTCCTTATTCAATTAAAGGGGGCTTATCCTGAACAAGATAAGTCTTCTATTTTTATGCAAATAGTTATTGTTATTATGTTTCCAATTTGAAATACTTGGTATTATGTGATAGGAAATTCTATGGTCTGAAAAGGAGCTTTCGATGGAAAAGTTAAAAATGAAATTAAATGTCCCTCAAATAATACTTATGTCCGTTTTTGTTGCCACAGTAGTTACTATTTCAAACTCTCTCATAGACTGGGATAAAAGGATATATGCTGGAATTTTTGCTGGATTGACAACCATTGTCGGTGCACTAATAGCCAAGGTTATTATAAAGGATAAAGATTAAATGTAATAAACTTAATACCCCATATTAAACAATCGTGGGCGATTGTTTAACAAAGTACCGCCTCAATGATAAGAAGTTAGTTCTATTTTAAAATTGAAATTAGAAATAAGGGGGGACACATTGCACAAATTGACTGTTTATTCATTAGTGTGTTTTGCACTTGGGTCTTTAGCGTGGATCTTATCATTTATTTTTCCTTCATTGTCTCCTTCTTTAGATATGGGTTTCCCAATATGGGCTATATCCGTCATAATTAGTCCAATAGGGATAATTTTTTCTGCTAAATCTTTAAATATGAATCTTAAGTATTCAATATTACTTCTTCTTGGAAACCTAATTATATTTCCAGCAAGTATGATTTTTCTATTAACAGTTATGGAAGCTATAGGATTACTTAAGTAGAAGGCTTCAAAGAGATCTCTTGTGATAAGGGTGATTTAGTATCATTTGTAAGATTTGATTAAACAATGCTTATTCAACAATCGGGGGCGATTACTGCAAAAAGTAAACGTCCTTCACTTAATCCAAGTGATACGCTGGATTTTAATCTGTTATGGATTTACTCATGTTTCTTATAACTTTAACAATAATAAAAAACCACCATACAATTATTAACGAATAACTTCAAATTGGCAGGATTAATAGAAGCGGCTTAAATAGAATATTTGATTGTAATGTAATAAAAATAGATCATCTACTAGCAATTAACGGGTTCTCTTTTGGTAGTCATTTTTATAAAACACATACAAAAACGCATTTGTTCAATGCCAAATGCGTTTGTTTTTAGCAACGTGGGAATGAACCTTACTTACTTAAATCGAATCGAGCTACTTCCTTTTTACCCTCATAGACTACGACTGTTGCGTGTGAGGAGACTTTCAATAATTCTTCCATCGCTTCCTTTGAAGGAGCTACCTTAAATTCAGATTGGTTAGCATCCTCTACTCCCAATTCGTAATACATATCATACTGTCCCTTTTTTCCTTTTGGGATGACCCCATCGATTGACTCTCCGAAACCGACACCAGAATCCACATATTCATCAGTATTGAAAATATTGAACCCTACAATGTTCCTCGAAGCGTTAATCAACTCTTCATTTGGAACAATTTTAATCGACACCTGATTCTCGGGATCTTCTTTCCCAAGTTTCTTCCAGCTGGTATTTTTAAGGGTAATGGAATAATAAAGGGCTGTTGGAACAACTTCTTCTCCTTCTCTTTCTCCAGTCATGATAGTCATTGAGCCAAGGTGATGCTTATCATTTTTCAAATCAATCGTTGAACGAATTAGCTCAACAGGCTGTTTAGACGAGCAGGCTGTAAGTAAAATAAAAATGCTTATAAAACTAAATAATACGAACCTTTTTTTCAAATAAACTCCCCCCTTTTCTTTGCTTTACCTCATTCTTGCACGGTAGCTTTCTTGACCGCCAAATAATCGGAGTAATTCATTTTCTTTTCGCTTCGCACTTCATATTGCCCGCATCCACAACTCTTCCTGTCTCCTGAAACCAAGCGTTCTGTTCGGACCCTTTCTCTTTTCCGCACAAATGATTTCACCTCGCTATACAGTTTGTGTCTAATGTTCATTATCTTTATACCATAATTTGTATTTTTAAACCGTGTGCTTTAGAATGTAATCAAACTAGATAAGAAGATGGAGGGTATGTAATTGGCAACAAAGAATCCTTACGAAAAAACAATTTTCCACTCTCGTTTAGGGATAAGCAAAAAACTTACGGCAAAAACCTGGACAGAACTCGAAAAGAAAATTAATGATCAAAAAGCGAGATGGGATTCTCAGGTACAGAAAATGAAAAATAAATCCATCGAAGAGCGAGAATTAATGCGAGCTGAGGGTTTATCGAGAGAAGCACAACAAACACTTAATGAATATAAAAATATGCTCCTCCATTCGGCGAAAAAAACTCATGCAATCAATTGGAATCACCTTATTAAAAAAGAAGAAATGCCTTCTTTTACATACAAAGAACCGCCGCCCCGACTTGATGATTATTTCATAAAACACAATGTACCCTCCCCTTCTTTTTGGGAAGAAATACTTCCCTTTATGAAGAAATCGAGGTTGAAGATTGAGGAAGCAGCCAAAACAGAATATGAATCGGATTATCATTTTCACAAATCTGAGAAGGATAAATCTTACCAAGAGTATCTCCATGAAAAGCGGTTATTTGAAGCAAGTAAAAACAGTCACAATCAATATATACAAGAGATAAGGGATGGTTTGAAAAATGAAGATCCTAAGGCTATTTGTGATTATTTTTCAATCGTATTGAGGAATTCTCCCGCACCTATCGGTTTTGAACGCAATTATGAAATCAATTATGTGAAAGACACCAGAATTATGGTTGTTGATTACATTCTTCCTAAACAAAGCAAGATGCCTAAAGCAATAGACGTGAAATATGTTAAAACTCGGAAAGAAATAGTTGAAAAGCACATGAATCAAAAAGAGTTGGACCTTTTTTATGATTCAGTTATCTACCAACTTACGTTGAAAACCCTGCATGAGATCTTTAGTTCTGATACGAATCAATGTCTTCATGCGATTGTTTTTAATGGTTGGATACATGGGACAAGCCTCTCCACTGGTCAAGAATACACTTCATGTATTCTTACATTAAATGTATCAAAAGAGGAGTACCAAAGTCTTAATCTAGAAAGAGTTGATCCAAAAGAGTGCTTTAGAAAACTAAACGGTCTATCAATTGGTGCTTTAAAAAATGTGGCACCTGTCAAACCTTACATGCAGTTCACGATGAACGAGAAAAGATTTATTGAATCCAGAGACATTTTAGTGGAGGTCGAAAACATTCCTAATATTGCTAAAATGCCGTGGGAGGACTTTGAACACCTTGTACGCGGATTGTTTGAACGAATGTTTTCCAATAATGGCAGTGAAGTGAGGGCTACAAAGGCCAGCCGAGATGGAGGCGTGGATGTTGTGGTCTATGATCCTGATCCTATTCGTGGAGGTACATTTGTCATCCAAGCTAAACGTTATAACAAAGTTGTGCCTGTATCTGCAGTGCGTGACCTATATGGAACAATGATTAATGAAGGAGCGGTAAAAGGCTTCTTGGTAACAACAAGCTATTATGGAAATGACAGTCACAAATTCGTTAAGGATAAGCCCATTACCTTAATTGATGGTTCATATTTAGTTCATTTGTTTCAAGAACATGGTTACGCAGTTAAAATTGCGACAGAATAATCATTAAAAACGAATAATAAAAAGCAAGGGTTCTAGTATTCCTTGCTTTCTTGCTTTGTTCTCTATGATTTATCATTCGTATTTAATTCAGCTTTATCTAGAAATATAATTCTTTTACTACCTTAGATTCGCTTAACATCTGATATAAAACAGAGATATTGTCTTTGGTGCAATAGGTCCATTCACGTTGTTCTGAAAACGTAAAATATAAATATCTTTTAGCTCTGGATAATCCTACAAAAAAAGTACAAGTATCTTCTTGTTCTTGTTTTGTAAAATTCCAAAAAGCTTTATCATCAAATCCCACAAAAAATATTGCCTCGAATTCTAAACCTTTGCTTTTGTGAATAGTCATAATTGGAATTGAATCTTTTCCCTCAAAAACATCGATGGCCAATAACCAATCCTTGGTTTCTTGAAAATATTGGTATAGATACTTTTCCATGTCCTCTCTCAATTTGTTAATATATGTACCTTGAGAATATTGAGGATAATATTTTCTTATTTTATTTAAATCATAAAAATTAAAAATTTCTATAAATAACATTCTTAATTCATCGACACCTGTTATTGAAATCAAATTTCTTTTTATTATCGCTAAAAATTGTTTTACTTCTTTCCTCAATTTATCAAAAGTATATTCGTTTTTTGTTCCATGCATTCCTTCGAAAATAATTTTAGAATCCCATATTGATAGCCACGAATCACTATTACTAGTATCTAAAGCAGATTTTAATGTATTTATAATAAGTCTTACTACGTCTTCTTTTAATAAGTCTTGAAAAATAGTTTCATCTCTAGCATTAATATTTATTGTTTTTAATTCTTCAACAATTGATTTTGCATACTTATCAACAGTTTGTTTTACTATTATACAAATCTCATTAGTAACAACGTTATAATTTTGAATCAGTTCAGCAATTTTTGAAGTTATCATTTTAGATTCCTTTGTAGAATCTGAAAAATACCATATTTCTGCTACGCCATCATTTTCTGACCATTTCGGATTAGGAATTGGAGTAAAGGGTTTCTCCTGTAAATAATTATTTACGATCTTTTGTATTTCTAACAATCTAGGTGCCGACCTGTGATTCATTTCCAAAGAATATATTTTGGCTTTAAAATCTTGTTGATAACACTCAAAAACATCCTTTTTCGCACCAGCCCAAACCATTATTCTTTGTCTATTGTCCCCTACTGCTGTAATAGAAGTATTAGTATTAAAAAAACAAGCCTTTACTAACTCATATTGTAAATCTGTAGTATCTTGAAACTCATCTAAAAATACATGACTATAAGTTTCTTTTAATGACATTAAAAGAAATGGATTAGTTTCTAAAATATAGATTGCTAAAAGAGTAATCATTGGAAAACTCAAAGTAGCTTTATCATTTTCATCACCTTTTAATAAAAGCTGCCATACATTTTCAATTAAAGGATCTTTTTCAATTGGTAATTTTGCACTTATTAAACGATTAAAATAGTCTTTTTTTAAATCTTTCTCATAAAGATAAACATTAAATTTAGCAAATGCTTTTACAATCATATTTTGTTGCTTATCAACTATTTCATAATCAGGATTAGGCCTATATTTCTCTGGCAGTACATTTAAAAATCTATCTAGTATACTTTTAGCAAATGAATCAAATGTTTGAGATGTAAATCTATTTTCCAGTTTATTTGATATCCTTAAATTAACGCGTTTTTTCAAATTAGATGCTGCATCTTTTTTAAAGCTAATTGCCAAAATTTTCTTAGGATTAGTACAGCTGTTTGTTTCTAATAAACAACATGCTTTTTGGGCAAGCAATTCTGTTTTTCCTGCACCTGGCCCTGCAACTATCAATGAGTTTTTTAAATCCTTTACTGCATTTATAGCCTCATCTTCTAAAATAAGCCCATCATTTGGCTGCCATTCCTTTAGAGAAATCGCCATTCCCTTCATTCCTTTGTATTGATAATTTTTTGTGCTTTCTCTGATAATCTTTGGATTACTGCTGGCATATCTCTCTTTAATGTTTCATCTTCAATATAATTCAATGCTTGTAAATGAGTTATAGGTTTCCCTCTCGTTAAGAAGAAATAATTATACCAAATCATTAATTCTTTCTGTGTATCACTAAATGTTTCCCCACTACCTCCATGCTCTTTAAGTGTCTTTTTAACACTGTCCTCAATACGGTCGGTATAAACTTTTAGTTTCTTTTCTTCATCAGTAAGTCTATGAATTCGCTTCTGCTTTTCTTTCTCTCTTACTTTGATTAGCGGTCCTTCTCCATCACTCAGTGTCATCAAATAGTTTTCTAAGAATTGTTCGATCATAACAAAATCAATATCAAGAGGATTAGAAAAATATATATTATAACCTTCAAGATCACTTATCCATCCTTCTAAAAGTTTAATATCCCCTTTTGAATTCAATTCCCAAGTATGCATTTGTTCAAGTAAGCTATTCTGTAGAATACTTCCATCTTCTAATTTTAGAAGTTCTTCTTTATCTACTCCATTTTCAATTAACTGTAGTAGAGTATATTTTATCCTTCCCCAACCACCTCCATCACGTTCTCTGTCTAAATCTAATAGCGTGATAAAAGGAATATCTAATTGGTTTAAAAGCTTCCAAAAGTGATTTACATGTCTTCCACCTAAAGGAACAACTGAAATGCCTGCAAAATCTAATTCGTCTGTATATAATCGCAAAAATTTTGGTAGAAGAATTTCTTCACTATCACCTTCACCTAAAATTACAAGTGAGGAAAAATATAGTTCTGGATAAGCTTTCACCGCTTCCTTAACATATTTATATGCTACATCTTTTTTGTTCGGTAAAGTGATTTCTTTAACAAGTGTAGTACTAGTTTCTCTATCAATTCTCAAATGTCTAATTTCAGTTGGCTCTATTCTTTTAATTATAGAGGGATTATGAGAAGTAATTAATATTTGAGCATTGTTATGATTTTTTATACTTTTAAGGTTTTTAATTACTTTACCTAACAAATGCGGACTAACGTGATTTTCTGGTTCTTCTACTAAAACTAATGTTAAAGCGGGAGGGTCAACGTTTAAAATTCTCTTTTCTTCTACGACTTCACTTTTTATTTCAATTATTGCTTCATTTTCTAGTTCCAAGAGCGAGTCAATTAAGGTTAAATAAAATAGGGACTTTAAGCCATCTCCTAATTCATTTACTTTAAATGCTTTTTCAGTATGAGATGGAGTAAACTCTACATCTAATTTTTTTAGAATCATATCTAAATCATTACTACCAAATTTAATATTTGCTTCTTTATATCTAGAATCATTGTGATAATTTTTCCATTGAGATGAGATAATCCTTTTTATCATCATAATTCCTGGTTGTTTTGCAACTTCATCATCTAACTCTTCAATTTTTTCTTTAATAGTTTCTTCTTCTGTTTCTTTCCAATTGATTTGTTTTAAAATTCTCCATAAAATTGTACCAGTTGCATTTTTCAATTGTTCTATAGGATTTCTTACTGCAGGTATGTAGATAACTTTTATTTTTGACCTGTCTTGAGCAGACAATGGTTTAAGATTGTTGCTTCCATCTCCATTGTCCTTTGTTACATAGTAGAATTTATAATCTATAATTCCTTCGGGATCATTTCCTTTTTCCCAACTTGCTTCTAAACGCATAGCAATAAAAGGTTTGCCACCTTCTTCATTCACTACAAAATTTTCAAAGTACATCGGAATTGCATAACTATCTGCACTCTCATCTTTCTTAAAAAATTCAAATTGTACTTCGATAGATAAATTATTTTTTTCTATCTCTTCAGGTGACTGATTAAAAGGAACATGAAAATCAGTTTTATTTATTTTACTGCCCGCAAACAGTTTTTGAAGTGCACTAAGAATTACTGTTTTACCAGCACTATTATGGCCTATAAAGGCTGTTAAGTCTGTTATATTGATAGTTGTAGATTTTGGACCAAAACTACGATAATTTTTCAATATCAATTTTGTTAATTTCATAAAATCACCTTTTGTAATTATTTTATTAAACAAGCACGACGTCCACATCAAGTTCTTCATCCTTCTTAGGTCGTACCACTGTATTCGTGCTAAACAATCCTTGCGTGTTGTGATCTACAAATTTATCTTCTAATTTTTACATCTTCCTTGTTCCCTAGCTGCTTACTGCACTATTAATGGTATTGATTCTGGTAGCTTTCAATGAGATATTCGCAACAAAAGTTATAAAATGATAATTTAATTTCAAATTTATCCCCCAGTTAATAGAAGAATTTCCATATATGTCTATTATACTATTATTTTAAAAAAATAAATATATAGACTTGTTTTATACATATATTTATTAAATATAGTGTTGTTTTGCAATGTGCTGCATCCTGCTTGCATCTCATTAAAAACTGCAAAAAAAGATTTCCTTAGCGACTAAACAAAGTATTCATTTGGATAATCAAACTATCCCGAGCAGTACTAACTTTCGTGCCGCTGAACAGATTGATTGCAATCAACCAATTTATCCTCTTTCATTTATTGAATGTAAATGTCTTTTCCCGTGAACCTTATACCTATTTAAATACTTTTAGTTATTGTCAGCTAACTACAATGTATATATCGGCAAGAGCAAGGGAGTAGGCTGGAAAGTGGAAGCTACCTTAAAAAGGAGGATGAGACAACGCAAACATGCTGCACTAACAATGAAATCCCATTTATACTTTGCAAAAGCCATTCGAAAATACGGATGGGAAAAGTTTGTTTGGGAGGTTATTGATATAGGAACTTCAAATGAGGATCTAATCGAAAAAGAAAAACATTGGGTTCGTTGTTTCAATCCTACCCATTAAACTTTTACTGAGGCTTCTTCGGTGTTCCTCGGACAACTTAACTCCCTTATGTGCGTCACTTAATTTCTTTTTAAGTTCATCTGAAAAGGTATAGCCACCTATTCCTTCCCCGCCCTCTGTGAGGTTAAAGTCGATTTTTTTGTTGTTGGATTGTATGCGAGTTGAACCGTGATTCTTGCTAGTTGGAGAAGGGTTTTTGCAAATTGAATTATTCGATTTAATCTAACAAAAAAAAGATCCTCTTCTAGCGATGAGGATCTTTAAATATAACGTTTGGATATGTGAAGAATTGTGGTCTCTTCTAAATGTTCTTCGTTGTAAAAGTTATGTATGAAATCCCCATCTAAAGTAGCAAAATAATCCGCTTTATATTGTTTGGCTAAAGCTAAATGAAGCGAATCTTTAATTTCTAATTGCAGCTCGTTCATAAACTCTTGTGCAAAATAAAACGTCTGTTCATCCGAAGCAACATGTTTAAATTGAATGTTGAACAATTCTCCTAAGTTCGAACATAGTAAATTGAATCGTTCAACCGCCATTTCATAATAATAACTTAAAGAATCCCTGTCAGCATATCTTTCCTTGTATGCTTTGATGATTTCTTTAACAGGTATAAATACATCTTGAGCGGTTCTCATCCTATTTAATTGAGGAGGACTTACGAGTTCCATGAGTTTTTTTGCAACAAAGGGGTTGTTTCCGAGCAGTTCTTCCTCATTTTCATTTAGATGACGATTTAGTTTAAATTTACGAAAAGCAGTGTAAATCACATTATATATATTTCCTAGGTACAAATGATGAATGACTTCGGATACAACATGGTTACTGATCACTAAGCTATCAATGTCTTCCTTTTCCAATTTTTGCAGGACTCTTTCTACCAATTCCCCTTCTTCACTGGATTGGTCTAGAAAAGCCAATAAAAAACAAGCATCAATATAAAAAGATGCCTGCGGGAAAGACCCACTTTCAAATTCCGCAATTTGTATGACATTCGGTCTCATTGCTGTCCTCTTTTATATAGACTAAGTAAAGAATGACCAGGTGCCGTTTGAATGGCGAGCATCTTTCTAAGTTCAGAAATGGATTGAGGTTTTTTATTGGTTAATTCCGCTTTTTTTGCTGGAGTAGAAATTTGTAGCGTTGACATATCAATCACTCCAAATGAGATATTTTCCTTATTATACCTGCAACTGGGATTCTTGTCCATATTATTCACCTCAATAATAATGATTTTATACATTATATGGTTAAAATTTAATAAGATAACTCCTTTTTACTATCTTCCCTCCGATTCGACTTCTACAAACATATAAAACCTCTAGCAGCTGATCGTGTTTGATCTTAAAAATACGTTTAAAAGGTTATTTTTAAATTTCCTTTAAAACAATGAAAGTTAAAGGAGGATGAATATGGATTTTTCTAAGATCGAATATGTACCAACTGAATTCCAGTTAACGATAATAAAATGCTTAAAAAGGATTGAAATAAACAAATTGAAATTTGAAAATTTGATTTTAATCAATGAAGAATTGTTTGCGAATGTTTTTGATGTAGTAATCAAAAAATTTGATTTCTCTTATACGTACAAAAAGATGGAATTTACAATCTCAATATATGTATATGTATACCCTAATGAGGCGGAATTGAACTATATGATTACTTTGAATGATGGCCGCTTTTCTTCTAAATTTTTTGATTTAATTACCGACGCTCTATCGAAGCAATTAATTTCTATAAGTAAATACCTCCTAGAGGTTTTGGTGAAATGTTCGGGTGTTGATAAAAACAAATTCAAACTTGGGAAAAAAATTAGTGATTTGGAATCAACAGATTAAAAACCTCTATTTGAATTAAACCTCATTTGATAAACTTATCTTGTAGTAAATACAAGATAAGGAGTACAAAATGATCATACTTCAGGAAATCGGTGCAATTACAGATAAAGATGATACCCCCATTGGTAGAATAGTTTCAGTTCATGTCTTAATAAATAACACTAAGTATCTGGTTGAAATTAAGAAAGATAGTAGTGGAAAGTGGATTCTAAATTGCATAAGTCATTTTCAAGAACAAAGTTTGAAATGTCCTTGTAGCAGTAATGATTATATATGTGATTTATTCGATGATAAAGAAGAAGAGTATATATTTTCACAAGTTTATGATATGAATAAAGTAAGGCTCCAAGGTTATTAATTTGCATTATTGTTTATTACTTATTTAAAGTAGCATTTTAGGCAACTTTTTAAGGGCGAGAGAACTTATCGGCCTTCATTTTGTCTCCTTCTTATATTGGAGACTTAAAATTCCGCCTTCTTTATCTCAAATAGATTTATCTAATTGATAATATTGATTGTATTTCACTAATGGATTAAATAACGATAAAAGAAATAATACATTTCAATAATATCTTTAAATGTTCCCGAGTCTTTGGGATTTTCATAAGAACAGTCAGCGTGAAGAACAACATTTTCCTTGGTTAAATGTACTAAGTCTTGATACTCAAAATGCTTTCTGCATTCTGGACATCTTATTTCCAATGTGAGTACCTCCAAATCAATAATTTTACAACCTAACTCTGTCTCAAGGTTTATGAAAGCTGGTATTACTATATCAAGGTTTCTAGCGTGTGCCTATCTCATCCTGTGTGAAACTTTCTCAAGGTATCTGACTGAATCTCAAGATGTGTGACGGATTACAGCTATAAACGTCTGTTCAATTTCTGAAAGACTGACATCAAATTCAAGCATTCTGTAAATTGCTCCCTTTGCATCTCTAGTATGCATAGTTGATAACACCAAGTGTCCTGTCAGCGCTGCTCTTATGGCAATTTGAGCAGTTTCCCTATCCCTGATTTCACCCACCATTATGATGTCCGGATCATGCCTTAGAATGGCTTTTAAACCAACAGCATAAGTAATTCCAGCCTTTTCATTTACCTGTACTTGCAGGACTTCAGAGCTTTTCGTTTCTACAGGATCTTCAAGGGTAATAATGCTGCGGTTAAAATGTTTTTTCGCATAATGAATCAATGAATATAAGGTGGTCGTTTTTCCTGAGCCGGTCGGACCGGTAAATACCATCAGACCATGAGAGTGGTTAATAAAGGAGAGAAGTTTATTTGCTGATTGAGGAAACAGAGAGAGATGCGCAAGTGACGGAATGACTTCGTTTGGAAGTATGCGGATAACAAGACTTTCTTCGAAGATTGTTGGCAGGGAAGACAAGCGAAGCTGAACATCAATTGTTTCATTTGAAAGGGCTAAAGCTCCATTTTGCGGCCTTCTTCTTTCTCCGATATCCATTGATGCCAAAAATTTAAAGTGCGCGATAATCCGTTCACATACTTCTTTTCTTATGGTGCGCTTTTCAATGAGGTCATCATCTATACGATATTGAATGACCGCATCCCGTTCTCTCGGGACAAAATGAATATCTGATGCATTTAATGAACACGCTTCTTCCACAATTCTTTCACTTAGTAGTTCGATTGAGTTCATGACATCCTCCTTTCGATCAGTTATAAACAGCGTACTTGATTTTCTTTCAAAACGCACATCCTTAAAATGAAGTTTTATCATCCATTTTAACTGCTTTTCCGCCTGAAAATTTCATTATCTTTTATAGAAAATATAAAATTACAGACCGAACTGCATAATTTTTCATGTTCTGTCAATAATGTATAGAGATTTTCATTGGGCTATAGCCAAGCGGTAAGGCAACGGACTTTGACTCCGTCATGCGCTGGTTCGAATCCAGCTAGCCCAGTTCATAAATACAAAAGACCTGCGAAAATTCGCAGGTTTTTCTATGCTTCTCTTTTTGCATAATAAATGTATGGTTTGCGCTTGGATTTGAGTAAGGAAGGTTTCATATAATATACCCGGTAACCGCTGTTTAAGATCTCATGATCAATGTATTTAAGTTTGTTTTTTTAGCGAATTCCTTTGATGCTTTCTCAATGCTATCTCACCTGAAATATTGGACTTGAATAATCAGTTGTTACGTTTCGATTGCCAATGCCCTCTAAAAAGAATTGAATTTCTGTCATTTTTGCTTCACCTTTTCGTTCTTTATAATGAACCATTTCTATTCACTATACAAAGAAAATGGCGGAAAGAAAATTTCTAAAAATGGGTGATTTTCTCATATATATCACATTTACTTAGTATTTCTGAAGATTACTCTATTTTTCTTAGAATTATGTTCCCTTTTAAAAATAAATTGTTCTTAATAAATTATGAAACGGATTTATGAATTTCCTTTTTCTTTGCAAGTTTTGTAAGTGACTGGGGATTATAACCTACAACAAGCTTTTTTCCGTCTGTTATAATCGGTCTTCTTAAAAGCTTCGTTTCTTCAATGATTATTACATCTGATAACGGTAGATCATCTATCTTTAAATTTAAGTCTTTATACGTTTGGCTGCGGGTTGCTAAGATCTCATCCATACCATCTGTTGTCAGCTCAAGAATTTTCTGAAGTTCTGTACAAGAAGGAGTTTCACGAAACAAATGCTTTTCACTGAAATTAATGTTATGAGCTTTTAGCCAAAGCTTCGTTTTTCTGCATGATGTACAGCTTGGATAACTATAAAAAATTAACTCATTCATTGTTCTTCATCTCCCATTCTTGTAAAAGGTTTGTTTAAAAATAACTTACAGATCCCAGCAATTCTTAATATCAAATTTCATTGTACAGTATTTGTTTAACTTTTGTACAGAAATAACCTCTCTATAAACAATCATTTTATTTTAAAAAGTTTACACTTTGTTACATAAATGGCACTTCTAGAATGTAAACGCTATTTACAATGGTATTGGACGTACATTATAATTAAAAAAGTGATGGACTTAGGGACTAAACAAAGGAGGGATTGACATATGGATCGCATGTTCCGAGTATTAGGCTTTTGGACTGGCATCTTTGCTGTCATGTTTTATTTGGGAGATATGAAAACGACTTCATTATTATTCTTCGGACAGACTGGATTTTTCGTGCTTTTATCTTATTTAAAATTATCTGAACGCATGTATATTTACATTTTTGGAGCATATTTAACTGTTTTCTTCGTTGGCTTTACATATTGGACGACGTTTATGATGGTGCCTGGACAGGGCGGGCATTAATTAATAAAAAAGGGTGAGCTGCCACTGGCAGCTCACCCTTTTTTAATAGATATCTTTTCCTTGAAGGTTTGTTCCCTTTTCATGTATAAATACTCGAAAAGAAGAACTCATCCCCTCAGGCATAATTAAACTTCGAATCGCTCTATTTTGTTTCGCCGCTTCCCCAAAGGGATTGAGTTCTCCATTTTCTTTAAGATAAGAAAGGATTCCTGCATTCACTAAAAAAAGATCCTGTCTCTCTCTTTTCAGCAAACTCCAGCCAAACTCCTCTGCTCTTTTTTCCAGTGCATCGAAGTGGATGTGCGCAGTCAGGTCCATTTCAAATGGGCGTTCCAGCGGAGTCATCATTTTATGCCGGAAGTATCCCCGCATGCTCCCTTCAAATCTTGCAGGATGCTGCCATTCTTTATTGGAATATCCATAGTCAATTGTAACAATGACTGCCTGCTCAGCTAAGGCATTTATCTCATCTAAATATTCGAGCATCGCTAGTGGAATCTCAAAGCGCTGTCCTTCGCTGAGCTGGATATTCTGCCAATCTAAGTAATTTCTTATTTTATCATTTTTTAAGGGTTCAAGCTTTTCAACAAGTCCACTTTCTTGATTAACAGAAATATACACTTCAAACAATTGGTTATGTCTTTTTTCAATGACTTCCACAGGAAAGGCATCAAACAATTCATTTGAAAATAGAATGCCTCTGTATGGCTTTGGAAGCTCGTATATGGACGAAACAGATGTATAGCGATGCAGCTTAATGCCGCTTAATTGAAGTTCTCTGTGATATCCGCTTTTTTCAGCGGAATAGACATTCAGTATTTTAAATGTTTCAGGAGATAACTCCTGCCATTCATGGAGCATGGCTGATAGAAATCTTCCAGTTCCTCCACCCAATTCACAAAAGGCAGGCTCAGCAGCTCCGCTTTTAACCAGCCGTGAAAACAGTTTGGCAAATACTTTTGCAAAGACATCAGAAACATTGCTTGAAGTATAGAAGTCCCCATCTTTGCCGATTTTCTGTTCACGCTTTGAATAATACCCGATTTCCGGATGATAAAGGACAAGATTCATATATTCTGAGTAGGTAATGGCTCCGCCTTGTTTATGTATATAATCAATAACATTAGAAACCATTTAAATATGGATTGCTTTCCATTTCAGTTTCTATTGTCGTCTCTTGTCCATGTCCAGGCAGAACAATTGTCTCCTCCGGCAAAGTAAGCAGCTTTTGATGAATGCTTTTTATTAACTGCCCATGGTCACCCTGCGGCAAATCTGTTCTGCCGATGCTGCCTGCGAATAAAGCATCCCCTGAGACAACAAAGCCGCTTTCCTTAAAATAATAAGAAATGCTGCCTGGTGAATGTCCAGGTGTTTCGTATATCTGACACGAAAAAGAGCCAACTGAGAGCATATCTTCCTGGTCAATTAAGTGATCTGCATCACGCGCAGAAATGGACTGTGACATAAAAGCTATCGAACCGTTCATCGCCGGATTTGCAAGCCATTTCTTTTCTTGACGGTGAATGTATACAGGTATTTTAAATTGATCGCGTACATCATCGACTGCGCCGATATGATCAAAGTGTGCATGTGTCAGCAGAATAGCGATTGGTTTTAAACCTCTTTTTTTAATATGATGAATTAACTTTCCGCCTTCACTGCCAGGATCAATGACAAGACATTCTTTCATAGAATTCGCAATTAGATAACAATTTGTTTGGAGAGGTCCTAAAGGCATCTGCTCCCATTTCATATGAACACCCCGATTGCATGTTTTTTCTTTCTATTCTACACTAAACTTATCATGAACTAAATGATATGGGAGTGAAATGTGGGTTGAAAGTGTATTATGGAATCGAATGGTACTCAGACGCAGATGTTAAAGACATCATGACCGATTATGAATACTGTGATAAAGATAACAGTATACTGATAACAGATTGTTTCAAGCAGGCAAGCCTTTTAAAAAAGATCTTTATCACCAAAAAGATCTTTAAGGACATGCACCGATTAATCCTTTTGCAACCAACAGAGCTATATGGCTCTTATACCGACTACGGAATCATTGCAGATTCAGGGAATCACTACCTATTCAAGGAGATAGTTTGTCATTTTCAGCTCAAGTCAACTGATTCCACGCAGATGAAGATGTGTATGCTGCAGCTCGAGGAACATTTACTCGCTGTCAGTGATAAAACATTTTATGCGGACAGGAACGACTCCGAGCTTGTTCGAAAAATTGCTGAATCATATGATGTTACTGTTGAAATCGACCTCGACAAAAAGAATGAAAACGTTTAAAATATTAAAAGGAATATTTTGTTTTTCATTCTCAGTTTACATTACGACTTAAAAAAAGACTTACATACGTCAGGGGGCTTCAAAATGGGATTAGTTATTATATTCACTCTAGTTACATTACTGTCTGTATACGGACTTTACCGCTCGTTTAAAGGCAAAAACGTACTTGGCATTGTCTTTGCCGGAGGTACTCTTGCAGTATTTGGATGGTTCACTGTTATGACAATCATCCATCATGGATTTCCTACTGCGCATTAATAAGAAAAGCGCAAGCGCCTTCTTCCAGCTCCGTAAGGCAGATAAGCAGCCAGAAAGGTTCGGATTTGACTTTTTTGGCTGATCCGTTCTGTCTGGAGTGTGTCGCTTCCGCTTGCCATGAATGCTCCAAACCTTATACTCCTATAACCTGAAATAGCAAAAAGCGGCGAGGGTCTGTCTGCGTAAGCAGAAATAGACCAGCCGCTTTTTCTTTTGTTGGAACTAACTATGATCTTGAGTGAAGATTTACACTGTTCAATTTGCTTTCCATCGTTGAAGCTTTATCTCTGCGGTCATCGATGCGGATATTTGTGGCCACACGTTTAATCCCCTTCTCAAACGGTGATTCATGAATGGTTTTAATCACGTCAAGCAAGGTTGATAATTCACCCTCAATAATTGTATTCATTGGAGTCAGCTGAAATTTAATTTTCCCCTCGCGTTCATATTCTTTTAGAATGGATTGAATTGCCGCTACATATTCACTTACACTTGCTGTTTCGGTCCCTATCGGAATAATGGTTACGTCTGCAATTGCCATATATTTTTACCGCCTTTTAAGATGTTTTCACTTTACAATACCTTTAATTTCGGAGTCTTTCAAGTTAATCACATTTTCTAAATAGGATCCATATAAGGCAAGTTCCCCATTTGGAGACAGTTTAATTTCGCTGTTTTCAATATTTGCTAAAACGACTTCCGTTTTTTTGCTTTTAGGATCGAAAGCTGTTAAATCGAATTTATTTTCCACGGTTCCAGGAACAAAGGTATAGAATAGACCGCTTCTGCTGGAATAATCAAATTCAGGTACAAGCCATTCCGAGTATAGAGGCAGCAGTTCCACATCAAAAGAACAAATGATATCCTCATAATTTCCATTATAAAAAGTATAAGAACCTATTGATTCTTCTTCATTCTCAATCTGAACAGCAAATGAATAATCTTTAAAAGTCGCGTAAGAAATGATATGTTCTTCAATCAAAACATCTTTCTTACTTACTAATGAATGCTTATATAAAGGAGCTGTTAATTGCGGTTCGGCTTCATCCCATTTTAGATACGTTACTTCCTCATCAGACAGCCACTGTATAAATGGAATTTCCACAGGATTTTTATCTAATGAAAAATCACTCATATTCAATATGAAGGTTTGAAACGTCCAGTTTTCATCAAAAGAGGTCAAAAACAATCGTTCCCCTGCCGGACTCCATGAAAAAGTAAGCTCGGAAGAAGGAATTGTCCGTTTCGTTTTCACATTTCCCATTGGATCAATAATCGTAATTTCTGCTTCAAAGCTTGATGGACTGGCGTGAACAAGAATTAAATTTTTTTCAGGATTCAATTCGAGCTGCACGATAGAAGCTGACGATTCAAAGAGTTTTTCTTTTTCTCCTGTAAAGAGATTGTATTTATAAGCCGTAGATTTTTCCGCATTTTCGCTTAAGTAAAGAATATGCTGGTTATCAAGCCAGCCTTCAATTGAAAAGAAATTCTCATCCGATAATGGAATAAGGTTTTTTGCCTCAAGAAAATCAACAGATATATATCGTTCTTCTGTTCCTGGCTTTCTTATCTCTGCAAGTTCAGAAACACCATGATGTTGATGAGATTGCTGCGAACAGCCAGTGAATAATATTGCCGTTATGATTGCTATTAGTGTTACTCTGAATCTCATCAACGAATGCTCCCCTCTACTGTCTCACATCTTGTATTACGTTTTATTCAATTAAATTGTTTCATCATTTTAAAGAATATAATGAAGCCCAGAAAATCCCTCTGCTCTTCTCATATATCTCATCAAATTGATTTAGCGGCAGCGGATTGACACCAATGCCAAGTTCTATGGTGAAACCGCATTTTTTCTTTTCATAAATAAACCAATCCCGGAAACCCCCATGACTGTCTAAATTCTTTATAGCTTTATACCCGCTGAGGCGGCTGTATTCAGTCACAATGGACAATGATTCCTCCGGTTCACAGTTCATGTATCCCCAATAGATCTCCTCTCCCTGGGTATGTACAGCCACTATAAGGTCAAATCCACGAGCATCAGCAAGCTTTGCCATTGCAATAGATTCCGGTTCAGTTAGAGGAGCATCTCCAGGGTAATCTCTCGAGGCAGGAAATTTAGGGATTTTTCTTTCCTTTTCTATTTCCCAGAATGCAGGATACTGATTATTCAGATCTACTCCATTAATATTGGCTTTCCATTGCTCAAAATCTAAACTGTTGTTATTAATAAACATAACGGACTGGTAATGGGAATGGTCAGGCGGCAGTCCATTTATCACCAGCTGGACCCCATCAGGATTAACCATTGGAACAAAAGATAAAGTCGTATTTTGATACAGATCCATCGCAGCATGCCCTTCAAATGTACCCCCATCTACTACTGCTTCCAAATACTCATGAAGCCAGCACATTAATACGGATGTTGTAATCCACTCATTAGCATGAAATGATCCATTCATATGAACCTTTTTTGTGCCGGTTCCAATCAGAAGTTCAAAAATAGGAAGACCGAGTACACTTTGTCCGATCGACCGCTTCTCTATAAACGGAAAGGATTCCGTTACTTTTTCCAGATCTTCAAGAAGGACATTGTAATCATATGCCCGTTTTTTTTGGATAAACTCGGATGATTTTGGCAGACAGTCATTACTCTCATAAAAGTCTATTATATTCCTAACTGGGGCCTTATTGGAAGTGGACGATATGTGACAATTCAATTTTTCAGTATAAGGGATATTGAATGTCTCACCAGACTTTATGAACGTTGATTTCAAATGAGGATTTGAATCATAAAGCAGCTGCTCATGAACGTTCAATATACTTGAGAGCTCCTTTAGATTTGTGTTTTTTCCTGCTCTGACTTTCATTCAGATTCCTCCCTGATGTTTGGTTATTATTAGCATATGATTCAACTTCCCTATTCTTGTTAAACGCTTTAAAACAGTCTGAAAGACTGACAAAAAAAGCTTTAGCCTAAAGGCCAAAGCTTTTGATCATTTATTTATTTGATTCATTCTCATCTTTTCCATTTTTCATTTCATCATAGAAGCGCAATAAATCTCCATAGATGATTTTATCTGAGTAATTTAATTCCTGCTTTGCTTTTTCCATATACGGCTCACAAGCTTTTTTATCTTCAGCCGGTTCACCGGTTGATTTATCGTAGCATGTTCCACTCGTATATACGAATTTGTCTGTAATGAAGCTTCCATCACGCAGAACGGTAAAAGGCAATTTGTCTTTTGAGAATAAATCTTTGCCAAATTCAATTTCATCTTTCGTCTCGATGCCTAATAAATGCATAAGAGTTGGACGAATGTCTATTTGACCTGAGACATCTGAAATTGTTTCAGGATTTTTATCTGTTACACCTGGAATATGAACGACAAACGGAACCCTCTGCAGCTGAATTTCATCAAAAGGCGTGACTTCTTTGCCTAAAAATTGACCCATTGCAGCATTATGGTTTTCTGAAATTCCGTAGTGATCACCGTATAAAACAATTATTGAGTTCTCATATAAGCCTTCATCTTTAAGCTTTTGAATGAAGTTTTTCAAAGCTTCGTCCTGATAACGGACAGTCGGGAAGTAGTTATTCAATGTTTTGCTATTTGAATTAAATTCATCTATCATTTTGTCTTCTTCATTCAGTTCGAATGGGAAGTGATTTGTGAGTGTAATATGCTTGCTGTAAAATGGCTGCGGCAATTCTTTCATATGATCAACAGATTGTTCAAAGAACTCCTTGTCTTTAAGTCCCCAGCCGACAGAATTTTCTTCGTTTACTTCGTAATCATTCACATCAAAGAATCTGTCATATCCTAAAGCCTGATACATGATATCACGATTCCAGAAGCTTTTATTGTTTGCATGAAATACAGTCGAGTAGTAGCCTTTATCTTTCAATAATTCCGGAGTAGCTACATATTCGTTATTGCTGTTTGTGAAAAATACAGCACCGCGTCCAAGAGGATAAAGCGAGTTATCAACGATAAACTCTGAATCCGATGTTTTCCCCTGGCCTGTCTGATGATAGAAATTATCAAAATTATAGCTTTCTCCAATAAAGTCATTAAGGAATGGTGTTATCTCTTTTCCATTAATTTTTTCATTGATGACAAAGCTCTGTGTAGATTCTAATGAAACCATAATCACATTTCGGCCTTCAGCAATGCCGAACATTTCATCATTTGGCTCTTTTTTATTAGCTTTTACATAGTTCTCAATTTCAGTAAGACTGTTGCTGTCAGCGAGTGCACGCTGAGCAGATGTTTTCGACTGCAGAACTGCGTCGTAAATATGGAAGTTATAAACACTGATATTTTTAACAAGCATTTCTCTATCGAAAGATCGTGTTAAAAGCTGCGGACGCTCTGTTTCAGCAAGTCCAAGGTTGAAGAAAAATACACCAGCCACTAAAAGATAGAAAGCTGTTTTTTCTTTTCTTGTCACAGTTGCCTGAGTTTGAAATCTTGGACGCCTCATA
This sequence comes from Bacillus sp. F19, assembly GCA_023823795.1. Lineage (NCBI taxonomy): Bacteria > Bacillati > Bacillota > Bacilli > Caryophanales > Bacillaceae > Bacillus > Bacillus sp. F19. The sequence goes on from CP085710.1 coordinate 3,632,646, forward strand.
AGCCAAAAAAGAATGACAATATCAACCAAAAGCAATAAATCAATTGGTTCAAAGAGTGAAGAAATACTGCTTCCAAGATCACCCATATTACTGGTCTGGAATAAAACAGGAATGGTTAAGAAATCATTAAAGAATCGGTAGAAAACAATATTGGCAATAAGGACAGCTGTTACAACGATGCTTGCCCCCAAAATGTACCTGTTTCGATTCTTCTCTTTCATAAACAGTCCAAAACCAAAAATGAACAGCAGAAAGCTTAATGGGTTTATGAACAGGATAAATTCCTGTGTGAAGTTTTCAATTTTAATGTCAAAGCTAGTTTTGTAGACAATGTATGTTTTCACCCACATAAACAATGTCGCAATTAGTAAAAATGAAATTTTAGAAAGTGATTTAATACGCATTTCATAACCTCCTCATACGTTAGAACCTGCGTAACGATTATCTTCCACTTATACATTTTCCATAAATTAGGCTGATTTGAAACAACTAAATCATATCTTAATACTTCTTTAACAAAAAATCAATCGTTTTTAACATTACCCATACAATAGGATGATAGAATAATAATGTTCAGCTTATTCGTTTTACCCTATAGTTAGACGTATAAAACCTAAAAAAGTTTCAAATTCACCAAAATAAAAATTATTCAGAATATTCCGCAATAAAGGAGCCTTATCTCACAAAGAAAGGCTCCTTCATATTATGACTTATTATATTATTTATATGTGCATCAAACTGTTGAAAGGTTTGTTTTTACAAGCCAAGCACCGCCGATGACTCCGGCATCATTGCCTAAAGAAGCAATTGAAATGGAAGCTCCCTCTGCAACGCGGGGAAATGCAAAACGCTTAAAATATTTTTCTGTATTTTTTCTTAAATGTTCGCCCGCTTTTGAAACACCGCCGCCAATGACAATCTTCTCCGGGTTTAAACCGTTGGATAAATTGGCAAGAGCAAGACCCAATTGTTTTGTAATATACTCAACAACCTCTGAAGCAACTAAATCGCCTTGTTCAGATGCTTCAAAAACATCTCTTGACGAAATACTTCCATTTTCCTCATATAATTTTCTTAGAGTACTAGGTGAATCGCTCTCATTCAGCTTTTCTACAGCAAGCCTTACAATTCCGGTTGCAGAAGCAATTGTTTCAAGGCATCCTTCTTTGCCGCAATTACAAGGGGCTCCTCCCTCTACTACAGAAGTTATATGGCCGATCTCACCGCCAGCTCCATTCACACCATGCACGACAATGCCATTTGAAATGATGCCTCCGCCTACTCCTGTACCTAAAGTGACACATATAACATCTTTCGCTCCGTCGCCGGCACCTTTCCACATTTCTCCGATAGCAGCAATATTTGCATCATTGTCGATTACAGCTTTTAAACCTGTTTCGATTTCAAGATGATGCTTTAGCGGGTAGTTCTTCCAGCCTAAGTTTACTGTTTCATAAACAAGGCCTGTCTCTAAATTCACAGGACCGGGAGCTCCCATGCCAATTCCGGCAAGTTTTGATTTCGTTTGTCCGAGCTCTGCAAGTTTAGCATCGATTGCTTTTGCAATATCTGTTGTTATCGTTTTCCCGCTTTTATCTGTCGGTATTTCCCATTTTTCGATCATTTCCCCATAATGGCTGATAAACGCCATCTTAATTGTTGTTCCGCCTAAGTCAATTCCTACTAGCCATTTATCTATCATTGTCTCTGCCATCCTTTGTTTATATTCTTCTAAGAAACCGTTTGCACAATTCATTGAAAGGTTTGCTTTAATTTTTCTTCCTCACGCGCTGGCCCTCTTGTCTTAAAAGCAGCACAGCCATCTGATAATCCTGAACTTCGATAAGATTTGATTCAAACAACTGTCTGACTTCCATTTCCATCAGTTCTAAATCAGCTGAACGGTCTCCAATGTATATGATTGTTCCATACTTTTTTAAAAGCTGCTGAATATCATAGATTGTTTTCACTTTCCCACCTACTCATTTGAAGCTTAATCTAACTACATTAAAGTATAAAGGAATGTTGAAGTGCGTCAAGAGAATTATCAGCAAAAAAGGAAATATCCGTACTGATCGAGAAATTGGGAGGTTTAATAAAGTGAAAAAGAGCAGTTTCCTGCCCTCCTGAAGCTTTTTTAGAATACCTTTGCATAATAGACTCCATAAAAGTATGCAAAAACTACAAACAGAATGGACAGTAAAGCTCCAATCAGCCTCAGTCCCCATTTGTGCTGTTTTGGCAGCTGAACAATCAGCGCAGCTAAAAAACCCCCAAACAAGCCTCCAAGATGACCTGCATTATCAATATTCGGCACAGCAAATCCAAAAAGAAGATTAAGCACAATAATGAAAATTAAATTTGAGCCAATCGTTCTGAAAAACAGCTTTGGTTTGCTAATTCCTAAATAAAGCAATGCACCGAAACATCCAAAGATGGCTCCTGAAGCTCCTGCAGATATGGAAGGACTCAGAGCAAAGCTTGCAAGCGTACCTGCTGCACCTGCAAATAAGTAAATGACTAAAAATTTAACAGAACCGTACATTTTCTCAACGGCGCTGCCGATGTAAATTAATGCCAGTGTGTTCATCAAGAGATGAAGCATGCCAATGTGAAGAAAAATCGGCGTAAAGAAACGCCACCACTCACCGCTAATAATAGAGGGGTTGTATTTAGCTCCAAACTGAATTAAGGTTTGTGTGTTTTGACTTCCGCCTGCTGCTTCTAAAAGCATAAACATAAAGATTTGGACCGCAGTAAACGTGTAGGTGAAGATTGGTTTTCCAAAATTGAAAATTTGCTTTTCTTCTTTTATTCTGCGATTTGAGTGAGAAATTGCTTCACTTTTTAAAATGGTAGTGTTAATTGTATCTGATGTTTTAGCAGTTAGGCTGACTCCAAGCAGCTTTTCAAGGTAAAAGAGGATCTCCTCTTCATTATCTTTATGAACGACAACTGATTTTAAAGTGGTTTGTCCCTCATGATAAGGTTTTTCAATTCGAAACTCCCAATGATCTACCGGCGGATACGCAGAAATATACACATTTAATAATTGTATGGGATGCTTCCAGGACTGTTTGCGAATGCGGTCTATGTGCATCGCTGTTCTTTCAATATCCTGCTGCAGCTGACTTCCCCAATCAAGGTCCTTTCTAATAAAGCGAACAATTTGAAACTCTTTATTGTTATATGGACCAAGCAAGACTTCCTGCTCATCATCTGATAAACGGATCAACTGATAATCATGCATCGTGACAACATCATGGATTAACTTCCAGAAAAGCTCATCCTGCTTAATTCCCATATTCTTCTCTCCGAACTTTTTATCAATAGTATATCAACTTAAATGAATGTTGTTAAAGTATTGTGCTTTTCAAATAAAAAAACACCTGTTTACTAAACAGGTGAGCGTTAACGAAAAGCACGAAACATAAATTTTTCCCTGATAAATGGAATTCTCATGGACAGCTGGATAAAAAAGTGGCGAATTTGCGGCTGACTGAGCACAACGTTCATCAGACGGTAACGATACTGGTAAAAAGCAAGCACTCCGAGCACCATAAGAAGTATAGAATTTAACTTTCGCATCTTCATCCCTCCTAGTAATACTTTTTGCCGGGATCCCCTTTTTTATCCGTATTTTCTTTCAGTATATAAGGAACGCTAACAAAGCAGCCGCAAGAATGGCTGAAAAATTAACTGCATCATTGTTTAAAAATCCTTTTATTTTATTGCCCTGTTTCTGACAATGCAAGTATCGTTCTGTTTTTTTCCCGCAGGCAGGACATTGATATTGCACCTGAATCGAAGCACCGAGCACCGTATCTATCAAATTGCCCATGAATCCAAGCATAATGATAAGCAGTAAATCCACAGCTTGAATCGAAAAAACCAAATAAGCTGAAATTCCTATCAGCCATGCACCGGAAAATGCTGATGCAGTTCCAAGAGAACTTACTGCTCCTGATGTTCCTTTCCTTACCTGCTTCAAAGTGAAAATCATTCTTGGCATTTTTTTGCTGAGCGTTCCTATTTCAGATGCCCATGTATCCGCGTTTGCTGCAGCGATAGAAGCGCTGTAAACCATGAAACTCCCGTCAAATGGCATAAAAGCATTTACAATGCTGATGAATGCAGAAACACCTCCATTTGCCAACACTTGAATGGCGTCTCTCTGATCCCCTTTTACAAGTAAATCGTCTATACTCTTTTTTTGATCACGCTTAAACTTGCTCCAAAAACTTGAGCTTCCAAAGAAAATCCCGAGTAAAATCAATCCCGGATAGCCGAAGCCTGCAAAAATAGAAATACCAATAAAGCATGCAGCAACAGTTCCGCTAATGGTTAATGACTTCATCTTCAGCCCTGCAAATGAAATCAGGAGAATAAAGGATATGGCAAGAAAATGATCACTCACTTGTTATAATCACCTCATTTTCCGTCAAAATTTGATGGACAGGCAGATCATGTGCTTCTGCAGGAATACATGAAACTAATTGAATTTCAAAAGCTAGTGAAACAGTTAAACCGCTGTATAGTGTCAAGTACCTGTCATAATAACCCCCGCCATAGCCAATTCTATAGCCATTTCTGTCATAGCATATTCCAGGAACTATGAGAAGATCGATTTCATCAGGGGAAACTGGATCTGTTTTTGAAACAACAGGCTCTTTTAAGCCGAAATAAACAGTTTCAAGCTGATCTGTTGATTGAAACGTCCGAAATTTCATTTTCTTTTCCCCTGGGTAGCATTTAGGAATTGCCACTCTCTTATTTTGCTTTAAGGCCTCTTGAATGATCAGGCTTGTGTCCACTTCTTTGCCATTTGAAATGGTAATGGCTATTGTCTTGCTCTGCTTCCAGAAGGATTGCTTAAAAAGTCTTTTATTTATACGTTCGCAATTCTTTTTGTATGTATCAAAGTCTAAAGATTCGAGCTTGCTTTTTACGTCATTTCTAAGTTTTGTTTTCAGCATTCCAAAAACTCTCCCTTTGCCCAGTATTTGTATGTATAAAAAAAACAGCAAGGAAAAATTCCTGCTGCTTACTTTGTTTCGCGGTGTAATGTAACCTTTTTCTCTCTAGAGCAATATTTTTTAAGCTCCATACGATCCGGGTTATTACGTTTATTCTTTTTAGAAATGTAATTACGTTCGCCGCACTCTGTGCAAGCTAATGTAAGATTAACGCGCATGTTGATTTCCCTCCAAACTAAAAAACTTATACTAAATCAGACTTAACTATAATAGCATTTTTAAAAAAGAAATTCCACATTATTTTATTTTTTTCTTCAATCTATAAAAAGAAGAGAATTAAGAATCCCTTTTCGTATACTCTCTCCAGGCATTAACCGTCTCTTCATTTATATCTGCGAGCGCTGAATGATCCTGAATCTGACAGTGGCCAATCATCCCGCCAATGCTGCAGGATTTTCCCACATAGCTATTTTCCCATAAAATCGAATGGGTAATTTCTGATTTTTCATGGATAATAGCAGACTCTGAGAGAACCGTCTGCGGACCTACTATTGCGCCTTCATGAATAATCGTATTTCTGCTTATATATATCGGTCCTTTTAATGTCACATCATCATAAATGGTCACACCATCCTCCATCCAGATGCCTTTAGCTATCTCTTTGCCCTTAGAAGGAAGACTGACTTTATGATGGAGCATGTCAAACTGTGCCTCGCGATATGTTGCAAGTGTCCCAATATCAGACCAATACCCCTCAGCTTCAAAAATACTGATTTTCTCATTATGCTTTAAGATTGCAGGAAACACATCTTTACTGAAGTCATAATGAGTAAAATCTTCGAGATAGGTAAATATCTTTGGGTCCAGAATATAAATCCCCGTATTAATTGAATGTTTAGTAAGGTCGCTCCAGTTTGGCTTTTCGAACATCTTATCCATTCTTTTATCTGAAGACAAAAGCACTCCATACTCGATCGGCAAATCCAGCGGTTTTGTAAAGATAGTCGCTGCTGCAAGCTGGTCCTCATGATGCTGTATTCCTGCACTCAAATCAAAATCCGTCAGAATATCTCCGCTTATAACAAGAAATGATTCCGTCAGCATTTGCTCTGCCAGTTTTACACTTCCTGCTGTACCGAGAGGCATTCCGTCTTCACTGTAAGTAATAGTGACACCCCATTTTGAACCGTCGCCAAAATGGGAACGGATGGAAGACGACAGATAATGAACAGTCATAATAATATCAGTTATTCCATGTCTTTTTAATAACTCAATGCTATATTCCATGACAGGCTTGTTTAATATAGGGACCATTGGTTTTGGACAGTGATTTGTAAGAGGTCTAAGCCTGCAGCCTTCTCCGCCTGCGAGGATCACAGCTTTCACATTTTTCAGCTCCTTATCTTTTATGATAAAGCACTTCATACTCTTGAATAACTTTTTTCACGATATGTTCATAGGCAAAACGGCTCAAAATTTCTTTATATCCCTGTTGGGCCAGACGGTCTGCCCGCTCTTTATGTTGGAGTGCCTCTAGGATTGCTGATGCCAAAGCTTTTGAATTTCCTCGCTCAAATAGGAGGCCATTTTCATTGTGCTTGATAATCTCTTTTAACCCGCCGGTATTTGCAGCAATTGTCAGTTTTTTTGCCGCCATGCTCTCCAGTGCAACAATTCCAAATGGTTCATAATAGCTCGGAATAATAGTCATCTCACAGTGCGTAAGGAGTATATGTATAAGGTCTTCATCTATAAAACCAAGGAATGTTACATTTTCATGAACGTTCAATTCTTTCGCTTTTTTTTCATATTCGTTGCGATGCGGTCCATCTCCTGCTATAACAATGTGGATTTTAGGAAAACGCTTCAAAATACCCGGTATAGCGGATAACAGCACATCAAAACCTTTTTCTGCGACAAGTCTTCCCATCGAGAAAAGATAAGGCTGCCCAGTCAATGATATATCATTGCGCTTTGGTGAATTTTTATCATACATATTAGTTTTTAAAAGATTTATTCCATTAGGGATTACAGTTAGTTTTTCAGAAGGTATGTGAAATTGCTCCGTGACCTCTTTCAACATATAGTCACTGCATATAATCACTTGATCTGCAGCTTGCACCAGCAGGCTTTCTTCCCTTTGTATGTACTTTTGCAGCTGGGTCATGATCCCGCCGTTCCTTCCCATTTCTGTCGCATGAATCGTGGCAATCAGCGGCACTTTAAACAGCTTTTGTATAGATCTTCCCGCCCCTGCTGTCAGCCAATCATGAACATGCACTAAATCATATTTGATGTGACTATTCTTTATTAGAAATTGAACAAATGCACGATTGTAATTTATTACCCACTCAGAGAGCGACTGATGCTTTTGCTGAATAGACTGAATCCGGTATATATGAAGGTTTGGAACTGGATTCTCATACAATGGGAGTTCTTCATCTGAAGCTATTGTAAGAAGCGCAACTTCATAATTTTGTCCAGCAAGTGCATTTGTCAGCTCATCCACATGTCTTCCAAGCCCCCCAACAAGATTTGGGGGGTACTCTGTAGACACCATCAGTATTCTTGGCCTGACAGCAAACTCTTGTAACTCAGATGTGTTTCTTTTCAATGGAAGAAATGTAAATAAATCTGGTTCCGGGTTATAGTTTTCTAATTCTTCATCCGATCGTTCGCTCAGTTCGTAATAATGATTTAGGTGCTTTTGAATACGATAATGTCCATAATCAGCAGAAGTGCCGTTTCCAATCATGAATGTCCAGTCGCTGCTTGCGGCAAGCATCCATTCCTTAATAAGATACCATTTTTTCCTTGTATTCATTTCCCGGGAATTTACAGACTGGCTGTATAACTGCTTCTCGATTAAATGAAAGTGCTGAAAGTATTCCGCTGTTTTTTCATTCAGCCAAATATCACCGTACCCATTTCTTCCCCATGTAGAAAAACCTAAGCCGACATGGCGGCTGACCTTATTTTTATTTTTCAGCCAATCAGAAGGGAGAACAAACGGGTTTTCCTTTTTTAACAGCTCAGAAAGAAAGGCCGGACCCTCAAACCACCAATGGCCGAATAACTCAAAATCAAATGGAAGCACGATAAGCTCAGTTGCAGAACACAGCCTCTCCAAAAAATTATGAGCATCATTTTCAGCTTGTTCAAATGCGATTTCATCATTATAAATCGTTTTATCTTCCGTCTTTCCAGTTATGCTCCAAAGTTTCAGTCCGGTATTGATTCTTGTCTTTTTAAGAAATGCAAACTCTTTAATATCTTCCCAATTTCTTGTCAGCCCGACATCCCGGTAATATTCCCGATATACATGATGTGCAGGGTATCCACTATGCTTATCCCATACAGCATTAGCTTTTTCACTGTTCCGTTTAAAAATTGTGAGGCCTTTATAGTTCAAAACAGGGCCATTTATTTCAGGAGAATCAGCAAACGTGTATTTAATTCCTTGTTGAATGAGAATCTGCGCGGTTTGATCATTTATCGCCATTTCTGGAAGCCAAAACCCTTTTGGAGCTGTTCCGAAATGGTGTTCAAACACTTTCATTCCCGTTTCCACTTGCATTTTCATGCCTTCATCCGTGCAATGAAACGGGAGAATTGCATGCGTTGCACATGTAGTGATAACCTCAATTTTTCTTCTTTTGAATAGATCAATATATCCTTTTAAAATATTGCCCTTAAATTCTTCAAAGGTTTGGATGATCTTATTGTAATGAGAAAGATAAAAATGTAATACTGATTGCTCCTCATTAGTTGCCCTGCTGAATTCTGATCTGATTAACAAAATCATCTTGTCCAGGTGACAACGGTATTTTTCCTGGGTCTTCTTATCGGTCAGCATTTCCATAAGAGTAGGGGAAAAAGAGATTGTTATGGACGGATTGTCCACACCGTTTAAACTCCAAAGCATTGGAATATACGATTCTGAGAGAGCTTCAAAAAGCCAGAGCTGTTCATATTCTGTATTTGTATAGTCAGTTATGAAAGGCAAGTGGGCATGAAGGATGATCATGCTGTTTTTCACCATGTGCTAATTCTCCTTCTATTTGTCATATACCGTATAAGCTGAGAATTGCTTTTCCCAGGATTCAGGTTCCCCTTTATAAACTGTCCAGTCAGTATCTCTGCCATCAGTATCCGTCATTTTCAATTCATTTGACTTCAGAATAGTCAGTTTAACATTTTCAGATGTATGCAAAATTAATTCTGCATAGTAGCTGGAAGCTGCTCCTATGCCTTCAATAAAAAGATAAGTGTGTTCATCTGTGATTTTAAAATCTTTATAGTAAAGAGAGCTTTTCTTTTTTTGATAAAGTCTTAACGTTTTTTTCAGAGAAGAAAAAGGCTCCATGCATAATATGGAGATCGCGATCTCAGTTTTAAACCCTACATTCCACTGTAAATACAAAACAGATGGATTTTTCATTATAAGAGTCATTGCATCTCCATGCAGATGGTTTAATTGATCCATCGAGGTCTGATTTACCAAAGGGCTTCATCCCTTTCATTGTTCATTGCTGTTATTATTATGACATAAGTATAATCTATGAGAAAATCACTTGAATTAAGACATTTTTCGACAATTTACATATTACCCTTTAGAATGTATCAAATCTATGATATAAAGAAAAAGGGAAAAAATATTAGAAGGTGAATAAATATGGAGATTATGATCATTGCCCTGTTTGTAGTCAGCATTCTTTTAATTGGCATCTCTTTCTTTCAGAGAGATCACGTAAAAGATATTGAACAGGAAGTTGAACACCTGTCTGTTTCTTCGATGCAAGAAATATACAAGCTGAAGAAAAAAGTCAGAGTGCTGGAAGAAGAAATTCTTCAAAATGATTTGGAGCTTACTGATAATGATTCGATTGACCCTCAGACGCTGCAGCGCATCATTTTGAAACATAATCAAGGCTTATCCACTGAGGCAATTGCAAGATCTGAATACTTAAGCGAAGAAGAGATCGGAGCCATTCTTAGAAAGAATGAGAGGGTCTTAACATGAGCAAAAAAGGATTTCAATCATTCGCAGCCGGAATGATTTTGTCTACATCTGTCCTTGCTGCTACATATTTCATAGGTGACAGCAATGAAAAAACAGCTGTTCCTGTAAACAAAGAATTTACCGAAAATGATATTAAAGAATTTTTAATAAAAAATGGCCAGACAGCGATTGATACAAAAGAGTATGACGAGCTGATTGCGTTTAAAGAAACAACGCTGATTGAAAAACAAAAGCAAGCTGAAGCCCCTCCTGAAGAAAAGCCTCAAAATGAAAAATACACGCTGAAAATTGTAGAAGGCATGAATACAGGTGATGTTTCTGACATCCTTGAACAAGAAGGCGTCATTGCCTCTGCAAAGGAATTTAACGAATTTGTCATTAATGGGAATTATCACACAAAGGTGCGCATGGGAACTTTTGAACTTACTAAAGGCATGAGCTTCAGCGAAATTGTCAATGTACTTGTTAAATAATGAAAGAAGAGCTTGTCACTCCCAGGTGACAAGCTCTTTTGGCCTTATGCATTTAAATCATATCTTCTGCCTTTTACAAGATATAAGACACTTTCAGAAATATTCGTTGCATGATCTGCAGTACGCTCAATATATCTGCAGACAAACATTAATTGAGTAATCTGCTGCATAAGCTCTTTGCGCTCCGGCATGATTTCCAGAAGCTCTTTAATTGTTTGTCCATATAAATCATCTACTTGATCGTCCATATCAGCAACCTTCTTAGCTAATAAGACATCTTCCTCGTTATATGCCTTAACAGAAAGAGAAAGCATTTCTACAGCAAGCGCATGCATTTTTTTGATTGTTTCAATCGGTTTGAATAAAGGTTCATCACCTATTCGGATCGTTGATTTGGCGATATTAACTGCAAAGTCAGCCATTCTTTCGATATCATTAGAAATTTTAATGGCAACAATAATACGTCTTAAATCAATCGCAACTGGCTGCTGTTTTGCAATAAGCAGGATAGCTAAATCATTAATTTCCTCATCCAAATCATCAATGCGCTCATCGTTTTCAATGATTTCGAGCGCCGCTTCTACGTTTTTAGTTTCCAGGGCCTGGATAGCTTCTGTTAAAGCCAGCTCAGTGAGTTGTGCAATTTCATTTAATTTATCACGCAGCAATTTTAAATCGTATTCAAATTTCTCTCTAACCACCATGTTTAGTTCCCTCCAAATTTTTATCTATTTTCTATAATTATAGATGATTGTCTAAAGATATGGGAATAAGTCGTGCAAGTTATCATCTGCACGACTTATTCCTTTAAACATTATCCGAAACGTCCAGTAATGTAATCTTCTGTTCGTTTATCTGAAGGATTTGAGAATAAACGGTCTGTTTCTGAATACTCAACAACTTCACCATTTAAGAAGAACGCAGTCCGATCCGAGATACGTGCAGCCTGCTGCATATTGTGAGTAACGATTACAATGCTGTACTGTTTTTTCAATTCCTGAACAAGCTCTTCCACTTTTAATGTGGAAATTGGATCAAGAGCAGATGTAGGTTCATCCATTAAGATAACATCCGGCTCAATTGCAAGACAGCGGGCGATGCATAGACGCTGCTGCTGACCACCAGATAACCCGAAAGCATTTTCTTTTAGACGGTCTTTTACTTCGTCCCAGATGGCAGCACCCTTTAAACTCTTTTCAACGATTGCATCAAGTGTCTTTTTGTCACGGATCCCATGGATTCTTGGACCGTATGCAACATTGTCATAAATTGATTTTGGGAAAGGATTTGGCTTTTGGAATACCATGCCTACTCGTGTGCGCAGATCTTCCACTCCATAGCCTTTATCAAAGATATTTTTACCGCGGTAGATGATTTTTCCAGATGTTCGAACTGTAGGAATCAGCTCAACCATGCGGTTTAGCGTTTTAATATAAGTAGACTTTCCGCAGCCAGACGGTCCGATAATCGCCGTTACTTCATTTTCATAGATATCCAGGTCAATATTTTTTAATGCCTGATCATTTCCGTACCAAAGGTTGAGATTATCTGTTTTGTAAACGATGCTTTTTTCTTTTTTTGCATTCGTTTCAAATTCTTCGTTTTCCTCGCGCTCTTTCACAATTTTTGTCATTTCCATGTGAAACCTCCTTCATCCATATCAAAAAAATCTTAGTAGCGTTTTTGGAACTTGTTGCGAATTAACACGGCAACTGAGTTCATAACGATCAAGAAAATAAACAATACAATAATTCCTGCAGCAGCAACATTCTGGAAGTCAGCCTGAGGCCTTGAAGCCCAGTTATATATTTGAATAGGTATGACTGTAAATGTGCTCAAGAAACTTTCCGGCAGGTAATTTACAAAGGCAAATGCTCCAACCACAAGCAGAGGTGCAGTTTCGCCAATTGCTCTTGAGAAAGCAAGGATACTCCCTGTTAATATACCTGGTACAGCAGCAGGCAAAACAACTTGACGAATTGTCTGCCACTTAGTAGCACCCATTCCATAAGATGCTTCGCGCATCTCTTTTGGAACTGAACGGATGGCTTCTTGTGATGCAACAACAATAACTGGAAGAACAAGCAGCGACATGGTGAATCCACCTGCGAGAATGCTTCTTCCGAGGTCAAAGAAACGCACGAAAACCGTTAAGCCCAATAATCCGAAAACAATGGAAGGAACGCCTGCAAGGTTGGCAATGTTAATTTGCAGGAAGTTTGTAAATTTATTTTTCTTTGCATACTCCTCCATATATAGTGCCGTCCCTACTCCCAAAATTAAACCAGTTGGAATGACGACAGCCATCATCCACAAGGAACCTACTAATGCAGCTTTTATTCCAGATGCCTCAGGTCTTCTGGAAGCAAAGTTTTGAAAGAATTCCGGAGTCAAATAACTAAATCCTTGAGTGAATATCCGATATAAAAGAATCGCCAGTACAATTAGAGCAAAGCTTGTCGCTAATAAGAAAATACCTTTATAGATACCATTAACGGCCAATCTGCTCGTCATTTTCTTTGCGACAGTGTCTTTATTGATGTAGTTCATTTTAATATTCCTCCCTAAAGCGGCGAGAAATGAACTGCGCCAGTAAATTCATCAGTAATGTAAAGAGGAACAGCGTCATCCCTACAGCGTATATACTATAGTAGATTGTTGTGCCATAACCCGCATCCCCTGAACTTACTTGAACAATATAAGCAGTCATCGTCTGGATCGATTCTGTCGGATCAAATGTCAGCTTAGGTGTAGCTCCGCCTGCAAGAGAAACAATCATTGTTTCTCCGATTGCTCTTGAAATAGCTAAAACAAATGATGCAACAACACCTGATACAGCAGCAGGAAGAACAACTTTTATCGCTACCTCGAATTTAGTAGAACCTAGTGCCAAGGCACCTTCCCGCATTGATTTAGGGACAGAAGTCATTGCATCTTCAGAAAGAGATGCAATCATTGGAATAATCATGATTCCTACAACAATACCCGGACTAAGCGCATTGAAAAATCCTAAGTCTGGAATCATTGATTGCAGCAATGGCGTCACAAATGTAAGAGCGAAGAAGCCATAAACAATCGTCGGAATTCCAGCTAATACTTCTAATATCGGTTTAATAATTCTTCTGACTCGATCTGAAGCATATTCACTCAAATAAATAGCAGAAGCTAATCCTAACGGTAAAGCCACTACCATAGCTATTACAGCTACAAGTAGGGTTCCTGAAATTAACGCAATAATTCCATATGACGGATCGCTTTCAAAGAATGGATACCATTCTTTTTGTGTAATAAAGTCAATAAACGGAACCTGGCTGAAAAAGGTAAATGTTTCAACGATCAGTGTAAATAAGATTCCTACCGTAGTAAGGATGGATATAATTGCCGTCAGCAGCAAAAAAGCAGGAACCATTTTCTCTGTATATTTTATCCAAGATTTTTTCTCTTTTTTTTCTCTGATCAGTTCACTGACAGAGCGGCTAGTTTCAGTTGCCATATTGTGAAAACCCCTTTCCAAAACATGGGAAGATGAGAAGCGGTTACGCTTCTCATCTATTAGATTTTGAAATTATTTTAAACCTTCGATTGTTTCAAGCTGTTCTGTATATTTTTCTTCCGGAAGACTTACATAGCCAACTTCTTCAGATAATGCGCCAGCGTTTTCCAGGTAGAATTTAACAAACTCAGCAACTTGCGGCTTTTCTTTCATTGAAGCGTTATTAACATAAATGTAAAGCGGGCGTGAAAGCGGATTGTACTCGCCAGTCTCAACTGATTCATTAGTCGGTTCAACGGCTTTTCCCTCTTCATTTACGATAGGAACAACTTTCAATGTATCTTTATTTTCCAAGTAGTAAGCATAACCAAAGTAACCCATTGCATTTTTATTGCTTTGTACACCTTTAACTAAAACATTGTCATCTTCAGAAAGAGTAGCTGCTTTAGCAACAGGCTCTTCGTTAAGAATTACCTCATCGAAGTAATCGTATGTCCCTGAATCAGTACCAGGTGAGAATAATGTAATTTTTTCTTTAGGCCATTCAGGGTTAATGTCAGACCACATTTTTTCTTTGCCGTCTTCAACCCAGATCTTTTTCAAATCTTCTACAGTTAATTCTTTAATGAAATCATTTTCTTTGTTAACTACTACTGATAAACCGTCAAATGCTACTTGTAATTCTGTATATTCAATTCCAGCGTCTTTCGCTGCTTTAGCTTCTTCATCTTTAATTGGACGTGATGCTTGAGAAATATCTGTTTCGCCAGCTACGAACTTTTCAAAGCCGCCGCCAGTTCCTGATACGCCGATTGGAGCTTTAACATCTTTGTATTCCATAGCGAATTCTTCAGATACTGCTTCACCGATAGGAGCAACAGTTGATGATCCGTCGATTCCAACTTCACCTTCTAATTGAGCTGCTTCTTCAGAAGATCCATTTTCTGAACCATTGCCTTCTGAACTTTCACCATTTCCACATGCTGCTGCGAATGCAAGCAATGATGAAATCATAATTGTCATGGCTAAAAATTTGAAGCTTTTCATATTTCTTAATTCCCCCTACAAAGTGGTGTTTTTGTCCTACAAGTAATACAATAACGCTAAAGTGTTAACATGGTTTTAATCGAATGTTAAGGTTTTGTAAATGTATGAATAATCGTGTCGTCTTTTGTAGAATGATTTATACATAATAAAAAGCACTCTATATAGAGTGCTTTTATTATTTTCATTTGAATGGCTATCTATTCATTTCATCTTCAATCACCCTTGCATTCTCCGGCTGACCTACACCTTCCTGAATGCCTTCTTTGCTTTGTTCGCTTTTCAGCTCAAAGTATTTATCCATAACCCTTCTTCCGATCAGATTATTAATTGGATGTGAATTTTTAGCTGTATCATAAGCCCATGGCACTACTACAGCAAATGCAACCTCCGGGTTATTGTGGGGAGCATATCCAACAAGTGTTAAGTTGTAGGTAGGAGACAGAAATTTGTCTTTATTGGGCCCATCATAGAAAGCCTGTGCCGTCCCTGTTTTTCCTGCAGGAAAATAATCTGCCCCTGAAAAATAACTATAGGCAGTTCCATTTTTCTCCTGCATTACACGCCTGAAGCCTTCCTGTACCCTCTCAATGTACTCACTCTTCATATCAAGCCGGTTTAAAATTTCAGGGTTTATTGATTGAATGACGGAACCAAGATTATCTTTAGGCGACGGCTCTCTGATCTCTTTTACAAG
The DNA here is from genome assembly GCA_023823795.1 of Bacillus sp. F19. NCBI lineage: Bacteria > Bacillati > Bacillota > Bacilli > Caryophanales > Bacillaceae > Bacillus > Bacillus sp. F19. The sequence goes on from CP085710.1 coordinate 3,648,352, forward strand.
CTGAGGTTTCATGCGGTATCCGCCGTTTGCTATTGTTGAAACGTATTGTGCCATTTGCAGCGGCGTATACGTATCATATTGTCCAATGGACAAATCAAGCAATAATCCAGGAGTCAGGTCCTCTCCTTTGAAGCCGGTTGCTTCATTAGGAAGGTCTATACCCGTTTTTACCCCTAATCCGAACTGACTGTAATAATTACGGAGCACAGAGAACGCAGACGTATCAAGGGGCAATGATTTGTTTCTTCTGTATTCCCCGTTTGCCATTGCTATCACAGTTTTGAACATATACACATTGGATGACCGCTGCAGAGCTTCAAGATCATCAATATTCCCCATATTGCGGTACGATTTTTTGGGAGGAGATCCCTTAATATATAATGGTTCATCAAGCTGGACAGTTCCGGGTTTAATGACACCGGACTCAAAGCCGGAAAGAACTGTAGCTCCTTTAACTGCAGATCCCATTGTGTATGAGCTGGTCATTGTTCCTAATGCATAATCTTCAAAAACCATTTTTCCGTTTTCGTCTTTTTTAATTTGCTTTCCTGCCATTGACAGCATTTCGCCATTTCTAGGATCCATCATGACGACAAATGCGCGGTCAAGTAAAGCTGTTCCAGGTTTTTTCTTAGCAGCAAGCAGTTCTTCCTCAATAATCTTCTCAACCTCTTGCTGAAGCTGTACATCGATTGTCATGATCAGGTCCTTGCCGCTTTTTCCTTCAGATATAATTTCTGTTTCAAGAATATTGCCGGACTTATCAGTAATATTGCGGGCTTTTGCTTTTTGTCCTTGAAGAATATCCTCATATTGATACTCTAAATAGCTTTTCCCCACCCGGTCATTTCTGCTGTAATCACGGGATGTGAAATAATCCAGACGATCCTCTGGAATGCCTTCTTCTGAAGAGGAGATGCTTCCAATCAGCGTTCTTAAAGTTTTGTCATAAACGTAATGGCGTTCCCAGTCTGTTGTAATATCCACACCGGGTAAATCTTCCAGATGCTCGCTAATATAGGCAAATTCCTGTTCTGAAATATTGTCTTTTTTGATAATTTGCGGCGTTAATGCATACCCGCTGTCCATTTCTCTTTTTATCGAAAGTATTTTTAATTCATCGATTGAAATCTCCTGCAAATCTTTTTCAGTTATCCGCTCAAGCTGAAGATCGTAGAGGTCATCATCGCTCATGACTCCATCAAGAACTTTTTGTCTATCCGCTTTTGTAATTTTCTTTTCTGCTTCTTTTGGACGTGTTAAAATCCAATAATCTTTTTTATCCCTGAGAGTGATTTTTTCTAACTCTTGTTTCAGTTCCTCTTGATCTTCTTTAGAGTTCGTTCTGTCCTGGTCAAAAATCTTTGCAAGCTTTGCTGCAACTTCCAAACGTTCTTCTTGTGACGTAGTATTCGACCTGGTGTATGTAATGGCATTAATAGGTTTATTATCGACAATTGTATTGTAGTTCCGGTCAAAGATTTTCCCCCTCGGAACCGAAGTGCTGATATTCACTTCCTCATTCCGTTCAACTTCATTGCGGTAATCCTCGCCGTATACAATTTGAACAACCCCAAGCCTTAATATCATTCCTGAAAAAACTAAAAATACTAGGAAAAACAAAATATTAAGGCGAAGCTGAACTGTTCTTTTCTTTTTCTTTGACATATAGCACCGCCTTATTTTCTTTAAAAAACACAATAGACACCATTTTAAGGTGTCTATTGTTATAGTTTATGAAAAAAAACGACAAATTTCTACCAAATTCGACACTTGTAACATGATTGTCATATGTGGCGCTAACTGTTTTCTCCATCTACAAGATTCGATTCGGGCATATTTTTTTGACCGTTATCATTTATGGCCTCATTAGATTCCAATAAAGTCACTTTTCGGATAAACAAATAAATAAAGCTATGTCCAGAGCCAATAACCGCAAGTAGAATGGGAATACTCTGCTTTTCATCAAAGAGAGTGACGGCAAGAATGAATAAAAGAATGGATGAGATTCTGCCCAAGTTTAAAAATATTTCTCTTACGACGATATATTCAATTCTCGCTTCAGCTGCATTCCAAGACCGTCCAATCACATCGTAAGTCAGGGAAATATAAGGAACCAGCAGTATGGGATATGCAATCGCAATTGCAATAGCATACATAATCAGCTTTGGATATGTAAGGTCAAACAAGAGCAAAAAGATGGAAGCATATAATAATATTCCCCCGATTAAAATAGATTTTTTTCTCATTTTCTTTGTAATCAGCCGTGTTGCCAAATAGTAAAAAACAAAGGCTACAGCAGAGTTAATCAGGCCATATTTACCAAGGGCAAACTCGCTTCCGGTCGTAATAAATACAAGGACTCCAATGACGAAAATGAATGTTCCTTCCCTAATCCCCTGAAAAAAGTGGGCGTTTGTAATCATTCTCCAATTGACATTCCGTTTTCTTTCCTTCAATACGTCAAGCAGCAAATACCTGCCGTGTGCATGTCTTCTCTTTAAAAAAAGGCTTAATATAACGGCACAAAAAAATAATCCGAGTGAAATAGAAAAGATTGACTTATACCCAATATCACCTGCAAATCTTGAGATCACAAAACCTGCGACAATAGGACCGATCATGCCAGCAGAGGATGACATGATTCCTAAAAACCCGTTAAAAAAATCTCTTGTCTCAGGTTCTGTAATTTCAAATGTAAGCACATTAAAAGACAGCCAGTAAAACCCCGATCCAATCCCAAGCAGCCCTCCAAGCAAGATGATATTATTCGCTGCATTATTTCCTATTAAAAGCACCGATAAATAAAATACAGCTAAAAAAGCAACACCAAGCCTGAAAACTATTACACGATCAATTTTTTTTGCCCATCTTCCCGCAATAACAAACGTGACTGGCTGCATGATCACAATGGACAAATTATAAATACCCAAATCCAGAAAACTGCCGGACTGTTTCCAAAGATATACATTGACAAAAGAGTTAGATAGGGCGATTCCCAAAGAATATAATCCTCCAATAATCAGCAAAAGGATTAGTTCCTTATTGACTTCTACATCTCCAAATAATTTTTGCAACTTTGACATACTTTAAAACTCCCCTTTATTAGCTAACCATTAGTCTGTCTTTATGAGGTGGAGTTATGTATCCTAAATTTAACAGAAAAAAGCAGGAGATCTTAATAGACCCCCTGCCTTTAATTCGCTAAAAAAATTACTTCGCTTCTTCGTAGCGTCTTGTAACTTCTTCCCAATTGACTACATTCCAGAATGAAGAAATGTAATCCGGGCGGCGGTTTTGATAATTCAGGTAGTATGCATGCTCCCAAACGTCAAGGCCAAGAATAGGAGTTTTGCCTTCCATTAAAGGAGAATCCTGATTAGGAGTGCTTGTTACTTCTAATTCGCCGTTATTGACAACCAGCCAAGCCCAGCCAGATCCAAAGCGAGTTGCTCCAGCTTTAGCAAATTCTTCTTTGAATGTTTCAAAGCTTCCAAATTTGCTGTTGATTTTATCAGCAAGCTCACCAGATGGAGCTCCTCCGCCATTTGGGGAAAGAATTGTCCAGAAAAGGCTGTGGTTTGCATGTCCGCCGCCATTATTGCGGACTGCCGTACGTGCTGCTTCAGGAACTGCATCCAAGTTAGATACTAGTTCTTCAACGCTTTTGCTGAGAAGATCATCGTGACCTTCTAATGCTGAGTTTACGTTTGTGATATACGTGTTATGATGTTTTGTGTGATGAATGTTCATTGTTTCCTTATCAATATGCGGTTCTAATGCATCATAAGCATAAGGCAATTGCGGTAGTTCGTAAGCCATTTAAATCTCCTCCTTAAATTGTATGTAAATAGGAAGCTTATTCTTTCATAAGCTTGTCACTTTAAGATTACCAAAATTGTCCGATTGTTTCAATTTAAAAGCATTAAATATGTTTTGTTTGCATTATATATCGTCTTTATAGAACCACGAATAAAAAATAACCAATCATAATCAGCTGAATGATTGTTTTTGCAAACACACCGGATATAAATCCGATCAGTGATCCAAGACCTATTTTAACTGATTCTTTCATATCCTTTTTATGAACAAGAAGCTCTGCAATAACTGCACCAAGGAATGGTCCAATAATAATTCCTGCAACCGGAATAAGAAACGGACCTATCAATAAGCCTATTGTACTTCCCCATATAGCAGCCTTGCTACCGCCGACTCGTTTGATCCCCATTAAGTTTGACACATAGTCCGCCGCAAATAAAACCGCAACAAACACACCTTCAATCAGCCAGAATTGATATCCGTATTCCTGAAAGCCAAAAAATGCACCATAGAGAAGAAATCCTCCAACTATAAAAATGACGCTGGGTATAATTGGATAGATCAATCCGGCAAATGCAATGATAAACATTAATATAATCAGTGCCCAGTAAATAATCTCCACTGCCATCCACCACCATTCCATGATCTCTTATAAAACTGATGTAAAAAAAGCAAGAGCATAAGCCCTTGCTTTCATTATAACTGAAACATTCTTTTTTAAACATTATTTACGATAGCCTAAAACTGCCTCTGCAATGTTTACAGAATGATCACCGATTCTTTCAAGATTGCTGATAATATCTACAAACACAATGCCTGCTTGGCCAGTACAGCTACCTTCATTAATGCGAAGGATGTGTTTTTTGCGGAGCATGCGCTCCATTTTATCAATTTGATCTTCAGACTTCATAACCCTTGCTGCTAAAGATGTGTCTTTGTCATCTAATGCCGATATGGCATCTTTGATTGTTTGAATGGTTAATGCAAACATTTCCTCCAGATCTGCATATGCAGAATCTGTCAGTTTTACTTTATTTGCTAATTGATAATCAACAAGCTCAACGATATTTTCGAAATGATCACCCACGCGCTCAATATCTCTTAGAGCATCCATTAGTGCAGTGTGTTCTTCAGATTCATATGCAGACATTTCTGCTCTTGAAATGAGTACAAGATAATCTGTTATTTTGCGGTCAAGATTATTTATTGCATCCTCGATTTGATAAGCAGTATCTGAATGTTTTTGCTGATGGGTTTTTAGATATTGATTTGCTTCTTCAAGTCCTAAAGCGGCAAACTGTCCCATTCGCAGAATTTCCTCTTTAGCCTGGCCGAGTGCTATTGATGAAGATTGTTCAATGAAAAGAGGATCTAAATGCTTTGCTTTGTATTCCATCATTGCATCTTCTCCGGGAATCAGCTTTGTAACTATGTATGCAAGACCCCCGATAAACGGCAGCTGGATTATAGTATTTGTAACATTGAAGGTTCCATGGGCAAATGCAATCGTCATTTCTGGATTTAATCCTAAATTCATCTTCAGCATTCCTATAAAAGTTGTAAATAAAGGCAAGATTACTAAAAAGATTGCCGTACCTATTAAGTTGAAAAGAACATGTGTTAACGCAGCGCGCCTTGCAGCTACTGAAGCACCAATTGAAGCAAGGACTGCAGTTATAGTCGTTCCGATATTATCTCCAAACAGCACAGGCAGTGCAGCGTTAATATCAATTAGCCCCAAGCCATGCAATTCCTGCAGAATTCCAATGGTCGCACTGGAACTTTGGACGATTACTGTAAATACAGTTCCAATTACTACACCAAGAAGCGGATTATCGCTCATGCTGATTGTTAATTCCTGAAATTCTTCTAAAAAGCGCAAAGGCTGCATGCCTTCGCCCATAAGTTCCAATCCGAAGAAAAGAGCTCCAAAACCAAATATAATTTGACCGATGTTGTGTATTTTTTTATTTTTAAAAAAGAAAAGTAATACAGACCCTGCAAATAGGACAGGAAGCGCGTATTCAGAAATATTAATACCGATAATAAATGCCGTGACAGTGGTTCCAATGTTTGCTCCCATTATCACCCCAATTGCCTGTCTTAAACTCATAAAGCCTGCACTGACGAGACCTATTGTAATAACAGTCGTTCCGCTGCTTGACTGAATGAGGATGGTAACAAATATACCTGCTAGAACACCCATAATTGGATTTGTTGTAAATTTATCTAGAACATCCCGAAGTCTGTCACCTGCTGATTTTTGCAGACCGTCTCCCATGAATTTAATACCAAATAAGAAAATTCCCAGTCCGCCAACAAATTCAAATATCATTTTCTGTATATCTAAATCCAACCTATTTCAACCCCCAGCATCTTTAATCGACAACTTTCTACAACCTCCCCAATTATTATCGAATTGTGGATTATATGTAAAGGTATTTAGCCTTATTTTCTTAAAAATTTACAATTTCTTAATATTAATTTAGGCACTATACCTTTAGCCTTGTTTCTTTCTGCTGAGATGTATAAAATGAAAGCTGGATTATAATGAAGGAAGTGTACATAAATGAACATTTTTAAACAGTTTGCTAAAAGTTTATACTCTCCAAAGTCGATTTCCATGTTTAGATTTCAAGGAATAGGCAAAACCATTCTTTATGTGTTTTTACTAACCCTGCTTGCGACTCTCCCCATGGCAATCTACATGTCTACCGGCATTTCAGGGCTGTTGAAAGGATTAGATTCTACCCTGCAGGAAGACCTTCCTGACTTTAAAATAGAGGAAGGCACCCTAATTTCAGATACAGCTGAACCGCTTGAATTTAAAAAAGATGATTTATTTATTGTTTTCGATCCAACTGGGGCCTTTACAGCTGACGAGATTGAAAATAAGCAAAACGGAATTGGCCTTCTAAAAAATGAATTTGTTTATGCAGTTGCGGGCCAAGCTCAAAGCTATGATTATTCCATGCTGAATACAATGACTTTAACAAAAGAAGACATATCCCAATACTCATCTCAATTTGAAAATGTACTTCCCATTGTTTTGAGTGTTGTCATTGTCATGCTGTTCCTTTTTACAGCAGCTTCTAAATTCATTGAAATTACCTTTTTAGCTATAGTCAGCATTCTTTTTAAAAATAGTTTGAAGCGAAACGTTAATTTTAAACAACTTTGGGTCATGTCGGCATATGCTGTTACTCTTGCCACTGTTTTCTTTCTCATCATGGAGTTTCTTCAAGTTTCCGTACCGAGCGGAATTTTCGTTAACTGGTTTGTTAACCTGATCATGTTGTATCTTGCTTTAAAAGAAATTCCTGCAGCCAGAAAAAAATGAAACACTTAAAAAGCGAACCCCTTCATCCAAGGGGTTCGCTTTTTAACTCACTTTGTATTCTTTTGTGTACTTGAAAGATTTCTGGATAAATCCGTTAATTTTTGCCCTATTTGGTGAGTCCTGTTCATCTGAGCAATTTGCACTCCTGAAGCTGCGAGCATCTGTTCAGCCTGCACAGCTCCAGCTCTTACTATCTTTATCGCCTCAACAAGCTGACTATTATGTACGATCACATCATCAGCGGGTTCCCTGAGCTGCTCCCCCGTTACTGACAAATCTCCTGTAGTCAATGTTGCCTACCATCTTCTGCATTTGCGTCATCATTTGGTTAAAGCTTTTCATGAGTGAATTTATTTCAGGAATCGATGATTCTACATGGATATGCTTTGTTAAATCACTCTAAAAATTCTAATTCTTCTTCCACAAGATAAGCAAACATTAAATTACCTGCAATTTCACCGGTTAATTTCATTTTGATTCATCCTTCCCATTAGATCTATGAAAATTTCCCCGAATAATTATTAAGCAAATGTAAAGCCACCATTAATTTAATAAAAATATGCCTATATTTCAGAAGAAATCTAGGTCTTTTTACCTCTTTTCACTAAAAAAAGGACATATTCGAATGGGACAAGCATAAAAATAACTATCGTGAAATTACTGGGAGATGATTTTGTTGAAGCGTCTTATGATCTTCATTTTATTTATATTTCTGATCTATATCGTCTACTATGATATGAACAGCGGTACGATTGCCATAAATCCTCCTCTTGCGGCAAATGATGACCCTGCTGTAGAAACAATATCTTCAAGTTCTAAACCTTACACCGAAAAAAAGATCAATCAGGGAGAAACCGTTCTTACAATTGTCGAGCAGCTTCATAAGCAATTCCCTGTCCCGATTGATCAAATCAGAAAAGATTTTGAAAAGCTTAATCCAAGCGTAAAAGCTGACACGATACAAGTAGGAAAAACATATAAATTTCCGCTTTATGAAAAAGAAGTTGCTTCATAATTCTTGTCAATATTAAGCACACACTGTTACAATATGTGAGAGAAAGCACAATTTCTCGCATTGATCGATAAAAATGGTTAACATGATAATATAGAACCATGATTATTAATTTAAGGAGCGATTTACACGTGAGTGAAATCATACATCGTACCAAAACCCGTCCTGTTAAAGTTGGTAATTTAACAATTGGCGGAAACAATGAATTAGCCATCCAAAGTATGACAACCACGAAAACACACGATGTGGAAGCTACGGTCGCTGAAATCCTGCGATTAGAAGAAGCAGGCTGTCAAATTGTTCGTGTCGCTTGTCCGGATGAACGTGCAGCCGATGCTATAGCAGAAATAAAGAAACGCATTAATATTCCACTTGTTGTAGATATTCATTTTGATTACAAGCTTGCACTTAAAGCAATTGAGGGCGGAGCAGATAAAATCAGAATCAATCCAGGCAACATCGGCAGACGCGAAAAAGTTGAAGCCGTTGTAAAAGCTGCAAAAGAAAAAGGTATCCCAATCCGCATTGGGGTTAATGCCGGTTCATTAGAAAAGCGTATTATTGAGAAATACGGTTATCCAACAGCAGACGGCATGGTTGAAAGTGCCCTTCATCATATAAAAATTCTTGAAGATCTGGATTTTCACGATATTATCGTATCGATGAAAGCATCTGATGTGAACCTTGCGATTGAAGCATATGAAAAAGCTGCAAAAGCTTTCGATTATCCGCTTCACTTAGGCATTACAGAGTCGGGCACCCTTTTTTCAGGCACTGTTAAGAGTGCTGCCGGCCTTGGCGCCATCCTAAGCAAAGGCATCGGAAATACTCTGCGCATCTCACTTAGCGCTGATCCAGTTGAGGAAGTAAAAGTTGCAAGAGAGTTATTAAAATCTTTTGGACTGTCTTCAAACGCAGCAACACTTATTTCATGTCCTACCTGCGGCCGGATTGAAATTGATTTAATCAGCATCGCAAATGAAGTTGAAGAGTATATTTCAACTATTAAGGCTCCAATCAAAGTTGCGGTTTTAGGCTGTGCAGTTAATGGACCTGGAGAAGCACGGGAAGCTGACATTGGAATTGCGGGTGCAAGAAAAGAAGGACTTCTTTTCATGAAAGGGCAAATTGTCCGAAAAGTGCCTGAAGAAACAATGGTTGAAGAATTGAAAAAAGAAATTGATAAAATTGCGGCAGAATATTATGCAAAACAGGAAGCTGAAAAAGCATCTGCCGAAATCCAATAAAAACAAGCTTGGCATTTTATGCCAAGCTTGTTTTTTATTTCCTTAAAAGAAGGGCAAAATGAATATTCCAAGAATTAATGAGACGATACCAATACCGATCGCCCATCCGCCTAACCCTTCTGCTCCTCTGCGGCGTGCAATAAACCCTACAATAATCCCTGCTGCTCCTAAAATAACAGGGAAAATAAATAATGAAATGACTGAGAGGACGATGGCCAAATAGCCCATTCTCCGTCCATCATCAACTGTCTCGTCCTTTTCTTCATGACGATCATAGTCTGCATCTCTTCTCAATGTTGCAGGTGCTGCAATTTCAGCCGCTGTTTCTTCTTTGTAATCATCGCGCATATCTGGTCTGTTGTAGCCAACTTCATCTTCACGGAGATCATATTCTTTAATATTTCCGTGATAATCATAATGTTTCTCATCTGCCATGCATGATCCCTCCATTCATATAGTAAAGGAACATTTATAGTATGAGCCGCACATCCTTTCAGTATAACTGTCAAAGATTACTGTGATTGTAAGCACGGATTATGATACACTAGCTAGTATAGTTCAGACAGCAAGGGAGAGAGTACATGATGCTGCAATTAGGGATTGATATCGATGGAACCGTCACTTCGCCTGAAACATTCGTTCCATATTTAAACAAATCATTCGGCATAAACATTACGCTTGATGATATTAAGGAATATGATTTAACTAAATTACTTAACATTTCTGAAGAGGACTTCTGGAAATGGATGGATGAGCAAGAACCGCTGATTTACCAAGAAGCACCTATGGCGCCAGATGCAAAATTAGTACTGGATGAATGGAAGAAAACCCATAAACTTTTATTTATCAGTGCACGGAGAAGCCATTTGCAGGATGTGACATTTGACTGGTTCAAGCGCAATGAAGTATTTTATCATCAGATTGAATTGATTGGCACTCATGATAAACTTGGCGCAGTCAAAAAAAACAATATTGATGTTTTTTTTGAAGACAAGCATGATAATGCCTGCATGATCAGCGAGGAATTTAACATACCCGTTATTTTATTTAATACACCATATAATCAGGAACCCATCCCAAACGGAGTTATCCGTGTGAAAAATTGGCTTGAAGCAAGGGATTGGGTCAATGCCTACCAGAAACGTGCAGTACTCCGATAAAACAATAAAAAAAGCTTGCGAAACAACGTTCGCAAGCTTTTTTTTATACAGCTTAAACTGTCAGTACATGGCACTCAGGACAAGTGCCGTAAATCTCAAATTTATGTCCGCTGATTTCATATCCGCTTAAATTTTCTTTTAATTTTTCCATTGGGCACGAGGCAATTTCTTTCGTCTTTCCGCAATTCAGGCAAATAAAGTGATGGTGATGATGATTCGTCGAACATGTAAATCGAAAATGCTTTTCTCCTGAGAGCTCTGTTGTTTCAAGAATACCCATTTCAGCAAACAAAGAAAGATTGCGGTAAATGGTATCAAAGCTTAATCCCGGATAGTCAGCCTTCATTTTGTCCAGAACATCTCTTGCTGTTAAATATTTATTTGATTGAGCAAATAATTCGAGCATTTCCTCGCGTTTACTTGTGTACTTATATCCTTTTTCCTTCATAAGGAGTAGAGCTTCTTGAACATTCATCTTACTGACCCCTTTTTATTTTGGTCCATAGTATCGACAGTATCAGGATGACGACTGAAAGCATAACAATCGTGCCTCCAGGAGCTAAATCTAATTGATAAGCCAGCACTAATCCAATAATAACAGAGATTTCTCCAAAGAGTACAGAAAAGAATATTGCCTGCTTAAACCCTTTGGCAATCCGGATACTTGCTGCAACCGGCAGCGTCATTAGAGAAGATACTAATAAAATGCCGACGATTCTCATGGAAGCAGCTATCACAAGTGCTACCGTTAAAATGAAAATAAAGTGAATCCACTTAGAATGAATGCCTGATGCCGCTGCGTGTTCTTCATCAAAGGACAGCAAAAAAAGTTCCTTATATAAGGCAAAAATAACAATCAGGACAAAAACTGAAATGGCAGAAATCACCCAAAGATCTGTTCTCGTTACCGCACTGACACTTCCGAAAAGATAATTAAATAAATCCGTATTAAATCCATCAGCAAGAGAAATAAAAATAACGCTCAGCCCTACTCCGGCCGAAAGAATTATCGGTATTGCGAGCTCCTGAAAATCCTTATAGACAACTCTCAATTTTTCTATAAATAACGACCCTGCCACAGAAAATCCCATTCCTAAATAAATCGGATTTATCCCCGGCATGCCAGCTTTTTTCTCAAGCAGCAAGCTTGCTGCGATTCCTGCTAAAGTCACATGACTCAGGGCATCAGCTATTAAAGAAAGTCTTCTTACGACAACAAAAACTCCAAGAAGCGGAGCAATCAGGCCGATGAGAATTCCTGCCAGGAATGCATTTTGTAAAAATTCATAATTAAGAATACTATTTATCATTTTACCTTCCCCCATGACCATGGTGATCGTGAGTTAATACATGAACAGAATGACCATAAAAGTCAGACATATCAGAGTTTTGCAGGCTTTCAAATTCCTGTGTATTTCCGTGGAAATGCAAATGTTTATTTAAACAGGCTACGTGTGTTACTTTATCTGTAATTGTCCCTACATCATGTGTGACAAGAATTAAAGTAATTCCCATTTCTGTGTTTAAATTTTTCAGCATTTCGTAGAAGCTCTGAACTGTTTGAGCATCAACTCCTACTGTCGGCTCATCAAGTATAAGCAATTTCGGATCACTTACAAGCGCCCTTGCGATAAATGTCCGCTGCTGCTGGCCTCCAGAAAGTTCACCGATATTTCGTTTTGACAGCTGTTCTAAACCGACAGCCTTAATGGCAGCTTTTACTTTTTGATGATGAGCCGGTTTCAGCATTTTAAATAAACCTAATTTAGATGTCAGGCCGCTTGCAACTACTTCGTACACAGATGCCGGAAAGCCTGTATTAAAGCTATTAGCTTTTTGTGAAACAAAGCCGATTTTATACCACTCTTTAAATTTGCGGCTGTCTTCACCGAAAAGCGAAATTTCTCCCTCATCAGGCTTTAATAGACCGAGAAGGCATTTCAGCAGTGTTGTCTTCCCCGATCCGTTTGGTCCGACTAATCCCAGAAAGTCGCCCTCTCTTACTTTAAAATGAACATCTTCAAGCACTTTAGTACGGTCATATGTGAATGATAAATGACGGATATCAATAATAGGCTGATTCATTCGTTTCACCTTCTAGTTTAAGAATCGTTCCGATTTAAATTCGTAAAAAAAGATCAGAAACAAATGTCTGATCTTTAACATAAAGATTATACAAGATTGTATAGAAAAGAGCAAGAAACATGTTTAAAGTCTTTTAAAAGAAGTTTAATGAATCGCTGACTTGAAATTTGTCCCTTTTGTTTCTTGTGTATTCATTATTGTAATAAATGCATTTGTATCGATTTCATGAACAATTGATTTTAGCTTTGTCACTTCGAGTCTTGTGACAACTACATAGATGACTTCCTTTTCGTCATCTGTATAGCCGCCTTTGCCTTTTAATTTTGTGGTTCCGCGCCCAAGCCTTTGAAGGATGGCATCAGATACATCTTCATAATAGTCAGAAACAATGATCACTGCCTTTGTTTCGTCTAATCCTTGAATGACAGTATCAATCGTTTTAAATGCTATATAGTAAGCCATCACCGAATACATAGCTTGCTCTGCCCCAAATACAAATGCTGCCCAGGCAAAGATGAAAATGTTAATAAACATGACAAATTCCCCTACTGAAAACGGCAGTTTTTTTGTAAGCAATATGCCTAAAATTTCTGTTCCGTCCATTGAACCGCCGTTTCGTATGACCAGCCCTACACCCACACCAAGGATCAGTCCTCCGAAAACAGTTGCTAAAATCGGCTCTGCCGTGAACGGTTCAACATGGTGCAGCATGCTTTCTATGATAGCCAGAGAGACTATACCAAAAATCGACGATATCATAAATGTTTTACCTATTTGTTTATAGCCATAATACATAAACGGCAAATTTAAAATGACGACCAGTGTTCCAAAATTGATGAATGACAGACTGTCAGGTGTGATATGGTCGACAATCAGCGATATGCCGATTATTCCCCCATCAATAATCTGATTGGGAATAAGGAAGAGTTCAATTGAGACAGCTGCAAACGCTGCACCGATGATAATCAAAATCAGTCTTGTTAATAATCGTCCTGTACTTTCTTTTTTATGCTGTTTTTTTGTCATTTAAATGATTCCCCTCTCATAAAGAAAAGCGCAGGCGCCTTGTTCAGCTCCGAATTGCGGATCCGTTCTGACCGAGGAGTTTACGCGCAGGAGCTAAACATCAATGCGCGAAATTTTATACTTTTTTATCATTTAAGAATAGTGCAGAAAGCTAAAAAATTTTATCCTATTCGATTACTAAAAAAATAGGCACTTTTCCTAAATCTTCACCATACATTGAATGGTGAGGGAGGTATGTACGTGATTTTATTTCAAAAGATCGTTAACCAGAAACTAAATTCATTGGACACAGATGGATTGCTTCAGCTTGCTAAACAGAACAGCCTTGCAATCAACAGAGCTCAGGCTCAGGAAATCGTGAAAATCATCCGCGGCAGAAACATTAATATCTTTAATGATTCAGAGCGCATCAGCCTATTAAAGAAGGTAGCTGCGATTACTTCGCCTGCCACTGCACAGCAAATGAACCAATTGTTTCAGCAGTTTATAGGCTAAAAAGCTGTCGATTTTCTCCGACAGCTTTCTTTTTTATGCCTGATTTCGGATGCGTTCCAGCAGATCAGAATTGAATTCTTTCCCCCGCAGCATCTCAATTTCAAAACGGTATGGCGGTTTTTTATCTTTCTTATCTTCACCTACATAAGGAGTTTCAAGAATTTTAGGCACATCTGCAAGCTGCGGATGATGAACGATATCATTCAATGCCTTAAATCCGATATGGCCAAATCCGATATTCTCATGACGGTCTTTCCGGGCTCCAGAAATATTTTTGCTGTCATTTATATGAAGCACCTTCAATCGATCCAGACCGATAATGGAATCAAATTGCTGCAGAACTCCATCAAAATCATTGATGATATCATATCCTGCATCATGTGTATGGCACGTATCAAAGCATACTGAAAGATGCTCATTATGCGTGACACCCTCAATGATCTGTGCGAGTTCTTCAAATGAACGGCCGCACTCAGAGCCTTTTCCGGCCATTGTCTCAAGAGCGATTTGAACATTTTCTTCTCTATCAAGAACTTCATTGAGTCCTTCGATGATTTTTTTAATGCCTGCTTCTGATCCTGCTCCAACATGAGCCCCTGGATGTAGCACAATTTGTTTTGCTCCAAGAGCGTGCGACCGGTCAATTTCAGATCGCAAAAATTGCACGCCAAGTTCAAAGGTTGCCGGATTTGTTGTATTGCCGATATTGATGATATATGGTGCATGAACAACTATATCAATCATCCCATTTTCCCTCATATGGGCCTGTCCTGCTTCAATATTCAGCTCTTCAATCTTTTTACGTCTAGTATTCTGAGGTGCTCCTGTATAGATCATGAACGTATTCGCACCGTAAGATACTGCTTCCTCACTTGCAGCCAGCAGCATTTTTTTTCCGCTCATTGATACATGTGATCCTATTTTCAGCATCTATTCTCCTCCTACTTGCGCTTTTGATTCAATCTTCTTTGACGTTTTTTAATTTCATCCATTTCTCTCGTCAATTTCTTTTTGTATCCAGGTTTTACACCTTTTGGCTTTCTAACCTTGCTTTTCGCCATTTGGTCAACGCCATCTGAAGGTCTTACGCGTTTTTGTCTGCGTTTGCGGTCCTCAACTTTTTTCCACTCGCCGTCAACGAGATCCTGGTTTTCAAATTCTATCCCTAATTTTTCGAGGGTGATTAACGCATCTTCATTTTCCGGCTCATAGATCGTCGCTGCAATACCTGAGTAGTCTGCACGTCCCGTACGTCCAACACGGTGAATGTAAAAATCGAGATCACTTGGAAGCTCAAAATTGATGACATGGCTTACACCGTCAATATCAATGCCTCTTGAAGCCAAATCTGTCGCAACGACATACTGATAATCAAGATCATTAATTTGCTTCATCATTTTTTTGCGGTCTCTTGGTGATAAATCGCCGTGAATACGTCCAACTTTGAGGCCTTTTGCAATCAGCCCGTCCGCTACCTCATCCGCTTTTTTCTTTGTGTTTGTAAACACAATAGCTAAATAAGGGTTGTAGTTTTTCAGCATTTCAAATAAAAGATTTGTTTTATTACGGTGGCGCAGCGGCACCAGCACGTGCTTAATTTTCTTGGCAGTTGCCTGCTTTGGTGCAACGTGAGTAAATTTAGGGTTTTCCATATATTTTTTCAGGAAAGGTTTTAATTTCTCGGGAATAGTTGCAGAAAAAACAAGGATTTGCAGTTTTTCAGGCATATTGCCGCCAATTTTATCAACATCTTCAATGAATCCCATATCAAGCATAAGATCTGCTTCATCAACAACTAATGCTTTTGCCTGATGAACGAAAAGAGCTTTTTCGGCAATTAAATCCTTAATTCTGCCCGGCGTGCCGATGACAAGCTGAGGCTGGCTTTTCAGTTTATCAATTGTACGCTGCTTGTCTGTTCCGCCAATAAAACATTTAGCAGAAATCGTTTCATTTTCCGGTGCAAATTTAAGAACATGCAGAGCATCCTGGTAGATTTGATTGGCTAGTTCTCTTGTAGGGGCAGTAATAACAACTTGTACGTTTTCATTTGAGGGATCAATCCTTTGAATAAGAGGCAATAAATAAGCATGCGTTTTCCCTGTGCCTGTCTGTGATTGTCCTATAGCTGTTTCCCCTTTTAATAGTGAAGGGAATAAGCGAGCTTGTATTTCAGTCGGTTCATAAAAACCCAGCGCTTTGACAGCATCTATAATAAAAGGCTTAAATGGAAACTGATTGAACTTTGTTTGTTCCATGTTCATCATCTCCTTGATGAGTAAATTAATAAAAGGCTCCATTTTAAGTTGTTGCTGTTTTCATTTATACATCTTAATTAGAAAAGAGCACGGTTTCCTAATAAAAGGATGCGCGAATTCATCTTTTTATGAAGGGCAGCAATTCTTGCGATAACAGCCAAAAAATAAGACGGTTGTCCATCAAAACATTATATACGATTTGAGAGAAAAACTCCAATCGATTCCGCCTATTCTTAAAACCATGCAAACCTTTCAGCTGCTTCTGCATATTGTGTAGGTAGTATACACGTTAGTTTAAAAGGAGGATCATCATGTTTCAGCAAAGACCTATGCCTCCAATGCCTTCTAGAGGATTCCAGCCTCAAAGAATGCAAATGGGCGGTCAGCCGTTTTCAAACCAGCCTTTTGGAAATCAGCAAGCAAGGGGATTTAGACCTACTCGTTCCTTCCAGCCGTTTGGGCAGCAAAGGGGACCTTTTTCATCACAGTTTGGACCGCCTGGGTTTGGCGGACAGCAGTTTGGACAGCAGGCAATAGGAAGAGGCGGCGGCATCAAAGGCATTCTCTCAAGATTTTTGCCTGGAGGCGGCCAAGGTGCTGCAAGTGCTGCAAATACTGCTCAGGGTCTGCAGGGAATAGCCAATCCCGCTAATTTATCAAGCATGCTCGGAAACGTACAGAAAGTTCTCGGCATGGCTCAGCAGGTCACGCCCATGGTTCAGCAATATGGCCCGCTTGTCAGAAATCTGCCTGCCATGATTAAAATATACAGTGAATTAAAAGGCGGAGGGCAAAGCGATGAAGAAAGTACTGGTTCAGATGAAGAAAATTCCTCGTCCGACGTTTCCGCTTCAGCACCGTCTGATGGAGACACAGTTGTTATTGATTCACCTAAGAAGACAGTAAAAGAAGAAATCGAGAAAGCACCTCCTGTAAAAGGAGCATCTGCTCCAAAGCTGTATATCTGACATTCTTCTTTGTATTCTTCTGCAGTCTCCGCTATAATAATAAGAGATTACGAGAGCCAAAAGCCTTTTTCTTGGCTTTTTTATATTCTCTCTCGAACTTCTCTCTAGGAGGATCCTTTAATGGAAGTTATTAAGATTGCACCGCGGGGATATTGCTATGGTGTTGTTGATGCCATGGTTATTGCAAAGAATGCCGCTTTAGATAAAACTTTGCCAAGGCCTATCTATATTTTAGGCATGATTGTTCACAATAAACACGTAACAGACGCTTTTGAAGAAGAAGGTATTATTACTTTGGATGGCAGCAACCGTATGGAAATATTGGAAAAAGTAGAAAGCGGCACCGTTATTTTTACAGCTCACGGAGTTTCTCCCGAAGTCAGGAAGATCGCTGCTGAAAAAGGCCTTGTCACTCTTGATGCAACATGCCCTGATGTTACAAAGACACATGATTTAATCCGGGAAAAGAAAGCTTTGGGCTATCATGTGATCTACATCGGGAAAAAGTCGCATCCAGAACCAGAAGGAGCTGTCGGTGTAGCACCAGATATTGTCCATTTAGTAGAAACAGAAGAAGATGTTGATGCTCTTACTTTCCAAAATGATAAAATTGTCGTCACAAATCAGACAACAATGAGTCAATGGGATGTATATGACATTATGGAGCGCGTGAAAGAAAAGTATCCACATGTAGAATATCATCAGGAAATCTGCCTGGCTACTCAAGTAAGGCAGGAAGCTGTTGCAGAGCAGGCAAAAGATGCTGACCTGACAATTGTCGTCGGAGATCCGAAGAGCAACAATTCAAACCGTCTTGCACAGGTTTCTGAAGAAATTGCCGGAACAAAAGCATACAGAGTATCAGATATAAGCGAAATAAAGCTAAAATGGTTTGAAGGTGTAAAAAAGGTAGCGATTACTGCAGGAGCCTCAACTCCTACACCAATTACAAAAGAAGTCATTCAATTCCTTGAAAAGTACGATCCGGAAAATAGCCTGACATGGAACATCGAACATAATGTTCCTCTTCAAAAAATCCTGCCTAAAGTAAAAGCAGTCAAATAAAGAAAAAACAAAACAACAAAACCGCTGGGGATCAACACCAGCGGTTTATTAATTAAACAAATGTAAATGGATCTGTATGAATCTCTGAAGGGAAAATACTTACTTCAAATTTCTTTTCTTCACACATAGAAAGAAGCAAATCTGTTACCCCTTTTTTCATGACTTTCTCTACATTGTGACCTGGATCAATCACATTTAAGCCCATCATCATGGCATCATGCGCTACGTGATAATAAAGATCCCCGGTAACATAGACATCAGCTCCCTTACGCTTTGCCTGATGAATGTACTTATTTCCATCCCCTCCGAGCACAGCAACTCTCCGTATCTTTGCATCCTTATTCCCTACCATTCTTACACAAGGAACATCAAGCGCTTCTTTCACATGCCGGGCAAATTCAGACAATGTCATGTCATTCTCAAGCAAGCCTATGCGTCCCAATCCTAAAGCTTTGCTCTGCCCTTCAATTGGATAAATATCATATGCAGGTTCCTCATAAGGATGAGCTTTTAGCATAGCAGAAACAATCTTTCGCTGCTTGCTTTCCGGAATGATCGTTTCAATTCTTTCTTCTTCCACAAACTCAATTTTTCCTGATTGTCCAATATAAGGATCTGTTCCCTCAAGAGGAAGAAAGCTTCCTGTTCCATTTGATGAAAATGTGCAATGACTGTACATTCCAATATGTCCTGCACCTGATTGTCCCAGAACAGCCCTTATATCGTCCGCGCGGTCTTTTGGTACATAGACGACCAGCTTCTTCATTTCCTCCAGATAGGTGTCAGCGAGAACCTCTGTGTCCGTTAATTGGAGAGCCTCTGCAAGTAAATCATTGACTCCTCCGGCTGCGACATCTAAGTTGGTATGTGCCGCGTATACAGCAATATTATTTTTAATGCATTTTTCAAGCAGTGCACCGCCCGGCTGATCCGTTGCTAAATTTTTTAGAGGACGGAATATTGGCGGATGATGGGCGATAATTAAATTCGCATTTTTTTCAATTGCTTCATCAACTACTTCATCGAGAACATCGAGTGCGACCAGTACACCATGAATCGGTTTATTCAACGTTCCAATTTGCAGGCCAATTTTATCGCCTTCCATGGCATATTCTTTTTTCGAAAACGATTCAAACAATTGGATGATTTCGTAGCCGTTAGGTATTTTGCTCATTTTCTGATAACCTCCTCAAGCATTGCAATCAAATCGTGAAGCTCTCTCTTCTTCGCTTCATTCCCGGGGCTCACTGCCGCACTTTCTATACTTGTTAATATCCTTCTGAAATGCTCGATTTCCTGGGTCCATTTTTTTATAAACGGTTTAGATTTTTCTTTCATCAAAAAAGGACCCACAAGTAAACCTTTTTGCAGTGCAGTATGCTGATAAGGAGCTTTAGCCTCGCCCTTTTCAGCAATAAGAACCTCATAAATCTTGCCGTCTTCCTCTAATATTTCTTCATTTACCAGTTCCCAGCCGTTTTCTAGCAGCCATTTTCTTACATGATGTGCATGAATATTAGGCTGGAGAATCAGCCGCTTGACTCCTGCTAATTTTTCCTTTCCGGCTTCCAGAATCTTTTCAATTAATGCCCCGCCCATTCCTGCGATCGTGATGCAAGTTGCTTCATTAGGATCAATGACATCGAGCCCGCTTCCTAACCGCACGGATATGACGTCCTGCAGTCCGCTTTTTTGGACTTGCTTCTTTGCAGACTGAAACGGCCCCTGGACTACTTCACCCGCAACAGCTGAAGCTGCCAGTCCGTTTAAGATTGCATAGCAGGGCAAGTAAGCATGATCTGAGCCGATGTCTGCCAGAACAGCGTTTTTAGGTATATAATCAGCTACTGTTTTCAGCCTTTTTGATAAATTAACATCATTCATTTTAAACCACCACATTCTTATGTACTTTTAATTAGATCCCTCTATATAATAAGAAAAGTCCTCCGCAGATGCAAAGGACTTTTCTTTTTCGCTCAAAAGGAACGGTTCATATAAACTCTTTTGTTTAGAACTATTTGACTTTAGAAACCCATTCTGCCATCTCGTCCAGTTTTTCATCAGGAACTAAACCGGCAGGCATGTTTCCCCGGCCATTTTTAATCGTTTCTTTAATTCCGTCAACGCCGAGCCTGTCCCCAACTCCTTTAAGAGCAGGACCAGCACCGCCTTCGTAATTCTCGCCATGACAAGAAATACAGCTTTGCTGGTAGATTTCCTCTGGTGAAGCGTTTGCAACTTCTTCCGATTTATCTTCCTCTTTACCTTCTCCAGCCATTTCTTTCATATCGCCGAGCCCTTTAATAGATAGAAAAAACATAAGGCCGATTCCGATTACGGCAACTAAAGCAAATGGAATAAGTGGATTGCGATTCATTATGTAACCTCCCTTATGTAAAAATCTTGAAATGCAGGTAAACGATAGATTTAAACAATCTCTATTTTACTTCAAAATTTGAGGAAGTAAAAGACTTATTGTATAAGTTGGGCTATTTTTCAAAAATTAGTCAAAAAAACCTCATCAATTAAGATGAAGTTCTTTTTTTATTTCGTCAGCAGCCAATCTGTCTTGCAATGACCATCCTCTGAACTTCACTTGTGCCTTCGCCGATTTCAAGCAATTTAGCATCACGCAGATATCGCTCAACATGATATTCTTTCATATAGCCATAGCCGCCGTGAATTTGAATGGCCTGATTTGTCACTTCTGTACACATTTCGGATGCAAACAGCTTGCAAAAAGAGGCTTCTTTCGTATATGGCTTTCCCTGATCCTTTAACCAGGCAGCTTTATAAACCATTGTACGTGCCAAATCGATATTCATTGCCATATCTGCAAGCTTGAATTGAATAGCCTGGAACTCACTAAGTGTTTTTCCGAATTGTTTTCTTTCTTTTGAGTAAGCTAATGCTTTTTCAAAAGCTGCCTGAGCTATCCCGACTGCCATAGCACCAATTCCTATTCTTCCTCCGTCTAATGTCATGAGGAACTGTCTGAAGCCATTCCCCTTTTTACCAAGAAGATTCTCTGCTGGAACGACAACATCTTCTAATATCAATTCAGTTGTATTAGATGCATTCAGTCCCATCTTTTCATAATTGTCTATTACTTTGAATCCCGGTGCATCAGTTGGGACAATAATGGCGCTTATCTCTTTTTTTCCTTCTGAGCGATCCGTGATAGCCGTCAGAGCCAGAAACTTTGCATAAGATGCATTCGTAATGTAACATTTGTTTCCATTTATGGTAAACTGCCCATCCCTTTCAACAGCTTCGGTCAGTGTGCCCCCTGCATCCGACCCTGCATTTGGCTCAGTCAGACCAAAAGCACCCATTGATTCTCCCGAGCAAATTTTTGAAAGATACTTTCTTTTTTGCTCTTCTGTACCAAACATATTAATCGGAGCTCCGCCTAATGAAATGTGGGCTGAATATGTAATGCCGGTTGAACCGCATGCTTTGCTTAGTTCTTCCGTTACAATCGCGAAACTGATCGTATCTGCGCCGCTCCCTCCGTATTCTTCTGAAAATGGCAGACCAAGCATTCCCATTTCACCAAGCTGCTGAAAAATTTCTGCTGGAAATTGCTTTGTTTTATCTCTTTCATATGCTCCTGGTTCAACAACTTCTTCTGCAAATTCTTTAATGGTTTTCTGAATCATGCGCTGTTCTTGTGATAGTTCAAAATTCATTTTATCCCTCCGTTTTGAATACGCTTACATATTAAATTATAAAGTGAAATGGTCTGTTTTCACAACTTTTTAAATTTTTTATTTAATGAAAAAATATTTTTGTGCTACTTTGTTTAATAAAAAGCTTTCATTTATTTTGAATACATTCTTATGTATTTGTCAGTAATTTCAAGGTTTTTTCTAAGAAAAAGAAAGGAATTATGCATAAAATTTTGAAGATGAAATGAAGTTTTTGATGCTAGGTTAGGCATAAAATTTTATGAGGGTGATTTGCAAATTAAATAACAATTAAGTAAAATAAATGAAAAGATGATGTAATATGAAATTAGTTTTTACCGCTGTCAAAAATAAATAAACAAAAAAAAGCGAACTAAAGTCCGCTTTCTATTCTAAAAAGTCTTTTAATCGTTTGCTTCTGCTTGGGTGGCGCAGCTTACGAAGTGCCTTTGCTTCAATTTGACGGATGCGTTCTCTAGTAACGCCAAACACTTTCCCTACTTCTTCAAGTGTTCTTGTACGGCCGTCATCCAGTCCGAAACGAAGACGCAGAACGTTTTCTTCACGGTCAGTCAATGTATCCAGTACATCTTCAAGCT
The DNA here is from genome assembly GCA_023823795.1 of Bacillus sp. F19. Taxonomy (NCBI): domain Bacteria; kingdom Bacillati; phylum Bacillota; class Bacilli; order Caryophanales; family Bacillaceae; genus Bacillus; species Bacillus sp. F19. The sequence continues at coordinate 3,671,115 of CP085710.1, forward strand.
GTTCTTTTAACAGCTCGTAAGCAGCATGTTCGGAAGGAGAAGTTGCATCTTGATCCTCAATAAAATCTCCAAGATGTGAATCATCTTCTTCACCAATTGGTGTTTCAAGAGATACCGGTTCTTGTGCAATTTTTAGAATCTCTCTTACTTTATCAGGAGTTAAATCCATGTCTTCTGCAATTTCTTCCGGAGATGGTTCACGTCCTAAATCCTGAAGAAGCTGACGCTGAACACGAATCAATTTATTTATTGTCTCAACCATGTGTACCGGAATACGAATGGTTCTTGCCTGATCAGCTATGGCTCTTGTTATAGCCTGGCGAATCCACCAAGTAGCATAGGTACTGAATTTAAATCCTTTGCGGTAATCGAACTTCTCTACAGCTTTCATTAAGCCCATATTGCCTTCTTGGATAAGATCCAAAAACAGCATTCCACGGCCGACATATCTTTTAGCGATACTTACAACAAGACGAAGGTTGGCTTCTGCGAGTCTTCTCTTCGCTTCTTCATCGCCTTCTTCAATGCGGTTTGCAAGCTTAATTTCTTCATCTGCAGTTAAAAGATCTACCCGGCCTATTTCTTTCAGATACATACGCACAGGATCATTGATCTTAACACCTGGAGGCACGCTTAAATCATTAAGATCAAATTCTTCTTCCTTCGCCAGCTGCTGTATATTGGGATCATCAGTCGATTCATTATCACCAACTAATTCAACGCCCTGCTCGCCAAGGTATTCATAATACTCATCCATTTGGTCTGATTCAATTTCGAAGCCAGACATGCGCTCAGCAATCTCTTCGTATGTTAAAACTCCACGTTTTTTTCCGATTTCAGTTAATTGGTCTTTTGCTTGTTCCAATGTCAATTCAGAATCATGGGTTTGTTTATCAGCCATTGGATCCCCTCCTTCCAAACTCTTGCAATTAATGCTTTATGTGAATGGGCTAAATGATTTATGAAACCGATTAGCCGCAATGAATCTCTAAGTGTTGCGCAAGTCATTCGTCAGCCCTCATTTAAGATCGCGCTTAAGCCTTATGACTTCCATGGCGATATTGGCAGCCTTGACGAAATCCTTTTGGCGCTCTGCTTCATGCTTTTCAGCTTCTTTTTCTTTTATCATTAACCAATTTTGGTGATTCAACACCTGTTTAATATAATCTGACAGCTCCCGCTCAGATATTTCTTCGTTTACCGAGAGCATAGCTATATCTGAAACAAACTGATGAAGCTGATTGTCCGGCAGTTTTCTCAGAAACGAGCTGACATTTGCTTCATTTCCATCTTCGTAATAAGCATATAAGTACGTAATTATCGCTCTGTGCTCTTCTATATTGAATTGAAGTCCTATACGGTCAAGCACTTTTTGTGCAATGTCCCTATTGCGCAGCATATGCGCTATAAGAAGTCTTTCAGCATTATGAAATGCCGGCAGAAGCCTTCTTTGCTTAGGTTTCATCACATGCTGGACAGGAGTGCTCTGCTGCTGCTCCTTTTTTCGTTCAGGCTTTTGGCCTGATCTTTTATCCTGGATTTGACTCTTCAGAACATCCATCGATAATGAAAATTCTCCGGACAGCTGTTTTAAATACAGTTCGATTTCCACTGGATTTTCAAGGAGGCTGAGTTCTTTCAGTATTTCTTCTATATACTGCAGTCTTTGTCCTTCATCTTGAAGATTTTTTCCTTTGCGGAAAACCTGCATTTTAAAAGCCATTAACGTAATGCTTGCCCCTATTACATCTTTTTTGAACTTTTCTGCTCCGAATGTACGGATGTAGTCATCAGGGTCTGTTCCATCAGGCAGCGCGGCAACTCTCATTTTGCAGCCGGCAGCAGCAAGTGTTTTAGAAGCTCTTAATGTTGCTTCAAGTCCTGCAGAATCAGAATCATAACAGATTATAACATCTCCGGCGTTTCTTTTGATGATTTTTGCCTGAGCTTCTGTCAGTGATGTTCCCATCGTTGCAATTGAATGCTGCACATCTGAACGTACAGCAGAAATTACATCTGCAAAACCTTCAAATAAGACAACTTGCTGATTTTTTCGTATATGTACTCTTGCCTGATGAAAATTATAAAGAACTTTGCTTTTGTTAAAAATAGGTGTTTCGGGACTATTAAGGAATTTAGGCTGTTCTTTTCCAAGCACCCTCCCTGAAAACGCAATGGTCCGGCCGGTATGATCAAGGATTGGAAACATAATCCGATTGCGAAAACGGTCCAGATACCCATCCGAGGAGCTTTTCTTAACAAGCAGACCTGCTTTTTCCATCATCTGAGGTTCGTAACCCCGTTTTGTCAAAAACTTGGCGACGAAATCCCAGGAATCAAGCGCATAGCCAATTTCGAACTGTTCAATTGTTTCTTTGGTAAACCCTCTTGCTGTTAAATAATCGAAGGCAGCTTGCCCTTCTTTTGTGTTTACAAGTAAATGATGATAAAACTTCTTCAGCAGTTCATGTGCTTCGATCATTTTTTCATCATCGCTGTTTGCATCTTTTGGCTGAACTGCGTTAAGCTGATCCGGAAGATCAATATGCATTTTTTCAGCGAGTGCCGAAGCTGCTTCAACAAATGAATAGCCTTCAATTTGCATCAAGAATGAAAAGACGTTCCCGCCGGCGCCACATCCAAAGCAATGGTAGATCTGCTTATCATGTGAAACGGAGAACGATGGTGATTTTTCGCCATGAAATGGGCATAGCCCAAAATGATTTCTTCCCTGCTTCTTCAATTGAACATATTCACTGACAACATCAACGATGTCTGCCGATTGCTGAATTTTATCGATTATTTCATCGGGAATTCGATTTCCCATACCAACAACTCCGTGATACAAATATTCGCGATTTAACCACTAATTCCTGCATCTTTCGACAAAATCTTTTCCAGTGTGAAAATAAAACTGTCTCTGTCTGATTGGGTAAACTTTTTGGGGCCTTTTGTATGCTTTCCGCCTCGGCGTTCTTTCGCAGAAAGATACCTGAACTCAAGCGCCATCTCAATATTTTCTTCTGTATACTGTTTACCCCGCGGTGTCATGACTCTAACCCCTTTTTTCAGCAGCAGACCTGCAAGACCAATATCCTGCGTCACAACTAGATCATGGCGATAAGAATGATTAACGATGTATAAATCAGCAGATTCTTTGCCGGTGTCCACATAAACCCAATCATATCCGTATGTATTTGATGTTTTATGGTTATAAGACGCAACAAACAGGACGTTGATTTGATAATGGGCAGCTAGATCAGCGATTTCCTGTTTAACAGGACAGGCATCTGCATCGACAATTATCTGCATCTTTTTTTCGTCATCTTTCACTATTCTACATCACTCCGATAGATTCCTTCTTAACCTTTTAGAAAAGATTGCGAGGAAAACAAGACTGAATTTGTCGAATTATTTTTCACTACTTCACTTGACAGATCACAATAAATAGTTTATTCGTTCTTAGTCAAGTCTAAACCTAAAATAAGTAATTTTATCACAATTTTTTATTATAATACAAAGTCTTTAATTTTTCCATTCTTTTTCATGAACTTAAATTGTTAATTTCAGGACATATATAAAACTCAGAGCTTTTGTTTCTCTGAGTTCAATATTCGTGCGGTGATCTTCAGTTATATCCATTCATGATATTTTGGATCATGTTTGCCGTTTCTTCAACAGCTTTATTAGATACATCAATTACCTGGCAGCCTATTCTATCAATAACCTTTTCGAAGTATTCAAGCTCCACTTTGATTCTGTCGATATTAGCATAAATAGCTTTATCATTAAGCCCAAGTGAAATTAATCTTTCTTTTCTAATGTCATTTAATTTATCAGGGCTGATTTTAAGTCCGATGCATTTTTTTGGAGAAACTTTAAATAGTTCCTCTGGAGGTTCGACTTCAGGAACAATCGGCACATTCGCGACCCTAAAGCGCTTATGAGCCAAATACTGAGACAGCGGTGTTTTAGATGTTCTCGATACTCCCACAAGAATAATGTCTGCTTTCATGATGCCGCGAGGATCACGGCCGTCATCATATTTTACAGCAAACTCAATGGCCTCTACCTTTTTGAAGTAATCTTCATCAAGTTTACGGACTCTTCCAGGTTCATATTTTGCATTAATCCCATAAGCAGATTCCATTTTGTCTATTAACGGGCCGATGATATCATAATAGACAACACCTTGTGAATTTGCTTCTTCAATCAGTCCCTTTCTGAGCTCAGGAACGACAAGTGTAAAGCACACAATTGCCTGCTCCAATTTAGCCAGTGCCACCACTTCTTTAATTGTGCCTAAATCTTCAACGTAAGGAATTCGTTTAATTTTTGTATCAGCTGCATTTCCATTAAATTGGCTGATAGCTGCTTTTATAACCAGCTCAGCTGTTTCGCCTACAGAATCTGATACAACATAGACATGACGATTGTTCATACTATTCCCCACTTCCTCAGTTAGATGATTTCATTCTCCGCTAGTCCGACCAATATCTTCGTCATATTTGTTTTTGTAATTCTGCCCGTTACTTCAAAACCTTTGTCCGTCTCTTTAATGACTGGAATAGCATCTATTTGCTTGTTTATTAAAAACTTCGCGACATCCATGATATAATCCTCGCGCCTGCACATTGTAATGTTCGGCATTCTTGTCATAATAATATTCACAGGTATGGATGCAAGTTCCTGCTTTCCGATGCTTGCTCTGAGTAAATCTTTTCTGGACAATACTCCAGCGAGAATAGACCCCTGATCCACTACAAATAAAGTTCCGACATCCTCCAAGAACATCGTAACGATTGCATCATAAACCGATACATTCTCATTTACTACGACCGGAATTGACTGGAAATCTTTCACCTGAAGTTTTTTCAGTTTATCTGACAGAAGTCCGGCTCCTGTTTTACCTGTATAAAAATACCCAACCCTCGGCCTCGCTTCAAGATACCCAGCCATAGTCAATATAGCTAGATCAGGCCGAAGGGTCGCTCTTGTTAAATTCAGCTGATCGGCAATATGTTCACCAGTAATCGGTCCATTGTCTTTTACAATTTGCAGAATGTGTTCCTGCCTTTTATTAAGTTCGATTGTACTCACCGCCTTAAGGTTCCAATACATTTGTATCCGCGTTCTAATTCCCGATGGTTAAATAGGTTATACTATATAAAAATATTATATACTATTTGGACGGATTGAAAAGAACCTTTGGAAAAAGAAATGCGGAACCGACCGCTTAGACCCAACAGACAGATAAGGATCCGACAGAAAAGGCGCTTTTTGCCTTTACTGGCGGAGCCGTTCTGGCCGAGGGGATGGGAGGTGAAGCTGGACACCACGAAATGCTGAACCGACCGCTTAGACGCGAGAGAATGACGATCATTTTTACTTCTTAAACTTCAATCTTTATAAAATGAAGCAGACGATTGCCCTCTTTTAGGCAACCGTCTGACTTTATCATTTTACAATAACAGCATCCATATTAGCAAAGGATTCTATCAATGCAGCAAGCTTTTTCATTTGTGCAAGACGATTATTTTTCAAAGCTTCGTCTTCAGCCATGACCATCGTTTCGTTAAAATACGATTGGATAAATGGCTGCAATGTACGGAGGGATGCAAATGCAGAATTGTACTCACCGTCAGCTGCATGTGCTCCATACTCCTCTTTTACCTGCACATATTGATCATACAGCTCCTGCTCGTCTTTATTTTTAAAGAGCTCAGGATCAACAGCTTCTCCGGATGCTTTTTTCGAGATATTTTGAACTCTCGCAAAAGCTTCCATAATGCCCTTAAAGCTTTCATCTTTAGCTGCATTTTCCAAAACTGCTGCTTTGTTCAAGATAGCTGTCAGTTCCATTTGGCCTGCGCCAAGCACTGCATCAATAATATCGTATCTGATTTTCTTCTCATCGAGAACATGCTTAACTCTCATTTTGAAAAATGCAAGAAGTTCATTTTTCACTTTATTTTGATCAATTTCATTAAAAGGCGCAAGAGCAATGTCAAATAATTCTTCTAAAGAAATTGTCCATTTTTTCGCTAAAAGGATTTGAACAATCCCGCTCGCCTGGCGTCTAAGGGCGTAGGGATCCTGTGAACCAGTTGGAATGACACCGATTGAGAAGAAACCTGCAATCGTATCAAGTTTATCTGCAAGCGCCACTATCGCACCTGCAGTTGTTGCCGGTGCTGAATCTTCAGCATGCCGCGGCATGTAGTGCTCATTCACAGCTGCAGCAACTTCTTCTGCTTCACCAAATGCTCTGGCGTACTTTTCACCAATTATCCCCTGCAATTCAGGAAATTCATAAACCATGTGAGTGACAAGGTCAAATTTACAAATCTCAGCTGCTCGCAAGACATGCATTTTTTCTTCGGAGGAAACGTTAAATCGCTCAGCTAGAGTTTTTGACAAGGTGATCATTCTTCTGACTTTATCTCCAGTAGATCCAAGTTCTTCATGGAAAACAATTTTATCAAGTTTTTTCACATTATCCGAAATCACAAGCTTTTGGTCTTCATTGTAAAAGAATGCTGCGTCTGACAGACGTGCGCGCAAGACTTTTTCATTTCCTCTTGCCACATTTTCAATATGATTGTGGTCACCATTTCTGACTGTTACAAAATAAGGAAGCAATTGTCCTTCCGCATTTTTCACCGGAAAATAACGCTGATGTTCTTTCATCGTTGTCACAAGCACTTCTTCCGGAAGCGAAAGATACTTTTCTTCAAATTTACCAAATAAAGCAGTAGGATACTCAACCAGATTTGTCACTTCTTCTAATAAATCTTTGTCGATTGGAATGTTCCACTTATTTTCTTCTTCAATATGATGCAGCTGAGTTAGAATTGCTTCTTTTCTTTTTACAGGAGAAGCAATGACAAACTGTGAAAGAAGAGCCTTTTCATACGCAGATGGATGATCAATGACTTGATCTGAGCCTAAAAAGCGGTGTCCTCTTGTTTCTTTTCCTGTTTGGACGCCTGTAATGTTAAAAGGAATCACTTCCTGGCCGTACAGGGCGATCATCCATTTTATCGGTCTTGCAAATCTCAGGTCCTGAGATCCCCAGCGCATATTTTTAGGAAACGTAAGGCCGGTAATGATCTCACTTAAATCTGATAAAAGCTCTTTCGTTTCTTTTCCTTTTATGAACTTATGGACATGAGCATATTCAATGCCGCCAATTTCTTTAAAGAAAATATCCTCAACACTTGCTCCCTGGCCTCTTGAAAATCCGACAGCAGCTTTTGACCAGTTTCCGTCTCCATCAAGCGCAATTTTCTTGGCAGGTCCCTTAGCTTCTTCCTCGATATCCTCCTGTTTTGCAGCAACACCCTCTATTTGCACCGCAAGTCTTCTTGGTGTTGAAAAAACATTTACTTCACCAAAAGAGATATTTTTCTCCTTCAGCCAGTTCGTTACTTTTAGAGAAAGCTGGTTCATTGCTTCCGTTACAAATCTTGCAGGCAATTCCTCAAGTCCGAGTTCAAGCAGCAAATCATGTTTACTCATCTGTTTTAGCCTCCTCTTTTTTCAGCATTGGAAATCCCAGTTTTTCTCTTTCATCATAAAACGTTTTTGCCACTTTCCTTGCTAAGTTTCTTACACGTCCAATGTATCCTGTTCTCTCTGTTACAGAAATGGCTCCTCTAGCATCAAGGAGGTTAAATGTATGGGAGCATTTTAAAACATAGTCATAAGCAGGATGAACGAGTCCTTCGTCCATTTGTCGATGCGCTTCTTTTTCATAGATCGAAAATAGATTAAACAGCATATCAGCGTTTGACGTTTCAAACGTGTATTTTGAATGCTCAAATTCAGGCATCAAGAAAATATCGCGAACGGTAAATCCATCTGTCCATTCTAAGTCAAATACATTTTCTTTATCCTGGATGTAGGAAGCAAGGCGTTCAATGCCATATGTGATTTCAACAGATACGGGTTTGCACTCAATTCCGCCCACTTGCTGAAAATAGGTAAACTGAGTAATTTCCATTCCATCAAGCCAGACTTCCCAGCCAAGTCCCGCACAGCCAAGTGAAGGGTTCTCCCAGTTATCTTCAACAAATCGGATATCATGTTTCAGCGGATCAATGCCCAGAGCTTTTAATGAATCCAAATACAATTCCTGTATATTATCAGGAGACGGCTTTATGATAACCTGAAATTGATGATGCTGATAAAGGCGGTTTGGGTTTTCCCCGTAACGGCCATCAGCAGGACGGCGGGACGGTTCTACATACGCCACTCTCCACGGCTCAGGACCTATTGCCTTCAGGAACGTGTACGGACTCATCGTTCCTGCTCCTTTTTCAGTATCATAGGCCTGCATTAAAATACAGCCGTGATCTGACCAATGCTTTTGCAATGTTACTATCATGTCTTGAATATTCAAACCAAGCACCTCCAAATATCTAATAATTAAATAAACAAAAAAAACTCTCGTCCCTATGCCGTCTGATAGCAGCATAGGGACGAGAGTTAACCCGCGGTTCCACCCTAATTGCCAATGCATATCAAATGCATCAGCCTCTTTCCGGTAAAGTCGCTCAAGAAACGCCTTTCTTTGCCGGTTATCCCTTAGCTCGCACTATCCTAAGGTCGCTTTTCATAACGTTATGCAAATACTCTTTTTCCTTCACAGCAACATATTAATTTACAAGCATCATAATAGAAACAGAAGACAAAGTCAATATGTATAAATTATGTCAGTTTCCCTTTTAATGATTCCATCTGATCTAAAAATTTTTTTGACTTTAGAAATATGCCTGAGTATTCGCTGTAATAGGAATCAATCACCAATTTAAGCTCAGCTTTTGTTTCAGGCTTTACAGTTACTTTTCCCAGCCTTTCTAGATCAAAATAATAAAATAAACGCAATAATTTAGCGGTAGCCTGAGAAATCTGCAGCCTGTACGGATCGGCCCCGAAGCATCTGTGACAGATAAAACCGTTTTCTCTTATCGAGAAATGAAAGGTTCCATCCTTGCTGCTGCAGTTTACGCATGAATCAAGCTGCGGGTATAACCCGAGAACATTCACGATTTTCATCTCAAAAATAAAAAGCAGGACATCAGGATCCACGCCTTCATTCAGGAGCTGAAGGGTCTGGCTGAACAATTCAAAAAGAAAGGGATTAGGCTCATTCTGCTCTGTGCTTTTATCAAGCAATTCTGCTGCATATGAAGCATATGCCGTCAGAAAGATATCTTCCCTGATCCCCCTCATCGAAGAAATGGTCTCGCCCTGCTGCAGCCCTCCTAGTCCGGAAGACTTCTGAAATAAGAAATACCCGTATGTGAATAACTGAGTGGAAGAGGTTAACCGGCTATTAGGCTTTTTTGCCCCTCTAGCCATTACCCCCACCTTCCCAAGTTCACGGGTATAAATAGTCACAATTTTATTAGTTTCACCGTAATCATTTGTTCTAATGACAATGCCTTCGCACTTTTGAAGCAATCTTTCTCACCATCCAGAAGGATACGGTCAGATCACGAAATTGGAAAGTCAGCTTCCGCCAGCTCATGATCTTGTGAATCGGGTCCGTCACCTGTATCTTTTTCCAGTTCCTTAAAAAGAAGATAGGTATCAATATTACCTGTTTGAATAAAGACTTTCCAGGTAAAATCCAACATGTAAACCCCCACCTTTCTGTCGTTAAGACAAGCAAGCTATAATCCAATTTCTATAATCTTATCTTGACCTGAGATCCTTCGTTTCATGTTAAACAAATTTTGTTAAAAAGCTTAATATTCATCTTCTCTAAATCCGAAATCGCGAAGCTGAGTCATCTTATTGCGCCAATCCTTTTGAACTTTTACCCACAGCTCGAGAAAGACTTTAGTGCCAAGCAGCGCCTCAATGTCGACTCGAGCTCTCTGTCCCACTTCTTTCAGCATTTTCCCCTGCTTGCCGATGACAATTCCTTTTTGTGAATCACGTTCAACAATGACCGTTGCGCTGACATAAATAGACTGGTTATTGTCCCGTCTCTCAATAGCATCAATAACAACAGCAACTGAATGAGGAATTTCTTCCCTGGTTAAATGAAGCACCTTCTCGCGGATCAATTCAGAGATAATAAATCTCTCAGGATGATCTGTTACTTGATCTGCAGGATAGTATTGAGGACCTGCAGGCAAATAGGATTCAATCTGTTCAAGAAGCGTATCGACATTGTTTCCCTGCAGCGCAGAGATTGGAATGATTTCTTTAAATGGATAATAAGCCCGATATTGATCAATTAATGGGAGCAATTGATCAGGATGAATCTGATCGATTTTATTGATGATCAGAAATACAGGTGTTTTTGTGTGCTGCAGTTTTTCAATGATAAATTCATCGCCGCGGCCGTATCCTTCCTCTGCATTGATCATGAACAAAACAACATCTACTTCTTTTAACGTGTTTTGCGCCACTTTCATCATGAAGTCACCGAGCTTGTGCTTTGGTTTGTGTATTCCTGGTGTATCTATGAAAACAATTTGAGATTCATTTGTTGTATATACGCCTTGTATTTTATTGCGTGTAGTCTGAGGTTTGTCACTCATAATCGCAATCTTTTGGCCAATCACCCGATTAAGGAACGTTGATTTCCCTACATTTGGTCTTCCAATGATGGAGACAAATCCGGATTTGTATTCAGGTTCATTTCTATTCATGAAGATCCTCCGCTGAAAATGCCCCGGGCAATAAATCTGCCACTGTCCATTCTTTTACTTCACCATTCAAATTTGTCAGGATGACCTTCATATCCTTTGGACAAAGTTCAGAAATCACCTGTCTGCAGGCTCCGCACGGTGAAACAGGACCCTCTGTATCAGCAACAATCGCGATTGCAGCAAACTCTTTGTCGCCTTCTGAAACAGCTTTAAATAACGCTGTTCGTTCAGCACAATTTGTCATGCCGTATGAGGCGTTTTCAATGTTGCAGCCTCTGTATACTTTTCCGTCTTTCGTTAATAGAGCAGCCCCAACCTGGAATTTGGAATAAGGAACATATGCCATTTCGCGTGCTGCTTTTGCTTCTTTGATGAGTTGTTCTGAGTTCAAAGCTCTACTCCCTTTCTGTTTTGGCGACACCATGTATTTCTATTTTACCTAAAATGAGGTGAAATTTCACGCAGATGCCGTAAATGTAATTTAATTGTAAGAATTTTCTCATAACTTATAAAATTTTAGGGATAAAGATGATTAACCCTATAATAACTGCTAGCACTGCATAAATCAAAACTGCACCGGCTGCAGCATCTTTAGCTGCTTTTGCCAGCGGATGATATTCTGCCGTGACAAGGTCCACAAGCCGTTCTACGGCCGTGTTCATCAGCTCAAGCGACAGCATTCCCCCCATTAAGAAAAGGACGATAAGCCATTCAGTGAGAGTGATATGATAAAAGAAGGCTGCAGCTGTAACTAGAATACAAATGACGGTATGTATTTGAAAATTACGCTCAGATCCAAATGTGCTCTTTATCCCATCCCACGCATAGGAAAAGCTTCTAATGAAACGTTCCCGCTCAGATCTCTCTTTTGAGCCCATATGCATCCAGGATTTCTTTTTGTTTTCCAAACATTTTTTTCTCATCTTCCTCTGTCATATGATCATAGCCAAGCAAATGAAGCAGACCGTGAACAGCCAGGAAGCCAAGCTCTCTTGTAAAGGAATGACCATATTCCTCAGCCTGCTCAGATGCACGGGGGACAGATATAATAATATCTCCTAAAACCGGAGGCATGTCCACCCCTACAATTGAAACTTCCCCTTCCCCCTGTTCTTCCATGGCGAAAGATATGACATCTGTAACCTGATCTTTGCTGCGGTAATCCCGATTGATTTCTTTAATTTTTTCATTGTCAACAAATGTAACAGACAGCTCAGCGTCCTGTGCAACGCGTTCTGCTTCAGCTGCGTGCTGAAGCAGCGATTCAACCATTTCAAGCTGTTCTTCTGTCAGCAATTCTGTTTCATCTTCCATATCAATAATCATTCTAGTCATGCTTGTTTCACCTTCTGTTTTGAAATTTCAGGATATTCGATTCTGGAATGAAAAATACCTTTTAATGTTTCACTGAATGATTTTGCAATAATATCTAGCTCTCTGAGCGTTAAATCACATTCGTTAAGCTGATGATCCTGAAGTCTGTCTGTTATAATGCCCCGAATAAGCTTTTCAATTTTATCAGGAGTTGGACTCGACATGGATCTCACTGCAGCCTCAACACTGTCAGCTATTGAGATAATCGCGATCTCTTTCGTCTGTGGTTTAGGTCCCGGGTATCGAAACTCCTCTTCATAAATATCAGGATGATTTTGTTTAGCTTTATGATAGAAAAACTTCAATAACGTTGTTCCGTGATGCTGTTCGGCTATATCTACAAATTCCTTAGGCATTTTGTGCCTGCGTAGAAGCTCTGCACCATCTGACACATGAGAAATAATGACATTCTTGCTTAACTGCGGCGACAATTTATCATGCGGATTTTCAATATTCATCTGATTTTCGATAAAATACTGAGGCCGTTTTGTTTTGCCAATATCATGGTAATAGGCTCCCACACGAGCAAGAAGGCCATTCGCCCCAATTGCTTCACAAGCTGCCTCTGATAAGTTGGCAACCATGACACTATGATGGTATGTGCCCGGTGTTTCAGTTAATATTTTGCGGAGAAGCGGATGATTTGGATTCGATAATTCAATTAATTTCATTGTAGACAGTATTCCAAACCCCGTTTCAAAAAACGGCATAAATCCGATAGTCAAAACAGACGACACAAGTCCAGATGCAAGTGCCATGATAAAGTATGAGCCGAGTTCAATGTTTGAATAGCTTCCATTTTGCATTAATAGGATAGAAGTAATGATAAGGATATTTATCAAGGCTACAAATAATCCAGTCTGAAGAATTCTGAAACGGACATTTTGCTCATTCAGAAATAAGACTCCCGCTATACTTCCAAACAGGAAATACACGCCGATTGTAAAATTGAATGTACCCGTAACGCCTTCATTAAAGATAATACTGCCGCAGACGGCAAAAATTATACTCGTTAAAATGGCAAGCCTCTCGTGAAGAAGAAGCTTAATAAGCATGGCGCCCATTGCAACCGGAACCAGATATCCTACATTCGAATAATCAATTTCCTGGAAGAAACTGATAATTTTAATGAGCAGGATCGTAATGCTGAAAATTAAAACGTAAAGAATAAGAGAGTGATTTTTTCTCTCTGAAGGCTTATCAGGTGCTTCAAAATAATAAATCAGTGTTGCAATAATTAAAAGAATAATCAGCATTAGTCCTGCAAACGGCTTTAGTGCCAGCTGATTATCGAGAAGCCCGACAAGATCAAGCTTCCGGTAGATGTCTCTGCTGATGTAACCGCCTTCTTCAACGAGAATCTGGCCTTGTTTAATCTGCACTTCTTTCACATCATCATAAGCCTGCTGCTTTTTTTCTTCCGTTGCATCAAGATCAAATACATAGTTTGCAATCACCGCGTATCTCCCAAGCTGAACAGCTGCATTTGATAAGTCAGCCCGCAGATTAGAAGACTTAAGATCTTCTTCGACAAGGTCCTTTGCTTCATCCTGTTTCTGAAGGGGAATTTCATTGCTCATTACGCGATTAACGGCCGTAATGATTGCATCTTTTGCAATGGCCAATTCATTGTCTGAAGAGTCCAGCAGCGCCCTGAAGGCATCATCAGGAATTTTTTCTCTAATATCCGAAGTAAGCTTGTCCTTTAAACGTTTAAGCTTTTCATCTTCTGAAATAGAATAGGCTTCTTCACCTTCTGTGACATTTTCATTCTGCAGTTTTATTTCATCTGCTGCCTCTTTATTTGTTTCTTTTACAAAATCAAAAATGGATGTTATAACTTCTACTCTATTTACGACATAGTCTTTTCTTAAAACATATTCATCTTCAACTGCGTCATAGGCTTCCTGGCGCTTGTTGTCCGTTTCATAGGTATCATCTGCCTGTGTTGGGGCAATGATCGTTTGATCGGAATAAGTGAAAAGTTCAACATCAATCGTTTCCGGCTTTACATTGCTGTAAAGCGAGACAAAAATAACCGCGGCAAGCATGATATACATCGATATATGTATAAATTTATAATTCTTTATATTTTCGATTAGCTGACTAAATTTAGGCTTTAGCTTCGTTTTCATAACCTCACCCCCTGCTCCCCTTTGCAATCGTGAAAAAAGTGACCCGAAATCGGGCTGTCGGGTCACTTCGTCTGATCATATGCTTCGATGATTTTCGCAACCAGCGGGTGGCGAACAACATCTGATTGCTGCAGTTCGTTAAAAGCAATGCCGCTGACAGAACTTAAAGTTTCTTTTGCGGCAGCAAGTCCTGATTTAACGCCTTTTGGCAGGTCTACCTGAGTAATGTCTCCTGTAATGACCATTTTTGATCCAAACCCAAGCCTCGTCAAAAACATCTTCATTTGCGCTGGTGTCGTATTCTGGGCCTCATCCAAAATAACAAAAGCGTCATCAAGCGTTCTGCCTCTCATGTAGGCTAGAGGAGCAATTTCTATTGTTCCTCTTTCAATTAATCTTTGCGTGTGCTCCATTCCAAGTACATCATGCAAAGCATCGTATAGAGGCCGTAAATAAGGATCCACTTTTTCTTTAAGATCCCCTGGAAGGAATCCAAGGCTTTCTCCGGCTTCTACCGCAGGTCTGGTTAAAATAATTTTTTTAACGCTGTTATTCTTTAATGCACTCACTGCCATGACAACGGCTAAATATGTTTTTCCTGTTCCTGCAGGTCCAATACCAAAGACAAGATCTTTATTCCTGATAGAAGAGATATAATGTCTTTGTCCAAGAGTTTTAACCCTGATTGATTTCCCGCGGGCGTCTTTGCTGATCTCATCTACATATAATGCTTCAAATTCATCAAGTTTTAAGCGTTTTGCCATTTCAATTCCGTATAAAACGTCACGTTCACTGATGGTGATTCCTTTGCGGATCAGGACTAACAGTGACTTCAATACATCATTAACGATCTGAACACTGTCAGGGTCCCCGGATACGTAAACTGCTTCGCCTCTCGTTACAATGGAGACGTTCAGTTCATCTTCCATACGCTTTAAATGTGCATCATTATTTCCAAACAGGGCAATCGCTTCATTTGGGTTTTCTAATTGCTGATTTATCGTAACTAGTTCTTCTGGCATTATTTAATCTCCCTGAACAATTGGTGTAGTTTTTACGATATTTTCTATAACTTGGTAGAGCACTGTTAGTTTTACTTTACCATTCTCGTTCGTCTGGTGCAAAACTTTTTGACCCTTTATTTCTGCTTCTTCTCCCAATTCATTCAATAATTCTTTTTTGCCTAGTTCAAGGGCAGCTGTCCGTGCTTCCTCGTTTGTGTAACTGCGTTTAACAACTTCTTTTTCGCGGTAGATTTTTTTACCGTATCCAATTGGCAGGTCCCAATTCAGAAATTTAACTGATCTTATATCTTCCTCCACTTCAAAGTCTTTAAACATGTCCTGCTTAAATCCCCACACCTGAAGCTGCCATGACCCAAGTTCTAAGTAATACTTGCGTTTGTCATCTCCAGAAAAAACATTAAACGTTGTATGAATAGGCACTTCCACTTCAGAACGGTACCATGTCTCACCCAGTATCTCTGCTTTCGCTGCCACTTTTTGCTGATTATTCTCATTGCCTATTATTCCCGAAACAAGCAGCTGTCCTTTTTTTACATGCTCATTAATAGATACCGCAGGCTGTCCTTTTTCAACGTACATTTTAGTAATAATCGATTTTTTCCTTGCAACGATATGCTGCGGACTTGAATACGTGATTTTTTCCGGTTCATTTTTCTCAACAACCTCAAAATGATAATTTGTGCCCTTTAGCTCTACACCAACCCAAGTAAGCTCTTTGATATTGTTTGTCAGGTTTTTTTGAATGGAATCAGGATCAAGAGTAAAGAACTGCAATTTCCCAACCTTCACACCCATTGCATCAAGCTCTTTTTTTATAAGGTGCTCCGTGCTAGGCTTTGCTCCCTTTATATCAATTCCCCAAATCATGTTGGATAAAAGAAGAATAACGGTAAAAAATAGTGCAAATCCAATGACAAAACCGCTGTTTTTCAAGGATTTCTGAATAAGAAAAGGCAAGCCGGACACTTTCTTCAATGAGCATTTGCATTCATTTTTACGTGCCGCAGCCCGAATGGCATGTACATCTTTAAGACGAATAAAAAAAGAGACCGCCCCCTCTTCTCTTCTTACATTCCATACAGGTACGTCCTTCCTGATGCAGTCGTTAATAAACCTTTCAGTGCCTCTGCCTGTGATTGTCACTTTGATGACGCCGTAAAAGAAATGGGTCCATTGGTTTTTCATCGTTATCCTCCTATACTCATGATTGTTCTAAGTAATTAACTTGATCGATTTTTCCCTGCAGAAGGATTTCTTCCGGCAAAATCGTTTTTATAACAAAGGCTTCACCCTTAATCTGAAGCTGTCCCTGTTTGAGTAAAAGCCGAAGTTCATTATCTGTAAAAGTGAGCAGCCCTCTATGATTTTCAATATAAATATGTATTTGGCCGATCATCGTGATGCGGGGAAGATCCATCATGACATCCTGGGGTATTTCTACTGTTCGTGAGATCCATTTCGCTACATGCTGCCGCCATTTTTTCGCCATAAAAAAGAACCCCCTCTCATCTCATATGTATGAGTTGAAAGGGGGTTCTAACACTTCTTTTTTAAACTCGGCGTTTGGCAGAGGCATGCGGCTTTTTAGATCTTGGTGAACCGAGAATTTCACTCCAGATAATCCCTTGCACAACGTTATCCTTATTTATCACAGGGTTTGCTTTCGTGCGCTTAAGCTGACTGTTTTTAGAGTCAGTCTGAATTTCCGCTTGAATTTCATCAGCCGCTGAGCCAATTTCATTTCCAAGTCCGCTCATTTCACTTTTTGCTGAGTGATATCTGGTTTCTATTGTATCAATCGCTTCTTTCAATCGTTCTTTAGCTGCCGGCTGATTTGCGGTCTGATTAATTGAAGGTACGGGAGCAGACGCAGCAGATGCTGGGTTTTCCTTTTGCCTTCGCTGCTGTTTTTCCTTCTTTTTTTTGCCGAATAAGGATGATAAAACAAAGATAAAGCCCGCAATAACTAATGGATTGCTAAGAATAAAATCAACTAAGTCCATTCGTCAGCACCCTCCTTTTTCGAGCTTTTCCTATTTATTATCATGATCCGGCTGATCTTTTGATAACTTTCCAATTGAATCTCTCATATCTGTATCTGCATTGATGTTTTCAAAATTCATATAGTCCATGACGCCAATTTTCCCATTTCGCAAAGCTTCAGCCATTGCAAGCGGGACTGTCGCTTCCGCTTCTACTACTTTCGCTCTCATTTCCTGCGTTTTTGCATTCATTTCCTGCTCTAGGGCAACTGCCATAGCACGGCGTTCTTCTGCTTTTGCCTGGGCAATTTTCTTATCCGCCTCAGCTTGATCTGTTTGAAGGATAGCTCCGATATTTTTGCCGATATCAACATCTGCAATATCAATCGAAAGAATTTCAAAAGCAGTTCCGGAATCTAAGCCTTTATTTAACACTGTCTGAGAAATCATATCAGGATTTTCAAGGACTTTTTTATGATTGCTAGAAGAACCGATTGTACTGACTATGCCTTCACCTACACGGGCAATAATCGTTTCTTCGCCGGCTCCCCCGACTAACCGTTCAATATTTGCACGGACCGTAATACGTGCTTTAGCCTTTACTTCAATTCCATCCATTGCAACACCGGCGATAAACGGCGTTTCAATAACCTTAGGATTTACACTCATCTGAACGGCTTCCAAAACATCACGCCCAGCAAGGTCAATCGCTGCGCAGCGCTCAAAAGAAAGCTCAATATTCGCACGCTCTGCAGCTATTAAGGCATTGACTACCCGGTCTACATTACCGCCCGCTAAATAATGACTCTCAAGCTGATTAATCGTCACACCAAGCCCAGCTTTATGAGCTTTAATTAACGGATTGATAATTCGATTTGGGCTTACACGGCGAAGCCTCATTCCAATAAGAGTAAAGATGCTGATTCGAACTCCCGCAGCAAGTGCTGAAATCCACAGCGTAATCGGTACAAAAGTAAACAAAACACCTATTAATATAACTCCAATAACAATTAACCCTAACGTTAAAAGCAATGACGGATCCATTGTACTCCCCCTTGTATTAAAGGATTTCCCTCACGACAACACGTGAGCCTTCAACTTTAACAATCTTAATCTTTTGATCTTTTGCAATATACATTCCTTCTGTAACAACATCAATTCGTTCATCATCTATGAGGGCAGTTCCTGATGGTCTCATGGATGTGAGGGCTATACCAGTTTTCCCGATCAGCTCCAAACGATTCCGATTTGAAACATACCCGCTTTCAGTATTTGTAGAATCACGCAAGATTAGTTTCTTAAATATATTCATACGTTTTCCAAACACCTTTACAAATATGATGGCTGCCGTTACGGCAACGAGTAATGCAACAACTAATGAAAATGCCATATATGCAATATCATCAGTTGCTATAAAAAAGCTCAATATGATGGCTCCAAATCCAATAAAGCCGATAATGCCACCGGGAACAAAAAACTCCGCTGCCACAAGAATTAATCCAACGATAAACAAAATCACGGTTTCGAGTCCGGCAAGCCCTGCGATATAATGTCCGTAAAAGAATAGAAAGAGCGATGATAAGCCCATAAAGCCCGGCAGACCAAAGCCAGGACTGTATAATTCAACGATAAGTCCAAGACTTCCAATTGAAAGCAGGATCGGTATCACAATTGGATTGGTCACAAATCTTGCTACTTTCTCAGCAAAGCTAACCTCCATTTCAATCACTTCAGCCGAACCTAAGTCCAGTGCATTTAACAAACTGTCCAGGTTTTCAGCAATTCCTTCTGCATAATTTACCTCCACCGCCTGCTCTGCGTTCAGAGTCAATAGATCACCCTTGCCTGCTCCATACTCAGGAAGGTCCACATCGGGATCAGCCATAGCAAGTGCGTATTTTGAATCTCTGTTATTCCGTTCTGCTGATTCTTTCATTTCAGCCAGCCAGAGGGATTCAGCTTTTTTATCAGCCGTATTGCCTTCTAAATCAATAATAGCTGCAGAGCCCATCTTAGCTCCCGGAACCATGTAAATTTGATCAGCATTCAAAGCAATATAAGCTCCGGCAGATAAAGCCCTGCTATCTATAAAAGCGGTTACAGGTATTTCTGATGCTCTTATTGTGTCCGCAATTTCAAGTGCAGCATCAACCGCTCCGCCCGGAGTATTTATATCGAGAATAATGTGGTTGACCTTTTCTTCTCTTGCTTCCTTAAAAGATCTTTTAATAAATTGTGATAAGCCTTTCTCAACGGTTTCTTCAATTGGGATGACCGCAACTTTTTCAGAAGCATTATCTGCGGCGGGCATATAAGCACTGCCAAACAGGGAAAGAAACATAACAATTCCAAATAATATATGAAACAAACGGTTATGATTGCTTATCAAGTGAATCGCAAGCCTCCTTTCAATCGTAAGGTTTAATTGTAATACGTTTCATCTTAAGTATAGGTTTCGGTTTCATGAAAAATTCTTAAAAGAAAAGCGGAAGTGCCCGTTTAGCTCCGACAGACAGAAAAGGCTCAGACTGGAAAGTCCGGGTTTGACTTTTCAGGCTGAGACGTTCTGGCCGAGGAGTTGGGTGCTGAAGCTGGACAATGGGAAAAGCGAAGCACCCGTTAGCCGCTTTGCTTATTTATCCACTTTTTTTTGCATTTATCTTACAAGCTTAAATGATTTTTTCAGCTAAATTTGTTACAATCTGCTTTTTTCATATAAAACATAAAAACACCTTGTTCAAATGAACAAGGTGTTTTCCGTCTTTTTTATGATAGCCGTCCAGCTACAGTTTTATTGACAAGCGCGCCATCAGCCTTACCTTTTACCTTAGGCATGATCGCAGCCATAACTTTACCCATGTCTGCTTTAGAAGTTGCATTTACTTCTGCAATTGTTTCTTTCACAATAGCTTGAAGCTCTTCTTCTGAAAGCTGTTCAGGCATGTATACAGTTAAAATATCAAGTTCAGCCTGTGTCTTTTCAACTAAATCTAAGCGATCAGCTTTACTGAATTCCTGGAGGGAGTCTTTACGTTGCTTTAATTCGCGAGAAAACACAGTCAGTTCCTCTTCAGCAGACAACTCCTGTTTACCCAGCTTGATGCCTTCATTTTGTAATGAGGCTTTCACCATTCGGATAACAGCCAGTTTGTCCTTCTCTTTGTTCTTCATCGCTTGTTTCATATCTTGATTTAAACGCTCAAGAAGACTCATAAATCCACCCTCTTTAGAATTTGCGTTTTCTAGCAGCTTCAGACTTTTTCTTACGTTTTACGCTAGGTTTTTCATAGAATTCGCGCTTTCTTGCTTCTTGTATAGTACCGCTTTTTGATACTGTACGTTTGAAGCGACGAAGAGCGTCCTCAAGCGACTCGTTTTTACGAACGACCGTTTTTGACATTCTTATTCCCTCCCTCCGAATACAACCAATCGACATCATCTGTTTAATAAACATGTTTAAAGAAAACATGTACTTTGCAATTATAATATAACGTTTCTCAGAGGTCAACTTATATAAAAAAAAGTTCTTAACTTCGTTCATTTGCCCCCTGAATTTCAGTCATGCAGCAGGGCGCTTGTCCATATATTTTTAAATAAGAGGTGATTTGATGGGGGCTGCAGGCTTTTTCTTCCTTTACTTAATCGTTTTTTTAGCGGGTATGCATTTGCTGAAAAATGGCCTGTCTATTCTATCGGGACAGGCGATGAGAAGCTGGATCTACACTTGTATTAACCATCCCGTCAAAGCTTTTATTGCGGGAATCATATTCACGGGCATTCTGCAAAGCAGTTCAGCTGTGATGGTAATTGTGATTGGTCTTGTTTCAGCTGGGGTCATCTCGTTTAAACAGACGATTGGAATTATTCTTGGAACAAATATTGGCTCTACTTTCACTACACAACTAATCACTTTGGATATTGGATCTTTAATTCTTCCCCTTTTCATGATAGGATTCCTATGTCTTTTAATGGGAGCTGCCTTTAAAAAAGAAGCGCTGATGCGAATGTGTGCTGTTTTTATGGGGCTAGGAGCACTTTTTTCAGCGATGGCAGGGTTTGGCCGGCTTGCTTATCCTCTATCCCAGCTGGAACTTGTTCATGAATTATTGCTGTACACAAATGAACACTCTTTTGCAGGAGTCCTAAGCGGGACGGTTTTAACAGCAATTATTCATTCAAGTGCAGCCACTGCAGGCATCATTATGAGTTTTTTAAATGCGGATATTCTTACGCTCAGTGCAGGCATTGCTTATGTTCTTGGAGCTAATATCGGCACTTGTATTACAGGCATGATGGCAGCAGCCGGAGCCAATCAAGAAGCAAAGCTGACCGCCTATGCGCATGTGTGGGTAAATGTAATCGGTGTAGCCGCATTTTATCCATTCATTTCATATTGCAGTGCAACTGTTCAAACTTTATCTTCACAGCCTGATCTGCAGCTGGCACATTTCAGTCTAATTTTTAATGTCATCAGTTCACTTGCATTGCTGCCTTTTGCCAATGCTTTTGGAAAATTTGTAGTTTCATTTTCAACTTTTTTTAGAGGAAATTAATACGGCAAAAAGACTGCCGAAAAATTTTCAGCAGTCTTTCATAGTCAGAAATTAATAATCAGAATTTGAAACTTCGCCTTTAACAATAGAAATTCCAGCACTTGCACCGATGCGAGTTGCACCAGCTTCAACCATCGCAAGCGCTCCTGCACGGTCACGAACGCCGCCAGAAGCTTTTACGCCAAGATCTGGCCCTACTGTTTTGCGCATTAGTGCGATATCCTCAACAGTTGCACCGCCAGTTGAGAAACCAGTGGATGTTTTGACGAAATCTGCTCCAGCTTTCACTGATAATTCGCATGCTCTAACTTTTTCTTCTTCTGTTAAAAGACTTGATTCGATAATGACTTTTGTAAGCGCTTTTCCTTTAGCTGCATCAACAACCGCACGGATGTCACGTTCAACAAGCTCATCATCTTTATCTTTTAATGCGCCGATATTGATTACCATATCAACCTCTGTTGCGCCTTTTGCAATTGCATCTTTAGTTTCAAATGCTTTCGTTTCAACTGTAGTCGCTCCAAGCGGAAAACCGATTACTGTACAAACCTTTACATCTGTTCCTTTTAATAAAGCGGCTGCTGTTTCAATCCAAGTTGGATTGACACAAACAGATGCGAATTTATATTCCTTTGCTTCTGCGCATAATGTGTCGATTTGAGCCTTTGTTGTTTCTGGCTTTAACGCTGTATGGTCAATCATACTGCCAATATTTACTGACATATGTAGTACCCCTTTTCCATTTAATTAGTCGTCTGACCTCTTACATCTTAACACTTTTTCAAAAAAAATACGAGTACAAACTTAATTTACACCAGTAAAATAATTCTAAACCTGTTTTAAAAGAAAAGTGCGTTTCCTGTGTTTATACATAAAAATAAAAAACCCGGTCTAGTCGACCAGGTTAAGAGATATTCCGCATACTTTCAGCTGCCGGTTCATCTTCCATGACACGGACAAACTGTCCTTCCGAATACGGGTAGCCGGCTTTAGTAATTTTCACTTTAACAATTTTTCCGACCATTTCTTCTGTTGCAGGGAAAACAACTTTCAAATAATTATCCGTATATCCGACATAAAGACCACTTTCAGGATCTTCTTTATACAGTTCCTCAGGGATAACTTCAAGAACTTCGTCTTCATATACAGATGCGTATTCTTTGGCAAGCTGATCGGATAGGGCAATCAGCTGATGAACACGTTCATTTTTAATTTCTTCATCCACTTGATCATCCATTCTTGCAGCAGGTGTTCCTGTCCGTTTTGAATAAGGGAAAACATGAAGCTCTGAGAATTTATGTTCTTTAATAAAGTTATAAGTTTCCATGAATTCTTCATCCGTTTCACCTGGGAAACCGACGATAACATCAGAAGTAACAGCCAGCCCGGGCAAAGCTTGTTTGAGTCGTGTCAAACGCTCCGCAAAGAATTCCATCGTGTATTTTCGGCGCATTCTTTTCAATACAGTATTTGAAGCTGATTGAATCGGGATATGCAAATGACGGACAATTTTATCTGACTGATCAAGAACTTCAATGACTTCGTCTGAAATTTGACTGGCCTCAATGGACGAGATTCTAATGCGCTTTAAGCCGTGAACCTTAGTGTCCAGATCACGAAGCAGCATGGCGAAGTTGTAATCTTTCATGTCTTCGCCGTATCCGCCGGTATGAATTCCCGTCAATACAATTTCTTTGTAGCCTGCATCAACAAGCTGCTGGGCCTGTTTAATGACTTCTTTGGGATCGCGTGAGCGCATTAAGCCGCGCGCCCATGGAATAATACAGAACGTGCAGAAGTTGTTGCAGCCTTCCTGGATCTTCAATGATGCACGGGTGCGGTCTGTAAATGCCGGTACATCAAGTTCCTCATATACTCTCGCCTTCATAATATTGCTGACGCCGTTGATAGGCTGCCTTTCGTTCTTAAATTGCTCAATATAGTCAAGCATTTTAACCCGGTCAGACGTACCTACTACTATATCAACACCCGGAATCGCCATAATTTCAGCAGGAGACGTTTGAGCGTAACAGCCGGTTACACAAATAACGCCGTCCGGATTTTTTCTTATTGCACGGCGAATGACCTGACGGCTTTTTTTATCGCCTGTATTCGTTACTGTACATGTATTTATGACATAAACATCAGCTTTGCTTTCATATTCAGAGCGATCATAGCCTGCGTCCTTGAATAACTGCCAGATAGCTTCTGTTTCATAATGGTTTACTTTACAGCCAAGTGTATGAAATGCTACGGTTGGCATGATAATCACCTCGATAATTCAAAATAATAAGAAACAGCAGATAAAACATATAGCGGAGCCGTTTCCGTCCGTAAGATTCTCGGCCCGAGTCCGCAGGCTATAAAACCTGCATTTGTCAGCTGTTCTATTTCTTCTTCCGTTAATCCGCCTTCTGGTCCGAATACAACCAGAATGGATTGACCTGGATAACTTTCATTTAATGCTTTCGCAAGATTGGAGAGTTCCCCGCTTTTAGCCAATTCTTCATATGCGACGATTTTCAGGTCATATGAAGCGGAACGATTAATAAGTTCCTTCCAGCTGCATGGCTCAAAAACATCCGGGATTAAGTTGCGATAGGATTGTTCAGAAGCTTCTTTCACAATCTTTCTCCAGCGCTCCACTTTTTTGACTGCTTTCTTTGCATCAAGCTTTACAACGGAACGAGCAGCATTAAAAGGGATAAACGAAGCAGCACCAAGTTCTGTGCCCTTTTGAAGTATCCATTCCAGCTTATCCCCTTTAGGCAGCCCGCTCGCAATCGTGACTGATACTGGAAGTTCATGATCAGCAGTTTGCCACTCAATAATCCTGCATACTGCTGCATCATCATTTACTTCTTCTATTTCACAAAGCGCTGCCTGTCCATCTGAAGTACAGCAAATCAGTTTGCTGCCTGGTTTCATACGCATAACACGGGAGATGTGATGAACAACGTCTCCCGTGATTGTCATTCTGGATGTTAAATTTACTTTTTTCTCACTTATAAAATAACGCTGCACAGATGAGCACCTCTTATTTCTTTCTTGCGATAAAGGCCACCCAGTCTTCCATAACAACTGTTTCTTCAATCTCAAACCCAGCCTCGATTAAACCGTTTTTAACCTCAGCCTTTTTATTAAGAATGATTCCAGAGGTGATGAATAAACCGCCTTGCTTCAGAATCTGATTTGCTTCGTGGACAAATCGCAGAATGACTTCAGCTAAAATATTTGCAACGACTACATCTACAGGACCTTGGATTCCGTTCAGCAAATTGTTTTGAGATACTGTGACCGCCTTGTGCACTTTGTTTAATTTCGTATTTAAACGTGCGCTTTCAACAGCAACAGGATCTAAATCCAATGCTTGAACCTGTTTTGCTCCAAGCATTGCAGACGCAATACTTAAAACTCCTGAGCCTGTGCCCACATCCACTACTAAATCCTGTTCTTTTACAGAGCGTTCAAGCGCCTGAATACAAAGAACGGTTGTCGGATGAGTCCCCGTTCCGAAAGCCATACCCGGATCAAGCTCGATGATCAGTTCATCGGAATGGACCGGTGTATAAGTTTCCCATGTCGGCACGATCGTAAATCGCTCCGAAATCTTTACGGGATGATAATACTTTTTCCATGCAGTCGCCCATTCTTCATCATTTACTTCACTGATTGAGATATCATTCTTCCCTAAATCAATATCATGAATAAGCAGATTATTTACAGCTTCTTTAATTTCATCAACCGTTTCACCAAGGAAACTGTTTACAGGAAGGTATGCTTTAATAATAACACCTTCATCGGGATAATCATCAGAATTGAGGTGGTAGATTTCTCCATACACACTTTCACGTTCTTTTAATAGATCCATTTGATCTTCAATGACGACACCGCTTGCTCCGGCCTCATGCAATATATTCGAAATTGGTTCTACCGCTTCTTGTGTTGTATGAATACTTAACTCGGACCATTTCATTCTACCAGCTCCACTTCTGTTTATTCACCCTTGAATGCACGCTTTACTTTATCAAAAAAACTTTCTTCGTGCTCATCTGGTCTTCCTCCGCTCATTTCAGCGAAATCGCGAAGAAGCTCTTTTTGTTTTTCCGTAATATTTGTAGGCGTTAAGACTCGAACGATAATGTGCTGATCGCCCTGTCCGTAGCCTCTCACATTTGCGACACCTTTTCCCTTCATGCGGAATTTAGTGCCCGTTTGTGTTCCGGCCGGAACCTTCAGCTTCACTTTGCCGTGCAGTGTAGGCACTTCAATTTCATCACCTAAAGCAGCTTGTGCAAATGTAAGCGGCATTTCACAGTAAATATCGTCCCCGTCTCTCTCGAAGAACTCATGAGATCTTACTTGGAACACAACGTATAGATCACCGCTTGGTCCGCCGTTAATTCCTGGTTCCCCTTGTCCGGAAACTCTAAGCTGCTGTCCATCATCGACCCCAGCAGGAATTTTAACAGAAATCTTTTTGCGTTTTTGAACTTTTCCAGCTCCTCCGCAAGTTGAACATTTATGTTTGATCATTTTGCCAGTTCCGCTGCAATGATGACACACGCGGCGGTTGACAATTCTGCCGAATGGCGTGTTTTGTTCAACATTCAGCTGTCCAGATCCGTTACAATGTTTACACGTTTCCGGCTTAGTTCCAGGTTTCGCTCCTGAGCCATCACATGTATCACATGTTTCCTCCCGAGGTATTTCGATTGTTGTTTCCTTGCCGAATACTGCATCTTCAAAAGACAAAGTCATCGTATATTGAAGGTCTGCACCTTGTCTTGGCGCATTTGGATCGCGTCTTCTGCCGCCTCCAAAGATCGAACTGAAAATATCGTCAAAACCGAATCCTCCGCCAAAATCAGATCCCCCAAATCCTTGATTTGGATCAGTATGTCCAAATTGATCATACTGTGCACGCTTCTGATCATCGGTCAGGACCTCATATGCCTCTGAAATTTCTTTGAATTTATCGGTTGCATCCGCATCTTTGTTGATATCAGGATGATATTGTTTAGAAAGCTTGCGGTACGCTTTTTTCATTTCATCCTTTGTCGCGCTCTTACTTACTCCAAGCACTTCATAGTAATCACGCTTGCTCATAATTTCTCACTCCCGAATTCTCACATAAAGTAAATTGTATCACTCGATTTAGCCTGATTGCAAGATATTGTTTAAGTATAGAAGGTGTTTTCATACCCATAATCTATTCAATCTTTCTGGAAAAGTCTTTTCTTTGCTCAAATTAGAAAAGCACAAGCGCCTTGATCAGCTCACCCATGGCAGATAAGGATCCTACAGAAAAGTCCGGATTTGATTTTTATGGCGGACCCGTTCTGACCGAGGAGCTATCATCAATGCGAAAATTTTTTCTTTCAAAACACTAAAAAAGTCAAAGTCAAGACAAGCCTGACTTTGACTTTTCTTTTGCGGGATGAAGTCACTCATTTCCGCTCAGTATTATTTTTTATCGTCGTTTACTTCTTCATATTCAGCATCAACTACATTGTCATCTTGTTTCGCGTCTGCTGCACCTTCAGCACCTTGTTGCTGTTTTGCAGCTTCTTCATACAATTTCATAGATAATTGCTGAACGATTTCTTGAAGCTCATCTTTTTTCGTTCTGATTTCTTCAAGCTCATTTTTCTCAATAGCAGCTTTTAATGCATCTTTCGCTTCGTTCGCTTTTGCAACGTCAGCTTCGTCTACTTTACCTTCAAGATCTTTAAGAGTCTTTTCAGTAGTGAATACTAGCTGATCAGCTTCATTGCGAAGTTCAACTTCTTCTTTGCGTGCTTTATCAGCATCTGCATTTTCTTCTGCTTCTTTTACCATGCGTTCGATTTCTTCATCACTTAAACCTGTTGAAGATTTAATTGTGATTGTTTGTTCTTTGTTTGTGCCTAAATCTTTTGCACGAACATTGACGATTCCGTTTTTATCAATATCGAATGATACCTCGATTTGCGGAACTCCGCGCGGAGCCGGAGGAATATCCGTTAATTGGAAACGGCCTAATGTTTTATTATCTGCAGACATCGGGCGCTCACCTTGAAGAACATGGATGTCTACAGCTGTTTGGCTGTCAGCAGCCGTTGAGAATACTTGTGATTTGCTTGTTGGAATCGTCGTGTTGCGCTCGATTAACTTCGTAAATACGCCGCCCATTGTTTCAATTCCAAGTGAAAGTGGTGTTACGTCAAGTAAAACAACATCTTTAACGTCGCCTGTGATAACTCCGCCTTGAATTGCTGCGCCAAGTGCTACAACTTCATCTGGGTTAACACCTTTTGACGGCTCTTGGCCAAGCTCTTTTTTGATTGTTTCTACAACTGCAGGTATACGAGTAGATCCGCCAACAAGGATTACTTTGTCAATTTCATTTTTAGAAAGACCAGCATCTTTAAGCGCCTGGCGGACTGGACCCATTGTTCTCTCAACTAGATCAGAAGAAAGTTCTTCGAATTTAGCACGTGACAATGTCACTTCTAAGTGAAGCGGCCCAGCTTCTCCAGCTGTGATAAATGGCAATGAAATCTGTGTTGAAGATACACCGGAAAGATCTTTCTTAGCTTTTTCAGCAGCATCCTTCAAGCGCTGAAGAGCCATTTTGTCTTTTGAAAGGTCGATGCCATTATCTTTTTTGAATTCGGAAACAAGATAATCAATGATTACTTGGTCAAAATCATCTCCGCCAAGACGGTTGTCACCAGCTGTTGAACGAACTTCAAATACTCCGTCTCCAAGTTCTAAAACGGATACGTCAAAGGTACCGCCGCCTAAATCGTAAACAAGGATCGTTTGATCTTGATCTGTTTTATCTAAACCATATGCAAGTGCTGCTGCAGTTGGTTCGTTGATTATACGCTCTACTTCAAGTCCTGCAATTTTACCTGCATCTTTAGTTGCCTGACGCTCAGCATCATTGAAGTATGCCGGTACTGTAATAACGGCTTTTGTAACCGGCTCGCCCAAATAATCTTCTGCATATGCTTTTAAGTGCTGAAGAATGATTGCAGAGATTTGCTGAGGCGTATTTTCCTTGCCTTCAACCTCTACTTTATAGTCCGTTCCCATATGTCGTTTGATGGACATAATTGTGTTTGGATTTGTAATAGCCTGGCGTTTTGCAACTTCACCAACCTGGCGCTCGCCATTTTTAAATGCTACTACTGAAGGAGTTGTGCGGTTGCCTTCTGCATTTGGAATAACCTTAGGTTCTCCGCCTTCTAATACTGCAACACATGAGTTTGTTGTACCTAAATCGATGCCGATAATTTTCCCCATCGTAGAAACCTCCTATTATGTAAGTTATTGATTGACTTTAACCATAGCTGGTCTGATAATGCGGTCTTTTAACTTGTAGCCTTTTTGGAATTCTTCAATGACAACATTGGATTCATATTGATCATCTTCTACCTGCATGACTGCCTGATGAAGATGCGGGTCAAACGGCTGGCCTTCTGCTTGAATGGCTTCAATTCCTTCATTCTGCAGAGCCTGCACCAGCTGGCGATAAACCATTTCCATCCCCTGTAATAAGGATTGTGTTTTTTCGTCATCCGTATCTATTTTTAACGCTCTTTCAAAATTATCAAGAGCTGGCAGTATTTCGGTTATCAGATTTTGAGAACGATATTTTTGAGCAGCCTCAAGATCAAGCCGTGCTCTTCTTCTGAAGTTATCTAGATCTGCCTGTACGCGGTACATGCGATTTTCAGTTTCACTAAGCTTGGCTTCAAGCTCTTCAATCTTAGCTTTGGCTGCAGATAACTCATCAGATTCCTGCGCTTGTTCAGCTTGTGTTTCAGAATCCATTGATTCGCCCTCTTGGTTTACCAATGTTTCTTCTTGTTCAGAAGCTGTTCCATTTTCTTTTAAGCTTTCTTTTGCGTCGTTAGTCAATTTCTTTCACCTCCCTTAAAGTGCAAAGCCATGGAAAGGGAGCGGAAAGCAATTTTCCGCTCTCTTACAATATGGACAATGTTTTTATGAGTGATACAGATTAGTTAAGGCTTTGGACATATCTTTTGTGACTCTCTGCAGCAGACTGATAACACGGGAGTACTCCATTCTTGTCGGACCAAGAACCGCAATCCGCCCTATTTGTTTATTATCAACAGAATAGGTTGCAGTGATCAGACTGCAATTTTCCATTGCAATGTTCTGATTTTCTTTGCCGATTTTAATTGTAATCCCTGAATCATAGGCCTGAAGAATATTATATAATTCCTGCTCTTCTTCAATCATTGTCAAAAGCGTTCTGACACGTGAGATATCATTGAATTCCGGCTGGCTTAACATATTTGTTTTCCCGCCGAAATATATTTTTTCATTTGCGTTCATCGTAAATGTTCTGGATAGGACTTTCATGATGGAATCATAGTTTTGTATATGATTCCTCAGTAAGTTTACTATTTCTTTGTATATTTTGTCATGCAATTCGACAATCGGAACATTAAATAAGCGCTCATTTAATATGTTAACCATTTTTTCAATATCCTGCGGATCAATTGTTCCCGGAAAAGAAATGGTTCTATTTTCAACATGGCCCGTATTTGTCACAATAATTGCAACAGCAGTATCTTCACTGATTGGAACAATCTGAATTCGTTTCAGCCGATTTTCGTTCACTTTAGGACCAAGAATAATTGACGTATAATTCGTTAAATCCGAAAGAATCTGAGCAGACTTCTGCACTACTTTTTCAAGTTCAAATATACGTTCTGTAAAGACAGATTTAATTGTAACAACATCCATATTCGTCAGTTTCTGCGGAGCAAGCAAGTGATCCACATAATAGCGGTATCCTTTCTCCGAAGGAACTCTGCCTGATGAACTGTGAGTTTTTTCAATGAAACCCATTTCTTCAAGATCTGCCATTTCATTTCGGATTGTTGCAGAACTGAATGTGATCGATTCCTTCTTAGACAATGTTCTTGAGCCTACCGGCTGAGCAGATTGAATAAAATCATCAACAATGACCTGAAGGATTAAAAGCTGACGATCTGTTAACATTATCATCACCTCTGTTAGCACTCTGTAAGCGCGAGTGCTAAATCTATAATAAAAAGTATCAAATCAAACGATAATTGTCAATTATTTAGATTAAATTCCCCTATAGTTTATGTTTAATTAACTAAAGAATGTAAAACAAAAAGACACACGCAAAAAACGCCGTCTTTTCTGTTTACCCTATTCGGAAGGGATAACACCTAAAAATGCCTGAAAAACTTCATTTCCCAGCAATTTCCCTTTATGTGTAAGTGAAATGGAATCTTGATGATCATTTAACAGACCTTTTTCTGATTGTTCCTGGATCTGCAATCCAAACACTTTTGTTAAAGGCATGCCAAACTTATCGGCAAATCTCTTTTTGCTCACTCCAGCAGATTTACGCAAGCCAAGAAAAAGTTCTTCCTCCATCTTTTCAGCTTCAGTTACTTGATGCTCATTCAGATAGGGAAAACCTGTTTCCTCAATCAGCTGCATATATTTTTTTAAAGGACCTGCATTTGCACGCCGGATATTGCCTGTGTAACTGTGCGCTCCCGCTCCGATTCCGTAGTACTCATCATTATTCCAATAAGTAAGATTATGTCTGCTTTCATAACCGGGAAGGGCAAAATTGCTGATTTCATATTGATGAAAACCGTGCTGCTCCATTTCTTCCATGAGATATTCATACATGAGAGCTTCTTCTTCCTGAGGCGGAAGAGTCAGTCTGCCTTTTGACATTAAGTTATAAAAGACAGTTTTAGGCTCAACAATGAGAGAATACGAAGAATAATGCTGGACATCCAGGCCAAATGCGATCCTAAGCGAATCTCTGAAATCGCTGATTGTCTGCCCCGGCAGTCCGTACATCAGATCAATGCTTATATTGTCAAAGCCTGCTTTTTTGGCAAGCTCAATACTTTTCATGACATCAGCCGAACGGTGTGTGCGGCCAATTTTTTCAAGCAGCCCATCGTTAAATGTCTGCACACCGAAGCTCAGGCGGTTTACTCCAAGGTCTCTCATCACTTTAAGCTTTTCATATGAAAGGTCGCCAGGATTAGCTTCTACTGCAAATTCATGTAAAGAAGGGAGTGGCTTAAATTCTTCATTTATAGCTTTCAGCAGCTTTTCCATTTGTTCTTCGTTTAAAGCAGTAGGCGTTCCTCCGCCAATAAAAATCGTTTCAAGGGAAGCCGCCGGGTATTTTAAAAGAGTGTTTCTCATTTCCATTTGCATGCTGTCAAGGTACTCATCAACAGGCTGATTTTTTAAAAAAACCTTGTTAAAGTCGCAATAATGGCAGATTTGTTCACAAAAAGGAATGTGAAGATATGCAGCTTTGACCATTTTTCTCACCTTCTAATAAAGAAGCCGCAGTGCGTTGACTGCGGCAAATGTTTTTTCTTACGTTATCATAGTTTAAGTTTGAATGTAAATAATCCTGAATTAATTGTCATCCATTTTCAGAACAGCCATGAAGGCTTCCTGAGGAACTTCTACAGAACCAACCGTTTTCATTCGTTTCTTACCTTCTTTTTGTTTTTCAAGAAGTTTGCGTTTACGGGAAATATCTCCTCCGTAGCATTTGGCAAGAACGTTTTTGCGCATCGCTTTGATCGTTGAACGTGCAACCACTTTTTGGCCGATTGCAGCCTGAATCGGCACCTCGAATTGCTGGCGCGGAATCAATTCTTTTAACTTCTCTACAATGATTTTACCGCGGTCATAGGCTGAATCTCTATGAACAATAAATGACAAAGCATCAATTTTCTCATTATTGAGCAGGATATCCATTTTCACAAGCTGAGATGTTTTATATCCAATCAGCTCATAATCAAATGATGCATATCCTTTTGTGTTTGATTTTAATTGGTCAAAGAAATCATATACAATTTCAGATAATGGAAGTTCATAAACGATGCTCACTCTGTTTTCATCCAAATATTGCATGTCGATAAAGTTGCCCCGTTTATTTTGGCAAAGCTCCATCACCGCACCTACATAATCGTTTGGAACCATAACGGTGGCTTTCACGTATGGCTCTTCGATCCGGTCAATCTTTTGCGGATCAGGAAGATTTGATGGATTATCAATCCGGACTTCGCTGCCATCTGTCAAAAAGACATTGTAAATAACACTTGGTGCGGTTGTAATTAAATCGATTTTAAATTCACGTTCAATCCGTTCCTGGATAATTTCCATATGCAGCAGTCCAAGGAATCCGCAGCGGAAGCCGAAACCAAGAGCCTGAGACGTTTCCGGTTCATATTGAAGCGCAGAATCGTTCAGCTCCAATCTTTCTAATGCCTCGCGAAGATCGTTGTATCTAGCAGTATCAATTGGATACAGACCGCAATACACCATTGGATTTAATTTACGGTAGCCCGGAAGCGCCTCTGTTGCGCCATTTTTCGCATCCGTAATCGTGTCCCCGACTCTTGTATCGCCGACATTTTTAATGGCAGCTGTTAAAAATCCAACATCACCAACATTTAATTCATCAAGCAAAAGAGCTTTAGGTGTAAAGACACCGACCTCTGTTACTTCAAATTCCTTGCCGGTTGCCATCATCTTGATTTTCTGTCCGACTTTAACTGTTCCCTCAACCACTCGAATGTATGCCACTACACCGCGGTATGCGTCATATAAGGAGTCGAAGATAAGCGCTTTAAGCGGCGCATCAGGATCACCTTGAGGAGCAGGCACCTTTTCAACAACCTGTTCCAATATTTCTTCAATTCCGATGCCAGCTTTAGCTGAAGCGAGAACAGCTTCTGAAGCATCAAGACCGATTACATCTTCAATTTCCTGGCGAACACGTTCAGGATCAGCGCTTGGAAGGTCAATCTTGTTGATAATTGGAAGGATTTCCAGATCATTATCAAGCGCCAAATAAACGTTCGCAAGTGTTTGAGCCTCAATTCCCTGAGCAGCATCAACAACCAATACAGCTCCTTCACATGCAGCCAGACTGCGGGAAACCTCGTATGTAAAATCGACATGTCCCGGTGTATCAATCAAATGGAAAATATATTCTTCTCCATCTTTTGCTTTATATCTTAATTGAACGGCATTTAATTTAATTGTTATTCCGCGTTCTCTCTCAAGATCCATTGAGTCAAGAAGCTGATTTTTCATTTCCCTTTGTGTCAACGCTGACGTTTTTTCAAGGATCCGGTCCGCAAGCGTTGATTTGCCGTGGTCAATATGGGCAATAATCGAGAAATTGCGTATTTTGGATTGTCTATTTAATTTATCTTCTTTATTCTTCATAATCGTTCTATCACTCCTACTAAACTAGCCAATGCACTAAATTTAATTATATCAATAGGGGAAGTAACATTCAACAAGGAAAAGCGGAACCGACTGTTTAGACTCGGGCAGACAGATAAGAATTCACCCGAAAAGTCCGGGTTTGACTTTCCTGAGGGAATTTGTTCTGGCCGAGGGGCTAGGAGGTGGAGCTGGACAATGGGAAAAGCGGAACCGACTGTTCAGACTCGGGCAGACATATAAGAATTCACCCGAAAAGTCCGGGTTTGACTTTCCTGAGGGAATTTGTTTCGGCAGAGGGCTAGGAGTTTAGCCAACAGCTTAGATTGACTTTTTTTAGCCAAAGCAGGTTTATCCGCTAAACAAAATATGGGAAGCCCTAAAAAGGACTTCCCTTCATCATATTCCATTGATCCATTATTGAAACAGGCTTTCAACCAGTCCTGCTAAAAATGTGATTAAGCCAGTTATGACTGCATTTGCAAGAGCAGCAAATTTTTTGCCCAGCTGGGAAAAGAAATTGAATGCTTCCATTTCCTCAAGTTTTTCCTGTTTTTCTTCGAGATTATGGTTGACGCCTAATACGGAAGCTTCCAGTTCTCCTGATGAATCATTTTTCACTTCAAAAGCGCTGCTCAAATTCGGGTCTTCATATCCTTTCATTTTTACAAGACCCTGATTGGCCTGCTGCATGCCAAACAGAACACCAAGCAGCAATATTGAGCTTAGGACAAAGCACTTTAGCATGAATTTTATCATCATACTTCCCTCTAATCTGAATTTACCTTATTTTTTTTCAGCAGCTGAATCCGCATCCGCTTTTTCAGCCTGCCAGTAATATTCGCTGAAAATATCCGCTACTGCGTCTGCTGTTCGATTCAATTCATCAAGATTATTATCAATCCCGCCGAATTCAATTAACATGGCGTTTTGAGTCAGGTCCTGATTATACAGGCTGTTTGATCCTGGTGAATCCTTAAGAAAAACTCCTCTGCTGAGACCCGGGTATTTAGTTTCTATTCTATTATGAAGCTCTGATGCCAATTGTTTGTTTTTGTCACGAAGCGGATTCTTTCCTCCGATGACAAATGCCACCTTGGCATATTTTTTGCCGTTGATATCTGCTGTTGTAATTTTATACCGCTGAGAATCACGGTGAATATCGATTACATACTCCAGCTCTTTATTCCCTGCCATCGCTGTTTCGACTGTCGGCCTGGACATAGAGTAGGCTTTTGTAAAAGACCAGCCTTTTTCATTCAGCTTCTTCATGAAATTGGTTTTATCAACGTTTGTTCCTATTCCCTGATCTTCAAGCGATTTTCCGAGCCTGTCTCCAACGAGAGTTACGTTTGCTTCAGAATGATAAGCACTGTTTGCATTTTTCACGTTTTTTAACATAGGCAAATAGGATTCTGTTGTATGTGTATGGTAAATGTAAACAACTTTGCGCTCGCCTGTCGTCGCTATAGGCGGTGTTTTGGACTGATCGGGCTGATCGTCCGCCCCTTTTAAGTCAGCAATTGATGCTTCCCTCTCCTCTAACAGCACCTCTGTCGGCGGCGGTGATTCAATAGGCATCGTTGTATAATCTGTGCCTTCTCCAGCCACTACGATTTCGCTGTCAAACAGGGTGAATCCAGGGAGTTCCCTTCCAAGGAGACTCCGCGGATCCTCCGGATTAATGCTTGTAGCCGCTTTAAAAAATAAAGAAGAAACACTTGGAGGTTTAGCCTCTTTAGGCAAATCCTGAACAAAATAGCGATTTTCGAAACCAAGCAGATGAATAAAGGAATCACCTGTAATATTATTTGTTAATTCATTAATTGATTTGGATGTGATCCTATATTCAGGTTTTAGGGAAGTAAGCGCGCCTGAGAGCAAAAATACGAGCATAAACCCGATAAAGCTGAGTGCAAATCCTTTTTTCAAGCTTGTCCCATTCAGAGTCACTATTATTCCGCGATTATTTCGAGAATGCTTCATCTTCTTCCTCCTTCAAAGATTGCCTGCTTAACTATATGCAGGAACCGGAGAAAGTAGACTATTTTTTAATGGGTATATGACCTCGCGTTGCTGCTGTCCACCTGCTGATGAAGTGCCTCATTCAGCCCATTTGCCACTACAGCTGCCATGTCTTCAATAAATGTATCCACTTCTTTTGGGGTCACCATTAAATTATGCCCAAGCGGAGATAGAACTTCATGAATCAGTCTTCTTTTTTCTTCATCTTCAAGGGTTCCAATAATCCCAAGGAACTGCTGTCTATGTTCATCAGAAGGAAGATCTTCATCAGACAGCACCCTCTTTTCTCCAAATGACATCCCAGCGGGAGTGAGCGACTTAGAAGGGCGGTCTCCTTCCTTCATCTCTCTTCCGAAGTGCTTTAAGATAAAGTCAATCGTATCACTTGTTATGGATACCGCATCTACAACCGTTGGAATTCCAAGAGCAATAACAGGAATGCCCAGAGTATCCATGCTCAACTCTTTTCGTTTGTTTCCTACACCAGATCCGGGATGAATGCCGGTGTCTGAAATTTGAATGGTTGTATTTACACGCTCTATCGATCTTGCAGCCAGCGCATCAATGGCAATGACAAAATCCGGTTTGCTTTTTTCAATAATGCCGGTAATAATATCACTTGTTTCAATCCCGGTAATTCCCATTACTCCAGGTGAAATAGCGCTTACCGGCCTGAAGCCTTCCTGTACATTTTCAGGCTGCAGCTGAAATAAATGACGTGTCACAAGAAGGTTTTCAACAACACGGGGACCAAGCGAATCTGGTGTTACATTCCAGTTGCCAAGTCCCACAACTAGACAGCTTGCATCCTTTGGAATCTTCAGACCATCCATAAAACTGCTGAATTCTTTTGCAAAAACGTCGACAACCTGATTTTGCAATGCTGTATCTTTTTGGCGAATTCCCTGTACTTCAAGTGTCAAGTAATTTCCCGGTTTCTTTCCCGTAAGCTCTGCACCCTTCTCAGTAATTTGGAGAGATGTTATTTTAACTCCATTTTCGTCTTGCTCTTTGACAATAACGCCTTCCATATCGGGTGATTTCTTTTCGGGCTCAGGTGTTTTAGATTCAGCTGCCATATCGCGTGCTTCAATGGCCAAATCTGTTCGGACTGAATACATACTCAAATCTAAAGGTTCTTTCAATATCATAACCTCCTGGCTCATAGTCTTTCTTATTCTGTATTTTTGCCTTAATTTACAGGTTTCATTCTTGACAGGTATAAGCCGTGATAATTTCCTTTACAATTATATTGCAATCTATATGTCCGTTTGATAAAATATCACTTGTTCTTATTATTGATGAAAATGTCGAGTATAATAGATCTCGAATGCTTTTTAGGAGGTGAAACGAATGCCAAACATCAAATCTGCAATTAAACGCACAAAAACTAACGCTGAGCGCAATGCACACAATGTAACAATCAAATCTGCGATGCGTACTGCTATTAAAAGAGTAGAAGCTCTAGTTGTTAACAATGATGCTGACAATGCAAAAGCTGCACTAGCTGTAGCTTCTAAAAGAATTGACAAAGCGGCTCAAAGTGGTCTAATCCACAAAAACGCTGCTGCTCGTTACAAATCTCGTTTAACGAAATCTGTAAACGGTCTTTCAGCATAAAAAAAAAATCCTCTTCTCGAGAAGAGGATTTTTTTTATGGACTTTATTTGAATAAGCGGAGTAGAAATAATTCAACAGCAAGTCTTTTGTCCATTTTTCCGGTTTTCATTTCATAGTCTGCGTCACCAAGCTGATTCATGATCGATGTCAGTTCAGAGGATTGAAAAAGCTGTGCCTGCTGCATAGCCAGTTTCACACGGAATGGGTGCACCTTGAGGTTTCCCGCAATTTGCTGCTGTCCATATCCCTGAATAGACAGCTCTTTCACTTGAAGAATCAGTCTGAATTGATTAATCAGCAAGGATAAAATTTTTATCGGTTCCTCGTTTGCTTTCAGCAGATCATAAAAAATCTGCATGGCACGAGTTCTGTCTTTGCGGATAACCTTCTCAATCAATTCAAAAATATTCTGCTCAAGTGTTCTTGAAACAAGGGAAGAAACAATGTCTTCCGTTATTATTCCACCTTCTCCCGCATATGTACCCAACTTTTTCATTTCTTGTGAGATGGCCATTAAATTGCCGGCTGACAGCATATAAAGCTGATCTCTTGCTGAATTTTCAAGCGCAATGGCATTTGCATCTGCCAATTCATTCATCCACTTCTTTGTTTCATGCTCAGAAAATCCATTCATCTCTACAGCTTCTGTCATTTTTTTGACAGCTTTTGTTATTTTTTTTCTCTCATCAAGTTTTTCGTAGGGGGCCACAATAACCAAAATGGTGTATGGAGCAGGACTTTTTAAATATTCCTCTAATTTTTCGATGTGGTGTTCTATTTTTTCTTTCTTTTTTTCACTCGTTAAAAATTGAGGATTCTTAAGAATAACCACTCTTTTTTCACCTAAAAAAGGAAGTGTTTCTGCATCTTCAATGGCGGACTCTAATGGGGTCTCTGACAGGTCATACTGTGCAAGATTAAAGTCCATCTCAGAAGGATCCAACGCAGCTTCAATAATAAGCTGAACGGTTTCCTGAATAAGGTAAGATTCCTTTCCAAGAAGCAGGTATGCCGGCTTCAGCTGTTTATTTTTTAAATCTTTCCAGACGTTTGATATCATTTTATCACCCAGTTTCAATCATTCTTTTCTAATCCTATCGGTACCCTGCCTGTTTAGCAAGTGCGGATTATCTAAATGGGCAAAATGAATAGGGAACAGGCTAAGCCGGTTCCCATATATATAAACGCCACCGCATATGCCCCAGGATACATGTGCAGGTAAGCGATCAATATGTTGTATATATTTTTCTCACTCTGATGAGTTTCTATTTGTGTAAAGTGTTGTCAAAACCTGATTGGAAAATGATAGATTTTTTAAATGATTTGGCTTATACTATAAGGCATATAGGAGGGGTAAATTGTGAATGAATTTGAAAAGAATGTTCAAAGCAAACGCAACGATGCAGTAGACTCAGGAGTTGGATTTGTCGTTTCTTTTGGCTTTTTTGCCACTATTTTTGTATTAGCGACAGTTATTAAGTTAATCGGTTCATGACAACCCTTACATAGAGACTGCAGAGCAGTCTCTTTTTCATTGTCCAGCACAAGCGCCTGACTTCTCGGTCAGAACGGATTTGCCTGACAGAGCTGCCTAAGGCGATCCGCTTTTCTAATTGCAAAAATCATTTATCTGATACGTTATCGTATGGAGGCTGAACGGAAAACGTTCCACTGTCTCCACTAAATTTAAAAGTAATCGAACCATGATCCTTCGTTTGAAGAATTTCTATCCCATATTTCTGAAGCAGCCCGATCACTTCATTATGAGGATGATGATACCGGTTGTTTTCCCCTGCTGAAATTAAAGCAATCTTTGGCTGAAGCTGCTTTAAAAACGAATCTGAAGTAGACCCCTTGCTTCCATGATGTCCAACCTTTAATACATCGGTTTTTAATCCTTTATATTTTTCTAGAATACGCTTTTCTCCTTCGTGCTCAAGATCACCCGTAAACAGCCAGTTTAAGCCCCCAATCTTAGCAAATATAACGAGTGAATCGTCATTTTCACTCTCTGACAGCGCGATTGGAGATAAGATGTTCAATTTGAAAAATGAGTCAAGTACAGCGTCCCCGCTTTTCAATACGGTCAACCTGGTTCCTTTACTTTTCGCTTTATCAATGATTTCCTGCTCAAATTCTCCTCTTAAAAAACCATATGGCACAATCAGCTCTATGACACGAATTTCATCAAGAAGTTTGGTAACCTCACCCGCATGATCTGCATCTCCATGAGTCAAAATCAACTTATCAAGTGTTCTTTTGCCTTTTGATTTTAGAAAAGGAATAAGAGTATCTTCAGCGATCGAATAAGGATTGCTTTTTTCTTTCCATTTTTGCTGATTAAACGAGAGTATGCCTCCCGTATCAATTAAGTATGTTCCCTGATTATGCGGTGCTGAGAGATAAATGGAATCACCTTGACCGACATCAAGCATCACGATCTCGCCTGTCTGTACGAAATACTCCGATTCGTACTGATAAAAAAGGAGAAGGACAATGAATAAAACGAATAGCTGCATTTCTTCCAATCGATTGGACTTCTCGTAAACGATAAAAGCCAGGCATAGGAATACGGTGAATAGAAAAAGAAACAGAAAAGATGGTTTGCCAAACAGAAGCATGAAGGAAGGCAAGCTGTTGATAAACAGAACAATGTTATTGCTTATTTTCAGCAAAAGATCCGTTACGGCGATGAGGACTGAACCTAATGGAGAAAAAATAATCATCCCAAACACCGAGGCCAGTGATAAAGGGAGAATGACCACAGAGTAAAAAGGCACAAATAGAATATTCATTGGCAGGCTTAAAAGGGAAATAGAATAAAAGCTGTACAAAATAATCGGAAGGGATGCGAGCTGGGCTACTGACGAAACTGCCAGCAGCTGATAAAAGCGTTTGGGGATTTTTGAAAAAGCCCGGGCTGACAGAATGAGCGCAATACTTACAGAAAAGGACAATTGAAATCCAACATTAAATAAATAATATGGATCAGCAAATAGCAGAACAAGAAATATAACAGAAATAACATCAATCGTGGAAAGCTGCAGCTTCATTTGTTTTGATGCAAGATAAAGCACGCTCATCCCTGCAGCCCTGAGAACGGAAGGAGCCCCTCCAGCAATTATGCAGTAGACCGGCAGGGACAGGATTAAAAGAAGTTTCGTTTTTTCATGTGTCATTCCCGTTCTGATCAAGATATAGTATAGTCCAGAAACTAAAATACCGACATGGAGACCAGAGATTGCAAGCAAATGAACGATGCCCAGCTCCTGATATGCCTTGTTTATATCCTCTGAAATATGAGAACGTTCCCCGTACAAAAGAGCTTGTACAATCCCTTTGGATTCCTTTGGAAACACATCAGAAATAAATTGAATTCCATTTTGTCTGTATTCTTTCAATTTTTCTAATAATGTTTGTTCTGAATTCCTGCATTGATCAATAGAATCGGCAGTAAGCACCCAATGGATTCGATTGTATTTTAGATAATCTGAATAATCAAAAGCATTCGGGTTCGTTGCATGTTTAGGGAGCTTTAATTCCCCTTTAAATGTACAAGATGTACTTATTTCCAATAGCTTGAACCTGTTTTTCTCTTCCTCTGAACTGAAATAGTATACGGCAGTTATCTTTTCTTTGTTAACATTTATAACACTTTTCAATTGATTTCCGTCTATTTCAGGAAAGTCAGCAAATTTGCCTTGAACGGTAATTCCGCCTTCAACGAATCCCGTAACATTGCCTTTTTCTACTGCGTAAAAGTGAAGAATGAAGAGGGTGAAAATGGCCATACAGCCAATCAGCAAAGTCATTTTTTTGCGTAAAAGAAGATGTGCACAAAAGAGAAGAAGAATGAAGAGGGAAATCGGATGGAATGGAAATTTTGCAGCAGCAACGGCTAAACCGGCTGCTGCTGCAAAATAGATGAGCTTTCCTTGATAGCTTATTTTAGACATGCCGAAATTATACGTTGCTTTTGAACAGCTTTTTTGCTCTTTCTAAAAGCGTATTCCGCTCAGCGTCATCATTTAATTTTTCAAGCAATTCATCAATAAATTTTCTCTGTTCGGAAGCTAAAGGGTCCTCATTCGTCTCAACCTGCTCTACATGAACCCCTGCTTGTTCAAATAGCTCGGTTGCATACGGGTGATTTTTGTAGCTTTCAGCAAAATAGACCTTTTTGATGCCGCTTTGAATAAGGGCTTTGCAGCATTGCAGACAAGGAAAATGTGTCACATATATTTCTGCTCCTGCGGTTGGCACGCCAAATTTAGCACATTGCAGCAAAGCATTCATTTCTGCATGAATGGTTCTCACACAGTGATTATCGATTACATAGCATCCCTCATCAATGCAATGGACACCTCCTGCAATCGAACCGTTATATCCTCCGGCAATAATGCGCTTGTCCCTGACGATTGTTGCTCCTACTGCAAGGCGAGTACATGTGCTTCTTAATGCAAGCAGATGACTTTGTGCCATAAAATACTGATTCCAGGAAATTCTATTCATGTTATCCCCCATTTGTAGAAGTAGCTGCAGCTCTTCCTTTAGTGTATCGATAGAAGGAAAAGCCCGTCAATTCATTTTACAGAAATACTGTCTTTTAATTTTTCGAATGATTTTTCCCCTATCCCTGGAACGTTCATAAGATCCTCAATCGTTTTGAATCCTCCCGCTTCTTCCCGGTAAGAAAGAATGGCTTCCGCCTTTGCAGGGCCAATTCCTGTAAGCGTCTGGAGCTCTTCTGCTGTTGCTTTATTAAGATTGACCTGCTGTTCTCCCACGTCAACTTCAGCTGATGCTGGCTGCTGAACATTATCTTCTGCTGTCTCTCCGAGTTTTGGAATATAGACAACCATACCGTCTTCAAGCATCTCTGCAAGGTTGATTTGGACGGCATCAGCTGCTTTCGTTAAGCCGCCAGCTTTTTCAATAACATGATGAAACCTTTCTCCATGCTTCATTTCATATACACCAGGCTTTTGAACTTCGCCTTTCACATCAACAATGACTGTCTGCTCTTCATTGGCATCATCTGAATCGGGCTCCTCTTCTAAAACCGGTTCTCCGGTTAATAAAGAAGCTTCATCTTCGTC
Source organism: Bacillus sp. F19 (assembly GCA_023823795.1). Taxonomy (NCBI): domain Bacteria; kingdom Bacillati; phylum Bacillota; class Bacilli; order Caryophanales; family Bacillaceae; genus Bacillus; species Bacillus sp. F19. Next base: position 3,713,877 of record CP085710.1, read on the forward strand.
CAATTGAGAGGTTTGTTCAGCGGGAATTGAGTTTTGCTGCGTTTGATATAGAAACATCGCTGCAGCAATTCCTATTAAACCAAGTAAGTATTTATATTTTTTTAGAATTTCCATTCATTACTCCTTCATGTGATTCATATTTTTTCAACTTTTTTCATAAAGTGTAGGAGAAAGTATGTTAAAGGAGGGGATGAAACATTGAACGCAGGTTTTATTGGAACAGGGAATATGGGAAAAATATTAATTGAAGCGTTTATTGAATCGAATGCACTTAAGCCCTCAGCCATTCATATTACAAATCGTACGTTTGAGAAAGCTGCCAACCTGAAAAAACAGTATCCAAAAATAAACTTATATTTAACGCCCGAAGAAATTGCTCGGCAATCTGAGCTTATTTTTATATGCGTAAAACCGCTTGACATTCACCCCCTATTAATTAAATTATCACCCTATTTACGAAAAGATCAGTGCATCATCTCTATAACTAGTCCCATTAATGTTGAGCAGCTTCAGTCTATTGTTGATTGTCAGGTCGCCCGTGCCATACCAAGCATTACAAATCGGGCTCTATCAGGTGTTTCTTTACTTACTTATGGAAACTGCAGTCCATCTATGCGGAAGTCAATCGAAGAATTATTTCAGGCCATTTCAAACCCTTTTACAATTGAAGATCACATAACAAGAGTTTCATCCGATATTGTCAGCTGCGGCCCGGCTTTTTTCAGCTATCTTCTCCAAAGATTTATTGATGCGGCAGTCAGAGAAACGGAAATTACAAAACATCAGGCTGTCCAATTAACGAGTGAAATGGTCATAGGGCTTGGAAAGCTTTTAGAGAGCGAGCTGTATACACTTCCAACATTACAGGAGAAGGTGTGTGTAAAAGGCGGAGTAACAGGTGAAGGCATCAGTGTAATGGAGGCAGAAATTGGTGAGGTGTTTGAGCACTTATTTCAGAGAACCCACAGGAAATACAATGAGGACTTAAGAGAGGTAAAAGAACAATTCGAAAGTATGAGTGATACCTAAGGAATTCTCCATCAAATTATATTTTCCTTCTTGCCCATAAAAAAACCATCGAAAAAAATCCGATGGTTTTTTATTTCTTTGCAGCAACAAAAAAGATTCTCTCAGAATGTTGTTCAGGAGGCTGATTTTTAAAATCTGCACTGACCTCAAGCAAAGTAAATCCAGTTTGACCAAGCATCTCTTCATATTGATTAACAGAATAAGTTCTTTGAATATGATATTCGTCGAATCGCTCATACATTGAGCCCCGTCTTACAAAAAAGGACAAATCGTGTTCAATGCTATCCGGTGCTTCTCCAATAAAGCTGTTCCATATATAGCTGACTTCATCGTTATTATCAGCAAATGTAGCTTCATTAAATATTTCATGTATTTTGTATAATGAATGCACATCAAAAACAAGAATCCCGCCAGGAGCAAGCTGCTCAAATGCAGCATGCAATGCCGCATGAACATCTTCTTCCGACTGAAGGTAATTAAGAGAATCACAGCATATGAATATGCCGTCAAATAATTGTCCAAGTTCACCGGGCAATCTCATATCATGCTGAAAATAAGGAATGCTTAATCCCATTTCAGCCGTTTTCTGAAAGGCAATCGACAGCATTTCTTCGCTGATATCCATACCTGTAACTTGGTAACCTTTTTGTTTCAGCCTGATGGAAATTTCTCCAGTTCCGCAGCCTAAATCAAGCACATTGGTCCCGCCATTTCCGAACATGGACATCCTTTCATGAAGAAATTCTGCCCAAAGCGTATAAGGAGCCTCTTTCATCAGTTCATCATAAATCTCGGCAAACCCTTTATAAATCATTGTGAAAGGACACTCTCCAGATTTTCAGAAGGTGCATCTCCCCAAAGTTTTTCAAGCTTGTAATAGTTGCGCTCGTCTTTATGGAAGACGTGTGCAACTACATCACCCATATCAATCAGCACCCATCGTGCCTCATCAAACCCTTCCAGACGCTTCACTTCAATGCCGTTTTGCCCCGCTTGATCCTTCATCTCTCGTGCAATTGCCTGCACTTGTTTGTCTGAATTTCCGTGACAAATTAAGAAGTAATCAGCAATTAATGAGATTCCTTCCATTTTCAGAGCTACGATATCTTCTCCTCTTTTGTCATCTGCTGCTTTTGCTACAATTTCCAGCGTTTCTTTACCAGTCAATATAATGTTCCTCCTTTTTCTTCAAAAACCAAAAAATTATAAGATTGCAGAGTCTGCGGATAAATTGGCTGATTTTTTTTCAGCAAAAATAAAATCGTATTTTTCATCGACACTATCAGCGCTTTGTTTAAATCGTTCTTTGCAATTTCTCTTACTTCATCTGCACCGGGAAAGATTCTGCCCGGTTCAATATAATCTGCTACATATATAACTTTATCAAGCAGTGTCATATTTTCTCTTCCTGATGTATGATACCTGATTGCATCCAGAATTTCTTTATCCTTAATTCCTGCTTCTTTTTCTGCAAGATAAGCACCGACAGGAGCATGCCATAGTTCCGGACTGTGAATCAACAATTCCTTAGTCATATTCTGCTCGATAATGATTTGTTTCATCTCATCTTTTCTGCGAAACTTTGCATAATCATGAAAAATGGCAGCTGTCTCGGCTTTTTTCACATCTGCTCCATATAGTCTTGCGAGTACAATTGCCGTTTCCATTACCCCGATTGTATGCTCATATCTGTGATCTGTTAAATGTTCCTTCACTAGTGCTAATGCTTTTTCACGGTCCATATAAGTGATTCTCCTCAATATAGCCTCTCACTTCATCCGGCAGTAAATAATCTGTGACATGCCCAAGTCTTATCCGCTCTCTAAGCATAGTAGAAGATACTTCAAAGATTGGAGCATCGACTTCAATGATTGGATATTCTGTATCTGATTCAAAGCCTGCACGTTTAACGCCAACAAATTGAACAAGTTCAATCAGCTGATCAATTTTATGCCATTTGGGCAGAAACTCTACCATGTCTGCTCCAATAATAAAATAAAACGAGCAGTCTGGATATTGGTTTTTCAGCAATATAATTGTATCGTATGTGTACGACGGGCCATTTCTCTCAAATTCAATGCTCTGTACCTTAAACCCTGGCCGCTTTTCTGTACACAACTGAAGCATGTGCAGCCTATGTAAGCTGTCAGTTGTGACGTCACTGTCCTTGTGGGGCGGAATTTGGTTTGGCATAAACCAAATTTCATGAAGATGAAGAGAATGCAATACTTCACTTGCCATTAATAAGTGTCCAAAATGGGGAGGGTCAAATGTACCTCCAAATATTCCGATTTTCCTCATCATCTCCACCTCTCTATTTATCTAGGCAGCTTAAGTTGTTTATTTTCTTTTGATTCTTTATATAAAACAATTGTGTTGCCGATCACTTGAACAAGCTCAGCTTTTGCCCCTTTTGACAGCGCTTCTGCTACTGAATCGCGATCCTCTTCACAGTTCTGAAGAACACTGACCTTGATCAATTCTCTGACTTCAAGCACATCAGCGATCTGCTGGATCATATTTTCATTAACCCCGCCTTTCCCCACTTGGAAAATCGGGTTTAAATGATGTGCTTCTGCACGTAAAAAACGTTTCTGTTTACCAGTTAACATGTAAATCCTCCTAATTGTTCGTAAACTAATTCACTCATTCTTGCTGTATCGGGCTTTTCGCCGGTCCATATTTCAAATGAAAGAGCTGCCTGATGAACAAACATTCCGACTCCATTCAATGTTTTTGCTCCTGCCTCTTCTGCTTCCTTTAAAAGGGCTGTCTTCACAGGATTATAGACGATATCACTCACAATAGAACCTTTTTTAAGGTTTGTCACCTCAAACGGTTTCTGCGAAGTATTCGGGTGCATCCCGATCGAAGTTGTCTGAATGATGACATCAAAGTTTGAAAGTCTCTGCTCTGACTCGCTGAGCGAAAAAACACTTCCGGCACTTCCGGCAGGACACTCCTCCATAAGCTGCTCTGCTTTTGAAAGGGTTCTGTTGGTAAGATCAATGTTCTCGCAGCCTTCAGCAGCCAGAGTAAAGTAAATCGCTCTAGCCGCTCCGCCTGCGCCAATAATTAAATACCTCTGCTCGTGCAGAGGTTTGTTCAGAAGATGTTTTAAAGACTGTAAATATCCCTGACCATCTGTATTATACCCAACTAAACAGCCATCTTTATTCAGAACGGTATTAACCGCTCCGAGGAGTTCAGCACTCTTATCTAGCTTGTCTAAAAATGGGATAATGGAAACCTTATGCGGAATTGTCACATTAAAACCTGCTATTCCTAAAGCCTTCATTCCTGCTATCGCAGCCTGTAAATCATCTTTCTCAACATGAAAAGAATGATAGGAAGCATCTATCTCTTTTTGCAAAAAAGCATCATTGTGTATAAGCGGTGACATGGAATGCCCGACAGGACATCCAATCAGTCCATATACTCTATTCATAAAGTCTCCCCCAATCAGATTAATGATGGTCTTAATGTAACATTTACACCTTTAGGGGCATACGCCGTTACTTTCTTATTCCCTTCGTTTACCGTCACCCAGCCAAGTCCGGAGAAAACAATATCTGTTTTATCTTCCTTGATTGTAAATTCATGTGCAGTAAGTTCAGGGAATTCTTCCAGCTGCTCCATTCTTGGAGGCGTAAGCATATCGCCTGCGTGCCTTTTGTACAGATCATCTGCATTTTCCTGTTTCGTCCGATGAATATTCAGTTCGGAAGGGACATAGCATGTCAAAGAAGTTCTTCCGCCGCTTAAATAATCCAGGCGTGCAAGTCCGCCGAAGAATAAAGTCTGCATTTCATTTAATTGAAAAACCTTTGGCTTGACTTCCTTCTTAGGAGACAAAAGCTTGAGGTCGTTTTTATCCACGAAATGGGCCATTTGATGATGATTAATGATCCCAGGTGTATCATATAATGAGGACCCGTCATCAAGCGGAATCTCTATTAAATCGAGAGTAGTACCTGGGAAGTGAGAAGTCGTAATAACGTCTTTTTCTCCCGATACCTCTTTAATAATCCGGTTAATAAAAGTAGATTTTCCAACATTCGTACAGCCAACTACATATACATCCTGACCTTCGCGGTATTGCTCAATCGCATCGGTTACCTCCGGAATGCCCTGTCCTCTAGCAGAACTGATCAGAAAAACATCAACAGGATTTAATCCAAATTCCTTCGCTTCACGCTTCATCCAGCTGATTAGTTTTTGCTTCTTAACGGATTTCGGCAAGATATCCGCTTTATTTCCAACAAGCAAAATTGGATTTCCTCCAACGAAACGCTGAAGACCATTCAGCCAGCTACCGTTGAAATCAAAAATATCCACGATTTTCACGACAAGAGCATTTGTATCTCCTATACCGTGCAGGATCTTCAGAAAATCTTCATCAGTTAATGAAACATCTTGTATTTCATTGTAATTTTTCAGACGAAAGCATCTTTGGCAAATAATAACTTCCTTTTGCAGTGCACTCTCAGGCGCATATCCAAGCTCGTCCTGATTTCCCGTTTGAATCTTTACACCGCAGCCAATGCAAACAAATTGTTCTTCTATCACTAGTTTAATCCTCCCATTGAATTAAGCCTTTTCTTTTAAGAGCAGCTAAAATTCTGCGTTCAATTTTACGGTTAAACCTTGTCACAAGCCCATCAGTAGAAGCTACCGGCACAACTAAAATGGTATGAAAACCATTGCGGTTTCCTCCGAGAACGTCTGTTAAAAGCTGGTCACCAATGACAACCACATCTTTTTTATCCAGATTCATATTCTTCACAGCTCGTCTGAACGCTTTGCCCATAGGCTTTCTCGCTTTATATATAAATGGAATGTTTAGCGGGTCTGAAAATGATTTCACCCGTTTTTCTACATTATTAGAGACAATGGTTACAGCGATTCCATGATCTTTCACATCTTTAAACCATTCAATCAGCTTTGGTGTAGCGCTTGGACGGTCCCACTCCACAAGGGTATTATCCAAGTCTGTAATAATCCCTTTCACTCCGCGCTCTTTTAGAGCCGTTGGAGATATTTCAAAGATATTTTTTACATATTCACCGGGCAGGAATAGATTTAACATTATATAAACACCTCATCGAACATTTTTTGGCCAAATTACATCATATCTGATTTTGCACGTTCTTTCAAAAGAAACTTGACATCCGAGAAAATCAACTGAAAGTATTCAATAAATTTTTCGACAAAATTTATAAAAAATCAACACCTGTGGATAAGATTATGCACATTATACACTCATATAAATTCCTCTACTTAAGAAATTATAAACAAGATATTAACAGCTTATCCACCATCTTCTGTGGATAAGAGAACGATTGTTCTATTTTTTAATTCGTGTTAAATTAAATTTACTAGCAGAAAATAACATATTAGTATATGCATGGTTTTGATATATAGAACCCTTACCTTATCCATAATTGGAGGTGCAAGCCGGAAATTCGGCGAAAAGTAATGCGTAAACTATCTGATGAACTATTGATTGAATCGTATTTTAAAGCTACAGAGATGAATTTAAGCGAAGATTTTATTGAATTGATAAAAATTGAAATTAAACGCCGCTCTCTGACTCACGTTTTAAAAGCGTCCAGCTAGCTTTTAAAGCGTGAAGTCCCCTCTTTTCATTTTTTCACAGCCAATACCTCTCCTGCTTTCACTTCCTTCTTCAGTGCAACTGAATCTGCAAAATCAGTTTTGTGTTTTTCAAACAGCAGAACAACTGTAGATCCAAAAGAAAAATAACCCAGCTCTTCTCCTTTTTGCACCTTTTCATTAGCATGAGTTAATTGAATCGTATTTATAAACATTGCCCCTACTTTAACAACTGCAAGATGATTATGATCTTCTTCTTTAATTTCTGTAATAGTCCGGAAATTCTTTGACAGTGGTGATTTTCCGTACATTAAGCCCCACCTGTTAACTGGATAAGATTTATTCCCAAGCTCATACTGTTTAATAACCGTTCCTGAAGCCGGACTATGTATGCGGTGATAATGACTCGGACTCAAATACAGAACAATAAACGAACCATTTATATATTTCTCAGCTAAAGCAGGATCTTCAAGCATATCGTGTATAGAATAAGGCTGATTTTTGACAATGATGGCATCATGTGAAGAAATAGTGCCGAATTGTTCTATGACGGCATCAACAGGACTTATGATATGATTTTGGTTATCATCAAATGTTCTTGCATCTTTTTTTAATTCCCGAATAAAAAAATCATGCAGAGACGGATAGGCATCTAACTGCTTTTTAGCTTCATTTACATTGACTTGATAAATCTTCGCATATGACGGAATAATAAAACGGCTGCGGGATGATTCAGCAAATTTCATGATAAACTTTGAAACAGGCAGAGAGTTTGTTAATTCAATTAGATTTTGGTACAGTTTTTTTTTCAATTTAGTCCTCCAAAAAAAATTACTTTACTACATTGATTTTGATGCATAGAATAAAAGTAGGCTTAAATGGTCATTTATGCAATTATAAGGAAGTGCGATTATGTTTTTAATAAGTTATGTAGACGCAACAGTAAAAAAAATAAAAGCAAATACTGCCAATCTTCTTACGCTCGTCAATCTCGGCCTTGGCGGTTTTGCGATTCTGTATACAATAAATGATGTCTTAAAACTAAGTCTATTGCTTATTTTTCTCGCAGCACTTGCAGACCGGTTTGATGGGATGGTTGCCAGAAAGTTTAATATTGAGTCCGAACTCGGTAAGCAATTGGATTCAATGAGTGATATTATATCATTTGGTGTTGCCCCCGCACTACTTCTTTATAAAGGAATTCTTTTTGAGTTAGGTGCACCGGGCGCATTTTTTATCGTCTTATACATTGGATGCGGCGCTTTCAGACTGGCAAGGTTTAACATATCTGACAACTACGGCTTCTTCAATGGGCTTCCAATTACAGCAGCAGGGTGTATTCTGACGTTAAGCTATCTTTGGAAGGATTTCATGCCGGCTTACAATTACATCTTTTTGCTTATGATTTTATCATTTTGTATGATTGCTTCATTCAAAATCAAAAAAATGTAGAAACACCTCATTCGATGAGGCGTTTTTTTGGCTATTTGCAGTAGTTATTGTAGTAATAGCCTCCTCCAAGAACAAGGAGAAGAATCAGAAGAACCACAATAAAGGCATACCAGCAGCCAAAACCGGTGTATGGTGCATAAGGATATGGGTACGGATATAATGCAGGCGGTCCATAAAAAGGTGAACACGAGCGCATTAGAGAGACCTCCTTTATCTGACTGTACTGATAAAATATGTGACATGCATCTACTTTGTATAGGCAGCTGCCTCCCATAACAGCGATTTATCAGCACTTTCACCTGGTTTTCAAAAAAATTGTGCCTAATTTGTGAAAAAAGGGTTTACAATATCTTCTATCGTGGATATAATTACCAATGTAATCAAATTTATGAAAAGGGAGGTCGAATCAAATGTTGATCAGTCAATTAGAAATGAATCATTTAAATATCTCTCTATTCGACCGAACTGGTGCACAATCCTAATTTAGTATTGTCCTTACCGCCACAGGTTGAGTAGTATCTGCCTGTGGCGTTTTTATGCTCATTTTCATATGAACGTTTCACGCCACAGGTATGTCCTGTGGCGTTTTACATTTTAAGGAAAATATTTAAAGGAGGTGATAGGTATGACCATCCACTTATTATTTGTTACTTTAACAATTAAACGAAAGCAAAAATCAATTGATCAAGTGCAGCATGAAGAACAAGTTTACAAGTCATATGAAGCAATGATGAACAAATGCTTTCAAATGTACAACGGCAACTAATCTATATTTTCACTACAACCATAAATAGAAAGGAGAGAGTTAAAATGATGATTCAAATGGTTTTAAGAATGCACCTCAATGTGGAGAAGGATACTGCATAGGCGCATCATCCATACATCCCAGCATCTATCATTTCATTTATTATCAAAAAAAAGCGAAGAAACCTCACAGGTTCTTCGCTTTTTTATCTTTTGCTTTTTTGCTGGTTTTTCTTTTCTTTTTCTGCCCGGTAAAATTCATGGAACATCTTCATTAAGGCCCTTTTCTCGATTCTTGAAACATAACTCCTTGAAATCCCAAGCTCCTTCGCAATTTCCCGCTGTGTTTTCTCCTTTTGAAGATCAAGCCCGAACCTTCCGACAATTACTTCTTTCTCCCGTTCATCAAGAATATCAATGAATTCTTTCACTTTTTCAAGCTCCATATTCAGCTGAATGGTATCAATGACATCTTCTGATTCTGACTTTAAGACATCTATCAGGCTTATCTCGTTTCCTTCCTTATCCTGTCCGATCGGATCATGCAGGGAAACATCTTTCTTTGTTTTCTTTAGTGCTCTCAGGTGCATGAGAATCTCATTTTCAATACACCTTGCAGCATAGGTGGCAAGCTTTGTTCCTTTTCCTTCCGAGTAGCTTTCAATGGCTTTTATCAGGCCGATTGTCCCGATAGAAATAAGATCCTCTGAGTCCTCGCCGGTGTTTTCAAATTTTTTGACAATATGTGCTACAAGCCGCAGATTATGTTCAATCAGCATGTTGCGGGCATGTTCATCCCCAGTCGCCATAAGCCTGAGATACTTCTTTTCATCATTTGCTGACAAAGGCTGAGGGAAGGCATTGTTTTTGACATATGATACTAGAAAGACTAATTCCTTTAATAAGTATCCTAAAGCTGCTAAAACCCCTGACATTGACCCACCTCCACGTACAGAATGTAGGCTTTAGCCTATAAAACATTTGTATGTAAAACGGGGCATGTTTGTGTCTGTACTAAGAAAGATTGTACGGAATAATCCTGTATTTATTTAGTTTTAAAACGCATACATTGTGACACTTTTGAAAACCCTATTGATTCTTCCATTTATTTGATCAATAATGGATTTTAGTGATTTGGAGGTGCTTTTTTTGAAAAAGTATTTGTCTCTTGCCGCTTTTCTTGTGATTTTACTATTAATGAGCTGCGGAAATCGATCTGAAAGATATACGATTGTGGCCTTTGGCGACAGCAATACGCGCGGCGCCAACTGGACCATCCGCAATTATCAGGATACAGATAAATGGGTAAATTTAATAAAATCCACTTTGCCTGTGAATAACGGGCAGGCTTTGATCCATAATGCCGGGGTTGGCGGTGAAACCACTGAGGATGCAAGGAAACGCTTTAAGCGTGATGTGCTGAAAATGGATCCGGATTTGGTTTTCATCATGTTTGGAACAAATGATGCAGTCATTTTGCCGAATGGGAAACCTAAAGTAGACCGTGCACGTTTTAAAGAAAATCTTCTCTATTACGTGCGAGAAGTAAGGCATGCCGGCGGCACCCCCGTCCTTATGACCTGTTTGCCGATTGTAGAAGGAAACGGCAATGACAAACTATACTACACCCGATATCCGAAGATGCTTTATGCTCATACTGATGGAGCCAGGAACTGGCATAACTCATATAACGATATTACCCGCGAAGTCGCATATAAAAATGATGTCACTCTAATAGATAATTGGACAAATATGGTGAAATTTGCCGGCGGAGATTCGGATGAAGCTTTATTAAAATCAGGAATCATCGATCCATCAGGCAATCATATGACGCCACAGGGAGCAGAACTAATTTATTTATCCATCCTTGAAAGCAAAGTGCTCAATTCTAAGTAAAAGAACCCATCCTAAGGCTGGAATGGGTTCTTCTTTTTATATAAAATTACAGACAGAAAGCCTGCATGTTCCTTCTTTAAGCATCTTCCTGCTCATCTAATCGCTTCTTATATGTGATGGATCGTTTAAAACAGAAAAAGGCTGTTGCCAAGAAGACTGAAGTCGTCCCCATCATCACATATTCTTTTATAGCGCTGGGTTCTTGGCCCTGTGCGGGAATCAGCATGCCTATATATAAAAAGACACTGACTGCAAGCAGCACAAATGCGTATCTCTTGTAATCTGTCATTAGGTGCCGGACATGTTTTTTATTCACTTTATTATCACCTGCCATAAATGTGTCTCTAATAAAACGATAACACATAACAGCGGTGATTTATGCATGTAAATTCCGGCAAAAGAGGAATTAGTTTAAAGCATTTTTTAAGTCTTCAATTAAATCCTCTGAATCTTCTATACCTACAGAAATTCTTACTAAACCATCTGTTATGCCAAGCTCCATGCGGCGTTCTGCAGGAATCGAAGCATGCGTCATTTTAGCAGGCACGGAAATTAAGCTCTCAACAGCACCTAAGCTTTCAGCCAATGTAAAATACTTAACTTTTGACAAGACTTCTTCTGCCTTCTCTTCGCTTCCTACATCAAATGAAACCATTCCGCCGAAGCCTGCTGCCTGTTTTTTGGCTATTTCATGGTTTGGATGATCAGAAAGACCCGGGTAAAACACCTTTTTAACAGCAGGATGCTGAACAAGAAACTCAACAATTGCAGCAGTATTTCTTTCATGTGCCTCCATGCGCAGCGCAAGAGTCTTAATGCCGCGAATGAGCAGCCATGAATCTTGAGGTCCCAGAACTCCTCCAGTGGAGTTTTGGACAAAGTGAAGCTGTTCAGCCAGCTCCTCAGAGTTAACGGCAACAAGCCCTCCTACAACGTCACTGTGGCCGCCGATGTATTTTGTTGCACTATGAAGGACAATATCTGCTCCCATTAAAAGAGGAGTCTGCCAATACGGAGTGCTGAATGTATTATCTACAATCGTAAGCAGCCCATGTTTTTTAGCCAGAGAGGCTGCAGCTTCTACATCCGTAATTTTAAGCAGCGGATTTGTTGGTGTTTCGATAAATAGCGCTCTTGTATTTTCTTTGACCGCTCCTTCAATGTTTGATAGATCGCTTGTATCAACAAATGTAGAATCAATGCCAAGACGGTTTAACACTTTAGTCATAACGCGGTATGTTCCGCCGTAAACGTCATCTGTTAAAATAACATGGTCTCCGCTGTTAAAAAGCATCATAACTCCTGTTATCGCAGCCATACCTGAACCAAAAGCAAAGCCAGCGTGTCCTTCTTCAAGATCCTTAATCAGCTCTTCTAATGCGTGTCTTGTTGGATTACCGGTACGTGAGTACTCAAATCCTTTATGATTTCCGACTCCATCCTGTTTGTATGTGCTGACTTGATAGATTGGCGTTGATACGGCTCCTGTATGAGGATCTCCGACAATACCCCCATGAATCATCTTTGTTTTGCGTTTCATCCTATATTCCTCCTTCATAGATTTTTTTACTTAAGTAACGTTCACTGCTGTCAGCAAAAATGGTTACAATGTTTGTTCCCGGTTTAGCTTTTTCTGCCTCAATTAGTGCTGCGTGAAGTGCTGCTCCCGATGAGCTCCCAACTAAAAGACCTTCTTTTATAGCAAGCTCCTTTACACGGTTAAATGCATCTATATCTAAAACGGTATGAATGCTATTAAAATATGACTCGTCCATATAACCGGGCAGGAATTCCATGCCGATACCTTCTGTTTTATGCGGGCCTGATTCACCGCCATTTAAGATGGAGCCTTCTGGCTCGACTATGGCAGTCCTGATATATTCGTTCTTTTCTTTTAAATATTGGGCTGTGCCCATGAACGTACCGCCTGTGCCCGCTCCGGCCACAAATATATCAATGCGGCCATCCAGCTGCTCCCATAGCTCGGGACCGAGCGTTTTGTAATAAGTAAGGGGGTTCGCGGGATTGGCAAATTGCTGCGGACAATAAGAACCAGGGATCTCTTCAAGAAGTTCTTGTGCTTTTTTAATAGCTCCCTTAATTCCTTCACTAGTTGGAGTATTGACCACCTTTGCTCCGAGAGCGCGCATAATATCCTGCTTTTCCATGCTGAATTTCTCAGGAACGCACACGACAACATTGACTTTGCGGTGAATCGCAGCAAGAGCAAGACCGATTCCGGTATTGCCTGCTGTAGGCTCGATAATGGTTCCGCCCTCTTTTATTTTGCCGGTTTTAATCGCCTCATCTATCAATTCAACGCCAAGACGGTCTTTAATGCTGCCGCCCGGGTTAAAAAATTCAAGTTTTGCAAAAAGGCGCACTCCTGCAGGCAGTTCAAATTGTGTAATCTCCATCAGCGGTGTATACCCTATAAGTTCTTCAATGCCCTTTACAACTTTCATTTTATTCACTCCCAAGAATTAAAAAGAGGCTCACCCCGTCTATTAGCTTTTTAAAGCACTCACAATACTTAAAACAAACTGTGCAGAGTTCTTCGCAGCTGTATCTAAATACTGCTCAAATGAAACATCTGATTCTTTGCCGGCAATATCAGATAATGATCTGATAATGACAAATGGTACACCAAATTGATGCGATACTTGAGCAATAGCTGCTGCTTCCATTTCTACTGCATAAAGGCTGTCAAATTTAGTGCGGATATATGCCACTTTTTCCGGATCATTCATAAATGAGTCACCCGTTGCAATCAGTCCTTTTACAACTTGAATGCCAGTTTGCCCTTCTGCTTGTTGGGCTGCAATTTCAACAAGCTTTGGATCCGGCAAAAAGGCTGGCGGCATTCCCGGCACCTGCCCGTATTCATAATTGAATGCTGTAACATCAACATCATGGTGTCTCACTTCAGATGAAATGACTACATCCCCTACATTCAATGATTGATGAAAACCGCCTGCTGATCCTGTATTGATTACATAATCCGGCTTATATCGGTCAAGTAAAAGGGCTGTGCTCACTGCGGCGTTTACCTTCCCAATCCCTGATTTTAATAAAATCACATCAATTCCTTTGTATGTTCCTGTTGTAAATTCACTGCCTGCAATTGTTTCTGAAGAAGGATTTTCAAGCTGTTCTCTTAATATAGATACTTCCTCTTCCATTGCTCCGATAATTGCTGCTTTCATTATTTAGTCAAATCCTTTCCAAAAGGCGAATTATTGTTTCACTGCTTCCATTAACCAGACAAATTCATTCATTTGTGTAAAGGTAACTTCAAAAGAGTTGCTTTCAAAAATACGGCGCATGACAGAATGTGTTGTGTAATATTCTGTTTCAAGATCATTTGCCAGGTTTAAGAAATGCTGCTTTTTCGATTTTTCGATCATGGCTTGATACGCCTTCTGATCGGTAAAAACAGTATCAGCAAAAACTATTTTACCACCTTTTCCAAGAAGACTGCTATAAATTCGGACAGCTTTCTCCTTTTCTTCATCTGTTAGATGATGAAAAGCATATGTGCTCACAATCGTTTCAATCTGTTCCTCAGGAACTGGAAATGCCAAAAAATCTCCGTCGCTGATGTGCACCGCGCTGCCAAGCTTTTCTGCCGCCTTTTCACGCATTGTTTTCGATGGTTCAATTCCATATACTTTTTTCCCTGTATTCAAAAGCTCATTCGTTAAATTCCCGGTACCTACACCAAATTCAAGAACCGTTTTCCCAGATAGCTGTGTGACAGCTTTAAGAATTTGATCATAGCCTGCAAAAACTTCTTTGTATTCTTCATCATGTCCACCGACAGTTGAATCATACGAATGTGCCCAATCCTCAAATAACTCTACAAATTCTCTGCCCATTTATGCCACGCTCCATTATATGCTGTAAATTTAATAATTCATATCTGTATACTATGAATTAAAAATTGAACTGTTCTTAATTTACCATAATTCCTTTCATTTAGGCAATGAAAAGACTTTCCATCGGTTATTTTGGTAAAATAATAGGGCATGAGAATGGAGGATTGCTTAATGTTTAAATTAGAGTTTATAAAAGATAAAGTGGAATTTTTTGAGGCAGAGAAAATCACAGATTTGGAAAGAAAGATCAATGAGCAAATCGAGGTAAATAAAGCCATTTTGCTTGAGCTTCATTCTGTTGCTCATCAAATGCATGTGACAGAGGAAGGCAGAAGGTTTTATAGTGCTGCTGTGCATTTTAAAGCTAAATAAATGAGAATAATGCAAGCGCCCGTTTAGCTCAAGGCAGGGAAGATAAAAATCCGGCAGGAAAGTCCGGTTTTGACTTTATTGCCGGATTTGTTTTGGCTGAGGAGCTGGATGACGGAACTAGACATTTAAGCACAAAAAAAGGTGAGACCCGGATAAACCGGGTCTCACCTTTTTACATTACCTTGTTTCTGTTTGCTTTAATTTTTCCACCTTAACAGGCTTCCAGCCCTCATTTTCCACCCAGGTAATTTCTACTTTGAAGTTCTGCGTTTTGTCCTTGGATGAAATGGTTCCTTTGGCATCATTAGGACTTCCGTTATTGCCGATAAACCAGATTGTCATATCTGATTCGCTTAAGCCGGTTGCATAGCTCATCGCTTTAATCATTTCCGCCCAGTCCTGTGAATTCTTGTCATACTGAGCTGCATGAGGTCCAGTTTGTGAAGTGCCTACTGGTTTCCAGCCCGGATTTTCTATAATCTGGTCAACATTGGAATTCGGATCTCCTTCTGTGATCACTTCTTCCCCTGCTTCTGATTCTTCTGGCTGTTCTTTTGCATTCTCTTCTTCTTCAGCAGCATCCTCTTCTTCGCTGCTGTCTTGATCTGATTCAGCGTCTTCTTTCGCTGTTTGTTCTTTATCTTTTTCTTCTTTATTTTTTTCGTTTTCGATTTGATTTGAACCCGTTTCTTCTTCCGTATTTTTTGACGCCTGTTCACTGTCATCTCCGCCAAACATCAGCTGCGATCCAATAACAAGAATAAGGATGACGACAATGCCAATTAAAACGTTCAGGACAACATTTGCTTTTCGGCGCTTATCACGATTTTCAAAACGTGATCCTTTACTTAGTTTGCTCAAGTGCATTACACTCCTTTATCCCTCTAACATTCTGTTTTATTCTATCATTAGAATGAATTTCTATCTAGTAAAAGCATTTTCTAGCCGGGCCAATTCATTTGCCATGTCATAAAAAATACTATTTGCCGAAGATTGCGCACTATGTGTATCAAGCTCTACTACAACCATGGCATATTTAGGCTGATGTGAAGGAAAAAATCCTGCAAACCATTTATGTACTGTACCTTTTCCTGTTTCTGCAGTCCCTGATTTTCCTGATACCTCAAATGGCAAACTTTGAAATCTTCTGCCGGTCCCTTCTTGATCCGTTACGACTAATCGAAGCAGGTGCTGAAGCTTTGCAGCTGTAAAAGGTGAAATATTGTCGCTTTCCGGTTCTTCATCCGGAAACTTAAACATGGTAGTGCCATTTTTATATAAGATACTATCTGCAATTTTCACCTGTTTTTTTTCGCCGCCCCGAGCGATTGCAGTCATCATGTTTGCCACTGACAGCGGTGTGACCCGGACATTTTTTTGTCCGATTGCTGTTTGAGCAATTGCCCGTTCTGCAGTTTTGTCCGTCTTATCTCCCCATAAATGCGGATTTTTCTCTTCAGGAAATTGCTTAAAATCTTCATAATGATACACCGGGCCGCTCCAGCCGGCTTTTTCGGTTAATCCCAGCTTTTTGGCATATTCATCTATTGTGTCTGGGTCTTTTTCCATTAACTCGTTAGCAATTGATGTAAATGTATAGTTGCAGCTTTCCGCAAAACTTCTTTCTAAGTTTAAGCTGCCTTTATCGTTTTCTTCATCAGGTTCACCGTACATATTCAGACTGCAGTCATATATTCTGTTCTTATCAATTCCATTTTCAATCCCAGCTGCAGCAATGACTGTTTTAAACACTGAACCGGGTGCAATTGGAGTGAGCATCAGATTCGCATAGGTTTCATGCTCAGATCGGTTCATTTCGGGTTTGCTGACCATGGCAAGTACTTCGCTTGTCTCTACATCAAGCAGCACGATGCCCCCTTTTTTCACGTTATACCGGTTCATAACATCATTCGCCATATCCTGCATAGAGCTGTCTATCGTTGTTTTAACGCTTACAGGATAAAAGGGATTGGCATCAGCAATATATTTAACATTAATGCCGAACAGCGGATTTCCGTCCCCGTCAACGTGGTACAATAGTTTCGTTTCGGCATCCGGAAGCAGAAATTCATCAAATGCCTTTTCGAGTCCTGTAATCCCAATCTGAGTTTTCGAAGATAAATTTTTCTTGTCTGGATATTTTTCTCTAAGTACTTCAGCATTTTCCCCTGTTATACCGATAAAATGATCAGCTGCCTGTCCTCTCTTTTTTGTTTGCTGGTAAATGGCAAATACACCTGGGATCTCCAAATCATTGATTTCTTTTATGGCGGATTCATTCAGCTCGAACCCTTCTTTTGATCCTAAGAGCAGCGGTTTATCGGCTTCTTCTAATAATCTCTCCAATTTGAAACCTGGCACATTGACAATTGCTGATAGTTGACTGATTGGCCAGTCAATCTTATTCAGAAACGGAAACAATACAAGCTTGGCCTCCTGATCGTGTCCAAGAGGGCTTCCATTTCTGTCTACAAAACGACCTCGTCCATCATCAATCATGACTTCCTGTGTCCGCTGACTGACGCTTTCCTCAATCAAATTTATGTTTCTGTCTGTAAAAGATTCTGTGTGAATCATCTGGATATCTGCAAGTCTCAAAATTAACGCAAGCATGGATAAAAAAATGCCAATCGCAATGAATTTCATTCTTTTTCTTGTTTTCATAGAAAAACACCTCGTCAGTAATTAGTGTCGACGAGGTGTTTTTTTATTAAACCTATATTATTTCACGTTTGTAATTTTTACATGCATTTCTCCGCCAGGAGTCTGCACATTGACTTCATCTCCAACTTGACGGCCCATCAGGCTCTTTGCAATCGGAGAATCATTTGAGATTTTGCCTTCAAATGGATCTGCTTCAGCGCTTCCTACGATTGTATATGTTTCTTCATCGCCATTTGGAAGTTCAACAAATGAAATTGTTTTGCCAAGTGTGACAACATTTGTATCGGCATCTTCCACGATGATCTTCGCATTGCGGATCATGTTCTCAAGCGTAGTCACTCGTCCTTCAACAAAAGCCTGCTCTTCTTTCGCTGAATCATACTCAGAGTTTTCTGAAAGATCCCCGAAGCTGCGGGCAATCTTGATTCTTTCGACTACTTCTTTACGCTTAACGGATTTTAAATATTCCAATTCCTGCTCAAGCTTTTCTTTACCTTCAGTTGTCATAGGAAATACTTTTTCTTGTGCCATGATCTCACTCCTTCTAGTATAACTGTCCCCCAAAAAAATTTGGTATGTAAAAATGCACTGTGATTATGGGGAGGGCCAAAACTTTCAGCCCTCACACTGCAATATGCATATGCTGAACTTTTCAGGTGATCTTGTGAGGAATAGCCTTAAATGTAGCTTAAAAGCAAGCCTGCGGCTTGCTTTCCTCATAGAGCATACAATGCTCAAGTTTACTTTAAATGAGAATTTTTACTCAGTCAATGATGAACCCTGAGAAACTTTAACAGCCTATACATAATATGGTCACAGTAATCTTTATCTATGCTATGTTATTACAAAATTGCATTTAGTTCAAGAATTGTTTGAATTTTTGTAACCATAAGGTCAATCGCTACGTGATTTTGACCGCCTTCTGGTATGATGATATCCGCATAACGCTTAGTAGGCTCAATGAATTGATTGTGCATCGGCCTTACAACCGAAACATACTGCTCAATCACGGAATCAATTGTTCTTCCGCGTTCTTTAATATCACGGAGCATTCTTCTGATAATACGGATGTCTGCATCTGTATCCACATAAAGCTTCATATCCATCAAGTTGCGTAGTCTCTCGTCTTCTAGGACCAAGATCCCTTCAAGAATAATCACATCTTTAGGTTCTACTAAGAGAACATCCTCTGAACGAGTATGAAGCTTATAATCATATACAGGCTTCTCAATAGCTTCGTAATTCAGAAGCTGTTTAATGTGCTCAATTAAAAGCGTGTTATCAAAAGCAAGCGGATGATCATAATTTGTATTCAGTCTCTCCTCGTATGGAAGGTGACTTTGATCCTTATAATAGAAATCCTGTTCAAGCATCAAAATGGAATGTCCTTTGAAATGCTCATAAATGGATTTTGTAACGCTTGTTTTGCCTGAGCCGGAGCCGCCGGCAACGCCGATTACAATGGGCTTTTCCCCCATTTGTCACTTCCCCTTTCGCATCATGTTATTTGGGAAGATTTTTTGATCCGCTTTAAACTTCACAATTTGCAGTGGATGACGGGCAGCATCGAGCTCATTGCCTTCTTCGTCCCATAGTTTATCAATGGTTTGCGTAAAGTTCGAAATTTCAGGACCAAAGAATTCGACTTCATCCCCTGGTTTGAAGTAGTTGCGCTGCTGAAGGGTAACCATACCTGTTTCCTCATTGTAATCAAGGACAAGTCCTGCAAAGTCAAAAGTCGTTTTCTTTCCATGAATTCCAAACATTTGCTCCTCTGTACCTGGAACACCTTCAAAGAATGCTGGCGCTGTGTCACGATTAGCACATTTATCAAGCTCATCAAGCCACTCTTTTTGAATGACGAAGTTCTCAGGATCCGCACAATATGCATCAATGACCTTGCGATACACACTTACGACTGTTGCTACGTAGTGAATGGATTTCATGCGTCCTTCAATTTTCAGGCTGTCGATTCCAAGCTCAATCATTTTTGGAATGGATTGAATTAAATTTAAATCTTTTGGGCTCATCGCAAATGCTGCATCATCCGCACTAAACAGTGCTTCTTCACCGTTATCAGCAAGTTTATAGAGATCATAATCCCAGCGACATGACTGACAGCAGCCACCGCGGTTTGAATCCCTTGCAGTCATATGGTTGCTTAGTACACAGCGTCCGGAATAGGCTATGCACATTGCACCATGGATAAACGTTTCAATTTCGATATCCACTTTTTCTTTCATTTCTTTAATTTCTTCAGCGCTCGTTTCGCGGGCAAGCACCACGCGCTCGAGACCTTCCTCTTTCCAGAACTGAACAGCTTTCCAGTTTGAAAGAGATTGCTGGGTGCTTAGGTGAACCTCAAGCTTTGGCGCTACTTTGCGGCATGTCTCAATAATCAGCGGATCGGCTACTATGATGCCCGCCACACCTGCATCCTGCAGACCCATTAAATAATCTTCAAGGCCGTCCATGTTTTCATTATGTGCAAAAATGTTTGTCGTTACATAAATTCTTGCACCATACTTGTTTGCAAATTGAACACCTTCAGCCATTTCTTCTTGTGAAAAGTTGTCTGCATTTGAACGCAGGCCAAATTCTTTTCCACCGATAAAAACAGCGTCAGCACCGTAATGCACGGCAATTTTAAGCTTTTCTAAATTTCCGGCAGGAGCCAGCAATTCAGGTTTTTTTGTAATAACGCGTTTGCCGTCAATAATTTGTGAGATGTTATCTTTAACAGTAACCATCCTATTTCCTCCTTCATTTCTTATTTTTTAGTACACTGTTTCCTTAAAGAAAAATCCTGTATCTAAAGGCCGGTTCTCAGGCTGAATTTCTTCTATGTCCGAAAGCAGCTGATCTTTTACATCTTCATACTGATCCCGGTCCTCAATGCATATATCAATAGCTTGGCGGTATTTTTTTGTAACCTCGATTAAATACTCAGATGTCTGCAGGACACCATCGATTTTAAACGAGTCAATTCCAGCATCAATCATATCTGAAAGTTCATCAATAATGCACATATCGTTGGGACTCATGATGTGGGTGCCGTTTGCATCTTCATAAATCGGGTACTTATTGCTGCGCTCTTTATCATGGAGGAACATCGTTTTTTCATCTTGGATGCTCTCAATTTTCATAGCTTTGCCCTGATATTCATAGTAGTTTCCGATCAGGGAGCGTTTTGATTGGAACATGCATGTCATGCCATGTACCTGCACTTCAATCTCCACTTTTGCATTTTCTTTTATTTCAATGATTGATTCCATGCTTAATTCCCGTGCTAAAACAGCGCGTTTTGCGCCTTTTCTGCCCCAGTAATTGCACGTATACCAGTTGGTTGCTGTCGTTTCTGTATTCCAATGAAGCAACATATCTGGTGCTGCTTCCCGTGCAGCCATTAAGACAGCCGGATCTCCAAACACGACCGCATCTACTTTTATCTCATTTAAGAATCGAAGGTAATCATACAATTCTTCAATTTTCTCATTATGAAAAATGGCATTCATTGCAGCATATACTTTTACGTTTTTTGAATGAGCAAGAGATGTTGCTTCTTTCATTTGATCGCGGTTAAATTCACCTGCAAGACGGAGACCATAACGCTGTTCTCCGATAACGACTGCTGTAGCGCCTGCTTCTGCAAGCGGAAGAATATCTTCAACTGTTGTCGGTGTTACAATTAATTCTGGTTTATTCATCTTTTTCACCTCGTTTTATACTTACAGCCATTCCATCACCCACAGGAAAAATTGCTGTGTGATAGGCTTTGTTTGACATCAGCCATTCATTGTATGTCCGTATTTTTCTTAAAAGCGCGCGCCGTCTCCGATGAAAGGACATATCTTCTTCTTCAGATGCAACTAAGCCTTTGAATAAGACGTTGTCTGTAATTATGCAGCCGTTATCTGAAAGCATTGGTTCGTACATTTCAAAGAAGCGCATATACTGTCCCTTTGCTGCATCAATAAAAATCACGTCATAAGGACCTTTTTCTTCTATCTGTTCTTTAAGCTCCAATGCATCTCCATGCAGAACCGTAATACGGTCTGCTAACGCATTTGCTTCAATATTTATGGCTGCTTGCTTAAATCGTTCTGCATTTCTTTCAGCCGTTATGATTTCTGTTTCAGGGAGCGCTTTGCACATGCGAATCGCAGAATAGCCGATTGCAGTGCCGATTTCTAAAATCTTTTTTGGCTGTTTCAGCAAAAGCAGACTAATGAGAACTTCTATCCCTGTCTTTTCCATAATTGGAACGGCGTGATCAAGCGCGTATTGCTCCATTTGCCTGACTGCTTCGTCTTGATCAGGAAGAAGGCTCTCTATATATGATAAAATCGTGTCGTTTTCCATTGTCTTCTCCTTCAAACGGTGCGTTGATCACCGTTAAAGTGTGTCTTAAGTCATGAAAATAAGAGTTCTTTCAGAGAACTCTTGTAATTATTTGTCATTTTGTTTTTCTTTCTCTACACAACTCGATATATTTTACCACAACAGAAAAGGGAATGCGAATATTTTCACGTTCCCTTCTGTTCTTTATTTATTCTTTATTTATTGGAAATATGCTCTGCTTTAGCTTTGTTGTGCTCTTCAAGTGTTTTTGTGAAAATGACTTCACCTTTTTTTGTTGCCAAGAAATAAAGAAAATCTGTTTTTTCAGGCTCCAATGCCGCTTTCATGGATTGATCTCCGGAATTTGCAATTGGTCCGGGGGGAAGTCCTTTCACCTTATACGTATTATAGGGTGATTGCACTTCAAGATCTTTATAATAAACTCTGTCCTTATGCTCCCCGAGTGCATACAGCACGGTAGGATCTGTCTGAAGGGGCATGTTCTTTTCAATCCGGTTGTAGAATACACTTGATATTTTATTCCGGTCAACTGATTTTGTAGCTTCTTCTTCAATCAGAGATGCCATTGTAAGAAATTGATGGACCGATATTTTCTTCTCTTCAAGCTGAGGAAGATAATGGATTACAACAGTATGCGTCTTTTTAATCATCTCTTCTAAAATAAAATCAAGGGAAGGCTTTTTCTCATAAAAAGGATAGGTTGCAGGATAAAAATAGCCTTCAAGAGGATATTTAATATTCTGTCCATAGATATCTTTCGTGATGGTTTCCGGATATTTCTTTTGCATCGCAGCTATGAACTCTTTATTATTCATCCTGCTTAGGACTTCTTTTTCGGTAAACCCTGAATGTTTGGCTATCGATTTAGCAATGTCAGTTATTTGGATTCCCTCGGGAACTCGAATTTGGAACACAACATCCGTAATCACTTTACCGGATTTAAGACTTGCAATGATATCTTCGATTTCCATTGAGGGTGTTAATTTGTAGTCTCCCGCCTGAAATCCTGACTCATTTTTAAATTTCACATAGTATTTAAATACTCTTTTATCCTTAATGATTTTCTTTTCTTCTAAAATGGCTGCAATTGTGGAAACGGAAGATCCTATTGGAATGTTTACATTTATTGCATTTTTGTCCTTTTCATCTACAGGCTGCAGCGCAGACTTTATATATAAATAGCCGCCACCGATTAATCCTGTCATTAAAATGACTAAAACAACAAAAATCACAAGGACGATTTTTCGGATGACTTTAGCTTCCTGCTGTTTTTCAAGGAGTTTATTTTGGATTGAATGTTTGTTCGAATCAGCTTCTGACATTATAAGATGTGTCCCCCTTTCATCAAAATGATTATACTACATAATCACTGTTTTTTCGCCAAATTCCAGCATATTTTTAAGGAAAGGTCACATTAAGAGTGAAAATTCTTCATTATCGTTCCAGGTTTGGCAATCCTACCATAGAACTATTATCTCCTGTGATTGACATTTTTCTTTTTCGGGCACAAAAAAAACCGTCCTAAGACGGTTTCTTACTTTTCTTCCTCTTCGTTATCAAGGAATGTATTCAGCATCTCTTCTACAAGATCCCACTCTTCTTCAGTTTCAATCGGTGCTAATTCTCCGTCTACCCCGTCCGCTGTCGGTTCGAAGCTTGATGCATGAATTTCGATTTCCTCTTCATCATCCTGCTCGCCAAGAGGGTAGTAAAGCACATATGATTTTCCAAATTCTTCAGATGCAAATGTGAAAAGAATTTCACAAAGCTGTTCATTTCCATTTTCGTCTACTACTGTAATTTGTTTTTCTCCGTGTTCCATTGCAGTCACCTCATCTATAGTTTGCTGTCAGTTTAATTCAGGCTATCTAAGTATCCCTGCAAAATCATCACCGCAGCCATTTTATCAATTACTTTTTTTCTTTTCTTTCTGCTGACATCTGCTGAAATCAAAACTCGTTCAGCCGCCATGGTGGACAATCTTTCATCCCATAGTATAACCGGGATCCCAAATTTTTTCTCAAGCTTTAAAGCAAATGTCTGGCTGGCTTCACCTCTTGGTCCAACCGTTCCATTCATGTTCTTTGGGAATCCGAGAACGATTTTTTCTGCTTGATGCTCGTTCACAATCTGCGTGAGACGCTCCAGCCCGAAGTTGCCGCCGGCTTCATCAATTTTAATCGTCTCAAGCCCCTGTGCTGTCCAGCCAAATTCATCGCTGACAGCAACTCCAAGGGTTTTGGAGCCAAAATCCAAACCAATAATTCGCATATTAATCCTCTCTATGATGGTGTAAGTACGATTTAACCAATTCCTCAATGAGTTCATCCCGTTCAAGCTTGCGGATTAAATTTCTTGCATCGCGATGACGGGGGATATATGCAGGATCTCCAGAGAGCAGGTACCCAACGATTTGGTTAATCGGATTATAGCCTTTTTCTTTCAAAGCATCGTATACCGTGAACAGGACTTCATTCACATTCGTTTCCACTGCTTCCTCAGAAAAGTTAAACTTCATCGTTTTATCAAAGGAACTCATCACTCGCACCTCTTTCCCAGATTCACCTGTGGAATCTGCTTGTCCATTCATACTACCATTCTACACTAACTATTGAAATTATAAAACGGATTTCACTTTCTGGTGAAATCTTTAGAGAAATTCCGTCAGAAAGCAACAGGTTCATTGATCCTTGTATTAGATAGTTTTAACCCATTCTAATGCATACTTCAAAGCTTCTTCAAGTTTTTCAGGATCCTTGCCGCCAGCCTGTGCCATATCAGGACGGCCGCCTCCGCTTCCTCCGCATCTTACAGCTACCTCTTTAATTAATTTCCCTGAGTGGTAACCCTTTTCGACTAAATCACTTGTAACTCCTGCTGCAAGACTTACTTTTCCGTCATGAGCTGCTCCAAGAATGACAATGGCTGATCCTAATTTTTGCTTTAATTCATCGACCATTGTTCTAAGACTGTTCATGTCTTTTGCATTTACTTTGCTTGAAAGAAGGGTTACACCATCAATTTGTACAGCGCTGCCCAATAAGCTTCCAGCTTCTACATTACCCAATTTAGCTGTTAATGATTCATTTTCCCTTTGGAGAGAGCGAACTTCACTGAGCAGCGCATCTACACGGCTTGCTGCATCTTTAGGATTTGATTTCAGTTTTGATGATACCTCAGAAAGAATGGATAGCTGGTCTTTTATCAGCTGATAAGCGCCTTGTCCGGTAACTGCTTCTATTCTTCGTGTGCCTGCACCTATTCCTGTTTCGGCTACAATTTTAAACAGGCCGATGGAAGCGGTATTGTCAACATGGCAGCCTCCGCACAGTTCAAGGCTGTAATCTCCTACTTGAACAACTCTGACAATATCTCCGTATTTTTCGCCAAAAAGAGCCATAGCACCCATTTCCTTCGCTTCAGCAATTGGTTTAAGTTCGATATTGACTCCAATGCTTTTCCAGATTTGTTCGTTTACAATTTGCTCAATCTGTTCAAGCTCTTCAGGCTGAACTTGACCAAAATGTGAAAAGTCAAATCGAAGTCTTTCAGCTGTTACAAGTGATCCTGCCTGATTGACATGTCCCCCAAGAACATCTTTAAGAGCCTGATGCAAGAGATGTGTCGCAGTATGGTTTTTAATGACCGCACTTCTAGTTGTTTCATTAACAGCTGCAGTTACTTCATCATTTGTTCTCACTGTGCCGCTGATCACAACTGCAGTATGCAGGTTTTGTCCATTTGGAGCCTTTTGTACATGCTTTACTTGCAATTTGACTGCATCATTTTCAATTGTGCCTTCATCCGCAATTTGACCGCCGCTCTCAGCATAAAAAGGCGTTTCATTTAAAATAAGCTGCACTTCATCTCCAGCATTTGCATTGTCTGTCAGCTTCCCGTCTTTCAGTAGAACAGACACTGAAGCTTTCGCCGTAAGCTGAGTGTATCCGACGAAAGTGCTGTCGGCTTTAATTTCGCCAAGTACTCCGCCCTGCACCTGCATTGAATCAACATCCTGCCTTGCAGCACGTGCACGCTCGCGCTGGCCTTCCATCTCTTTTTTGAAGCCTTCATGGTCGATTTCCATTTGCTCTTCTTGTGCGTACTCTTCTGTAAGTTCAACAGGGAATCCGTATGTATCATAAAGACGGAAAACGTCCGTTCCAGGAATGATGCGGCTTCCTTTAGCTTTTTGCATTTTTACAACTTCAGCCAAAATGGACAATCCGTCATTTAACGTTTCATGGAAGCGTTCTTCTTCATTTTTTATGACTTTTTGAATAAACTCTGTTTTTGCTTTCACTTCAGGGTAGAAGTCAACCATAATTTCCCCGACAACCGGTACAAGCTCATACATAAACGGGCGGTTGATATTGAGTTTTTTTGCATATCTTACTGCTCTGCGCAATAGGCGGCGTAGAACGTATCCGCGTCCTTCGTTTGATGGAAGGGCACCATCTCCAACAGCAAATGTAACCGTGCGAATATGATCAGCTACAACCTTGAAAGCTTCATCTTTTTCATGATCAGTGCCGTATTTCTCTCCTGAAATCGTTTCAGTTGATTCGATGATCGGCATAAACAAATCTGTATCGAAGTTGGTCGGAACGTCCTGAATAACAGAGACCATCCGCTCAAGTCCCATACCTGTATCAATGTTTTTCTTTGGCAGCGGAGTATATGTACCGTCTGAATTATGATTGAACTCTGAGAATACGAGGTTCCATACTTCCAGGTATCGCTCATTTTCTCCGCCTGGGTATAACTCTGGGTCTTTAGGGTCGTTTCCATAAACTTCGCCGCGGTCATAGAAAATTTCTGTATTCGGTCCGCTTGGCCCCTCGCCGATATCCCAGAAGTTTCCTTCCAGACGGATAATCCGCTCTTCAGGCACACCAATTTTATCTTTCCAGATTAAGAAAGCTTCATCATCTTCCGGATGAATGGTAACGGACAGTTTTTCTGGATCAAAGCCAATCCACTCTTCACTCGTTAAGAATTCCCATGCCCATTCGATGGCTTCTACTTTAAAATAATCACCGATTGAAAAGTTTCCAAGCATCTCAAAAAATGTATGATGACGGGCAGTCTTGCCGACATTTTCAATATCATTTGTCCGGATTGATTTTTGTGCATTGCAAATTCTTGGATTTGCCGGGATGACTCGGCCATCGAAATATTTTTTCAATGTCGCAACTCCGCTGTTGATCCAAAGCAGGGACGGATCTTCATGAGGAACCAGAGAAGCACTTGGTTCCACTGCATGGCCTTTTTCCTTGAAGAAATCTAAAAACATTTGACGTACTTGTGCTGAAGTTAGTGTTTTCATCTTTTTTCCTCCTTTATTGCGGCTGTTTACATAAAGAAAGCTGTGTCTTTCATAAACCTTCTCTTAAAAAGCCTTTAACAAAATAAAAAACTCCCGTCCCTGTGAAAATCATAGAGATTTTCACAGGGACGAGAGATTGCTCGCGGTACCACCCTGATTATGGACTTAATGTCCATCAGCTTCATTTAACCGTAACGGGGTTAAGACGGCAGGGTTTGCCTGCACTCTGGAATAGCCTTCTGTTTCCCTTCATCCTGGAATTCCTCTCAGCCTGGGAAATTCCTCTCTTGTCAGATGGTCTGAAACGTACTCGTTCCTTCATCGTTTTTATAAAATATATGCTGTGTATACGCAGAATTATAGTTCATAGGATGTGGCAATGTCAATGCTGTCTTCTCAATTGTACGAGATGCATCAAAGTCACTTTTAAAACAGCTAATACAGGAACCGCTAAAATCATCCCGATAATCCCTGCAATTTCTCCTCCTGCCAGAAGGGCCAGCATAATGACAATGGGATGCATGTGAAGACTTCTTCCAACGATTAAAGGACCAAGGATATTCCCCTCGATAAATTGCAGGGAAAAGATAATGATGATCACAATCAGGACAGTATCAAGAGACATGGATGCTGCAATAATGACTGCCGGAACGGCTCCAATAATCGGTCCGAAGTATGGAATGACATTCGTTACTCCAATTAAAATGCCAATGACTAAAGGATATTTAATATCGAAAAACCAAAGTGATATAAATGCCAGAAAACCAATTATGAAACAAACAAGAAGCTGCCCTCTTATGTAATTTCCCAATGACTGATCAACATCCCGGACAAAAATGACTGCCTCAGGTCTCCATCGCTTGGGAGTTAAATACCAGGCTGCTTTTTTAATTTGCTCATGATCTTTCAGCATATAGAATACCAGAAAAGGAATGAGAGCGATAATTAATACATAATCGAAAACCCTTCCTATGCTATTTAAGATTCTGTCAATCCAATAGGAAAACCAGGCTTCTATATTTTGAAAAGCAGATTCAATTCTAGCGTGAACCTCTTCAGGAAACCGGTCAGTCTGATTATGGATCGTGGACAGCCATCCCTGATATTTTTTCTCAAATACCGGAAAGCTTTCAGAAAGATCCTTAAGCTGTTCAATCATAACTGGTATCCCCTTGTAAAAGCCATAACCGATCCCGCCAAAGAAAAGAGTGTAGATAATTAAGATCGAGAGTGTGCGCGGAACTCCAGTGGAATGCAGTTTCTCAATAACCGGATGCAGCAAATAGGTAATAAACCCGGCGATCAAAAATGGAAGAAGGATAGCTTTGATGATAATAAAAAAAGGATCCCAAAGGACACGGAGCTTCAAAAATAGATAAACAGAAAGCAAACATAAAAGAAAAATACCGATTCTCATCAGCCATTTAATATAGCGTTCCTTCAAAATGCATCACTCCTCATCTTTAGTTTGGGGAGGAGAGGACGAAATATGCATTGAAATTTGAATAGCGAAAACGCCTTGTTCAGCTCCTGAAGGAAGATAAGAATCCGGCGGACCGCTTTGATGCACTTTTTCCGTTCCATTCACCGCTTTGATGCACTTTTTCCGTTCCATTCACCGCTTTGACACACTTTTTTTCTACTGTGCGGCGCTTTTTCTGCTTCATTCACCGCTTTGACGCACTTTTTTCTACAGTGCGGCGCTTTTTCTGCTTCATTCACCGCTTTGATGCACTTTTTTCTACCATGAGGCGCTTTTTCTGCTTCATTCACCGCTTTGATGCACTTTTTTCTACCATGAGGCGCTTTTTCTGCTTCATTCACAGCTTTGATGCACTTTTTTCTACCATGAGGCACTTTTTCTGCTTCATTCACCGCTTTGATGCACTTTTTTCTACCATGAGGCACTTTTTCTGCTTCATTCACCGCTTTGATGCACTTTTTTCTCCCATGAGGCGCTTTTTCTGCTTCATGCTTTGATGCACTTTTTTCTACAGTAAGGCGCTTTTTCTGCTCTATTCACCGCTTTGCGCACTTTTTTTCTACAATGCGGCGCTTTTTCTGCTTCATTCACAGCTTTGATGAACTTTTTTTCTACAGTGAGGCGCTTTAATTCCAGGGCTTAGCGAAGGATCAGGGCCGCTAAACGATTATTTTATTTCTAAACAATGAAAAATCCCCTGCTATACACAGCAGGGGACAACGCATTAAAACCTTTTCATCATCCGTTTTCGCATTTTTTTCATGGAACGTTTGGACATCGGAATGCGTCCAATCAGATCTGAAAGCATTGAGGACATTCTGCGGTTCATTGCTGGTTCCCCCTTCATTACGTCTACATGCTGATTGTCCGATCATCATCTGTAAAAAGATCATCAAGAGAACTTAAAGAACCGTCCTCTTCCACTTGATGGGTAAAGATTTGGCCCTTGGATATGGACAGCTCAATAAAGCAGCCCCAGCAATAATACTGATTCACGCCAATCTTCCCAATATCCTTACTTTTACAATTCGGGCATTTTAACAATGTGGTGCACCTCGCTAATGAATAAAATCCATGACGATTGCATCTTTGCTAATGGTTAAAGACCCAGGAGGGTCAAGCTTTCGTTTTCCCTCCGTCATATCTGCAAAGAATCCGTCCGTCAGTTCATATGCTACAATGGTGCCCACTTGTTCAGAAAAGTATACATCAGCTAGAAGCCCAAGCTTCTCTCCTTCCGTAGAATAGACCGCTTTGTACTGGATCCTCCGGTGTGATTGCAGGAAATAAGCCTCTCTAAATTCAGACATCGATTTCAGACTGCTTCTGCCGTTAACCATAATCCCGTCCTTGCCTATCGTACAAATCGTCTCTGCCGGAACGATGCGCCCTTTTCTGAATAACCCTTTTTCATTTAATAACAGCCCTATAAAAGAGCCATTTGCATCAAAACAAACATCAGATACAAAACCAGCGATTGATCCATCTTCAACATCAACTGCCGGCATTCCTCTGAGCTCTGTAAATGTCCGCAGGAGAAACTCCCCCTTTCCGAACATTCTTAGATTTTGTTGTCTTCCATAAAGTCATACGGGGTAATGCCTTCCATTCCGATCATGGCATCAGCAAGGTCAAAAGGAAGCTCCTCTTTAAGCTCTTCAATAATAGGCTGTTTTTCTGAAAGCTTCATTTTTAAAGAGGTCTGACGGCTTAAATGATCTCTGTTTTCAATTCCCCGCAAAAGGGCATCTTGTTCTCCGCAAAGGATTAAAAACTGCTTGCTTCTTGTAATGGCCGTATAAATTAAGTTCCTTCTAAGCATTCTGTAATAGCTTTTGACAACAGGCACAACAACAATCGGGAATTCGCTGCCCTGGGATTTGTGGATCGAACAGCAAAAGGCATGCGTAAATTGATTGAAATCTGATTTTGTATATGTGACCTCATTGCCATCAAAAGAGATGACAATCATATCTTCTTTTTCAGTGTTTTCCTTTGCATAAAAAATGGACACAATCTCGCCGATGTCGCCGTTATAAACATTGCTCTCAGGCTGATTAACGAGCTGAAGGACTTTATCCCCAGATCTGTATACAGTCTCGCCGAATTTCATTTCCCTTTTGTTTTCAGCTTTAGGATTAAACAGCTGCTGCAGCAAAATATTAAGCTGATCTATGCCCGCAGGCCCGCGGTACATCGGAGCAAGCACTTGAACATCTCGGGCTGTATACCCTTTTTTGATGGCGTTTGATATCACTTTCTCGACCACTTCCTTTACCTGTGCACCGCTGCAACGAATAAAGGATCTGTCTTTAGTAGGTGCAGTCAGATTATCCGGCAGCCTTCCTTTTTTAATATCATGTGCAAGCTCTATTATGGATGAACCCTCTGCCTGTCTATAAATATCCGTCAGTCTTACGACGGGAACTGCCTGAGATTCAAGCAAATCACGCAGCACTTGACCGGGTCCTACAGAGGGCAGCTGATCTTCATCTCCAACCATTATGACCTGAATATGTTCAGGCAGAGCTTTAAACAGCTGATTTGCAATCCAAGTGTCCACCATCGACATTTCATCAACAATCAGCAGTTTTGCACCGATCGGGTTATCTTCCCCGTGGTCAAATCCTTCTGCACCATTCCACTTTAACAGCCGATGAATCGTTACAGCCGGAAGGCCAGTTGCTTCTGTCATTCTTTTTGCTGCCCGTCCTGTCGGAGCAACTAATGAGATTGGAAAAGGCTCTTCTTTTTTATAGTCTTTTTGCTCAAGCGAACAGCCATGCAAATCTGCGTAAAGCTCTACGATCCCTTTAATAACGGTTGTCTTGCCTGTACCAGGTCCTCCCGTCAGCAGAAGCATAGGGGACATCAGAGCCGTTTGTATGGCTTCTTTTTGAGTCGGCGCGTACTGCACTTTCATTCTCTCTTCCAGTTTTCCGAGTGAAAGCAAAAACTCTGATTCAGGAAAAATGCTGTCATATTCTGTCTGCAAAAGGACACGCTGGATACTTTTCACAAGCCCCTGTTCAGCAAAAAAGAGGGACGGCAGATAAGCTCTGTCTTCTTCAATAATAATCCCTTTATCTTCTGCAAGTTTGATTACTTGCTCCGAAATATCCGTTTCAATGATTCCTGAACTCTTCGAAGAATTCAGCAATTCCATTGATTTTATAATTAACTGCTCCAGTGAAACATATGTATGGCCCTCTTGAAGGCAAAGATGTTCAATTGTATAAAAGCAAGCCGCTTTAATCCTCTCAGGATGATTTCCGCCGAGGCCCATTTGTCCTCCAAGCTCATCAGCGCGCACGAAGCCAATTCCCTCGATATCTTTAACTAGCTGAAAAGGATTTTCCTGAATCACTTGGATCGTTCTTTCCTGATAGGACTGGTAAATTTTCATGGAAAGCTGAGGGCCAAACCCAAGCTGATTTAAAATAATCATTGCCTGCTCTAGACCCTGATGCTCCTTCAGCTGATCAAGCAGCTGTTTTGCTTTGTCTTTGCCGAGTTTCGGCACTTTGTCAAGCACGGAAGGATCTTCCATCATTTTAGAAATCGCGCCTTCACCTAGAACATCCACTATGGCTTCAGCTGTTTTTCTGCCAATCCCTTTAAACAGATCGCTTGAAAGGTATTGAATGACACCGTCGCGCGTTTTTGGAATTTCTTTCCGGTAATGTTCAGCCTGAAATTGCTGGCCAAATTTCGGATGGTGTGTCAGCATCCCAAAAAAGGTATATGTCTCATCTTCATGCAGAAGAGGAAAATAGCCTGTCACGGTTATTTCTTTTTGATCATAATTTTCGCTCGTTTCAAGAACCTCCGTCTTTAAAACGGTATAATGGTTTTGGTCATTCTGATAAATAACCGTGATGATCTTTCCTTTTAAAAACCGTTCCTGCTCTTGAAACAGGTCCGCCTTTTGCTGCACAAGATCTCCTCCCCCTGATTGCCTTCTTCTTACAGTGTTTGCATAAGCTGCTTCAAATTAGCAGCCATATCATGATCCGGCTGTATGCTCAAAGCTTGATCCAGCATGTCCATGGCTTTTTTTGCATCCTCTTTAAATGCGTAGCCTACACCTAAATTATAGTATGCGTCCGCATGATTAGGGTCCTGCTCCACTACAATCTGAAATTGACGAATGGCTTCATTCAGTGATTCCTGCTGGGCTAAACATAATCCGTATTGAAAGCGCGCTTCCGTGTCCTCTTCATTTAATTCCACTGCTCTTTGCAGATATGGAAGGGCAGGCAGCGGCTGTTCCATTTGCACATAGCTCATTCCGAGCATGAAAAAGACATCCGATTGACCCATCCCTTTTTGAATCGCTTTTAAAAACATTTTTTGCGACGCTTGAAACTGCTCGCTGTTGTAATAAACATTGCCTGCACCATAGTAGGCAGTTGTCGTGTTTGCATTTAATTCAATAGCCTTCTCAAAAAAAGAAATCGCTTTTTCAAGTTCTCCCACTGCTGCCAACAAATTTCCGAAATTCACATAACAAACAGCATCCTTGGGGTTTTCTTCAATAGCCTCTGAAAAATATCCTGCTGCTTTTTCAAAATCGCCTTTTTGCATCGCTTCTATTCCTAATGTACTTTTATCACTCATTATCAACAGCACTCCCGGCAACAAATTTTTAAAAGAAAAGCGCAAGCGCCTTGATCCGTTCTGACCGAGGAGCCAGACGCTTGCGCTAGACATAAATGTGCAAATTTTTATTCATTCCTATGACTTAAAGAAAAAACCTCAACCGACGTTGAGGTTTTAACAAAGGTTGCATCTTTAACCAACATACCAGATTTTATCATTTTTTTTAAATACTTCATCAATGGTTCCGCCGCCCAGACATTCGTCATCCTTGTAGAAAACAACAGCCTGTCCAGGTGTGATCGCACGGATCGGTTTGTCAAAAATCACTTGTGCAGTTTTTTCATCCATCATTTTCACTGTGACAGCATGATCTTCCTGACGATACCTGAATTTTGCTGTGCAGACAACTTCTCCTTCTGGCAGTTTGTCTGAAACCCAGCTGATGTTTGTAGCTGTAATCGAATCCGAATAGAGCAGCTCATTGTCAAAGCCCTGATCCACGTATAACACATTCTTTTCAAGGTCCTTCCCTACCACAAACCAAGGATCGCCGCTTCCGCCAATGCCCAGTCCATGACGCTGTCCGATGGTGTAATACATCAGGCCATCGTGCTTGCCTTTTACTTCTCCTGATAGAGTCTGCATTAAACCAGGCTGTGCAGGTAGGTAGCCGCTTAAAAATTCTTTAAAATTCCGCTCTCCGATAAAGCATATGCCCGTACTGTCTTTTTTCGCTGCGGTCGAAAGATTTGCTTCTTTTGCAAGCTCGCGTACTTTTGACTTCGGAATATTTCCAATTGGGAACATGACTTTTGATAATTGCTCTTGGGTCAGCTGATTGAGGAAATAAGTTTGATCTTTATTTTCATCAGCGCCTCTGAGCATTTTGTATTCCCCGTCGCGGTACTCAACTTGTGCATAGTGCCCTGTAGCGAGGTAATCTGCGCCAAGAGATATTGCATGCTCTAAAAATGCTTTAAACTTAATTTCTTTATTGCACATCACATCAGGATTCGGGGTTCTCCCTGCTTTATATTCATCTAAAAAATAAGTGAACACTTTGTCCCAATATTGTTTTTCAAAGTTTACTGCATAATAGGGGATTCCGATTTGATTGCAGACCTGAATCACATCATCATAGTCTTCAGTAGCCGTACAGACTCCGTTCTCATCCGTATCATCCCAGTTTTTCATAAAGATGCCGATCACATCATAGCCCTGCTGTTTTAAAAGAAGTGCCGCAACAGAAGAATCTACCCCTCCTGACATTCCAACAACAACGCGTGTGTCTTTAGGTGCTTTTTTTTGCATCTTTTTCACCTCCAGTGTCCATCATTCTAAGCTGTTAAACGTTTTACAATTCGTGCGGTTTCCAAAGCCGCCTTCTCAACTTGCTCCATTGTATTTCCAAGACCAAAACTAAAGCGGATAGAAGCTTTTGTACGTTCAGCATCCTTCCCGTACATGGCAGTCAGAACATGTGAAGGCTCAATTGAACCTGCCGTGCATGCTGATCCGCTCGATACAGCAATCCCTGCTATATCCATGTTCACAAGGATCGACTCCACATTTGTACCGGGAAAATAAAGATTCAGAACATGCGGAAGGCTGCTTTCCACCTCTCCATTAATTTCAAATGGAACATCTTCAGTCTTTAAAATATCAATTATTTTATCTTTAAACTCTTTGTAAAGTACAGTTTTTTGTTCTCTTGTTTCAAGCGCAAGCTGAACCGCGGATTTCAGCCCGGCAATGCCGGGTACATTTTCCGTTCCTGCACGCCGTTTCAGCTCTTGTTCTCCGCCGTGAGAATGCTGTTTAAGTGAGATTCCTTCTTTAACATATAGAAAACCTGTCCCTTTTGGTCCATTAATCTTATGGCCAGAAGCAGAGAGCAAATCTATATAGCTCTCTTTAACATTCAAATCAAGTATTCCGAATGCCTGTACAGCATCTGTATGGAAAAAAGCCTGATGATCCTTCAGAGCCTTGCTGATCTCCTCAATCGGCTGAATCGAACCAGTTTCATTGTTCCCATACATGATCGTGACCAATATTGTTTCAGACGTCAATTCTCTTTTCAGATCTTCAATTGAAACAGCTCCATTTTGATCAACCGGTAAATAGGTGACCTGAAATCCCTGTTTCTCCAAATGCTTGCATGTATTTAAAACAGCATGATGCTCAATCTGCGACGTAATGATATGCCTGCCTTTATGCTGATTTGCAAGAGCAGAGCCGATTATGGCTAAATTATCAGCCTCTGTTCCTCCGCTCGTAAAAATAATTTCCTTCGGTTTTGCATGAAGACTTCGGGAAATAACCGCTCTCGCCTCATCCAGCAGTCTTCTGCTTTCTCTTCCGAATGAATGAATGCTTGAGGGATTTCCGAATACATCCTGCATATGAGGAAGCATTTGGTTAATCACTTCCGGATGCATGGGGGATGTAGCGGCATGGTCCAAATAAATTCGCTCCATTTTACTCCCTCCTTTTTAAATAT
Source organism: Bacillus sp. F19 (assembly GCA_023823795.1). Taxonomy (NCBI): domain Bacteria; kingdom Bacillati; phylum Bacillota; class Bacilli; order Caryophanales; family Bacillaceae; genus Bacillus; species Bacillus sp. F19. The sequence goes on from CP085710.1 coordinate 3,749,807, forward strand.
AAAACATATAAGATTCCTGCTCGCCATCTGTGTAGTTTGCTAAATCTTCAAGAGTTGTATTATCCAGTACATCTTTCACTGCATCGCGTATGCGAATCCATAAATGGCGCTTAGCAGGCTCTTCATCTTCCAGTACTTCTACAGGGCTGATCGGTCCTTCAAGAACTCTGATAATATCACCTGCAGTAATGGCATCAGGTTCATTTCCGAGAACATATCCTCCGTATGCTCCGCGAATACTCTTGACTAAACCGGCATTACGGAGCGGTGCAATTAATTGCTCTAAATAGTGTTCAGATAAATCATGCGTCTGAGCGATGCTTTTTAAGGAGGTTGGCCCTTCCCCGTGTTTCTTTGCAAGCTCTATCATAATTGTAAGACCATAACGGCCTTTAGTTGAAATTTTCATAAATACACCCCTATAATTCTAGCTAACTTGGTGAACACGCGGTTCTTTTCTAACTGTCTTTTCAAGCAGTGCATTCGTTGTCTTCTGACATTGCGGAAGGGTAAATCCAATGACGTACCCAATAGATAGTGTGCAGACGATTGTTCCGATAAAGACCGGTCCGCCAAGGATCCAGCCGAAAAAAAGAACAATCAATTCAATGGCTCCGCGTATCCTTGACACCTTTATGCCGGTCTTTTCAACCAAAGCAAGCATTAAAGTATCACGAGGACCAGCACCGCATCCTGCAGAAATATACAAGCCAATTCCATATCCCATCACAATAATTCCAAGCAAAAGCATCAGTGCTTTACCGGCATAGCCGGATGGGGTCTGTATAAAAGGCAAAAGCAAGTATAAATCTATAAACAAACCTACAGTCAGCATATTGACAAACGCACCTGCCTGAGCCAGCTTTCTTGTGAAGATTGATGACAATAGAAGAATGGTTCCTCCTACAATAATTGCCCAAGATCCAATCGTTAAACCAAGCTGGTAATATAAACCTATATGAAGCACATCCCACGGAGATGTGCCAAGTTCTGCTTTTATTGTAAGGACAATGCCTAAAGACATGATGAGCAGGCCTATGAAATAAATGCTCCACCTAATACTCAGCTCTTGATTCTTTTTACTGCGGAAAGCGCCCATCATTCTTCACTCCGCCTTTCGTCGGAAATCTGAAACAATCTATTTTTCCGCTGTTAATAATTGCTATTTCATAAATGAACCTATGCCATTATAGCATATTATCATTCATCAGAGCATTCAAATTGACTTATCGTTTTACTATAAGGTATATATATCAATTCTTATGACTAAGCGGGAAAGTCATGATAAGCTTAGTTAAAATAAGATTAGTGCTTCGCCCTAGGGAGGGATAACATGAAACCTCTGGCATTTCGAATGAGACCAGAAAACATTGATGAAATCATCGGGCAGGAACATTTAGTCGGCAAAGGAAAAATGATTGAGCGGATGGTAAAAGCAAAACATTTGAGCTCAATGATTTTGTACGGCCCTCCCGGAATTGGAAAAACATCCATCGCAACAGCAATTGCAGGAAGCACAAATACAGCTTTCCGAAAGCTTAATGCGGTTGTGAATAATAAAAAAGATATGGAGATTGTTGCAGAAGAAGCGAAAATGTCCGGCAAGGTCATTTTAATTCTTGATGAGGTCCATCGTCTTGATAAAGCAAAACAGGATTTTCTTCTTCCTTATTTGGAGGACGGAAAAATTATTTTAATTGGAGCAACAACAAGCAACCCCTATCATGCGATCAATCCTGCTATCAGAAGCAGATGCCAGATTTTTGAATTAAAGCCACTTGAAGCTGCTGATATAAAAACAGCACTTGAAAGAGCTTTAAAGGATGAAAAGAAAGGACTTGGCAAATACCGAGCCGTTATTTCCGAGGAAGCTCTCATGCATTTTGCTTCAAGCTGTGCAGGTGACGTCAGGTCTGCTCTGAATGCCCTGGAGCTTGCGGTCATCTCAACAGATCCCGATGAAAATGGCAAAATACACGTATCACTTGATACAGCAGAAGAATGTCTGCAAAAAAAGAGCTTTGTCCATGATAAAGACGGGGATGCTCACTATGACGTCCTTTCTGCGTTTCAAAAATCAATCCGCGGTTCTGACGTGAATGCAGCTCTTCATTATCTTGGCAGACTGATAGAAGCTGGGGATCTAATAAGCATCAACCGCAGGCTGTTAGTCATCGCATATGAAGACATTGGTCTTGCAAGTCCCCAGGCTGGAGCAAGAACATTGGCCGCCATTGAAGCGACCGAAAGACTCGGATTGCCGGAAGCGCGAATCCCGCTTGCAAATGCAGTCATTGAGCTTTGCTTATCACCAAAATCCAATAGCGCGTACAAAGCACTGGATGCCGCGATAGCAGATATTCGTTCCGGGAAAAGCGGTGAAATTCCGGCTCACCTGAAAGATGCCCATTACAAGGGAGCAGAAAAGCTTGGGAGAGGCATTGACTATCAATATCCCCATGACTTCGAGAATGGCTGGGTAAAGCAGCAATATTTACCGAATTCACTTAAAAAGAAAAAGTACTATGACCCTAAACAAACAGGGAAATTCGAACTTTCCCTTTCACAAATTTATGAAAAGCTGATGAAGCAGCAATAAAGAAAAGCGGAATCACCCGTTTAGCTCCGACAGACAGATAAGGCTCAGACTGGAAAGTCCGGGTTTGACTTTTCAGGCTGAGACGTTCTGGCCGAGGAGTTGGGTGATGGAGCTGGACAATCGAAAAGCGGAATCACCCTGTTTAGCTCCGACAGACAGATAAGGCTCAGACTGGAAAGTCCGGGTTTGACTTTTCAGGCTGAGACGTTCTGGCCGAGGAGTTGGGTGATGGAGCTGGACAATGTGTTAAGCAGAAATACCTGGTTAGCTCCGACAGACAGTTAAGAATTCCCTCAGGAAAGTCCGGGTTTGACTTTCCTGAGGGAATTTGTTCTGGCAGAGTTACTAGGAGTTTGAGCTGGACAATAAGAAAAGCGGCATGATTTCACATCATGCCGCTTTTTTTATTGTTCAGTCGTTTACACGTGTAATTTTAATATCTTTTAAAAGCTCCATAATAGCATGTCCGCCCATGATTAAACCTGCTACAGAAGGTACCCACGCATTAGATGATGGCGGCATTTTCGCTTTGCGGATCTGCGCTGCATCATTGCCTACCTTCAGACGTACATCTTCGCGAATGACAATCGGGCTTTCATCAGAGAAAACAACCTGAATACCTTTTCTGATTCCTTCTTTGCGAAGTCGGGTTCTGACCACTTTGGCAATCGGATCTGTATGTGTTTTGGAAATATCTGCAATTTGAAATCTTGTCGGATCTGTCTTATTCGCTGCACCCATGCTTGAAATAATCGGAATGCCCCTATTTAAGCATTCTTTCATTAGATGAATTTTATATGAGATCGTATCAGATGCGTCAATAACATAATCAAGGCCATAGCTGAAAAATTCCTCATATGTTTCTTCCGTGTAAAACATTTTCAGTGCAATACAATCGCATTCCGGGTTAATTTCTTTAATGCGGTCTCTCATCAAATCAGCTTTTGGCTTGCCTACTGTTGATACGAGTGCATGAATTTGGCGGTTTACATTTGTGATATCCACATCATCTTTATCTACAAGCAAAATCCGTCCTACACCAGAACGAGCAAGCGCTTCCGCAGAGAAAGAACCTACTCCTCCAATTCCAAGGACTGCGACTGTGCTGTTTTTCAAAATTTCAATGCCTTCTTTGCCTATCGCAAGTTCATTGCGGGAAAATTGATTCAGCAAAACTCTCAACTCCATTTATTTAATTCATGACTGTATTTTTCCTGAAAATGAATATATCATACTTTTCATGAAAAAGTGCTGCTCCCTATTTAATCAGAATTTCCTTCAAATAAAAACCTGCATAAGCAGAAAGCTTATGCAGGCTGAATTCTCGTTCGTCAAGTAGTCCCAATTGTGCCGTCGCTGCTATCTTGGTTTTGAACCCGCTCACAGCAGGTGGGTGTCCTGTTTCATGTATGACAAGTCCTCTGATCGAATGATGAGGCATTTACATAACGATGAAAACGTGAACTCCCGGATCAAGTAATGTTGGATCAAAACTAAGTGTACGACGTACACATCAGGACTTCTTTTTATCTTGTAAAAAGATTACCACAACAAGGTGCGGTTTTCAAGTAAATCATACTGGGCATTATTCACTCTTTTTCAGGTTTAATGCAAGATGAAGATCCGTTAATTGTGCTGTGCTGACCTCACTTGGAGCATGTGTTAGAAGGTCGCTTGCACTTGCTGTTTTAGGGAATGCAATCGTATCGCGCAAGTTTGTTCTGCCTGCCAAAAGCATGACTAAACGGTCAAGTCCAAGGGCAATTCCGCCATGAGGAGGGGTGCCGTATTCGAAAGCTTCTAACAGGAAGCCAAACTGTTCCACCGCTTCTTCCTCAGAGAAACCAAGCAGCTTAAACATTTTTTGCTGTATCTCTTTTTCGAAAATACGAATGGATCCCCCGCCTAGCTCGTATCCATTTAAAACAAGGTCATAGGCCTGAGCTTTCATGCCGCCAGGGTTCGTTTCAAACAGCTCAAGATCCTCGCGTGCAGGCATTGTAAATGGATGATGCGCTGCAAAGTAGCGTCCCGCTTCTTCGTCATATTCAACTAGAGGCCAGTCAATTACCCAAAGGAAATTGAATTTGCTTTCGTCGATTAACCCTAATTCTTTTCCAAGTTTTAGACGTAAAGCACCAAGTGCATCTGCCACTACTTGCTTTTTGTCTGCAACAAACAGTAATAAGTCGCCTGGTTCTGCTTCACTCAATGTTTTTAAGCTTGCCTGTTCTTCAGAAGGGAAGAATTTAGATATAGGGCCTTTTAGCTCCTGTTCCTCTACTTTCAGCCAAGCAAGACCTTTTGCACCATATTGAGAAACAAACTCGGTTAATGCATCAATATCTTTTCTTGAATAAGAAGCAGCTGCTCCTTTAACATTAATCACTTTTACTTCTCCGCCATTTTGCACAGCACCGCTGAACACTTTAAAGCCGCTGTCTTTCACAAGTTCGGAAACATTGACGAGCTCTAGTCCGAATCGTGTATCAGGCTTATCAGAACCATAGCGGCTCATTGCTTCGTCAAACGTCATGCGTGGAAGAGGAAGAGTTAAATCCACACCTTTTGTTTCTTTCATAATACGCGTCATCATTTCTTCCATTAATGACATGATCTCATCTTGGCTCATAAATGACATTTCAATATCCACCTGGGTAAATTCAGGTTGACGGTCAGCCCGCAGATCCTCGTCTCTAAAGCAGCGTGCAATTTGGTAATAACGGTCAAAGCCCGATACCATAAGCAGCTGTTTGAAAATTTGCGGAGATTGAGGAAGCGCATAGAATTCGCCTTCATGCACACGGCTCGGCACTAAATAGTCACGCGCTCCCTCCGGAGTGCTTTTCGTTAAAATAGGGGTTTCTACATCTAAAAATCCTTTTTCATCAAGGAAATTGCGGATGGATTTTGAAACGTTGTGGCGCATTTTGAATGTATCAAGTAAAATAGGTCTTCTTAAGTCTAAATAACGGTATTTTAAACGCACATCTTCTGAAACTTCTTCAGATCGATCTTCAATCAGGAAAGGCGGATTCTTGGCAGCATTGATAATTGTTACATTCTCTGCCTTCACTTCGATTTTCCCAGTCGCAAGAATTGGGTTTACGGTTCCCTCTGTACGTCCGACAACTGTGCCTTCAATATCCAATACATATTCACTGCGGATTTTTTCTGCAGTTTTCAGCGCATCCTCAGAAACCTCGGGATTGATCACAACTTGAACAATTCCTGTTCTGTCTCTTAGATCGATGAAAATGAGCCCGCCAAGGTCGCGGCGTTTTTGCACCCACCCTTTTAATACTACTTTTTCTCCAATTGCTGCTTCTGTTACTTCACCGCAATAATATGTTCGTCCAAACATGTGTATCTCTCTCCTTTTGTCTATGCTTTTATATAGGCTGTAAGCTCATCTAATGCCACTTCTACTTGGCTTCCTGTATCCATGTTTTTTACAGATATAATGTTCTTTTCAATCTCATCGTCACCCAATACAGCGACAAATTTAGCCTTAAAGCGATCAGCTGCCTTAAATTGAGCTTTCATTTTTTTGTCCTCGTAATCTTTTTCTGCAGTCAAGCCTGCTTTTCTGAGTTCATATACGAGTGATACAGAACGGTCTTTCGCTTTATCCCCAAGTGCTACGACGAAGCAATCGATTGATTGTTCAATTGGAAGCTCCACGTTTTCCGCATCGAGTGCAGCAAGAAATCTTTCGATGCTGAGACCAAATCCGATCCCTGGTGTTTCAGGGCCGCCAACGTCTTCCACAAGGCCATTGTATCTTCCGCCGCCGCAAAGTGTTGTGATCGCCCCGAATCCTTCTGCGTCGCTCATGATCTCAAATGCCGTGTGATTATAGTAATCTAATCCTCGCACTAGGTTAGGATCTACTGTAAACTCAATATTTAAATCCGTTAAGTATTGCTGAACTTTATTGAAATAAACTCTTGACTCGTCGTTTAGGTAATCCATGATCGAAGGAGCTGTTGCCATAAGCTCATGATTCCGGTCTACTTTGCAATCAAGGATCCGAAGCGGATTTTGCTGTAATCGTTTCTGGCAATCCGAGCAAAATTCACCGATTCTTGGTTCAAAATGAGCAATTAATGCTTCCCGGTGAGCTTTTCTGCTGTCTGCATCGCCAAGACTATTGATAATCAGCTTCAGCTTCTTTAATCCAACAGTGCTATAAAGCTCCATTGCAAGAGATATGACTTCTGCATCTATTGCAGGATTGTTGCTTCCAAGCGCCTCAACCCCAAACTGAACGAATTGGCGAAAGCGTCCTGTCTGCGGGCGCTCATAACGGAACATTGGTCCGATATAGTAAAGCTTTGTCGGCTGTGCCGGTTGAGCGTACAATTTCTTTTCCACAAATGCACGAACTGTTGAAGCCGTTCCTTCAGGTCGAAGGGTCAAGCTTCTTCCTTTGCGGTCCTGGAAGGTATACATTTCTTTTTGAACGATATCTGTTGATTCACCTACTCCTCTTTGAAAAAGCTCAGTGTGTTCAAAGATTGGTGTGCGGATTTCTTTATATTGATATAATCTGCAAATTTCACGTGCTGTGTTTTCGATATATTGCCAGCGTTCAACATCTCCAGGAAGGATATCCTGTGTGCCTCTCGGAATTTGAAATGACATGTTTTACTCCTCCAATTTACATAAACCTTCATAATTTTTGAAAATAAAAAAACTCCCGTCCCTACATAAAAATGTAGGGACGAGAGTTAGATCCCGTGGTGCCACCCTAGTTGAAGCAAAAAATGCTCCCACTCAGACAGTTAACGCCTGTCACGTCCTCCTCCTATTAAATACAGCCAGCATCGTTCAGAGGGAAACCTAAGGAGTGTTCTCTTCATCAAGTCATCATGTGAAAAGCTTTCAGCCACGGCTTTTCCTCTCTTATCATGTGTCATCTTGACTACTCTTCTCCATCAATGGTTCAAAATTATGTAGTTCTTGCTAAGATTTATATACTATCATACGAATGTTTCTGGCATTGTGTCAAGAGCGATTTAATCGTTTTTTTAATTTCTTCACTTCTCTCAGACTTAAACCATATTCACTTGCAAGCTCAAACAAATTAGAATGCTGTTCTTTTTCCGCAAATTCAAGAAAATTAACTCCAAATACATCATTATTGTTATAATGGGTTGTCTCGCCTTTATCACTGTGCCTCATGCTCATTGCTCCTTTTTAACTGTCTATCCTGTAGCATTTCCTTTTTCCTGAAAAAATATATCAAATGTCACAAGGGATAGCCGATATAAAAAGCGAATGTACTAAAAGTTATCTATGAAAAAGGAGGATCGGTCATTGTTTCGTAAACTACTCTTTTCCATCATTTGCATACTGCTTATTATAAGCCAGCTTCAAATGATGCCAATGCCTGCATCAGCTGAATCAAAAAAAGCAGTCATCGCAGTTGATGGATTAAACATCAGAAACGGCCCTGGATTAAGCTATTCTGTCATCGCCAGTGTAAAAAAAGGGGCTGTGTACAGCATCACAGACCAGAAAAAAGATTGGTATCAAATTCAATTATCGGGTAATAACAAGGGCTGGGTAGCCTCATGGCTTGTAACCCTTCAGCACTCTTCTCAAGCTCCAAAAACAAGCTCAGGCACTTCAGACACGGTCAAATCAAATGCAGAAGACTTGAGAATGCGCAGCGGTCCTGGAACAAGCTTTCAGGTAACAGGCACATTTGACAAGGGACAAACGGCATCATTTGTCCAGCAAAACTCAAATTGGGTTGAGATCTCTTATAATGGAAAAAGAGGCTGGGTTTCCAGCCAGTTTGTTTTCTTTCTAAAGAAAGAACAAGCCAAAGCACCTGCTTCCTCAGGCTCAAAGAGCGGCAAGGTCATTGCCACTTCACTGAATGTGCGCAACAAGCCTTCAACATCTGCCGACACCATTGGAAGCTTGAAAAAGAATGCTTCTGTTTCGATCACAAAGACACAGGATAAATGGCACAAAATTCAATTTAACGGCCAAAAGGGCTGGGTACATAGTGATTTTATTTCCACTGGTTCCGTTCAATCGCCTGTGAGTGGCGGCAAAAAAGGAAAAGTAACAGCAAGCTCACTTAATGTACGCAGCAGCGGCAGCTTAAACGGCTCTGTAGTCGGTTCCATCTCAAAAAATGCGGAAGTGACTATTCTTGAAACTAAAAACAGCTGGAATCATATTCAATACTCGGGAAATAAAAAAGGCTGGGTTTCCAGTTCCTATATTTCAATTTTCAACGGGCAAGGAACTACTGGCAAGGAAAAACCAAGTCAATCTAAAGTCAGTATTTTGCAAGATGGTACCAATATTCGAATAGGACCATCTACAAATCAAAGTATTCTGAGACGAGCTAATGCAGGTGAGCAATTTTCTGTTATCAGCAAAGAAGGAGATTGGTTTAAAATCCAGCTCTCCGGCAATATCTCAGGGTATGTGGCAGGATGGGTGGTATCACAATCAGGTGAAGGAAGTTCTGTTACAAGGCCTGGCGGAGATGTTACCTCATACTTAAAAAATAAAACCGTTGTTTTAGATCCTGGCCATGGCGGAAGTGATAGCGGGGCAATCGGCACCAGAGGAACCCTTGAGAAGAACCTGACGATGTCTACTGCCAAGCTCGTCTTCGATAAACTGAAAGCTTCTGGGGCAGACGTGCATCTGACGCGCAGCTCTGACAGCTACATCAGCTTAAGCTCACGGGTAAGCACGTCCCACTACAGAAATGCAGATGCTTTTATAAGTCTCCATTTTGACAGCATTGATAATAGAAGCGTCAATGGAATGACGACTTATTATTACAGCGGATCTAAAGATAAGCCGCTGGCATCACCTGTACATTCTGAATTAATGAAACAAACGAAGTTAAAAGACCGCGGAACGAAATTTGGAGATTATCATGTTATCCGTGAAAATAATCAGCCTGCCATTCTCCTGGAACTAGGGTATGTCAGCAACAGCACCGAAGAATTGACAGTCCGTTCAAGTGCGTATCAGGAAAGAGTTGCACAAGGGGTTTATTATGGACTGGCACAGTATTTTAAATAAGCATTCAAAAACACTCAGGCTCTGGCCTGAGTGTTTTTTACATGCGGTTTGGTTGTGAACTTGCCCGGTAAGGATGTTGAAGCACTTTTTTCTGGGTGGAGACGATTTTTCCATACACTCGCTTTGACTCACTTTTTTCAGGCTGGTGACGATTTTTCTGTTCCATACACTCGCTTTGACTCACTTTTTTCAGGCTGGAGACGTTTTTTCTGTTCCATACACCCGCTTTGACTCACTTTTTTCAGGCTAGAGACGATTTTTCTGTTCCATACACCCGCTTTGACTCACTTTTTTCTGGATGGTGACGATTTTTCTGTTCCATACACCCGCTTTGACTCACTTTTTTCTGGATGGTGACGATTTTTCTGTTCCATACACCCGCTTTGACTCACTTTTTTCTGGATGGAGACGATTTTTCTGTTCCATACACCCGCTTTGGCGCACTTTATCCTTGGCATAGCGATTGAAATCATATCAACTTAACAAAAAAAACACACCCCAATATCCATCGAAATGGTCTTTAGGCATTTTTATTAAAAATACCGCTTTTTGACATCATGCAATATCGTTCCTCATTTTTCCACAATACAATATTTTCATAAACAAAAGGAAAAACCGCAGGGAACTGTGCCCGGCGGTCTTCTTAATTCGCTTGCGATTCGAGAATCAATGTAACAGGACCGACATTTGTGAACGATACATCCATCATTGCGCCAAACTCTCCTGTTTGTACTGTAATCCCTTTTTCACGAAGCTTTGCATTGAAATAATCATATAAAGGCTGTGCTTGATCAGGTTTAGCAGCTGCCATGAAATTTGGTCTTCTTCCTTTTCTGCAATCTCCGTAGAGAGTAAATTGCGAAATGGATAAGGCTTGTCCCCCCACATCAATCAGGGAAAGATTCATTTTTTGCTCTTCGTCTTCAAAAACTCTCAGATTGGCAATTTTATCTGCAAGATAATCAGCATCTTGTTCAGAATCCTCATGGGTGACCCCCACTAAAAGCATAAATCCTTCAGAAATTTTGCCGACCGTTTCGTTATTTACTTTTACTTCTGCATGTTTGGCACGCTGTACAACTATTTTCAAGACAGAAAAACCCTTTCTAATTCATAATTCTTCTTACAGAATAAATATCAGAAATTTGCTTAATTCGCTCCACTACTTTGTGAAGATGACTTATGTTGGAAATGGCAATCGCCATGTTTATCGTAGCTACTTTGTTGCGGTCAGATTTGCCTGCAACAGACGAAATGTTTGTCTTTGTTTCGTTGACAGCCTGAAGAACCTCATTAAGAAGGCCTCTGCGGTCATAGCCGAGAATCTCGATTTCAACGTTGTACTCTTTGCGGCCATCAAGCTGTGTTTCCCATTCAACAGGAATAAGACGGGCCTGTGCTTCATCCGTATGCACATTAGGGCAATCGTCCCGATGAACAGAAACTCCGCGTCCTTTTGTGATAAAACCGACAATTTCATCACCTGGTACAGGATTGCAGCATTTTGATAAACGGATCAGCAGATTGTCAATCCCTTTAACACGGACCCCGCTGTCACGTTTTTTAGATGAATAAGGACGCACTTCAGAAATTACTTCTGAAATATCTTTCTCTTGTTCCATATCACGTTTTTTGCGCCATTTTTCAGTTAACCGATTTGCAACCTGGGCTGCCGTGATGCCGTTATAGCCTACAGCAGCATACATGTCCTCATCGTTTGAGAAATTGAATTTTTCAGCTACACGCTTTAAATTATCATTCGTTAAGACTTCTTTTAATTCAAAGTCAAGATTTTTAATTTCTTTCTCAACCATTTCTTTGCCTTTGTCTACATTTTCCTCACGGCGCTGCTTTTTGAAGAATTGGCGGATTTTATTTTTCGCCTGAGACGTTTGGGCAAGCTTTAGCCAATCCTGACTAGGTCCATAGGAATGTTTGGAAGTCATGATTTCAATAATGTCGCCTGTTTTTAATTTATAGTCCAGAGTGACGATTTTGCCGTTTACTTTTGCACCGATCGTCTTGTTGCCGATCTCTGAATGGATGCGGTAGGCAAAGTCAATCGGAACAGAGCCTGATGGCATTTCAATCACATCGCCTTTAGGCGTAAAAATAAATACCATATCTGAAAACAGGTCGATTTTTAATGATTCCATAAACTCTTCAGCATTGGTTGTTTCATTCTGGAACTCCAGAATTTCACGGAACCATGTTAATTTTTGTTCAAGAGTTGATTGCTCTTCGGCCTCTTTGCCTTCTTTGTATGCCCAGTGAGCAGCAATCCCGTATTCTGCAATCGTGTGCATATCCTTTGTGCGGATCTGAACTTCAAGAGGATCGCCTTTTGGGCCGATCACTGTTGTATGCAGGGATTGATACATATTAGGTTTTGGCATGGCTATATAATCTTTGAATCTGCCCGGCATCGGCTTCCAGCATGTGTGAATAATGCCGAGAACGGCATAGCAGTCTTTAATGCTGTTTACGATAATCCGAACGGCCAACAAATCATAAATTTCATTAAACTGCTTGTTCTGAAGTGCCATTTTCCGGTAGATGCTGTAAATATGTTTTGGACGGCCTGAGAAATCGGCTTTTATATTTACTTCATGAACACGGTTTTTCACTTCATCAATGACTTCTTCTAAATAAAGCTCGCGTTCTGCACGCTTTTTCTTCATTAAATTTACGATGCGGTAATACTGCTGCGGATTCAAATAGCGCAGAGCTGTATCCTCAAGCTCCCACTTTATTTTTGAAATCCCCAACCGGTGTGCAAGCGGCGCGAAAATTTCAAGGGTTTCATTAGAGATTCTCCGCTGCTTTTCTTGCGGCAAATGCTTAAGTGTGCGCATATTGTGAAGACGGTCAGCAAGTTTAATTAAGATCACACGAATGTCCTGTGCCATTGCGACAAACATTTTACGATGATTTTCAGCCTGTTGTTCTTCGTGAGATTTATATTTAATTTTTCCTAGCTTTGTAACTCCGTCCACTAGCATGGCGACTTCATCATTAAATGTTTGTTTCAAGTCATCAAGTGTCACGTCCGTATCTTCTACGACGTCATGTAAAAATCCACCCGCGATAGTCGACGGATCCATGTCCAAATCAACTAAAATCCCTGCGACCTGTATAGGATGAATAATATATGGTTCACCCGATTTTCGGTATTGTTCACGATGCGCCTCTTCTGAAAAATCATAGGCTTTCTGAATGAAAAGCAAGTCTTCATCCGTTAAATATTGTTTTGCCTTCTCTATGACCTGCTCAGCAGTCAGTACTTGTTCATTAGCCATGGAATCACCTTTACAATGAAAACTTTATTGTACCTATTATCATTAAAAACACAGAAGATGTAAAGAGATATACAGTCTTTTCTATGCCCAATTAATGGCTGGTACCTGCCTTAATATAGAAAAAGCACCCATTCCCGAGTGCTTTTCACTATGCGATTAAAACTTCATCAGTGTCAAAATATCGTAATCATCCAATTTGCTGCGTCCGTCAAGGTAGCTTAATTCGATTAAGAAAGCGATGCCGGCTACGACTCCGCCAAGCTCTTCTACCAATTTGATTGTTGCTTCAATCGTTCCGCCTGTAGCAAGCAAATCATCTGTGATTAACACGCGCTGACCTGGTTTGATGGCATCTTTATGCATTGTAAGCACATCTTTGCCATACTCAAGTCCATACTCTACGCGTACAACCTCGCGAGGAAGCTTGCCTTCTTTGCGGACTGGCGCAAAGCCTACTCCTAGTGAATAAGCTACAGGACAGCCGATGATAAATCCGCGGGCTTCCGGTCCTACAATTATATCAACGTTTTGTTTGCGCGCATATTCAACAATTTGATCTGTTGCATAGCGGTAAGCTTCACCGTTGTCCATTAGAGTTGTAATATCTTTAAACTGAATACCAGGCTTCGGATAATCCGGAACCACTGTTACATATTTCTTTAAATCCATATTAAGTTTGTCCTCCTCATGCATTGACAAGCGTTGACGATATTTTCATTCTATCATCAAACCATGTTTTTAAATCCTGGTATGACGAATATAGTAGCGTATTTTCTAGCTCTAATTGCTGAAGCTTAGAAGCATACGCAATAGATTCGGCTAGATCTCTTTTTGGCGGATGATGATTGACAGAAATAATGCCATTCTCTATTGTAGCAAATTCCAGGTCAAAAAACACCTGTGACATGAAATCTATTGTTTCTTTTGACCAGCCTTTATGCCGGGCTAGCGCTTCTGCATGTTTTTTTAAGTCAAATGACCCTTTTTGTTTCAAAAATCCATAATACCATTTGAAGTGTTCTCTTGTCGGTATTGTGGCAAAAAAATGTTCCGTATGCTGATGGAAAATAGCATAGATCCGGTCCGGGCGCGCTCCTTCAAAAAGAGCATTCAGATGTTCGATAGAAGATGGCGTGTCAATGAATGTGACATATTTATCTTTTAAATCCAAGTCGCCCGCATCTTGGCCGCTTTCCAAAAATAGAATATTGAGATCCGAGCCTTCAAGCAAAGAGAGGGTTTCTTTTTGGAAAACTATATGGACATTTTTTTCATCATTTATTTTTTCAATTGCTTTTTGAAGATTGCGGGTTCCTCTTGCATCAAAAAGCTGCCACTCATTGACAGCGAGATCCTGGATCATGAATTGCGGCTTTCGGAAGTTATTCCATTCATTAATAGATAATTCACCAACCATTGACACTTTTGCAAGTGGAGCCATATGATCATGAAGATGCCCGAATCCAAATCCAATACAATCGAGCTGCTGATGATTTTGTTCAACCGCCAATTTCAAATGTGTTTGATCTGACCCTATCTTCCTCATCGATCCTAATTGAACGGAGTCAAGCAGGAAGAGAGGCTTTGGGTTGCTCATGCCAAACGGAGCGAGCAGCCCAATTTCTTCGATAGAGTCCGTAGTGATTTCGGAAAGAGTACATTCCGCATCAATTGTTTTGATGGGTATGAAATCTTTGTCAGTCAGCTTCTCAGCCGCAAGAGCATTCAAGCGCTGTCTCAATTGATCAACATCATCAATATCAAGTGTCATTCCAGCTGCCATTGGATGACCTCCGAAATGCGGCAGAATGTCCCGGCACGTTGACAAATTAGCAAATAAATCAAAACCCGCAATGCTTCTTGCAGATCCTTTAGCCATTCCCTTGCCGTGGTCAATACTTAAAATAATCGTAGGTCTATAATATTTCTCTACCATTCTCGAAGCTACAATTCCGACAACGCCTGGGTTCCAACCTTCCTTTGCCAGAACAAGAACCGGATTTTCTTCAATTGGATACAATGATTCTACTTGTTCGATTGCTTCTTCCGTAATTTGAGAGACGATTTTCTGTCTTTCTTTATTGAGGAGGTCAATGTCTTTTGCAAGACTTTGAGCCTCATCATCATCTTCTGACATAAGGAGATGAACAGCCGGATCAGCCGATTCCAGCCTCCCTACGGCATTTATCCGCGGCCCGATGGCAAATCCGATCGTCTCTTCATTTACATCTTTTCCGTCAGCTCCTGCTGCTTTAAGGAGCGCTTTTAACCCTTTTCGTTTTGTTCGTTTTAATTGCTGTATGCCAAGGCGTGCAATCAGGCGATTCTCGCCTTGAAGCGGAACAAGGTCCGCGATGGTTCCTATTGCGGCAATTTCAAGCAAATTCTCCGGTGCTTTGCCAAGCAGTGCATGGGCAAGCTTAAAAGCTACGCCAACACCTGCTAACTCTTTGAAAGGATATTGGCAATCAGGCTGCTTTGGATGGATAATCGCAAAAGCATCTGGAAGAACCGGTCCTGGTTCATGATGATCGGTTATAATCAGATCAACGCCCAGCTCTTTTGCAAGAGCCGCTTCATTCACAGCCGAGATCCCTGTATCAACCGTAATGATTAAAGAAAAACCTTCATCATGAGCATGGCGGAAAGCCATCTCATTTGGACCATAGCCTTCAGTAAAGCGATTAGGTATATAAAAATCAGCATTAGCTCCGAGTGAGTTAAGCGTTTCTAGCAGAACCGTCGTAGAACTCACTCCATCTGCATCATAATCTCCAAAAATCAATATCTTTTCTTGATTCGCCATGGCATCGTTTATACGCTTAACAGCTTGTTCCATTCCAAGGAGCATGAATGGATCAAAAAAACCGTGCTTTTCAATATTCAGGAATTGGTCTGCCTGCTCAGCAGTCTCAATTCCGCGGTTTAATAACAAGGAAGCAATCAGAGGAGTAACATTCATCGTATTTATCAATTCATCAGCTTTATCTGAATGGTGTTTAGAAACATTCCATCTAGTCTTCGCTTTCAGCAAAAAAATCACCCCTTAACCTCACTATTATACTAGAGTGGGTAAGGGGTGACAAACTGGAAATCTGGAAATTATAATTCCTCTGATGTCTGGCCGATTTGCTTTGCTCCGTGCGCACTGCTTGTTGTTTTATGAACAAGCGGATCTTTTTTAAGTGCTTCGTTTTCATTTATAAGCTCTGCCTTTTCCTTTTCCAGAACTTTCACTTTGCGCTGAAGAGCGTAAATTCTTGTCAGTCCTGCAGAAGCAATCATAAGTCCTCCAAGCAGAACAGAACCCAGAACAATCAGAATAAGCGGCCATTGGGCTTTACCGAATAAATAATCAACTTCAACCGGATCCACATTTATGACAGCAAAAACCGCAACAATAAGTGCAAAAAGAATCGCAAAAATAAAACTCCATTGTCTCTTCATATTCTTTCCCCCTTCTGAAAACCTCTCTCCTTTATACCCTTTTTTAAAATTCATTCAAACAAATATAAGTAAAGGGATGTTCCTTGGCCTAATATTATCTTATCCAGTTACGGCCAAAATTAAAAGACCGCGATTGCTCGCGGTTTCTCTTTTTATACGACTGGTTCGTCATTTTCCTGAACTTTTTTCATCGTGCTTTTCTTCTTAATCTCTTTCCATTTCCAGATCATCCATAGCTGTGCTGCTATAAATAATGAGGAGTAAGTGCCGGAAATTAATCCGATAAGCAGTGCTATTGAGAAATTCCGAATCGACTCGCTTCCTAAAATCAGCAAAGCAATAACACAGAATACGACTGTCAATACAGTATTTACTGATCGCGTGAATGTCTGCTGCAAGCTTCTGTTTACAATGTTTTTTAAGTCATCATACGTTTTGACTTTTGTCTTTTTATATAATTCACGAATTCTGTCAAAAGTTACGATCGTATCATTGATTGAATATCCCACAATTGTCAGAACCGCCGCTATGAACGTAACATCTACTTCAAGGCGTGTAATACTGAAAACGGCTATAATAAAGAATGCGTCATAGAGCAAGGCAATCACTGAAGCTATAGCCATTTTATATTCAAACCTCAAGGATACATAGATAATAATTCCAAGTGAAGCAATTAGAACACCATACATCGCGTTTCTTGCCAATTCTTTCCCGACTGTAGGCGAAACCGTGCTGACACTTGGTTCTTTTCCATATTTTTCACTGAAATACTCTTTGACTTCAGCAATCTCATCTTTATCAAGTACTCCGATAAATCTGGCTACTGCGGTTTGATTTTGGTTGCCGGATAAAACGATATCCTTTGGCTCAAGATCAAGATTCGCAAGTTCTGATTCTACTTCTTCAGCTGTAAGAGTCTTTTCCGCTCCAATTTCGATGCGGGTTCCGCTTGAAAAATCAATGCCAAGATTCAATCGGAACACAAGAAGGAGAATCACCCCGGCAAAAAGCAATATTCCTGAAGCAGCAAAGAATTTTTTCCGGTGCTTAACAAAGTCAACTTTATCAAATTTTGTAGGTGCATCAACATCTTCTGTTGATTTGCTTAAATCAATGATGTCTTTCTTGTTAACTCCAAAATATCCTGGCTTTTTATCAAGCCATCTGCTTTCCACCAATAATCCAAGCAGGATTCTGCTTAAAAAAACAGATGTTAAAAAGCTCACAAGGATGCTTAATACAAGACTGGTTGCAAATCCTTTGACCGCACTTGTTCCGAAGAAAAAGAGCACTCCGCCGGCAAGCATCGTTGTGATATTCGCATCGAAAATAGTAGCAAAAGAACGGCGGTTTCCAGCTCTGTACGCTGATCTTATGGACTTGCCAAGCTTGATTTCCTCTTTAATTCTCTCATATGTAATAATATTAGCATCAACAGCCATCCCGACTCCCAAAATCAGGGCTGCAATCCCCGGGAGTGTTAAAACAGCATTCATCCAATCAAAAACTTGAAGGACAAGATAAAGGTATGCACTTAAAGTTACGATTGCAATGAACCCCGGCAATCGATAGAAGTAGAGCATAAATAAGAAAATAAAGCTGATCCCGATAACTCCCGCAAGAACCGTTTTCTGCAGCGCTTCTTCACCAAACTGCGCTCCTACCGAAGTAGAATAGGTTTCATCGAGTTTAACAGGAAGTGATCCAGCATTTAGAAGATTGGCAAGATCTTTTGCTTCTTCAACTGTAAACTGGCCTGTAATCGTTACATCGGTTGTATTAAAAACTTCTCCGACGTTTGGATTTGATAAAAATTTTGGTGATTCTTTTGTAACTTCTTCTTTATATGAGTCACCTTTTTCGTAATCAAGCCAAATAACAAGCTGATTTTCGGGTTGCATCGCCACGATTTGCTCTGTTACGTTTTTAAACTTTGCAGCATCCTTAAGTTTAACTGCCACGATAGGTTCTTGTGTATCTGGATCAAAGGTCTGTTTTGATGCGCCTTCCACAAGATCCGAGCCATTCATCATGACTTTATCATTTACATCCCGAAATGTGAGCTCTGCCTGAGTGGAGAGGATTTCCCTTGCCTGGCTTTGGTCCTTGACTCCTGCAAGCTGAACTCTGATTCTGTTTTCTCCTTCGATTTGGATGTTTGGTTCACTGACACCAAGCACATTCGCTCTCTTTTGAAGAGCATTCACTGTACTTACCATTGCATTGCGGTCGATCTTATCGCCTTCATTTGCAGGCTTTACATCATATAGGATTTCAAAGCCGCCCTGAAGATCAAGTCCAAGCAAAATATTATCTGCAGTTTTGCTTCCAAATGCTCCAATCAAACTGCCTACGCAAAGGACGAGTAAGAAAAAAACGATAATGCGTCCTTTTTTCACCATATTGTTTCCTCCTTAGAAAAAAACCATTCAATATGTATTAACTTTCATTGATTCCGAGTTTTTTGCCTTCTTCACTTTCAAACCAGCTGCCCGCCTTATAAGATTCAATCGTTGCGAATGTCATGAATTCATTAGGTTTGATGGCCATAATATCAGCAACCATTTCATACACCATCAGCTCATTTTTTTTCTTCCATTTTTTATTTCTTAGGAAATTCCAAAGCTCTGCTTCTGTGACCTCGCCATAATCGAGGATTTTAAATTCCTCTGCTTTGCTGACTAGCGCCGGCTTTACGTGATGGCGATATTTTTCAATTTCGTCTTTCTCCAACATGACACGCTCCTTCACCTGATCATTTGCGGGATAATTTATCTTGAATAAGCCTTTGATTGAACATACTTGTCATGCTTGGCCAATCATAGCGCATATAGTAATTGTATATGATTACAAGCTATTTGAGAAGGCAGGGAAAGCCATGTCCAAGCAAACATTTTTACAGGGAACATTAATATTGATAGCTGCCGGTCTGATTACCAGGGTTCTGGGGTTTATAAACCGAATCGTTGTGGCGCGCTTTATAGGGGAAGAAGGCGTTGGATTATACATGATGGCGATGCCTACACTGGTCCTTATTATTACGATTACCCAGTTCGGGCTGCCTGTTGCAATATCAAAATTAGTTGCGGAAGCCGAAGCCGAAGGAAATCAGCGGAAGATCAAAAAAATCCTGATCGTCTCTCTTGCGATTACAGGGTCACTTAGTCTTTTATTCACTCCGGCAATCATTCTCCTTGCTCCCTACTTGTCAAACTCATTGCTGACAGACCCAAGAACCCTGTATCCGCTGCTTGCGATTACTCCAGTCGTTCCCATTATCGCGATTTCATCTGTTCTCAGAGGCTATTTTCAAGGCAAGCAAAACATGAGGCCCGCTGCGATATCCCAGGTGCTTGAACAAATTGTCCGGATATCTTTAATTGCTGTTTTTACAAAAACGTTCCTTCCGTATGGGATTGAATACGCTGCAGCAGGGGCCATGGCATCAGCCGTCATCGGAGAACTGATTTCCCTGCTTTACTTATTCTCGATGTTTAAGATGAAAAAGAAATTCAAAATCAGAAGAAAGTTCTTCAAATCATTGCATGACGGAAAAGATACGTTTCAAAACTTAATGAGCATTGCACTCCCAACAACAGGAAGCCGCATGATCGGTTCCATTGCCTGGTTTTTTGAACCGATTGTTGTCGCACAAAGCTTGGCCATTGCAGGATTTACAGCAGCGATGGCTACAAAACAGTACGGTGAATTAACAGGGTACGCCCTTCCGCTGCTTATGCTGCCGTCATTTATTACATACTCCTTATCTACCGCACTTGTCCCGGCAATCAGCGAAGCCATGGCTCAAAAAAAGCTGCACCTTGTTCAGCACAGACTTCAGCAGGCATTCAGACTGTCTTTAGTGACAGGCGGTTTCGCCGTAGTTATTTTATATATCTATGCCAATCCGATGATGACGGTCATGTACGGCAGCAGCCACGCTGCGATCTTTGTCCAGGTCATGGCCCCATTTTTCATCTTTTACTATTTCCAGGGTCCCCTTCAGGCAGTTTTGCAGGCACTTAACCTTGCAAAAGCAGCAATGATCAATAGTTTTGTCGGCTCAGCCATTAAAACAGCCCTGATTTTCCTATTAGCAACCCGCCCTTCACTCGGTATTATGGGAGCTGCCCTTGCCATTGTAGCAGGAATTATGCTTGTCACGCTGCTTCATTTAGCAACCGTTATGAAGGTGGTCTCCCTGACCATTCGGATTGGAGAATATGCCAAGTGCTTTTTGACAATGATTCTTTCAGGAATAGCGGGTTATTATTTCTATCAAATGCTCTCTCTAAGCATGGGTATTAATTTAATTATTTCTGTCACCTTTACTTTCACGATTTATTGCATCCTTCTGGTCGTCTTCCGCTTAGTTTTTAAGGAAGAATTGAAAAGAATTCCTTATATAGGAAACACACTTTCTAAGCTGGCACCGCGGCGTTAATGTTTATTTTTCATCTATCAGGTCGATAAAAAATGCCCCCTTATTATGTGTGCACAAGGAAATATTCTTTAAATCTATGTAGCCAAGTTCTCTAAGCTGCTGCCTTAGCCACAAGTTTGTCTTGCCGATTCTGAATAAATTTTCCTCTTGAATCAATCCGTCGATTATTAATGGCAGCTGCAGTTCCTGACTTTCATTGTCATGTTCTTTTTTTATAACAGATAACTTCCCTGATGGTTCAAGGATGGCAAAATCCACTTCGCTGATATCGTTAATATCCTTTTCCCTCAGCTGGATGAGAAGATCATCAAAATTATAGCGCTGAGTTTTCATGGCATGTTCATTAATTTTGCCTCTATCTATGATGATTGTCGGCTTTCCGTCCAACAGTTTTCTTACTTTATGATTTTTTAGCGACAGATAGGCAAGGCCAATCTGGATGACAAGCAGCAGAAACATGGGAATGACTGTATGTATCAATGGGTCCTCCGTATTTTCAATGGCCATAACTCCCATTTCTGCGATCATTAAAAAGACAACAAGATCCAGAATACTTAATTCGCCAATTTCCCGTTTTCCCATCAGTCTGAAGATAATAACGATCATTGTATATAAAAAAATCGTCCGTGCCATTATGATTATAGCCTCTTCCACCATATTGCCCCCCTTGCTTACCAGTTACGTTTATTTTGAACGGATAAATCATTTTCATGTAGTGTAAATAGATTCTATTTTCATTTGATGTGAATAGGATGGTAATAAGACGAGCAAAAACAAGCTGACTGGAATAAGGGGGAGATTGCAATCGAAACGCGAAGATGGAGTAAAGCCATTCTTTACGGATTATCCAGTATTTTAATGGCAGCACTTGTAACAAGCTTACTTTTTTCATTGCTGCTCAAATTTACTGGGTTAACGGAAGATTCTATTAAATGGTTTATACTGGGACTCTCATTTTTAGCCGTTTTCATTGGCGGATTTATTGCCGGAGGAAAAGGAAAAGAGCGCGGATGGCTGATCGGAGGCACAACAGCAATCCTCTATACATTAATTATTTTTTTATTTCAATTTTTAGGCTACGGGAAAACATTTACAATGGAGCAGACCATGTATCATGGGGGCTTCCTTGCCATAGCTATGCTAGGCGGGGTAATGGGAGTGAACTTGTCCGGCTCGTCCAAATAGCATCTTGAGACGTTCGTTCTATTAAATAAAAACTAAAAAGAAGCGCAATAATAGCGCTTCTTTTTGTTTGTGCCTTATGTAATTAGGCCTTCTCCATCGTGATGCCTTTTTGCTCAACAACGTCGCGAACAGCGCGGCGGTCAAATGTCAGGCGTGAGCCATCACCAGCTTTGATGATTACTTTTTCTTCATCGATTGAATCAACGATGCCATGCATACCGCCAATCGTTACGACTTTGTCGCCTTTTGACAGACTTTCCTGCATAACACGCACTTTCTTCTGCTGTTTCTGCTGAGGACGGATCAATAAAAAGTAAAAGATCGCAAACATTAAGATTAACGGTCCAACCGTAGTCAATAATTCCATATTTTTCACCCCTTTCAAATCTTAAAAGTTTTTAGCATTCGGCTTGTTAAAACCATATTGTTCAAAGAATTCATCTCTGAAGTCGCCTAA
This sequence comes from Bacillus sp. F19, assembly GCA_023823795.1. Lineage (NCBI taxonomy): Bacteria > Bacillati > Bacillota > Bacilli > Caryophanales > Bacillaceae > Bacillus > Bacillus sp. F19. The sequence goes on from CP085710.1 coordinate 3,772,303, forward strand.
TCGGTCTTCACGGATTGCCTGTCTGACCTGCTCCATTAATTTTAACAGAAAATGAAGGTTATGGTAAGAAGTTAATCGAATGCCGAATGTCTCGTCACACTTCATTAAATGACGGATATAAGCGCGGCTGTAATTGCGGCAAGTGTAGCAGTCGCAATTCTCATCAATCGGACCGAAGTCACGGGCATATTTAGCATTTTTCACAACTAAACGGCCGCTGCTTGTCATTAATGTTCCATTTCGCGCAATTCTCGTTGGAAGCACGCAGTCAAACATATCTATCCCTCTAACTGCTCCGTCAATCAATGAATCTGGAGAGCCAACACCCATCAGGTAACGCGGTTTATTGGACGGAAGCAAAGGCGTTGTCGATTCAAGCACACGGTTCATTATGTCTTTTGGTTCTCCAACGGAAAGGCCCCCGACAGCATAGCCCGGGAAATCCAATGAAACTAAATCTCTTGCACTTTGCTTTCTTAATTCCTCATATTCTCCGCCCTGTACAATCCCGAATAATCCCTGATCGTGAGGACGCTCATGCGCATTCAAGCAGCGCTCTGCCCATCTGCTTGTCCGTTCTACAGACTTTTTCATATAGTCATATTCAGCCGGAAACGGAGGGCATTCATCAAAGGCCATCATAATATCAGAACCGAGCGCATTTTGAATCTGCATCGCCTTTTCCGGCGAAAGAAACAGCTTGTCGCCGTTCAGATGATTTCTGAAATGAACGCCTTCTTCTTCTATTTTCCGGAATTCACTTAAACTGAAGACCTGGAAGCCGCCGGAATCTGTTAAAATGGCACGGTCCCAGTTCATAAATTTATGAAGCCCGCCAGCTTCCTTTACAATCTCATGGCCAGGTCGCAGCCATAAATGATACGTATTGCTCAAGATGATGCCAGCGCCCATCTGCACGAGCTCTTCCGGCGACATTGTCTTTACAGTAGCCAATGTTCCAACCGGCATAAACACTGGCGTTTCAAATGACCCATGAGGGGTATGAACACGGCCGAGTCTTGCACCGGTTTGTTTACATGTTTTAATTAATTCATAACGTATTGGTGATGATGACACCTTTTTTCCTCCTTCAAGGCTGTTTTTCTTCAGATGATAAGCATGGCATCTCCAAAGCTGAAAAATCGGTATTTTTCCTTGACTGCCGTTTCATAGGCATTCATTATATGTTCTCTTGTTGCTAACGCACTGACCAGCATAATCAAAGATGATTTTGGCAAGTGGAAGTTTGTGACCATACCGTCAATCGCACGGAATTCATAGCCAGGATAGATAAAAATATTTGTCCATCCGCTGTCTTCAATGAATTTCCCTTCATTTTTCGAAGCTATTGTCTCAAGAGTGCGTGTTGAAGTTGTCCCAACCGATATAATCCTCCCGCCTTCAGCGCGCACTTGATTTAGCAGCTGAGCTGTTCCTGTACTCATTTGATAAAATTCAGCATGCATTTCATGTTCTTCTACTACATCAGCGTTTACAGGCCGGAATGTTCCCAAACCAACGTGAAGAGTGATAAACGCAATATGAACCCCTTTTTCTTTCAATTGATCTAAGATCTGCTCCGTAAAATGAAGTCCTGCCGTTGGGGCTGCAGCTGATCCTCTCTCTCTTGAGAAGACCGTCTGGTACCGCTCCTGATCATCCAGCTGCTCTTTGATATACGGAGGCAGCGGCATTTTACCCAAAGCATCTAAAGCCTCATAAAAAATCCCTTCATATTTGAACTCAAGCAATCTCCCGCCGTGTTCAGACTCGCCAGTGCACACAGCATGCAGAACGCCGTCTCCAAATACTAGTTCAGTGCCAATTTTCACACGTTTTGCCGGTTTCGCCAGAACTTCCCAGACATCGCCTTGCTCTTGCTTCAGCAAAAGCAGTTCAATTTTTGCCCCCGTGTCTTTTTTCTCCCCAATTAAACGGGCAGGCAGCACACGGGTATTATTAAGAACAAGACAGTCTCCCTTATGGAAATAATCAATGATTGTTCTGAATTGTTCATGGTGAATGGAGCCTGTTTCTTTATCAAGGACCATCAGCTTAGAAGCATCGCGTTCTATAAGCGGCACTTGTGCAATTAGTTCCTCTGGCAAGTTAAAATCAAATAAATCTACTTTCATTGTTTTTCACCTTTTCTATTATTTGAACCGTCCGAAAACATTAAACAAGATAGTCAGTAAGATACTGATCACAATGGATGTAACAATCGGAAAATAAAAAGTCGTACTTCCTTTTTTGAATACAAAATCCCCAGGCAGCCTTCCAATGAGCTGCATAAATAATCCCGCGAAAAAAAGAACGGCACCCATCATCATCAGCATTTTGGGAAATTGGGTCATTTTTCAGGAGCCTCCATTTGAAAGTGATGGTAAACTGCTTCCGTTACCATTCTACCCCTTGGAGTGCGTTGTATAAAACCGATTTGTAAAAGATATGGTTCATATACGTCTTCAATCGTATGGGATTCTTCTCCGATTGTAGCTGAAATCGTATCAATTCCAACTGGTCCGCCCTTATACTTTTCAATTATTCCCATTAAAAGCTTGTGATCAATATGATCGAGGCCCAGTCTGTCGACCTGAAGTTTTTCCAATGCATCCTTAGCAAGCTTTCCCGATACAATTGACTCGCCGCGCACCTGGGAAAAGTCCCTTACCCGTCTTAGTAATCTGTTGGCAATTCGCGGAGTTCCCCTCGATCTTCTTGCAAGCTCGAGCGAAGCTTCTTTTTCCATGCCAATTCCTAAAATGTCTCCGGTCCGTTCAACAATAAGAGACAGCTGCTGTTCATTATAATATTCAAGTCTGCTGAGAACTCCAAACCGATCTCTAAGCGGAGCCGTGAGCAAGCCGACACGAGTTGTGGCTCCGATAAGTGTAAACGGAGGCAAATCCAGACGGACAGACCGTGCCGAAGGGCCCTTTCCAATCACAATATCGAGACAGAAATCTTCCATCGCCGGATACAGTACTTCTTCAATAGAGCGCTGAAGACGATGTATTTCATCGATAAATAACACATCCCCAGGCTCAAGAGCTGTTAAAATCGCAGCGAGGTCACCTGGCCTTTCAATAGCTGGTCCTGATGTTGTGCGGATATTTACGCCCATTTCGTTTGCAATAATTGTTGCAAGCGTTGTTTTCCCAAGGCCCGGAGGACCATATAAAAGGACGTGATCCAGTGTTTCGCTTCTAAGTTTAGCCGCTTCAATAAAGACTTCCAGGTTTTCTTTTACTTTATCCTGGCCGATATATTGAGATAAAGTCTGAGGTCTTAAGCTTAGCTCGATTGCACCCTCATCTAAGTCCGCTTTACTTGATACAAGACGTTCATCCATGTCTTTTCACCTTACTTTAATAGCTTTTGCAAAGCTTTTTTCACATACTGATCTGTCGTTAAATCTTCTTCCATCAGTGATGGAACGACCTTATTTATTTCTCTTTCAGCATATCCGAGCACCTTCAGAGCTTCAAGCGCTTCGTTCAGCGCTTTTGAGGCAGTTTCTTTTTGTTCGTGCTCTTCATGGGTAAACAAGTCCGGAGCAAGCTCCCCTGCTACATCGGCAAGTTTCCCTTTTAGATCAAGAATTATCTGTCTGGCAGTCTTCTTTCCTACACCGGGAAACTTAATAAGGAACTTCTCGTCCTCATTTTCAATCGCACCGACTACTTGCGAAGGGTTTCCTGAAGCAAGTATGGCGAGAGCTCCTTTTGGCCCGATTCCTGTCACGTTCAGGAGCTTCATAAATAAAGCTTTTTCTTCTCTCGTATGAAAACCATATAAAGCGAGGATATCTTCTCTGACTAGCTGATATGTAAAAATCGTCACTTCTGAAGAGCGATTGCGCTGATAGCTGAATGGATTTGGAGTGTGCACCTGATAACCGATTCCGCCATGGTCAATGACAATATATTCCGGAGTAATAAAATCAATATATCCTTTAATAAATTCAATCAAAACGTTATTCACCTCTTTACAACTGTACCTCATTGTATCATAATTTTTTCTTTTGCCTGTAGTAATAATCATTTAAAAACAGAAAAAGCCAGCGCTTTTGCACTAGCTTTCTTTATTTCACATCTGCGGGTGAAGAATATGCTTTATATGACTGAATAACCTCTAAGTATTGATCCTTTGATTGTATGCGGATTCCCTGCCTTAATTCATCATGCTTTCGTGTTTCAAGTTTTCTGACATCAATCTGAAAGAATGACTGAATAATTTCCGAAGCATCGTCCGGCCTTCCATTAAAAATAGAAAAGACACCTTCCGATGAAATGCCGAAATACCCGTTTGCTTTTAGTAAAGGGGAGATATCATCCATTTCCTTTTGAAAAATAATCTGATTATCGTCTTGATCAATTAATTGCCAACCTTCATATTTTGCCCAGAAATCTTCCATTGCCAAGATGGTTTCTGTTCTCACTTCTTCACTGATTTCCCCATCCAAATAGATTCGTTCGAGCACCACTGTAACGGTCAGCGGACCGCTTACCTCATAGACTTCATTTTTCTTTTCCGCCACATTCTCTGATGCACTGGATTCATCCTGATGGAAAGAAGGAATGATGAAAAACAATGTGACTATGACGCAGGCAAAGGCACCAATCAGTAAACGATGAGACGACATCATCACATACACCCCATATCATGAGCTATTTACCATATAGGTAATTATTCGTCATTTCTAGTTTGACCAAAAATAGAAATTTTAACCTTTGATGATTTTTTTCTTTTGATTATGCAGTAATTGGGAAAAACATAAAAAAGGGGCATCTTTACAGATAACCCCCTTCATTATTTATCTGGCCTGTTGAAATGGTTCTCTCATCACATTGCCCATATCATCGAAAAGGTCTCTGATATCGGTATCAATTGTTTTTTTCGGCTGGCCGTTCTCAATATTGTCATTAATTGTTCTGACGCGAGTAAAGGTTCCTTCATCTGTGACAACCTGAACTTCTTTTCCCTTTGCAGCTGAACGCACAGCATTTAAAACGGCATTTTTAACATTTTTGTCGTTTTTATCATCTGTGTCAATCGCCACAAGCACCTGATCTCCATTTACAACAGTGCGGACATCATCCACTTCTTTTACATCTGCAGCTTTTTCAGAAACATTTTTAGCAATTTCTTCTTCTTTGTCGCTGTAATAATTTACTTGTTTCACTTGGCCATGATAGTCCTCATCTGTTCTGCTGAAACGGTTATCTTTTTCAAGCATGCCGTCTTCATTAGAAAGCGGGACGGTTGGATTATCCATTCTTCCATTATGAAAAGCATCATCGCGATCATTTACTTTTGTGAAGTAATTATCATTCATGTCGCCTTCCATCATTTCTGTCATTGGTCCATCGTTATCCGCGTTATCCACGCCATCGTTATCGTTGCGGTGCTCATCTGAATAATAACCAATTGGTCTTGTGGAATCATCATATCTTGTGTCAAGTGCGCCTTCATTATTGTTGCACCCTGCAAGTCCAGTTGCAGCTATAGCAATTGCAGCAAATGCAGTAACTTTATGCCTCAATATTAAAACCCCCCTGATTTTTCTAACGCGAGCAAATCCCGCTCTTGTATAGGTTGCTCGTTCAAACAAGCATTAATCTGTTAGTTAACGGTAAGTTCTTAAAAAAATGGAGGGGATTTTGCATTTGAGCTGAACTCGTTTTAATCGTTCATTTTATTACTTGTATATTGGGGCAAAATAAGATTGTAGCGAATAAAAGCATTTTATTTGAAAGTGTTCAATTTATTAGCGATTATTTCAGTTTTTATAGCGGTTTAATGATATGTATTAGCGAATCGATTTTATTTATCCGTTATTCTTATTAATAAGCTGAAATGGACTTTTTTAGCGGAAATCAGTACTTGCTAGCCGTCATACTGCACATTCAATTTTTGGGGGCATCCCTTGCATCAAAGGGGGAAATTTATTCCTAACTAAAAAAAGAGACGAACTATATTTCTCGTCTCTTACATTTATATTAATCGTCGTCTTCATCATCAAATCTCGGCATCCCAAATTGGCTGTCCTGACCGAACTGGCCGCCCTGGCCAAACTGTCTAGGCATTCCTCCGAACTGGCTGCCCTGGCCAAACTGTCCAGGCATTCCGCCAAACTGGCCACCCCGGCCAAACTGTTCAGGCATTCCGCCATATTGGCCGCCCTGACCAAACTGCCCCGGCATTCCGCCATATTGGCCTTGACCAAACTGCCCCGGCATTCCGCCATAGCCTTGGTGTCCGCCAAACCCTTGGCCCGGACCTCCGCATCCGCAATCTTCTTTATCCATAGCAGGGCTGACTGCCGGCGGCTGATTGTTCATTCCCTGATCCCATGCACCAGCTACACCATGCGGCATGTTTGGACCTCCGCTGAATGCTCCCTGTACTTGCGGCTGAAAGCCATAACCCGGCATCGGCGGAAAGCCATAACCCGGCATCGGCGGAAAGCCGTAACCAGGCATCGGCGGAAAGCCGTAACCAGGCATCGGCGGTGACACTGGGTAACAGCCCGGCGGATATCCTCCTGGACCGCCATATCCTGGACCTCCAAATCCAGGGCCCCCATATCCTGGACCTCCAAATCCTTGCTGCCCATATGGCATATGCATTTGCTGCTGTGGCATATATGCTCCCATTACGTCGTCATCGTCATAGTCATCATCATCATCAAAAGGCTGATAAGGCTGCTGCGGCATTCCTCCAAATGGAGCCTGCTGATAAGGCATGCCATATGGCTGCATTTGCGGGCCTCCGAATCCTGGGCCCCCAAATCCTGGACCTCCGAACCCTGGGCCGAATCCAGTGCCTGGCATGACTGGTGAAACAGGGTAACAATCATCTGCGCCCTGACCTGGACCTTCAGGTGCCTGATCCTGCGCACCGGCTACAGCACCCTGGTACTGATTCGGAGCCCAGCTCTGGCCACCGGGAAATCCTTGTGGTCCTTGACCGCCTTCATAAGCCCCCATCACTCCTTGCTGCGGCATGCTCGGCTTGTATTCCATATCTTTTGTAGCCTCCTCTTTCTTAGCAGGTGAAACTGATTTTGGCTTTTCAGCCGGTTTTTGAGCTGGCTTTTCAGCCGGCTTCATCATCTCCGGCAGAACATTAGATGGCTTTGGCGGAAGCTGCGGCTGTGGAGCCTGCGGCATCATCGCCATATTCAGCATATAGTAGTTATTAATATCAAGCTCTGGATATGCTGGCTGTTTAATTTCCGGCACAGGCGGAACATATGGCACCGATGGCTTTTCTTTCGGCATTTCCTTCGGTTTTGTTTCTGTGACTTCCATCACTTGTTTAGGTTTTTCTTTTGCAAAAGGATGCTCAGATTTCGGCATTTCCTTTTTCCCTGAAAAGCTACCCTTTGTTTCATTTTTAACAGGAACTCCGCTGCTTGGAACTTTTATTTTCATACCAGGCATGATTAAGTCAGGGTTGCTTAGCTGAGAGTTCATTTTTTTCAATTCTTCAAAATCTACCCCATATTTTTTGGCAATTTTCCAAAGCGTATCGCCTTTTTGAACAATGTGGATTTTCAACCTTTCCCCCTCCTATGCTTGAAACTTTATCGCATATGATCAGCAGGCAATTATGCCATTCTTCTTCATCACAACTTATGCTTAAGAAGACAAATATATGTTTCACGTACAATAAAAAAACTGACAAACTTAAGATGATGGCAGCTTGTGACTGCACTTATTTCATCTTATTTTGCCAGTTCCAATTTATACGTGTGCAAGCATGCGCTCTAAAGCGAGGACTGCATGCTCTGTTGTTTTTGGATCAACTTTTATTTGATTGATAATCTTTCCTTCTTCAAGTCCTTCGAGCGACCATAATAAATGCGGAAGATCAATTCTGTTCATCGTTAAACATGGACACATGAATGGATTTAGCGATACAATTTCTTTGTCCGGATGCTGATCTATGATCCGTTTTACAAGGTTCATTTCCGTTCCGATTGCCCATTTGCTTCCTGCAGGAGCTGCTTCAATCGTGTCGATTATATATTTTGTAGATCCTGCCAGATCACTTGCAGCTGCAACTTCTCTGCTGCATTCCGGATGGACGATGATTTTCATATCAGGCTTGGAATGGCGTAAATCATCTATATTTTTCACTGTGAATTTTTCATGAACGGAACAATGGCCTTTCCATAAGATCACGATAACATCCTCTGGATTTCCATCATATTCAAGCTCGTTTGTCATTGGATTCCAAATCGCCATTTTATCAAGAGGAACACCTAAATTAAAAGCCGTATTTCTGCCTAAATGCTGATCAGGCAAAAATAAGATTCGCTGTTTCTGTTCAAAGGACCAGCGCAGCATCTTTTCTGCATTTGAGGAAGTGACGGTTGCACCGCCATTTTTTCCGACAAATGCTTTAATGGCCGCTGTAGAATTTACATAAGTCAAAGGCAGAATTGTATCCCCATACATTGCCTGAAGCTTTGTCCATGCCCGCTCAGTCTGCTCTATATCCGCCATGTCAGCCATTGAGCAGCCTGCTCTCATATCCGGCAGCAGCACATTTTGACCTTCACTCGTGAGCATGTCTGCTGTTTCGGCCATAAAATGCACTCCGCAAAAAACAATGTATTCTGCCTCTTTATTTTCTGCCGCTGCCTGTGCAAGCTGCAGGGAATCCCCGGTTATATCAGCAAACTGAATAACCTCATCTTTTTGATAATGATGGCCAGGTATCAGCAAACGGCGGCCAAGCTTTTCTTTTATCTGTTTTACCCTTCCAATCATTTCCTCTTCTGAAAGTTCTTTATAATGATGCGGCATTTTTTCATTTGTCTCAAATTGAAGCATATCCAATACGTTCACTGTAACTTCCTCCTTATTCTGCATTCATGCTGAGATCAAGAGATTTGGCGGAATGAGTAAGCATTCCAAGTGAAATAAAATTCACTCCGGTGTCACCGTATTCAGCCAGATTTTGAAGCGTAATTCCTCCCGAAGCTTCTGTAATAATTGACGGCGGTGTAAGACTTGCATAGGCTTTAACTTCTTCTGGTGTCCTGTTATCAAACATGATAATGTCCGCCTTTGCTTCTATTGCCTCAAGCAGCTGCTCTTCAGATTCAATTTCAACTTCCACTTTTATCATGTGCCCTGCATGAGCCCTGACCTTTTTCACAGCTTCAAAAATAGACCCGCTGCTTGCAATATGGTTATCTTTAAGCATGATTCCATCATACAAGCCAAATCTATGATTGTATCCGCCGCCGCACCGTACGGCATATTTTTCGATCATTCTCAAGCCAGGTGTCGTTTTCCTTGTATCACAAATCTTCGTATGAACAGAATTCAGGCTTTTTACTGCCTGATTCGTCAGTGTAGCTATTCCGCTCATTCTCTGAAGCAAGTTTAAAATGACTCTTTCTCCAGTAAGCAGGGAAGCGATTGGACCTTCAATGACAGCTGCATGTTCGCCCTTTTTTATCTGTTCACCATCACGTTTCAGCAATCTGACTGCAACGCTTTGATCCAGAATTTCATACCCGGTTTTAATTACATCGGCACCCGCAAAAATTCCATCTTCCTTAGCTGTAATAGTGGCTTTTCCCTGCTGAGATTTTGTAAAAATATACGAGCTCGTAGCGTCATGATCACCAATATCTTCAATAAAGAAAGCTTCTAATTGGTTTTTCAGTTTAAGTAAATTCAATTTCCATCACCTCTGAATCATTCTTTAATCCTGTATTGTATTTAGAAAGAAGAATTTGTTTTTTTAGCCATAATCGATCATCTTTATAGGGATGATCTGTTCTAAAGTGACCTCCCCTGCTTTCTGTTCTCTGCAGTGCGGAAGTCACTATAAGCCAGCCGGCTGTCAGCATATTCATTTTTTCATATTCTATATTTGTGAATTTATTCACATTGATATCCTCAAAAGAGATTGGCCATAAGAATTTTTCAAACCAGCATTTCGCAATTAAAAGTCCTTCTTCAGAACGCTCAATGGCAGCATAGTTTGTCATCATCCATTTTATCTCCTCTTCGGAAGGGAAAATAACATCCTGTTTTCTGCTGGTTCTGATTTTTACTATTTCAGTTTTTTCAATTGCATTTTGAGAAAATTTTAAGATATGCACACCTAGACGGCTGCCAAACACAAGACCCTCAAGCAGCGAATTGCTTGCCAGCCTGTTTGCACCGTGAACTCCTGTACAAGCAGCCTCTCCTACAGCATATAACTGGCTGACCGAGGTTTTTCCATCCACATCTGTTTTAATGCCGCCCATTAGAAAATGCATTCCCGGGGCTACAGGGATTAAGCCTTCATCTATACTGACACCATATTTTTTACACATAGCTGAAATAGTTGGAAAGCGGCTTTCAAAGTCTGGAATGGACGAGATATTAAGGAAAATGCGATGTCCTTTTTTCATCTGTGAAAAAATAGTTCTTGCAACGATATCCCTTGGAGCAAGATCTCCAAATGCATGAACACCTTCCATGAACCGGATTCCATTCTCATTTTGAAGAAAAGCTCCTTCTCCTCTTACAGCTTCAGATATAAGCCCTACACATTGGCCATTAATCAGAAGCATTGTCGGGTGAAATTGAGTAAATTCCATATCGGTGAGGACAGCACCTGCTCGAAATGCCATTGCAAGTCCGTCACCTGTTATGACGCTTGAATTGGAAGTATGTTTGTAGAGACTGCCGCAGCCGCCGGTAGCGAGAATGGTATGTCCGGCAAAATGCTGCTGAATGTCACCTTTTGCATTCCGAGTAAACACTCCTTTGCAAACTCCGCCGCTGATGATGAGATCAAGCGCCATTTCATCTTCAATAATTTCTATGTTTTTACTTAGCTGCGATAATAAAAAATGTACAACTGCTTTTCCTGTGGCATCTCCGCCTGCATGAAGGATTCTGCTGAATCTGTGTGCACCCTCCTGGCCAAGCAATAATTTCCCGTTTGAATCTTTGTCAAATTGAAAGCCGCCCTTTATAAGGGTGAGTACTTCCTTTGTCCCTTGTCTTACAAGAAGTTCAGAAGCAAAAAGATCATTATGATGTGATCCCGCCGTCATCGTATCTTCGTAATGACCCTGCCAGCTGTCATATTTATCCACAGCTGCTGCAATTCCCCCTTGGGCAAGCATTGAATTGCTCTCGTATTTACTTGATTTTGTCAGAATGGTTACTTTTTTAGAAGATTGAAGCTGAAAGGCTGCAGACAGCGCTGCAATTCCGCTTCCAATAATTAATACATCCGTTCGAGGCACAAAATAACCCCCTATTCTTTACAAGTGTCTTGACACTTATATTTACACAAATCTAAAATAATGACAAGAGATTTTTTAACCCAGAGAGGAGATTAAATTTTGATTTATCTAGATTATGCAGCTACAGCACCAATAAGCGATGAAGCACTTCTTGTATTTGCCGAGGCATCAAAAAAAGCGTTCGCAAACAGCAATAGCCTGCATGATGAAGGAGATGCCGCCAGAACGATCTTAGAAGCTTGCCGCAGGAAGATTGCAATGCTGATTGGCGGTGCTGCTTCCGGGATTTGCTTTACGGGTGGAGGCAGTGAATCCAATGTGCTTGCCATTGAAACACTCCTTAAAAATGCAGGAAAACATAAAAATCATATTATTGCCTCTGCCCTAGAGCATTCTTCTATCTATAATTATTTAAAAATCCTTGAGCAAACAGGATTTGAGGTAACATTTTTATTGCCGGACAAACATGGTAAACTACATGTAGAAGCAATAAGAGATGCCGTTAGAGAAAAAACCGCGCTTGTTTCAATTCAACACGCAAATTCTGAAATAGGCTGCATTCAAAATTTAGAAGAAATCGGTCATTTTTTACATGATAAGCCGGTTTATTTTCACAGTGACTGTGTTCAATCGTTTGGAAAGATCCCCATCAAAGCGGATGAATGGAAAGCGGATGCCATTTCACTTTCCAGCCATAAGGTGTATGGACCAAAAGGTGTCGGCTGTCTCTATTTAAATCCGCGCGAACATTTTAATCCTGTTATACCCGGAGGCACACATGAAAACGGCTTTAGAGCAGGCACAGTGAATGTGCCGGGAATTGCCGCATTTACATCTGCTGCCGCAACCGCTTGTTCTGTCATGCACACAGAATTCAGAAGACTGGAATCATTGAAGGAAAGTTTTTTTGCCATGCTCAGCCACTATAGTGAACACGTTCACATTATTAATAAAGATTTAGATGATCAGCTGCCGTCTATTATCGGCCTGATTATTCGGGGCATCGAGGGGCAATATATGCTGCTGGAGAGTAATCGCAGAGGTGTAGCCATTTCCACAGGTACAGCCTGTCAAATTGGCATGCAGATTCCTTCTAAGGCACTGACGGCTGTCGGGCTGACTAATGATGAAGCCCTGCAGTACATTCGCATTTCAACCGGAAAACATACAAAAGGCGAAGATCTTGATAAAATGGCTGGCATCATTGGAAAAGCAATCAGCGAGAAATATATGGACATGACGGAGGGTCATTATGAACGAAGGTAAAATCCCTGGAATGAAAAGAAGAGAATTAATCCTGAATTGGCTGAAAGAAACGAACGTGCCTATGAAAGGGAGCGAAATGGCCAAAAAAACAAATGTCAGCAGGCAAGTTATTGTTCAGGATATTTCTTTGTTAAAAGCACAAAATGAACCGATTCTTGCAACAAGCCAGGGCTATGTGTATATGAGACAGGAAAATGATGACCTGCCTGCATTTAAGCGCATCATCGCCAGCAGCCATAAACCGGAAGCAACGGCTGAAGAACTGAATATCATTGTTGATTACGGTGTAACGGTCAAAGATGTCATTATTGAACATCCTGTCTACGGGGAATTGACAGCATCCATCATGGTGAGCAATCGCAAGGAAGTGCGGGACTTTATCGAAAAAATTGAGGATACAAAGGCAGCCTATTTATCACAGCTGACAGAAGGATTGCACTTGCATACATTAGTAGCGGACCGTGAGGAAAAATTAGAAGAAGTGTGTACTGCTTTGAAGGCAGCAGGATTTCTTGTTAGTGAAGAAGATTGAAAAAACTAAGACCGGCTGGCATATGCGAGCCGGTTATTTTTTTATATTATATAAGCGCTGTAAGTTCCGAGAGTCCGAACACCGCAGCCCAAGGCTTCAAGCTCTGCCATTGCCCCGGGAATAAGGACTTCATCCATTTTCATATCAATGTCAATGATAAAAAAGTAGTTTCCAAGACCCGTTTTCATTGGTCTAGATTCAATTTTTGATAGATTCAGCTTTCTCCACGAAAAAGCAGATAGAACCTGGTGAAGAGCCCCCGACTGATCTGAAGGCAATGTAATCATTAGAGTTGTCCGGTCTGTTATCTTATTTGTTTTAGTCTTGATATATGTATGCTGGTTCGGATGCAGCACCGCAAACCGAGTATGATTATGGGTATAATCATGGATATTTTTGCGGACAATTTTGAGATTATATTCTTTTGCTGCTAATTCATTTGCGACAACCGCCATATTTTCCTCTGGATGCTCCTGAATGTATTTTGCAGCTGCACCTGTAGATGTCGCGTACTCATACTTCGCTTTAGGCAGCTGATGATGAAGAAATTTATGACATTGTGCAATCGCATGGGAATGAGAATAGACTCTCTCTGCATCTTCCCACGATTCTTCCCTGGATGGGTGGACCATCAAGTGCTGCTGAATAGGCGCCACAATTTCCCCAATGATGGAAAGCGGCTGTTCATGAACGAGGTAATCAATGGTTAAATTAACAGAACCCTCTAACGCATTTTCGAGCGGGACAACAGCTGCGTCAATTTTCCCCTCAGCTACTGCATCCATGCACTGCGGAATGGTCAGATATGGAACATGCTCTGCATGATCTTCGAAAAATTTTGTAACAGCAAGATGTGTAAATGTTGCCGCCGGACCTAAATAACCAATTTTATATGTCATTAGAAATCCTCTCCCCTATGCTCCAGATCCTAATATCTCTACTTTCTCTACAAATTCAAGCCGTTTCAGCTTTGCCATGACGCTGTTAATATCTTCTTTCATTCCATTAGTATTTAATGACAGCGTTACATTTGCCCGCCCCTGCAGCGGAATCGTTTGATGAATGGTCAGTACATTGCACCCAGCTGTTGCAACAACAGCAAGCAGCTGTGATAATGTGCCTGATCTGTCTTCAAGGTGAAAAAAAAGCGTGATAATGCGCTCGTTTACCATTGTGTGAAACGGGAAAACGGCATCACGGTATTTATAATAAGCGCTTCTGCTCATATCTACACGCTGAACAGCTTCAGCAACAGAATCCGCTTTTTTCCGTTCAATCAGTTTTTTAACCTCAAGCGTTTTTCTCATCGCCTCAGGCAGAACGTCTTCCCGCACTAAAAAAAAGGTTTCTTCCTTCATGACATTCTCCTTTTCTCAAATCTGCCTGTGAAAAAAGAAGAGCGGATTAAGGCTCTTCTTCTTTAGGCTATTCAATAAATTCAAATTCGAACTCAAGCAATCGTACAATATCGCCGTCTTTTGCCCCTCTTTGACGAAGCGCTTCGTCGACACCCATTCCGCGCAGCTGTCTTGAGAAGCGTCTGATTGACTCTTCGCGCAGGAAGTTTGTCATCTTGAAGAGATACTCCACTTTCTCTCCTGATACGACAAATGTTCCGTCACTGTCACGGGTAATTTCAAATTCTGCTGCTTCTTTATCGAATTTATAAAGAACACGGTGATCGGAAAGATCCTCTTCCTCATAAAGCGGGAATTCAGGTGTCTTTTCAATTGTGTTCATGATTTCAAATAAAAGTTCGCGAACGCCCTCACGGGTAATAGCAGAGACAGGGAAGATTGGAAGATCATCCTCAAGCTTTTCTTTAAAAGCTGCAAGGTTTTCTTCTGATTCCGGCATGTCCATTTTATTTGCAACAATGATTTGCGGTCTTTCTGTGAGACGCAGATTGTATTCTTTAAGCTCAGCATTGATAGTCAGATAATCTTCATATGGATCACGGCCCTCGCCGCTTGACATATCAATCACATGAACGATGACGCGTGTTCTTTCGATATGGCGCAGGAATTGATGACCAAGTCCCACTCCTTCATGTGCACCTTCAATTAACCCAGGCAGATCCGCCATAACGAAGCTGCGGCCATCTCCGGTTTCAACAACACCAAGGTTCGGTACAAGCGTTGTAAAATGGTATTCGGCAATTTTCGGTTTTGCCGAGCTTACTACAGACAGCAGCGTTGATTTTCCAACACTGGGGAAACCGACTAAGCCAACATCTGCAAGAAGCTTAAGCTCCATGATAATGTTTCGTTCCTGTCCTGGTTCTCCATTCTCAGAAAGCTCAGGAGCAGGATTTGAAGGTGTGGCAAAACGGCTGTTCCCGCGTCCTCCGCGTCCGCCTTTTGCAATAACAGCCTGCTGTCCATGCTCAGTCAGGTCAGCAATAACCGTTCTTGTTTCTTCTTCCATAACCACTGTACCCGGCGGAACTTTAACAATCATCGGCGTTGCATTTCTGCCATGCTGATTTTTCGACATGCCGTGCTGTCCTCGGTCTGCTTTGAAATGACGCTGATAGCGGAAATCCATCAATGTGCGCAGGCCTTCTTCAACTTCAAAAATAACGTCAGCGCCTTTACCGCCATCGCCGCCTGCAGGACCGCCCTTTGGTACATATTTCTCGCGGCGGAACGCAACAAGCCCGTTTCCTCCGTCGCCGCCTTTTACATATATTTTCACCTGATCTATAAACATGGTAATCCTCCGCTCCAAGCCAATTATGCGACACCGACCGCAACGGTCAGTTCATCCAGGGAAAGTTCATAATGCATTACTGACACTTGATTTTTTTCATTTGATTTTAACCAATTTAATAACAAAGCTTTCTCTGTTATTATGCCATTAAAATCAAAAAAGAATCGAACTTGTCCCTGATTGGCTTCTGTTTCTATTGTGATGCTCAAATGATTCTCTGTACACCTGTCAACGGAATCGTCAAGTATCCGAAAGAACTGCTTACACCACTCGGTAACCTTCAGATCGTATTCCGACAAGTCATAAATGGCCCCAAGGACTTCATACTCCAGAGAATAGTGATGCCTTTTCCAGTTGAACGTCATTAAGAGGCTTGCAAATGACAGCATTTTTAAATTGCAAAGCTTTGATTCGCTTTGTGCTTCAATGACGATTTCTTCAATAATCTGCTGTACGCGATCGTGTCTATTTAATGATAAGTTTCCTTTGATTAATTGCAGTTTATTCATCCAATCGTGACGTGAATGACTTAACACATCGACAATATTCCACTCTTCATTTGTTTTTTTCATGTCGGCACTCCTACTCCCTTTTTCTCTATTCTTTTCTTTAGGAGCTTCAAGACTTGGAAACTGAATGTCGTACTAAATTATAACAAACTATCCGGGGGAAAATAAGTGCAATTTGAAAAAAGCAAGAGGAAATCAATGATATGGGGAGGTTTTCCTGAGAATAATGACTGTTTTCACCAAGATTGCTGCTTTGCGTATTTGAATCAGTCCGCGTTATTTCGTTAACATCCCCGCTCTAAATAATTGGTGATTTAACATTTGGGGCTAAAAACAGCGCTTAAAAATAAAGAAAAACTCTAACCAGAGGCTAGAGTTTTCCTAAAAGAAATTATGCTTCTTGTGCTACAGGATATACGCTAACTTTTTTACGGTCACGTCCGAAACGCTCGAAACGTACAACTCCGTCCACTTTCGCGAAAAGAGTGTCGTCACCGCCGCGGCCAACGTTTTCACCTGGGTAAATTTTCGTTCCGCGTTGACGGAAAAGGATAGAACCACCGCTTACGAATTCGCCATCCGCACTTTTAGCACCAAGGCGCTTTGAGATTGAATCACGACCGTTCTTAGTAGAACCTACTCCTTTTTTAGAAGCGAAGAACTGAAGATCTAAACTTAAAAACATTCTAGTCCACCTCCTGCTGATTGTTATTTATCGTTATTTTTATGAAATGTCCATAGTTCAATTCTATTGACTGCAGCGATATGAGCATCCCTTCAAGCAGCAGCTGAGCCTGTTCGCCCGCTTTTTGCCCGAGTTCATGGGGCAGCTGAAACGAAAGAAATCCTCCGTCTCCTCCCTGCTCGACAATCGGCGTTATTCCTGTTAACTTATGTATCGCATTAACAGCGCCAAATGTGACAGCAGATGCTCCGGCACAGACAATATCCTTTCCATGTACATCGAAATCGGCATGTCCAGATAATGTAAAGGATTCAATTAAACCGCTGCTATTGCGGTTAATGACTGCTTTTATCATCTTAAAAGGCCTTAAGCGTTGATTGCGTCAATAACAAGTTTCGTGTATGGTTGACGATGACCTTGTTTTTTGCGGTAGTTTTTCTTAGCTTTGTATTTGAATACAGTGATTTTTTTAGCGCGGCCTTGTTTTTCAACTTTCGCTGTAACAGTCGCACCATCAACGATCGGGCTACCAACTTTCACGTCATCTCCGCCAATGAATAAAACTCTGTCAAAAGTAACAGTGTCGCCTTGTTCACCAGCAAGCTTTTCAACGTAGATCGCTTGACCAGCTTCTACTTTGATTTGTTTTCCACCAGTTTCAATAATTGCGTACATTCCTATGCACCTCCTAATTAGACTCAGACTCGCCAGCAAACAGGTGATCCGGAGCAATCCGAAAAACTTTATACCTGCATCTGTGCGGTTGTAGCACGGGTGCTACAATCAATAACATAACAATACTATCAAAATAGGCTTATGAATGTCAATTATATTTTATCTTTATTTTTCATAAGCCGTTGAATCATTTCACGGTCTCCAAGCTGCACCATTTTATATTGATCGCTCCATTCTGCCTTCTCTGTCAAAAAGATCTCAAAGTGCAGGGCCTTTTCTAACCGTTTAATATGCTCATCATTTTTGCCTCTGAATGCTTCTGCAGCATGAGAAGGAAGTTCTATTAAAGCAGCCTCTTGCTCCATGTACTGCAGTTCCCATAACTCTCGTTCAATTTTAAAAGCAATTGTTTCAGGCGACAGCACTTGGCCTGTCCCGCTGCAGAACGGGCAAGGACACGTTATAAGCGATGCCAAATCGGGACGCACACGTTTTCGGGTCATTTGAAAAATGTTCATTTGGGAAAAACCAAGCATTCTAGTTTGAACTCTGTCACTCTTCGATTCCCTGAGCATTTCACGCAAAATGGCCTGCCTGTCCTCCTGCCGGGGCATATCAATGAAATCAATGATAATCATTCCGCTCAAATTGCGCAGTCTGATCTGTCTTGCAGCTTCTCTTGCTGCTTCTAAATTCGTCTTCATCACCGTATCCTGCAGGGAGGACTTTCCTGAAAATTTTCCTGTATTAACATCAATAGCTGTTAATGCTTCTGTCTGATCAATAACCAAGTAGGCACCATTTTTCAGCCAGACAATGCGTTTCATCGCTTTTTCTATTTCCTGTTCAATTTTGTACGCATCAAAAACAGGCTGTTTTGAATGATGAAACATCACTTCCAGGGACTCATACCGGCTTTTCAAATCCCGCGCGAGATCGCTGTCATCACAAACGATCTGATGAAGCGTATCAGGATCTATTTCCCGGATTATCCGGTCAAAGAATGGCGTGCCTTCTGTTAAAAGAGCAGGAGCCTTCGTATTTGTATGAAGCAAAGCTCCGTATTTTTTCTTCAAATAACAAAATTCTTTATGCAGGGTTTTTTCTGCCTGTCCGCTTGCAGCAGTCCTGAAAACAAGTCCTTCATTTTCTTCGCAAAAATGAGATCCAATGGATTGAAGCCGCTCCCTTTCAGATGGATCCTCTATTTTTTTTGAAACAGCGGTATAGCCGGAAGTCGGCATATATACAAGATATTGTCCGCCAAATTCGAGGTTTGCTGTCAGTTTTGGCCCCTTATGTTCAGTTGCTTCTTTTGCAACCTGTACCAAAAGCTGCTGTCCTTCTCTAAGCTTGGCTGACTTCAATACAGGAGGGAGATCATTTACTGAAAGATATCCGTTCTTTTCCTCCCCGATATCGATGAAAGCAGCCTGCATTCCCTGAAGAACATTCAAAACACGGCCCGCATAAATGCTGCCGGCCGTTTCATTTATATGATGGATGTGAATTTCTTGAACAAGATTTCCTTCAAGCAGCACGCAGCGATTTTGACTGCCTTTTGCATTTAAAACTAACGTACGCAATGATCATCCTCTTTTCTATAGATGTGCTTTCTCATATTTACTCATTTTATCAGGCCCGCGTCAATAATCATAATTCAGCTCGCCGACAGTCGATTGTGTACGCTTATCAGCAAAAAAGGCATGAAGAAGCTCATTTTCATCCAGCTCAAACAGCTTTTTTCCATTCCGTTCAACAATAATGGGGTGCTTGCACCCTCTTCTGAATTTCAGCAGCGTTTGATAGATGGACTCCCCTTCATCTACAATAATCGGCTTTAAGGTCCGTGGATCCTGCTGGTTTCCATAATACCTCTCGAGCAAAAACCTCATGCTCACAAAACTGCGGTGTTTATATTCCATATATATTGAATAAATAAGAAAACCCGTGATTACCCACACGTTAAGCTGCTGCGGGTTAAAAACAAGAAAAATGAGAAGATACAGACCTAAGCACAAAGCAGAAACCAAAAGCATAATCTGATGTGCATCCTGATAAGACCGTTTCATGGACACAAGCAAAAACAGCAATTTTCCTCCATCCAGCGGCCAGATAGGCAACAGATTGAACAGGAGAATCATAACATTATAAAAGGTGAAGAGCTGATACGTCTCATAACTAAATAATCCTGCAGCCTGTAAAAGATAAGCTGCTCCCTGAAGAGGAATATGCTGCAGGGGCCCGGCAGCAATCGTCAGCAGCTCTTCCTTCAATGGTCTATTGCCGTGCTCCTCCACTTCAGCCACACCTCCAAAAGGCAGGAGAACAATGGATTTCAGGCGCCAGTTGAAATGCCTGGCTGTCATGGCATGGCCCAGTTCATGAATGAGAATAATGGACAGCAGGATCAGCAGTGACTGAAAATGAGCCGTCATAATCGAAATCCCCATGATTAACCATAGAATAGGGTGAATATGAATGTGCAGTAAAACAGAGAAATATTTAGTCAAAGGATATCACCTGAATTGGGTCGATAAATTGATCACCCTTTTTAATAGCGAAATAATACGTTCCTTTTTGATCTTCTGCCGCTTTGATTTTGCCGATTTCTTTTCCGCTTTCTACAAAATCATAAAGTGACACCTTCACTTCTTCAAGGTTGCCGTACCAGCTCTCAGTTGAATCATCATGCTGTACAACCACCGTCAAGCCTGAGCCCTCTTTCTTTCCAATCTCAACTACAATTCCTTCATTCATTGCTTCAACAAGATTGCTGCTCGTCTCAACCATTACACCCTGGCCATTATCTTCAAACGTCTCAAGCACTTTTCCTGAAGCCGGAGCCGTAAATTCGGTATCTTCAGGCTTAGGAGCCTGATCGGAAGTTTTTAGCAGGGCCAGCGGGTCGCCAAACTGCTCTCCGTACCACTTTGAAATCATCGCAAACTGAAAATCCTCTTCAAATGTCCTAGTAACCACACTTTGAACCTTTTCAAAAGGCGGCGAATCATTCTTAAAAACAATCGCAGCCACGAGAACTAAACATGCCCCAATCAGCAGCTTAAACATAAACACATCCGGTTTAAATAATGGATGGGAGCCGCCTCCGTCTCCTCCCGGATCATATGTGTGATAAGCGGAGCCTCCATATTTTTCTTCATCATCTGTGAATGACAGATTGGGCAGCTGTTTTTTAGGTTTCATCCTCTCAGCCCCTAAACTGCGGTCCCGTTTTCTTTTTGCCATTCTCCTGCGCAAATCATCCGCTCGATTCCCCATTGCCACACCCATCCCCTCGGATCACATTTACTCAATTTTATGCCTTGTCCTCACGGAATATGACAGGCCTCAAAGAACAGGATCACTGTGTTTAAATGAGCAGCAGGAAAATCTCCATACAAAAAAACAACCTCTGAACATTCAAAGGCTGCTTTTTAATACCTATACTCTAACGCCGAAAAAGCGTTTGATTTTTGTAATGACACCTGGATTTGCATCTTCTAATGATTGCAGGGGAATCGATTCGCCCAGGATGCGGCGGGCAATGTTCCGGTATGCAATGGATGCGCGGTTGTTTGAATCCATGGCGATCGGCTCACCATTATTTGAAGCTTTAATGACATCATCATCATCTGCTACGATTCCGATTAAATCGATCGAAAGGTGCGTAACAATTTCATCCACATCCAGCATATCCCCATTTTTCACTAAATGATTGCGGATTCGGTTGATTACTAGCATCGGAGGCTCAATGGCCTCTTCTTTTTCAAGCAGGCCGATAATGCGGTCTGCATCGCGCACGGCTGATATTTCAGGAGTCGTCACGACGATGGCCTTGTCAGCTCCTGCAATAGCGTTTTTAAAGCCTTGCTCGATGCCAGCCGGACAATCAATTACAATATAGTCATAGTCCTGTTTCAGCTCATCCACAAGCTTTTTCATCTGCTCAGGATTAACAGCTGATTTATCGCTCGTCTGCGCAGCAGGGAGCAAATAGAGCCTGTCTTCAAAGCGTTTATCTTTTACAAGCGCCTGATGAATTTTACAGCGGCCTTCAACAACATCCACCAAATCGTAAATGATGCGGTTTTCAAGCCCCATTACAACATCGAGGTTGCGCAGGCCGATGTCTGTATCAATGAGACATACCCGTTTTCCTAAAATCGCTAAAGATGTTCCTAAATTAGCAGAAGTCGTTGTCTTTCCAACTCCGCCTTTGCCAGAGGTAATAACGATAGCCTCACCCACGGTCAAATTCCCCCTTCAAACCTTGTCAAGTTAGGTCGTAAATGAGTCAACTGCTGCAGTCGATCAATGATGATAGATTCACTTTCATCTATGTAAGCACATTCCATCTCGTGCTTTTCAGTCTGAATATAATCAGGGGCACGGTTTACGATGTCACAAATTCTGATTTGCGACGGCTTCATCACCGATGCGGCGATGACCGCAGATTTGTTCCCGTTATATCCAGCATGCGCAATTCCTCTAAGCGTCCCCATAACGAAGATGTTTCCGCGAGCAATAACAGTGCCTCCCGGGTTAACATCTCCGATCAGGAGCAAATCGCCTTCAACTTTAAGAACCTGTCCGGAGCGAATCATTTTAGCAACAGAGACCACTTCTGCTTCTTTTTTCATTTGCAGGGCATGATCCTTTGTAACAACATTGCTTTCAAATGTTTCAACAACCAGATTTCGTTTTTTTTGTATAACAGCTTCAATTTGATCCTGCTGTTTTTTATGAAGCAGACGGTTACCCGCTTTGACGTTAACGGTGATATATGGCCCATCTTCATGAATGTATTGCTTTAAGGACAACATTTGCTCAAGTTCATTCAGCAGCTCTTCAAAAGAACATGAATCATCGAGATGCAGCGTTAATCCATCTTTTGTACCTTTTATTGTGACAAATTGCTGTTTCTGAGCCTTCATGACGTTCACCTCAACGACTATACTATTTCGACAGATAGATGCAATCTCCCTCTTTTTTTATAAGAGAATTTTGATAGAAACCGGCTGATGATCCAACATGTCTGCCGCAACGATAGTAGTCTGCCAGAATTTGATTCATCAATAAACGCTAATCATCCAGATAATCACTTTTGACTTTCGATATAAAGCGGCTCATTGGGTAGATCAGTACGATCGCCGCGACAGAATTAGCAGCCAGTGTAGGCAAAAGTCTCAAATTAGTAAAATCATAGAATGACAAATTGGAGTAGCCGATCAGCCATTGAATGCCATACGAGTAGAATTCCAAAAGTGTAACAGCAAGCAAAGACAAGAAAAGCACAACGAGCATATTTCCCTGCAGTGCCTTTAAAGCTTTCGAAATTAAATAAGCGAACAATGGATAGGCAAATAAATAAATGCCCAGTATTTCTGTGTATACAATGTCATGCAGCAGTCCAAAAACGATACCGTAGATCAGCCCAGCTTTTTGACTGTAATAGGCCGTAATATAAACAATCGAAAGCATGACAAATCGCGGGATGATGACTTGGCTATCATTTGTGAATGGAAGCTCAATCAAATCAACAAAGGTGCTTTCGGAAATAAAAATAAATAAGATCAAAAGAGGAAGGAGAATACGATTCATTATTCTTCCTCCTCCTCTGGATCCATATTATCGATATCAATCGGTTCTTTCACGCGTTCTGTTACAAAAACACGGTCAATATTATAAAGATCAGCTTCAGGTTTGATATAGGCCATTTGCGAAAGTCCGTAGGAATCAGGCTCTACCTCCATTACTTCACCAATAACAAGACCTTCAGGGAATATTCCGCTGCTCCCTGACGTGACTACCTTCTGCCCTTTTTCGATTTTAACATCCGTTTCAATTTTTTTGAGCAGCAGCGCTTTTTTCTTCTCATCATATCCTTCGATCAATCCGAAAATATTTGGCTGCCCGTCCTTGCCCTGTATTTCAGCTGCAATCCGGTTTTTGCGGTCCGGAGAGCTTATTAGCTGAACCGTAGAATTGAATTTTGATGTACTTTTTACTTTTCCGATTAATCCTTTATCCGTGATCACGGCCATATCCTTTTGAATGCCGTGCTGTGATCCCTTATCAATGGTAATCAGGTCAAACCAGCGGCCCGGATCTGGATTTCGTGCAATTAAAGTGGCTGGAATTGGATTGTATTCTCTAAGTGATTCTTCGGCACCGAGTTCGGCCCGCAGCTGTTCGTTGTCACGTTTCAGCTCCTGAAGCTCGGTCTCGATTTTCATATGCTCGTCAATTTTGCTTTTAAGCAATTTATTTTCTTCATATGTATTTTTCAAATCGCCGACATTCTCAAAGAAGCCCGCTACATATTGTGCGGGCTTATGAAATACAGTTTGGAATAATCCTGTTGAATCTTTAACAAATTGTTCTGGCCATGTTAGCTGTCTGTCTTCTTTTAAAGAATACCCAATCAATGCCACTAAAAAGATGATACTAACCAGCAACAATATAAGACGTTTATTTAAGAAAAACTGTGGCATGTGACTTTTACACCCTCTTAATGTTTATTTCACAATTAGCGGCTGTCTCTTGCTTTTGTTTTGAACAAATGAATATGCTCAAGAGCTTTCCCTGTACCGATTGCAACACAATCAAGCGGGTTTTCTGCAATTAAAACAGGCATGTTTGTTTCTTCGCCGATCACTTTATCAATGTTGCGAAGCAAAGCTCCGCCTCCAGTAAGAACGATGCCGCGGTCCATAATATCTGCCGCAAGCTCAGGCGGTGTTTTTTCAAGTGTGTTTTTAACAGAATCAACAATTGAGTTGACCGTATCGCGCAAAGCTTCTGCAATTTCCTTAGCCGTAATTTCAATTGTCTTTGGAAGGCCTGTCAGTAAATCACGGCCGCGAATGTCCATATTATCGACACCCTCAGCTGATCCGGCAGAACCAATTTCCATTTTAATAGATTCTGAAGTACGGTCGCCAATCATTAAGTTATATGTCTTGCGGATATAATTGACAATCGCATCGTCCATTTCGTCACCTGCAACGCGAATAGATTGGGACGTAACAATTCCGCCAAGAGAAATAATGGCTACTTCTGTAGTACCTCCGCCGATATCAACAACCATGCTTCCAGTCGGTTCCCAGACAGGAAGATTCGCACCGATTGCAGCTGCAAACGGCTCTTCAATCGTATAAGCATCGCGTGCGCCAGCCTGTCTTGTCGCATCAATGACTGCACGCTCTTCTACTGCTGTAATGCCGGAAGGAACACAGACCATAACATAAGGCTTACTGGAGAAAAGACCTTTACCTTTTGTTGCTTGTTTTATGTAATACTTCATCATTGATGCAGTTGTTTCATAATCGGCAATTACGCCATCTTTCATCGGACGGAGCGCCACAACATTTCCAGGGGTGCGTCCAATCATATTCTTTGCGTCATTTCCTACTGCTACGATAGACTTAGTGTCTGTCTGCATCGCTACAACAGAAGGCTCACGAACCACAATTCCTTTTCCTTTAACGAAAACAAGGGTATTTGCTGTACCCAAATCTATACCAAGGTCTCTTGTCCCAATTCCAAACATCAGATGTATCTCCCTTTCTAAAAACCGAATTACTTTCTACTATTTATTTTCAAATGTCATATGAGAACTAAAAAAACTCACAAACATTATTATAGCGTAATTACGCAAAAATAAAAGTGTTACAAATATCCTTTTTCTTTTAAACTCACAAATTTTTGCTCGCCGATAATAAGATGGTCCAAAAGCTCTATCCCTAACATTTTACCACACTCTGTTAATCTTTTTGTGACTTCAATGTCTTCTCGGCTTGGAGTCGGATCTCCCGAGGGGTGATTATGGATGCAAATAATGGAAGCGGCCGATCGTTTCAGAGCTTCTTTGTACACTTCGCGGGGATGGACGATCGAGGCATTGAGGCTGCCGATAAAAACAGTTTGTTTATGAAGCACTTGGTTTTTCGTATTTAAATAGAGGCAAACGAAATGCTCCTGCGATAAAAAGCGCATTTCTTCCATTACATAATTCGCACCGTCTTGAGGAGACTTGATGACATATCTGTCTTCGTATGTGAGGCGGTTAATTCTTCTGCCCAGCTCAAGTGCAGCGAGGATCTGCACGGCCTTCGCTTCCCCGATTCCAGAGATGCTTGTCAGTTCCGCAACAGATGCTTCTTTAAGAAACCTTAGTCCCTCAAAGTGATTGAGCAGCCTGTTTGAAAGCTGGAGAACAGATTCCTTTTTTGAACCTGTTCTAAGCAATATAGCAAGCAGCTCGTGATTTGCAAGACTTCCAGGACCGTCGTGAATTAACCTTTCACGCGGCCTGTCTTCTTCAGGAAAATCATGGACTTTCAAGACTTCCAATCGCCGTCTCCTCCTATTTTCCCTCTCTGCTTCTGCTCTTTTATTTAAGTGAAAACCCTGCCTTCTTCAGCTCTCTGACGGTACGTGCGACAGGCAATCCGACAACGGAAAAGTAGTCGCCTTTTATTTCTTTTACAAATAACGAACCGAGCTCTTGAATTCCATATGATCCTGCTTTATCCATCGGCTCCTCTGTAGCAATGTAATCTTCAATCTCTTCATCTGAAATTGGCCAGAAGGTTACATCTGTCTGTTCATAAAACACAAATTTCTTTTCTTGAAATAAAATGGCAACCCCCGTTAAGACCTGGTGGGTATTGCCTGATAATTTAGTAAGCATCTGCTTTGCTTCTTCTGTATTGGACGGCTTGCCTAAAATTTCATCATTATAGACAACAACTGTGTCTGCTCCAAGAACAAACGATTCCTTGAAACGCTCTGCAACTGCTGCAGCTTTTTGCTCTGCAAGCGACATCACAATGTCAGAAGGCGTGAGCTTTGGATCCACAACTTCTTCCACATCACTGATTACAACTTTAAAAGGCACATGTACATTCTCAAGCAGTTCTTTTCTGCGCGGAGAACCTGATGCCAAAATAAGGTGCTGCTGCATCCTTCAACATCCTTTCATTCGGTTTAAAAGGGAGATACATTCGTATCGTAGCAAACCCTGCAAGGATACACAAATAGGAAAAATCAAATTTTCGGGTTGATCCGTTTCTAAAAAAAAAAAAAATTGCCCTCATGAGGACAAACTTCATTTCAATGAAACTAAGAGATCCATAAGCTTTTGCTGTGCAGCCCACCCTGTTTTTTCACTAACATCTTCTTTAAGAAGTATGGATATATCTGTTAAATCTTTTTTTAAGGCAACAAGATTCTCATCTTTCAGTTTTAGTTTGTTCAGGTCTGTCAGGATTGCATCAGATTTCGTGTCAATATCATCTGCCTGGCCTGTGACTGCTGATGAAGATAATGCTACCAACGATTTAAAATGATTGATAAGGGCACTTGCGTCTTCATTCGTTTTCATTGAAAATACAGCACTTTTCCCGCTCCACGGTTCGATGGCACTGGTTTGGTAAACATTGCTCAAACCATCTGTTTCCTGTTTTGCATTTCCGACTCCGCCATACACAAAGTACGAACCGTCTTCCTCAACTGCTATAGCGGGAAACCCCTTGCTTTTCATGTCAGCCGCTGTTGTGTCTGCACCTTCCTTAGATGAAAATTTTCCAATTTGCGCGAAGTACAGCTGAATGTCAGCGGAAGATTCACCAGAACCTGCCGCTTCGTCTTTTGAATCGGCTGGAGCAGCCGCTTGGTCTGACTCAGCGCCTGCGCCGGCCTGCTGAAGTGCTGCCGGCAAATCCTCATTTGAAATAAAATTCAATGCAACGAATCCAAAGCTCACACCAAGCACAATCGCCAGTATGATAGTAACCGCATATTGCTTAAATGGATAGGAGCTTAATGGATTCTTTTTTCCAGAGCCGAAGTAAGGTGAGCCCTTCCCTTTAGTTGATGCTTTTTTAGGAGCGACTACTTTTGGATCATCCTGAAACACCTCACCGTCATCCTCAGGCAAAACCCAGGAAAAATCATCCTCTTTCTTGGCATTGGAAGCCGCTACTTCTTTTTCAGCCATTACTTTCTCATCCCAGCTCAGAACAGGAAAATCCAAAGAGACCCCTTCTTGGTCTTTTTCGTCTGTCTTCTTTTTCGGCTGTTTCACACTTTTCAGTTTGCGTTCTTCCCCATTGATCTTGATCTTAATAGCATTTGCCCGCTGTTTGTCCAATTTAACACCGCCCATCTGAAACGATTCTCATATCTGAATTCCATGCTAGCACACGAAAATAAAAAAAGAACAAGACATTTGTCGTCTTGTTCAGAAAGGTTTTCGTCAAATAATCACCCTATTCGTCATCCTCGCTTACAAGTGACTGAGTAAGAGGGTTAAATTTATTGCTTGGCTGTGGAGCAGCAACCTTAGGGGTTTCTTCATTTAGATCCTGCAAGCCATCTGCATAAAAAGCTGAAACCTGCAGCGTATACGTGAGCGGCTCTGCTTTCTGATCAAGAGAAGTAAGCTCAGGAAGCCCTTCAAACGTTAAGCTATCAACTTTGGTTATCCGCGGCTGCTTTTCAAGCGATTCAATAAATGCTTCCATATCAAAGTAATGACTTGATGTAACTTCAAGGGAAAGAATCACTCTTTTTAGCCCTCCGGATGCATCAGGCAGCGGTGCAAGTGATTCCGCAGCGACAGCTGGAGCCGTGTCCTGATACTCTGCAGAGTCAGATGAGTCTTGTGCCTGGTCCGTTTTTGAGGCTTCCGGCTGGTTTTCCGAAGCCTGTTCTGCAGCAGGTTCGGCGGAAGCAGCAGGCGGAAGCAAAGTGTCTTCACTTTCGTCAAATGTCACATTCTATATCCTGCTGTTTGACACGGTTTCTGCTTTTTCCAAGTCAAGAACAAGCTGCTCCACCATAGAGGATACCGGGACCTTTCGCTGTATTTCTACAGAATTTACAGCAAGCTTGCTTTCTGTCGAAGTCTCGCCGCTCTTTAACAACTTAAACTTCTCTTGCTGCATGTTTTTCGTTACGGCTAGACTCTTAATCTCCGAATTTACTGGTTTGATAAATAAATAATAGGCACCTGCATATATCGAGCCAATAACCAATGCGGCTGCAAGAAGCAAAATTCCATGTTTTTTATGAAGATGGATTGTCATTGTTTTCATCCTCACTGGATTGATTCACATAGTCTGGGTTGATTTTCAAGCAATATTGAGCTTCTGATCTGGGCAGTGCCTCTTCTTCCTCTTCACTTGGAGAATTATTTTCTTGCAGAGAAATCTCTGGACTGGCTTCCTCTGTGACAGCCGATAAACTATTTAAATCTGCATCTGTGAGATAAATAGAGTCCTTCAATCTGGCTAAATAGCAGGCTGCTGGATCACTACAAAGGAGTCAGGAACCGTAAAACTGACTTTTCTCCCTTTAATGCCCCAATCCTGTACACACTCATCCACTATCATCGACAAAGTATCAAAATCCCGAATGACGCCGCCGCGAATCAAACCTTCCGGGAGCCAGCGTTCAACACAAGTCTGCAGGACAACAGGTGTGAAATTCCCTATTTTCTTATTAAGCGCAATTCCAGATAAATTCACTCTTTTCTCCCCCCTAGCCTAAAAACCAATCATTCTGAAATACCACATTAATAGTTCTTCGCCGTAAAAGTAAGCAAGTAATGTTCCAGCCATTATAGACGGGCCAAACGGCATCGGCTGCTTACGTTTCACTTTACCTGTTAAAATGGCAGCTATTCCGATAACCGAACCAACAAGGCAGGAAAAAAAGAAAGACAGCATAACAAGCTTCCAGCCAAGGGCAAGACCAAGCACAGTAAACAATTTAATATCTCCGCCGCCCATCCCTCTGCCTTTACTCAAGAAAGCAATGGCCAGCAGCAAAAAGAAACCGGCTGCAGCTCCTATTAGCGAATCCCACCAGGGAGACAGCGGAATAAAAATTCTTTCTATTAAAAACAAACCTGCAAAAAAGAGCAGTACTTTATCTGGAATAATCATATATTTTATATCTGAGACAAAGATAATCATAAATAACGAGATGAGAGTAAGCGCAATAACCAATTCTTTTGACCATCCCACCAAAAGCGGTGATATCGTAAAAAGAATTGCCGTCATCATCTCAACAAACGGGTAAAGCGGAGAAATCCTCGCCTTGCACTTTCTGCACTTCCCGCCCTGCAGCAAATAGGAAACAACAGGAATAAGCTCTCCTGCCGTTAACGTATGATGACACCCCGGACATGCAGACCGGGGCGCCACTATGGATTCTTTATTTGGTATACGGAAGCCGACTACGTTGAAAAAGGATCCTAGTAGGAGGCCGTAAAGAGCTAGTAATATCATTAAATAATCTCCATTAAATTATTGAGAGGTATCTTTATCACGTAACTTTTTTTCTGTAGTATACGTTTTGGTTATTGAGTTTTTAGTTACACTAATATTCGTATAAGTATATTTGCCATTTACATAATTAACAGTAATTGAATACTCTCCTACTCCATCTAAATAGTCACTCAATGCAGTATTAGGATTAGTACCAGCGTTTGATAAGGCAGTTGTAGCATCAATTGGATTTTTAGTAGATACATATCATTTTGCTGTATCTAGAACTTGAACAGCTTCAGCATGGGTTGCAACATGTCTTCCTCCCCTTAACCAGCAAATTGGCAATATAGTACTTTGTATGCAGATTATGGTCATTATAGCACATGAATTGGATTATGTTGTTAATATTTTGTCAAAATTTAATTTATTTTGTTAAAAATATCAAACATAGGAACTAGGATAGAAGTCACTGCCACGCCGACAATTCCTGCCAGGAAAACTATCATTAAAGGTTCTATTAATGATTTGAGACGATCTGTAGACTATTCTACTTCTTCCTCATAAAAATCAGCTACTTTTGACAGCATTTCATCCAGTGATCCTGTTTCTTCTCCAATGGCAATCATTTGAGTCACCAAAGGCGGAAATACCCTGTGATCCTTCATTGGCTCTGTCTTTAAATTTTCCTTTTTCCAGTGCATTTCTTGATTCCTTTAACACTCTGCTGATCACTTCGTTTTCAACGATATTCTCCACTATTGAAATAGCCTGCAGAATTGGAACGGAGCTTGAAAACAGCGAACTTAAGGTTCTCGTCATTCTTGCCAGCGCAGCTTTTTGCAGCATTTTTCCTAAAATAGGTGTTTTCAGAATGAAGAAATCCAAGTAATACTTAGTTGAAGGCTGGCTCTTCATGAATACCAGACCGATAGCGATTAATAGGATTCATAAAACGGGCAAGAATAAAAAGATCTTCACCTCCATGTTCACCACATGGTAAAGGCCGGTGAAGCTGCAGGGAACATGGATGAAACACTTGACCGATTAGCCATACATTACGAAAAACAGTATAAAACCAGGCAGAAAATCATTTCGGCATTAGCCTATCCTGCAGTTGTCGGCATTGTGGCTATCGCGGCAGTGATTTTCTTATTGGCAGAAGTCTTTTCGTTTTTCATCATCCTCCTCCTCGAATCTAATTTATCTACACATCGTAATGATACCTTCATTTAAAACGCAATCCAAAAAAAGCGCTCACTATTTTAATTATGTAAGCCTGTATTTTTTAGGTTCCATTACATCTTTTAAAAAAGATAAGGGTTTTCCCCCGGAAGGATGGGGGAATTCCCTGATGTTGAAAAGACCTCCTAATTCTTACACTAAGAACAAGAGGTTTTTTTATTGTTTATTCAGTTTAAGAGGAGGATTCATATGCACGGAAAGTTAGAGTTCAAAGTGCACGGCAAACAAACAATTACTAACGCGTTTGCTTCTAAATTCGCTAAATCCATGTTTATTTCTGTCATCTTTTTAACAGTCTTAGCTTTTGTTGGTTCAAGAATGTTCACTCATATTGATTTGAACCTTTACGGCTATATGGTAGGCACGATTGTTTTTATCGGTGGTTTTTTCTACCGCTTTATTGCGTGGGGAGAGAGACCTCCAACCAAGTTATTTATAAAAAAAGGAATCAAGCTGCTGTTTCGAAAATCAACACCAAAAACGTCCGTTGAACATCTCGGTACATACAATTTTATCTGGAATCGCGGGATCTATCGCTGGACACAGCATATCCTGATCGGCTGGGGCTGCATCCTATCCTGTTTTGTAACGTTTCCATTAGTATTCGGCTGGATGTACTTCACGATGGAGGATAACGGGTATTACACCGTCGTTGGAATGGGAGTAAACCTAATGAAAGTAGAAGCAGATGGAATTATCGCTTTTTTCTTTTACAATGCCCTTAACTTCACAGCACTTATGGTAATTACTGGTGTATGTATGGCGTTATATCGCCGTTTGAAAAATATGCAGGCCCGGGCTGAACAAAAGTTTATCTACGACTTCCTGCCGCTTTATCTTTTGTTGTTAATAAGCATTACCGGACTTTTATTAACTTTTTCTAATGTGTTTTTGCACGGATGGGGACACCCAGTTATGTCCTTGATCCATCAATACTCTGTAATCATTACCCTTATTTACTTGCCATTTGGAAAACTGGCGCATATTCCTTTCCGCCCGCTGAGCGTATTTGCCAGAAATTATCGTGAGCATTACGCCGAGGTGGAAACAAAGAAATGCCGCGTTTGTGGTGATGGATTTGTTTCAACAGAACAATCAAACGATGTAATAGACGTACTTAGCGTGAACGATATCCGCTACGAAATGAAAGAGGGCTTCCATCTCGCAGAATTGTGTCTTCCTTGCCGAAGAAAATATCGAATCGCCCAATTTTCAGGTTTTCCTACTCATCAAGTAAAGGTCAAGGAGGCCAATCAAAATGCAAAGGGATAAATTCTTTAAAGAAATCGAGAATCTTGAACATCCGAATGAAAAACTTATAAAAACACATTGCAGCTATTGTGGAATGCAATGCGGAATGAACTTAAGAGTAAATACTCTTACAAACAAAATCATCGGAGTAGAGCCGCGCTACGACTGGCCTGTTACTGTCGGTAAAATGTGTCCGAAAGGGGTAACGGCTTATCAGCAGACAAACCACAAAGATCGTCTTCTTCGGCCGCTGATCCGGGATGATGCATCATTAAAAGGAACAAAAGAAGGTTTTCGGAAAGCCAGCTGGGATGAAGCGTATGATCTGATCGCAGAAAAATTTCTCGATATGCAGAAACACTATGGAATAGACACACTTTCTGTCTTCAGCGGTGTTTCTATGACGAACGAAAAATGCTATCTAACTGGAAAATTTGCAAGGGTTGCCCTGGGTACCCGCTACATTGATTACAATGGCCGTTTTTGTATGTCCAGTGCTGCAGGCGGATTTTTACGATCATTTGGGGTGGATAGAGGATCTACCCTTCCCTGGACGGATATTCATGAAACAGATTGTCTTTTTATAACAGGAAGCAATACAGCTGAATGCCATCCGACATCGATGTTCCGCGTTTGGGCGGTTCAAGAACGCGGCGGATATTTAATTGTTGCAGACCCAAGAGAGACTCCACTCGCTAGAAGAGCAGATGTTCATCTTGATCTGAAACCTGGAACCGACCTTGCGCTGGCAAATGGTATCCTGAATCTCCTTTTGGAAGGGAACTATGCGGATCAGGATTTTATCGAAAACCATACAAACGGTATTGAGGAAACAAGAGAACTTGTATCTGCATTCACACCGGAATATACGAGTTTCATAACGGGAGTGGCACCCGAAAAAATAATCCGGGCAGCGGAAATTTACGGAAAATCACCGAATGCGATTGTCTTGTTTGCTCGAGGAATCGAACAGCAGCATAAGGGAGTCGATAACGTTTCAGCTTATGTCAACATGGCACTTGTGACAGGTAAAATCGGAAGACCTAAATCAGGTGTCGCTACCTTTACAGGGCAAGGAAATGGTCAGGGAGGCAGAGAGCATGGCCAAAAATCTGATCTTCTGCCAGGATATCGAAAAATTACGAACCCAGAGCATGTAAAGGAAGTTTGCCAAGTTTGGGGTATCACACCAGAAGAAATGCCAAAACCAGGTGTTTCTGCTTATGAAATGTTTGAGCTCATGGATCAAAAAGAGATTCGAGGTTTATATCTTCTTTGTTCAAACCCTGCTGTATCAGCGCCAAACTTAAATTTTGTAAGAAAAGCGATGAAGAATCTTGATTTTATGGTGTGCTCAGACTTTTATCTTTCTGAATCAGCGGAGTTTGCGGATGTAGTTTTGCCAGCTGTGACATGGTCTGAAGATGAAGGTACGGTTACAAACCTTGAGGGCCGCATCATTAAAATCAATAAAGCGCAAGAACCGATCGGAGAATCAAAACCAGATTGGCAGATTCAAGTGGAACTTGCTGAACGTCTTGGAAAAGGAAAATACTTCTCACATCTGAAAACGGCAAGAGACGTAGCTGATGAATTTCGTCTTGCATCAAAAGGCGGATACGCAGATTATTACGGAGCAACATGGGATAAGATCGATGAACAAGATGGCGTCTTCTGGCCATGCAGAGATGAAAATGATAAAGGGACTCCCCACATGTTCCTGGATAAAAAATTCTATTATCCCGACGGAAAAGCCAAGATTTGTGCTCTTCCATACCGGCCGCCTGCAGAAGAACCGTGTAATGATTATCCGTTAAGACTGACAACAGGGCGTGTTGTATACCACTATCTTTCAGGTAACCAGACAAGACGGATTCCTTTTCTGCATGATATGTGCCCTGAACCTTTTGTGGAGGTCCATCCAGAAACAGCGAAAGAATACCACATTGAACATGAAGAAACGGTAAGGCTTTATACAAGACGAGGCTCTGGACATTATAAGGTGAAGATTACGGAAGCCATTCGGGAAGATACTGTTTTTGTTCCTTACCACTTTGGGCATGAGGAATCTATCAATCTGCTAACGATCGCAGCACTTGATCCTATTTCTAAAATGCCAGAGTTTAAAGCCTGCGCGGCTCAGATTGAGAAAATAGAAATGAAGAAGGTGCAATAAATGAAAAAGCGATTGTATCTGGAGCTTGAAAACTGTATCGGCTGCCGCTCCTGTCTTGCTGCTTGTACGCAGTGCGGTGGGCATGAGGAAAGAAACCGCAACTACGTTTATGACGTGAACCCGCTCGTTAACCGTCAAACCATGCCGCTGATGTGTTTGCACTGTGTGAATCCTGCTTGTGCGAGAAGCTGTCCTGCCCAGGCAATTCAAATTCACGAAACGGGTGCAGTACTGTCAGCGCTAGTAGAGAAGTGTATTGGATGTCAAAACTGTACGATTGCTTGTCCGTACGGCATTCCAAAGTTTGATACGGAACAAAATCTTATGTATAAATGCGACCTCTGTATCGATCGTACAAAGGATGGTATTCCGCCAATGTGTGCGAGTGTTTGTCCTTCTAATACTTTACAGTGGCTGACTGATGAGGAGATCGAACAAAAGAAACAGCAGTTTAACCTGGATAACGGAAAATGGGTAACGAGTATGCCTTATCTTGAAAATGAAACGAATGTAAAAATAAATCTCCCTGGTATTCTGCAGGGTGTCAAAAAGCTTTTTTAGGGGTGTGAGATCATGACAGACCAAAATAATAAAATTCCTTTTAAGGAAGAGAATTATACCCATAATATCGACCGTAATGGTGAGAGAACACTTGACCGCAGAGGGTTCATGAAAACTCTTGTTGGTGCTGCAGGGCTGTTTGCCGTTTCTTCCTTGCCTTGGGGAGCGGTAGCTGCAAAGGAACTGATGAAACTAGGAGACAAAGAATATCCGAAAACAAAGATTGCAGATGTAAAAGATATCGCTGTTGGAGATTCAGTAGACTTTAGCTTTCCTTCTGAGCATGACAGCGCAATTCTTATTCGTTTGAGTGAGAAAAAATATGTAGCTTTTCAAAACGCATGCACCCATCTTCGCTGTCCAGTTTTTTGGAAAAAGGAAGAAGGAGAAATGATCTGTCCTTGTCATCATGGGAAGTTTGATGCTCACACTGGTGCACCTACTGCAGGGCCGCCGCGCCGACCGCTTCCTGAAATTACATTGAAGATCGAAAATGGCTCAATCTATGCGGTAAGGGTGAAACGTTATGAAGCGTAGCTGGATCGGTGTCATTTTATTATGTTGCATCTTAATGATGAATATCGTGTTTACTCAATTTTTGGTTCACCAATTTTATTATGAAAACTATGAGAGAACCATTCTTTATACGTGTATCAACCTTCTGTTATTTCCTGTAGCTCTCTTTATCTATAAAAATGAAAAACGGAAAGGCGGTTCAAAATGAAAATGAATAATGAAACGCTGATCGATTTTTGTTTTATCCGCAGTATATGTGAAGGCTTTAAAAAAGAGGTTGATGAACTGCTTCAGTCCTTGTTTATGGAACATCATCTTTATTGGTATCTGGACGAAAGACAAGATGCTGGTGCAGTTATCATTGTCGCTGAACTGCGCGGAATGAGTATGTGGGAATCAGAAGAGGAAGTTTTAAACTTTTTAGAGAAGCGAGGGACCTCTCAATTTTGGGAGTACCTCCAAGGATATCAAATTCAAGTTTTCTCTGATAAGAAGGGTTGTGGAAGCTGTGGAAGCCGTTAACATAACAGCACTCGAACGGTTTAAATCGGGGGTAGTTTCTGTGGTGGTGCATGGTGAACAGGGTGAGGAAACACCTCCATCACTGACTAAAACAATTAAAAGACTTCAAAAATGCCCTGATCAAACACACCTTCGAATTTATTTTGATGCGGTTAATTTTCTTGCCGTTCCTTTAACTTCTGATGTGAAATGGACAGAAAAAGTCTGGACTGCCTACGACAAAGACTGCATACTTTATTACGTAATTAAAAAGGAGAGCTAATCATGAATAAAAACATTCAGCTGCCGCTCCAAACCTTAAATCTAGTGGCAGGATTTATGGTATGGGTATTGATATCATCTTTGCTGCCATTTATTAAAGAAGACATCTCGATTCCTGCTAGCCAGCTTGCTATGGTAACCGCTATACCGGTTGTTTTGGGGTCTCTTCTAAGGATTCCTCTGGGTTACATGGCTAACCTTTTTGGAGCAAGAAAGATTTTTATGTTCAGTTTTATCCTTTTGCTTTTTCCCGTTTATTACCTTAGTGAAGCGAACTCTATTACTGATTTATTGATCGGAGGATTATTCCTTGGCATAGGTGGAGCGGTGTTTTCAGTAGGTGTAACATCCCTTCCAAAATATTATGGAAAAGAAAAGCATGGATTCGTTAACGGAGTATACGGTGCAGGAAACCTTGGTACGGCCATCACGGCATTTTCCGCTCCGGTTGTTGCCATGCAGCTGGGCTGGTCTGTAACGATGAAGCTTTATCTTGTCCTATTAGGCGTCTTTATACTATTAAACTTTGTTTTTGGTGATAAAACAGAAAGAAAAGTGGCAACTCCATTAATGGAACAGATTAAAGGTGTTTATAAGAATGAGAGAATGTGGCTTTTCTGCTTATTTTATTTCATTACATTTGGTTCATTTGTAGCTTTTACAATCTATCTTCCTAACTTTCTCGTAGCGAACTTCGGGCTAGAAAAGGTGGATGCAGGTCTCCGGACAGCGGGCTTTATCGTAGTAGCAACTGTTATGAGGCCAGTAGGGGGATGGTTGGCGGACCGGTTTAACTCACTCGTTTTATTGATGGGCGTATTTTTTGGATTTACCGTTTCTGCAATCTTGCTTTCTTTTGCTCCATCCATTCAGTTATATACAGTCGGCTGTTTAACTATCGCATTTTGTGCGGGCATGGGAAATGGTGTAATTTTCAAACTTGTGCCGATGTACTTTCAGAAACAGGCAGGTATTGTAAATGGTATCGTATCAGCGATGGGCGGTCTTGGAGGCTTCTTTCCGCCGCTATTATTAGCGATCATCTATAATATTACAGGGCAGTATGCGATCGGCTTTATGGCTCTTTCACAGGTTGCACTTGCAAGTCTCGTGCTTGTGATATGGATGTATTATCATGATAAGCTGAGCTTGTCTAATCAGATTATCAAAAATACAGGCGAGGGGATTATGGTTACCGATACAAACCAAAAGATCATCTCAGTCAACAAAGCGTTTACTTTGCTTACTGGTTATGAACAAGAGGAAGTGATCGGAAAGAATCCTAATCTATTAAAATCTGGTCTTCAATCAAAAGACTTTTATGACCTGATGTGGAAGTCGATTGAGAAAAATGGCTTTTGGCAGGGAGAAATTTGGAACCGCCGTAAAGACGGCAACAATTATTTAGAATGGCTGACAATCACAGCCATAAAAGATGATTCTGGCGAGGTTCAGTTGTATGCAGGCATGTTTAGCGATATAACGGATCAGCGTGCAAAAACAGTATAACCAGGAGGATGAAGATGGACCCGCTATTAGAAAAAGATAACGTAATCTCTTATCTTCTTCATTTACAAGAACAGGAATGTAAACGAATAGGTCTTGAATTCCACGAAGGTGTGGCACAGAATTTATATAGTGTGTACACAGGCCTCCAATTTATTGAACAAGGTCTGCAAAATGATGCCCTGAAAAATTTTATGAATGAAATGATTCGATCGATGGAAACGGGTATAGGAGATATTAGAAGGCTATCAACTGAGCTATACCCGATTACCCTCTCTACCCTTGGTCTAGTGCCGGCTATTAAGCAATTTGCGGTCTATTATACATCTACGTTCGGCATTGTGATAAATGTAAAAGAAACAGGAAATAGGTATATGCTTGAAGAAGCTGTAAACCTGGCCGTTTACCGCGTTTGTCAGGAAGCGTTCACGAATGCAGCGAAATATGCAGATGTGGAAGAAATGGATATTCTGATCTCTTCTGAAAAAGAAAAATTGCAAGTGGTCATTCGGGATAATGGCCGCGGCTTTTTAAAGGAAAAGGTCATCGCCGAAAATAAAGCACCGGGATTATTGGCAATGAAAGAACGTATAAGACTGGTCGGAGGGGACTGCCGCATCTCCTCCGAAATAAACAAAGGAACGCAGGTAACTGTGACCGTTCCGGCATATTTTATAAATCATCATAAAAGGAGGGATTGTGTTGATAAGGATTCTGCTGGTAGATGATCATGCTGTTGTCAGGATGGGCCTTAACATGCTGTTAAATGCCCATCCAAATATGGAAGTGGTCGGAGAAGCGTCTGAAGGAAATGAAGGCATCAAAAAAGCAGAAGAGCAGAGGCCTGATGTCGTATTAATGGACTT
The DNA here is from genome assembly GCA_023823795.1 of Bacillus sp. F19. Taxonomy (NCBI): domain Bacteria; kingdom Bacillati; phylum Bacillota; class Bacilli; order Caryophanales; family Bacillaceae; genus Bacillus; species Bacillus sp. F19. Next base: position 3,811,142 of record CP085710.1, read on the forward strand.
GAGCATGCCGCATGGAAAGGATGGATTATCTGCAACATCTGAGCTTAAAAAAATCCTGCCCAATACTTCTATACTTATTTTAACGATGCATGACGATGAAGAATATCTTTTCCGTGCCATACAGGCTGGGGCTTCAGGCTGTATTTTAAAAAGTGCTCCGCACGAAGAACTGCTGCAGGCGATTGAATCTGTTGCAAAAGGCTATGCCTATCTTTATCCGAGTGCAACAAAACGTTTGATGGAGGAATACCTTAGCCATATGAAACAGGACGGAGCGGATTCCTACAGTCTGCTTTCCGACCGTGAAAAGGAAGTCCTGACATTGATCGCAAAAGGCTATTCAAATAAAGAAATTGCCGAAAAGCTGGTTATCAGTGTGAAAACTGTAGAGACACATAAAAGTAAGGTAATGGAAAAACTCCAGATGAAAACAAGACCAGAACTCGTAACCTATGCTTTGAAAAAAGGACTGATGGGTTATGGATTCTAAACAAGGGTATGTACATAATGAAATAAATTCTCCCGTCCAATCAATCTGTGAAAATGTTAAAAAAGAATGTAATGTAGATTTTGTCGGCATTGCGTTTCAAGCTAAGAAAAGCAAAAAACTCTGCTGGCATTATGCTGCTGGAAACCGTAATGAAAAATTTCGCAGGATGGAGGTACGATATGGAAAAGGAGTTGCTGGCCGTGTTATTGCAACAGGGAGGCCAGTGGAGATTCCTTCTTTTCCGCATGATCTGGAAGGTAAGGCAGTGGATTACCCTATTATGCTGGCAGAACAGCTGGTTTCTGCACGAGCTGTTCCCATTTTAAGCAAAGGTATGCCTAAAGGTGCCTTCCTGATCGGAAGACGAACGTCACAACTGTTTTCAGAGGAAGAACACAAAATCGTTCAAAATGCTGTGAATAAACTTGAGAGACTGTTTAATAATAGTCTCTTGCCAGATTTGGAAGGTGAATGGAATGAAAACAATCATGCATTCAAAGAAACGGAAAGAGAGTGATGATGGAACCATTCTTGTTCGTAGGGATGGACGTATTGAATCCATGAACAGCATAGCAGAGGATTTATTTGGAACCGCTAGAGGGTGCTATGACGGAGAGCACATCCAGCGGTTTTTGCCAGAGGTCCGTTTGTCTGAACTGAGAGAATGGGCTATTATCCAGCTATATGGCAAACATGAACAAGGCTGGACGTTTCCGGTTCCTATTCGAGTAACTTCTTTTAATTTGAACGACCATAAATACTACTTGTTTGTTACACAGGATTTAAAAGATCACGAAAGAATCGGCAAAGAACTTTATCAGCCTTTAAAAGAGCTTGAAGATATGAAATTTGCTCTTGACCTGTCAACGATTGTTGCAATCACAGACGCAAAAGGGAAAATAAAATATGTTAACGATAAATTTATGGAGATATCAAAATATACCAAAGAAGAACTGATCGGAATAGATCACAGGATCATTAATTCCGGCTATCATTCCAAGGAGTTTATGGTGAACCTCTGGCAGACGATTACCCAAGGAAAAGTATGGAGCGGTGAAATAAAAAACCGGGCAAAAGATGGGACCTTTTATTGGGTGGACACGACGATTGTTCCATTTCTTGATAAAGAAGGACAACCTTATCAATACCTTGCTATACGGAAAGAAGTTACAGAATACAAACGCGTACTTGAGGAATTAGAGCGTTCCATGCAGGAATTGGTAGACTATAAATTTGCACTTGATGAATCCTCTATTGTTGCGATCACGGATAACCGGGGTAAAATCCGGTATGTGAACGACCAATTTTGTATCATATCTAAATACGCAAAAGAAGAGTTGATCGGACAGGATCATTCCATTATTAATTCAGGTTATCATCCAAAGGAATTCTTTAAAAATCTCTGGAATACGATCGGCAGCGGAAAGGTCTGGAAGGGTGAGATTCAAAACCGTGCTAAGGATGGAAGCATCTATTGGGTGGACACCACCATCGTTCCTTTTTTGAATGAGAAAGGAAAACCTTATCAATATGTTGCGATTCGTTCAGAGATTACAGAACGAAAACGAGTAGAACAGGAACTGAAAAATATGACCACGAAGATCCTTAATGTGCAGGAAGAAGAGAGAAAAAGTCTTTCACGCAACCTTCACGATGGGATCGGCCAAAATCTGTACAGTCATCTAATTACGATCAACCGGCTAAGTTCAGAAATAACACACCCCCTTATAGAGCAAATGCAAAAAGAAACGGCAGAATTAATTGAAGAGGTAAGGGAAATATCTTGGGAGCTTCGTCCTTCTGTTCTGGACGATCTTGGCCTTCTTCCAGCGATTCGTTCCTTCTTAAATCGATATACAGAGCATTATAAAATAGCAGTGAAGCTTGAATGTGTATTACATAGACGGCTAAACATGAAGACGGAAACTACGATTTACCGTGTGATTCAGGAAGCACTTACGAACATACGTAAATATGCCGAAGTAGATGAAGCGGTCATTACGATAAGGGAAATTGAAGATTTCGTAAGAGTCATGATTGAAGATAAAGGAAAAGGGTTTGAAGAAAAAAAACATGCTTCTGGTGTTGGTATGTTCAGTATGGAAGAACGAGCGCGTTCAGTTAATGGAACACTGCATATATATTCCTCCCCCGGAAAAGGAACAAAGGTCATCTTAGAGGTTCCAAGTCATTTTGATAATATTTAGTACATTATCGCGTGAAAAGTAAGATAGTTGGAGAGAAAACTGGGTCAGATGGAGTAAAACGGAGCACTTATTGCGTGAAAACTAGCAGTTATTGAGCGAACGTGTATCCCCCAGTCGGTCTTCCAACCGTAGATAAACTTCAGATTACCGAAATCGACCAAAAAATCGAATAAAACCAAAAAACCAGCAGCCATTTATGGATGCTGGTTTTTTATTTCACATACTCCGCCACACGGTTCCGTCCTGCCTGTTTGGCTC